>NZ_JBITEN010000003.1:0-624302 GCF_044455165.1 Streptomyces sp. NPDC051315
CGGCTATCACTGCCGTGGACGGGGTATCAACATATCTGGCGTTGACTTTTGGCACGCTGTTGAGTTCTCAAGGAACGGACGCTTCCTTTGTACTCGCCCGAGAGACTCTCTCGCGGCTTTCCTCCGGGCGCTTCCCTTCGGTCTTGCGTTTCCGACTCTATCAGATCTTTTCTCGACCCGATTTCCTCGGTGCTTTCAAGGTTACCACTCTCGCGGCTGCCTTTCCGGCGTTTCTGACTCTATCAGATCCTTTCGGCGCTGATTCCCTGTCAGGAGGGGTTGTCTTCCCGGCTGTTGGGCCGTTCCGACGCCTCAAACCTTAGCGGATCCGTCCCGGCGAGCGCTAATCGAGGTGATCGAACCGCCGGACCCAATTTCAATATCAAATTCGGCACGCCGAATGTGATCCCATTGGGAGATCTTGCTGTGGTGTGAGATGCCGCTACCGCGGCGGAAGTGCTGTCGAAGAACCGTTACGGCTCCCCGGCAACCCGAAGAACTGTACGTACCCGCAAGGGGCGTGTCAAGCACCCTCTGTCAAGATCTTTTAGTCGAGGTCCGTGAGGCGGCCGCCGGCGTCCGGCTGGGCGTGTTCCACCCGTCGGAGCAGCCTGGTCAGGACGTCGCCGAGGGCCGTGCGGTCCTCCGCGGAGAGGTCCTGGAGCAGATCCTCCTCGAAGACCGTCGCCAGTCGCATCGCCTCCAGCCACTTCTCACGGCCCTCGGGCGTCAGCTCCACGATCACCCGGACCCGGTTGGACTCGTCCCTTTCACGGGTCACCAGTCCCTCGGCAACCATGCGGTCGATCCGGTGGGTCATCGCGGCCGGCGTGAGGCCGAGGCGCTTGGCCAGCTCGCTCGGGCCCATGCGATAGGGGGCGCCGGAGAGGACGAGCGCCTTGAGGACCTCCCACTCGGCGTTGCTGATGCCGAGCGCGGCGGTCTGGCGGCTGTAGGCGACGTTCATCCGGCGGTTCAGGCGGGACAGCGCCGAGACGATCTTCTCGACCTGGGGGTCGAGGTCCTGGAACTCGCGCTGGTAGGCGGCGATCTGCTCTTCGAGAGTCGGTTCGCTGCCGATGCCTGTGCTGCCGGGGGTGTCGCCCATGGCCATCAGTATCGCACGCGGCCCGTTCGCCTTGAAGTCCTTCGATGTGTACTCTTTAGCTTCGAACTTTAGCTTCGAAGTCTTCGGTTCTAAGTACTGAAGCTTCGCAAGCAGTGAGACGACTACCTGAGAGAGGTGAACGTGACCAGGGCGATGGGCGCGGCGATGCGCCGGATCCACGTGGGCAACGCACTCAGCGCGTTCGGGCTCGGTTTCACCGTCCCCTACCTGTACGTCTATGTGGCGCAGGTGCGGGGGCTCGGTGCTGTGACGGCGGGGCTCGTCCTCGCCGTCTTCGCCGTGGCCGCGCTGATCGTGCTGCCGTTCGCCGGTCGGGCGATCGTGCGGCGCGGCCCGCTGCCGGTTCTCGTCGCCGCCCTGGTCGCCGCCGCGCTGGGCGCGCTGGGCCTGGGGCTCGCCGGCAACGCCGCCGCCGTACTGGCCGCCGCGGCGGTGCTCGGGGCCGGACAGGCCGTGATGCAGCCGGCGCTCGCGACGATGATCGTGGACTGTTCGACGGCGGAGACGCGGTCGCGGGCCTTCGCGACGCAGTTCTTCCTGCAGAACCTGGGGCTCGGTGTCGGGGGGCTCATCGGCGGCCACCTCGTCGACACCACGCGCGTGTCCTCGTTCACGCTGCTGTTCGCGATCGAGGCGGCGATGTTCCTGCTGCTGGTCGTGGTGATGACGACGGTGCGGATGCCGCACTCGCCGCAGGTGGAGGATGCTCCGCGGGGGTCCGTGAAGGGGAGCTGGAAGCAGCTCCTCGGCAACCGGGCGATGGTGCAGCTGTGCGTGCTGGGCTTCGTGCTGTTCTTCGCCTGCTACGGGCAGTTCGAATCGGGGCTGAGTGCGTACGGGGTCGAGGCCGCGGGGATCTCCACGTCCGCGCTGGGGACCGCGCTCGCGGCGAACACCGCGATGATCGTCGTCGCGCAGTTCGCGGTGTTGAGGTTCGTCGAGCGGCAGAAGCGGTCGCGGGTGATCGCGGCCGTGGGGCTGATCTGGGCCGTGGCGTGGGCCGTGGCCGGGTACGCGGGGCTCGGGCACGGCAGTCAGGAGATGGCCACGGCGGCGTTCGTGTCGACGTACGCGCTGTTCGGGCTGGGTGAGGCGATGCTGTCGCCGACCGTGGCGCCGCTGGTGGCCGATCTGGCGCCGGCCGGGCTGGCGGGGCAGTACAACTCGGCGTTCGCCCTGGTGAAGCAGCTGGCGCTGGCGGTCGGGCCGGCGGTGGGCGGGCCGATGGGGGCCTCGCTGCACGGGCCGTACGTCGTGACGTTCCTGCTGTTCTCGCTGGGGATCAGCGTGCTCGCCGTGCGGCTGGGGCGGCAGCTCACCGCGGCGCAGGATCAGCCGTGGCTGGGGCGGAACCGGGTGGTCGCGCGGGGCGGGTCCGCCGCGGAGCCGGTGGCCGCCGAGGCCTGAGGGTGGGGAGAGGCGGCCGTCGTCCTGGACGACGGCCGCCTTTTTCGTGTGCTCGTCAGTCCGCGCCGCGGGGCAGGACGAACTCGCACCACACCGCCTTGCCGCCGCCCGGGGTGCGTCTGCTGCCCCAGCTGGAGGCGATGGTCGCCACGATCGCGATACCGCGGCCGGACTCGTCGCCGGGTTCGGCGCGGCGGCGGCGCGGGAGGTGGTCGTCGCCGTCGGTGACCTCGATGATCAGGCGGCGGTCGGTGCGGCGCAGCCGCAGCCGCATGGGCGGGGTGCCGTGCTGGAGGGAGTTGGCGACGAGTTCGCTGGTGGCGAGGACGCCGAGGTCGTGCAGGTCGGTGGGGAAGCGCCAGCTGGTGAGGACGCCGGAGGCGAAGGCTCGGGCGCGGGGGGCGGCTTCGACTCCGCCGAGGAGTTCGAGGGCCGCGTTGCGGAACAGTTCGCCGTCGGGGCCGGTGCGGTGGGGGTGCTGGAGGACCAGGACGGCGACGTCGTCGTCGTGGTCGGCGGTGACGCCCGCCGAGCGGACCAGGCGGTCGCAGACCACCTGGGGGGTGCCGGTCGCGCCGGCCAGGGCGCGTTCCAGGGAGGCGATGCCCTCGTCGAGGTCCTCGTTCCTGCGTTCGACGAGGCCGTCGGTGTAGAGGACGGCGGTGGAGCCGGGGCCGAGGGGGATCGAGCCGGAGGCGTGCATCCAGCCGCCGGTGCCGAGCGGGGGGCCGGTGGGTTCGTCGGCGCGCTGGACGGTGCCGGTCTCGTCGCGGACGAGGATGGGCAGGTGGCCGGCGGAGGCGTACACCAGCCGGGCCTCGTTCGGGTCGTGGACGGCGTAGACGCAGGTGGCGATCTGGTTGGCGTCGATCTCGGTGGCGAGTCCGTCGAGGAGCTGGAGGACCTCGTGCGGGGGGAGGTCGAGGCGGGCGTAGGCGCGGACGGCGGTGCGGAGCTGGCCCATGACGGCTGCCGCGCGGACGCCGCGGCCCATGACGTCGCCGATGACGAGGGCGGTGCGGCCGCCGCCGAGGGTGATGACGTCGTACCAGTCGCCGCCGACGGCGGCCTCGGTGCCGCCGGGCTGGTAGGTGGCGGCGATGCGCAGGTCGTCGGGGTGTTCGAGCTCCTGGGGGAGGAGGGAGCGCTGGAGGGTGACGGCGGTCTCGCGCTGGCGGCGTTCGCTGGCTCTGAGGCGTTCGGCGGCCTCGGCGTGGTCGGTGACGTCGGTGGCGAAGATGAGGACGGCGCCGTCGCCGTTCTTCTCGGCGGCCGGGGTGCAGGTGAAGGTGTAGGAGCGGCCGTCGGGGGCCTTGCGGGACTTCAGGGTGCGGGGCCTGCCGCTGCGCAGGGCCTGGTCGAGGAGGGGCATGAGGCCGAGGTCGCGCAGTTCGGGGAGGGCTTCGGCGGCCGGTTCGCCGGGGGGTCTGGTGCCGAAGGCCGCCGTGTAGGCGTCGTTGACGTAGGCGAGGCGGTGGTCGGGGCCGTGGACGAGGGCGACGAGGGCCGGGACGCGGTCGAGGACCTCACGGACCGGGAGTTCGTCGACGGCGGGGACCGGGGGTGGCTCGTCGGTGAGTTGTTCGGCGCGGGCCGCGGGTACGGAGCCCTCGCTCCGTCGGTCCGTGGTGGTGACCGTGTGCTCGGCCCGCGCGGCGGCGCGGCGCTGCGTTCCGGGGAGCCGGGCGCTCCAGCGCGTGAAGTTCACGAATCCTTGCCTCGTGTAGTCGTCGACGGCCGGCTCCGGGCCCGGCCTGGGCTCCGGGGGCCGCGCGGCGGTGGCCGCACATTGTCGCAGCACCCGGGAAATGCAGCACGTGGGAACAGCCTCGTCGGTTCGCGGGGCGGGCGGCGGCCCGCCGGGGCTCGGGGAGGGGCTTGATGACGGGTTCGGGGAGGGTTGGGAAGGTGCTCGGTGAAGGGCTGGGAAGGTGCTCGGTGAAGGGCGTGGGCAGCAGTCTGGCAGTGTGGCCGTCGAGGCCGACATCCGTCAGACGCCAGGGCGGCCGAGGGAGTTCCTGAGTCCGGTCAGGACTACCCCTTCGGGTTGTTGTTCGCGTCGTCCTGCGGGCCGTTCTTCCGGCCGTCAGAAGCCTTTCCCCCCGCGGCCAGTTCGAACTCGGCACGGGGATGTTCGAGTGAACCGAGCGAGACGATCTCCCGCTTGAAGAGCCCGGACAGGATCCATTCGGCGAGGACGCGCGCCTTGCGGTTGAAGGTGGGCACGCGGCTGAGGTGGTAGGCGCGGTGCATGAACCAGGCGGGGTAGCCCTTGAGTTTGCGCCCGTAGACGTACGCGACGCCCTCGTGCAGTCCGAGGGAGGCGACCGAGCCGACGTACGTGTGGGAGTACGTCCGGAGGGGCCGGCCGTGCAGGGAGCGCGCGATGTTGTCGGCGAGGAGCTTGGCCTGGCGTACGGCGTGCTGGGCGTTGGGGGCGGTGAGCGCGCCGGGTTCGGAGGCGGTGACGTCGGGGACGGCCGCTGCGTCTCCTGCGGCCCACGCGTGGGTGACGCCCTCGATCGTCAGCTCGGGGGTGCATTTCAGTCGGCCCCGCTCGGTGCGGGGCAGGTCGGTGGCCGCGAGGAGCGGATGGGGTTTGACGCCGGCGGTCCACACGACCGTACGGGTGGGGAAGCGGGCGCCGTCGCTGAGGACCGCGACGCGGTCCGCGCAGGACTCGAGGCGGGTGCCCAGACGGACGTCGATGTTGCGGCGGCGCAGTTCGCTGACCGTGTAGCGGCCCATGTCCTCGCCGACCTCCGGCAGGATCCGGTCGGAGGCCTCGACGAGGATCCACTTCATGTCCTCGGGCTTCACGTTGTGGTAGTAGCGCGTGGTGTAGCGGGCCATGTCCTCCAGCTCGCCGAGCGCCTCGACGCCCGCGTAGCCGCCGCCGACGAAGACGAAGGTGAGGGCGGCGTCGCGGATCGCGGGGTCGCGGGTGGAGGAGGCGATGTCCATCTGTTCGATGACGTGGTTGCGCAGACCGATGGCCTCTTCGACGGTCTTGAAGCCGATGCCGTGGTCGGCGAGGCCCGGGACGGGCAGTGCGCGGGAGACGGAACCGGGCGCGAGGACGAGTTCGTCGTACGGCAGCTGCTGGGGGCCGGTGCCCTCCTCGTCGGTGGCGAGGGTGGTGAGGGTGGCGGTGCGCTTGGCGTGGTCGATGGCGGTGACCTCGCCGACGACGACGCGGCAGTGCGGCAGGACGCGGCGCAGCGGGACGACGACGTGACGGGGGGAGATGGAGCCGGCGGCGGCCTCGGGCAGGAACGGCTGGTACGTCATGTACGGGTCGGGGGTGACGACCGTGATCTCGGCCTCGCCCCTGCCGAGTTCCTGTCTGAGGTTCCGCTGGAGCCGCAGGGCCGTGTACATCCCGACGTAGCCGCCGCCGACAACGAGAATGCGCGCACGTTCCTTCACCATCCCATGACGCACCCGGCGCCGGAGTTTGTCCACAGCCCCGACCGTTCGTGTGACGGGCGGCCGGGTGGGCGCGGGGTTGGCCGAAACACGGGCGTGGGGGGAAGGAGTGCAGGTCAGCTGTGGTGTGCCGGGGTACCGACAGGGGGGCAATCGGGACGTATACGACCCGTACTCCGATCGGGGGGCGCTCCGTGCGGAACCTGCCTCTTCTGAATTGACTGCCTCTCAACTATGTTCGTGTGTCGACGGGGTGTAGGGGGAAACGCTCTTCGGTTCCGCGACGAGCGGGTCCGGGCGGGGATCCCTCGTTCCATGCGCCCCGGCTTTCGATGGCGGGGAGAGTCTCCGGGGGGAGACGTCATTACCGGGGGATCATTCATGCACATTCAGGACACGCATTGGTCGTCCGCGTCCGCCCTTGCACCGGGCGGCGCGGTGAGTGCGGCGGCGGGCAACGGACGCGGGGACGGCCCGCGGACCACGCCGCTGCGCGTGGACGCACAGCGCAATCTGGAGCACGTACTGCGCGCGGCGCGCGAGGTCTTCGGCGAGCTGGGCTACGGCGCGCCGATGGAGGACGTGGCGCGGCGCGCGCGGGTCGGCGTCGGCACGGTGTACCGGCGCTTCCCCAGCAAGGACGTTCTGGTGCGCCGGATAGCCGAGGAGGAGACCTCCCGGCTGACCGACCAGGCGCGGGCGGCGCTCGGCCAGGAGGACGAGCCCTGGTCGGCGCTGTCGCGCTTTCTGCGGACGTCGGTGGCGTCGGGCGCCGGGCGGCTGCTGCCGCCTCAGGTACTCAGGGTCGGGGTCTCCGACGAGGGTGCCGAGGGCTCGGTGGGCGGTGAGGGACGGGTTCCGCAGCAGCGGTCCCAGCCGGTCGGCGGCGAGCTGCGGCTGATGCCCGAGGAGGGCGTGCCGGCCACCGTGGACGACGCGGGGGCCGCGGCGCTGCTCGACGTGGTGGGCCAGCTCGTGGAACGGGCGCGCGCGGCGGGCGAACTGCGGCCGGACGTGTCGGTGTCGGACGTCCTGCTGGTGATCGCGACGGCGGCTCCCTCGCTGCCGGACGCGGCGCAGCAGGCGGCGGCTTCGGCCCGGCTGCTGGACATCCTGCTGGAGGGGCTGCGGTCGCGCCCGGTTTCGTAGGGGGTCCGCTGTCGCCGGGAGTCGGCCTTCGTGGGGTTCGGCCTGTGGGAGCCGGCCTTTGGGCCGGCTCCCGGGGCCCGACCGGACCGCGTACGTCGGGCGTACGGGGCACGCGACTCGCCCGGCGCCCTGGGCCCCCGTCCGGGTGAGTCTCGGTACTGAGATATGACAAGTCCCCACGGACGAGTGGACGGTCCGGTCGGCCGGGTCCTGAACAAAAGCCAATATGGCACTCTGACCCGTGGCCAGGACGGGTTGAGCAGGTGGCGGGGGCTTTCCGCGATGAGTGTTGACGGGCGGGACGGGTCACCGGGCGACGGTGGCGCCGAGGCCGGTGGCCTGACCTCACCGCAGGTGCCGAGTCAGGGCGGGCGCGGGCGGGTGCCCCGGCGCCGCGACGCCGCTCCGGCCGTACCGCCGAGGGGCCGCGGCGTCCCGGCCCAGCGTGAGCCGCGGGTGGACAGCGGCCCGCTGCCCCCACCGCCGGATGCGCCGCCGGCCGACGTCGACCTGATCGCCCGGATGCGCTCGGGCGACGACACGGCGTACGAGGAGCTGTACCGTCGTCACGCCGACGCCGTCCGCCGGTACGCGCGCACCTGCTGCCGGGACGCCCACACCGCCGACGACCTCACCGCCGAGGTCTTCGCCCGCATGCTCCAGGCGGTACGCGGCGGTGCCGGCCCCGCGCACGCCGTACGGGCCTATCTGCTCACCTCCGTCCGCCGCGTCGCCGCCGACTGGACGCGGTCGGCGCGACGGGAGCACCTCGTCGACGACTTCGCGGTGTTCGCCGCGCAGGCCGCCCGCTCCGCCGAGGTCTCGGACGGTGACACGCTCGCCGTCGGCGCCGACGTGCGGGCGTTGCGCGAGGCCGAGCAGTCCATGGCCGTGCGGGCCTTCCGCTCGCTGCCGGAGCGCTGGCAGGCCGTGCTGTGGCACACCGAGGTCGAGGACGAGTCGCCGAGCGAGGTGGCCACGCTCTTCGGGCTCGACGCCAACGGCACCCGCGTCCTCGCCAGCCGGGCCCGTGAGGGCCTCAAGCAGGCCTACCTCCAGGCCCACGTCAGCACCACCCTGACCAGCGACGAGGAGTGCGCCCGCTACGCCGACCAGCTCGGCACCTACGCCCGTCGCCGGCTGCGCACCCGTGCCGAGCGGGGACTGCGCAAGCACCTGGAGGAGTGCGCGAGGTGCCGGCTGGCCGCCCTGCAGATCGAGGAGGTCGCCGGTGGCATCCCCGCCGTCGTGCCGGTCGCGGTCATCGGCTGGTTCGGCGCCGCCGGGTACGCCAAGGCGGCCGCGCTCGTCGCCGGGGGCGCCGGAGCCGGCGCGGCGGGTGCCGCGGGCGCGGCCGCCGCGGCGGGCGGCGGCGCGTCGGGCGGGGCGGGCGCCGGGGGCGGTGGTGCGGCGGTCTCCGAGGGACTGGGCGCGTCGGTGAAAGCCGGTGTCGCGGCCGGTGTGGTCGCGGTGGCGGCCGCGGCGGTGGCCCTCGCCCTGGCCGGCGACGACAGCCCGGCCAGGCAGCCGGTGGCCGAGCCCTCCCCCTCCGCGCCGGTCGTCCTGCCGGAGGGGCCGAGGCCGGAACCGGCGTCCACGCCCACCCGCACGCCGGCGGTGCCCGAGCCGGAACCCGCGGCGGTCGTCCCGGCCGGGGTCCCCACGCCGACGCCCTCCCGCACGGCCGCCCGGCAGCCGACGCCGTCCCCGACCCCACCTCCCTCGCCCACACCGGCGCCCACGCCTTATCCGGCCCCCACGTCCGCGCCCCCGACGCCCGCGCCCGCTCCCCCGCCCGCCCCGGCCGTCTTCCACCTCGGCGAGCTCCCCTTCGACGTCGGCGGCGACGGCACCGGGCCGGAGATCCGGCTGGCCGGCAGCAGCTGGGTCTGGCAGCGCTCCGATCTCTCCATCGCCGACCGGCAGTACGCGCGCGGGGTGACCGTCCACGGGGACTCCTCCGTCACCGTCGTCCTCAACCGCGCGTGCGCCTCCTACGAGGCCGTGGTCGGCGTCGACGACCTCACGCAGAAGCTGGGCAGGGTCACCTTCTCCGTGTACGCCGACGGGGTCCGGCTGTGGACGTCCCCGGAGATCCGGGGCGGAGACCGGGCCTTGCCCGTCCGGGTGAACCTCGTCGGCCGCGAGACGGTCCGTCTGGTGGTGGAGCCGCACAACCACCTCGACGGGGTGGCGCTCGCGGACTGGGCGGACGCGAGGTTCATCTGCTCCTAGGCGCCGGCCCGGCCGCGGGTGCCGAGCGGCCGCTCCCGTGCCGCCCGCTCCGCCCCGCGCCCCCTCACCCCCCGGACGACACCGCCCGTCTCCGCGGGGCGATGCCCGCCGGGACCGCACGGGCGCGGGCCGGGGTGCCCGTCCAGCAGGTGCCCCGGCGCGAGAGGAGGCGACGGAGCCAGAGTTCGAGGGAGACGAGGTCGGCGAGGCCGTCCAGGGGGAGGGGTTCGCCCGCTGCCGCGCCGCGGAGGGCCTTGCGGACGACTCTCGCCTCGATCAGGCCGGCCTCCGCGAGGAGCGGGGCGTCGAAGAGGGCGAGGAGGGGGTCCGTCGCCATGCGCAGGCCCGCGCGGGCCGCGGCGGTGGTGGAGCCGAGGGACGGGGCGCCCCAGCCGGGCGGGAGGTCGGCGACGCCGGAGCCCTTCAGGACGGTGCGCAGGATCGCGGCGCGCGCCCCGGGTTGCACGCGCAGGGTCTCGGGGAGCGCGCGGCAGGCGCGGACGACCTGGTTGTCGAGGAACGGCGCGTGCAGCCGCTGCGAGCGGATCTCGGCAGCCTGCTCCAGGACGCGCAGGTCAGCGGCGTGGCGGGCGAGGGCGGCACGCGCGCGATAGTCGCCGGGACGCTGGCCGGGGCCCACGCCGGCACGGTGCGCCGTCCCCTGAAGGCGAACCGATACTTCAGCCAGTGCCTCGCCGGTCAGCCAGCGGGCGGCCGGACCGGGGCCGCCCCAGACGAGAGCGGCCAGGGAGGCCCCCACGGCTCCCGCGGCGCCCGCGGGGTCGTCGAAGCGGCGGTGCAGGAGCCGTTCGGCGAGGCCCTCCACGCCCGCCCGGTACGGCGTACGGGCCAGTCGGCGGGCGGCGCCGTACACGCGCGCGGGGACGAGCACGGAACCCTCCGCCTTCGTCAGGGCGGCGACGGGCCGGACGAGGTGGCGTCGCTTGCGGTCCATCAGCAGGTCGGCGAGGCGGGCGGGGTGGGCGTCGAGGACCTGGCGGGCGCCGTAGCCGGTGAAGTGGTCCGCGCTGCCGGCGGCGAGGCGCGCGCGGTGGCGGGCGGCCGTCACCAGGCTCGGGCCGGGCTCGTCGGTCAGGGGACCGTCCAGGTCGGCGTACGGCAGGGTCTCCTCGCCGCCGGCCACGACGACGTGGTGCAGGCGCGGGTTGGCCGCGAGGGCGGCGGCCCGTTCCACTTCCGCCTCGTGGCCGCCGACGGCCAGGTCGTTGAAGGTGACGGCCAGCAGGCGCTCGCCGGCGCCGGTGCCGTGGCCCAGGAGCGTGCCGGGTCTGCCGGGCAGGCCGGCCGCCAGCAGCGCCAGCGTGCCGGAGGCGGGGCCGCCGGACAGGTCGGCCCCGATGCCCGGGACCGGCATCCCGCGCGCGGCGCGCCGTTCGGCGGGGCCCATGCCGGGCACGGGGCCGGGGTCGATGTCGGGGACGTGGCGCGGCGCGGACAGACGCGCGCGGACCGCCTCGACGAGGGCGTCGCGCACGGCGTCGACCGCGCTGTCCGGGTCGGCCGGGGGCGCCGCCACCGCGAGGGAGGCGACCGGCTCGTACCCGGCGATCTCCCGCGCCCCCGCGCGCAGGATCAGCGCGTGCCCCGGCGGAATGCGCCGCACGCCGTCGTACGGCGTGGAGTCGTGCACGGCGGCCGGTACGTCGGGGGCGGCGAGCAGGGCCGCCAGGTGGCCGAAGTCGAGGTTGGCCTCGATGAGGTCGGCGAGCGGCAGCGCGGCCGTCGCGTACGCCGTGCCGCCCGCCCAGGCGGTGTGGAACACCGGGCGCGCGCCGGCCAGGTCACCGCAGACGGTGATGCGCCGGCCGACCTGGACGATCGCGGTGTAGCTGCCCGGCCAGGCCGTCAGGTGCCGAAGTGCCCCGCCGCGCGCGGCGAACAGTCCGACGCGCAGCTGCTCGTCCGTGGCCCCGCAGGTGCCGAGGACGGCGATCCGGGTCTGGGCGTCGGCCCGCACCACCCGTACCTCGTCGGGCCGCCAGTCGCCGACCGCCCACAGCGGATCCGGGTCGCCCCACAGGAGTTGGGAGCCCACCGGGTGCAGCGTCTCGCCGTCGTAGCCGATGTGCCCGCCGTCCTCGCCGGGGCCGGCGTACGTGCCGGGGCCGCCGTAGCCCCCCGCTGCCGAGGCGCCGGGGCCGACGGCGCCCGCGGCGGTGCTGCTCCATCCCACCAACCACCGCATCGACGCCTCCACAGGCTGTGGACAACCGGTGCACCGGACGAACGGTTCACATGCTGCCACGAAGAACGCGCCGCAGAAGGAGGTGACGCCGCTTGAGATCCCCGGAGTGCGCCCCCCTGAACGCCCCCGCGCCGACCTGCGGGACCGTGTGCGCTCACGCGCGCGGAGGGCCGGCGACCGCGCTTACCCCCGCACGTGCGACGCGAATGCGCCCCCGATACGCTCCCCCAAAACGCCCCGTGCGCCGTCGATTTCCATGGTGGGAAGCGGAATCACCCACAGAACACAGGGTCGATTTTCAGCCAAATCCCGTACGGCGAGCCGCCGGTGCGGCAGACCCGCACACGCTCCGTACACAGCCGCGCGCCTCGACCCGCGCGTCGGTCCGGGAGGCGGAGACCGCCTCCCGGACCGTTCCGCCGCCCGCGGGGATGGTGGCGGCGGTGTCCCCCAGCCCACTGGATCCAGTACAGCGGGCCGACCCACGCACGACCCATGGAACCGCTCCCCCGATGGCCGGAGAAGAGCGCACGGACAGGCGCACGGCCACACAGCGGGAGCACGCGGCAACCGTCCGTACTGGTGCCCGCACTTCCGTACGGGCCACAATCCCGCCATCCGGAAGAATGCCCCTTAACGCTTGGGATGCGGCGAACTACGCTGGGTTTACGAATGCCGCGTGGTTATGCCAGCGCGGCAGCCGTCTGTGTCGAGGGGTGGCGCAATGTCCAGGGAGCAACGCGGGCCGAACGAAAAACTCGGCGCCGTTCTCGCCCTCGCGGGAATCAGCAACGCGGGACTCGCGCGTCGCGTCAACGACCTCGGCGCTCAACGCGGGTTGACCCTTCGCTACGACAAGACGTCCGTGGCGCGCTGGGTGTCGAAGGGCATGGTGCCGCAGGGCGCCGCACCGCACCTCATCGCGGCCGCGATCGGCCAGAAGCTCGGCCGTCCGGTGCCGCTCCACGAGATCGGTCTGGCGGACGCGGATCCCGCGCCCGAAGTGGGCCTCGCCTTCCCCAGGGACGTCGGCCAGGCCGTGCGCTCGGCGACGGAGCTGTACCGCCTCGACCTCGCGGGCCGCCGGGCCGGCTCCGGCGGCATCTGGCAGTCGCTGGCCGGTTCGTTCGCAGTGAGCGCATACGCAACGCCCGCCTCGCGATGGCTGATAACCCCGGCCGACAGTTCGGTGGCGCGCGAGGCCCAGTCCCTGGAGGACTCCGGCGCACCGCTCAAAGTCGGCCACAGCGATGTGCAGAAGCTGCGGGAGGCCGCCGAGGACGCCAGGCGCTGGGACTCCAAGTACGGAGGCGGCGACTGGCGTTCGTCCATGGTGCCGGAGTGTCTGCGGGTGGAGGCGGCGCCGCTGTTGCTCGGCTCCTACTCCGACGAGGTCGGCCGTGCCCTGTTCGGGGCGAGCGCCGAACTGACCCGCCTCGCGGGCTGGATGGCCTTCGACACCGGCCAGCAGGAAGCCGCCCAGCGGTACTACATCCAGGCGCTGCGCCTCGCGCGCGCGGCGGCCGACGTCCCCCTCGGCGGCTATGTCCTCGCCTCCATGTCCCTCCAGGCGACGTACCGCGGCTTCGGCGACGAGGGCGTCGACCTCGCGCAGGCCGCCCTGGAACGCAACCGCGGCCTGGCCACGGCCCGCACCATGAGCTTCTTCCGCCTGGTCGAGGCCCGGGCCCACGCGCGCGCCGGCGACGCCCAGGCCGCCGGCGCGGCCCTCAAGGCCGCCGAGAGCTGGCTGGAGCGGGCCCGCGACGGCGACAACGACCCGTCCTGGCTGGGTTTCTACTCCTACGACCGCTTCGCCGCCGACGCCGCCGAGTGCTACCGCGACCTGAAGGCACCACGGCAGGTACGCCGGTTCACGGAGCAGGCGCTGTCGAAGCCGACGGAGGAGTTCGTACGCTCGCACGGCCTCAGGCTCGTCGTCTCCGCGGTAGCCGAGCTCGAGTCGGGCAATCTCGACGCGGCCTGCGAGCAGGGCGTGCGGGCGGTGGAGGTGGCGGGGCGCATCTCCTCGGCCCGCACCACCGAGTACGTCAAGGACCTCCTGCACCGCCTCGAGCCGTACGGCGACGAGCCCCGCGTGGTCGAGCTGCGCGAGCGGGCCCGGCCGCTGCTGGCTCCCGCCTGAGCGTCCGCCGGGCCGCTGAGCGTCCGCCGCGCTGTGCGGCGCGGCACGGCCCGTTCCCGGTCTCGCGCGCCGTCCTCCGCCTCCCCTCGCCGGCGCGGCACTCCCCGGCGTTTGAAGTGACTGTCAGTGGCGCAGTGCACTATCGAGGGCGGAGGTGGTGCAGGTGGTGGCGTACGACTGTGACGTGCTCGTCGTCGGCGGGGGCATCGTCGGCCTGTCGACGGCGCACGCGATCACGCGTGCCGCGCCGGGGACCCGCGTGACCGTGCTGGAGAAGGAGCCCGGCCCGGCCCGGCACCAGACGGGACGCAACAGCGGCGTCATCCACAGCGGCATCTACTACCGCCCCGGCTCCCTCAAGGCGCGCTACGCGGTCCGGGGCGCCACCGAAATGATCAAGTTCTGCGCGGAGTACGGCATCCCGCACGCCGTCACCGGCAAGCTGATCGTCGCCACGGACCGCTCCGAGCTGCCCCGCCTGCACGCCCTCGTCCAGCGCGGCCGGGAGAACGGCATACCGGTCCGGGAACTGGGCCCCGCCCAGATCGCGGAGTACGAGCCGGAGGTCCGCGGCCTCGCGGCGATCCACGTGCGCACGACCGGCATCTGCGACTTCACGGCCGTCGCCCGCCAGCTGGGCGAGGCGTCCGGCGCCGAGATCCGCTACGGCGCACAGGTCGCCCGCATCGACCGGCGCCCGGACCGGGGCGTCGCCGTCCGCACCGCCCGCGGCGACATCGTGCGGGGCCGCGTCCTGGTGAACTGCGCCGGCCTGCACTGCGACGAGATCGCCCGCCTGACCGGCGACGAGCCCGAGGTCCGGATCGTGCCGTTCCGCGGCGAGTACTACGAGCTGGCGCGCCCCGAGCTGGTGCGGGGCCTGGTCTACCCGGTGCCCGACCCGGCGTTCCCGTTCCTCGGGGTGCACCTCACCCGGGGCATCGACGGAGGGGTCCACATCGGCCCCAACGCGGTACCGGCGCTGGCCCGGGAGGGGTACGGCTGGGGAGTCGTACGCCCCCGGGAGGCGGCGGCGACGGCGGCCTGGCCCGGGGTGTGGCACATGGCCCGGCAGCACTGGCGCTACGGCGTCGGCGAGCTGCGCCGGTCACTGTCCAAGGCGGCCTTCGCGGAGGCCGTACGCCGGCTGCTGCCGGCCGTCGAGGACGCGGACCTGGTGCGTGCGGCGGCCGGCGTACGGGCGCAGGCGGTCCTGCGGGACGGCGGCCTGGTGGACGACTTCCTGATCCGGGAGGGCCCCCGGGCGGTCCACGTCCTGAACGCGCCCTCCCCCGCGGCGACGGCCTCCCTGCCGATCGGCCGGGAGGTGGCGCGCAGGGCGCTGGGGGTCCTGGGCCAGTGACCGCGTCCACGTCATCCCTGCCCGTCGCCTCCCGGTGGGCCGCCGCTCAGACCCCGCGCCCACCCCACCCGCCGGCCCACCCACGTAAAATCGACCCCACTGTGTCTGATTCCCTCAACGCCCCCGACGCCGCCCGACCCGCCTCCGGCGAGTCGCTCCGGCACGCCCGCGCCAAGGGCGAACCCCGCTTCCCCGACGGCCCCAAGGCCGACCCCGCCGGATCGCACTTCGAGCGGCGGATCAGGAGTTTCCAGCCGCGCCGCAGCCGGGTGACCGCGGGGCAGGCCGACGCGCTCCAGCGGCTGTGGCCCAGGTGGGGGCTCGACATCGACGGGCGCCCCGTCGACCTCGGGGAGCTCTTCGGGAACGACCACCCCGTCGTCCTGGAGATCGGCTTCGGCATGGGCGAGGCCACCGCCCAGATGGCCGCCGCCGACCCGCACACCAACATCCTCGCGGTCGACGTCCACACCCCGGGCCAGGGCAACCTGCTCAACCTCGCCGACCGCGGCGGCCTCACCAACGTCCGCGTCGGCAACGGCGACGCGATCATCCTGCTGCGCGAGATGCTGACCCCGGACTCCCTCGCCGGTCTGCGCGTCTACTTCCCCGACCCCTGGCCCAAGAAGCGCCACCACAAGCGACGCCTCATCCAGCCGGAGTTCCTCAGCCTCGCGGCGACCCGGCTGAAGCCGGGCGCGCTGGTGCACTGCGCGACCGACTGGGGACCGTACGCGGAGCAGATGCTCGAGGTGCTCACCGCGCACCCGGACTTCGAGAACACGCAGGCGGACGGCGGTTTCGCGCCCCGTCCCGGCTTCCGGCCGCTGACCCGTTTCGAGGGACAGGGCCTGGACAAGGGGCATGTGGTGAACGATCTGCTGTTCCGTCGCGTACAGCACGGCTGACCGAACCGCTCCTGCCGCCTCCGACCCCGCGTTCCCTCCACCGCTGTCCTCTCCCTCGTTAGGGTCGATGCCGTGGCCATGAGTTCCCCGTACCCGCCGCTCCCGCCGCGTCCGCCCCAGCCGGGCGGCACTCCCGAGGGCGGAGGGCTCCGGCACGCGCACTGGTGGCAGCACACGTGGGTGCGCTACGGCGCCCTGATCGCCCTGCTCGCGCTCTCCGGGCTGGTCATTCTGGCCCTCGTGCGCGAACAGACGGGCACGCAGGGGTTCCTGGTGGGCCTGGGGCTCGCCGTGCTGCCCGTTCCGCTCCTCGTGGCGGCCTTCCGGTGGCTGGACCGGGTGGAGCCCGGGCCCTGGCGGAATCTGGTGTTCGCGTTCGCCTGGGGCGCGTGCGCGGCGGCCCTGATAGCGATCGTCGCCAACAGTTTCGCCACCCGGTGGATAGCGACGGCGACCGCCGACCCGTCCAGCGCGGACACCCTCGGCGCGACCGTCATCGCCCCCGTCGTCGAGGAGTCCGCCAAGGCGGCCGCGATCCTGCTGGTCTTCCTCTTCCGCAGGCGGGACTTCACCGGAATCGTCGACGGAGTGGTGATAGCCGGGATCACGGCGACCGGCTTCGCGTTCACCGAGAACATCCTCTACCTGGGCAACGCCTTCGGCACCGACCAGCTCAGCGGGGACAGCGGTATCGCCTCCGTCACCGTCGCCACCTTCTTCGTACGCGTCATCATGTCCCCGTTCGCGCACCCCCTGTTCACGGTGCTGACCGGTCTCGGCTTCGGCGTCGCCGCCCTGTCCGCGGACCGGCAGCGCGTGCGCCGCGTCCTGCTCCCGCTGTGCGGACTGCTGCTCGCGATGGTGATGCACGCCCTCTGGAACGGCTCGTCGACCCTCGGCGAGTGGGGGTTCTTCGCGGTGTACGGGGCGTTCATGATGCCGGCGTTCGCGGTGCTGACCTGGCTGGTGGTGTGGACGCGCCAGCGTGAACTGGGCACCGTGCGCGAGGAACTCCCCGCCTACGCGGCCGCGGGCTGGCTCACCCCGGCGGAGCCGTACGCGCTCGGCTCGATGCGGGCCCGGCGGCTGGCCCGCGACCACGCCCGCCGCCATCTGGGCAAGCCGGCCGCGCGCGAGGTGGCGCGGTACGAGGCGTACGCGACCTCCCTCGCGTTCCTGCGGCACCGCGGACGCCTCGGCCGGGCCGGCACCGACTTCGTGGTGCGGGAGCAGGAGTTGCTGCACGAGCTGTGGCGCCGCAAGGACATCGCGCGCCCCGCGCTGGACCACGCGGCCCGCATGACGGCGCCTCCGGTCCCGGTGGCCATGCCGCCCTGGCCGGTCCACGGGGTCTACGGGGTCTACGGGCACGGGCGGGGCCACGGGCGTCCGACGGGACCGAGCCGGCACCCGCAGTACCCGTATCCCCAGTCGCAGCCGCACCCTCACCCGCACGAGCCGCAACCGCAACCCCAGCCGCAGTCCCTGTACCCGCACCCCCGCTCCCCACAGCCCGGGTACTCCGGGTACTCCGGGTACGGCCCCAACCAGCCGTGAGCCGTGCGGGCGCTCGCGTCCCGGCGGCCGGGCGACCGTCATGACGTAAGCCGTACGGCGTAGGGGCTGCTCCTACCGGGGACACCGCGGTGGACCCCTACGCCGAGGCCTGCGGGAGCCGCTCGGTCTCCGCCCGGGTCGGCTCCAGCCCGGCCGCTCCCACCTGCGCCGGCAACTGCCCCACGGTCCGGGCGGAGGCGATCGGCGCCGCCACCGCCGGCTGGGCCGGGGGCAGGGCCGGGGCCACCGGGGCGCGCCCCCGGCCGTCACCACCGAGGGCGCGCGGGAAGACCTCGGGGTCGGAGGAGCCGGGCACGCGCGGAGACGTCATCCGCTGCGACAACACCGAGGCCGGAGGCGCGCATTGCACGCCTCCGGCCAGGGGTCGGAACATCCGGGAAACGTCCGGGTGCCGCACGGGAGACCTCACCGACCCCCGTCGACCTCCGGAAATTCCCCGGAAGACTCAGGGGTTCACGCCGTGGTCCCGCAGCCAGGCCGCCGGGTCGATGCCCGAGGCGCTGCCGCCCGGGTGGACCTCCAGGTGGAGGTGGGCGCCGGTGACGTTGCCGGTGGCGCCGACGCGGCCGATGACGTCGCCGGTGGCGACCTTCTGGCCGACGCTGACGTTGATGGAGGACTGGTGGGCGTACCAGATCTCGGTGCCGTCATCGAGGGTGAGCACGGTCTTGTAGCCGTACGACCCGTCCCAGCCGGCCGAGGTGATGGTGCCGCTGTGCACGGCCTTGAGCAGGGTGCCGGTGGGGGCGGCGAAGTCGAGCCCGGTGTGGTACCCGGAGGACCAGTAGGCGCCGGCCTGACCGAACGTGGAGGTGATGGTGTACGAGGAGGTCGGCAGCGTGTACTGCTTGGCGAGCTCGGCGAGGCGCTCGGCCTCGGCCTTCTTCGCGGCTTCCTCGGCGGCCTTCTTCTTCGCGGCGGCGGCCTTGGCCTCCGCCTCCTGCTGGGCCTTGGCGGCCGCGTCGGCCTCCGCCTTGGCCGCGGCGGCCTCGGCGGCTGCCTGGGCCTTGGCCTCGATCTGGGTCTGCTGCGACTCGGCCTGCGCCATGATCCGGCTGCGCAGCGCCTCGCCGGCGTCGGCGGCGCTGTCGCTGCTGTCGTCCGCGGCGACGGTGGTGCCGAAGGTGCTGAGGGCGGACGCGGACTCCTCGGGGGTGTCGTCGTCCGAGATCAGGGAACCCACGGAGGGGAGGTCCGGCATGGAGATGGAGACCGGCGGCTTGCCGGTGTTGGCGCTGGCCATGCCGCCCGCGCCGACGGCGGCTATGACGCCGACGCCGAGGACGGTGGAGCTGCGGGCGAGTCCGCCGCGCTGCTTGGCGACGCGGTGCCGACCGCGTACCGGGCGAATGGACTCCGCGGTGGGGTTCCACTCCTCCCAGGGGCCCTCGTCGGTGCGGTAGCTGCCGTAGCCGAAGGTCTGGCTGGGCACACTGGGGGCTTCTGGGGCAGGCCGGTTGGACGCCACGCGGGCGTACTCCTTTCCTTCCGTCGCCTACCGGGTTAGCTGACGGGTTCGGAGCGGGAAGGTCTCCTACGCGCGTATACCGGCCGTAACTTCACGGCGGCTTCCGCGTGATTCACCCCAAGGTGGTGGTTCCCCGGTTCCCTTACGGGATTCGGCGCGTGCGCACGGAGCCGCCTCTTGTGACGGCTGGGACGACCGCGCTGCGTTATCGAACGTTAATAGACGCGGGGCCGGGTTTCCAAGCGGTTCCGCTTGATCAACAACATTTCTGGCCTGGACTTTTGTCTCACGAGCGGTGAAAAACGGGCGAGTTGACCCCGGTTCGACCACGCTTCAGCAGCCACAGGACTTTTGATGGTGACTCAGTTGTTATGCGCAGGGCGCTCGGCCGGTCACCTTCCGTGAGGGCGATCAGGCGGATGAACGCACCGAGGGCCGGAATCCTGAAACAGGATTCCGGCCCTCGGCCTTCAGTAGCGGGGACAGGATTTGAACCTGCGACCTCTGGGTTATGAGCCCAGCGAGCTACCGAGCTGCTCCACCCCGCGTCGGTATGACACCAGTGTACGCCATCTGCGGGACACGAAGCGCACGCATTGATCCGGGGGCTCCTCGGGGGCCTGCGGGGAACTGCCCGCAGGGCCTCCCCCAGAGCCACCGCTCAGCCGAACCGCCTTGGTCAGGACGGCTGTTGGGCGTCGCGGAGCAGATGGCGGTTGGGCGCCGCGGCCGGCTCCTCGTACTCCGGAAGAACCACGACGTCCACGCCCGCGGCGGTCAGCAGGCCGGCGCCGTCGGCGTCGGTCACGAAGGTGTCCGGTTCCCGCCAGGCCGTCACGACCCGGGGGACGCCCGCGTCGAGGACGAGCCGGGCGCAGGGCGTCGGGCGGGAGGAGCGCCGGGTGCAGGGTTCAAGGCTGGTGTAGACGGTGGCCGTGGCCAGACGGGGGTCGTCCGGGGCGATCTTCGCGAGGGCGGCCTCCTCGGCGTGGACGACGGGGTCGCCGGCCTCCCGGGAGTGGCCGCGCGCCAGCTCGGTCCCGTCGGCTGCCACCACCACCGCGCCCACGCTGAAGGCGGTCCGCGACGGCGGGCAGGCGGCCGCCAGCTCGCAGGCGAGGGCCAGCCAGTGCCGGTCGGCGGCCACGGGGAGCGGGCCGGCGCCGGGCGCGGTGGGCTCGTAGCGCGTCAGCACGACGTCCTCGATGCGCCGCGTCTCGACGAGCCGCAGCCGTCCACCCTGGTAGCCGCCGGGCCCGAAGAGCCGGGGCGCGTCCGGGGTGCCCACGAAGAGGGGGGCCAGGACGAGCTGGAGTTCGTCGGCCAGGCCTTCCTGGAGGAGCTGGGTGTGGATGGTTCCGCCGCCCTCGACCATCAGCCGCCGCACACCCCGTACGTCGTGGAGGTGTTCCAGGAGCCGCCGCCAGTCGAGGGCGGGGCCGAGGGGGACGACGTCGGCCGCGAGGCCGAGCGACCGGGCGCGCTCGGCACCCGTGTCGGTCGTGTACACGACCTTCTCGCCGCCCGTGTGCCAGAAGTTCGCCGCCGGGTCCAGCTCACCGGAGCCGCTGACGGTGACCTTGAGGGGATACTCCGCCCCGCCGGCCGCCAGCCGGGCCGCCCGGCGTTCGGGCGAGTTGACCAGGAGGCGGGGGTTGTCGGCGCGGATGGTGCCGGCTCCGACCAGGATCGCGTCGACGGAGGCCCGCACCTCGTCGACCCGGTCGAAGTCGGCCGGGCTGGAGAGCAGGAGGCGGTCGGGGCCGGTGTCGTCGAGGTAGCCGTCGAGGGAGACAGCGGCGGACAGCAGGACGTACGGGTACGGCATCGGCGCGGTCTCTCCGGGCGAGGGGGTGAGGGACAGAGGGACAGAGAGGGTGGACGGGGTGGACGGGGCTGCGGGTACCGGCGGGGTTACCGGACCGCGGCGACCTTGGTTCAAGTTTGAAGCAAACCTACACTGGGGGCATGACGATCCGCTGGCTCACCCCCGAGGAGCAACGCGCCTGGCGCGCGTATGTCGCCGCCTCCCTGCTCCTGGAGGACGCGATCGACCGGCAGCTCCAGCATGAGGCCGGCATGCCCCACCTGTACTACTCCATCCTGGCTCACCTCTCCGAGGTCCCCGAGCGACAGCTGCGCATGACCGATCTCGCGGAGAAGCTGAAGATCACCCGCAGCCGGCTGACGTACGCGGTGACGCGCCTGGAGAAGGACGGGCTGGTACGGCGGGAGAACTGTCGCTGGGACAGACGCGGGAGCATCGCGGTCCTGACCGACGAGGGCATGGCGGTGCTGGAGCGGACGGCTCCCGGCCACGTCGAGACCGTCCGCGCCTCCCTCTTCGACCGGCTCACCCCGGAGCAGGTGGGGCAGCTCGAGGAGATCTGCACGCACATCGCGCAGGGGCTCCAGGGGGACGACGGCGGGGGCGGGCCCGAGGGCGTGCCGTGGCGCAGGCGGTCGTCGCCCTCCTGCTCGTGAGCCACACCACTCCTCCGTTGCTTGAAACTTAAAGCATGAGGTAGTGTCGCGATCACCGTGACTGTTTCAAATCTGAAGCAGAGCCGCGCTCTGTCCACCGGACCCGGGAGAATCCTCATGCTCCACACCCCCGCCGCCACCGAGCGTGCCCGCGTCCGGGTACCGCTGCGCTTCCACGACGGCTACTCGGTCGACGCCGAACTGGTCACCTTCCACGGCTTGGCCGACGGCCAGGAGCACGTGGCCTTCGTCCTCGGCGACCCGGGCCCCCGCCCGCTGGTGCGGCTGCACTCCGAGTGCCTGACCGGGGACGTCTTCGGCTCCGCCCGCTGCGACTGCGGCCCCCAGCTGCGCGAGGCGGTCGAGCGCATCGCCGACCGCGGCGGCGTCCTGCTCTACCTCCGCCAGGAGGGCCGGGGCATCGGCCTCTACAACAAGCTCGACGCGTACGCCCTCCAGGACCAGGGCCTGGACACCTACGAGGCGAACGCCGCCCTCGGCCTGCCCGAGGACGACCGGGACTACACGGCGGCCGCCCAGATGCTGCGCGCCCTGAAGGTCACCACCCTGGACCTGCTGTCCAACAACCCCGACAAGGCCGACCAGCTCCGCACACTGGGCATCGACGTCCACGACCGGGTGCCGACGGGTGTCTTCACCACCCCGCACAATGTGCGTTACCTGCGGGCGAAGGTCCTCCAGACGCAGCACACACTGCCGCTGGCCGACCTCACGGAGCTCAGCGTGGGCTGACGCTCACCCGCCCGGCTGACCCGCCCGGCCCGTCCTCAGGCCTTCTCCTCCACCACCCGGAACGCCACGCACACCACGGGCGTGTCGTCCTCCACCGGCGTGCCGTCGGCGCTCCAGAACCGGCGGTGCCCCGCACGCCACTCCTCCAGGTCGGCGTCGCCCTCCCCCTCGGCCGCCGCATGCTCCCAGCTCACCCCGGCGAAGGTGGTCCGCCGCACGCCGGTGACCTCGATGGTGGCGACGGAACGCCCGTCGCCGTCGAGGAGGGCGAGACGCTCACCGACGTACTCCAGGCCCTCCGTCTCCTCCACGTACTCCGCGAGCAGGCCCGTGGTGGCCGTCTTCCGCCCGGACAACACGAGGGAGTTCAGCCGGACGCGCATCTCGTCCGGGGTGCCGAGCTCCATCGACCGCATGCCGTCGACCCGTGGCCACATCTGTCATCGCCTCACATTTCCCTGGTCAGCCGTGCCGGAAGGGGCCGTCGAGCGCGGCCCACTGAAGCAGCATGATCGTCTTGGCGTCGGCGATCGCACCGCGCCGGACGAGGTCGAGCGCCTCTCCGAAGGGCAGTTCCACGACGGTGATGTCCTCGCCCTCGTCGGCCACACCCGCCGTGTCCGCGCCGGGCACCGATCCGTCGTAGGGCGCGGCGAAGAAGCTCAGTCGCTCGGTGACCGAGCCAGGGCTCATGTAGGCGTCGAAGACGTGCGCGACCTCGTGCACGGTCCGGCCGGTCTCCTCCTCGGCCTCACGCCGGATCGCCTCCTGCGGCTCGTCACCGTCCAGCAGCCCGGCCGCGGTCTCCAGCAGCATGCCGTCGGGGTGCCCGTTGACGTAGGCCGGCAGCCGGAACTGACGGGTCAGCAGAACCGTACGCCGTGCGGGGTCGTAGAGGAGGATCGTCGCGCCGTCGCCCCGGTCGTACGTCTCGCGCCGCTCGCGGCTCCAGTGGCCGTCGCTGTGCCGGTAGTCGAAGGTGGTGCGGCGCAGGACCGACCAGTCGCAGGCGAGGACCTCGACGTCGAGGACGCGGACCCGGGGGTTCCCGGTCAGGTCGCGCCCCTGACGGTCGAGTCCGGTACGGCCGCGGGGGTCGGGGAGGTCGATGCCCGGACGCCCGGGGTGGGTGCTCTCCGCCATCGTCAGCCCCCGGCCGGGATGTCGGTCAGGTCGGTGTAGACGTCCTTGCCCTGCGCCTGTGCCCGCGCCACCATGCGGTCGGCTCCCTCGGAGGGACCGCCGATGCGCAGGACGGCGTCGCAGCGGTCGAGGAGGCGTTCGGCGACGGGGTGGAAGAGTTCCTCGAAGAGCGGGTCGTCGGGGCCGGTGCAGCCGGCCGTCTCCAGGAGCGGCAGCGCGAGCGCCTCGCCGGTGACGGGCAGGTGCCCGGCGCGGTAGAGGACGAGGGCGGCCTCGTTCATGGCTCGTACGTTCGCGGCGAGCTTGGCGGGGTCGTCGCCGGTGCCCGAACGGTACGGGCCGGCGACGAGGATCATCAGGGGTGGACGGGACACGGTGACTCCTGGGCTGGGACTTCTCGATTAGGACGCGGGGCTCACACGATCAGCGTCTCGACGCCCGCCTCGCGCAGGGCGTCCAGGGTCTGCGGGCCGCCGGGGTGGGTGGCGGCGTCGGCCGCGGCGGCATCGGTGACGAAGGTGTGCACGGCGCCGAGCGGGGCGACCTGACTGAACGCGCGCACGCCCAGCTTGGTCGCGTCGGCCACGGCGACGGTACGGCCGGCCTGACCGAGCCCCGCCTGCTTGACGGCCGCGTCGTCCAGGGAGAACTCGGACCAGCCGTGCGCCGCGTGCACCCCGCCGATGGACATCACGAACAGGTCGAAGGCGAGCGACTCCACGGTGCGCAGGGCCAACGGCCCCACCAGGGACCGCTCCCCCGGCCGTGACCGCCCGCCGACGACCAGCAGTTCGATCCCGGGCCGGTCGGCCAGCCGCACGGCGGCCTGCAGGGAGAGCACGGCGACGGTCAACGGCCCGCGTGCCGCGAGGTGTTCGGCGACGTGCACGGTCGTCGTCCCGGCATCGAGCAGCACCCGGGTCCCCGGTTCCACGAGCCCGGCGACGGCCGCGCCGAGCCGGTCCTTGGTGGCGGCCTGCCAGCCCTCCCGCGCCGCGAAGCCACCCCCCTCCTCCCGCGCCCGGCCGGCGACGGCCCCACCGTGCACCCGCCGCACCAGCCCCTGCTTCTCCAGCGCGTCGAGATCCCTGCGCACGGTCATCTCGGACACCCCGAGCCGCTGCGACAACTCGGCGACGGAGACACGGCCTTCGGCCCCCTGGACGAGGCGGAGGGTCAGGTCGAGACGGTTGGCAACACCCATGCGAGCATTTCTACCATGAGACTGATCGAATGAACAATGAAATGTTTGATCACCGGATGGACGGGTGCGTCGCTGAACCGCCTCGACGCCCCCCGACGATCGGTTCAGCGGACGGAGATCAACGGGAGCGCGCCGGTGACGGCGTACGGAGACGGGCGGGGGGAGGCGTGGAACGCACGACGTTGCGCGGCGGTGCGGAGCCGGATGGCGGACACGGCCCCACAACGCGACAGCGCCCGAGCCGACCGAAGTCGTCCCGGGCGCTGCGCAGCAGGTCGGAGGGCTTGCAGCCCGCCTGCGAACCGTAGGCCCTGTGGGACTCGAACCCACAACCAATGGATTAAAAGTCCACTGCTCTGCCAATTGAGCTAAGGGCCCAGGCAATGTTGCCACCCCGAGCATAGCCGGACGAGGCCGTGTCTCCGATCGGGTATCGGGGACACGGCCCTGCCGGGGGCGGAGAAAGGTCACGGATCCGTCGTTTCGGCGGCCGGCCCCGCTCCGGTCGCCCCCGCCCCGGTCGCCGGGACCGTCCCCGCTCCCGTCCCCTCCCCGGCCGCACGCGCGGAATGCGCGGGGTTCAGGAACCAGTGCCGGGCGGAGACCAGCCACCAGGTGGCGGCGAAGCCGAGGACGACCAGGACGGCGACGGGGGCGTAGTTGAAGGTCTCCGGGGTCACCGGGGAGACCTGGGGCAGCATGAAGAGGACCGTGATGACGGCCACCCAGGTCACCGCCACGACTCCCACCGCCCGCGACCACCGGCCCAGGTGCCACGGCCCCCGTTCGAAGGCCTCGCCCTTGCGCAGGCGCAGCAGGGTGGGGATGACGTAGGCGATGTAGAGGCCGATCACGGCGATCGAGGTGACCGCCGCGTACGCCGTGACGTTGATCAGGTACGGCAGGCCGAGCAGCAGCGCTCCGCCGGCCGCCAGCCAGACCGCCGCGACGGGTGTGCGGGTGCGGGGGCTGACGGTGTGCCAGACGCGTGAGAAGGGCAGGGCGCCGTCGCGGGAGAAGGCGTAGATCATGCGGCTGTTGGCGGTCACGGACGCCATCCCGCAGAAGAGCTGTGCGCCGATGACGACGAGCAGCAGCAGCTTGCCCGCCGTCGCGCCGAGCGCGTCGAGGAGGATCTGGGCGGGCGGCGCGCCGGTCGGGGAGGTGAGGGCGCCCTCGTAGGACTGGATCGCGAAGGTGAAGCCGAGGAGGAGGACGAAGCCGGCTATCCAGGAGGTCCAGATGGACCGCACGATGCCCTTCGGGCCCGCCGTCGACGCGTCGCGGGTCTCCTCCGTCATGTGGGCGGAGGCGTCGTAGCCGGTGAAGGTGTACTGGGCCATGAGGAGACCCAGCAGGACGACGTACACCCCGCTGCCCCAGCCCGTGTTGTTGACGAACTCGCCGAAGACGAAGGACGCCGACCGGTGCCGGTCGGGGACGATCGCGAGCGCGCCGACGATCACGGCCACGCCGATCACGTGCCACCACACGCTCACGCTGTTCAGCAGGGCGACGATGCGCACACCGAAGGTGTTCAGCAGGCCGTGCAGCAGCAGGATCCCGGCGAAGAGGAGGATCGTGCGGCCCGGCGTCACCTCGAAGCCGAACTGGAGGTTCAGGTAGGCGCCGAGGAAGGACGCGGCCCCGAAGTCGATACCGGCCGTCACGGCGACCTGGCCGAGCACGTTGAACCAGCCCGTGAACCAGGCCCAGGCCGCCGCCGACCGCGGAGGTGCCAGGCGGTGTGCCCAGAAGTAGAGACCGGCGGACGTCGGGTACGCCGAGCAGATCTCGGCCATCGACAGCCCGACGAACAGCGTCATCAGGCCGACGGCGACCCAGCCCCAGGTGATCACGGCCGGGCCGCCGGTGTTCATGCCGAACAGGTACAGCGTCAGACAGCCCGACAGCACCGAGATGATCGTGAACGAGACCGCGTAGTTGGAGAACGCCGACATGCGGCGGGCGAGAACCTGCGTGTAACCGAGCTGGGCCAGCCGTTCCTCGTCAGAGAGCCCACTCGCTCTGGCGTCATCTGTCATGCCCCCAGCAATTCCCTCGCCGAGGGCGTGACACACGTCACACGGTGACCGGAAAAGGCCCCCGCCTGGAAAAGGCACCCGTAGTTCCGGAAAACGCCGTGGCCCCCACCGGTGAATCGGTGGGGGCCACGGCGTCTGATCGGCTCAGCCGAGGTCAGCCGTTGCGCTTCCAGCGCGGCTTGTCCTCGCGGCGCTGGAAGGAGCCGCCGCCGCGGTGGTCGTCGCGACGGTGGTCGTCACGGCGGCCGTACGGGCGGTCGTGGCCGCCGGTGCGGAAGCCCGGGCGGTCGTCGCGGCGGTCGCGGTTGAACGGACGGTCGCTGCCGCGGTGGCCGCCGCGCTCGTCACGGCCGCGGAAGCCGCCGCGGTCGTCACGGCGCTCGAACGAACGGCCGCCGCGCTCGTCGCGGTTGAAGCCGCGGTCACGGTCACGGTCGCGGTCGAACGGACGACGGTCGTCGCGCCGCTCGAAGGTACGCCCGCCACGGTCGTCACGACGCTCGAACGAACGGCCGCCGCGCTCGTCGCGGTTGAAGCCGCGGTCACGGTCACGGTCGCGGTCGAACGGACGACGGTCGTCGCGCCGCTCGAAGGTACGCCCGCCACGGTCGTCACGGTCCCGGTTGAACCCACGGTCCCGGTCACGGTCCCGGTTGAAGCCACCCCGGTCACCACGGTCACCGCGGTCGTTCCGGTCGCCCCGGTCATCGCGACCGCGGAAGCCGCCCCGGTCGTCACGGCGCTCGAACGAACGCTCACGGTCCCGCTCGAAGGGCTTCCGCTCACGCCGCTCGTACGACGACGACGCCGGACGCTCCTCGCGCCCGCCCCGGTCGTCCCGGTCGATGTCCCGCGCGGCCGGCTGCTCCGGCACGGAGACCTCGGTCACGGCCGGAGCCTCGACGGTCTCCCCGGCCGCTGCCGCCGCCTGCGCCTCGGCCACCGCCGCCTCGGGGTCCTCGCCCCGCTCGCGCGCGACCCGGGCGACCAGCCGGTCGGCCTCCTCGCGCAGCTCGGCCGCCCGGCGCTGCGCCCGCTCGAGCTGCTTGGTGAGGTGGGCGACCTCGCGTTCGGCCTGCTGCGCGGCGTTGCCCGCCGACTCGGCCTGGACCTCGGTCATGGACCGGGCACCGGTGATCTCGGCGACCTCCGGGTCGAAGGCCGCGCCGCCCTGGATGATGTGGCGCCCGGCGTCGACGCCCGCGTCCTCCATCAGACGGAAGATCTGGCGCCGCTGGTGCGGCAGCGACAGGGACACGACCGTGCCGGTGCGCCCGGCCCGCGCCGTACGGCCCGCCCGGTGCAGGTAGTCCTTGTGGTCGCCGGCCGGGTCCACGTTCAGGACCAGGTCGATGCCGTCGACGTGGATGCCGCGCGCCGCGACGTCCGTCGCGACCAGGACGTTGACGTAGCCGTCCTTGAAGTCGGCCAGGGTCCGCGTGCGCGCGCCCTGCGTCATGCCGCCGTGCAGCGCGTCGGCCTTCACACCGGCGTCCCGCAGCTGCTCGGCGACGCGGTCGGCGCCCAGCTGGGTGCGGACGAAGATGATGGTGCGGCCCTTGCGGGAGGCGATCGCGGCCGTGACCGGCGCCTTGTCCTTGGGCTTCACGATGAGGATGTGGTGCGACATGGTCGTCACCGCGCCCTGCGCCGCGTCGACCTCGTGCGAGACGGGGTCGTTGAGGTAGCGGTCGACGAGGGTCTTGATCTCGTTCTCCATGGTCGCGGAGAACAGCATCCGCTGACCGCCCGCCGGGACCTGGTCGAGCAGTTCCGTCACCTCGGGCAGGAAGCCCAGGTCGGACATCTGGTCGGCCTCGTCGAGGACGGCGATCTGCACGTCCTCCAGGGAGCAGGCGCCCCGGTTGATGATGTCGCGCAGACGGCCGGGCGTGGCGACCAGGATGTCGACGCCGCGCTCGAGGGCGTAGATCTGGTTGCCCATCGACGTACCGCCGCAGACGACCTTCATCTTCAGGCCGACGACGTCGCCGTACGGCTGGAGCGCGTCGGCGACCTGCATCGCCAGCTCGCGGGTCGGCGTGAGGATGATCGCGCGCGGCTTCTTCTTCTCGGTGCGGCCGCCGGCCAGCATGGCCAGGGTCGGCAGGCCGAAGGAGAGGGTCTTGCCGGAGCCGGTGCGGCCACGGCCGAGGATGTCCTTGCCGGCCAGGGCGTCCGGGATGGTCGCCGCCTGGATCGGGAAGGGGGTGGTCACGCCGTTCTGCGCGAGCTTGCGCACGAGGCCCTCGGGCAGACCCAGGTCCGCGAAGGTCACCTGGGGCGCCTCGTCGGCGACGGCCTCGAGGGTCTCGACGGTCTCGACGGCCTCGTCGCTCTCGGGGACGACGACGTGATCAGTGGTGGAAATGGACATGCGTATGCGAAACCTTCCGGAGTCTCGTCGGCACGCGCCCGTCAACTCCGTGATTCGCAATACGACCGCCTCAATGCGGTCAGCCACGGCAAGGGAGAGTACGCGCCACACGGCGCGCTCTGCGTTGGCGCCGGGCAAATGGGATCAAACGATCTACCACCATACGCACCCACCACCCCCGAAGGCAAACCGAGCCCCAGGGACGTAGGTCACACGGCCGGATCCCCGTCCTACGCCGGCGCCCCGGCCTCCGGGGCGGGCTCCCGCTCCACCAGTTGCGGCGTCGGCTCCTCGGGCGCCGACGACGACGGCTCCGCGACCGTCGGCTCCGGGGAGGGCGACGGCGGGGGCTCCGGCGACGGCGGCGGCTCCGGATCGGAGGAACGCGTCGGCGTGGGCTCGTCCTTCGGCGACTCGGGGCGCCCGGGCTTGTCCGGCTTGTTGCCCTTGCCCGGCTTCCCTCCGGCCGCCGGCTCGCTCGCACCCGTCGAGGGCGAGGCCGAAGGAGCCGCCGACTCACCCGGCCTGCCCTTCTTGCCGTCCTTGCCGTGCCCGCGCCGGTCGTCGCGGCCCGCCGCGTCGAACCCGTGTCCGCCGGCCGATCCCCCGGGGCCGCCGTCCGGCGCCTCGCCCCCCGGCTGTCCCGCCGACCGCGACGGCTCGGCCCGATCCCCCTCCCCGTCACCCACGCTCATGCATCCGGCGGCCGCGGCGACGGCCATGACCGTGACGGCCAGGCGAACAGGCAGGTACAAGGGGCGCACGGGCCACCTCCGGGGGCAGACGCAGGAGTCAACCTCACCAACTCCCGTCGCCCACGGGAGGACACGCGCCCCGCACGACGACGACTCAGCCGTAGCCCAGCGCGTGCAGCCGGGCGTCGTCGATCCCGAAGTGATGCGCGATCTCGTGGACCACGGTCACCTCCGTCTCCTCGACGACCTCCTCCCGCGTCTCGCACATCCTGAGCGTCGGCCCCCGGTAGATCGTGATCCGGTCCGGCAGCACGCCCGCGTACCACTCGCCACGATCGGTCAGCGGAGTCCCCTCGTAGAGCCCGAGCAACTCGGGATCGTCCGCCGGCGGCTCGTCCTCGACGAACACGGCGACGTTGTCCATCAGCCGTGTCAGCTCCGGCGGGATCCGGTCCAGCGCCTCGGCAACCAGTTCCTCGAACTCCTCGCGCGTCATCTCCAGCACGGGCCCATTCTCCGGTACGACACGGTCGTACGAGGGCACGAACGGCCCGCATATCCGGGCGCGCACTTGGGCATACGGGACCAATGGCCCGCGTCCCCGCCGCCGCACCGAACCCCATGAACCACCTGAAACGCTTCCGCCGCCCCCGCCGCTCCCCCCGCACGACCCCCGAACTCGCCGCCACACCCCGCCCCTGGGCCCGCGCCGCCGGCCTGACCGCCGTCGTCCTTGTCGGCGCCTGGCTCGGTCTGCTGATCGTCGGAAACGTCCGCGCCGCCGTCGGCCCGATGAACACGACGATGACGCTGCGGCCCTCCGTCACCGGCGGCACCAAGATCAACATCTCCCCGCTGGGCGCGCTGCACCTCGACAGCCACGTCGCTCCCGTCCGTCTGGACGTCAACGTCGACCAGCTCGACCCCGTCCGCTCCCAGGCCCTCGTCGACCACCCCGAACGCCTCTCCGGCCTCCAGGACGAGGTCACCCGCGACGTCGAACACGGCACCCTCGACCTCGCCGTGCGCTCCTGCGTCGCCGTCGTCTCCGGCGCCACCGCGCTCGGCCTCGCCGTCTACCGCCGTCCCCGCCGCGCCCTCGCCGCCGGTGGCCTGGCCCTCGCCCTCCTGACCGCCTCCGGCGCCACCGCCTACGCCACCTGGAACCCCAAGTCCGTCCTCGAACCCCGCTTCTCGGGCCTGCTCTCCTCGGCCCCCTCCGTCGTCGGCAACGCCCGCAGCATCGTCACCGAGTTCGACGTCTACCAGCGGGAACTCGCCCGCCTCGTCACCAACGTCACCAAGCTCTACGACGTCACCTCCACCCTCCCCGCCTACCAGCCCGACCCCACCACCGTCCGCGTCCTGCACGTCTCCGACATCCACCTCAACCCCGCGAGCTGGAAGATCATCGCCTCGCTCGTCGAGCAGTACAAGGTCGACGTCATCGTCGACTCCGGCGACACCATGGACCACGGCTCGGCTGCGGAGAACGGCTTCCTCGACCCCATCGCCGACCTGGGCGCGCCCTACGTCTGGGTCCGCGGCAACCACGACTCGGCCGTCACCCAGCGCTACCTGGAGGGCATCAAGAACGTCCACGTCCTCGACGGCGGCCGTGCGGTCACGATCGCGGGGCTGCGCTTCGCCGGCATGGGCGACCCGCAGTTCACCCCCGACCGCTCGCAGGTCCCCGGCGGCAAAGGCGTCCAGGAAGCGGCCGGCGACCGCCTCGCCGCCGCGCTGCGCGCCCAGCGGGCCGCGGGCACGCCCGTCGACATCGCCATCGCCCACGAGCCCTCCGCCGCCCGCCGGACCGACGGCGAGGTCCCCCTCGTCCTGGCCGGCCACATCCACCACGCGAAGATGGAGATCCTCGAGAACGGCACCCGACTGCGCACCGAGGGCTCCACCGGTGGCAGCGGCCTGCGCGCCGTCGAGGGCACGTACCCCGACCCCATCGAGGCGTCGATCCTCTACTTCGACCGCGACACCCGCCGCCTCCAGGCCTGGGACGCGATCAAGCTGGGCGGCCTGGGCCTGACCACGGCCGAGGTCAGCCGCCACCTCCCGAAGGAGAACCAGCCGGGAGCCGACCAGTCCCCCAGCCCCTCCCCGACACCCTCCACCACACCCCCGTCCCCCACCCCGTCCGGAGCCGCTCCGTAAACCGTTTTGGCGTTACCTCCCGCCATCCCATATGCTTCTCACGTCCCCGACGCGCTGAGAAGCGCCCAGGCGGGCCGATAGCCCTCATCGTCTAGCGGCCTAGGACGCCGCCCTTTCAAGGCGGTAGCACGGGTTCGAATCCCGTTGGGGGCACGCAACAACGTGTGCGACACTGTCGTACACATCGCTTGGTCCTGTGGAGCAGTTTGGAGTGCTCGCCACCCTGTCAAGGTGGAGGCCGCGGGTTCAAATCCCGTCAGGACCGCTGAGGTTTCACGTGAAACCTCGCGGCTGGGTAGCTCAGTTGGTACGAGCGTCCGCCTGAAAAGCGGAAGGTCGCCGGTTCGACCCCGGCCCCAGCCACCGCAGCCCATCAGGGCAGAAACCCCCGTCGAGATCATCGGCGGGGGTTTCGCGTTGGCGTATCACGACGGCGGTACGGCGGCAGCCCCCGGGAGCGCAGCCGTACGCCCTCACCTGTCCACCGCGGTCGTTGCCGGACCGGGGGCGAGGCCCAGCGGGCGGGACCACGTGCCGAGGGCGGCGAATTTCGAGACCGCTGCGTGGACGACCCTCGCGGGGTTCTGGGTGAGGCCGGCGGGGAGGGCCCGCACTCGGTGCAGGAGAGGAATGTCTCCGCGGGCGAACCCCTGCCAGGTGCCGTCCTCGCGGCGGCCCTCCGGCCTGGTGACCTCCAGCAGGCCGAACGCGGCGAGCGCCTGGTGGGTGTCGTAGACCTCGCGGGACAGCCCGAACAGGCCGGCCCGGACCTCCCACCCCACCCGCACCTGCTCCTCCAGGGCTCCCAGTTGCAGCCACATCAGATAGGCCGCCGTCTCGCTCTTGGTCAGGACGTGCACCCAGCCCTGGGTGAAGAACTCCCGGGGCACGGCGAGACACGCCTCCGACAGGGAGGGGACGCGGTACCTGACCGCACCGGCCCGGGAGTTCCGCCCGCCCTCCTTCAGCAGCTCGAAGTCGTCGTACCGGAGCCCGTCCCCGCTGCGCCCCAGCCCGACCAGGCCCTTGCGGGACAACGTCTCCAGAGCGGCGCGCAACTGCCGCAGCTTGTTGCCGGTGTGGCCGGAGACGTAGTCGGCGCCCTTTCCCGACCGTGCGGAGGACGCCACGAGGTCCAGCCAGGTGAAGTCCGCGTCGGTGCGGCGCCGGTCGAGGGGGATGCCGTTGCGCCACGGCCGTCCCGGTCCGGTCGTGCACTGCGCGGCGAACAGCGCGGTCAGGTGGAACTGCAGGGCGACCCCCTGCGACACCAGGAGCTGGGCGAAGCGGGGCAGCGCCGCCGCCGGCGGTCGCCGTCGATCGTCCAGTGGCCCGGCGGGCATGCGGGGATTGCGCAGGTACGCGGTGCGCAGACGGATCTCGGACGGAGCGAGGCCGCCCTCCCACAGGGCCCGCGTCGACTGCACCACGTCCGGCAGCGATCCGTCCCGGTCGAGCCGCCGCAGGGTCTCCGCCCGCTTCGCCGCCCGCTGCTGGTTCTGTGTCCGCTCGGTCACGCACCCCCCGATGCACCTTGATCCTGACCCCTTGGTCCGAGTGTACGTAACGTGCCGTCACGGTCCGCTGCGTTACGTATGGAGTAGTAAGTCGGACCAAGGCGTAGCACCGACCTCCCGGGAGGGGCTTCGCGGTGATCGAGGATGGGTGGTGCCGGGCCGGACGGCCCGAGCGACCGGGAGCGGCGACGCCGGCCAGCAGAGGCCGCTCCCGACCACACCACCAGTGCTCGGGAGGAGCCAGTGATGCACCACCAGCCTATGCAGCACACGACCGACCTCGTCGTCTTCGTGGCCGTGCTCGTCGTCGGGGTCGTCCTTGTGATGAGCGGGCGGACCACGGCCCAGGACATGGCCGTCCTCGGGTCCGCGCTGTCCGCCCTCTTCGCGGCCTGGCACCGCCGGCCCGTCCGGCGGGCCTAGGTGTACTGACCCGCGGAGCTGTTCGCGCGGGTCAGTACACCCATGACCCTCCCCCGTGCCCCCGCGGGCCGGATGCCGAAGCGGGGCACGGGGAAGGCTGTCCGCGGGGACGCCCCACCCCGAGCCGCCACCCCGAACGCCACAGCCGCCACCCCGAACGCCAGAGCCTCCGCCACGAGCCGCCGCCACGAACATCGTCATGAGCCGCTTCCACGCCCCCCAACTGCCTCACCGCACCACCGCCTCGCCGCCGCCCACCGGCCCACCACCCCCCGCCGCACCGCCGGAGGCAAAAGCGTTCGCCACGTTTTTCCCCGGGATGAGATCCTGGATCGCGTATGTCTACGCACCCTGCCCCCGCCCTCGGCGCCCTCGCCCCCCGCCTGGCCGAGCTGTCCCTGCGCGACGCGCACCGGCTCGGGCGCAGGCTCGAAGGTGCGCGCAAGATCCGTAAGCCGGAAGCCCGTGACGCCGTTCTCGCCGAGATCGAGGCGGAGGTCGGGCTGGCCGCGGAGCGCATGGACGCGCGGCGGGCCCGGGTGCCTGCCGTCACCTATCCCGAGCAGCTCCCCGTCAGCCAGAAGAAGGACGTGATCGCGGACGCCATCCGTGATCACCAGGTCGTCATCGTCGCGGGTGAGACCGGGTCCGGTAAGACGACCCAGATCCCGAAGATCTGCCTGGAGCTGGGCCGGGGTGTGCGCGGCATGATCGGGCACACGCAGCCGCGCAGGCTCGCCGCCCGCACCGTCGCCGAGCGCGTGGCCGACGAGCTGAGGACGCCCCTCGGGGAGGCCGTCGGCTGGAAGGTGCGGTTCACCGACCAGGTGAACCCGGACGCGACCTTCGTCAAGCTGATGACGGACGGCATCCTGCTCGCCGAGATCCAGACCGACCGCGAGCTGCGCGCCTACGACACGATCATCATCGACGAGGCCCACGAGCGGTCCCTCAACATCGACTTCCTGCTGGGCTACCTCGCCCAGCTGCTGCCCAAGCGGCCGGACCTCAAGGTCGTCATCACCTCGGCCACCATCGACCCCGAACGGTTCTCGCGGCACTTCGGTGACGCGCCGATCATCGAGGTCAGCGGGCGGACGTACCCCGTCGAGGTGCGGTACCGCCCGCTGCTGGAGGAGGACTCCGAGGACGCGGACCGGGACCAGATCACCGCGATCACCGACGCCGTCGAGGAGCTGATGGGCGAGGGGCAGGGCGACATCCTCGTCTTCCTCTCCGGTGAGCGGGAGATCAGGGACACCGCGGACGCGCTGGAGAAGAAGAAGTACCGGTTCACCGAGGTGCTCCCGCTGTACGCCCGGCTGTCCCATGCCGAGCAGCACCGTGTGTTCCAGCCGCACACCGGCCGCAGGATCGTGCTGGCGACCAACGTGGCGGAGACCTCGCTGACCGTCCCGGGCATCAAGTACGTCATCGACCCCGGCTTCGCCCGGATCAGCCGCTACAGCCACCGCACCAAGGTGCAGCGGCTGCCCATCGAGCCGATCTCGCAGGCCAGCGCCAACCAGCGCAAGGGCCGCTGCGGGCGGACCAGCGACGGTATCTGCATCCGCCTCTACAGCGAGGACGACTTCCTCGCCCGTCCGGAGTTCACGGACGCGGAGATCCTGCGGACGAACCTGGCGAGCGTCATCCTGCAGATGACCGCGGCCGGCCTCGGCGACATCGAGAAGTTCCCGTTCATCGATCCGCCGGACCACCGCAACATCCGCGACGGCGTGCAGCTCCTGCAGGAGCTGGGGGCGCTCGACCCGGTCCAGAAGGACCCGCGCAAGCGGCTCACGCAGACCGGCCGGAAGCTGGCCCAGCTGCCCGTCGACCCGCGGCTGGCCCGCATGGTCCTCGAGGCCGACAAGAACGGCTGTGCCCGCGAGGTGATGGTGATAGCCGCCGCGCTGTCCATCCAGGACCCGCGCGAGCGCCCGGCCGACAAGCAGACCCAGGCCGACCAGCAGCACGCCCGCTTCAAGGACGAGACGAGCGACTTCCTCGCCTACCTCAACCTGTGGCGTTACGTCCGTGAGCAGCAGCGCGAGCGCGGCTCGTCGTCCTTCCGCCGGATGTGCAAGCAGGAGTACCTGAACTTCCTGCGCATCCGTGAGTGGCAGGACATCTACACCCAGCTCCGCACCGTCGCCAAGCAGATGGGCATCCACCTCAACGAGCAGGACGCCCCCGCCGACAGCATCCACACCTCCCTCCTCGCCGGGCTGCTCTCGCACATCGGCATGAAGGACGTGAAGGACGGCAACAAGAACGAGTACCTCGGCGCCCGCAGCGCCAAGTTCGCGATCTTCCCCGGCTCGGCGCTGTTCAAGAAGCAGCCCCGGTTCGTGATGTCGGCGGAGCTGGTGGAGACGAGCCGCCTGTGGGCCCGGGTCAACGCCAGGATCGAGCCGGAGTGGGTCGAGCCGCTCGCCGGGCACCTGCTGAAGCGGACGTACAGCGAGCCGCACTGGGAGAAGGACCAGGCCGCGGTGATGGCGTACGAGAAGGTCACGCTGTACGGCGTGCCGATCGTCGCCCAGCGGAAGGTGAACTACGGGCGGATCGACCCGGAGACGAGCCGCGAACTTTTCATTCGCAACGCGCTGGTGGAGGGCGACTGGCGGACGCACCACAAGTTCTTCGCCGACAACCGCAAGCTCCTCAGCGAGGTCGAGGAGCTGGAGCACCGGGCCCGCCGCCGGGACATCGTGGTCGACGACGAGACGCTGTTCGACTTCTACGACCAGCGGGTGCCCGAGCACGTGGTCTCCGGCGCCCACTTCGACTCCTGGTGGAAGCGCAAGCGGCACGAGCAGCCGGACTTCCTGGACTTCGAGCGGGAGATGCTCATCCGGGAGTCGGCGGAGGCGGTCACCAAGGCCGATTACCCGGACTCCTGGCGGCAGGGCCCGCTGAAGTTCCGGGTGACCTACCAGTTCGAGCCGGGCGCGGACGCGGACGGCGTGACCGTCCACATCCCGCTCCAGGTCCTGAACCAGGTCACGGACGAGGGCTTCGACTGGCAGATCCCGGGCCTCAGGGAAGAGGTCGTCACCGAACTGATCCGCTCCCTGCCGAAGCCGATCCGCCGCAACTACGTGCCGGCGCCGAACTTCGCGCAGCGGTTCCTCGACCAGGCGGTGCCGTCGGGGGAACCGCTGACGACGGCCATGGCCCGCGAACTGAAGCGCATGGTCGGCGTTCCCTTCGAGGCCGACGACTTCGACTGGTCGAAGGTCCCCGACCACCTGAAGATCACCTTCCGGATCGTCGACGAGCGGCGCCGCAAGCTGGCCGAGGACAAGGACCTGGAGGCCCTGAAGCTGCGGCTGAAGCCGAAGGCCCGCCAGGCGCTCTCCCAGGCCGCCGCGGCGACCGCCGAGCGGCGGGGCGGCGAGTCCCTTGAGCGGTCGGGCCTGACGGACTGGACGATCGGCACGCTCACCCCCGTCTTCGAGACCCGCCGCGCCGGTCAGCCGGTGAAGGCGTACCCGGCGCTGGTCGACGACGGCGACACCGTCTCCGTACGGCTCTTCGACACGGAGGCGGAGCAGGCGGAGGCGATGTGGAAGGGCACGCGCCGGCTGATCCTGCGCAACATCCCGGTCAACCCCGCGAAGTTCGCGTCCGAGAAGCTGACGAATCCTCAGAAGCTCGCGCTGTCGGCGAATCCGCACGGTTCCGTCCAGGCGCTGTTCGACGACTGCGCGACGGCGGCGGCGGACAAGCTGATCGGGGACTTCGGCGGGCCCGCGTGGGACGAGGAGTCGTACCGGAAGCTGTACGACAGGGTGCGCGCCGAGATCGTCGACACGACCGTGCGCACGGTCGGCCAGGTGCAGCAGGTGCTGGCCGCCTGGCAGGCCTGCGAGCGCCGCCTGAAGGGCGTACGCAGCCCCGCGCTGCTGGCAAACCTCACGGACGTGCGCAAGCAGCTGGACGCGCTCGTACGGCCGGGCTTCGTGACGCAGACGGGACTGCGCCGGCTGCCGGACCTGATGCGGTACCTGGTGGCCGCGGACCGGCGCCTGCAGCAGATGCCGGCCAACGTCCAGCGGGACACCACCCGCATGGAGAAGGTCCACGAGATGCAGGACGAGTACGCCTGGCTGCTGGAGCAGCTGCCCCAGGGCCGACCGGTGCCGTCCTCGGTCCTGGACATCCGCTGGATGATCGAGGAGCTCCGGGTCAGCTATTTCGCCCACGCGTTGGGCACGGCGTACCCCGTCTCCGACAAGCGGATCGTGAAGGCGATCGACGCGGCCGCGCCGTGACGGGTCCGGTACGGAGGGTGAGTTCGACCAAGGGCTCACCCTCCTGTACAGTCTCTTCTCGCAGCACAACGCAACACCAAGTGCCGCGAAACCTGGTCCTGTGGAGCAGTTTGGAGTGCTCGCCACCCTGTCAAGGTGGAGGCCGCGGGTTCAAATCCCGTCAGGACCGCAGTGAAACGAGAGCCCGGGTCTTCGGACCCGGGCTCTTCGCATGCCACGGGTCGGTGGCGAAGCCGCCATCGGGGCAGCACTTCCCGTCCGGCGGCTTCGCTCCGCCCGCCAGGCGTTGGCGGCGCAGCCGCATCCCGTACCGCGCGCCCGCATCGCGCGCCCCTCCCGCGCCTCCGCGCCGCGGAGAGCGCGTCTTTTCGTGTCCCGGGCCACTGCTTCGGCGGTGACCACCCCTTTTCATGACCTGCGCCGCGTCGTCGGCTCCCCGCACGCCCCCGGACGCCGGCCCGGCGGGCCGGGAGGAGCCGCGTCGTTCGCCCGCACGCGTCCCGCTCCCTTGACGGCGTCACATTCCCTCGGTACCCCAGAGGTCAGGGCCGCGTTCCCGGCGCGGGCCTTCCGGAGGTGGCGTATGGCGGCATCGGCTAGGCACGAGACGCGGGCGCTGCTCCGCGCGCATCTGTCGGCCGCGTCGTCCTACCGGCACCTGACCCGCCACTGCCCGATCTGCCACCGTCTGCTGCGGCTGGCGATGGACGGCGCTCCACGGGGCCCCCAGGCCCCGCAGGAGCCCGACGGGGGCGACGAGACCCCTCCCGCGTGACCGTCACGCCTCAACGGCCGTACGGCCGTGGGGTGCTGGAGCGTCGAAGGCAGGCGCTCCCCCTCTAGCGCACGGCCGGTGACGGCGACAAGGCCAGTGGTATGTGACGGGTGTCACCGCATGAGTTTCCGAAATCAGGGTTCTTACCCATCTCCTACAACTGGTCAATTTAATATGTGCAATTGCACCACTGCGCGCACCCCACCGGAGCCCCGTCGGAGGAAGCTCCCCGGAACCCTCCCAGCAACTCCCCGGAACCCTCCCAGTGACCCCCCAGACTCCGACAAGGCCGCTCACAGAGCCACCTGGCAGACAGGCCACAGGCACAAAAAAATCGCGCTGGACTCGGCGGAGTCCAGCGCGATCGACGACGCACCGTGTGGGTTACGGACCTGTTGGGGCAGGACCCGCGTCGCTTGGAGCTAGGGTTCGGGCGCCTCGGCAGATTGGGGGACCTGCGGCGTTGCCCGGTTATTCAGTTGTTCAGGCCTCGCTGCGCTGCTGCGGGATGCCCGCCAGCAGGGCGCGGACCTCGGCCTCGCGGTAACGGCGGTGCCCGCCGAGCGTACGGATCGACGTGAGCTTGCCGGCCTTCGCCCACCGCGTCACCGTCTTCGGGTCCACGCGGAACATGGTGGCGACCTCAGCCGGGGTCAGCAGCGGCTCAGCATCAGGGGTGCGAGCGGTCATGAGCGGCCTCCTCGGGAGAACCGAACCTTCTCGGTTCTTTCCTCTAAATTCTGCACCTTGACCCGCGTTGCCCGAAATGGCGGACGCGAGTCGAGTCGGTTATAGGACGAACGGCTTGTCCTCGGCACTACAACTACACCATCCGTCCAGCCGCGTCGGCCAAACCGATGGAATTGCCCCCCAGGTGTTCATCGGCGACGGAAGCCGATGGACCATGCCATAGCGGACAGTCACGCCAGTGTGACGATCAGTCACACGGCGATCAGGAGTCACCAGACCCCCCAAAGCGTGCAATGCTGAGATTCCCCCCACGGTGGAGCACAAGTGGACGGACGGAGCCTCCCCGGACTCCTTGTCCTATTTTGGCATGAGGAGGGGCAAGCGACGCAAGGGCCGCGTACGTGCGGTCCATCACCCTTCGCGACCCTTGCGCCATACGCCCGGAACGGGGCCAACGCCCCGTCAGTTCCGTGAAGTCGGTAGACCGTACGCTGTTCGAAGCCGTCATGGCCGTGACGTACGTCACTAAAGGAACGTCTGTCGCGTCTGTCACACCGTCAGTTCGCCGAGCGCCGGTCCCGCACCGACCGCCACCGCTCCACGAGCCGGGCGTACGCCTCGCCCGCCGCGCCGCCGTCGCCCCGCCGCAGGGCGTCGATGCCCTCGGCCACGTCAGCCGCCGAGTGATCGCTCTCCAGGTCCCCGGCCGGCACGGTGTGGACGAGACCGCCGTAGTCCAGCTCGACCAGTGAGCGCGGGTGGAACTCCTCCAGCCAGCGCCCCACGTCCACCAGGCCGTCGATCAGCGGCCCCTCGTCCATCGCGTCCCGGAGCGCGCGCAGGCCGCGGGCCACCCGGCGCCGGGCCTGCACCATCGGCGTGCGGTAGCGCAGCACGGGGGGCAGCTCCGCGGTCCCTTTGTCCCACTCGCGCTCCTCGTCGGCGACGAGCACGAACCAGTGCAGCGGGACGTGCCAGGTCGCCGTACGGATCCAGGGGCGGGCATCGGGGTTGCGGGTCAGCCAGCGCTCGTAGTCCTGGGCGGCCTGGAGACGGACCACCGGGGGCAGGACCGCGTCCAGGACCGGTCCGGGCAGCTCGTCCCCCAGCTCACCGAGCGCCTGCCAGCCGCGCAGCCGGGTGCGCCACGGGCAGACGCACGTCACGCCCTCCACCTCGAGCACGAACGCGTCCCCGCTCTCGTGCACCGGCACCGCCACCGGCGGCACGGGGAGCAGGTCGGCCAGGGAGCGGCGCAGCTCGTCCTGGTAGGAGGGCCGGTCGGGGCGGCGGGCGTAGCGCTCCCAGTGGCCGCGCTCGGGCTCGGGAAAGGCGCCCAGCGGTTCGTACACGCGCAGATAGGCCGCGTACGGAACGATCACCGAGGACACCTGGGGCACGCCTGCTCCCTCCCCTTTCGGCCGAGTGGGAAACCTGTCCGGCCCGCACCTGAACGGGCTGGAAAACCTGCAAATCGTCCCACGTCCGTACTCCGCAAGAAGGTGATCCGGAACACCACGCGTTCGATGGGCCGCACAGGCTCTACGCTCATCCCACAGGCCCCGCCACCCGTACGGGAGCCACCGTCCCACCCGCCGCTAGTTACCCAGGAGTCACCACAGTGACCGACGTATCCGGCGCCTCAGTTGACGTACTGAACACCGTCTTCCACTCGGATCAGGGGGGTCATGAGCAGGTCGTGCTCTGCCAGGACCGGGCCAGCGGGCTCAAGGCCGTCATCGCCCTCCACTCCACCGCCCTGGGCCCCGCGCTCGGCGGTACGCGCTTCTACCCGTACGCGACCGAGGCGGAGGCCGTCGCCGACGCCCTGAACCTCGCGCGCGGCATGTCGTACAAGAACGCCATGGCCGGGCTGGACCACGGCGGCGGCAAGGCCGTGATCATCGGCGACCCCGAAGTGATCAAGACAGAGCAGCTGCTGCTCGCGTACGGCCGTTTCGTGGCCTCGCTCGGTGGGCGGTACGTGACCGCCTGCGACGTCGGCACGTACGTGGCCGACATGGACGTCGTGGCCCGTGAGTGCCGCTGGACGACCGGGCGCTCCCCGGAGAACGGCGGCGCCGGCGACTCGTCGGTGCTGACCGCCTTCGGCGTCTACCAGGGCATGCGGGCCAGTGCCCAGCACCTGTGGGGCGACCCGTCGCTGCGCGGTCGCAGGGTCGGGGTCGCGGGCGTCGGCAAGGTCGGCCACCACCTGGTGGAGCACCTGCGCAACGAGGGCGCCGAGGTCGTGATCACGGACGTGCGCGAGGAGGCCGTACGCCGGATCCTCGACCGGCACGCCGAGGGCGTGACGGCCGTCGCGGACACCGAGGCGCTGATCAGGGTCGACGGGCTCGACATCTACGCCCCCTGCGCGCTGGGCGGGGCGCTGAACGACGACTCGGTGCCGGCGCTGACCGCCCGGATCGTCTGCGGCGCGGCCAACAACCAGCTCGCCCACCCGGGCGTCGAGAAGGACCTCGCCGACCGCGGGATCCTCTACGCGCCGGACTACGTGGTGAACGCAGGCGGGGTCATCCAGGTCGCCGACGAGCTGCACGGCTTCGACTTCGACCGGTGCAAGACGAAGGCCGCGAAGATCTTCGACACCACGCTCGCCATATTCGCACGTGCGAAGACAGACGGGATTCCGCCGGCCGCGGCGGCCGACCGGATCGCCGAGCAGCGGATGCACGACGCGGCCCAGGCGCGCGGGTGGTGAGGCGGAGGACGGGCTTCCGCTGAGCCTCCGGAGGGCCCCGGCGCCGTTCCGTCCGCGGGTTTGTTCGGTACCTGCCGGTGGAAAGTTAGAGAGAACTCTCACTCCTACCGGCGGGTCGTCCGCCAATAAGTGGTTAAAATCGCCACTGACCAGCGAGGACGGGGCGCCTCGAAGGTTCTGCGCACACGCGCGTCCTGCGGGCGACGTACCGTATGGGTGCGGGCTCAGGTACCGTGGAAGCCCTACGGACCGGCCTCTCTGCGGAGAGTCCGTTCCGGATCATGAACGCGTGTCAAGACTCTGGGGCCGTCGAGCCCCGTCGTTGAGGGGGTCGAGCCATGGGGCGCGGCCGGGCCAAGGCCAAGCAAGCGAAGGTCGCCCGCCAGCTGAAGTACAACAGCGGCGGGACGGACCTCTCACGCCTGGCCGAAGAGCTGGGCGCATCGACGTCGAACACGTCGCCGAACGGCGACCCGTTCGAGGACGATGAGCACGACGACGACCTCTACAGCCGGTACGCCGACCTGTACGAGGACGACGATGACGAGGACGACGACTCCTCGCGACAACACCGTCGCGGCGCTTGACCTTGTATTGAGCACTTACCCGGTCGGTGACTTCGGTCACCGACCGGGTCTTGTGCTGTCCGCAGGGTTCAGCCGGCGTAGTCCCCGACCAGGGCGGCACCAGTGGTGTGCTCGCCCCGCTCGGTGATCTCGCCGGCCACCCAGGCATCGACTCCACGGTCGGCGAGCGTCGCGAGGGCCACGTCCGTCGACTCCTCCGGGACGATCGCGATCATGCCGACGCCCATGTTGAGGGTCTTCTCCAGCTCGAGCCGCTCGACCTTCCCGGTCCGGCCAACGAGGTCGAAGATCGGGGCGGGCGTCCAGGTGGAGCGGTCGACGATCGCGTGCAGTCCGTCCGGGACGACCCGCGCCAGGTTGGCCGCGAGTCCGCCGCCGGTCACATGGCTGAAGGCGTGCACCTCGGTGGTGCGGGTCAGGGCCAGGCAGTCCAGCGAGTAGATCTTCGTCGGCTCCAGGAGTTCCTCGCCGAGGGTGCGGCCGAGTTCGTCGATCCGCGCGTCGAGGGAGAGACCGGCCTGGTTCAGCAGGACGTGCCGGACGAGGGAGTACCCGTTCGAGTGAAGCCCGGAGGCCGCCATGGCGATCACCGTGTCACCCGTGCGGATGCGATCGGCGCCCAGCAGACGGTCGGCCTCCACGACGCCCGTACCGGCGCCGGCGACGTCGAAGTCGTCCTCGCCCAGCAGGCCCGGGTGTTCGGCCGTCTCGCCGCCCACCAGGGCGCAGCCGGCCAGCACACAGCCCTCGGCGATGCCCTTGACGATGGCGGCGACGCGCTCGGGGTGGACCTTGCCGACGCAGATGTAGTCGGTCATGAACAGCGGCTCGGCGCCGCACACCACGATGTCGTCCATGACCATGGCGACCAGGTCGTGGCCGATGGTGTCGTAGACGCCCATCTGGCGGGCCACGTCGACCTTGGTGCCGACGCCGTCCGTGGCGGAGGCCAGCAGCGGGCGCTCGTAGCGCTTGAGGGCGGAGGCGTCGAAGAGGCCGGCGAAACCGCCGAGGCCGCCGAGGACCTCGGGGCGCTGTGTCTTCTTCACCCACTCCTTCATCAGCTCGACCGCGCGGTCGCCCGCTTCGATGTCGACGCCGGCAGCCGCGTAGGAAGCACCGGAAACACCGGAATTGCCCGTCGACGGAGTCGACTGGTCTGGCACAGCAGACATTGCCTGGGATCTTTCGGGTTGGTGATACGTACGGGGCTTACGGGCGGCGGATCGCGTCGGCCGCGGCCGTGGCGGCCGGGCCCGCGGCCAGCTCCGTCTCCAGGAGCTGCTTGCCGAGCAGCTCGGGGTCGGGGAGCTCCATCGGGTACTCGCCGTCGAAGCAGGCGCGGCAGAGGTTCGGCTTGGCGATGGTGGTCGCCTCGATCATGCCGTCGATGGAGATGTACGCCAGGGAGTCGGCGCCGAGCGAGGTGCCGATCTCCTCGATGGTCATGCCGTTGGCGATGAGCTCGGCGCGGGTGGCGAAGTCGATGCCGAAGAAGCAGGGCCACTTCACGGGCGGCGAGGAGATCCGGATGTGGACCTCGGCGGCACCCGCCTCGCGGAGCATGCGGACCAGGGCGCGCTGGGTGTTGCCGCGGACGATCGAGTCGTCGACGACGACCAGGCGCTTGCCCTTGATGACTTCCTTGAGCGGGTTCAGCTTCAGGCGGATGCCGAGCTGGCGGATGGTCTGCGAGGGCTGGATGAAGGTCCGGCCGACGTACGCGTTCTTGACCAGGCCGGCGCCGAACGGGATGCCGGAGGCCTCCGCGTAGCCGATGGCGGCCGGAGTGCCGGACTCCGGGGTCGCTATGACCAGGTCGGCCTCGACCGGGGCCTCCTTCGCCAGGCGGCGGCCCATCTCCACGCGGGAGAGGTACACGTTCCGGCCGGCGATGTCGGTGTCGGGGCGGGCCAGGTAGACGTACTCGAAGACACAGCCCTTGGGCTTCGCTTCCGCGAAGCGGGAGGTGCGCAGGCCGTTCTCGTCGATGGCGACGAACTCGCCCGGTTCGATCTCGCGGACGAAGCTGGCGCCGCAGATGTCGAGGGCGGCGGACTCGGAGGCGACGACCCAGCCGCGCTCCAGGCGGCCGAGGACCAGCGGGCGGATGCCCTGCGGGTCACGCCCCGCGTAGAGGGTGTGCTCGTCCATGAAGACGAGGGAGAAGGCGCCCTTGACCTGCGGGAGGATCTGGTGGGCGGCCTCTTCGATGGTCAGCGGCTTGCCGTCCTCGTCGACCTGGGCCGCGAGCAGCGCGGTGAGCAGGTCGGTGTCGTTGGTGGCCGCGACGCGCGGGGAGCGGCCTTCCTGCTTGGGCAGGTCGGCGACCATCTCGGCGAGCTGGGCGGTGTTGACGAGGTTGCCGTTGTGACCGAGCGCGATCGAGCCGTGCGCGGTGGCTCGGAACGTCGGCTGGGCGTTCTCCCACACGGAGGCGCCGGTGGTCGAGTAGCGGGCGTGTCCGACCGCGATGTGACCCTGGAGGGAACCGAGCGAGGTCTCGTCGAAGACCTGGGAAACCAGGCCCATGTCCTTGAAGACGAGGATCTGGGAGCCGTTGCTGACCGCGATTCCCGCGGATTCCTGGCCCCGATGCTGGAGGGCGTAGAGCCCGAAGTACGTGAGCTTTGCGACCTCTTCGCCCGGAGCCCAGACACCGAAGACGCCGCAAGCGTCCTGGGGGCCCTTCTCGCCGGGAAGCAGATCGTGATTGAGTCGACCGTCACCACGTGGCACGTCATCGAGTGTAGGCGAGGTCGACCACTGGTCCGAATTGGGGATACTTGCCGGTAACTCGATCACGAGGCCGCCACCCCCTCGCCGATCCCCTTATTTCCGCAGGTCAGAGCGGGGATACGATGATCGACTCAGGCGGGCGGGGCGCCCCGGCGGGGGCGGGCCGGGGGCTCGTTCCGATGGCGCAAGTGAAATGTCGCACATCGATCGGTGCCCTGGGCGTCAGGACATCAGCGGCAGCAGCTCCGTGAGGTCCGCCCGCTCCCCGCTCGCGCTCACCTTCGCGTCCTCCACGGCGTCCTTCCAGGCCAGCCGCCCGGTCGCCAGCCGGACCCAGGTCAGCGGGTCGGTCTCGACGACGTTCGGCGGCGTCCCACGGGTGTGCCGGGGACCCTCCACGCACTGCACGACGGCATACGGCGGCACGCGCACCTCCGTCGCTCCGCCGGGCGCCTTCACCGCGAGGGCGTCGGCGAGCAGGCGGGTGGCCGCGGCCAGGGCCTGTCGGTCGTACGGGACGTCCAGACCGGGCACGGCGGCGTTCAGGTCGTCGGTGTGGACGACGAGTTCGACGGTGCGGGTGACCAGGTAGTCGGCCAGGGGCAGCGCGCCGGCGTTGGTCCGCAGCAGCCGGGTGGCGGGATGGGCGTCGAGCTGCTCGGCGAGGCCCCGCGCCACACCCTCGAGGTAGGCGTCCAGGTCCAAGTTCTCCTCGGACAGCCGCCGGGTGAACTCGTCGATGGCCGCGGAGTGGGCGCCGGTCGCGAACGGCCAGTCGAGGATCGTGGCGTCCTGCTTCGACGGCTCCGGCAGGTCGAGGGACCGGCCGATGGCCGTGAGGGCCATCCCGATGTGCGCGACCAGGTCCCGCACGGTCCAGTCGCCCAGCCGGGTGGGCCGTGCGAGCTGCTCGGGCGTGAGCGTGACGACCGCCTGCCGTACGTGGCCGAGCTGGGCCAGTACCGCGGTGCGGATCCTGGCGGGGTCGTAGGTCCTGGTGCGCTTCTTCGCCGGGGACATGACCATGAGCCTAGGCCGTCCGGGAACGGCGAAGGCCCCGACCGCGCGAATGGTCGGGGCCTTCTGCCGGTCGTACGGCCGCTCCTACGCGAGCAGCGCCGGGATGGTCTCCTCGTGCGCGGTGCGCAGGTCCTCGAGGGACAGCTCGAACTCGCCCTGGAGCTCGACCGTGTCCCCGTCGACGACACCGATGCGGGTGGCCGGCAGGCCGCGGGCGCCGCACATGTCGTTGAAGCGGACCTCCTCCGAGCGCGGGACGGCGACGACCGCGCGGCCGGCCGACTCCGAGAAGAGGAAGGTGAAGGCGTCCAGACCGTCCGGCACGATCAGGCGGGCGCCCTTGCCGCCGAGCAGCGCCGACTCCACGACCGCCTGGATCAGGCCGCCGTCGGAGAGGTCGTGCGCGGAGTCGATCATGCCGTCGCGGGAGGCGGAGATCATGATCTCGGCCAGCAGGCGCTCGCGCTCCAGGTCGACCTTGGGCGGCAGGCCGCCGAGGTGGTCGTGGATCACCTGGGACCAGGCCGAACCGCCGAACTCCTCACGGGTGTCGCCGAGGAGGTACAGCAGCTGGCCTTCCTCCTGGAAGGCCACCGGCGTACGGCGGGCGACGTCGTCGATCACGCCGAGGACGGCCACGACCGGGGTCGGGTGGATGGCGGCCTCGCCCGTCTGGTTGTAGAGCGAGACGTTGCCGCCGGTGACCGGGGTGCCGAGCTGCTGGCAGCCGTCGGCCAGGCCGCGGATGGCCTCCGCGAACTGCCACATCACCGCCGGGTCCTCGGGCGAGCCGAAGTTCAGGCAGTCGGAGACGGCGAGCGGCTTGGCGCCGGTGGTGGCGACGTTGCGGTACGCCTCGGCGAGGGCGAGCTGGGCGCCGTGGTACGGGTCCAGCTTGGCGTACCGGCCGTTGCCGTCGGTGGCGATGGCGACGCCGAGGCCGGTCTCCTCGTCGATGCGGATCATGCCGGAGTCCTCGGGCTGGGCGAGGACGGTGTTGCCCTGGACGAAGTGGTCGTACTGCGAGGTGATCCACTTCTTGGAGGCCTGGTTCGGCGACGACACCAGCTTCAGGACCTGGTCCTTCAGCTCCTCGCCGGTCTGCGGGCGCGGCAGCTTGTTCGCGTCGTCCGCCTGGAGGGCGTCCTGCCACTCCGGACGGGCGTACGGGCGCTCGTAGACCGGGCCCTCGTGGGCGACCGTGCGCGGGTCGACGTCGACGATCTTGCCGCCGTGCCAGTAGATCTCCAGGCGGTCGCCGTCGGTCACCTCACCGATGACGGTGGCGATGACGTCCCACTTCTCGCAGATCTCCAGGAAGCGGTCGACCTTCCCCGGCTCGACGACCGCGCACATGCGCTCCTGCGACTCGCTCATGAGGATCTCCTCGGGCGAGAGCGTGGAGTCGCGCAGCGGTACGTCGTCCAGGATCACGCGCATGCCGCCGGAGCCGTTGGAGGCGAGCTCGGAGGTGGCACAGGACAGACCGGCCGCGCCGAGGTCCTGGATGCCGACGACCAGCTTCTCCTTGAAGGCCTCCAGGGTGCACTCGATGAGGAGCTTCTCCTGGAAGGGGTCGCCGACCTGGACGGCCGGGCGCTTCGACGGCTTGGCGTCGTCGAAGGTCTCGGAGGCGAGGATCGAGGCGCCGCCGATGCCGTCGCCGCCGGTGCGGGCGCCGTAGAGGATGACCTTGTTGCCGGCGCCGGAGGCCTTCGCCAGGTGGATGTCCTCGTGCCGCATGACGCCGATGGCACCGGCGTTGACCAGCGGGTTGCCCTGGTAGCAGGCGTCGAAGACGACCTCGCCGCCGATGTTCGGCAGGCCGAGGCAGTTGCCGTAGCCGCCGATGCCTGCGACGACGCCCGGCAGGACGCGCCGGGTGTCGGGGTGGTCCGCCGCGCCGAAGCGCAGCGGGTCCACGACGGCGACCGGGCGGGCGCCCATCGCGATGATGTCGCGGACGATGCCGCCGACGCCCGTGGCCGCGCCCTGGTAGGGCTCGACGTACGACGGGTGGTTGTGCGACTCGACCTTGAAGGTGACCGCGTAGCCCTGGCCGACGTCGACGACACCGGCGTTCTCACCGATGCCGACGAGGAGGGCGTCGGACTGCGGGGCCTTCTCGCCGAACTGGCGCAGGTGCACCTTCGACGACTTGTACGAGCAGTGCTCGGACCACATGACCGAGTACATGGCGAGCTCGGCGCCGGTGGGGCGACGGCCCAGGATCTCGACGATCCGCTCGTACTCGTCCTTCTTCAGGCCGAGTTCGGCCCAGGGCAGCTCGACGTCGGGGGTCGCGGCCGCGTGCTCGACCGTGTCCAGAGGCGTCCGGCTCATACGTTGACCAGCTTCTTGAGGATCGAGGTGAAGAAGGGGAGGCCGTCGGTGCGGCCGGAGCCGATCAGCGGCTCCACGGCGTGCTCGGGGTGCGGCATGAGGCCCACGACGTTCCCGGCCTCGTTGGTGATGCCGGCGATGTCGCGGAGCGAGCCGTTGGGGTTGAAGTCGACGTACCGGAACGCGACCCGGCCCTCGGCCTCCAGCTTGTCGAGCGTGTACTCGTCGGCGACGTACCGGCCGTCCATGTTCTTCAGCGGGATGTGGATCTCCTGGCCGGCCGTGTAGTCGGTCGTCCAGGAGGTCTCCGCGTTCTCCACCCGCAGCTTCTGGTCGCGGCAGATGAAGTGGAGGTGGTCGTTGCCGAGCATCGCGCCCGGAAGGAGGTGGGCCTCGGTGAGGATCTGGAAGCCGTTGCAGATGCCGAGGACCGGCAGGCCGGCCTTGGCCTGCTCGATCAGGGGCTCCATCACCGGCGAGAAGCGGGCGATGGCACCGGCGCGCAGATAGTCGCCGTAGGAGAAACCTCCGCACAGCACCACGGCGTCGACCTGGTGGAGGTTCTTGTCCTTGTGCCACAGGGCGACCGGTTCCGCGCCCGCGAGGCGGACCGCGCGCTGGGTGTCCCGGTCGTCGAGGCTGCCCGGGAAAGTGACGACGCCAATACGAGCGGTCACTTGACGGCCTCCGCGACTTCGTCGACCCGAACCGTGAAGTCCTCGATCACGGTGTTGGCGAGGAAGGATTCCGCCAGATCGTGGATGCGGGCGAGGACGGCCTCGTCGACCGGTCCGTCAACTTCCAGTTCGAATCGCTTTCCCTGACGTACGTCGGAGATGCCTTCGAAACCCAGCCGCGGCAGTGCGCGCTGCACCGCCTGGCCCTGGGGGTCGAGGATCTCCGGCTTGAGCATGACGTCGACTACGACGCGTGCCACTGGCACTCCCGGTGTTGTGGTGCTGAGCAGGTTCCTGCAGGTGTCTTCAGACTACCCGCACAAAATTTCTACGCGAGTAGAGTTGGAGGAATCTACGTGAGCGCGATCACGCCCGGCGTCACGATCAGGTAGCGGAGCTGCCCCTTCACGAAAAGTTCAGGGAAAGATCCCGGACGCGCCCCGCTTCCCTATTGCGCTGGGACACGCTGGGAGATTTAGTCGAGCTTCACATTCGATTGCCGGGCACTGTACAAATGAATTGGCAATAGCCGATACTTTGCCCCGTAACAGGCGGACAGTCGACAACTCCGTGACGTCTTGGCACGTCACCGCAGAGCTGTCGCACGAAGGGACCGATATTCGTGGCGCAGAAGGTCGTGGTCACTCTCTTTGACGACATCGACGGCTCGGAAGCGGCGGAAACGATCGCCTTCGGACTCGACGGCAAGTCGTACGAGATCGACCTGAATGAAACCAATGCCGAGAAACTGCGTAAGGCGCTCGCGCCGTACGTGGAGGCCGGCCGCAAGCGGTCGAGGTCCGGCAGGGCGTACAAGCAGACGGAGGTCGCCCCCGACCCGGCGGCCGTCCGCGCCTGGGCCCAGGCGAACAAGATGGAGGTCCCCGCGCGCGGGCGGATCCCCAAGAAGGTCTACGAGGCGTTCGCCGAGGCTCAGTGATCCGGGCGGGCCGATGCGGGCCGGCTGATTCAGGCCGACTGATGCCTGGATGCTCCGGACTAGGTGATCGGGTGCGGGCGGGCGATCGGGGCCGGGTCCCGGCGCTCCGGGTCGGGTGACCGGGTCGCCGTGGTCCTCCTCCGGACCGGGTGACCGAGTGCGGGTGGCCGGGTCCGGGTGGTCCGTCCGCCGGGCCGCCGGGGCGCGTCCCGGGGTCCCTCAGCGGGCCCTGGGAGCAACCGACTTGCGCTACCCCCCTCATGGTCGGCTAATGTCTGGAGCACGCCGCCGGGCGGGGCCGAAAAGCCCAGCTCACGGAGGCCGTGCGGGTGTAGTTCAGTAGCAGAACATCCCCCTTCCAGGGGGAAGGCGCAGTGTGCAATTCCTGTCACCCGCTCTGCATCGCCGTCCCGACCACCTTGGTGGATCAGGTAGGCTGGTGCTCGCGCCGATCGGTGAGAGCCGGTCGGAGGCAACGCGGACGTAGCTCAGTTGGTAGAGCGCAACCTTGCCAAGGTTGAGGTCGCGAGTTCGAGCCTCGTCGTCCGCTCGGGAATGAGACCCCGGTCCAATGGACCGGGGTCTTTTCGTATGCCCGCGGTCCTCCTGACATTTGTCATGCGGAGTGGTGACAGCGCGCACTGCTGCCCGGGCCCGGCCGCCGGGACGCTGGAGTCATGGACGCCAGGGATGCCAGGGAAGCCTGGAACACGGAAGAGCACGTGATAGAGGTCACCGACCTCCGGCGTGTGTACGGGGGCGGGTTCGAGGCGGTGCGCGGCATCTCCTTCCACGTGGGCCGGGGGGAGATCTTCGCGCTGCTGGGCACCAACGGGGCCGGCAAGACGTCGACGGTCGAACTGCTGGAAGGGCTCGAGCGTCCCGACGGCGGGGAGATCAGGGTCCTCGGCCACGACCCGCACACCGACCGGGCCGCCGTACGGCCGCGCACCGGGGTGATGTTGCAGGAGGGGGGCTTTCCGTCGGAGCTCACGGTGACGGAGACCACGCGGATGTGGGCGGGCTGTGTGAGCGGGGCCCGGCCGGTCGCGGAGGCGCTGGCGCTGGTCGGGCTGGCCGGGAAGGCCGGGGTGCGGGTGAAGCAGCTGTCCGGCGGTGAGCGGCGGCGGCTCGACCTGGCACTCGCGCTGCTCGGGGAGCCGGAGGTGCTGTTCCTGGACGAGCCGACGACCGGCCTGGACGCGGAGGGGCGCCGGGAGACCTGGGATCTGGTGCGGGCCCTGCGGGACGCCGGGACGACGGTGCTGCTGACCACGCACTACCTGGAGGAGGCGGAGGGCCTGGCCGACCGGCTGGCCATCCTGCACCAGGGGCGCATCGCGGCGGCCGGGACGCCGGCGGAGGTGACCGCCGCGCAGCCGTCCCGGATCTCCTTCGAACTGCCCGAGGGCTACTTCGTCGGCGACCTGCCGCCGCTGGGCGAGCTGGGCGTGTGCGACCACGAGGTCGACGGGCGCCACGTCCGGCTGCGGACGCGGGAGCTGCAGCGGGCGGCCACCCAAGTGCTGCTGTGGGCCGAGCGGGCCGGGGTCGAGCTGCGGGGGCTGGACGTGCGGTCGGCGTCGCTGGAGGAGGCGTTCCTCGGGATCGCGCGGGAGGCGTCGGGACCTGAGGGTGCTTCCGGTGCCACCGGTACGTGGGGCGCGTCGGAGAAGGGCGGGGTCGCGGCATGAGCGGGATCACGGAGAGGGGCGCGATGGCGGTGGGAACGGGTGCGGTGACCGGGGGCAGAGGCCCGGTGACGACACCGGCGAGGCGGATGGGCTCCCTCGCGCGGGCCGAGCTGACGCTGCTCGGGCGGAGCAAGGCCACGATCGTGGCGGCCGTACTGGTGCCGCTCGCGCTGCCGTTCAGCCTTCGGTCGGTGGTCGAGGGGATGGACGTCGGCGAGGCCGGGCTCACGGTCGGGCTGGTGATGCTGCCCGCCGCGATCGGCTTCTCGCTGCTGTTCGGGGTCTACGGGGCACTGGCCGGGATCTACACCGCCCGGCGCGAGGAACTCGTGCTGAAGCGGCTGCGCACCGGGGAGGTGCGGGACGCCGAGGTGCTCGCCGGTTCCGCGCTGCCGGTCCTCGTCACGGGGCTGGTGCAGTGCCTGGTGCTGGCGGCGGGCTGTACGGCCTTCCTCGACGTGCCGGCCCCCGAGGCGCCCCATCTCGCCGTCCTGGGAGTGCTGTTGGGGCTGGTGATGTGCGCGGCGCTGGCGGCGGTCACGGCGAGCGTGACGCGGACCGTGGAGAGCGCGCAGGTCACCACGCTGCCGTTCGTCCTGCTGTCGATGGTCGCCTCCGGGGTGACCGTCCCGCTGGAGCTGATGCCCGACCGGGTCGCCTCCGTCTGCGAACTGCTGCCGCTGAGTCCGGTCATCACCCTGGTCCGCGGCGGCTGGACCGGTGACCTCTCGGTGTACGAGGCGCTGGGCTCCCTGGCGACCGCACTGGCCTGGACCGTGCTGGCGGTGTTTGCTGTACGGCGGTGGTTCCGGTGGGAGCCGCGGCGCTGACGCACCCGGGGGACGGGGGCGCCGACATGCCGGGGAACGGGGGAGACGCACAGATGCGCAGGCCGGGGGGTTGGTGGCGGCGGAAGAGTACGCCGGAGAAGGTGGAGACGTACACGCGGTGGTCGTTCCACTTCTTCGCCTTCGCCGAGTTCACGTCGGTGGGCGTGCCGTTGGGCAGTGGGCTGTGGACGGGGGCCGGGATGTGGCTGCCGCTGCTGGTGGCCGGGCACTGCGTGCTCTGCGCCGTGACGGCGTCGCGGGCGCTGGACTGGACGCGCGGGCGTCGTCCCCAGCCGGTCCGGCTGCTGTGGACGCTGGCCGCCGCCAGCGCGGTGGTCGGTGTCGTCGCGACGGGTATCGCCCAGCACGGGTCGGGCGGCAAGGCCGTCGACACCGCCGCGGGCGGGGTCTTCGGGGTGACGCTGGTCTTCGCGGCGGGCCACACCGCGCTCGGCGTGCGCGGCTGGCGGCGCGTGACCGCGGTCGTCGTCGGGTACGCGGCGGGCGCCGCGGGGGTGGCGCTCCCGCTCGGGCTGCCGGGCGGCGCCGTCCTGGTGTCGGTGGTGGCGGTGCTGCTGGGCGGCGCGTTCATCGCCGCCACCTCCGTCTTCTCCGTCTGGCTGCTCGACGCCGTCTACCGGCTCGACGAGGCCCGGGAGACCCGGGCCCGGCTCGCCGTGGCCGAGGAGCGGCTGCGGTTCGGGCGGGATCTGCACGACGTGATGGGGCGGAATCTGGCGGTGATCGCCCTGAAGAGCGAGCTGGCCGTGCAGTTGGCCCGACGGGGGCGGCCGGAGGCCGTGGAGCAGATGATCGAGGTGCAGCGGATCGCGCAGGAGTCGCAACGCGAGGTACGGGATGTCGTACGGGGGTATCGGGAGGCCGATCTGGGGGTCGAACTCGCCGGGGCGCACGGGGTGCTGACGGCTGCCGGGATCGACTGCGAGGTGCGGGCCGCGCCGGGGGCGGCCGACGGGCTGCCCGCCGAGGTGCAGTCGGCGCTCGGCTGGGTGGTGCGGGAGACGACCACCAACGTGCTGCGGCACGGGGACGCGGGGCGGTGCTCGGTGGGACTGCGGGTGACGGAGGGACATGTGGTGCTGACGGTGGAGAACGACGGGGCGGAGGCCTCGGGGGCCTCGTCGGTGACGGGTGGGGGCGCCCGGGGCGGGTCGGGGCTCGCCGGGTTGCGGGAGCGGCTCGCGGGCGTGGACGGGACGCTGGAGGCGGGGTTGGCCGGGGCCGGGGTGTTCCGGGTGGTGGCCGAGGTGCCGCTGGCGGAGCCGGCCGGGACGGGCGGGACCGGTGAGGCGGCCGTGGTGGGCGAGGTGACCGCGTGACCGTGCGGGTGCTGCTCGCCGACGACGAGCATCTGATCCGGGGTGCGCTGGCCGCGCTGCTCTCGCTGGAGGACGACCTGCTGATCGTCGCCGAGGCGGCCACCGGGCCCGAGGCGCTGGCCATGGCGCGGGCGCACGCGCCGGACGTGGCCGTACTGGACCTGCAGATGCCGGGCGCGGACGGTGTGAAGGTCGCCACATCGCTGCGGGCAGAACTCCCGGCCTGTCAGACCTTGATCGTCACCAGTCACGGCCGGCCCGGGCACCTGAAGCGGGCGCTTGCGGCGGGTGTGCGCGGGTTCGTCCCGAAGACGGTCAGTGCCCAGCGGCTCGCGGAGATCATCCGGACCGTGCACGCGGGAAACCGTTACGTCGACCCCGAGTTGGCCGCCGACGCGATCGCCGCCGGTGACTCGCCGCTGACCTCCCGCGAGGCCGAGGTGCTGGAACTCGCCGCCGACGGGGCGCCCGTCGCGGAGATCGCCGAGCGGGCCGCGCTGTCGCCGGGGACCGTGCGCAACTACCTCTCGTCGGCCGTCTCCAAGCTCGGGACGGAGAACCGGCATGCGGCGGTGCGACTCGCACGCGAGCGGGGTTGGGTATAGTTGCTCTCGCGCCACGGCGCAACGCGGACGTAGCTCAGTTGGTAGAGCGCAACCTTGCCAAGGTTGAGGTCGCGAGTTCGAGCCTCGTCGTCCGCTCTGGATCAAGCCCCCGGTTCTCACCGGGGGTTTTTTCGTCTCCCGGCCCCGGCTCCCCGCCCCTCCGGCGACGACCGGCGGCCCCCGGTCGTCACCGGGGGCTTCTTCTGCGTCTACGTCCAGCTCGTGCCCGTCAGGCGCTCGTACGCCTCCACGTACTTGGCGCGGGTCGCGTCCACGATCTCCTGCGGCAGCTCGGGCGGCGGCTGCTCGCCGGCGCGGTCCCAGCCGGAGGCCGCCGAGGTCAGCCAGTCCCGCACGAACTGCTTGTCGTACGACGGCTGCGTGCGGCCCGGCTCCCACTGGTCGGCCGGCCAGAAACGGGAGGAGTCGGGGGTGAGCACCTCGTCGGCGACGACGAGGGTGTCGCCGTCGTAGCCGAACTCGAACTTGGTGTCGGCGAGGATGATGCCCCGGTCGCGGGCGATGTCGCGGGCGCGGGAGTAGACGGCGAGGGTCGTCTGGCGCAGCTCGGCGGCGGTGTCCGCGCCGACCTGGCGGGCGACCTCCTCGTAGGAGACGTTCTCGTCGTGCTCGCCGACGGCGGCCTTGGTGGCCGGGGTGAAGATCGGCGCGGGCAGCTCCGAGCCGTCGACCAGGCCCTCGGGGAGGGCGAGGCCGCAGACCGTGCGGGTCTCCTTGTACTCGGCGAGGCCCGAGCCGGTGAGGTAGCCGCGGGCCACGCACTCGACGGGGACCATCCGGAGCGACTTGCAGACGAGGGTGCGGCCGGCCCAGTCGGCGGGGGCGCCGGGGGGCAGCTCGGTGCTCAGGACGTGGTGCGGCACCAGGTCGGCGAACTGGTCGAACCACCACAGGGAGAGCTGGGTGAGGATGCGGCCCTTGTCGGGGATCTCGGTCGGCAGCACCCAGTCGAAGGCGGACGTACGGTCGCTGGCGACCATCACGAGGTCGCCCGCCTCGTTCCGGTACAGCTCGCGCACCTTGCCGGTGTGGAGATGCACCAGGCCCGGGACCTCAAGCGGTTCGGGCTTTTCTACGAATCCGGACACGGTTCCTCCCCGTGGTTCTGTCCTATGGCTTGATTGTCCCGTACACCGGGATTGATCTGGGACAGCGGGGTGGCGCAGGGCGGCGCGGGGGTCAGTCGCGCTTGCAGATGCGGTCCAGGAGGTTGGCGGTGGCGCGCTGGACGCGGGGGTCGACATGGCCGGGGCGGTCCAGCGCCGGGGACCAGGCGAAGGTGCCGGAGGCGAAGACCCAGGCGCCCGAAGGGGCACGGTAGAGGGAGGTCTCCTGGTGGCGCAGGACGCCCTCGCCGTCGACGTACGGGGAGTGCGCGAGCAGGGTGCGTTCCTCGTGCGGCGGGAGGGGGGTGCGGGGGAAGTAACGGTCGGCCTCGCCCGCGACCAGGCCCTCGATCGCCTCACCCTCGTGGGTGCCGGTCGCCTCCCACAGCCAGTGGTCGGCGTTGCGGACGATCAGGGGGTGCGGTTCGGGGACCCGGCCCGCGTACTGGATGCCGAGTAGCTGCTGCTCGGCACGGTCGATCTCGCGCCAGAGGACGGAACGGCCGGGGCCCTTGCGCTTGCGGCAGGTCAGCAGGCGGCCGGGGACACCGGACGGGGACGGGCCCAGCTCCACCTGCCAGTACAGCGTGTTGGCGGAGAGGAAGACCAGCGAGGTGCCGCTGTCGCGGGCCTGTTCCACGGTGCGGCGCATGGGCTGCGACCAGTACTCGTCGTGGCCGGGGAAGACCAGGCCCCGGTAGCGGGTGGGGTCGACGTCGCCGGTGTGCAGGTCGCGGGCGTCGGCGTAGGCGAGGTCGTAGCCGTAGCGCTCGGCCCAGCGGATGACGTCGTAGGCGTGGCCGACGTGGAGCGGGAGGCCCGCGCCGGCGTACGGGCGGTCGAAGGAGACGGTGGTGGCGGCGTCGGCCTCGCCGAGCAGGCGGCCGTCCTCGTCCCAGGCGTGATAGAGGCTGGCGCCGGTGCGGCCGTCCTCGGGGTAGAGGTTGTAGGCCTGCCAGGTGATGTCCGGGAGCAGCAGGAGCAGGTCGGCCGGGCGGCTGTCGCGGACGGTGAAGGGGATGTGGGAGCGGTAGCCGTCGGCGGTGGTGAGGACGGCGACGTACGCCCCCACGTTCCAGTGGGACGGGACCTGCAGGCGCCAGGAGAGCCACCAGTGGTGGCAGGAGACCGTGCGGTCGGCGGTCAGCGGCGGGGGCTGGACGATGCCGGGCAGGCGCGGACTGGTGGTGATCTTGGCGGCTCCGTGGCCGTCGTAGTGGCCGATGCGGTAGATGTCGACGCTGAACTGCTGGGGCGGGTCGACCGTGATGTGGAAGTCGACGGCGTCGCCGGGTGCGACCGCGCCGGTGGAGACGAAGCCCTTGATCTGGTGGCGGACGTCGTCGGCGGAGCGGGGGCCCCCGGCTGCCCGGGGGGCCGGGATCCGGGGGGTGGTGGCCTCCGGGGTGGGGGCCGGCGCCGGGTCGACGTACCAGGGCACGACCTGGCCGGTGTCACCGAAGTAGGTCTCGGTGCCGCGCAGCCAGGGGAGGGGCCCCTGTCCGAAGGGGTCCGTCACGGCGTGCGCCAGCGCTCCCGACTCCCACCGGCGGGTGTGGTCCTGTCCCATGGTGCTCCCCTCCCCTTGCCCCCGTGGTTGTCGTGTGCCGTGGTGAGACGCGGCTGTTCTTGTGTTTGTCCTATGTCGCGCGCCCATGCCATGGGCGCGATCGATCCCAGCACATCACATAACGCGCGCAGACAGTCACTATTCGTTGTGAATTGGCCGAAAGTGGAGTTAACCGCTCCGGTATCGGCGAGGAGGGGCGGGGAGGGAGGCGTCGGCAGAGGGGAACGCCGGTCGGGTCGGGCGGATCGGACACGTCGGACGGGGCGGTGGCGTCGGACGGGACGGACGCGCCGAGGGTCGGACGGGACGGTTGCGTCCGGGGGTCGGACGCGACGGACGGGACGGCGGGACGGATGCGTCGGACGGGTCGGTGGCGTCGGACTCGTCAGCCGAGGCGGACCGGTTTCTCCGGACGTATCCCCAGCTCCACCAGCCAGTTGTGGAGCGGGGCCGCGTCGCCGTCCTCGACCAGGCTCAGCACGCGGGGCGTCAGGTCGGTCACGCGCTCTCCGTCGACCAGGAGGGTGGGGCCGTCGAGCCAGTCCAGGCCGGGGGTGGCTCCGACGGTGTCCATCGCGGCGCAGCAGACCATCGCGGTGACGTGGTCGGTCAGGAGCTCACGGTCGGTGCGCGGGGGCTGGAGGGGGAAGAGCGGGAGGGAGCCGCCGTCCCACGGGACCTCGGTCTCGTGGCCCTGCCCGGGCGCCGGGGGCCCGGTGGACGCGGGTGTCGAGGGCACCGCCTCGGTCTCCTCCCGGGCCAGTTCCGCCCCGAGACGGGCGGCCAGGGCGGCGCTGCGGGGATTGGGGGCGGGCTCTTCCTCTTCGTCGGCTGCGCGGGAACCTGAGGTGGCGGGGGTGACCTCCGGAGGGGCGGTGGCGCCCTCGGGGGCGATGGAGGTGGCGTCCTCGGGAGCGGGGGGCTCCGCGGTGAGCGGCGGAGGGGGATGGCCGTCCCCGCCGGAAGCCGTGCCCTCCGTGCCCGTCAGGTGGTCCAGTACGCGGGCCAGGGTCGGGCCGTCGGCGGCCGGGACCGCGGGGTCGGGGATGCGGCGGACGCCCAGGGCGTCCAGGACACGGTGGAGACGGGCCGCGTCGGTGCGCCACTTGCGGTCCACGACCTCGTCCGGGTACTCCTGCCAGTCCACCGGGGACCAGTCGGGGCCGGGTCCCGCGGGACCGCCGTGGAAGAGACGGGCGGCGAGCAGGGAGGCGGCCTCGTCGACCGCGCCAGGCTCTTCGAGGAGGTCACAGGCGGGACGCTCGCCGAGCCGCGAGGCGAAGCCCTCGGCCAGGCGGTCGCGCCGGGACAGCTCGGTGAGGGCGGCGACGACGCCCGCGTCCAGCCGCGACGGCCACCGGCCCATCCGCCAGGCGGGCAGCGCCACGCGCGTGAGGAGACGGTCCCAGCCCGCGTACGCCAGCCCCACCTGCTCCTGAGCGACGATCCGCAGACCGTAGTCCACAGCCTGCGCACGCTCCGCGGCCGCCGCGGCCACGCCCCGCTCCATCTCCGCCGCATGGGCCTGGCAGCCGCGCAGCAGCAGCCGCGCGACCCGGCCGATGCCCGCGCAGACCAGACGCGTGCCGGGACAGCGGCCACGGTCGGCGGAGACGGCCACCGCGGCGTCCAGCCCGCGCACGAAGCGCCGGGCCGCGGCTATGTCGGGGTGCGCCGAAGGTCCCGTACCGGCGACGACCGGCGCGAGGACGGCGCGCAGCTCGGCCACCCGCATCCACCACAGGAACGGGGAGCCGATGACCAGCACGGGCGCGGTCGGCGTACGGCGGTGGGGGTGGCGGCCCGGCCCGGCTGTCTCGTCCGGGTCCCGGGGCGCGGGCGGGCCGTGGGCCGGGTGGGCACGGTCCTCCAGCCAGCTGTCGCAGTCCGGGGTGAGCGCTATCGCGGAGGGCGCGGGAACGTCGAGCCGGTCGGCGAGGTCGCGCACCAGCCGGTACAGGTCGGGGGCCGCGCGCTCGGCGATGGCGACCGTGGGGCTGACGGCGGGGCGGGCGCGGGCGACGACCAGGGCGATGACGCCGGCGGCGACCAGGACGAGGAGCGCCAGCACGGACACGATCCAGCGGGCGACGTCCCAGCCGGGGCCCACCAGGTGCCCGGAGGAAGCGCCCGCCAGCAGGATCACGGCGGCCGCCGCGGGCAGCAGCGCGACAGCCAGCGCCCGGCTGCGGACGCGCAGCACGGCCAGCGCACGGGCCCGCGCGGCCTGCGCGCCCACCTCCATACCCATACCGGTCACGTCCGGACCTCACCCCCTCCCCCTGGTCCTGGTGCTGACTCTCCTGGTCTTGCTCACTCCCCCACTGTGGCACCCGCCACGGACATCGCAATGCCGGTGGGCCAAGTGCCCGAATGCTTGCGCCGCACCCTAGTTGGCCCTTCGGCGTCCGTCAGCCGGATGGGGCAGCGGTCACTCGATGGAATGGCTTTGGGGAGAGGTGGATGACCCTGGGCAAGGGACAGGCCCCGGATCGCGGGGGTGGTGTCCCGCTGGATCCGGGGCCTGGAAGGCCTGAGGGGTGCCTGCGTCAGGGCGCCGGGAAGGGGCCTGGAGGCCCCTGTCCGGCAGGGGCTTGGAGGGGGCGCGGTGGGCCTGGTGCCTCCGGGCCGGGGGCTCGCCTACGCCTCCGCCGCCGCCTTCGCCGCGATGTCCGTACGGTGCTGGGAGCCGGCGAGGCCGATGCGCGCGACCGAACGGTACGCCCGCTCGCGGGCCTGCGTGAGGTCCTTGCCGGTCGCGGTGACGGAGAGGACCCGGCCGCCCGCGCTGACCACGGTGCCGCCGTCGAGCTTGGTGCCGGCGTGCAGGACGTAGGCGTGCGGGGCGTCCTCGGCGGCCACCTCGTCGAGGCCGGTGATCGGGTCGCCGGTGCGCGGGGTGCCCGGGTAGTTGTGCGAGGCGACGACCACCGTGACGGCCGCCTCGTCGCTCCAGCGCAGGGGCGCGAGGTCGCCGAGGTTGCCGGTGGCGGCGGCCATCAGGACACCTGCCAGCGGGGTCTTCAGACGGGCCAGGACGACCTGGGTCTCGGGGTCGCCGAAACGGGCGTTGAACTCGATGACGCGCACGCCCCGGCTGGTGATCGCGAGACCGGCGTAGAGCAGCCCCGAGAAGGGGGTGCCGCGGCGCTGCATCTCGTCGACGGTCGGCTGGAGCACGGTCTGCACGACCTCGTCGACCAGCTTCGGGTCGGCCCAGGGCAGCGGGGAGTACGCGCCCATGCCGCCGGTGTTCGGGCCCTCGTCGCCGTCGAGCGCGCGCTTGAAGTCCTGCGCGGGCTGGAGCGGGACGACCGTCTCGCCGTCGGTGATCGCGAAGAGGGAGACCTCCGGGCCGTCGAGGAACTCCTCGATGACGACGCGCTCGCAGCCCGCCGCGTGCGCCTTCGCGGCCTCCAGGTCGCCGGTCACGACAACGCCCTTGCCGGCGGCCAGGCCGTCGTCCTTGACCACGAACGGGGCGCCGAAGGCGTCGAGGGCCTCGGCCACCTCCTCGGGCGTGGTGCAGACGTAGGAGCGGGCGGTCGGGACGCCGGCCGCGGCCATCACGTCCTTGGCGAACGCCTTGGAGCCCTCCAGCTGCGCGGCCTCCTTGGAGGGGCCGAAGACCGGGATGCCCGCCTCGCGCACGGCGTCGGCGACCCCCGCGACGAGGGGGGCCTCGGGGCCCACCACCACGAGGTCGGCGCCGAGCTCCCTGGCCAGGGCGGAAACGGCCCCGCCGTCCAGGGCGTCGACCTGGTGCAGCTCGGCGACCTCGGCGATGCCGGCGTTGCCGGGGGCGCAGTGCAGCGCGGTGACGGCGGGGTCGAGGGACAGTGAGCGGCACAGGGCGTGTTCGCGGGCGCCGCTGCCGATGACGAGGACGTTCACGGGGTCAGCCTAACCGGCATCGGCCGGGGTTCTTGTGCGGGCTTCTGAAGGGTGGGGGGTGGGCGGTTCGTAGCATCCTCTGAACGGGGTGGTGGCAGCGGATGCACCGCTCGGTGCGGGAGTCCCACGGGTGTGCGGGCGCTCGGGCCGGGAGACCCACGGGTGTGCGGGCGGCGGGAGTGGCGGACCCGCCGGCTGGTGGGAGCGGCCGGCCCGGTGCGGACCGGCGGGCCGGGGATGCCGGACCCGGGATGCCGGAAAGGCGGGCCCGGGATGCCTATTCGTTCGTGAACTCCTCGACCACCGTCGCCCCCAGCTCGCGCACGATCAGTTCGTAACCGGAGAGGGCGGACTCGTTGAGGTCGGGGTCGTCGTCCTCGGGGATGTCGTCCTCGAGGGCTACGGGTTCCTGGGCGGACGAGGGCGGAGGAGCGGGCGTGGGGGCGGGTGCCGCCGAGGGCGCGGACCGGGCCGGGGCCGGTCTGGGCGCGGCGGGAGTGGACGAGGTCGCGGGCGGCGAGGCCGTACCGCCACCGCCGTAGCCACCGGAGCCGCCGTAACCGCCCGAGCTGCCGTAGCCGCCTGCCGGGGAGCCGCCGCCGAACCCGGAGGCGCCGAAGCCGCCGGACGGTGCGGGTGCCGAGCCGCCGGACGGGTCGACGATCGCGTCGATCTTCCACTGGACGCCGAACTGCTCGGCCAGCGCCTGTCGCAGCACGTCCTCGCTGCCGCTGCTCGCGAAGTTGTCACGGGCACCGGCGTTGACGAAGCCGAGCTGGAGGGTCGTGCCGTCGAAGCCGGTGACCTGGGCGTTCTGGCTGAGCAGGATCCAGGTGAAGCGGCGGCGGTTCTTGACCGCCTCCAGGATGTTGGGCCAGAGCGTACGGGGGTCCAGACCGCCGGCGGGGGGCGCGTACGCGGCGGCCGCGGCGGCAGCCGGTGCGGGGGCGGCCGGGGATGCGGCGGGCGGGGCGGCAGGGGTCGCCGCCGGGGGGCGGGCGCCGCCGCCCGCGGGCGCGGCCGTGGGCCAGCCGCCGGGTCGTCGCCCACTGCCCGCGGCGGTGGGGGTGGGCCAGGAACCGGGGGCGGGCGCCGAGGCGGCCGCGGGAGCCGTCGGGGCGGGGCCCGCGTCGGCCGGCTCGGGAGCGGGCGTGGAGGGGGCCTGTACGGGTGCAGGGGGCGGGGTGGGGGCCGGAGCGGGCGCCGGTGCGGGTGCGGCAGCCGCGGGGGCACTCGGCGCGGCTGGGGGTGCTGCCGGGGGTCCTGCCGGGGTCACCGGGGCCCCCGGGCCCCGTACGGCGGCCCGGGCGGCTGCGGCGCCGCCTCCCGGCGGGATGGGCGCGCCCGCTGCGGCAGCCGCGGCGGCAGTCGCTCCGCCGTGTGCCTCGGGTCCCGGGACGTAGCCCATGGGCGGCATCCCCGCGGCGGCGCCCGCGGAGAAGTTCACGCCTCGCTCGATGCGGTCGAGGCGGGCCATGACGGACCGCTCGTCGCCGTAGGCGGCGGGCAGCAGGACGCGCGCGCAGATCAGCTCGAGCTGGAGACGGGGCGAGGTGGCGCCGCGCATCTCGGTGAGGCCTTCGTTGACGAGGTCGGCGGCGCGGCTGAGCTCGGCGGCGCCGAAGACGCCGGCCTGGGCCTGCATCCGCTCGATGACGTCGACGGGCGCGTCGATGAGCCCCTTCTCGGCCGCGTCCGGCACGGCGGCGAGGATCACCAGGTCCCGCAGCCGCTCCAGCAGGTCGGCGACGAAGCGTCGCGGATCGTTGCCGCCCTCGATGACACGGTCCACGACCTCGAAGGCGGCGGCCCCGTCACCGGTGGCGAAGGCCTCGACGACGGAGTCGAGCAGCGAGCCGTCCGTGTACCCGAGGAGGGAGGTGGCCATGGCGTATGTCACACCGTCCGCCCCGGCACCGGCGAGCAGCTGGTCCATGACGGACATGGAGTCACGCACGGATCCGCCGCCGGCCCGCACGACGAGCGGCAGGACGCCGTCCTCGACGGGGATGTCCTCCTTCTGGCACACCTCGCCGAGGTACTCCCGCAGGGTCCCCGGCGGTACCAGCCGGAACGGGTAGTGGTGGGTCCGCGACCGGATGGTCCCGATGACCTTCTCCGGCTCGGTGGTGGCGAAGATGAACTTCAGATGCTCCGGCGGCTCCTCGACGACCTTGAGGAGCGCGTTGAAACCTGCCGACGTGACCATGTGGGCCTCGTCGATGATGTAGATCTTGTAGCGGCTGCGGGCGGGCCCGAAGAAGGCCTTTTCCCGCAGGTCACGGGCGTCGTCCACGCCTCCGTGAGAGGCGGCGTCGATCTCGATGACGTCGATGGAACCCGGCCCGTTGCGCGCGAGGTCCCGGCACGACTCGCACTCCCCGCACGGGGTCGGCGTGGGCCCCTGCTCGCAGTTCAGGCACCTGGCCAGAATGCGCGCGCTGGTCGTCTTGCCGCAGCCACGCGGACCGCTGAACAGGTACGCGTGATTGACCCGGTTGTTCCGCAGCGCCTGCTGCAGCGGGTCAGTGACATGCTCCTGCCCAATGACCTCGGCGAACGACTCCGGGCGATAGCGGCGGTACAGCGCGAGAGACGACACGCCTACGAGGTTATAGGCGCCCACTGACAACCGGACCCGCCCGAGCCCGCCCCCCCCGGCCGCACCCGTCACAGGCGCACCCCGCGCCCCGCACCCGGCGTACCCACCGGGCACTCGCCCCGCGTGCCGGCCCGGCGCCCGCCCCCTACCGACAGCCTCGTCCCGCCCCGCGTACCCGCCCGGCGCGCCCGCCGGGGAACGCAAGCGCCCCCCACGCACCCGCCAGAGCCGACCTACCCTTGCTGCCTTCCGGCCCTGGGGGAGTTCAGTCAGATAGCGCCGCGTGAGGGGCTGCGCCCAGGTTACCCGATGCCGGCGGCAGGGATCGAGTTCGCGAGCACTCCTCTCGGTCATGTAATGTTTCCGGCGGAGGATTCGCCTAGAGGCCTAGGGCGCACGCTTGGAAAGCGTGTTGGGGGCAACCCCTCACGAGTTCGAATCTCGTATCCTCCGCCAGTGCCTCACCGGGCACGATGTCGAAGGGCCCCACCGTTCGCGGTGGGGCCCTTCGTCGTCGTCCGTCTCAGTTCGTTTTCGGGAGCTCCCAGAGCGCGTCGCCGACTTGCTGCGCGACCTTGCGGAGCATGGTCCCCGTCACGTGCATGTATCGGGCGCGCCCCCGCTCCATCTCGCGGACTGCCTTGGTCACCTCGGCCTTGGTCTTGCGCTCGATGTGGCGGCGGTCGGGCTTTCCGTCATCCCTGACGCCGACTGTCACTCGGCCGTGCCACTTGCCGTCCTTGCCGAGGTAGATGGTCGAGGCCCCGTTGGGCTGTCGAGTGCGCTTCTTCTCTGCCATGTCGTCCCCCTCCTCAGGCCGCGTGCGCGGGTCGGTGGCGCAGCTTGGCCACGTAGGCAGGTACGGCGTCGGCGGGAACTCGGCGAAGCCGCCCGACCGTGACGGACTCGATCTCTCCTGCGAGGACCAGGCGGAAGCACGTCGTACGGCCGATACGGAGCCGCCGTGCCGCCTCTTCTACGGTCAGGAGCGCCAAGGACGGGTCGACGGCCTCAGGCGTGGAGACGGCGACTCGGGGCTCAGCCATGGGTGGATTCTCCTAGCTCGGCGGTTGCCCAGGCCGGGGGCGCGGTATTGCCGCCGCCGGGACCGTCGATGCGGATCACGGCGTGAAAGTGGACTGCCCCGCGCTTCTGGTACTCGGCGACCTTGGCGAAGGAGACGCGGGCGTGGTCGCGCAGGCGGCGCTGTGAGAGGCCCGCGCGCTTGGCGACCTCCCGGCGGAGGTAGATGGAGAAGCGCCGCCAGAGAGGGCCGGCGTGCGCGTTCCGGAGGACGGCCGCGTCGTAGTCGTAGGTGTCGAGGTCCAGCGGGGTGCCGAGGGCTTCGTCCTCCTGGTCGTGGCGGACGCCGCAGCGGCAGGGGCGGCCGTCGGTGCGGCGGTTGTGGACCGGGCCGAAGCCGGGGGCGGTGAAGGTGGCGAAGACGCGGGGGTGGGCGGCGACGTGTTCCGGGGTGCCGTTGCCGCCGCGTAGGGCAGCGGTGATCAGGTGGAAGGTGTCGCGGCGGTAGACCTCGGCGCAGGCCGGGCAGCGGGTGACGCGGCGGTTGTTGCAGCGGACGAGGAGTTGGCCGGCCGGGAGGTCGGTGGAGTCGAGGTGCTGGAGGATGCGGCCGATCTCGCCGGTGGTGGTGTCGACGTCGTACTCGGTGCGGTGGCCGTCCAGTCGGATGGGGTGGGTGCAACCGCCGAGCCCGGAGAGCTGCCGGAGGATACCGGGCAGGGTGCCGCCTGAGGCGAGCTTGCCGAGTTCCGAAGGGTCGGGGTGTCGATCGGGGTGCCGGTGCGGGTGTGGTGCTCGGCGGCGACCTTGCGGGCGTGGTCGATGAGGGCGGCCGGCACCGGGACAGGCGGGCGTTCCGGTGGTGCCTCGATGGCGGGCGGGTCGGGGGCAGGCGGCTCGTGGATGGGTTCGGGCTCGTCCTCCTGCTCCTCGATGACCTCGGCGGCCGTGGCCGTCTTGGGTGAGGAGTGGGCGAGGAGGGTTCCGCCGAGGAAGGCGACGGCGGGCCAGCCCGCGACGAGGGTGCGCAGCCAGGCCCGGGACGTCGCCGAGGTCGAGAAGGCCGGCGGTGGCGATGTTCGCGCCGAGGGAGGCTGCGAGCGCGATGAGGAACCAGCACCAGGCCGCTGCCTTGCCGGTACCGGAGCGCAGTCGACGCCAGGCGGCGACGAGCAGCAGGTCCACGGACACCGGATAGGCCCAGGCTTTCCAGCCGTCCTGTCCGGCCGCCACGGCGACGTCATGGATGTGGGCGAAGGACAGCGCTGCGGCGATGAGCGCCTGCACGAGCACCGCGTCCACACGGGCCAGTTCGGCGCGCACGATGGCGACTCCTTCCGGGTTCGGGCATGGGAGGGGTAGGGACGTGGCGCGAGGCGGTCACGCCGGTCAGTGGAGCTTTGCGGGGGCGGCTGGACGACGTCGGCCAACGGCTCGACAGGCCGCACGGCCACGTCGGGACGAAAGGGCTTCAGCGCGGGTACGTCGGGGACCAGGTGGGCCGTTTCCCGGCAGGTGTCGGCGGCTTCGCCGAGCGAGAGGTAGGGGGTGCGGATGCGGGACCAGCCGCCGGACGTGTCGCCCGCGACGGCGAGGCCGGGGCGTTCGGGGGCGATGGCGCAGGCGGCGAGGACGGCTTCCGGGGCGATATCGCCGAGGGCCATCTTGGAGGAGGCTTCGTCGTTGACGCGGTGGCAGACGCGGCCGGTCAACGGGGCCCGGAGCATGGTCGCGCCCTTGCCGAGTTCGGCGCCGAAGCGCTGCCCGCACACCTCCAGGTAGATGCCGGCCGCGCGGCCGAGCTGGGCGAGGCGGATGAGCTGGGTGACCATCTCGTCGCGCCGTTCCTCGTCCTTGCGAGTGGAGGTCAGGAAGAGTTCGGCCACCTCGTCGACGAACAGGACGTTCTCTACTTGTTCAAGGCCCGCGCACGGGGCGGGCGCGCGCCGCCTCTGCGGCGCGGCCTGCCTCCTGTCTGCGCCATCACTCGCACCCAAAGCAGCGCCAGCCCAAAGCCGCTACGCCAACCGCGCTTTCGCAGCACGGCGTCGCAGATCTGCTCGCGGGAAGACCCCACCGACCTCCAGCAGCAGCAACTCCAACTGGGTCCGAGAACTCCTCAGCCCGCTCCTGGTCTGTGATCGACAGCGGCACATCCAACAACACCGCCTGTATGCACGTCAGTTACCCGGACCCAGCTGATGCGGACACACAGATCTACAACTGAAGGGTTAAGGGGCTCCCACGGCATGATGTCTCCGCGAGCGACCTTTCATTTGTTCTTTACGGTCGAGGAGACGGCGTCGGCAACTGCATCATCAATGGTCCCTGCAGGAAGTTTGTCAGCGTCACCTAGTCGTGCACGTATCAAGTAACCGAGCTGAAAGCGGCTTTCAGCTCGGAAGATTTCCATGATTTCCGCGATGTGCTTCCGGCATGTACGCAAGGACATCCCCAACCGGCGGGCGATCACCTCGTCCTTCATGCCTTCCGTGAGGAGGCGAACGATCGCCTGCTTCGCCTCCGTGCTGATAGCGGGTGTCCCGAAGTGGCCGGGGTTGAGGGGTGTGGCCTGCGCCCATGAGTGCTCGAAGACAGCGCAGAGATAACCCACGGTGGAGGGGTCGCGGACGACGACTGTCCCGCCCGGGTGGTCGCGGTGAGGAATGAAGGCGGTCCCCTTGTCGATGAGAACCATTCTCCCGAATATCTCCGGCAGTGTGCGAACCTGGGCGCCGGTCGAAGCGAGGCGCTTGATGTATTCCTGTGTTGCAACCTCATGACGTGCAGCGTGTCGATAAAGAGTGCGCATCTGTACACCCCGCCGAATGGAAGCCAATTCGCGTTCATTTGCGCGTTCCAATAATCCTGCCGAACTCGCTCGACCGGCGTCGCATGTGAGTATTTCCTGTTCGGCACGAGTCACCGCATTATCGATCAGTTCAGTGGTGGCCCTTTCGTCATGAACTTCTTCGAATGGCGTGTCGTAGCGCCGCCCCTGTTGTATCTCTGCATAGAGGGAGCCAAGTGATCTAAATTCCGCTCGCAGCTCTTCGACGCGCGCCAGCTGCGTGTGCAGCGATCTCTCGACGGGGGTGAGCGTAACCGCTGCCGCCGTATCGGGAGCGACGGGAACCAACAATCCATCCTGACCTGGCTGCTGCCTCAGCAGGTGCCTGGCGATGAGTTGATCGGCCGCTATGCGCACTTCTTCCACCCGCAGGTTGAGCTGACGGGCTGCCGCTTCGATATCCAGGGACCCTTGCTGAGCTCCCAAGCGGAAGACCTCGATCTCCACTTCGCCCAGTTGCACTATGTCCCCTATGGGATGACTTCCCATCTTTTACCCCCCAGGGAAGATGTTGCATGCAGCTTAATGCAAGCCGATCACTCTGGACGGGGCGCATAGATGTTCGACAGCCTTAAAAGCGCACCAAGGGCTCCCGGAAAATCTTGGAGTCACATTGCGCCGTTATTCTGATTTGCGTAGTGACGGCCTTTAGAAGGGTGACGACGATGGTCAAGCTCAAGACCTTCTCGTACGCGATTGCCCGCCGCACCAAGATGACGGCCCTGGCCGGCTTCTACAAGTACTGAGAAAGCAGGCCGCATTGCCGGTCACTCTGCTTCCTTGGGCCGGGGCGAGGCACTATCTCGCCCCGGCCCAAGGGCCAGACGTCTCACACCTCAGGGGGAGCCGATGATCCGACCGCCAGGCCCGCTTGGTGAACGCCTCGCCGGCAACGGTCCGGCATACGAGCAGGACCGCCTCGGTTTCATGGTACGGATGTCGGAGGAGTACGGCGCTATCTGGTCATTCGATCGCCACATCGTCGTCGTTGCCGACCCCGCTCTTGCAGGAGACGTCCTGCTGCGTACCAATACCGACTTCGGGGCGGAGGTCGACTTCCTCCACCGTAAGCAGAAGGACGATGCCGAGACCCGGCGACAGTGGGCATCGTCACGAGCGGCCCGCATGCGCGCCATGCGGCCCACTGCCATGCATGTGCAGATTCCGATGATGGCTGCCGAGATAGGCGGCGGGATCTCGCGATGGGGCACAGGCGACATCGACGTGGTCGACCGCATGCGAGCTGTGACCGCCGCCGTGGGGGCGCTGTTTTGTCTCTCGGATGACGCACACCTGGTGGCCGGTTTGGCACGGGAGCTCTTCGGCGCCCTCACACCAGTTGTCAGCAGCACCATGCCCTTGCCTCTCTGGCTGCCTCTGCCACGCCATCGGCGTGTCATGCGCGCGAACCGTCAGTTGGAGGGGGTCATCGGACAGGTGATCAAGCGTCGACGAGGAGAAGCGCGAGACGGAGGGCGTGACCTGCTCGATGTGCTGATGCAACCCACCGCCCGGCACGGCGAGCTGCCCGAGGCGATCATTCGGGAGACGGTGGTGGCCACCTTGCTGGCGGCGGAGAACACCTCTGCCGCAGGCTTTGGATGGGTCGTCCATGAGCTGTCGCGGAATCCCGAAGCCCAGGAGAGAGCCGCGGAGGAGGCCGCAGCGGTTCTCCCCGATCCCGCATCCATCTCCCATACCGACTACAACCAACTCGGCTATACGGCGAGGGTGGTCAAGGAAGCACTGCGCCTGTGGCCGCCGAACTGGATGATGGCCCGTCACGTGCTTCGAGAGACGACGCTCGGCGGATACACCCTGGAGCGCGGCACGAAGGTGATGGTTCCCGCATATGTCATCCAACGCGATGCCCGCTGGTTCCCCGATCCTGAACGTTTCGATCCGGACCGCTGGCTGCCCGACGGTTCCGGGACCGCCGCCCCGTCGAACGCATATCTTCCCTTCGGTGCGGGGCCGCTGATCTGTATGGGGATGTCGTGGAGTCTCATCGAGATGACACTTGCCGCGGCTCTTATGGTCCGGTCCTTCCGCGTCTCCCAGCCGTCGGGCGCGAAGGTGGTTCCCGATCCGTCACGCGGGCTCGCCCCGACCGGTTTGATGGTTCGGCTGGACGCGCGCCCGTCGATCGGACAGTCATACCCATCGGCAGCTCACCCTGCTCCCGTCCGTACTCCTGTCTCTGATGAGAGGAGGTGCCCGGTAGCCGATGGCATCGAGTGATGAACGGGTGGCCACGTACGGCCAACTGCTGCGCTACCGGGAGTTCAGCGGGCTTTTCGCCGCACACACCGTGTCCATTCTGGGCGATGTCCTGACCAAGGTCGCGCTGTCGGTCCTCATCTACGATCGCACCGACTCCGCGCTCCTCACCGCGCTCACGTATGCGTTCGGCTTCCTGCCGCAAGTCCTTACAGCAGCGTTGGCCTCGGCTGTGGTCGACCTGGTGCCGGCGCGGCGTCTGATGCTGATCGGTGACCTCGGCCGGTTGGTCTGTGTTCTGGCGATGACCGTGCCAGGCATGCCTGTCCCTGTTCTCCTCCTTCTGGTGGCCGTATCCGGCGCGTTGTCACCACTGTTCCGTGCCGTCCGGCAGGTTCTGCTGCCCGAGATCGTCGGTATGAACGGCTATGCGCTGGGCAGGTCCATGTTTTCGGGCACCGTTCAAATCGGCCAGACGCTTGGCTTCGGCCTGGGGGGATTGCTGCTGGTCGTTTTCACGCCGCGCGCCGCGTTGCTCATCGACGCGGCAACGTTTGCGTTCTCCATGGCGGCAGTGGCTCTGTTGGTGCGACCGAGGCCGGCAGCCGCAGCTGGTCAGGTTGATCGCCCATCAGGCATCGTGCGCGCGACCATCCTGGGCAACCGCTCGGTCCTCGGTGACTCCGAACTGCGCCGCCTTCTGCTTCTGCAGTGGGTGCCAACGGCCTTCGTCGTGCTGCCGGAAGGACTTGCCGCGCCTTACGCGGCGCACCTGGGCGGAGGCCCCGAGGCGGTGGGCCTCCTGCTGGCTTTCCCTGCTGTCGGCACTGTGATCGGCGAGGCCGCGGTCGCGCGATTCCTGGGGCCCCAAGCGCGCACAAGGTGGGTACCGGCACTCCTCCTTGTCGCCGTGATTCCTCTGCTGTTCTTCGTCTTCACGCCCTCGCTCCCCATGGCGCTGGCGCTGCTGTTCGTCAGCGGTGTCGGAACGGCCTTCGCGTTGCCATTGGACCAACTCTTCATCGAGCGTGTGCCCGCCTCGCTCCGAGGTCGTGCCATGACGCTCACCGGTGCGGGCTCGATCGCCACCCAAGGCGCAGGCCTGGCGCTAGGCGGGGTGATGGCCGACTGGATGCCCATGCACTGGGTGTTCGCCGGGGCGGGAATCGCCGCATTGACGGCGGCGGTGTTCACCGGACGGAAGCGACCCTGGCGGTCGGGAGGTAGGACTCCCATGCCCGAGCCCGGGCCAAAGACCACCGGGACCGAAAGCCCGAGCCGTTCTCATCAACCAACCCCCACCGCCGAAAGGTAGGGCACGCACATGTCCGTTCCTGTCCAGACTCCTCGGGCCGAAGCAAGCTGGCGGCAGCTACCGCCGGCCGTCCCGCTCGGGCTGAGCTTCGACGCCGCACGGCTCGCTGCCGAAGTCGAAGCTCTCTCCGATCTCACCTGGCGACCGAACCGCCCGGTTCATCAAGGCGGACTTGGCCAGGAGGACACCTTCGACTGGAAGATCATCCCACTGCGGGCGCCGAATGGAGACGTGCTGCGCACGGACCCGGGCGGTGCCGGCCTGGAGGATCACCTGGACACCTCCGTACTGGACCGCTGTCCCTACCACGCGGAAGTCCTCGCAAGCATTCCCGCCCCGCTCCACAGCGCGCGCCTCATGGCGCTCGGTGCTGGCGCGGAGACCCACGAGCACAGCGACGGGCAAACCAATTTCCCTTGGGGGTTCCTGCGCCTCCACATCCCTGTCGTGACCCAGCCCGGAGCCGAGCTCGTCGTGGATGGCAGGACGTACCACTGGGAAGCCGGACGGCTCTGGTACGCGGACTTCGATCGTCTCCACATTGCCAGGAACAGAGGTGAGGAACGCCGTATCCACCTTGTGGTGGACACGGTCCCAACCCTTTCCCTCATGCGTCTCTTCCCGGACGAATACCTGGCCCGACTGGCGTGGAGCGATGTTCTGCTAGCCAGGGAAACCGTGCCTCTGCACCCCTTCGAGGAGGAGGGCTTCACCTGCGAAGTCGACGTTCCGGCCAACTTCCCCGACTGGTCGGACGACTGCGGGGCCGACCCCGAAGAAAGCCTTCCAGGATCTGTCGAGATCAAGGACGGGCGACTTGTCCTGTGCATCGCGGGTGAACCCCAATTCGGGCTGGTCCACATCGGCAATGCCGAATTCAGGCTCCAGGGCTGGACTGATGAGCGGACCGTGCGACTTGATTTCCGGCGCAGCTCACCTGTGGCGCGATTCCGGATTCGATGTGGCCGGGCTGTCCAGGAGCAGATCCGCCCCGTGCACACTGCCCGCTTGTGATGCACTGGCATGACCACAGAGGGCTCGATGCCACCGGGCGTGGAGATGAGAGCGGTGGGCTTGGACGACGCCAGAGAACTCGCTGAAGCCCTTGCCCGAAACCGTGAGTATCTGCTCCCTTGGGAGCCGGACCGGTCTGAGGGGTTCTTCACTGAAGCAGGTCAGCGCTCCCGGCTGGCCAACCTGCTTGCGCTACGTGATGCCGACCGGGCCATGCAATGGCTACTCACTGAGCACGGTCAGCCCATCGGCGCCATTTCGCTCTCCAGAATCATCTTGGGGCCGCTGTGCAGCGCCAGTATTGGGTACTGGGTCGACCGTGAGCGTGCAGGACGGGGGATCGCCACTGCAGCTGTCGAAGCCGTATGCCAGGTTGCCAGGGAGGAATTTTCTCTGCACCGAATAGAGGCCGGAACGCTGCCAGAAAATGGCGCCTCGCAGCGAGTCTTGGAGAAGTGCGGATTCGCTCTCTATGGCAGGGCGTCGAAGTATCTCTACGTCAATGGCGCCTGGCGGGATCATATCCTCTATCAGCGAATTCTGCACAATCGGCGGCCGGATATAGGAGAATCTCCCCCCGTGGTTAGGGATTGACGCGCGATACGTGACCACATGGCGGGAGTGGTATTCCTCTCGCAGGTGCACCTTCTCCTCGATCGGCAGATGCGCAGATTTCATCTGTTGCTCAAGGGGAGCGGCTGTGGGCCGTCGAAGTCCTGACTGCCTGGCTTCGGGCGCTGCCACCGCTGCTCGCGGGACGGCACGGAAGCGCATCTGATCCTCGACGGAACGCTGTTGCCCATCGACCGCAGTCGCCGCCGAAGTGGTGCGGCCGGTTGGGCCGAGAGCTCGGGACAAGGGAAAGCACCCGAGCTTCCCAAGCTAAGGGCTTCTGCATCGTCGTCACGGTCCGGCCGTCGTGGCTCGCTCCAGTCGACGGCACCGGCAGCGTGGCGGAGGCCGGTTGGGGTACAGCGAGGCATACGCGTGCGTGGTCGGTCAGCGCGCCCGCCGTCGTGGCGGACTGTCGTCGGTTGAGGTCCAGACGGGCCGCATCGAAGGTGCCGGCCGTCAGTCGAGCGCGCCGAAGGCCGGGCCGTCTCTGGGCCGTCCGACGCCGCTCGACAGTGGCCAATCACGACCAACAACGACCACCGAGTGCGCGGGGCCACCGCCCCTGAAGAGCGAAAACGCAGGTCATCAAGATCCCCGGCAAGACCCAGGGCAAGAAGATGGCCACAACAACAACTGGCTGGCCAGGACGTCTTGCCGCCCGCACGATGGGCGCATGGACCGGTTGCAGTACAGCGCTTGGCAGTACGTAGCGGAGGTACTCCTCTCCTGAGGAACTCCCCATGCTCGCTGCGCATGCTCTCGTCGATGGGCGTGACTCTCCTGCCCTGCGCGAGCTTGCCGGTCTGCCGCGCCGGAGCGACGCGGCCGAGGTCCGCGAGCTGTACTTTCAAGCCCTGCACGAACTCGGCATGCCCCTACCCGACGACGACACTGGCGAGGACGTGGAGGACACCTCCCCCTGGTCGACGGGGCCGTTGATCGGGGAGGTGTGCGGCCCACTCATCTACTTCCCGATGCGGTGGAGCATGGCTGAGGAGGCCTCCGCCTATGCGGCGACCCTCGCTCACTCCATGGGGCTGATCTGCTTCGACCTCAAGAGAACCGGCTCAGGCCGTGAAACTGCGGGGCGCGCTTCCGTCTCAGTTTCCGTCAACGCAGGTGAACGCCCCTGAACGAAACCCGAGACCCCACCAACACAGTTGGAAAGCGTGTGGGGGCAACCCCTCACGAGTTCGAATCTCGTATCCTCCGCCAGTGCCTCACCGGGCACGATGTCGAAGGGCCCCACCGCTTGCGGTGGGGCCCTTCGGCGGTGTCCGTCTGTCCCGTCAGGTCCCAGGCCGTCTTCCGGCGGCTGGGGGCTCCTGTGGAGGGCTCAGGTCCTGACGGTGAGGTAGAGCCAGCCGCCCCACGTGGTCAGGTTGGTGTTGTCCTTGCTGCTGCGCTCGTACTGGGAGCGGACCCGGAACTTCTGGTTGAGCGCGTTGGTGAGGCTCAGCTGGGTCTTCGCGGTGCTGTTCGCGGTCAGGGCGAAGCAGCCCGACGTGGTGAGCGTGCGCCAGGCTCCGCTGGAGTACTTCTGGACCTGGAAGCGCTGGCACTGGCCCGCCTTGTTCGGCGTCACGGTCGCGGTCACCGTCGGCTTCACCGTGCGGTGGTAGACGCGGTAGGTGATGCCGCTGTACGTGGTGCTCGTGTAGTAGCCGCCGAGCGTCGTCGCGACCTTCACGTAGGCGTTGGCGACGCGGGTGACCGTCGCCGGCGCGTAGCGGTAGTCGCCCGCGAAGGACGCCGTGAAGGTCGTGTTGCGGGTCATCTTGTACGTGGCCGTCAGGTTGCCGTTGGCGTCCACGGTCCCCGTCTTGACCAACGTCTTCGTACCGCCGTGGGGCGTGGCGTAGATCGAGACCGTGCGGCCGTTGTACGTCGTGCCGAGGTGCGCGCGGACGGTGGCCGTCGCGCCGTACGCGTACGTGGACGCGTTGGTGGTGACGGTCACGGCCGTCGCCGCGCGGGACACCTGGACGATCGCGGACGAGGTGGCCGGCTGGTGGGAGGCGTCGCCCGGGTAGCTCACCGTGTAGGTGTTGGCGCCGCCGATGGACGGGGTGTCCTTCACGGTGATCGTGCCGTCGGCGGCCACGGGCACGGTCCACTTCACCGGCGTCGTGGTGTGGGCGGCGTCGGTGCGGGAGACGGTGACCGTCTGGCCGCTGCCGTAGGGGGCGTCGCCGAGCTTGCCGCCGAAGGACAGCGCGGCGCCGCGGGTCGCGGTCGCCGGGGCGTTCAGCGTCAGGGCCGGGGCGTACCGGGAGACCTCGAAGCTCATGCCGGCCTCTGTCGGCTGGTGGGTGGCGTCACCGGCGTACGACAGGATGTAGGTGAACCGTCCGGGGCTGCCCGGGGCGTCGGTGACGGTGAACCGGGTGGTGGCCGGGTCGACCTGGACGGACGGGAGCTGCACCGTCTCCTGGGTGTCGTCGTTCCTCCGGGCCACCTGGACGGTGGTGCCCTGGGGGAGGCTGCCGAAGCCCAGCTGGGTGAAGAGCGCGCCGGTGAAGACGACCGAGCCGGGGCTCGCCGAGGTGAGGTCCGGGCCCAGGAGGGTGGTCGGCAGCTTCGCCACGTGCACCGTCAGCGAGGCCGTCGCCGCCCGGTGCGTCGCGTCACCGGCGTACGACACCTGGTAGGTGTACGTGCCCTCGTCCTGCCGGGTGTCGCTGACGGCGAACGTCCCGTCCGTGCCGACCGTGGCGTCGGGCAGGGCCGTGCCGTCGCGGGTGACCTGGAGCGGCGCGCCGACCGGCAGGGAGCCGCGGGTGCTCAGCGCGCCGGTGATCGTGTACTGCTCGGTGGGGACCGCGTACTTCGGGTGCTCCAGGGAGAGCTGCGTGTCGGTCAGCTTGGCGGCGCTGAGCACGTTGAGGGTGTGGGCGCCCGAGGAGTCCCGTGTGACGGCGTAGAGCGTCGTGCCGTCGGCTCCCCACTCCAGGCCGTCGGGGGCGACGGTGGTGCCGGACGGGAAGGTGACGCGGTTCGCGGCGAGGGTGTTCGAGCCGGCGTAGAGGTAGACGCCGGAGGTGCCCGCGACGGCGATCGTGCCGTCGGTGTCGGCCGCGACCGCGTTCGGGGCGGAGCCGACACCGCCGGTGAAGTACCCGGCGGGGTCGGCGGCGGCGAGGTCCGAGCTGCGGTACGCCTTCAGGACGGGCTGCTGCGGGGCGGCGAGCAGCACCTTCGTGCCGTCGCCGGTGACCTCGAACCCGGTCGCCGTGCCGCCGTGGACGAGGGTGTCGGCCTCGACCGACGGGGCGCCGGAGGAGACGTCGAAGGTGGCCACGTGGCTGAGGTTCTGCTGCGGCTCCTCGGCCGCGAGCACGCCGCCGCCCGTGGTGAGCTGCGGTGCGACCGACCAGTGCGACATGGCGGGCTGAGGGGTCGCCGCCGGGGCGGCGGCGGACGGGTCGACCGACCCGATGGCGCCCTTGCCGTCGGCCGTGTATCCGTACCAGACCCGGCCGCCCGCCACGGCGACGGAGACCGGGGCGCTGCCGGTCCCGGTGGACCAGCGGCCGGTCTCGGTGAGCGTCGCCGTGTCGATGGCGGCGATCGCGTCACCGTCCGCCAGCGCCGCGTACAGCGTGCCGCCGTCGGGGGAGAGCGCCAGTCCGGTGGCGCCCTGCTCGCCGGCGATGGTGCCGACGGGGGCGCCGGACAGGTCGGTGACCAGGATGCCGGTCGAGCCGGCGCCCTGACTGAAGAAGACGTGCCGGTGAGCGGGGTCGACCAGCATGTCCGCGTAGCCGGACAGCGGCAGCGCCGCCGTGCTGTCGGCGACGGCGGCCGAGCCGGTGAGACCGACGGCGGCGGTCGTCAGCCCGGCGACGAGGGAGAGGGCCGCGGCGAGCGAGACCTGCTTGAGGCGCATGGAGCTCCTGTGAAAAAGAACGAGACAAGCAGGCGGACAATAGCCCCTGGCAGTGACAGGCCACCTCGCGGGGCCCCTCACGCTCCCTCCCGCTCCCCCGCTCCGTCGATGTCCCGTCACACCCGCGCGGCCTCGGCGTTCGTCCCGGCGCCAGTGCGCCAGTGGGGCGGAGCGGCGGTGCGCCAGGCGCCAGTGGGGCGCAGGGCGGTGCGCGATGCGTCGGGGCGCGCCGTCGCCCGCGGCCGGTCACTTGCCGTACGCCTGCTTCCAGCGTGACCGGTGGCGGAGGTCGCCCTGTCCCCGGCCGTTCACCGCGGTCAGGGAGAGCAGGGAGGTGCCGTTGTTCCACAGGCCGAGGTGATCGCGGTGGACGGCGAGGATGCCGTGGTGCACGGCGAACTTCTCGGAGGGGCGGCTGAAGCGCGTGGTCGTGACGAAGACGGCCAGGTCGGCTCCGAAGTGCACCTTGGCGCCCAGCAGATCGCGCAGCTCACGGCTGGCGATCGTGCTGGTGGGCGCGTAGCGCTTGCACTGGATCACCACGCTCCGCCCGTCGGGGAGGCGCGCGAGGACGTCGGCTCCGTGGTCGTTCGCGCCGCCCACCCGCCGCACGTCCGTGCACCCGTCCCGTCGGCAGAGGCTCGCGACCAGTTCCTCGAACTCGGTGCCGGTCATCGCGTCCACCTCGGCGAGCGTCCGGTGACCGGCCCTCACCGCCTCCTCCTGCCGCCACAGACGGTCCCGGCCGCGCAGCAGCCGGTCCGTGCGCCACAGCCACCATCCCGCCGCCGCGGCACCGCCGAGGAGCAGGGCCGCCGTGACGTACGGCCACACGGCCGACCAGGACACCACCAGCAGGACCAGCACCAGGCCGCCGCCCGTGGCCACCGCCTTCAGCCGTGCCGCCCGCCGCCTGCGGGCCGCCGCGCCCCGCCCACGCCCCGCCGCACCCCGCCCACGGCCAATCGTGCCCCGTCCACGCCCAGCCGCACCCCGCCCACGCCCAGCCACGTTCGCAGTCCCTCCCCGACAGGTCCGTGTACGGCAGTCTGAGCAGCGTCGGCCGGCGCGAGAAGGGCGCGAGTCGGCCATGGCCGGATCGGCGCGGACTGATCGCCGCTTCACGGCCGGGTCGGCGGCGGTCCGCCCGCGCCGCCCACCCGGCCCCGTCCACACCCTCGCCCGGCACCCCCCGGCCGTGCACGCTCGCAGGTTCGACAGGTGGCGTTGCCGCAGCCGACGCGGTCCGCGACGATGCCCGAAGGGCCGGCCGGCACATCCCTACGCGTACGCAGGTGCCGGGATCCGACCCGCCAGGGGCCGAGGGGGCCGGCGCTCAGGACCCGTCCGGCTGGCAGCGCGGGCACCACACCGTGCCGCGGCCCGCCATCCGGGTCCGGCGCAGGGGGCCGCCGCAGCGCGGGCAGGCCGGGGCGGGGTCGTCGCGGTGACCGGTCAGCCAGGAGTCGCGCGGCGGGACGCAGCCGGCGGTGACCGCGAGGCGCAGCGTGCGGCGCATGTGCGTGTACAGGCGACGGCGTTCGGCCTGGGTGAGGTCGCTCGCCCGGTCCGCGGGGCGCAGCCCGGCGCGCCACAGGATCTCGTCGGCGAGCAGGTTGCCGAGCCCGGCCAGGACGGACTGGTCGGTGAGGACGGTCTTGATTTTGCCGCGGTGTGCGCAGAGCGCGGCCTCGAACTCCTCGCGGTCCACCGCCATCGCGTCGGGGCCCTGACCGGCCAGCAGCCCCTCGACGTCGGAGTCGTCGTCGGCCAGCCAGAGGCCCTGGAGCTTGCGCTGGTCCCGGTAGCGGAGCTGGTGGCCGCCGGCCACGGTGAACAGGACGCGGTCGTGGGCCTCGACGGCGTCGTCGGGGCGGCCGCAGACCAGCCGGCCGGTCATGCCGAAGTGCAGCACGAGGATCGGGCCGTCGCCGGTGCGGGCCAGCAGCCACTTCCCGTGCCGCTGCGGCTCGGTGAAGCGCCGGCCCTCCAGCGCGTCCCGCAGCCGCCGCCCGCTCACTCCGTGCAGGACCCCCGCGTCGCGCACCTCGACGCGCCGGATGACCCTGCCCTTGGCGCAGGAGGCGAGCGTCTTGCGGAATCCCTCGACGTCCGGCAGCTCAGGCATGGCGGACGTCCTCCTCGGCGCGGCGGCCGCCGTGGGCCCCGGGCACGGAGGGAAAACGGCTCGGGTCCATGACGCCTCCTCGGGGGCGCTGCGCGCGCGGCGACGCGTGTCTCCCTCCACTGATCTCACGCGTTCCCCGCCCGCGCACTCCGGGCCCGCTCCCCCGGCGGGGCGTCGCTACGATCGCCGGTCATGGACTGGCTGGAGCGCGTCACGAAGCTGAGGCAGTGGACCGGGAACGGGGTACGCGCTCCCCACAAGCCCCTTCTGCTCCTGTACGCCCTCGGACGGTTCCAGGAGGACGCCGACGGCGAGTTGCGGTACACCGCGGTGGAGGAGGATCTGAAGCGGCTGCTGGCCGAGTACGGGCCCGGCAACCGGACCTCGCCCGCCTACCCCTTCCACCACCTGGTCAGTGACGGGGTGTGGGAGGTGCGCACCGACCGCGGGCCCGGCAGTCCCGGCACCGGCGTCCTGGAGCTGCGCGCGGCCGGCGCGGCCGGGCGGCTCGTACCGGAGCTGAGGGTCGCGCTGCGGCGTGACCCCTCGCTGCTCGCCAGGATGGCGCGTGCCCTGCTCGATCTGCACTTCCCGCCGTCGCTCCACGGCGAACTGTGCGAAGCCGTGGGGCTGGAGCCGGCGCTCGCGGAGACCGTGCCGGTGGCGGCCGGGCGGCGGCAGCGGGACCGCCGGATGCGGGAGCTGGTGCTGACCGCCTACGAGTACCGGTGCGCGTTCTGCGGCTACGACGGGAGGGTGGGGGCGACGCCGGTCGGGCTGGAGGCGGCGCACGTGCGCTGGTGGGCCTTCGACGGCCCGGACGACGTCGACAACGGGCTGTGCCTGTGCGCGCTGCACCACAAGCTGTTCGACAAGGGCGTCCTGGGTGTCGGTGACGGACACCGCGTCCTGGTCTCGCAGCGCTTCGTGGGGCACAGCACCGCCGCCCGTGAGCACGTGACATCGCTGGCGGGCCGTCCGCTGCTCGGCCCGCAGCCGGGCACACCGCCGGTCGCGGCCGCCCACCGGGCCTGGCACACCCGGCAGGTCTTCCACGGCACCCCCCGGCCCGCCGCCGTCACCCCCTGACCACCTGCCTCAGCGCGTGATCCGGACCGTCTCCGTCTCGCTCACCTGGTCGATCTCCGACGTCCGGACCGTCATCCTCATCTCCCAGTCGCCGGGGATGGGCAGGTTGAGGGAGGTCGCGGCCCAGTAGCCGCCGCGATCGGTGAGCTTGGCGTCGAGGGGGCCGATGTCCTGGCTGGGGAGGGTGAAGGACAGCCGCAGCTCGGGAACGCTCGCCAGGCCGCCGTCGGGGCCGTAGACCACGGCCTGGACGGAGTTGGCGCCGACGCGGCCGGGGTCGAGGGTGATCTGGACCGTGCCGCGGGCGCCGGGGGTGCCGGGGACGCCGGTGTCGAAGGGGACCGTGGTGACGGAGGCGACGGGCAGGCCGGTCGCCTGTTCGGCGGTCGCCGCCTCGGCCTCCGCCCGGGCCGGGAGGGTGCCGGTCAGGACGGTCGTGAGGCCCAGCACCACGACCGAGACGACGACCTCGGCCAGGACGGAGCGGCGCAGGGCGCGGCGGTGGGCGTCCTCGGCCGGCGTGAGCGGCGGGTCGGCGGCCGGGGGTTCGTCGGGCAGCGGGGGGCCGCCCACCGGCTGCGGGATGCGCTGCCGTACCGGCGCGGGGGTCTTCACGACCGTGGCCGCGGCCACGGTCACCTTCTCCGTTGCCGCCTGTGCCTTTGCCTGCGCCTGTGCCTTCGCCTCCGTCTGCCTCTGCGCCTCCGTCTCCGTCTCGGTCACCGCCTCCGTCACCGCCGTCGTCCCTTCCGTCGTCGTGCCGTCTGCTGTCGTCCGTTCCGCCGTCGTGCCGTGCGCCTCCGCTCTCGCCAGGCGGTCGGTCCACCGGCGGGACCGCGTCCCCGCCGCCAGCAGCAGCGCCACCGCGGCCAGCTTGGCGAGCAGGAGCCGGCCGTACGGGGTGTCGGTCAGCGCGTCGGGCGAGCCGAGCCCGCGCCAGGACTGGTAGACGCCGGTCACCGCAAGGACGGCCACCGAGGCGGCGGCCAGCCGGGAGAAGCGGGCGGCCACGGTGGCCTGGAGGGCGCCGTGGTGGAGGAGGGTCAGCAGGGCCGCCAGGCCGCCGAGCCACGCCGCCATCGCCAGCAGGTGCAGCACCGAGGAGGTCATCGCCGCCGGGACCTGGATCCCGGCCGACGCGTGCTCGGCGGCGGCCCAGGTCAGGGCCAGGCCCACGGCGAGGACGGCGCCGGTGACGAGGGTGGGGCGCGCGACCCGCTCGCGCCCGCGCTGTCGTACGAGGAGGACGGCGGCCACCGCCAGCAGGGCCAGCCGGGCCACCAGGGCGAGGCCCGGGCGGCCGGACAGGGTCCCGGCCAGGGCGGACGGGTCGAGGGCCCGGGACGGGCCGGCCCCCGTCTCGTAGGGGGCGCGAAGCAGGAGCAGCAGGACGGTCGAGCCGGTGAAGACCGACCAGCCCGCCACGAGCGGTCTGCGCAGGGAACGCGCGTCCGTCGGCCGGCAGACGGCGACGAAGAGCGCCGCGCCGATGAGGAGGGCCGCCGCGCCGTACGCCAGATAGCGGCCGATCTTGTAGAGGGCGGCGGTGGCCGGGTCCTCGACGGAGCCGGTGGGCAGGGGAGCGCGCGTCGCGGACGGTTCGCCGACGGAGAAGGTGAAGGCGCCGGCGATCGGGTGGCCGTCCGCGGAGACCACCCGCCAGGCCACCGTGAAGGTGCCGGTGCCGAGCTTCCCGGGCAGGGTGACCCGCGCGGTGTCCGCCCGGCCGTCGGCGTGCCGTGCCGTGTCCGTGTCGACCCGCCGGTTGTCGGGGTCGAGGACGCGGAAGGAGTCGTCGAGCAGGCCGACGGACTCGGTGAAGGTCAGGGTGATGCTGCGGGGAGCGGTCTCGACGACGGATCCGTCGGCGGGGTCGGCGCCGCGGAGGGCGGCGTGGGCCGACGCCTGGCCCGCGCCCGCGAAGAGGAACAGGCCCAGCAGGGTGCCCAACAGCACCAGCCCCCGAAGTCGACGGCCGCCGCGTCCGGAGGGCTGTGCGGTCCTTGTGGTCCTTGTGGTTCCGGTCGCCCCTGTCGTGCCGCCTCGTCGCCCGTCATCGCGCCCCTCGCTCACGTCACCGCTCCGTACCTCGGACTCGTGTGCTCGGGGTTACGTACGGACGGGGGCGCGGTCCTGCTCACCACGTCGTCCGCGCGGACGCCCCGCCGTCCACCACCAGGTCGTGGCCGGTGATCCAGGAGGCGAGCGGCGAGGCGAGGAAGACGCAGGCGTCGCCGACGTCCTCGGGACGGCCCAGCCGGCCGACCGCGACCGCCTCCCGCCACCGGCGCACCCCCTCGGGCCAGGCCTCGGCCAGGCCCTCCCGTTCGATCAGGCCGGGCGAGACGGTGTTGACGCGGATGCCCCAGGCCCCGTACTCCCGCGCCGCCGCCCGGGCGTGCGCCACGACCGCGGCCTTCGAGGCCGAGTAGTGGGCGTGGCCCTCGGCGGGCATCCGGGCCTCGACCGAGGCGATGTGGGTGACCGTGCCGCCCGGCCCGCCGGCCCGGCCTGCGCCCGGTCCGCCGCGCTGCTCCCGCATCACCTCGGCCGCGGCCTGGGTGCAGGCGAAGACGCTGGTCAGGTTGGTGTCCACGACGGTCCGCCAGTCCGCGGCCGTCATCGCCTCCAGTGGCTGTACGGGCTGCACGCCCGCGGTGTTGACCAGGGCCGTCAGCCGTCCCCCGCCCCACTCGGCGGCCTCCCGCACGAGCCGTCGGCACTCCTGCGGGCGGGAGAGGTCCGCCTGGAGGACGACCACCCGGCTCCCCGACCCGACGAGCCGGCGGGCGAGGTCACGCACCGCCGCCCCGCCCGTACGGCAGTGGAGCGCCACCTGGGCGCCCTCCTGGGCGAACCGCAACGCGATCCCGTGGCCGAGTCCGCCGCTCGCTCCGGTGATGAGGGCCACCTGACCCGCCAGCAACGTCATGGACGGCAGAGTTCCCCGATCAGCGCGGCCCGGTCCGGATGGCGCGCCGTGAGGTCGGCCGCGTCCCCGTGTTCGTAGTCCCCGTAGGTGAAACCGGGGGCCATGGTGCAGCCGAAGAAGGTCCACGCGCCGCCGGCGGCCACCCGCGCGCCCATCCAGGTGCGCGCGGGGACGGTGAGCTGCGGCTGCTGCCCGCCGAGGACGTCGGGGCCCAGCACCGCCGTCCGCGAGGTGCCGTCGGGGGCGAGGAGCAGCAGCTCCAGCGGGTCGCCGAGGTAGAAGTGCCAGACCTCGTCGGTGGGCAGGCGGTGCAGGGCCGAGAAGTCGTCCGCGGTGAGCAGGGCGACGATCGCCGAGCCCTCCGGGCGTCCGTCGGCCCGCTCGGGCCCCGCCCAGGTACGCCGGAACAGTCCGCCCTCACGGGGGATCGGCTCCATCCCGTAGTGGGCGACGAGGGCTTCGGGGGTCACCGGGCCTTGGGCAGTCACCCGGGGAAGGCTACCTCCCGTCGGAGGAACGCCAGTTGGGCCTTCTTCTCCGGCAGGTACACGTCCGGCAGGTCGATCTCCGGCAGCGTGACGACCGGCCCGGCCTCGAAGCCCTGCCGGAGGAAACGCGTGACCGCCTTGTCGTTGCGCACGTCCGGGTCCACCACGATCCGCCGCCGGTCCAGGCCGAGCAGCACGTACGACGTGAAGGCGCCCATCAGCGCCGTCGACCAGCCCGGCCGCGCGCCCCCCTCACCGGCCGGCGCGAGGAGGACGTGCACGCCGATGTCGCCGGGCTCGACCGGGTAGCACTCGCCGACCCGGTCCTCCGTCGGCTCGTACGTCTGGAGCAGGGCGACCGGGATGCCGTCCAGCTCCACCAGGAAGGCGTGGTGGGTGTCGAGGCCGGCCATGTGGGCGTAGATCTCGGCGACCTGCTCCCTCGTCAGGCCGTTCATGCCCCAGAACGCGGCGCGCTCCTCGCTCACCCAGCGGTGGACGACGTCCGCGTCGCCCTCGGCGTCGAGGGGCCGGATGCCGACGGTGCCGAAGCCGTCGACGGTCTCCTCGTGGACGTACGGGTCAGACATCGCTCTCCTTCGTCAGGTGCGCCCAGTCGGTGACGACCGGGGCCAGCTCGCCCGTGAGCCAGAGGGGGAGCTGGTCGTGGTGGTGGGGGCTGTCGGGGTGGCCCGAGGCGCCGTGGGGGACGACCCAGCGGCTGTTCTCGCGCCGGGCCAGGTCCCACACGTAGCGGGCGGCCGGGCCGCGGGCGGCGAGGTCCGTCCAGCCCGGCACGGCCGACGTGCACAGCACGCAGTCGTGGTCGCCGGAGAGGGCCGGGGCCTGCGGTGCGGGGTCGGGCAGGGCCCGCCAGGCGGCGAGGCGGTGGGTGTCGCCCCAGCGGCCGGCCGGCTGCCCGGCGACCTCCTCGACGGCCTCCCTGACCAGGGCCGGCCGGTCGATGCCGTACAGCTCCTCGGCGCGCAGGAGGTGTTCGAGGGCGAAGCCGACGCGGGCGACGAGGTTCAGCCAGGGGAGGAGGACCTCGGGGTAGGCGGGCGGGGTGGTCAGGGCGGCGAAGGCCGGCTGGGCGGCCAGGCGGCGGACGAGCGCGCTGCGCAGGGCGGCGAAGACGGCCGCTTCCCGGCTGTCGGCGTCCATGCGGCGGTTCCAGCGCAGCAGGCGGTCGCGCAGCCCGGCCGCCGGGCCGGTCAGGTCGTCGAGGGCGGCGAGGTGGTCGAGCAGGGGGGCGGCGGACGCGAGGTGGGTGTCCGTGTGGATCGCGGACATGTCGTCGGCGGACCACTCCCGGCGCTGCGACAGCAGCTCGCGGATGCGGTCGGCGCGGTGCGGCGGGGCGAACTCGACGCCCAGGTCCACGGCGGGGCCCCGCTGGTTGGCCATGACCGCGACGCCGTCGGTCAGTCCCGCGTGGGGCATCTCGTGCCAGCCGGTCCACTCGTGGCCGGGCTCCCAGGCGGGCACGAGCCGCGTCCGGTTGGCCTCGGACCGTACGGGGACCCTGCCCGCGACCCGGTGCAGCAGGCCGCCCTCGGTGTCGGCGGCCTGGACGACGTTGACCGGCTCGGCCCAGACGTCGAAGGCACGGTCGACGTCGGCGACCCGGCGTGCGCGCAGCAGCGGGAGCAGGGCGCTGAAGCCGAGGTCGCCCGTGACGCGGGGCGGGTAGCGCAGGGCGAGGGCGAGCGGAGTGCCGTCGTCGAGGCCCTCGGGCCCGCCGGCGATCACCGGCCCGCGCTCGGTCTCCAGCACCTCGACCTCCACCGTCTCCTCCCCCGCCACGCGGACGAGTTCGGTGTGCCGGGCGACCCGCCGCCAGGTGCCGTCGGGGCCGAGGGCCTCGACACCGGCGCCGGTGCGGCGCAGCCGTTCGCGGTAGAGGTCCTGGTAGTCGGCCATGGCGTTGGTGATGGCCCAGGCGACCGTGCCCGTGTGGCCGAAGTGGGCGATGCCGGGGACACCGGGCACGGCGAGCCCGACGACGTCGAACTCGTCGCAGGCCAGCCGGATCTGCTGGTAGACGCCGGGGTCCTCGATGAAGCGGTGGGGATCGCCGGCGATGACGGCCTGCCCGGTGCCGGTGCGCTCGCCGCCGACCAGCCAGCCGTTGCTGCCGGAGGTGCCGGGACCGTCGGTGGCGAACAGGCCGACGGACTCGGGGCCGAGGTGGCGGACGGCCTCCTCGCGCCACAGCTTGGCCGGGAAGCCGGCGAACAGGATGTGGGTGGAGAGCCAGACGGCGAGCGGGGTCCAGGGCTCCCAGCGGCCGGGGACGAGGCCGACTCGGGCGAACTCGGGGGCGGGACCGAGGCGCGGGCCCGCGGGGGCGTCGCCGGCGGTGGCGTCGCCGGCGGTGGCGTCGCCGGCGGTGGCGTGCGGATCCGGGTACGGGGGGACGGTGCCGACGGTCCGGCGCGGATCCGGGGCGGCCGGGTCGGTGGCGGCCTGCGGGCCGGCGTCCGCGGTGCCGCGCACGTCGACGGTGCCGACCGCGCCGCCCGCGCCGGTGCTTCCGTGCCCGCCGGCGGTGACCGCGTCGGCGGTCGCGGTGAGGCCTTCGTTGACGCCGTCGACGTAGGCCCGCACCCAGTCGGCGGTCTCGGGGTCGCGTTCCTCCAGGGTGGCGAAGCAGCGTCGGGCCGTGTCGTCGAGGCGGACGCGGCGGACGAAGCGGTCCCAGGGGAGCGCCTCGGGGCCGAGGAAGGACGCCGAGGTGCCGCGGGCGCGGTGGCGTTCGACCTCCAGCTGCCAGGCCCGGTCGCGGGCGGTGACCAGCCCTTGGAGGCGGGCGAGTTCCAGGGCACTGCCCGCGCGCAGGTGGGGAATGCCCCAGGTGTCCCGGTAGACGCCGTCAGATCTGTCGGTCTCGCTCGCCACCCCTGTGACCCCTCCGCACTTTAGGTTAGCCTCACCTAATCAATCGGTGCAGGAATCGTACGCGAGAGGTGAAGGGCCATGGCGCAGGGGCGGGGCTGGGAGGGCGCGGTCCTCAGGCTGATGCGGGCGAAGGACTTCACCCTCACCGTCACGGGCGGTGAGGACGTCACCCCGGACTACCGCCGGCTGCACCTCACCGACGGCGGCCTGCTCGCCGCGACCGGCATCCACCCGACGATGTGGATCCGGCTGTGGTTCACCCACGCGGGCAAGCCGCACCAGCGGGCGTTCACGCTGGTCGACCCCGACCCGGCGGCCGGCACCTTCTCCCTGGAGTTCGCCCTGCACGAGGGTGCCGCCGCCGACTGGGCGCGGGCGGCGAAGCCCGGCGACACCATCGAGGCGACCGTGCAGGGCACCGGCTTCGAGCGGCCCCGGCCCGAGCCCTCGCACGTCTTCGCCGTCGTCGACCCCGCGTCGCTGCCCGCGCTCAACTCCCTGCTCGACGAGTTCCGCTCGTCGCCGGTGACGGTCTGGTACGAGGGGTCCCCCGACGGCCTGCCGTTCCACACGGACCCGGCCCTGCACGAGGTGCGCCACGTGCCCCGGCGGGACTCCGGCGCGCACCTCGTCGAGCGGGTGCGCCAGGAGCTCCCGGAGCTGCTGCGGGACGCCCCGGACCCGTACGTCTGGATCACCAGCGACACGGCCACCACCCGCACCCTCGCGTCGTACGTCCGCAAGGACCTCGGCGTTCCCCGGCAGCGGGTGCACGCGCTGGGGTACTGGCGGGCGACGTGACCCCGCAGGCGGCATGATCGGAGTCATGGACGTCACCCTTCACCTCGCCCAGGACCCCGAGGCCGACGCGCTCCTCGGGCGTTCGCCGCTCGCCGCGCTGGTCGGGATGCTGCTGGACCAGCAAGTGCCCATGGAGTGGGCGTTCAAGGGCCCGCGGACGATCGCGGACCGGCTCGGCGCGGACGACCTCGACGCGCACGAGATCGCCGCACAGGACCCGGATGCCTTCGCCGCCCTGCTCGCGGAGAAGCCGGCCGTGCACCGCTACCCGGGCTCCATGGCCAAGCGTGTCCAGCAGCTGTGCCAGTACCTCGTCGAGCACTACGAGGGTGACGCGAGCGCCGTCTGGGAGGGTGTGGACACGGGCGGGGAGCTGCTCGCACGGCTGGAGGAACTGCCGGGCTTCGGCAAGCAGAAGGCCCAGATCTTCCTCGCCCTGCTCGGCAAGCAGCTCGGCGTGCAGCCGAAGGGCTGGCGCGAGGCGGCCGGCGCCTACGGCGAGCCCCGGTCCTTCCGTTCCGTCGCCGACATCACCGGCCCGGAGTCGCTGGCGAAGGTGCGGGCCCACAAGCAGGAGATGAAGGCAGCGGCCAAGGCCAGCAAACAGGCGTCAGCCGACTGACCGGCCCGGGGCGAGAGAGCCGCCCCCCGGGCAGGAGGCGGAGCCCGACCCCGCCCCCGGGCGGCAGGCACTCCCCCCGCCCCGGCGGCACGCCCCTCAGCCGGTTGCCCCGTCCCGGGTGGCGGGTGGCTCGGGGCCGGGTCGAGCATGGATCATGACCGAGCCACCGACCGGCTCCCCCTGGGGTCCGGAGTACGACGACCGCAAGGTCCACGCCCACCACTCGCCGGCCGCCGCCCCGTCCGCGACCGCGCCGCACGCCCATGAACCCGAGCCGCCCATCGAGGGCCCCCTGCACACCCTGTCCCGGATGGCCTGGCAGGTCGTCCTGGTCACCGGGATCGCCTCACTGGTCCTCGGGGTCCTCGTCCTGGGCTGGCCGGGCGCCTCCCTGGTCGCGGCCGGTGTCCTCTTCGGCGTCTACCTCGTCGTCAGCGGCGTCTTCCAGCTCGTGTCGGCCTTCGGCACCCACAGGACGACCTCGCTGCGCGTCCTGGCCTTCATCAGCGGCACCCTGTCGATCCTGCTGGGCCTGTTCTGCTTCCGCGGTCCGATGCGGTCCGTCCTGCTGCTGGCCCTGTGGATCGGCATCGGCTGGGTGATCCGCGGGATCACCCAGACCCTGGCCGCCGTCTCCGACCGGGCCATGCCCGCGCGCGGCTGGCAGATCTTCCTCGGGGCCGTCACCTTCGTCGGCGGGATCGTGCTGATCGACTCGCCGTTCGAGTCGGTCGCCGTGCTCACCCTCGTCGGCGGGATCTGGCTGGTGGTGGTCGGCGTCGTCGAGACCGCCACCGCGGTCCGTATCCGGGCCCGGGCCCGGCAGATCCCCCGCACCCTGTGAGCCGAACGGGCGGTTCTCGCGTCCGACGTGCTGAACGCCCGGCGTGTCGCGGGGAGATGACCTCCCATGAGCAGCACACGAAGCCTCCCGCCCGGCCGCGCCCGGCTACGGGTCGTCGCGCTGCTGCTCGCCGTCCTCGTACCGGTCGTCCCCGCCGGGCCGGCCGAGACACCGCCCGTGGCCGCCGAGATCACCGAGTACGACACCCTGGACACGGCCCCGCGGCCGCTCCCCGGCGCCTCCCCCCGCACCGCACCGCCCCCGCGGCCGGCGCCCCGCCCGGAGCCGGCGCCCGGCGTCCCGCCGGGCCGTCCGCTCCCCGTGCCGCCCGGGCCGCCGCACGCCCTGGACGCCCTGCGCACCGTGGTCCTGCGCTGCTGACCGCCCCTCGCCACCCAGTCGGCCAGTGCACCGCACACGACCACGCGAAGGAACATGCGAGGGAACCAGCCATGCCCACCGATCCGTACGCGGTCCTGCGCGCCCTGCTGCGCGCGGAGGCCGCGCGCAGCACACCGAAACCGCAGATGAGGACCACCGACCAGGAAAAGCGCCAGCCGGGCCCGAAGAGCGACCGGGGCCGCTGACACGGCGGCGGAGGCGGCGCCACCGCCTCCGCCCTGCGGCACCGGGAAGCGCCCCCGGCCCCCGTCCACAGCCTGTGTACGGCGCGCGGCCGGACGGAAGGACGTCGCCGACAACCCTCCCGGACAGCCCGCCCTTCCCGTTTCGCCCTGGTTCATCACGTCTTTTCCGGCGTCACACTCGGTCGCCATGGCTGCGCCCGGAACGTCAGGACCGGTAGGCTTTCCGTGTGATCTTCAAGCGCATCGGAAACGGCCGGCCGTACCCCGACCACGGCCGGGAAAGCACCCGGCAGTGGGCGGACGTCGCGCCGCGCCCGGTCCGCCTCGATCAGCTGGTGACCACCAAGCAGCAGCTCGACCTGGAAACACTCCTCGCCGAGGACTCCACGTTCTACGGCGACCTCTTCGCCCACGTCGTGAAGTGGCAGGGCGACCTCTACCTGGAGGACGGCCTCCACCGCGCCGTGCGCGCCGCGCTCCAGCAGCGGCAGGTGCTGCACGCGCGCGTGCTGGAGCTGGACTGAGGGACGGCCGGGACGAGCGACGAGGGACGCCTCGTCCTCCGCGATGGTCCACCGGCTCCCGCGCCTCTCGCGCAGCGCTCGCGCCCGCCCCGTGAGCCGTGCGCCCCGCCCAGCCCCGCCCCCTCCCGTGCCGCCACGCGGGCACGGGTTGGCCCTTTCGGGTCCTCTCAGGGGTGTCGAATGATCATCTAGTAGGCACGGCCGCCCGGGCGCACTACGCTGCGCCCATGAGCATGCTGACTCCCCCGGGCATGGGCGGCAAGTACCGGATCACGGGGGACAAGTACCCCCGGATGCGCCCGCACCGGCGGCGTGGACGACTGCTGGTCGTGGTGGTCGCCTGTGGTGCCGTGCTCGGCGTGGCCGGCTGGGGGACGCTGCAGCTCATCGACGTCTTCACCGGTGGCGGGGGCACGGCCACGGCGGCCGGGTCGAAGAAGTCCTGCCCCGCCGCGTCGAGCCCCGCGGCCACCGCCTCGTCCGCCGCGCTGCCCCGCCCCGCGCAGATCACCGTCAACGTCTTCAACGCCACCACCCGCAGCGGGCTGGCCAAGACCACCGCGGACGAACTCCAGAAGCGCGGCTTCAAGATCGGCGAGGTGGGCAACGCGAGCAAGCAGTACGACAAGAAGGTCCCCGGCACCGGCGTCCTGCTCGGTCCCGCGTCCTCGCTCAACACGTCGCTGCCCGTCCTCGCGACCCAGCTCACCACCGCCGAGCGCCGCACCGACGCCGCCCGCACGGGCACCGCGATCGACCTGATCCTCGGCAACGGCTTCCAGGCGCTGACCAGCCAGGCGGACGCCACCAGGGCACTGACCGCCCTGACGGCGCCGCAGCCCACGGCCACCACGAAGAAGAGCTGCTGAGAGGGCCGAGAACCCAGAGGCCGAGAACCAGAGGGCCGAGAACCGCCGAGAGGGCGGAAGGACCCGCCGGGAGGGAGCTCCGCGCGCCGGCGGCGGCTCCTACTCGGCCGCCCCGTACAGCCGGTCGCCCGCGTCGCCCAGGCCGGGGACGATGTAGCCGTGCTCGTTGAGGTGGTCGTCGACGGCCGCCGTGACGACGGTGACCGGGGTGCCGGCCAGCTCGCGCTCCATGACCTCGACGCCCTCCGGGGCGGCCAGCAGCACCACGGCGGTGACGTCGTCGGCGCCGCGCCTGATCAGCTCGCGGATCGCCGCGACCAGCGTGCCGCCGGTGGCCAGCATCGGGTCCAGGACGTACACCTGACGGCCGGAGAGGTCCTCCGGCATGCGCGTGGCGTACGTGGAGGCCTCCAGCGTCTCCTCGTTGCGGATCATGCCCAGGAAGCCCACCTCGGCGGTCGGCAGCAGCCGCATCATGCCGTCCAGCATGCCGAGGCCGGCCCGCAGGATCGGCACCACCAGCGGGCGCGGGTGGGAGAGCTTGACGCCGGTCGTCGAGGCGACCGGGGTCTGGATGTCGACCGCCTCGGTGCGCACGTCACGCGTCGCCTCGTAGGCGAGCAGGGTGACCAGCTCGTCGGCGAGACGGCGGAAGGTCGCGGAGTCCGTGCGCCGGTCGCGCAGCGCGGTGAGCTTGTGGGCGACCAGGGGGTGGTCGACGACGTGGAGACGCATGTCCACAACAGTAACCGGGCCGAAGCGGCCCGACGTCCGCACGCCTGGTGACCCTCTCCCCCTCGATTGGGCCGTTCGCTGGCATCAAACCGCTCGTCGGAGGGAAGGTGGAGAGGACGGACCGGGGTGGTGGACTTATGCCTGACCTGCCTGACCGCGAGGCACGAGATGCGGACGAGGCGCCGGAGACCGAGGCCCAGCGCCGTCGGCGACGCGCCCAGTTCCTGCGCGAACTCGCCGAGGCCCGCGAGCTGCGCGACCGCGTCCAGCCGCGCCGGGCCAAGGTCGCCCGCCTGCGACACGCGATGCGTATGCGCACGTTCCGCTGGTAGCCCTCCGCCCCTGGCCCGCACGGGGCAGATCGCCGACCTCTCGGGCGTTGCGAGGGGTGGGTGTGCGTGGACGCATCCGAAAGCCGCGTACGATCCCGCTCGTGGCGGCAACGAGTGCGCTGGTGAGTTGCTTGTGGACCTACGTACCGACCCGCGATCAAAACAGCCGGACACAGGGAGCCGAAGACGTCCCCTGAACGCCTTGTTTCTGCCACGATTCCGAGTGGGTGGGGCTCGGAGCACAGCTCTCTCCGCCCGTAACCTCCGCCGGGGGGACCCCCAACCGGCACGCCTACCAGTGGGAGAGTCACGGTGTACTTCGCCGCACTGCTCGCGCGCACCGAAGACGGGTGGGAAGCGAGCGACACAGAGCTCGACGATGTGGAGACCCTGTCGGATCTGGCCGACCTGGCCCGGGAAGCCTCTCCCGACGAGGACACGGTGCTCGTGCTGATCGAGCAGGAGGACTCGTGGTTCGGCGTGGTCCGCGTCGACGGTGAGGAAGACCCTCGCATCTTCGTGTCCGACGCCGCCGCTGCCGCCCGCAGCTCGTACGGCGAGATCCTGCTCACCGACGAACTGCTCGGCCGGGACGGGGACGCCGGTGACGACCTCGACGCCCTCGACCTCGACGGCACCGAGGACGGCGAGGACGACGAGGCCGCCGACGACGACCCCGGCGCCGGTTCCGCCGCCGAGGCCGTCCCGCACGGCCCGGTCGGTGACCCCGCCATCCTCGACGACCTAGGCGTCACCGAGAAGGAGCTGAAGTCGCTGACGGAGGACGCGCTCACCGAGATCGCCGAGGCCCTGGGCGCCTCGGAGGTCCTGGAGACCGTCCGCTGACCGCACCGGAACCGGGTCCGGCCCGCGAGGCCGCCGAGACGACCTCCGTGGCCGCCGACCCCGTACGTGACCGCTGGCGGGCCGCGATGCGGCTCGCCCTGGAAGAGGCCGTCCTGGCCGCCCGGGGCGGGGACGTCCCCGTGGGCGCCGTCGTGCTGGCCGCCGACGGCACGACCGTCCTCGCGACCGGCCACAACGAACGCGAGGCCGGCGGCGACCCGACGGCCCACGCGGAGGTCCTCGCGCTGCGGCGGGCCGCCGCCGAGGTCGGGGAGTGGCGGCTGACCGGCTGCACGCTCGTCGTCACGCTGGAACCCTGCACGATGTGCGCGGGTGCCCTCGTCCAGTCCCGTGTGGACCGGGTCGTCTACGGCGCCCGCGACGACAAGGCGGGCGCGGCCGGCTCCCTCTGGGACGTCGTCCGCGACCGCCGGCTCAACCACCGGCCCGAGGTGATCGAGGGCGTCCTCGCGGACCCCTGCGCCGAGCTGCTCACCGAGTTCTTCCGCTCCCGCTGAATACCGATTTCAAAGCAGGGGCCACCGTGCTGTAAGGTCTCCCTCGGTAGCGTGTCCGAGCGGCCGAAGGAGCTCGCCTCGAAAGCGAGTGTGGCGCAAGTCACCGAGGGTTCAAATCCCTCCGCTACCGCTGACAACACCCCCCGAACCGCGGGAACGCGGCTCGGGGGGTGTTCTGCGTCCCGGGTGTTCCCCGTCGCGGGGACGCGGCACCTTCCGCGTCCGGAGTCGCACGGCGTCGGGGCGGACGCCGCGTCCGGAGTCCCCGGCGTCGGGGCACCTTCCGCGTCCTGGGGCGTCCGGGAGGCGGTTCACCGTCGAGCCGTTGGTCGTAAAAGATGATGTGAGGGTTACACTCGCCGCCGGCAACAGGGGGCCCGAGGGTCAGCACTCACAGGGAGGCCGCGGTGGCGGTGAACGCCAAGAAGATCGCCGTCTACGTACTCGTGGTCTTCGTTCTGTACGTGATCATCACGGACCCGGCCAAGGCCGCGGACTACGTCCAGATAGGGTTCGAGGGCATATCGGACGCCGCGAAGGCCATCGGCGACTTCTTCACCTGGCTCTCCGACGGGGCGCGGTAGCCGCGGAGGAGCCGAGGCCGCGCACCACGCTGGGAGTGCCCATGATCCGCCACCTGGTCCTCTTCAAGCTCAACGAGGGCGTCGAACGCGACGACCGCCGGGTCGTGGAGGGCGAGGCGGCCTTCCGCGCCCTGGGCGAGGAGATCGAGGACCTGCGCTTCTGGGAGCTGGGCTGGAACATCAGCGAGCGCCCCATCGCCTACGACTTCGCGATCAACTCGGCGGTCGAGGACGCGGACGCCCTGAAGCGGTACATCGAGCACCCGGCCCACCAGGCGGGCGTCGCCCTGTGGCGCGAGTTCGCCACCTGGGTGGTCGCGGACTACGAGTTCTAGGCCCGTTCCAGGCCGCGTTCCGCACCGCGCCTCCTCGGACGCACCGAGCCCTCCGCCGGAACGGCGGGGGGCTTTCGCGTGCGTCGGCCCCCAACTTCTCCCTCAACACGGCGTTATGAGGTGCTTGCACACAGTGGACATGTCTTGTGATGCTATGACCGCTTTTGACGGATGAGTGGACCGCTGAAGTTCTGATGAAGCCCGACAAAGACCGATGAAGAGGTGGCGTTGACCGTGTCGGCCAGTACTGCGCCGCCCCAGGAGGAGGCGCCCGCGCCCGCTCCCGTTCCGGAGAAGCGCCGCGGCGCCGACACCCGAGCACTGACCCAGGTGCTCTTCACCCAGCTCAAGGAGTTGCAACCGGGCACGCCGGAGCACCACCGGGTGCGCGGGGCGCTCATCGAGGCCAATCTCCCGCTCGTGCGCTACGCGGCCGCCCGCTTCCGCTCCCGCAACGAGCCGATGGAGGACGTGGTCCAGGTCGGCACCATCGGACTGATCAACGCCATCGACCGCTTCGACCCGGACCGGGGCGTGCAGTTCCCGACGTTCGCGATGCCGACCGTCGTGGGCGAGATCAAGCGGTACTTCCGCGACAACGTCCGCACGGTCCACGTACCGCGCCGGCTGCACGAGCTGTGGGTGCAGGTCAACAGCGCGACCGAGGACCTGACCACCTGTTTCGGCCGTACGCCGACCACGGCCGAGATCGCCGAGCGGCTGCGCATCAGCGAGGAGGAGGTGCTGTCCTGCATCGAGGCGGGCCGCTCGTACCACGCGACCTCCCTGGAGGCCGCGCAGGAGGGCGACGGGCTGCCCGGGCTGCTGGACCGCCTCGGCTACGAGGATCCGGCGCTGGACGGGGTGGAACACCGCGACCTGGTCCGCCACCTCCTGGTGCAACTCCCCGAACGAGAACAGCGGATCCTGCTGCTGCGTTACTACAGCAACCTGACGCAGTCCCAGATCAGCGCGGAACTCGGCGTCTCCCAGATGCACGTCTCGCGGCTACTGGCGCGTAGCTTCCAGCGGCTGCGCTCGGCGAACCGGATCGACGCGTAGGCCGTCCGGGGGGTCTTCCGTAACCGAACGGGGGAGCGAGCGGTCACCGTTGCGAGCGAATCGCTCACCAGGGAGGATCCCGACAGATCTGCGCTGATACACCGTCACACCCCCTCTTTCCAGGGCCGTTTCGTTACCCAGATGTCGACATGTCACTACAGCGTGTTGCCGACATGTGACATTCTGCGGGAAGCGCGTTTGCCGGGGCTTCGGCGCCGGTATTCAGGTGAAGGCTGACCTTCCTCTCCGGGAGAGTCCGCCGCGACCGTCCCGCGACCCAAAGGGGGTGGCATGTCCGCAGACCAGGGCAGCTCGAAGGTGCTCACGCTCACGAAGAGCGAGTCCGCGCCCGCCGAGCCCGTCACGCCCGTCGAGCCCGACCTGCTCGACGACGTCACGGCCCTCGAGGCCGCGCCCGCCCCGGCTCTGCCGGCCACGGGCGCCATCGACACCCGCACCCTGTCCCGCTCCCTGTTCCTGCGGCTGGCCGCACTCGACGAGAACAGCCCCGAGCGTGCCTACGTCCGGGACACGCTCATCGAACTCAACCTCCCGCTCGTGCGCTACGCGGCGGCCCGCTTCCGCTCACGCAACGAGCCGATGGAGGACATCGTCCAGGTCGGCACCATCGGCCTGATCAAGGCGATCGACCGCTTCGACTGCGAACGGGGCGTCGAGTTCCCGACGTTCGCGATGCCGACGGTCGTCGGCGAGATCAAGCGCTTCTTCCGCGACACGTCGTGGTCGGTGCGGGTGCCGCGCCGCCTCCAGGAGCTGCGCCTGGCTCTGACGAAGGCCAGCGACGAGCTCTCGCAGAAGCTGGACCGCTCCCCGACGGTCGCCGAACTGGCGGCGGTCCTGGGCGTGTCCGAGGAGGACGTGGTCGACGGCCTGGCCGTGGGCAACGCCTACACGGCCTCCTCCCTCGACTCCCCGGCCCCCGAGGACGACGGCGGCGAGGGCTCGCTGGCCGACCGCCTCGGCTACGAGGACACCGCGCTGGAGGGTGTCGAGTACCGCGAGTCCCTGAAGCCGCTCCTGGCCAAGCTGCCGCCCCGCGAGCGCCGCATCATCATGCTGCGCTTCTTCGCCAACATGACCCAGTCGCAGATCGGCGAGGAGGTCGGCATCTCCCAGATGCACGTCTCCCGGTTGCTGACCCGCACCCTGGCCCAGCTCCGGGACGGGCTGATCTCCGACTAGGCCGGTCCGCGGGGTTCCTTCCTGACGTACCGTCAGCCACACTGGCGCGATGCGCCGACCGACATGGACACAAGGCCGCCGGGGCGCCCTGCTGGGCGCGTCGGCGGCCGTCGTCGTGTGCGCGGGCGCGGTGCTCGCCCTGGGCCCGGGCGGCGGGGGAGAGGGGTACGTGGCGGTGGGGGCGGCGCCGGTTGCGTCGGGCGCCGTGGCCTCGCCGACGGGGGGAGTGCGGCTGGTGCAGCTGGAAGAGGGCACCGGCTCCCACCCGGTGACCGGCCGTCCGGCCCACCCCGCGGACGGCACAGCCGCCTCGTCACCGGCGGAGGGTGCCGTCAGCACCGCGCCGGGGCGCTCCCCTTCAGCCCGGACGACGGCGCGTCCACCGTCCCCGACGGCCACCATCCCGCGCACCGAACCCTCCGAGCCCTCCGCACCCTCCGAGTCCTCCCCCGCGCTCCCCACCGGGCCTTCCGGGGTTCCCGGCCCGGCCGTCCTGAGCGTGGGAGATCCCGTACGGACGCCCACGGACCGGCGATGGTGCGAGCGGGTGACGCTGGAGTTCCACAACTCCGGTGGAACCGCGGTCCGTTCGGGTGCCGTGACCTTCGAGACGCACATCATCGACGCCCTGGGCACCGACTGGTCCACGGTCGAGTCGACCGAGCCCCTGCCGGCACCGGTCTCTCCCGGTGCGCGCGAGCAGGGCACCTGGACCGTCTGCGTCGACGCCTGGCGCGTCCCGCTGGGGATGCGGGTGGAGACGCGGGTGGTGTCGGTGCGCTGGGAGTGACCGGCGCCCGTCCGGCGGATCACGCCGCAGGAGACCGGCGGTCACTCATCGGCGCAGGTGAGCGGGGACCGACGGCAGAGCCGCAGCCGGGCGTGCCGATGCCCGCGTCCGCGGCATGATCCGCCGGAAGGTCCTAGCCGAGCGCCAGCCACGCCACCGCCGCGACGATCGCCACCGCGGCGACGATGCCCACGATCAGACCGATGCGGGGACCGGCCGGGGCGGGGGCCTGGCGGGAGGACTGGGGCGCGCCCTCGTCGACGAACGCGCGGAACATCTGGGTGCTGCCGGCGGGGTCGTGGTTGCCCTGGGGGCCCTGGGTGTTAGCCATGCCCCGAGACCCTAGCGAAACCGGCCGGGACCACCCAAGTGGGGGTCACCCCGGGCTCCTTACCTACAGCGTCCCGGCGTCCGGCCAGTGGGACCAGTGGGTGTTCCCGGGTCAGCGTCGGCCGGTAGCGGGACGGGTCACCGCAGGGGAGGACCTCGGCGACGCCGGAAGGCCTGGCGGTCGCTCGTCCGGGTCTCCCCGAGGTCGTCCGGGTGGTTCCCCTCGTCGGGGAACACAGCCTCCTCCGCGCAGCGGTCGCACCGGGCGAGGACCGAGGACGTCGTCAGCAGGGGCGGCGCCCCTGGGGCGGCCCGCTGACAGCCCCGCCCGCCGCCTCTTCCACCCCGCCACCAGCACATTTACTGCCGCAATACTTGCCTTTGCCAAGTTTTTGCGGCCCACCCCGCTTCTTTATTTGCCTGTAGCAACCAAGCGCTTCTATGGTTGCCCTAAGCAACGAAACGGGAGGTGTGATGGCAGAGCAGGCGCAGTACGAGCAGTACGCGGAGCTGGCGCGTCAGCTCAGTGCCGTCGGAGCCGTGAAGCGGGACATGGGGCGGATTCTGCCGCCCGACTGCCCGGCGGGCTCGGCGGGCGTGCTGGCGTTGCTCGGCCGCCACGGTGACCTGCGCATGAGCGCCCTCTCCGAGCTGCTCGCCGTCGACATGTCGGTGACCAGCCGGCACGCCGCGCACCTGGCCGAGCGGGGCTGGATCGAACGCTCCCCGGACCCGGCGGACAAGCGCTCCCGCATCCTGCGCCTCACGCCCGACGGCGAGGCGATGCTCCTCGAGCTGTCCCGCCGGAGCACCGACCTGCTCGCGGAGCGCCTGAGCGACTGGACCGCGGAGGAGGTCGGCCGGCTCATCCAGCTGATGAGCCGGCTGCGCGCCAGCTTCGGCGACTGCCGGTCGGCCCCGCACCGGCCACCGCCCGCACCACCCGTTCCCGTACGTGAACCGTCCACCCGTACACCCGCGGAAGCTACGTAAGAAAAGGAAGCCCATGGCAACGACCACACCAGCCGGTGTGCGGGCTCACGCCAAGCACGGGGGAGGCTCCGCCGGGCGCTCCGGCGACGCGCCGATGACCCACCGGCAGATCATGGAGGCCCTGTCCGGGCTGCTGCTCGGGATGTTCGTGGCGATCCTGTCGTCGACGATCGTGTCGAACGCCCTCCCGGAGATCATCGGCGACCTCGGCGGCGGCCAGTCCGCCTACACCTGGGTGGTCACCTCCACCCTGCTGTCCATGACGGCCGCCACTCCCCTGTGGGGCAAGCTCGCCGACCTGTACAGCAAGAAGGCGCTCGTCCAGATAGCGCTCGTCATCTACGTGCTCGGCTCCGCGGCCGCCGGTCTGTCGCAGAACCCCGGCATGCTGATCGCCTGCCGTGTGGTGCAGGGCATCGGCGTCGGCGGGCTCTCCGCCCTCGCGCAGATCGTGATGGCGGCGATGATCTCGCCGCGTGAGCGCGGCCGTTACTCCGGCTACCTCGGCGCCACCTTCGCCGTCGCCACCGTCGGCGGCCCGCTGCTCGGCGGTGTCATCACCGACACCAGCTGGCTCGGCTGGCGCTGGTGCTTCTACGTCGGCGTGCCCTTCGCCGTCATCGCCCTGATCGTGCTGCAGAAGACCCTGCACCTGCCGGTCGTGAAGCGGGACGTCAAGGTGGACTGGGCCGGCGCGTTCCTCATCTCCGCCTCGGTCTCGCTGCTGCTGGTCTGGGTCACCTTCGCGGGTGACAAGTACGACTGGCTGTCCTGGCAGACCTACGCGATGGTCGCCGGCTCGGTCGTCCTCGCGCTGGTCTTCCTGCTGGTCGAGTCGAAGGCCGAGGAGCCGATCATCCCGCTGCGGCTGTTCCGCAACCGCACCATCACCCTGTCGTCGGTCGCCTCGATGTTCGTGGGCGTCGCGATGTTCTCCGGCACGGTCTTCTTCGCCCAGTACTTCCAGCTGGCCCGTGACAAGTCACCGACCATGTCGGGTGTCATGACGATCCCGATGATCGGCGGGCTCTTCGTCTCCTCCACCGTCTCCGGGCAGCTCATCACCCGCACCGGGAAGTGGAAGGCCTGGCTGGTCGGCGGCGGTGTGCTCATCACCGCCGGGCTGGGCCTGCTGGGCACGATCCGCTACGACACCGAGTACTGGAAGACCGCGGTCTTCATGGCGCTGCTCGGTCTCGGCGTCGGCATGATGATGCAGAACCTGGTGCTCTCCACGCAGAACCAGGTGGACCCGCGCGACCTCGGTTCGGCCAGCTCGACCGTCACCTTCTTCCGTTCCCTCGGCGGTGCGATGGGCGTCTCGGCGCTCGGCGCCGTCATGGCGCACCGCATCACCGACTACGCCAAGGACGGCATCGCCGACCTCGGCCCCGAGTACGCCTCTCTCGCCTCGGGTTCCAGCTCCACCGGCGAGATCCCGGACATGGACAAGCTGCCCGCGCCGCTGCGCACGGTCATGGAGAGCGCGTACGGCCACGGCATCGCCGACGTCTTCCTGATCGCGGCGGTCATGGCACTGATCGCCCTCCTCATCACGCTGTTCATCAAGGAGGTCCCGCTGAAGACCAAGGGCGCGCTGGCGCAGACGGCCACGGGCGAGGAGGCCCCGGCCCAGGCACCGGCCGAGGCCGCGACCACCGACGGACAGCCCGAGCGGCAGGCCCCGAGCTGGGCCGTCACCGCCTCCACCACCGAGGCGGGCCCCGAGGGCACGCAGCGGCTCGCGGCCGTCGCCACCGCCGACGCCCCCACCGCGTCCTCCGGCAACGGCGGCATCCCCGTCCGCGGTTTCGTCCGCGGCGCGGAGAGCGCGCCCGTGCCGCAGGCCGCCGTCACCCTGATCTCCCTCGCGGGCCGGCAGCTCGGCCGGTCGGTCGCCCAGGCCGACGGCTCCTACGCGGTGGACGCGCCCGGCACGGGTTCGTACGTCCTGATCGCCTCCGCCGACGGGTTCCAGCCGCAGGCGTCCACGATCGTGGTGAACGGCGAGCCGGTCACGTACGACGTCCTGCTCAGCGGGACCAGCGGGCTCGGCGGAGTCGTCCGGGCGGCGGCCTCGGGGGAGCCCGTCAAGGACGCGATGGTGATCGTCACCGATGTGCGCGGGGACCTGCTGGCCACCGGGACCACCGGCGGACAGGGCGAGTTCTCCTTCGCGGAACTGGTGCCGGGTGCGGTGACCGTCGCGGTAAACGCCGCCGGGTTCCGGCCGCGCGCGCTGCCCGTCGAGATCGGTACGACCGGGGTGACCCGCGTCGAGGTCGTCCTCGAGGCAGGGGCGCGGGTCCAGGGCGTCGTCCGGGCGCCGCACGGCCCGCTGGCCGACGCGCGGGTGACGCTGGTGGACGCGGCGGGCAACGTGGTCGGCACGGCCACGACCGGCGCGGACGGGGCGTACGCCTTCACCGACCTCGACGGCGGCGAGTACACCGTCATCGCGACCGGCTACCCGCCGGTGGCCACCGCGCTGACCGTCGGCGGCACCGGCGTCGACGGCCACGACATCGAACTCGCCCACCCCGGCGAGTAGGACGGACACGGCACCGGCCCGTGGCGGGGTGCGCCTCGCCACGGGCCGGTCCCTTCGGAGGAGTTACCCGAGATGGCACTGACCGCCAGGATCCGCACCCGGGACGGGTGGGCCGTGTCGCACGCGGTCGTCACCGTCACCGACATGACGGGCACGCAGGTGCTGCGCGCCGAGGCCGACGCGGAGGGCGTCGTCCGGGACACGACGGCGCTGGCGCCGGGGGCGTACACCGTGATCGTCACGGCCGTCGGCTACGCGCCGGCCGCCTCCAGCGCGCTGGTCACCGTGAGCGGCCGGGCCGAGGTCGGCACGGTCACGCTGGCCCGGCAGGGCGGCACCGAACTGCCGCCGCCCGGCCCGTGGACCGTCGACCCGGCGCACTCCACGGTCGGCGCGGTCGCCCAGCACCTGGGCATCTCCAGCGTGCGCGGCCGGTTCACGGAGTTCTCGGCGCGCGTCGAGATCGCCCCGGACGACGTCACCGGGTCCCGCGTGGAGGCGGTGATCCGCGCAGCGTCCATCGACACCGGCAACGCCCTGCGGGACACGCACCTGCGGTCCGCGGACTTCCTGGACGTGGAGACGTACCCGGAGATCGTCTACCGTTCCACCGGCCTGACGGCCGCGGGCCCGGACCGCTGGACGGTCCACGGCGAGCTGAGCCTGCGCGGGGTCGTCCGCCCCGTCGACCTCGAGCTCGCCTACCTCGGCACCGGCGCCGACCCGTGGGGCGGCACCCGCGCGGCCTTCCGCGCGACGGCCGACCTCCACCGCGAGGACTTCGCGATGAACTACAACCAGGTCGTCCAGGCGGGCATCGCCGCCATCGGTACGACGCTGAAGGTGGAGCTGGACGTCCAGGCCGTGCAGGGCGAGTCCCTGCCCCAGGCGTAGCACCGGCAGGGTCAGGCACGGCGGCCGCCGCTGCCCCTACGCTGACCCCATGGCACCGAACATCGCGACCAACACCTCCGTCTCCCTCGACGAGCTGCTGGATTTCGTACGCCCCCGCCACCGCGCGATCCTGCTCACCCGGCGGGCCGACGGCGGTCCCCAGGGGTCGCCGCTCACCTGCGGGGTCGACGACTCGGGCCGGATCGTGGTGTCCACGTACCCCGAGCGGGCCAAGACGCGCAACGCCAGGCGGGACGAGCGGGTCAGCCTGATCGTCCTGAGCGACGAGTGGAACGGTCCGTGGGTCCAGATCGACGGCACGGCCGAGGTGATCGACGCCCCCGACTCCGTCGAGCCGCTGGTGGAGTACTACCGCAACATCGCGGGCGAGCACCCGGACTGGGACGAGTACCGGGAGGCGATGGTCAAGCAGGGCAAGTCGATCATCCGGATCACCCCCGAGCGGTGGGGCCCGGTGGCGACCGGAGGCTTCCCGGCCCGGCTCGCGCCCCAGGAGTGACGCGGGTCCCGGGACTGCCACGGGAGCGGTACGGGCCTCGCGGCGCGGGAGCGGTACGGGGCGCGGTATGGACCTCGCGTGCGGCGCGGACGTCGGGTGCTCCCCCGGAGCGGCGGCCACGGGGCCGTCAGCCGCGTGCCACCATCGCCTCGATGCCCGCCACCAGCAGGTCCAGGGCGTAGGTGAAGTCCCGGTCGAGCATCTCGGTGACCGTGTCGCCGCCGCGGGCCGCCATGATGTCCCGGGACTCCTCGACGACCGAGGCGATCTGCGGGGCCTCGGTCACCGTGGTCATGGAGTGCTGGAAGTACTCGTCCGGCGTCATCCCCGCGTCCGCGACCCGGCCGAAGAAGTGGCCCTCGATCGTGCCGTAGCCGTACACGAACTGGAAGACGGCCGAGATGGCGCTCGTGACGCGGTGTGCGGGCAGGCCGCTGCGGCGGATGATGTGCTGGACCGTGCGGGAGAAGGCGAGCGAGTTCGGGCCGATGTTGAGGTACCGCCCGGCGAGCGGCGACAGCCAGAGGTGGCGCACCAGCAGCGTGCGGTACGCCGTGGCCAGCGCCCGGAGCTGGTCGCGCCAGTCCGCGTCCTCGGCCTCCGGGTCGGGCAGCTCCAGTTCGCCGAAGCCGGCGTCCAGGGCGAGTTCCAGGAGGTCGTCCTTGGTGTCGACGTACCAGTAGACGGACATCGCCGTCACGTTCAGCTCGGCCGCCAGCCGCCGCATGGAGAACCTGTCCAGTCCCTCCGCGTCCAGCAGCCGTACGGTGACCTGGATGATCCGCTCCCGGTCGAGCCCCGACGGCTGACCGCCGCCCCGGCCCCGGCGCGCCTTGCCGTCCAGCCACACGCTGGACCGTGCGGCGTTGCCAGCAGCCTTCACCATGGCGCACCTTCCTGGGGTTCCGGTCACTGATGACGATGCTAGGCCGCGGCCGCTCCCCGGCGGAGGCGGGGAACGCCGCGATCGATCACACCCCGCCCGGGGCCGAAGCCACGGCTGAGGCCGGAGCCAGGGCCGCGGCCGCTGCCGCGGCCGCCGGGCGACATGACGAGCCGCCGGACGGCATGCCGCCGCCGCTCATGAGGCGCCCGCGGCCTCCGCTCCCGAGGCGCCCGCCGTCTCCGTCTTCTCCGCAGCCTCCGCGTCCTTCCTCTCCGCCCTGCGCAGCAGTCCCGCCGCCACCACACCGCCGAGGAACACGGCCGCCGCTCCCCCGAGCTGGCTGGTCTCCAACCCGGAGGAGAAGGAGTCGACCACCCGCTCCCGTTCCGCCCGCGTGTGCGCCGCCGCCAACGCCACCGGCAGGGACTCCGCCGCGAACCGCGAGCTGAGCACCGCTCCGAGAACGGCCACGCCCAACCCGGTGCCGAACTCGGCGAGGGTGCCGTTGATCCCGGCGCCGACCCCCGCCTTCGCGGGCGGGATCGAGCTCATGATGGCGTGGGCCATCGCCGGGCTGGCGATCGCGGTCCCCGCGCCGATGAGCAGCAGCCCGAGCAGCGTGCCCGCGTAACCGCCGGAGGCCGTCGTGGCGATGGAGACCAGGCCTCCGGACATGAGTGTCAGCCCGAGCAGGATGGACACGGGACCGCCCAGCCTCGCCATCCACTTCGCCGCCACCCCGGTGAAGTTGAGCGCGACGACGGTCACCGCCAGCGGCGCGGTCCGCAGGCCCGCCTCCAGGGGGCCGTAGCCGAGCACGAACTGCAGGTGCTGGGTGAGCAGGAACAGCGCGCCGCCCATGCCGAAGGTGACCAGGACCGCGCCGGACACCGCGGCCGTGAACCGGCGCTCGCGGAAGAAGTGCAGGTCGAGCATGGGGTACGCGATCCGGCTCTCCCAGCGGGCGAACAGGGCGAGGACGACGACCGCGACCGTCCCGCTCAGCAGCACCCGGCCCGACGTCCAGCCGTGCGACGGGCCGGAGATGATCGCGAGGACGAGCGAACTCATGCCGATCGTGGAGAGCAGCGCGCCGAGCAGGTCGGGGCGGTCGCCCTGGGGGCTCTTCGACTCGGGGACCAGGGTGACGACGGCCGCCAGCCCCAGCACGACGACCGGCAGGTTGACCAGGAAGATGGCGCCCCACCAGAAGTGGTTGAGCATGAAGCCGCCGATGAGCGGGCCGACCGCGAAGCCCAGGGAGTTCACCGCGGCCCAGATGCCGATCGCCTTCGGCTGCTCGGCGGGCGCGAAGATCTGCATCGCGACCGCGAGGGTGGTGGTCAGCAGCAGCGCGCCTCCGACGCCCATCCCGGCGCGCGCGGCGATCAGTTGGCCGGACGTCTCGGCGAGGCCGGCCACCAGTGAACCGACGCCGAACAGGGCCAGGCCCGCGGTCAGCATCTTCTTGCGGCCGTAGCGGTCGGCCGCGCTGCCCGCGGTGAGCAGCAGTCCGGACTGGACCAGCGAGTAGGCGTTGATCATCCACTGGATGTCGGAGGTGGCCGCGTCCATCTCGCGGGTCAGGGACGGGATGGCCACGTTCAGGACGGTGTTGTCGAGCACCACCGTGAGCTGCGCGAGACAGATCACGCCGAGGATCAGCCAGCGCTGGGGGTGGCCCTCGGGGGAGGGGGGTGCGGGGGGCGCGGCGGGGGCGGGGGACGCGGACATGCTGTACACCGTAGAACAGTTGCCATACGGCGTACAACAGCGGTTTCGGCCGTACGGAAGGCCCGGATAACGGGCGGTGGCCCGGGGCTGCGAACCCCGGGCCACCGCCCGTCGTCAGCGAACCGTCGTGCCGTGGGTCAGCCGCTCGCCTTCTGGGTGAGGTCGTAGAAGGTGGCCGAGCCGACCGTGACCTGCTTGAAGGTGGCCTCGATCCATTCGGTGATCTGCGAAGACGTGCCGTCGCCGCTGCCGCCCATGCCACCGCCGGAGCCGCTGCTGATGAAGTAGTGGATCCTGCCCTCGGCCACGTACTCCTTGAACTGCGCCGGCGTCGGGGACGGGTCGGTGCCGTTGAAGCCGCCGATCGCCATCACCGGTTCACCGGTGGCCAGCTGGTAGCTCGCCGCGTTCTGCGCGCCGATGGCCGCCGCGACCCAGGTGTACTGGTCGGACTCGGTCTCCAGCAGCTTCTTGGCCTCGGAGGTGACGCTGGCGCCGTTCAGCAGGCCGCCCATGCCGCCGCCGCCCATCCGGCCGCCGTCGCCGTTCGTCCCGTCGCCGTTCGTCCGGCCGCCGGGGAACCCGTTGCCCTGCTGGTTCTGGCCCTGCCCCTGCTGGTTCTGGCCGGGCATACCGCCGCCCGTCCCGCCGGGGAACCCGTTGCCCTGCTGGTTCCGGGTGTTCCCGTTGCCGTTCTGCTGGTTCTGACCGGGCATGCCACCGCCCATGCCGCCGCCCGGACCGCCGCCGCCACCGGGGCCGCCCCGGCCGCCCGAGACCGCCGGGCCGGCGGTGACGATCGACCCGGTGTGCCCCTCGTTCAGCGTGGTGAGGGTGTACGCCGTCGGACCCGCGAGCGCCGCGGCCAGACCGGCCGCCGCCGTCCCGAGGGCCAGCTGACGGCCGAGCCTGGCCACGAAGACCAGGCCGAGCGCGGCGGTGAGGCCGCCGACCAGGACCAGCCACTTCAGCCACGGCAGGTAGTCGGAGGAGCGGTTGAGGAGGACGTACCCCCAGACCGCGGTGGCGGTCGTCGCGGCCGCCAGGGTCAGCGACGCCCACGCCTTGTCGCGCTCCTGCCACAGCTGGGCCGCGCCCATGCCGATCAGCGGCGCGATGTAGGGAGCGAGGGCCACGGTGTAGTACTCGTGGAAGATTCCCTGCATGTAGCTGAAGACCACCATGGTGATCAGCAGCGCACCGCCCCAGACGAGGAAGGATCCGCGCGTCACCGACGTGCGCCGGGCCCTGCGGGTGGCCACCAGGCCGCCGGCGAGCAGGATCAGCGCGGCCGGGATCAACCAGGAGATCTGGCCGCCGATGCTGGAACCGAACAGCCGGTCCCAGCCGGTCTCACCCCAGTTCCCGGCACCGGTGCCGCCGCCTCCGACGCTTCCGGTCTCCTCGCCGTTGAGGCGGCCCAGACCGTTGTAGCCGAAGGTCAGTTCCAGGAAGGAGTTGTTCTGCGAGCCGCCGATGTACGGCCGGGAGGAGGCGGGCCACAGCTCGACGATCGCGACCCACCAGCCGCCGGAGACGACCAGCGCCACCGTCGCCAGGGCCAGCTGCCCGAACCGCTTCCTCGGGCTCACCGGCGCGCAGACCGCGTACACGACCGCCAGCGGCGGCAGGATCAGGAAGGCCTGGAGGGTCTTGGCGAGGAAGGCGAAGCCGATCGCGACACCCGCCCACACCAGCCACTTCGTACGGCCGTCCTCCAGGGCACGGATCACGAGGTAGCAGGCCACCGTCATCAGCAGCGCCAGCATCGCGTCCGGGTTGTTGAACCGGAACATCAGCGCGGCGACCGGGGTGAGCGCGAGCACCGCGCCCGCGATCAGACCGGCGGCCGGGCCGAAGCGGCGGCGCACGGCGGCGTGGACGACGGCGACCGTGCCGACGCCCATCAGGACCTCTGGGGCGAGGATCGCCCAGGAGCTCAGGCCGAACAGCCGCACCGACAGGGCCATCGGCCACAGCGAGGCCGGGGGCTTGTCGACGGTGATGGCGTTGGCCGCGTCCAGCGAGCCGAAGAAGAGGGCCTTCCAGGACTGGCTGCCGGCCTGCACGGCCGCGGAGTAGAAGGAGTTGGCGTAGCCGGAGGCGCTGAGGTCGTACAGGTAGAGGACGCAGGTGACGAGCAGCAGGCCGAGGAGGGCGGGGCGCGCCCAGCGGGGGTCCTCGGGTCGGCCGCGCCACAGTCTGCGGACGAAGGGCTGCTTCGGCTCACCCGACCGGGGGGCCGGGGCGGCCGTTTCCGGTGCCGCGGGAGGTGCTGTCTCCGGCGGACCCGACGTGGCCGGCTGATCGAGGTGCGTGGTCATCGGACGTCCCCCGGGTCGGTGTCGTGGGGGCGCACCGGCTGGAGCCGCATCGTGGCGTCCCTCCCGGTGCCGTCCGCGGCTTCACCGGCGCGGAAGTGGGTGGTGTCGTGGGGAGGGAAGGCGGTCCCGCGCTGCGGCAGCGGTCCGCGCGGCGCGCCGGTGGGGTACGTCGGCGAGGCCGGGGCGGGGGAGCCCGTCACGGGCGCCGGCCGGTCCTCGCTCTCCCGGCGTTCGGGGAAGACCCACACCCGGAAGAGCAGGAAGCGCAGCACGGTCGCCGCGAGGTTGGCGGCGATGAGGACGGCCAGCTCGGTGGAGTGCCCGGGGTCGGACGTCGCCGCGTTGAGCGCGACGAGCGAGCCGCTGGTCAGCGCGAGGCCGATCCCGAAGACGACCAGGCCCTGCGCCTGGTGGCGGACGGCGCCGGAGCTGCCGCGCACCCCGAAGGTGAGCCGGCGGTTGGCGGCGGTGTTGGCGATCGCGGAGACGAGCAGCGCGAGGGCGTTGGCCACCTGCGAGCCGGAGAACTGCCGGAAGCCGCTGTAGAGCAGCAGGTAGAAGAGGGTGGACAGGCCACCGACGAAGCAGAAGCCGACGAGCTGGCGGGCCAGGCCCTTGGGTACGTCCATGATCTCGCGGTCGCGGGGGTCGTCGCCGAACGGCCTGGTCAGCCGGTCCAGCGGAAGCGAACCAGTGGCCAGGGCCTTCCCTACGCGCCACACCCCCTTCAGGTCCTCGGTCGCCGTCCTCACGATGTGCACCGTGGAGTTCGGGTCGTCGACCCAGTCGACCGGCACCTCGTGGATACGGAGCCCGGCACGCTCGGCGAGTACCAGCATCTCAGTGTCGAAGAACCAGCCGGTGTCTTCCACCAGGGGGAGCAGAACCTGTGCGACGTCCCGGCGGATCGCCTTGAATCCGCACTGGGCGTCCGAGAAGCGGGCCTGGAGCGAGCCGCGCAGGATCAGGTTGTACGAGCGGGAGATGAACTCCCGCTTGGCCCCGCGCACCACCCGGGAGCTGCGGGCCAGGCGGGAGCCGATCGCCAGGTCGGAGTGGCCGGAGATCAGCGGCGCCACCAGCGGCAGCAGCGCGTTGAGGTCGGTGGACAGGTCCACGTCCATGTAGGCGAGGATCGGGGCGTCCGAGGCCGACCAGACGGTCCGCAGCGCTCGTCCGCGGCCCTTCTGCTCCAGCCGGAAGGACCTCACCTGCGGGATCCGCGTCTCCAGCAGCTGCGCCACGTCAGGGGTGGTGTCCGTCGACGCGTTGTCCGCGATCGTGATGCGGAACGGGTACGGGAACGTCCGGGTGAGGTGGTCGTGCAGTCTGAGGACGCACGGCTGGAGGTCCTTCTCCTCGTTGTAGACGGGGATCACTACGTCCAGGACAGGCGTACCGGCTGTGGCGGCCGGGAGGTGCTCCCGCGCCGGCAGGGTGCCCGGAGAAGAGTCGGTTCGCATGTCAACGACTTTCGTCAGACGCCCTGTTGCACCCATGTGCTGGCCCTGTGCTGGCCCTGTGAGTCCAGTTGCCAGTCGGTTTCCGGCGCGGGCCGGGGCACGGGGGGCGCGAGCGCGGGCAGGTGCACGGTGAAAACGGTCTGTCCGGGCACGCTGTCGACGGTGACCGCGCCGCCGTGCGCGGTCGCCACGGCCTGCACGATGGCGAGGCCGAGGCCGGTCGAACCGGTGGCACGCGAGCGCGCGGAGTCACCGCGGGCGAACCGTTCGAAGACACGCGGGAGCAGGTCCGGCGGGATGCCCTGGCCGTTGTCCTGGACGTCCACGCACAGCCACGGACCGCGCCGCTGCACGCGTGCGGTGACGGTCGTGCCGGGAGGTGTGTGCGTCCGGGCGTTGGCCAGCAGGTTGACGAGCACCTGTTGCAGGCGCGCCGCGTCCGCCGAGACCAGCGCGGGCTCGTCGGGCAGCTCCAGCCGCCAGACGTGGTCCGGTCCGGCCGCGCGGGCGTCGCTGATCGTGTCGACGACCAGCGGTATGAGGTCGGTCTGCTCGAACTGCAGCGGCCGGCCCGCGTCCAGGCGGGCGAGCAGCAGCAGGTCCTCGACGAGCAGGGTCATCCGGCCCGCCTCGGACTCGATACGGCCCAGGGCGTGCCGGGTGTCGGGGCCGACCTGTTCCCGGCCGCGCCGGGTGAGCTCGGCGTACCCGCGGATGGAGGCGAGGGGGGTGCGCAGCTCGTGGCTGGCGTCCGCGACGAACTGCCGGACCCGCATCTCGCTCTGCTGGCGGGCGTGCAGGGCGCCGTGGACGTGGTCGAGCATCCGGTTCAGCGCGGCGCCGACCTGGCCGACCTCGGTGTGCGGGTCGGTCTCGGACTCCGGGACCCGCTCGCTGAGGTTGACCTCGCCGGTGTGCAGGGGGAGTTCGGAGACGCGGGTGGCGGTGGCGGCGACCTTGCGCAGGGGGCGGGTGGCGACGCCGACCAGCACGTACCCCGCGATGCCGGCCGCGATGAGACCGGCGGCGGTGACGCTGACCTCGACGAGGATGAGGGTGTTGATGGTGGCGCTGACGGAGTCGGTGGGCAGGGCGACGTAGAAGGCGCCGCGGTCGCTGAAGGTGTCGACGTACTTGACGCGGTACTCGCCCTTGCCGGGTATCTCCACCGTGTGCGTGTTGTCGTCCTTCGGCGCCTGAGCCAGGGCGGACTTCGCGGCGGCGGAGAGGGCCGTGGCCGTCATGCCGGTGCCGACGCTGTTCTCGCTGGCGATGACCGCCGTGCCGACCGTGTCGCCGCTCACGGTGGCGACGATCGTGTTCGGCTGGGTCGGGCCCTTGGTGACGAACTCCAGCCGGTCGACCGTCGACAGGGTGGACCCCGACGAGGAGGAGTCGCCGGAGGAGGTGCCCGGGATCTCCGGGCCGCCGGGATCGCCGACGTCCGGCTTCGGGCCGCCGGCGCGCCGGGCGACCTCCTGCACCTGGCCGTCCAGCTGCTTGTAGAGGTGCTGCTGCAGGGCGATCGTCGTCACCGTGCCGATCACGGCGCAGACCACGGCGATCAGCGTGACCGCGGAGACGACCAGCCGCGACCGCAGGGACCGCTGAGCGCGCTGCCTCTTCTGCCTCTGCTTCTGGCGCTGCCTTCTCTGCCTGCTCATCGCGCTTCCCTCGCTTCTCCCGGCGCCGCGTGCACAGCACGGCGGGCGGAGGGCATCCGTGCCGGCCGCCCCGCCCGTCGCCGCCCGGCCCGGCTCAGCCGGCCGGCTTGATCAGGTAACCGGCACCGCGCCGGGTGTGGATCATGGGCTCACGGCCGGCGTCGATCTTGCGCCGCAGGTAGGAGATGTACAGCTCGACGACATTGGCCTGACCGCCGAAGTCGTACGACCAGACGCGGTCCAGGATCTGCGCCTTGCTGAGCACGCGCCGGGGATTGCGCATGAGGAAGCGCAGCAGTTCGAACTCGGTGGCGGTGAGGTGGATGCTCTCCCCGGCCCTGGAGACCTCGTGGCTGTCCTCGTCCAGGGTGAGGTCACCGACGACCAGCACGGAGTCGGACCGCCGGTCGGCGGCACCGGAGCGCCGGATGAGCCCGCGCAGCCTGGCGACGACCTCTTCGAGGCTGAACGGCTTGGTGACGTAGTCGTCGCCCCCGGCGGTGAGGCCCGCGATCCGGTCCTCCACCGCGTCCTTGGCGGTCAGGAAGAGCACCGGCACGTCGGGCAGCTCACGCCGCAGCCGCCCCAGGACGGTCAGCCCGTCCATGTCGGGCAGCATCATGTCGAGGACGACGGCGTCGGGCCGGAACTCACGAGCGGTCTGGAGGGCACCGGTGCCGTCCCCCGCACTCCGGATCTGCCATCCCTCGTAGCGCAGGGCCATGGACAGCAGCTCGGTGATCGACAGTTCGTCGTCCACCACAAGCACTCGGACGGGGCTCCCGTCCGGCCTCAGCAGTTCGGTGCGCCCCTGGGGCGAGGTCGTGGTCATGCAGGACACCATGTCGGGGTCCTCTGAGAGCACCCTTTCCCTTATCTGTGATTTCCCTGAGAAACGCACAGGAAGCTCTCAGGGAAGCCTGGGGACGCGGGAGGAAGGCGCGCTCGTACGCCGTCCGCCGCGCCGGGTGGTCGTCCGCCGGCACCGACTCCCCGATGGAGCACCTGTACGAAGACTGTCGGCGACCGCCCCGCCCCTCGCCCACCCGGCGAAGGCCGTCAGCGACCACGCCGCCCCTCGCCCCCCGGCGAAGACCATCAGCAACCACCCCGCCCGACACCCACCCGAGAGGGGCGGAAGAGAATGAACGTCCTGTGTGACGCACCGCGTCCTCACGGGCCGGGCGGCCCAGGCGCATCAGAAGAGCCCCTCCTGCGGGGGCACGTCCGCGTTCCCCCGCCGCTTGAACTCCCGCACCGGCACATTGACCTCCCCGGCCGTGGCCGGCACGATCTCCCAGCCGGTCATCAGGCGCGTGTCGAGCACGACGACCCCCGTCCCTGCCCCCGCCCCCGTCGCCAGATGCAGATCCGGTCCGGCCGCCGCGACCAGGACCCCGCTCACCGCGCCCCCGGCGACCAGCTCACTCACCGCGCCGACGGCGGCCGGCGCCTCCGCGAGCCCGAACGCGCGCACATGGTCGACGGCGCGGAACGGCTCCCGGGTCAACGACTCGGGCCAGCCGCCCAGTCCGACGGCCCGCGCGTGCAACTCCGCTATCTCCAGGGCCCGCTCCTCCTCCCCGGCGGGCAACTCGGCGCGCACCGCCCGCTTCTCGGCGTACGGGATCCGGTCGGGCACGCGCAGGGCGGCCCGCAGCAGCTCCTCCGTACGCCGGGCGGCCATCAGCGGGCCGACGCCCAGCCAGCTGAAGCAGACCGCCCCCTGCTCCAGCAGCCGTGCCGTCCCCCGCTCGACGGCCGTGATCCCCACCTTGACCAGGCCCGGCCCGAACCACGCCAGGTAGACGCGGTAGGGACGCGGGTCGTCGGCGACCCCGTCGGCGGCGACGGAGTGCGCCCGGTCCAGCCGCGCGCACTCCTCGCACCGGGCGCCCGTACTCCTGCCCGGCACGACCGCCCGCACCGGACACGGATGCCCCCGAGCCCCCACACACCGGCGCACACCCCCTTCCGCGACCCCGAAGGCCACCCGCTTCCCCCAGGACAGCGGGCTACGACGCCCCCCGTCCCACATCAGCACGGGCCCCTGCGCCGACCACCGCAGCCCCGCGCACTTCCACGCCTGTGCCATCCCTCACCACGCTAGCCGCCGCCACTGACAACGCCCCGTCGCTCCGGCGCCCCCGCCCGGCGAGCCGGCACCCCAGACACCCCGGATGCCCGCCCCGCGCGTGCGCGTCACGCACCCGCATCCCCCACTCCGCCCGGGGCCGCACCCCTGGCGGCTTTCCCCACCCGGCGAGGTGCAGCACCCACGTGACCAGGCCGCTCAGCACCACGCCGCCCAGCCCCGTCCCCACGAGCACACCGGAGCCGGCGCACACACCCGCCCCCGCCACAGAGGTCCCGACGGTCGCGAGCGCGACGCCGGTCCAGCCGGCGACCGTATGCCCTTCGTCGTACAGCGACATTGATCCCTCACGATCTAAGAAGTTAATGCATCGAACCTCTTACAAGGTAAGAGAAACGGAAACCGGATAACAAGGACCCTGGACGAACCGAACCGGAAGCAGAGGGAGCAACCCGCCGCGATGACAGCCCAGCCACCCCGTCCTCCCGCCACCCCCGCGCAGGCGCTGTCGGCGATGGACGACCTCATCGCGGCCCACCTGGTCGGCCAGCAGGAGATGGCCCAGCGCCTGGGCCTGAACGTCACCGACCTCACCTGCTTCGCCTACGTCCTCCAGGCCGGCGAGAACCTCCTCACCGCGGGCGAACTCGCCACCCGCGTCCACGTCACCACGGGCGCGGTGACCGGCATCCTCAACCGCCTGGAGCGCGCCGGGTACGTCACCCGCCGCCCCGACCCCCGGGACCGCCGCCGCGTCCGCGTGGCCGCCGAGCCGGCCGCCGTGGCCCGGGCGTACGCCCTCTACCAGCCGTACTACGACCGCCTCGACGCACTCTTCGCCGACTACTCCCCCGACGAGATCGCCGTCCTCACGGACTGGTTCACCCGGGCGACAGCCCTGGCCAACACCTACCGGGAGGAACTCCGCGACCAGGACCGGGACGGACCAGGCCCTGACCCGAACGGCGCGAACGAATAAGAGCTCCGAACAGAAGGGGAGTTCGATCAGCTCGCGGCGTCCGGTGCGTGCGGTCGCAAGGCGCCGGAAGGTCCTCGTAGCGGAGCCACCAGGGCCTTCCGGCAACGCGGCGAGCGTGCGTGCCAGGCGCCGCGTGCCGGGCGCCCCTTCTGTTCGGAGCTCTGAGGCCGGGCGGCTCCCGCCCCGGCCCGGCAGGACCCCGCCCACGAGGACCACACGCGCGTGGCCGGTCCCGCACACCACCGACCCGGACGAGGCCTGGAACCTCGCGACGCCCTGCTGCCGCGGGCTCGGGGCCACGGGGCCTCGGGGCCACGGGGCCACGGGGCCACGGGGCCACGGGGCCTCGGCTGAACAGTCGTGGACGGCGCTGACGAGACGGAAACCGAGACGGTGCCGCCGGGACGGGCGAGGTCTTCCCAGGTGCTACTCAGCCTGCCTGCGCCTCGTCCACCTGTGCGGCGAGGTCGGCGGTGTCTTCGGACGGTGGTGCCTCGACGGTCACCGGCTGGTTGACGTCGCCACCCATGCCGTGACCGAGGAGGAGATCAGGTCCCCAAGCCGCGCCGTCGGCGGATCAAGCCCTGATCTGTCGTCGAGGCGGGCCGCTTTCTCGCCGACGCGCTCACCCGCGAAGATCCGCTGTTCGCCGCCTGGGTCCTCGTCCTCTGCCTCGGCCTCCGCCGGGGTGAAGTTCTCGGCCTCACCTGGAAGTCGATCGACTTCGAGACGGGTGAACTGTATGTGGATCACCAGATCCAGCGGGCGGGCCGTCAGCTCCTCCACCGCTTGACGAAGACCGAGGAGTCCGATGACTTCCTTCCTCTCCCCGCGTTCTGCCTCAAGGCGCTCCGCATGCGCCGGGCCCAGCAGACCGGCGACCGGAAGGCGGAGCTCTGGCAGGACACGCGGGGCCTGGTCTTCACCACGAAGTACGGGACACCCATCGAGCCGGGGATCCTCACCCGTATGTTCGCCCTGCGCGCCCGCCGCGCCCGCCGCGCCGGCCTCCGCGTGATCCCGCTCCGGAACACTCGGCACACGTGCAGTTCGCTGCTCGTCGCCCTCAAGGTCCACCCGAAGGTGGCCCAGCGCATCCTCCGGCACTCGCAGATCGCGATGACGATGGAGGTGTACGCGGAAGCGAGCGAGGAGGAAGTGCGCGCGGCGCTCGGCAAGCTGTCCGCAGCGATGGGCGGCACCGGTACTGACAGCGGCTGAGAAGTCTGGAGGACAGAGCCCGTAACCTCTCCGGGCTCCACGCGTTTCACATGAATGACCTGTCCTCTCCCTTTTTAGGGACAGGTAGGTCGTCAGCCGGTGCTGTCGAAGGCCCCTCGTCCCACGAAAGGGACGAGGGGCCTTCCGCATGTCGCGGCAGGCCCGAAGGAACGGGACCCGCCCCGCAGCTGCCAGGCCCCCGGGCGGGTCCCCCGTCGAAAGGCACGTGAGTGACCACCGACCAGCTCATCATCACCCTGCTCTGCGCGGCCTTCGTGGCGTACGTCGCCAAGGAGCACCCGACCGTGGTGCCGGCGTTGACCCTTGCGGCGGCCACGGCTGCCGTGATCGTGGCGATGATGCTCACGTAGAGGGGCCGCAGGAGGACCGATTGTCCTCGCACTGTCCGGCAACGGGCTCGCCTCGGGCCCGTTGCCGTACTTCGCTGCTGTCGGCCCCCCCGACACGCAAGAGGCCCCGGATCTCTCCGGGGCCTCTTGTCTGTGTGCACTCGGCAGGATTCGAACCTGCAACCTTCTGATCCGTAGTCAGATGCTCTATCCGTTAAGCTACGAGTGCTTGTCCATCTTCTGTTTTTCGTCTTTCGCTCCCGGCCCTTCCGGCCCGCTCGCGGCGACAGGAAGAACATTACATGACTGCCGCCGTCATGTGAAATCCGTTCCCCACACCCCTTGTGACCAGCGAAAACACCCAGAACGGGGGGGTGGAGGGACGCAGCGAGGGGCACAGCGAGGGACGCAACGAAGAAGCCCCGGTCTCGAGGACCGGGGCTTCTTCTTGGAGCGGAGGCGGAGGGATTTGAACCCTCGATGGGCTTTAAGGCCCAAACCGCATTAGCAGTGCGGCGCCATAGACCGGACTAGGCGACGCCTCCAGCACAACCGCTCGCGTGTGTGCGAGTGGTGCGTGCAGATGATGACACAGTCGAGCGTCGTGTCACCAATCGGCCTCCACGGTACTAGGCAGGCGGGCCGCGGGGCAAAGGCGTTATGGGGCGCAACGCCGGCGGAAACGGGGCGTTGGTCAGGTCATGTTCCCCCTCACGTTCCGCATCGCGCCCCAGCCCCCGTCCCGGGTCCGGTCCCGGCCCTCGCCCCAGGCACCGCCCCGGGCCGCACCGCTGCGCCGGGCCGCTCTCGCCGCCTCCGCCGCCTCCCTCTCCCTCGTCGGCTCCCTGGCCGCCGGGGCCGGGCCGGCCGTGGCGCTCGGCTCCCCGGGCGTCGGCGATCACCTCACCGTGACCGTCCGTGACGTGGGAAAGGGGGCGGACGGGACATTTCAGGTGTCCTGCCATCCGGGGGCCGGGACTCACCCGGACGTGGCGGGGGCCTGTCGGGCGGTGGACCGGAACACGCGGTGGGGCCGGGACGCCTTCGCGCCGGTACCGGACGGCGGCATGTGCACCGCGCGGTACGGCGGGCCGGCCACCGCCCATGTCAGCGGACAGTGGGCCGGGCGGGCCGTCGACGCGACGTACGACCGCAGCGACGGGTGCGAGATCGCGCGGTGGGACCGGTTCGTCCCGTTGCTGCCGGAAGTGGGGTCGGCCGGGCGGTGACCGCCATGTGCCGAGGGCGGTGAGGCACCGAGGGCGGTTGCCCGGGTTCCGCTCCGAAGGGGGGCTCGGCTCGCGCACAGCCTTCGCACGGCAAAAGCACCCGTCCCGTAAACGTCACGCGAAGGTCCCGCGAAGCCGGAGCGGGCGGTCACACGTTCTGTGTCACTTCGTCGTGCGAGCTCCCTCTCATCCGGCGCCGCCGGGGCCGCCCCAGCCCTTAGACTCCCTCGCGTGACACGCTGCGGGACGGTTGGCAAGATGGCCCGAGCGGTCGGCAAGGTGCGGTAACAGGGAGGAAGCGACTCGTGAGCAGCAGGCCATCCCGAGGCGCTGCTCGCCTCGCAGCCATACTCGACGCACTTCCCGACGCGTTGGTCCTGGTCAACGCCAACGGGACGGTCGTCAACGCCAACACCATCGCCCTAGAGGCCTTCGAGGCGCCGGGCACGGCGCTCGTCGGGCGCGGGCTGCTGGACCTGTTGCCGCAGTTCGACTCCAAGCTCATCCCCGGGTCCATGCGCCGGCCCGACCACATGGACCCGCGCGGGCGGACCAAGCCGACCCGGATGATCGCCCGGCGGACGGACGGGTCCGAGTTCCCCGTCGAGGTCACCAGCGCCAACCTCGAGAACGGCCAGCAGGCCTACGACAGCTACGGCTACGCCAGCGACGAGCTGCTCATGCTCGTCGTACGCGACCTGTCGGGAACCGTCGACACCGAGGCCGAGCTCGCGCGGTCGCAGCGGCAGACCGAGATGATCCTGCGGGCCGCGTCCGAGGGCGTCGTGGGAACCGACACCGACGGGCGGATCGTGCTCGTCAACCCGGCCGCCGCTCAGATCCTGGGCTACCGGGCGAGTGATCTCGGCGGCAAGGAGCTGCACGCGCTCATGCTGCACTCGCGCGCCGACGGCTCCCCCTTCCCCTATGACGAGTCGCCGCTCGCCGACACTCTGCGGTCCGGGCGCAAGCACCGGGTGCGCGGGCAGGTGGTGTGGTCGAAGGCGGGGGACAAGGTCTCCGTCGATCTGACGACCGCGCCCGTCCGGGACGGCGACCAGCTCGTCGGGGCCGTGATGACCTTCACCGACCGGCGGACCTTCGACGCCCTCGCCGACGAGAAGGCCGCCCTCGAGAAGAAGCACGCGGAGGAGCTGGAACGGCTCTCCGAGGAGCACGCCTCCGATCTCACCGCCCTGCGCCAGCAGCACGTCACCGAGGTGGAGGAGCTGCGCGAGCGGCACGCGGAGGAGCTCGCCGCCGGCGAGGAGCGCTACGCCGCGCTGGGTGAGCGGGAGAAGGACCGCTACGAGGCCCTCGCCGCCCGGCACGAACAGCTCCTCACCCTCCTCGGGCGGTCGCTGCGCGGGCCCCTCGACGAGCTGCGCCGTGAGCTGTCCGCGCTCGCCGCGGACGACGCGGGGCAGCTGTGGCCCGAGGCCAACCAGGTGCTGCACCACCTGTCGGCGGGCTACGCCCGTATCACCACCCTCATCGACAACGTCCTCGGCTACCAGCGCCTCGACGCCGGCGGCGGGACGATCAGCCGTACGAAGGTGATGCTGGACGCCGTCGTCGCCGCCGGTGTCGACGGGGCCGTGGAGCTCGTCGGGCCGGGGCGGGTGCAGTTCGCCGTGCACGCGCCGCCCATCGAGGCCGAGGTCGACGCGCGGCTCCTGGCGACCGCGCTCGCGCACCTCGTGGCCGACGTCGCGGGCGTCGACGCCACCGGGAACGCGCCCGTCTCGGCGGGCGGTTACATGGACAACACCGTCGTCGTGGCCGCCGCCCAGCGCGGTGAGGTCGTCCGTATCGAGGTGCGCGGGCCGTACGCCGGAGGCGATCCGGTGCACGAGCCGATCGTGCGCGGGATCGTGCGGGCGCACGGTGGTGTGCTGCAGACGCACGAGGTGCCGGGGATGAGCGGCAGCGCGTACGTCCTCGAAGTGCCGTTGGGCGGTGGGGCGGGGGCGGTCGCCACCGCGCCGGCCGCCGCGGCCGCCGGTTCCGCGGTCGCCCTGCCCACGGGGTCGGAGCCGCAGGCCTCGGGCCCGGAGGCGGCGGAGACCGCCGAGGCCGGGGACGGCGCGGCGGAGGGTGCCTCGGCCGAGCAGGGTCCCGGTGGGGGGCGGCGGCGGGCCCGGCGGGCCTCCGTGGACGCCTTCCTGGAGAGTGAGGTTCCCGGCGCCGGCGCGGTCGGGGGTGCCGAGGCGGAGGGCGCGGCCCCGACCGGGCGGCGCCGTCGGCGTGGTCCGGCCGCCGAGGAGACGCCGGTCCCCGCTCCGGTGGACGACCCGGAGGCCTCCGGTGGGTCCGGGCGGCGGCGCGGGCGGGCGGCCCAGCCGGCCGCCGGTCCCGAGCCCGGCGCGGGCGCCGAGGCCGGGGTGGCCGAGGGCGCCGTCGTGACGGCCGCCGAGCATGCGGCGGGAACCGCCGCGGCGGGTACGGGACTCGGCGGCACCGTTCCGCCGCAGGGCGTGCCCGCGTCCGGCGGACGGCGGGCCCGGCGTGCCGCCGACGAGCCGCAGGCCCTGCCGGCCGCGCTGCCCGCGGGCGCGGGGGGCGAGGCGGAGGGCGCGCAGCCGACGGGACGTCGTCGGCGGGCGCTGGCCGCGGCCACGCAACGTGCCGCCGCGCAGGAGGCGGGACCTCGTACGGTGTTCGCCCTGCCGCCGGCCGAGGCGGACCGGGCGTCCGACGCGGCGGACGGCAGCGGCGGCGAGGCACAGGCCGTGGGCCAGGTGCCGGCTGCGGGCCAACCGGTTGTGGGTCAGCCGGTTGCGGGCCAGGTGGCCGCTGCTCCGGGTGCTCCGGCTGCTGTTCCGGGGGTTCCGCCGGTGGCGCCGGTTCCCGGGCAGCCGGTTCCGGTTCCGGTTCCGGGGCAGCCGGTTCCCGTTCCGGTTCCGGGACAGATGCCCGCGCCGGGGCAGGCTCCGGTTTCCCCGTCGGCGCAGGGGCCCGTTCCGGGCGGGTCGGAGGACGCCGCCATCGACCACGGGCGCCACGACGCCGTCCCCCACGACCAGGCCGACGACCACACGCCGCCGCAGCCGCATCCGACGAACGCTCCCACCGGCCGTCGGCGGCGGGCGGTGGCCCAGCCGGCGGCGGAGGGGGCGGCCTCGCCGGTTCCTCCGGGGGCCGTTGCGGTGCCGCCGCAGACTCCGCTTCCGGCTCAGGCTCCGGGCAGCGCCGGACAGCCGGTCGCGCAGGCCCAGCCGGGGGTGGCCGTGCCGCAGCCCGGTGCGACAACCCCCGCGCAGGGTGGCGCGGATCAGGCGGGCGCGGCTCCCGGTGGACACGCCGTGCCCACGCATCCCGTCCCGGGCGGACCGCTTCCCGCCCAGCCCGTACCCGCCCAGCCCGTACCCGGACAACCCTTGCCCGGACAGCCGCTGCCGGGGCAGCCGTTGCCCGCGCAGCCGCTCCCCGGTCAGTCGGCCGCCGGTCACCCGGTCCCCGGGCAGCCGGTCTCCGGGCAGCCGGTCTCCGGGCAGCCGGCACTCGTCCAGCCCGTTCCCGTGCAGCCGGCCCCCGGTCAGCCCGCCGCCGCCCAGCCGGCCCCGGGCGTTCCCCTGCCGGACGCGTCGGGGCAGGTCGGCGGGCCCGCGCAGGCCCCCGCCGCCGTCCAGCCGCTGCCCGCCGAAGCCACCCCCGTTCCCGGCGCCGAGGCCCCCGCGACACCCGCCCCGGGCACGAGCACCACCCCCAGCACGAACACTCCCAGCACGGGGACTCCGCTCCCGCCCGAAGCCGTCACTCAACCGCAGCCGCCGCGGGCCGCGCAGCCGCTGCCGCTGCCCGCCGAGGCCGCCGCCGCGCCCGTGGACCCCAACTCCACGCAGGGCCGGGCGATCAGCGTGCGGACCCTCGGCCAAGGGGTCCCCTTCACCCGCCAGGCCGCCCAGGTCCAGCAGGCCCAGCAGGCACCCCAGTCCACCGGCACCCCCGCCCCGCACGCCCCCGGCGGTTCCGGGCGGCGGCGCAAGCTGGGTACGCCGCCCGACCCGGCCGCGCGCCCGGAACAGACGGCCCGTCCGCATCCGCCGGCCGAGCAGCCCGTCGCACCGCAGGCTCCGGCGGCCCCCGCCGCGCCGCAGCCGGGCGGCCCGCAGCCCTCGCTCGGGGGGCAGCCGCTTCCCGGGCAGACGCCGGCCGGTCAGGCGCGGCTCGCGCCCGGGACCGAGGGGGCCGGACGGTCGTACGCCATAGGCGCGCCGGACGAGAACGCCGCCGAGGGACCCGAGCCGCTCGACGGGCCCGGTGGCGCCGTCGAGGTGGCGGATCCGCCGCGGCCGCAGCCGATGGACGACGAGCTGCCGCCGGAGCCGTTGGACAACCCGCGCCGGCTGCTCGTGTGGCCGGCCCCGGACGTCAGTACGCAGCAGGCGCTCAGCGACCGTGGGTACCGGCCGGTCATCGTGCACTCGCGGGAGGAGGTCGACGCGCAGATCGCCGCCTTCCCGGCCGCGCTGTTCGTGGACCCGCTGACCGGGCCGATCACCCGGACCGCCTTGCAGTCGCTGCGGCAGGCGGCGGTGGCCGCCGAGGTGCCGGTGCTGGTCACGGCCGGGCTCGGACAGGCCTCGCGGGACGCGGCGTACGGCGCCGATCCCGCCGTTCTGCTGAAGGCGCTCGCCCCGCGGGACAGTGAGCAGCATCCGCCGCGGGTGCTGCTGATCGAGGAGCACGCGGAGATAGCGCTGGCGCTGACCGCGACGCTGGAACGGCGCGGGATGCAGGTGGCGCGGGCCGCGAGCGACGCGGACGCGGTCACCCTGGCCTCGCAGTTGCGGCCGAACCTGGTCGTGATGGACCTGATGCAGGTGCACCGGGGCCGGGCCGGGATCATCGACTGGCTGCGGGCGAACCAGCAGCTCAACCGCACTCCGCTGGTCGTCTACACGGCCGCCGTCGACCAGGCCGACCTGCCGCGGCTGGCCTCCGGCGAAACGGTGCTGTTCCTCGCGGAGCGGTCCACCAGTACGGAGGTGCAGGCCCGGATCGTGGACCTGCTGGCCCGGATCGGGACCAACTGACCCCGCCCGGCTGCTCGGTCTAGCGCGCGAACAGCCTGCGTGCCGCTTCCTTCACCGAGGCGCGCAGGCGGGCGCGGTCGTCGTCCCCGGCACCGATCAGGATGCGGCTCATCTGCGGTACGACGGTGGCCCAGTTCGTCAGGGCCACCAGCAGGAACAGCAGGTCGGCGGCCGGGATGGCGTCGGTGATCACGCCGCGGTCCTGGCCGTCCCGGAGGGCGGCGACCTTGCGGGCGTAGTGCTCCTGCCGTTCCGCCTCGTCGGGCAGTTCGGCGGTGCCGTACTCGATGCCCTCCCAGTAGAGGAGGCGCAGCAGTTCGGGGTGGGCGGCGTGGTAGTCCATCAGCCGGTCCACCCAGCCCTCGACGTCGTCCGGGTCGACGGGGACGGCGGCGGCGAGATCGACCATGCGGCGGCCGAGGACCTGGGTGAACAGCTCCGCCTTGTTGCCGAAGTAGGCGTAGATGAGCTGCTTGTTGGCCTGGGCCTCGGCGGCGATGCGGTCGATGCGGGCGCCCGCGATGCCGTACCGCGCGAACTCGGTGACCGCCGCGTCGAAGATCCGCGCCTTGGTGGCCTCGGGGTCGCGGGCGGTCGTGCGGGGCCTGCTGGTTGCCATGGGGTCATGGTAGCGGCGGTAACCAACCGGTTGGTTGACAGGGAATGCGCGACGGTCCCAGACTGTTTTCCCCGCTGTTCCAACCAACTGGTTAGTTGTTGAAGTCGGCTCGAAGGAGCATCTCCGCCATGCCGTCCGCAGTCAGCACCCGGCAGCAGACCGAGCCCGGCAGGCGGGCCCCGGCCTCCGGCCGTCTGTTCCTCCCCCTCATCGCCCTCTGCACCGCCGTCACGGCCGCCAACATCTACGTCGCGGCCCCGCTGCTCCCCCTCATCGCCCACGACTTCGGTTCCGCGCCCTCGGCCGTGGCCTGGATCGCCTCGGTCGCCCAGTTCGGCTACGCGGCCGGTCTGCTCTTCTTCGCTCCGCTCGGCGACCGGCTGAACCGGCGGCCCCTGGTCGCCGCCCTGTCCCTGGTCACCACGGCGGCGCTGGCCGTCGGAGCCGTGGCCTCCGGCACCGCCGCGCTGGCGGCCGCCGTGCTCGTCGCCTCGGCGGCGACCGTGGTGCCGCAGCTGCTCGTGCCGCTGGTCGCCGAACGCGCCCCCGCCGACCGGCGCGCCCGGCACGTCGCCGCCGTCATCTCCGGCCTCTTCACCGGCATCGTCGCGGCCCGTGTCCTGGGTGGACTCGCCGGACAGGCCTTCGGCTGGCGGGCGGTGTTCGCCGGCGCGGCCGTCCTCACCGCCGCCCTCGGCCTGCTGACCGCAGCCGCCCTGCCCACCGAACGCCGCCGGCCTCGCGAGGGCGGGCTCTTCTCGGGTCTGCGCGCGATGCCGGGTCTGGTGCGCCACTCGCCCGACCTGTGGCGGGCGTGCCTGCGGCAGGCCGGGATGTACGGCGCGTGGAGCGCCCTGTGGACCTCGCTGGCGCTGCTGCTGACCGGCCGGCCGTACGGCCTGTCCACCGCGACCGCCGGTCTCTTCGGCCTCTTCGGGCTGGCCGCCAGCGTCGTGGCGCCCCTCGCCGGCGACCTGGTCGACCGCTTCGGCGCCGCCCGGATCGTCCGCAGCGCCTATCTGCTCGCCGCCGTGTCCGTACCGCTGTTCTGGCTGGGCGGGCAGGTGATGCCGGCGCTGTTCGTGGCGGCGATCGCGATCCACGCGGCCCTGGTCGCCTCCCACGTCGCCAACCAGACCCTCGCCCTGACCACCACCTCCGCCCCGGCCACCGCCAACAGCGCCTACGTCGTCGCGGGCTTCACCGGCGGTGCCACCGCCTCCGCCCTGGCGGGCCTCGCCTTCGCCCACTGGGGCTGGACCGGAGTGGTCGCGGTCGCCGGGGTGTGGCTGGCCCTTGGGTGGGGGACGACGGCGGGACGAGGACGGGGCGACGGTGAGCCGGCCGAACGGCCGTGAGACGGGCGTACGGCCGTGAGGTGGGCGTACGGCCGTGACATCGCCGGCGCCGGGCAGGGGCCGCGAGGTGCCCTGCCCGGCGTGTACGGCCGTCAGAGCCGGGTGATGTCCAGCTCGCCCTGGGCGTACTGCCTGCGCAGCACCTTCTTGTCGAACTTGCCCACGCTGGTCTTCGGGACCGACTCGATGATCGTCCAGCGCTCCGGGAGCTGCCACTTGGCGATCTTGCCCTCGTCGGCGAGGAAGGCGCGCAGGGCGGCGAAGTCGGTGCTGGCGCCCTCCTTGAGGACGACCGTGGCGAGCGGGCGTTCGCCCCACTTGTCGTCGGGGACGGCGACGACGGCCGCCTCGGCGACGTCCGGATGGGACATCAGGGCGTTCTCCAGCTCGACGGACGAGATCCACTCGCCGCCGGACTTGATGACGTCCTTGGCGCGGTCGGTGAGGGTGAGGAAGCCGTCGGCGGAGATGGTGCCGACGTCACCCGTCTTCAGCCAGCCGTCCTCGCTGAACTTGTCGGCGGGGCGCAGGGGTTCGGCGCCGGGGCCGTTGTAGTAGGCGCCGGCGATCCAGGGGCCGCGGACCTCCAGTTCGCCCGCGGACTCGCCGTCCCAGGGGAGGCGCTCGCCACCGGGGCCGGTGAGGCGGGCCTCGACGCCGGCGGGGAAGCGGCCCTGGGTGAGGCGGTAGGCGAACTCCTCGTCCGTGCCGACCGCCTGGGCCGGCGGGCGGGCGATGGTGCCGAGCGGGGAGGTCTCCGTCATGCCCCAGGCGTGGCAGACCCGCATGCCGAGGTCGTCGAAGGCCGACATCAGGGAGGGCGGACAGGCCGAGCCGCCGATGGTGACCTGGGTGAGGGAGGAGACGTCCCGCGGCTTGGCGGTCAGCTCGGCCAGCAGGCCCTGCCAGATGGTGGGGACGGCGGCCGCGTGGGTCGGCTTCTCGCTCTCGATCATCTCGGCGAGCGGGGCCGGCTGCAGGAAGCGGTCCGGCATCAGCATGTTGACGCCGGTCATGAAGGTGGCGTGCGGCAGGCCCCAGGCGTTGACGTGGAACTGCGGGACCACGACCAGCGAGGTGTCCTGGTCGGTCAGGCCCATCGACTGGGCCATGTTGACCTGCATCGAGTGCAGGTAGATCGAACGGTGGCTGTAGACCACGCCCTTGGGGTCACCCGTGGTGCCGGAGGTGTAGCACATCGCGGCGGCCTGGCGTTCGTCCAGCTCGGGCCAGTCGTAGGCGGTGGGCTTCCCGGCGATCAGGTCCTCGTACTCGTGCACCTGGGCGCTCGCGTCCGCCAGCAGGGAGCGGTCGCCGGGACCGGTCACGACCACGTGCTCGACCGTCTTCAGGTGCGGGAGCAGCGGGGCCAGCAGCGGCAGCAGCGAACCGTTGGCGATCACGACCCGGTCGGCCGCGTGGTTGACGATCCAGGCGAGCTGCTCGGCGGGCAGCCGCAGGTTGAGGGTGTGCAGGACGGCGCCCATCGAGGGAATCGCGAAGTAGGCCTCGACGTGCTCGGCGTTGTTCCAGGCCAGCGTCGCGACCCGGTCGTCGTCCGCGACTCCGAGGTCCTCGCGCAGGGCGTGCGCCAGCTGCGCCGCGCGGGCGCCGATCTCGGCGTAGGAGCGGCGATGCGGGGCGCCCTCGCCGGTCCAGGTGGTCACCTGCGATGTGCCGTGGATCGTGGACCCGTGGGTCAGGATCCTCGAGATCAGCAGCGGTACGTCCTGCATGGTGCTCAGCACGGCGTCCTCCCAGGTGCGGCGACATTGCCTACGCGGTGGTAACGGTTGCGGCTGATTCTGCGCACATACCGCGTGGTATGTCACTAGGGGACGGCCATCGATCAGGTCACGTTCGAGCGCACGCAAAGCCCCACGTCGGCGCGTTATCGAACAACGTCCAGCTCAGGGTCGTCACGGAGCTTTCCCAGGGCCCGGGAGACCGCCGACTTCACCGTGCCCACCGAGACGCCGAGGACCTCCGCCGTCTGCGCCTCGCTCAGGTCCTCGTAGTACCTGAGGACGACCATCGCCCGCTGCCGGGCGGGCAGCTTCATGATCGCCCGCCACATCGCGTCGTGCAGGGCCTGCCGTTCGGCCGGGTCGTCCTCGCCGGGCTGCGGGTCCGGCTCCGGCAGGTCGTCGCAGGCGAACTCGTCGACCTTGCGCTTGCGCCACTGCGAGGTGCGCGTGTTCAGCAGGGCCCGGCGGACGTAGCCGTCGAGCGCCCGGTGGTCCTCGATCCGCTCCCACGCGACGTACGTCTTGGTGAGCGCGGTCTGCAGCAGGTCCTCCGCGTCGCTCGGGTTCGCGGTCAGCGACCGGGCGGTGCGCAGCAGCACCGGCTGACGGGCTCTGACGTACGACGCGAAGGACGGGTACGCGGAAGGCCGCGTCCTGCCGTTCGAAGCGCTGGTGCAGACGGGTGTGGTCATGGCCCCACGCTAGGAGCGGACCCCTGTGCGGCGGATCGCCCGCAGGTGCCGAAGCAGAGTCCGCCTCAGGTTGTAGGGGTGCACCGGGGTCCACCTCCTGAAGGTGGACGAGCGGACGGCGGCCACTGCGGGATAACCCCTGGGGGGCGACCCGGGCGGTAGGGGGTACGAGGGCGTTTCCCGATCCCGCCGGGGACCCCGATCCCGCCGGGCACGCGCCCGGCCCCGCCAGGACCCCGGTCCCGTCGAGTACACGCCCGGTTCCGCCGGAGCCCCGCCCCGCTCAGCCCTCGGCCACCAGCACCAGTCCCGACGTCGGCACCCCGGTCCCCGCCGTCACCAGCGCCCGGGCCGCGCCCGGCACCTGGTTCACGGACGTGCCCCGCAGTTGCCGTACGGCCTCCGCGATGCCGTTCATGCCGTGCAGGTAGGCCTCGCCGAGCTGGCCGCCGTGGGTGTTGAGGGGGAGGCGGTCCTCGGCGACGTACGCGGCGGCCTCGCCGGGCGGGCAGAAGCCGAACTCCTCCAGCTGCATCAGCACGAACGGGGTGAAGTGGTCGTACAGGATGCCGACGTCGATGTCGGCGGGTCCGAGGCCCGAGGTGCGCCACAGCTGGCGGGCGACCACGCCCATCTCCGGCAGACCGGTCAGGTCGTCGCGGTAGAAGCTGGTCATCTGCTCCTGGGCCCGCCCGGCGCCCTGGGCGGCCGCGGCCACGACGGCGGGCGGACGCGGCAGGTCGCGGGCCCGCTCCACCGAGGTGACGACCAGTGCCTGGCCACCGTCGGTCTCCTGGCAGCAGTCCAGCAGCCGCAGTGGCTCGGCGATCCAGCGGGAGGCCGCGTGGTCGGCGAGGGTGATCGGCCGGCCGTGGAAGTACGCCGCCGGGTTCGTCGCCGCGTGCCGTCGCGCCGTGACCGCCACCGGCCCGAACGCCTCCTCCGGGGTCAGCCCGTGGGCGTACAGGTAACGCTGGGCCGCCATCGCCACCCAGGAGGCCGGGGTGAGCAGCCCGAACGGCAGCGTCCAGCCGAGCGCCGCGCCCTCGGCCGACGGCTCCCGGTGCCGTACGCCCGCGCCGAAGCGGCGGCCCGAGCGCTCGTTGAAGGCGCGGTAGCAGACGACGACCTCGGCCACCCCGGTGGCGACCGCGAGCGCCGCCTGCTGCACGGTCGCGCAGGCCGCGCCGCCGCCGTAGTGGACGCGGGAGAAGAAGGACAGCTCGCCCATGCCGCAGGCCTGGGCCACGGTGATCTCCGGGCTGGTGTCCATCGTGAACGTCACCAGCCCGTCGACGTCCGCCGGCGTGAGCCCCGCGTCGTCCAGTGCCGCCCGCACCGCCTCCGCCGCCAGCCGCAGCTCGCTGCGCCCGGAGTCCTTGGAGAACTCCGTCGCCCCGATCCCGGCGATCGCCGCCCGGCCGCCGAGGGAGTCCCGCGCCCCGAGGCTCATGCCGCACCTCCGGACGGGGCGGGGACGGTGACGGTGACCGTGCCGGTGACGTGCCGTCCGACGCCGTTGTCGCCGGTGACGCGCACCACCGCCGTGTCCCCGTCGACCTCCTCGACCGTGCCCCGCAGGACCATCGTGTCGCCGGGGTGGTTGGGGGCGCCGAGCCGGATGGCGACCCTGCGGAGCACCGCCGCCGGTCCGAAGTGGTCGGTGATGTAGCGGCCCACCAGGCCGTTGGTGGTGAGGATGTTCATGAAGACGTCCGGCGAGCCCTTCGCGCGGGCGGCCTCCGGATCGTGGTGCACGTCCTGGTAGTCACGGGAGGCAACCGCGCCGGCCACGATCAGGGTGCGGGTGATCGGGATCTCCAGCGGCCCCAGCTCGTCCCCGGCCCTCACCCCGCCACCCCCTCGAAGACGGGCAGCACCAGTTCCTCGTCGTAGCGCCGGAAACCGAGCCGCACCGGCATCCCGACGCGGACCTCGTCGTACGGCACGCCGACCACGTCGGCGACGACGCGGACGCCCTCGGCCAGTTCGACCAGGGCGACCGCGTAAGGCGGGTCGAAGGCCGGGAAGGGCGGGTGGTGCATCACGACGTACGAGAAGACCGTGCCCTCGCCGCTCGCCTCGACGGTGTCCCACTCCGGCGAGCCGCAGGTGGGGCAGCCGGGCAGCCACGGGAAGCGGAGGGCGGCGCAGGCGGCGCAGCGCTGGACGAGGAGCCGGTGGCGGCCGACGCCCTCCCAGAAGCCGGCGTTGTCACGGTTGACCACCGGTCGGGGGCGGCGCTCCTTCGGGGGGCGGCGGGCGGGCGCGTACTTGAGGACGCGGAAGCGGTGGGTGCCGACGAGTTCGCCGCCCACGCGCACGTCGGTGCGGGTCGTGACGAAGTGGCCGGTGCCCAGCCTGGTCGTCTTCCGCCCGGAGACCGACTCGATCACCGTGTCGAAGCTGACCTCGTCGCCCGGCCGCAGGGGGCGCAGGTACTCCTGCTCGCAGTCGGTGGCGACGACCGACGCGCAGCCCGCCTCGTCGAGGAGGGCGAGGAGTTCCTCGTAGGCCCGGGAACGTCCGGGGTGGCCGCCGAGGCCGCCCATGATCCACGCCTGGAGCATGGTGGGCGGGGCGATCGCGTCGGGCCCGGTGTAGGAGGGGTTCCGGTCGCCCATCGCCTCGCACCAGTGCCGGATCATCGGCGCGTTGACGGGATCCCGGCCGGTGCCGCCGACGGCGGCGGGGCGGCCCTCGTAGGCCTTCAGCCGTGCGTGGAGCTCGTCCTCACCCACGACCGCACTCCTCCCAGAACCGGGACCGGAACGGTTTCTGACTTTCCGTCAGATGTCGGTTCCTGTCAAGGTCACCCGGTCCCGGCTGCACGGCGACACCGAAGCACCACCACGCGGACGCGCCCCCACCTCACGGGGCACACCCGGCGGGCCACCGGAAACATCCGCGGACACGTCACCTCCCCACCCGCGGGCACCCCCGGCGGCGGCCACCGGGAGCGCCGGCCCTTCGGCCCACCCACCACAACGGCGCGAAGGCGACCACGACAATGCTGTCGCCCTGTTTGACGGCCCCTTTCTCAGGCGGGAGACCGGAATTTCCCGCACTGCAGACACAGACACCCACCCCTCGGACCCCACAAGAAATGAAGCGTTTCGGCAGATTTCGGCCAATCTGTCCACCCCGGCACGTCACCCCCGACCCTCCCCCTTTCCATTTTCGAACGTACGTACGAACATGGAGCCATGGCCACCACCGACCGGTACCCCCGGCAGGCCGCCACCCTGGCCCTCGCCCACGCCCTGTCGGCCGCCGAGCGCGGCCTGGCCGTCCTCCCCCTGTCCCGGACGAAACTCCCCGCCCTGCGCTCCCCCCACCGCGACGACCCGAGCGCCCCGCCCTGCCACGGCGAGTGCGGCCGCCCCGGCCACGGCGTGTACGACGCCAGCACCGACCCGGCCCGCATCCGCGAGCTCTTCGCCGCCGCCCCCTGGGCCACCGGTTACGGCATCGCCTGCGGCCTGCCCCCGCACCATCTGATCGGCGTCGACCTCGACACCAAGTCCGACGCGGACTCCTCGGCCGCCCTGCGCGAACTGGCCCTGCGCCACCTGTTCACGATCCCGCCCACGGTCGTCGTCCTCACCCCCTCCGGCGGCCGTCACCTCTGGCTCACCGGCCCGCCCGACGTCGTCGTCCCCAACTCGGCCGGCCGCCTCGCCCCCGGCATCGACATCCGGGGCGCCGGGGGCTACCTGGTCGGCCCGGGTTCCCGCACCGCACACGGCGTGTACGCCACCGCCCCCGGCACCGCGCACCTCGCCCCCGCGCCCTGCCCACGCGCCCTGCTGCGCCTCCTGCTCCCCCCGCCCCGCGCGCACCGCTCCGCGCCCCCCGCGGCGGGCGGCGCGCACGGCCGTGGCCTGGTCCAGTTCGTCCTCGCCGCCCATGAGGGGCAGCGCAACACCCGCCTGTTCTGGGCGGCCTGCCGGGCCTACGAGGACGGCTTCGGCCCCGCGCTCGCCCCGGCACTGATCGACGCGGCCGTCCACACCGGCCTCACCCCCCGCGAGGCCCGCGCGACGATCGCCTCGGCGGAACGGATGACGAGGGGGCTGGGGTAGGTCGGGTCCGGGGGACGAACAGGTGGCGGGGCTGGCCGCAGGATGGCCGCACACCCTGGCCAGAGGTCGGGTACCGGCCGCCCGGGAGGAGACAGGGGGCATGCGGAAGGGGTGCCGCTCCGGAGAGTGGCACCCCTTCTGACCTGCAAGTCTCTGACCTGCTACGCGGTGGGTGTGGGATTTGAACCCACGGTGACTCGCGCCACGACGGTTTTCAAGACCGTTCCCTTAGGCCGCTCGGGCAACCCACCCCGCGCCGTCCGATCACGGGCGGCGCGGGGACAAGAGTAACGGGTGGGCACGCGCGCGCGTGGGTCAGTTGTCGCTGAACCGGGGAGGTACGCGCGTGTGGGTCAGCTGTCGCCCTGGCGGGAGCCGAGGGTGAGCTCGACGGTGTGGGACTTGCCGTCGCGCTCGTAGGTGATCGTGACCTTGTCGCCGGGCTGGTGGGTCCAGATCTCGCCGATGAGGGTCGGGCCGCTGTCGATCACCGTGTCGTCGAGCTTGGTGATGACGTCACCGGGCTTCAGGCCGGCCTTGTCAGCGGGACCGCCCGACTCGACGGCGGAGGCGCCGTCCTCGCCCTGGTCGGTGATCTTCGCGCCGTCCGTGGAGTCCTCCAGGGAGACGGACGCGCCGATCTTGGCGTACACCGGCTCGCCCGTCTTGATCAGCTGCTGGGCGACGTTCTTGGCCTGGTTGATCGGGATGGCGAAGCCGAGGCCGATCGAACCGGACTGCGCGGTGCCGCCCAGCCCGCCGCTGCCGGTGGACTGGATCGCGGAGTTGATGCCGATGACGTTGCCCTGCGCGTCCAGCAGCGGGCCGCCGGAGTTGCCCGGGTTGATCGAGGCGTCCGTCTGCAGGGCGCTCATGTAGGAGGCGCTGCTGCCGGTGCCGTCGGACGAGGCCACCGGGCGGTTCTTCGCGCTGATGATGCCGGTGGTGACCGTGTTGGAGAGGCCGAAGGGAGCGCCGATCGCGATCGTCGAGTCGCCGACGGCGACCTTGTCGGAGTCGCCCAGCGTGAGCGGCTTCAGGTCCGAGGGGGCGCTCTTGAGCTTGATGACCGCCACGTCGTACCCCTCGGCGTGGCCGACGACCTCGGCGTCGTACTTCTTGCCGCTCGGGAAGGTGGCCGTGACCTTGCCGCCGTCGACGGCGTCCGCCACGACGTGGTTGTTGGTGACGATGTGGCCCTGGGTGTCGAAGACGAAGCCCGTGCCGGTGCCGCCCTCGCCGTTGCTGGACTCGGCCTCGATGGTCACGGTGCTGGGCAGCGCCTTGGCGGCGACCGCGGCGACCGTGCCGGGGTCTCGCTTGACGGAGCCGCCGCTGTCGGAGGCGGCGACCGTGGTGGAGCCGGTGTCGTCGTTCTTGGCGAGGGTGTAGCCGAGGCCGCCGCCCAGGCCGCCGGCGACCAGTGCGGCCACCAGGAGCGCGGCGACGAGCCCGCCGCGACCGCGGCGGGGCTTGGGGGGCGTGGGCTGCTGGTAGGCCGCGCCCCAGACGGGCTCGCCGCCCGAGTGCCCGCCGAAGCCGGCGGCGTACGACGGGGTGGCCGGCGGCGGGGGCGGCGGCCAGTCGCCCTCGGGTGCGGGGGAACCGTGCGGACCCGGAACCGCGCCCTGGGGGGCGGTGGGCGGCGGCCACTCGCCTCCGGGCGCGCTGGCCGTGCCGTGCGCGGCGCCCGCGGGCGTCACGGGAAGCGGCGTGGTGGGCGCGGCGGCGTCGGGCGCGGGCGGCTGGGCCGGCGGCTGGGCGTGCTGCACCGGCGGTTGCTGCTGTACCTGTGCCGATGCCGGTGCCGGTGCCTGCGGCGAGGCCGAGGGAGATTCCACCGGCACGGGGGGTGCGGACGGGGCCGGGGGAACCGTGGTGCCCTCGTGGGTGCCCTCGTTCTCGGTGCTCACAGCTCTTCTCCTCGATCCACGGCTGTTGTCCTCGGTCGCACTCGGTCACGCTCGTTCACGCTCGTCGTCGACCCGGCGCGCTGCAGCTGTGCATGTGCTTTTGTATCGCTCAGCTTTTCCCACGGGCCGTCAGAGCACCATAAGCGGTGGCTGTGGGTCCATGGCCATTCTTTATATGGGGCAATTTTCTGCAATTCGGGCCTATCGCCAGAACATCTCAGAGGGTTCTCAGACGGCCGGTCCCCGGTGCCCCGTTTCCCTCCGGCCGGACGCGTACCCCGCCCCGGTGGCACCATGACGCGGTGACCCACGCACGGCAACAGCACCCGATCCAGGTCGTCGCCCACCGCGGAGCCTCCGAGGAGGCCCCCGAGCACACCCTGGCCGCGTACAAGAAGGCTATCGAGGACGGAGCGGACGCCCTCGAGTGCGATGTACGGCTGACCGCGGACGGACATCTCGTCTGCGTGCACGACCGTCGCGTCAACCGTACGTCCAACGGCCGGGGAGCCGTCTCCGCCCTGGAGCTCGCGGATCTCGCGGCGCTGGACTTCGGCTCCTGGAAGGCGCGGGAGGCCGCCCGCGAGGCACGGGAGGTACGCGAGGCCAGGGAGGCGCGGCATACACATACGGGGCGCAGGTCCCGGATGACCTGGAGCACGCGCGAGGAGCCGGACTGGGAGGTCCACCCCGAGGACCGCGAGAACACCTCCGTGCTCACCCTGGAGCGGCTGCTGGAGCTGGTCGCCGACGCGGGGCGCCGGGTGGAACTGGCCATCGAGACCAAGCACCCGACGCGATGGGCGGGACAGGTGGAGGAGCGGCTGCTGGTGCTCCTGAAGCGGTTCGGCCTGGACGCGCCGGCCACGCCGGCCGAGTCCCCGGTGCGGGTCATGAGCTTCTCTGCACGCTCGCTGCACCGCGTGCGTACCGCCGCGCCGACGCTGCCGACGGTGTACCTGATGCAGTTCGTCTCGCCGCGACTGCGCGACGGACGGCTGCCGGCGGGCATCGAGATCGCGGGTCCCTCGATCCGGATCGTGCGCAGCCACCCCACCTATGTGGAGCGGCTGAAGCGGGCCGGCCACCAGGTGCACGTGTGGACCGTGAACGAGCCGGAGGACGTCGACCTCTGTGTCGCGCTGGGCGTCGACGCCATCATCACCAACCGCCCGCGCGCGGTGCTGCGCCGACTGGGCCGCTGAACGGGACGCGGCGGGCTCGACGGGCACGACGAGCGCGCCGGGCACGACGAGCGCGACCGCGACCGCCGACGCACGGCGGTCGCGGTCGACACGCGGCAGGCGGCAGGCGGACACACGACCGGGCGGGCACCGACCAGCCGGCACACCGTCGGGCGCCCGGCCGAGCGACCACACCACCGGGGGGCACACGGCCGGGCGGCATCCCATCGGGCCGGCGCGCGGTCGCGTGGGCGCGCGCCCGGTCGGCCGGGCCGTACAGCGTGTTCGCGGGACGGTCGACACGCCGGGGGACATCACAGAAGTCCCACAAGACCCATGCACACCCCTTGACCACACCGCCCCGCTGAAGCATCCTCCGTTCTCAGCCATACCGAAGAAATCCAGCCACACAAGGACCGTGTCTCACTGGGAGTGCTCCGGCGCGTTCGGTCCGTAACCGGTCGTCGCGAGTGCGTCACCGCACAGGGATTGGCCGGTTTCCGGTACAGGCCAATGGGGCATCCACACCGTGGCGTGGGGCGAAGGAGGTCTCGGGGGTGGCGTTGGTGGTGGCACAGGAGGTGCCCACGTCGTCGAGCATGGCCGTACCCCATGGCCCTGCGGGCGTGGGCAGGGCGAGGCACCGCATGCGCGACCAGTTGCGCAGCGGCGGGGTCTCGGAGTCGGTCATCGACGATGCCGTACTGATCCTGTCGGAACTTCTGAGCAACGCGTGCAAACACGGTCGGCCCCTGGGCGACGCCCTCGCCGGGGACGGCGACGTGCGGGCCGCGTGGCGCGTGGACCCCGGTGGCCGGCTGGTGGTCGAGGTGACCGACGGCGGCGGCCCGACCCGCCCGGCCCCGGCGACTCCTTCGGTCACCGCGCACGGCGGCCGCGGACTCAACATCATCACGGCGCTGGCCGACGACTGGGGCGTCAGGGACGACGCGCGGGGCGAGGTCACGGTGTGGGTCGTCGTCCACGCGGACGTCCACGACCCCGACGCCGGGGGCCGGCGCGACGACTTCGCCTCCCGGATCGCGGCCCCCTCGGTGTCGTCGATACCGGGCCTGGACTTCGGGGACACGTTCGACGACCTGGATTAGCGCCCGCCCCGGGCGGGACGGAGTTGTCCACAGGTCCGTCGGTTTGTCCACACGCCCGTCCGTTGCCCACGAACCCCTCCGTTGTCCACAGGTTCCCGTGACTCACGGTGCGAACGGCTAGGCTCCCGCCGTACCAGACGAGCCGTACCCGGGAGACACCCAGATGGCCAAGAAGCGACCCCAGACGAAGGCCGGCCGGCCGCAGCTCACCGACGGGGAGATCCCGGTCGTGGGTGCCCGGGAGCCCTGCCCCTGCGGCAGCGGCCGCCGCTACAAGGCCTGTCACGGCCGGGCCGCCGCGCACGCCGTGACCGAGCTGGTGCAGCGTCCGTTCGAGGGCCTGCCCGGTGAGTGCGACTGGGTGGCGCTGCGCGAGCTGGTCCCGGCGGCGACGGTCGAGCTGACGCTCCGGGAGGGCCTGCCCGAGGGCGTCCCCTCGGTCACGCTCGCCACGGTCCTGCCGATGGCCTGGCCGGCCCTGCGCCGCGACGACGGCTCGGTCCTGCTCGGGCTGCAGAACGACACGGCGTCGGGCGACATCAGCCGCGACCTCGCCGACACCCTGCGGCGCGCCCTGGAGGCGCGGCCCGGCACCCCCGTGCAGGGCCGCCGGGCCCCGGCCGACGGCCCGCGGATGCAGGACCTGCTCGACCCTGAAGGCGCGTTCGAGCCAGTTGTGCACACCGGTTTCGAGTTCTGGGTGCCCGACCCGGAGAACGCGTCTCCGGAGGTGGCCGCCTCCCTGGAGCGGGCCAACGCCGCTGCGATCCCGACCGTGAAGCTGACCGGCGTGGATGCCGCGTACTGGTGCGAGACGCCGGAGAAGAACCACCTGCGCTGGGTCATGCCGCATCCCGAGGAGCAACTTCTGGACGCCCTCGCGCGGCTGCACGCGGCGGGCCGCTCGAGCCTGGGCGAGGGCACCCGGCTGGTGGGCTCCTTCCGGGCGCACGGCCTGACGGTGCCGGTCTGGGACCTGCCGACCGGGGTGTCCGCGGACGACGTGGAGAAGCCGGCCGCCGAGTTCGCCGAGCGCCTCGCCACCGCTCTGGCCTCGGACGCACCGCTCACCGCGGACGAGCGACGCGCGCGCGGCGGTCTGACCAACCGACAGGTGACGCTCAGCTGACGCACCGGCCGGGTTCCGGCCCGGCTGACCGAGCGGTCAGCACCCGCAGACCGACGGGAGGCGTGACTCCGCTCACAACTCCCTTCGGTGCAAGGTGAGTCGGCGCCAGAAGCGGCCATCTGGCGGTGTCCGGAAAGCCGATGAAAACAAGAGATCGAATTTGCTTGGAGCCGATCTCTTGTTACCGTTCCAATAGCCCGGTTGCTGGTGCATCCCCCGTCGCCAGCAACCGGGTCTTTTCATGCCCCGCCGTCTTCACGCAGCGCCGCCGCAGGACTTCAACTGCCGGTGCACTAACGGGAGTTGCTGCCGGCGCGCAGCAGCAGCGGCCAGTCGCCGACCGCCTCGGCGAACTCCGCGACCGCCGTGTACGCCGCCGGCTCGCCCCGGCGGCGCTCACGGGGCGTCTCACAGGTCCCCGGCTCGTCGTCGGCGCCCACGGCGCAGCGCATCTGCACCGTGCGCCCTTGGGGCCCCATGAGGCTCAGGACGGCGTTCAGAGCACGGCCGGTGGCGTTGCGGTAGTAGGCGCGCGCCCACGTCTCCCGGCCCTGGAACAGCACACAGGTCTGCGCCTCGACGCCGTCGGGTGTGATGAGCTCAGGACCGCAGCGCGCGGCGGTGGCCAGCCCGAGCCCGAGCAAGAGGGGGGACCGGGACGGCATGCCGGGGGACGCCTTGGCATCCGTACGGCGGTCCTCGTCCGTACGGCTCTCGGGGTGCGTGCGACCCTCGACGCCCGTGCGGCTGTCGACACCCGCACCGGGGTCGGCCGGTGCGGGCGCCCGCACGGCGGGTCCGCCGTCCTCGCCCACGGAGCCCGCGGACGCAATGGCCCAGGGAAGGGCGATCGCGCACGCCACGGCGCCCCCGACGGCGAGGAGACGAACCCATCGGGGGCCTGGGGGTGGGCCCCCAGAATGTCGCTGCATGAAGCGGAAGATAACGAGCGAACGCGGGCCTCCCCGGCGCGCGCGCCCGACACCCTCACAACTCGGGCGCGCTCACACCCGTACGAGTGAGGACGTCGACGACCGCGTCCACCACGGCCTCCACGTCGGGCACCCAGGGCGAGGCGGAGCCGGGCAGCGGCGCGCGCTCCCAGCGGATCTCCCCCTGGCCGGTGCTGGACGGGGGAAGGGCGAGGTAGCCGCCCTCGCCGTGGAAGCGCAAGGAGCCCGGCACGAAGTCCTTGGCGTAGAGCAACTCGCCCAACTGCTCCAGGGAGTAGGGCCGGACGAGGATCGCCCAGCGGGTGGGCGAGGCGACGACCGGGCCGAGCCGCATGCCCTGCCGGTCCAGCGCCACGAGCGCGCGGGAGGCGGCGAGGGCCGGGAGGCTGACCGCGCAGGGCGCCGCGCCTCCGGTGGCCAGGACGATCGGCGCGGTCGGCCGGTTGCTCCACCACCAGCGCACCATGCGCGCGTCGGTGGTGGCCGCGAGGAGGCCGGGGTCGAAGGGATGAGCGCCGGGCACCGAGCACTCCGGGTCGGGGCAGCCGCAGCGGGAACGCCCCTGCGGGTCCGCCGTCACGCCCGGGAGTACGGGCCACTGCCATTCCGTCGCGAAGGCAAGGGCCGCGTCGATCAGTTCAGGCCCCCCGTCGCTGCGCTGGGACAGGAGCCTGCGTCGCCTTCCGAGGATCTCGCGCATGAGCGCTCGTTCCTTTCCGTTGCACCGCTGGCAACACCGTGGACCACATCACACCATGTGTCGATCACTTCACTGGGCGTACCTGTTGGCGCATCACACCCCTGTCATGGACAAGGGGAACCCCTGGGGTTCGATCGTCGGCTGCTTCCGCGGCCACTCCGTCCATACTGCGCCCACCTCGAGCATGGGCATGGCGTGGGGTGGCGAAGTCTGGCGTTTTGCCGTGCGCGTATTTCTCTCCGCCGCCGCCACGGGAGGATGGGGCACGGTCGTCGGTGGCTAAGACGCCCGGGTCCGTCACCAGGTTCCGGGTGGCTCCCGACGACCCCTGGTTCTTACCGAGTACGTACCCATCACGACCGCTGTGACGCTCCGTGGAGCAAGCCCAGTCGACCGCAATCACCCGTTACCCGAGGCAGTTTTAAGCCAACTTTGCCATTTTGCAAGGGAGCCGGAACAGCGTGCCCGACAACCCCACTGGCCCCATGGACACCAGCAATACCCGCAGGACAATGCTGGACATCCCCTCACGAGTGCGTGTACATGTGGAGACACTGCTAGCGGCGCAGAATGACATGGGGGTTTGCGATGCTTTTGCGCAATACGCACCGGTCCGAGAGCCGGACGCCATGAACGCCCCTCACCCTCCGAAAGTGGCTGGAATCGATTCAACGGTTCCCCCGCCCGCACACACTGTCGCACCCGCGCCCGCCAGCCCGACCGCCCCACCGGTTTCCCCCGGCGCAGGAGCCCTCCTCCAGGACCGCCTCGCCGGCTGGGTCTCGGACCTCACCACCCTCCACGAACTCACCGAACGACTGGCCCGTACGGACACCCTGTCCGACGCCCTCCAGGAACTGCTGCGCGCCGGTGCCGCCCTCGTGGGCGCCCGGCGCGGTCTCGTCGTACTGGAACCGGCCGACGGACTCGGCCCGGACAGCACGATCGGCCTCGGTCTCGGCCGCGCCGACCTCGGCCACATCGAGACCGTGCCGCGCAGCGCGCTGTCCTTCGGCCGGATCCTCGACGGGCTGCCCGGCGCCGAGGGTGAGATCGCCCAGCCGGACCTGTTCGCCGAGGACGGCCTCGACCCCCGCCACCGCGAGGTGGCCGCCCGCCTCGGTTACGCCGCCAGTTACGCCCTGCCCCTCACCGGCGAGGGCGCGGGCCGGCTGGGCGCCGCCGTCTGGCTGTACGACGAGCCCGCCGAGCCGGTCGAGCGCCAGCGCCATCTGGTCGGCCTGTACGTCCGCTACGCCGCCGAGCACCTGGCCCGGATCGTCGAGGTCGAGCGCACCCGCGCGGGCATGGCGACGATGGCCGAGGAACTGCTGCCCTCACGGCTGCCGAGGGTGGCCGGCGTCCAGCTCGCCGCCCGGCACCGCACCGGCCCGCGCGCCGGCGGCGACTGGTACGACGCGCTGCCCCTGCCGGACGCGGCCCTGGGCCTCGCGGTCGGCTCCGTCACCGGGTCCGGGCCGAGCGCGGTCGCCGCGATGGGCCGGCTGCGCGCTTCGCTGCGGGCGTACGCCGTGATGGAGGGCGAGGACCCGGTCGCCGTCCTGTCCGACCTGGAGCTGTTGCTGCGGCTGACCGAGCCCGCCCGCTCCGCCACCGCCCTGTTCGCCTACTGCGAGCCCGCGCTGCGCAAGATCACCCTGGCCGGCGCCGGCCACTGCCCGCCGCTGCTGGTCGGCCCGCGGCGCACGGAGTTCGTGGAGACCTCCGTCTCCGCGCCGCTGGGCATGCTCGCCTGCTGGGAGGCGCCGAGCGTGGAGCTGGAGGCCCAGGCCGGCGACACCGTCCTGCTCTACACCGACGGGCTCCTGCACCGCACCGGTGACCCCGTCGACCGCGCCTTCGCCCGGCTGCACGCGGCCGCGGCCGGTGTCCCCAGGGCGCTGCGGCACGACCCCGGCGCGATCGCCGACCACGTGCTGCGGACGATGCTGCCGCGGGAGCAGGACGCCACGGGCGGCACGGAGGACGTGGTGCTGCTCGCGGCGCGTTTCGAGTAGGAGGCGACGGGACGGAAGAGCCGGCCGGAGTGCGCCGAGGTAAGAGGTCCACGAGCCCTGGGCCCCCTTCGTCACGACCGTACGATGGAGGGGGTCCTGTGCCGTACCTAGGAGGATGACCGTGGCCGAAGAGCTCACCCCGGAGACCCCGGAAGAGACGGAAGAGCCGATCAAGCAGCGCAAGAACGGCCTGTACCCGGGCGTGTCCGACGAGCTCGCCGAGAACATGAAGTCCGGCTGGGCCGACACGGAACTGCGTGACCTGGAGCCGATCGCCCAGGCCGCCGAGACCGCCGCCCGCCGCGCCGCGCTCTCCGCGCGCTTCCCGGGCGAGCGCCTGGTGATCCCCGCGGGCAACCTGAAGACCCGCTCGAACGACACGGAGTACCCCTTCCGTGCCTCCGTCGAGTACGCGTACCTCACCGGCAACCAGACCGAGGACGGCGTCCTGGTGCTGGAGCCCAAGGATGACGGCCACGTCGCGACGATCTACCTCCTGCCGCGCTCCGACCGGGAGAACGGCGAGTTCTGGCTGTCCGGCCAGGGCGAGCTGTGGGTCGGCCGCCGTCACTCCCTCACCGAGGCGGAGAAGCTGTACGGCATCCCCGCGGCCGACGTGCGCGAGCTGGCCGACAGGCTGCGTGAGGCCACCGGCCCGGTGCGGGTGGTCCGCGGTTACGACGCCGGCATCGAGGCCGCCCTCACCGACAAGGTCACCGCGGAGCGCGACGAGGAACTGCGCGTCTTCCTCTCCGAGGCCCGTCTGGTCAAGGACGACTTCGAGATCGGCGAGCTGCAGAAGGCCGTCGACTCGACGGTCCGCGGCTTCGAGGACGTGGTCCGCGTCCTGGACAAGGCCGAGGCGACCTCCGAGCGCTACATCGAGGGCACGTTCTTCCTCCGCGCGCGCGTGGAGGGCAACGACGTCGGCTACGGCACCATCGCCGCGGCCGGGCCGCACGCCTGCACGCTGCACTGGGTGCGCAACGACGGGCCCGTGCGCTCGGGTGAGCTGCTGCTGCTGGACGCGGGCGTGGAGACGCACACGTACTACACCGCCGACGTCACGCGCACGCTGCCCGTCAACGGGCGGTTCAGCGAGCTGCAGAAGAAGATCTACGACGCCGTGTACGACGCCCAGGAGGCCGGGATCGCGGCGGTGAAGCCGGGCGCGAAGTACCGGGACTTCCACGACGCCGCGCAGCGGGTGCTGGCCGAGCGGCTCGTCGAGTGGGGGCTCGTCGAGGGGCCCGTGGAGCGGGTGCTGGAGCTCGGTCTCCAGCGGCGCTGGACGCTGCACGGCACCGGCCACATGCTCGGCATGGACGTCCATGACTGCGCTGCCGCGCGGGTGGAGTCGTATGTCCACGGGACGCTGGAGCCGGGGATGGTGCTGACCGTCGAGCCCGGGCTGTACTTCCAGGCCGATGACCTGACCGTGCCGGAGGAGTACCGGGGGATCGGGGTCCGGATCGAGGACGACATCCTGGTGACGGAGGACGGGAACCGGAACCTGTCGGCGGGGCTGCCTCGGCGGTCCGACGAGGTCGAGGCCTGGATGGCCGCGCTGAAGGGCTGACGTCGGACGTCATGGCCGGGTACGGGAGCCGTACCCGGCCATGTGTTCGCGGTCCGCGGGTAGTGGGGGGCTGGTCGCGCCACGCGGCGCAGCCGCACCAGGACGCAGCCCCGCGCCCCTTCGGGCGCGGTAGTCACGTGGGGGGATCGTGAACGACTTCTGGGCCGGCTTCGGCGTCGATCTGCATCTGGAACCCGACTCCGGCGAGGGCCGGCGGGCCGGGCTCGAGCGGGCCCTGCGGGACGCCGTGCGGGAGGGGCGGCTGGCGCCCGGGAGCCGGTTGCCGGCCACCCGCCGGCTCGCCGCCGAGGTCGGCGTCTCGCGCAACACGGTGAAGGCCGCCTACGACCAGCTCGTCACCGAGGGGTACCTCACCGCCCGGCAGGGGTCGGGCACACGGGTCGCCGCGCTCCCCTCCGTCACCGCGCAACCGCCGGAGGCCGCCGCACGCGCGCGTGAGCCGCGTTTCGATCTGCGGCCCGGCAGTCCGGACGTCGGGGCGTTCCCGGCGGCGGCCTGGCTGCGGGCGCTGCGCCGCGCCATCGCGACGGCACCCTCGCTGGCCTACGACTACGGCGATCCGCGGGGACGGACAGAGCTGCGCAGGGCGCTGTCCGGGTATCTGGGTCGGGCCCGCGGGGTCGTCGCGCCGCCGGAGCGGATCGTGGTCACCTCCGGGTACGTGCAGGGGCTCGCGCTGCTCACGCGCGTGCTGGAGGGCGCGCGGATGGGGATGGAGGACCCCGGGCTGCCGTTCCACCGGGAGGTCGTGCGGCGCAACGGCGGGGACGTGGTGCCGGTGCGGGTCGACGAGCGGGGGGTGCGCGTACGGGAACTGGGGGACCTCGGGGCCGTGGTGGTCACGCCCGCGCACCAGTACCCGACCGGGGTGACCCTGCATCCGGAGCGCCGGCGGGCACTGACGGACTGGGCACGCGCGCGGGGCGGGCTGATCATCGAGGACGACTACGACGGGGAGTTCCGGTACGACCGGCAGCCCGTCGGCGCGCTCCAGGGGATGGCGCCCGGAGAGGTCGTCTACCTGGGCACCGCCTCCAAGACCCTCGGGCCCGCGCTGCGGCTCGGCTGGATGGTGCTGCCGCCGCACCTGGTCGACGCGGTGGCCGACGTCAAACTGCACAGCGACCACCACACCGAGTCCATCGGCCAGCTCGCGCTCACCGAACTGATCGACAGCCACGCCTACGACCGTCATGTGCGCGCGTGCCGGCTGCGTTACCGGCGCCGTCGGGACCTGCTCCTGGACCGGCTGGGCGCGCGCCGGGGCGTGCGCGGGGTCGCGGCCGGGCTGCACGCGCTGGTGGAGGTCGACGACGAGGACGCGGTGCTGGCCCGCGCGGAGGCGGAGGGCCTCGCGGTCGGGCGGCTCGGCGAGCACTGGCACACGCCCGCGCGCGAAAACGGTGAGAAACGGCCGCAAGGGCTGGTGGTGGGCTACGGGACACCCCGGGAGCGGGCGTATCCGGAGGCGTTGCAGGTGCTCACGAAGGTGCTGGACGGCGCCTGATTGGACCACTGAGACAGCAAGGGATTGGGGCTGTCTGCAGGTCCACTGGGCTTCTAACTTCAGGTGCATGACGAGGACTCCCCCGCAACGGCTTCTCGCCCTGGCCCAGTTGAGCAACTCCGTCGGGGACGGGGCGTACTACACCACGTCGGCCCTGTACTTCACGCAGATCGCCGGTCTCGCTCCCGCGCGCGTGGGGCTCGGGCTGACCGTGGGGTGGGCGGTCGGGTCGCTGGCCGGGGTGCCGCTGGGGCGGCTGGCCGACCGGCGGGGGCCGCGCGGTACGGCGGTGCTGCTGGCGCTGGCGACCGGGCTCGCGGTGGCGTCGTTCACCCTTGTGCGCGGGTTCGTGCCGTTCGTGCTGGTCGCCTGCGGGTACGCGGCCGCGCAGTCGGGGCTCGCGGCGGCCCGGCAGGCCCTGCTGGCGGGGCTGGTGTCCGCCGGGGAGCGGACCGGGCTGCTGGCGCGGCTGCAGGCGACGCTCAACGCCGGTCTGGCGGTGGGGGCCGGGCTCGGCGGGCTCGCGCTGCACGCCGGGACGCGGACGGCGTACCTCGCCGTGTTCGTGGTCGACTCGGTGAGCTTCCTGGTGTGCGCCCTGCTGCTGCTCGGGCTGCCCCGGGTGGCGCCCGTTCCGGTGCGTCCGCGTGGCCGCGGGCTCGGTGTGCTGCGGGACCGGCCCTACGCGCTCGTCGCGCTCCTCAACACGGTGCTGCTGCTGCGGCTGCCGTTGCTCAGCCTCGTCCTGCCGCTGTGGATCACCTCGCGGACCGGGGCGCCGGCGTGGCTGGTCTCCGCGCTGTTCGTGCTCAACACCGCCGCGGTGACCGTCTTCCAGGTGCGGGCGGCGCGCGGCGTCACCGGCCTGGGCAGCGCCACGCGCGCGGTGCGGCGCTCGGGCTGGGTGATGTGCGCGGCGTGCGCGGTGTTCGCGCTGTCGGCGGGCGCCTCCCCGGGGGTGGCGGCGGGTGTCCTCGTGCTGGGGGCGGTGCTCCAGGTCGCGGCGGAGATGGGGCAGTCGGCCGGTTCCTGGCAGCTGTCGTTCGATCTGGCGCCGGCCGATCGCGTCGGCGAGTACCAGGGCTTCTTCGGCACGGGCGTCACCGTCGCCCGCACCGCGGGCCCGCTGATCCTGACCTGGCTGCTCGTGGAGTGGGGCACCCCGGGCTGGCTGCTGCTGGGCGGGGTGACGCTGGCCGCGTCGTACGCGATGGGCCCGGCGGCGCGCCGGGCGGCCGTCGGCCGGGGTAACGACGAGGTCGGGCGGCCCTCGCCGGTGAGCTGACGGACGGCCTCCTGATCGGCCCGCGGCCGGAATCCTGTGGGCGCGTCGAGCCCGGGACGACCCCGATGCCCGGGAGACCTCGCGGCCCGCCCGCCTCGTCGCCGTACCGCCCGCCACCGGGAATCCGCCCGGGGCGGGCGGCGGCGGGCCACCCCGGCCGCCGCGCGCCCGGACGGGATCAGGCAGCCCGCACGAGCACGGCCACCGGCAGCGAGTTCACGAACAACGCCCCCGCCAGCAGACCGGCACTCCCCCGAGGACTCCACGCGCGCGCGTGGAGGTCGGCGTCGAGGGCCGAGAGGGCCTCGCGGCCCGCCTCGCTCGCCGTGCCGCCCGCTTCCAGGACCGTACGGGCGCCCGCCTGGACGTGGCGCAGGCCCACCGGGCCCGCGGTGTGGAGGAGTTCGGTGTCCTGGAGGGTGGACATCACGGTGAGGAGGGCGTCCAGGCGGGCCTGTGGCTCGGTGGCTCCCGCACAGCGGGCCCGGGCGAGCGCGTCCAGGGCGCGCCGGACGTGCGGGAAGCCGGCCCGGGCCTCACCGCGGGCGCCGGCCGCGCCGTACCTCGCCGAGACCGTGGAGCCCCGTGACGGGCGGCGCGGGGCGTTTCGGTCGGTGTGCGCGGCGATCCGTTTGGCGGTGGCGGTGACTTCGGAGCCCCGCGCGCGCGGGTCGAGCGCTGCCGCCGCGACCAGCAGGCCGAGCGTCCACAGCGCGCCCCGGTGCCCGCCGCCGGCGAGGCCCACCGAGTGCTCGGTGGACCGCCCGATCGCGCCCAGCTCCGCGCGGAGCCGGGGCGTGGGTTCGCCGGTACGGCGGGCGGCGGCGGACATCGCCGCGAGGCCGGGGGCCAGCGCCTTGGCGGACCAGCGCAGGGCGCGGTGGTCCACGCGGGTGACGCGAGCGGAGAGATCACGCGGGTCGGGCAGCCCCGGCTTGGGGGCCAGGGCCAGCTGCCCGGTCAGCGCGGCCACGGCGGCCTGCGCGAGCGCCTCGTCCTCACGGCTCGTCATCGCCGTACCTCAGGAGGACGCCGAGGCCGACGGGGCGTCGCTGGGCGGGGCGCCGGTCGGGGCGTCGGCCGGGGGCGTGCCGCCACCGCCGCTGCCCGCGCCGGTGTTCTCGGCGTCCGGGTCGATGCCGATCGTCAGGAAGCCCCGGTAGCCCTTGGACGCGTCGGCCTTCTTGACCCGCTCGAGGGTGAGCAGGCCGCCGGAGGCGCCGCCGCCGTCGTAGACCATGTCGTCGTCGAGCCGGGTGTAGGAGCCGGAGTGCTGCGCGTACGGCTGCAGCGTGAAGATCTCCTCGGCGATGTCGTCGGCGAAGAAGAGCTGGCCGGTGTAGTTGACCCTGCCGCCCTCGTAGGTGCCGTCCTCCTTCTGGCCGCCGGTGTGCACCTTGAGGTGGATGTGGCAGGTACGCGGCGTGTACCAGCCGGGAAAGATCGTCTCGAACGTGACGACCCCGTTGGCGTTGGCGATCTGGTAGCCGCGCAGATACGTGTTGTCGTCGGCGGTCGAGCCGTCCTCGCTCTCGGCGGGCGCGGAGCCGCCGGGGTTGGCCGTGGTGTAGCCGGAGTAGTAGCCCCACGCGTCGCAGTGCCAGATCTCCACGGCCGCGCCGGGGACCGGGGTGCAGCCGTCGGTGGCGTCGACGACGGTCAGGCGCAGGGTCAGCGGGACGCCGCTCTTGCCCTCGGTGATGTCCTTGCGCACCAAGGCACCGTCGAGGTAGTAGGGCCCCTCCGTGACGCTCGACATCAGCGTCATGCAGCCGCCGCCGGTCGAGGTCGCCGAGGTCGACGCCGACGCGGCCGCCTCGGCGTCGGCCGTGTCGGCGAACGCCGACTGGTACCCGGCGACGGCGAGCCCGCCGGCCGCGACCGCGCCGCCGGTCACCGCGAGGGCGCGGCGCCGGGTGATGGTCTTGTTCTCGTGGTTTCCCGTCATGGCACGGAATGTAGGAACGCCACCCGTCAGGCACATGAGCCGACGCTGAGAACCAGCTGTGAGCGGCATGCGGCCGCCCGTCGGCCCCGGGCCCCTCCTCGGCGGACTCCCGGCCGCCCCTCACCGTGGGCCCCCGCCTGTCGGCCGCCTCTCGACGCTTCTCGACGCCTCCCGACCACTTCTCGACCCTCTCGGTCGCCGGTCGGCCCCTCATCGGCTGTCTCGTGGCCGCCTCATCGGCCGCCTGTCGGCCGCCTCTAGGCCCCTACTCGGCCGCCGCCTCTCGGCGACCGGCCGTCACACGGCCATCAGCGGGGCGTCCTTGCGCCACTTCAGGATCTTGTCGAAGCTGACCACCGCTCCGGTGCGCCCCGGCTTGTTGCCGATGTGGACGTGATCGGCGAGCTCCCGGATGAGGTACAGCCCGCGGCCCGTCTCGGCGTCGGTGTCGGCGTGGGTCCGCGCCGGGCGGACCGTGCGCTCGGCGGCGAAGCCCGGGCCGGAGTCGGCGACCTCGATGCGGCACTTCTCGCCGTCGAGGTAGGCGGTGACGCGGTACGCCTCCGAACAGCCGCCGTGCGCGGCGTCACCGCCGTGCTCGACGGCGTTGGCGCAGGCCTCACTCAGGGCGACGGAGAGGTCGTAGGAGACGTCCGGGTCGACCCCCGCCGTCTCCATCGTGCCGAGCAGCAGGCGCCGGGCGAGCGGCACGCTCGCGGCCTCGCGCCGCAGATGGAGTGACCACCAGATGCTCATGCTCCAGCCTCCTGGCCGCGGCTCGACATAACTTTACGTATTGCCGCCCAGCCCTCTGTGTAAGCACGAATTCCGCGTGATGCCGCCCATATGGGGGATGCACGACGCGAGAAAATCGGTGTATGTGGGACTCAGGGGCACCAGTCGCCCCACTCCTCACAGAAGGTGATCTTCCCTGTCACCCGGCATGTTGTGGACCTGCTGTATGGGCCTCGTAAGTCCAGTGCGATGATGAGCCCGCCATGACTGACCCCCACCAGCGCACGGCGCGCTCCGGAGGCGCTCTCCGGCTGCTGCGGGCCGCGGTGTTCGCCGCGGTCTGCGTCGTGCTGGCCGGGGCCGGGCACACCATGGCCTCCTGCGCGACGGTCCCGCTGTGGACGCTGGGTGCCGGATTCCTCGGGGCCCTCGCGGTCGTGGTGCCGCTCGCCGGGCGCGAGCGGTCGCTGCCGGGCATCGCCGCGCTCCTCGCCGTCGGACAGACCGCGCTGCACACGCTGTTCGGACTCGGCCAGCACGGCACGACGGCCGTGGCGTCCACGGCGACGACCGTCTCCGACGCCGCGCTGGTGGAACGGGCCGCACGACTGCTGTGCGGGACCACGGCGGCGGCGATCAGCCCCGCCCAGGCGCAGCGGATCCTCATCGAGGCGCGGGTCTACGGGAACGGAAGCGGGACCGGCTCCGGCGGTGTCGCTGCCGGTGGCACGGACATGGGTGCCACGCACCATCCGGCGGACGCCCTGGCCACCGCCGGCTCGTCGGCGTCGCTGCTGCCGTCCCTGCCGATGCTGCTCGGCCACGTCCTCGCGGCGCTCGCCACCGGCTGGCTGCTGCGGCGCGGCGACGCCGCCCTGCTGCGGCTGATGGAGCTGTCGGCGCACGGCGTCGCGGAGGGCGCGTTCATACGATCCCTGCGCGGAGCGCTCGCGCTGGTGCGCGCCCTGATCGCGGGGCTGCCCACGGCGCCCGAGTGGGGCCCGCGCGCCCCGCGCACCGCGCTGCTCGCACCCCGCAGGCCGCCTGCCGACGCACTCCAGCACACGGTGATCAGGCGCGGCCCGCCGGCCGCCGCCGCACTCGTCCTCGCTGCCTGACACGACGCGACCAGCACTCCACCCCACACGGGAGGGGCGGCCGCCGTCGTGCGGCACGCGCGCGTGCGCACGTCTTTTCGTGCCCACGCCACTCTCACCGTCGGACCTCACTCAGAGTGGAGTGCTTCACCGTCATGAAGGTCTCTCGCCTCGCCGCCGCCGCTGCCGTCGCCGGCTCGGCCGTTCTCGTCCTGTCCTCGCCCGCCTTCGCGCACGTCACCGTCCAGCCGGAGGGCACGGCCGCCAAGGGCGGCTACGCGGTCGTGAACTTCCGCGTCCCCAACGAGCGCGACAACGCCTCGACCACCAAGCTCGAGATCAACTTCCCGACCGACCACCCGCTCTCCTCGGTGCTGCCGCAGGAGGTCCCCGGCTGGAAGATCGCCGTCACCAAGAGCAAGCTCGCCAAGCCGCTGGAGGTGCACGGCCAGCAGATCTCCGAGGCGGTCTCCAAGGTCACCTGGACCGCCGAGGACAAGGGCATCGAGCCCGGCTACATCCAGCAGTTCCCGGTCTCCGTGGGCGTGCTGCCCGAGGACGCCGACGAGGTCGTCTTCAAGGCGATCCAGACGTACTCCAACAAGGAGGTCGTACGCTGGATCGAGGTCCAGGCGGAGGGCGCCGAGGAGCCCGACGCCCCTGCTCCGGTGCTGACCCTGTCCGACGCGTCCGACGGCCACTCCCACGGTTCGTCCACCGACGACGCCTCCGACGACTCCGATGACGCCGAGGCCACCGCCGCCACGAGCGAGGCCTCCGACTCCTCCGGCGGCAGCGACACCACCGCCCGCGTCCTCGGCATCGTCGGCATCGTCGTCGGCGCCGCCGGAGTGGCGTACGGCGTGCTCGCCGGCCGCCGCCGGACCGCGACCGGCGACGCCTCCTGACGTCAGGCCGTCCGCAGTGGGTGCCGGGGCGCTCCCGGCCCCCGGCACCCGCCGCCCTTCACCACACCTGGGACACCTCTCCATGCGCAAGAAGACGTACGCCGCGGCCGCGCTGCTCGCCGCGGCCACCCTCACCCTCTCCGCCTGCGGCAGCGGCGACAGCGGTTCCAGCCCCGTCGCGGCCGTCTCCGCGGACGGCTCGCAGCAGGCCGTGACCGTGCTCGACCAGCCCTTCACCAAGCCGAACCTGGTGCTGACCGACACCCAGGGCAAGCCGTACGACCTCCGCAAGGAGACCGACGGTCACCCGACGCTGCTGTACTTCGGCTACACCCACTGCCCCGACGTCTGCCCGCTGACGATGAGCAACATCGCCGTGGCGAAGAAGCAGCTGCCCACGTCCGAGCAGGACGAGCTGCGCGTCGTGTTCGTCACCACCGACCCGGACCGCGACACCCCGGCCGCGCTCGGCACCTGGCTCAAGGGCATCGACCCGCAGGTGGTCGGTCTGACCGGCGACTTCACCACCATCCAGACCGCCGCGCGCACCCTCGGCATCTCCATCGAGCCGCCGCACAAGGACAAGAACGGCAAGCTGGTCTCCACCCACGGCACCCAGGTCATCGCCTTCTCCCCGAAGACCGACGGCGGCTACCTCCTCTACGGCGAGGACGCCACGGTCGACGACTACACCAAGGACCTGCCCGAGATCGTCAAGGGACAGAAGCCGTGAGGCGGTTCGCCGCCTGCGCCGCCACCGTGCTGACCGGGGCCCTCCTCCTCGCGGGCTGCGGATCCGGCGAGACCGACGACACCGCCGCCGACCTGTCCGTGAGCGCCGCCTACATGCCGCAGCCGGTCTCCGACACCATGGCGGCCGGCTTCCTGACGATCGCCAACGACGGCGGTACGAAGGACGAGCTGACCTCCGTCACCAGCGACGTCGCGGGCAGCGTCACCGTCCACGAGACCGTCGACGGGACGATGCGGGAGGCCGGCTCCCTCGACGTCCCCGCCCACGGCCGGCTCGTGCTCGCCAGCGGCGGGAACCACCTGATGTTCGAGAAGCTGAAGCGCAAGCCGAAGCAGGGCGAGAAGGTGATCGTGGAACTGCACTTCGCCGAGTCCGGAACCGTCGAGGTCGAGATGCCGGTGGAAGCCGCCACCTACACCCCGAAGACCGGGCACTGAGGGAGGGACCGCCTTGACCCAGACCATCGCCCCGGGACTCCGGGCCGCCGACCCCCGGGTCCGGACGCGGGCGCTCGCTCCCCGGGTCCGGACGCTGGTGCTGCTGTTCCTCGCCGTCATCGGCGTGCTCCTCGCCGGCGCCGGGCCTGCCTCCGCGCACGCCGCGCTGACCGGCAGCGACCCCGCGCAGGGGGCGGTGGTCGACAAGGCGCCCACGCGGGTGTCGCTGACCTTCTCCGAACAGGTCGCGCTGGGCGGCGACTCGCTGCGCGTCCTCGACCCGAAGGGCAACCGCGTCGACACCGGCAAGCCGTCCGGCGTCAGCGGTACGACCTATGCCGTGGGGCTGCACTCGGGGCTGCCCGACGGCACGTACACGGTGACCTACCAGGTGGTGTCGGCCGACAGCCACCCCGTCGCCGGCGCCTACACCTTCTCCATCGGCGCCCCCTCGAAGACCAGCGTCTCGGTTGCCGACCAGGCAGCCGGCGGAGGTGTCGTCGGCGCGCTGTACGGATTCGGGCGGTACCTGTCGTACGCCGGGTTCATCGTCATGATCGGCGGGGCCGCCTTCGTACTGGCCTGCTGGCCGCGTGGCACCGGGGTGCGGGCCGTGCAGCGGCTCGTCGTCTCCGGCTGGCTCGCGCTCACCGCGGCCACCCTGTTCCTGCTGCTCCTGCGCGGCTCCTACACCGGCTCCGGGAAGGTGGGCGACGTCTTCGACCTCGACCTGCTCGGACAGGTCCTGCAGACCAAGACGGGCGCCGCGCTGGTCTCCCGGCTGCTGCTGCTCGCCGCCGCCGCGCTGTTCATCGCCGTGCTCTTCGGCGCGTACGACAAGCGCGAGGACGAGGAGAAGCGGGACCTGACCTTCGGGCTCGCGGTCGGCGGTGCGGTCGTCGCCGCGGGCCTCGCGGCGAGCTGGGCGATGGCCGAGCACGCCTCCACCGGGCTGCAGACGGGCATCGCGATGCCGGTGGACGTCCTCCACCTGCTGGCCGTCGCCGCCTGGCTGGGCGGGCTGGGCACGCTCCTCGTGGCGCTGTACCGGTCGGACACACCGGTCGAGACCTCGGCCGTCCGCCGGTTCTCGCAGGTCGCCTTCGGCAGCGTCCTCGCCCTGGTCGCGACCGGCGTCTACCAGTCGTGGCGCCAGCTCGGCTCCTGGTCGGCCTTCACCGACACGCGCTACGGGCAGCTCCTGCTCGTCAAGATCGGCCTGGTGGCCCTGCTCGTCGGCATCGCCTGGATCTCGCGCCGCTGGACGACGCGACTGGCGGAGACGGTGGTGACGTCCCACAGGGGGGTGCCGGGGGAGGGAGCCTCACGGGAGCAAACCCCCGGGGAGACGCACCCGGGAGAGGGGACCGCACGGGAGGGAACCTCGCGGGAGGAAACCTCGCGGGAGGAGAGGGAGCCTGCCGCCGCGAACGCGCTGTCCGGCGAGACGACGACCGGCACGTCGTCCGGCGAGACGGCAGGCGCACAGACCGGTGCCGGCCCGGCGGCGGACGGTTCCGGGGCCACGGCCGGGACCGGGGACCCCGAGCGGGCCGCGCAGCTCGCCCGGCAGCGGGCCGCCGTGGAGACCGCGCGGCAGAAGCGGCTGCGCGACGCCGACCCCCACCGCTTCGGCCTGCGCCGCTCGGTCCTCGCCGAGGCCGGTGTGGCCGTCGTGCTGCTCGCCGTCACCACCGCGCTGACGTCCACCGAGCCCGGCCGTACCGAGCAGGAGGCCAAGGCGGCCACGGCGGCCTCGTCGTCGTCCTCGTCGGCCACCTCCGGGGCCCTGACCCTCGACATGCCCTTCGACACCGGTGGCACCGACGGCAGGGGCGTCGTCAGCGTGGACCTCGACCCCGCGCGGACCGGCGCCAATGAGATGCACGTCTACGTCACCCGGCCCAACGGCCGCGCCTTCGACGTCCCCGAGGTGAAGATCGCCTTCACCCTCGAGGCCAAGAGCATCGGGCCGCTGCCCGTCGTCCCCGACCACATCACCACCGGCCACTGGTCGGCGAACGGAGTGCAGCTCCCCATGGCCGGCGAATGGAAGGTCGCCGTGACTGTGCGGACCTCCGACATCGACCAGGTGACCGTCTCCAAGAACGCGCAGATCGGCTGAACCGCACCATGCCCGACCAGTCCACTCCGACGGTCCGCTCCTCCGAGACCGTGCCCGGGGCCGCCCCCGGGGAGTCCTCCGCCCCCGGGGAGTCCTCCGCTGCCGGGGGTCTGACCCGGCGCAAGCTCCTCGGCACCGCCGGCGCCACCGGGCTCGTGCTCGGCGCCGCGGGCGGGGCCGCCGGCTATTCCGCCGCGCCCGCGCAGGCGACCCCGCTGTCCTCCATCGGGTCCGAGCAGGTGATGTTCCACGTGAAACATCAGCCCGGTATCACCCAGGGCCTCCAGGCCCGCGGCCACCTCGTCGCCTTCGACCTCGCGGCCGGCGCGGGCCGCAAGGAGGCCGCCGCGCTGCTGCGGCGCTGGTCGGAAACGGCCCGGCGGCTGATGGCGGGCGAGGCTGCACCGCACGACGACACGGACGTGGCGCGGGACGCCGGACCGTCCTCGCTGACGATCACCTTCGGCTTCGGCCACAGCTTCTTCTCCCGCACCGGTCTGGAGAAGCAGCGCCCGGTCGCCCTGGACCCGCTGCCCGACTTCTCCTCGGACCAGCTCGACAAGTCCCGCAGCAACGGTGACCTGTGGGTGCAGATCGGGGCCAACGACGCCCTCGTCGCCTTCCACGCCCTGCGCGCGATCCAGAAGGACGCGGGCAGCGCCGCCAAGGTCCGCTGGCAGATGAACGGCTTCAACCGCACACCGGGCGCCACCGCCCACCCCATGACCACCCGCAATCTCATGGGCCAGATGGACGGCACCCGCAATCCCAAGCCGACCGACGCCGACTTCGAGAAGCGGATCTTCGTACCGGCGTCCGGATCGAACGACCCGGCCTGGATGGCCCACGGCTCATACGCCGTCGTCCGCCGTATCCGCATGCTCCTCGACGACTGGGAGAAGCTGTCGGTCAAGACGCAGGAGCAGATCATCGGGCGCCGGAAGTCCGACGGGGCGCCGCTGTCCGGAGGCACCGAGACGTCCGAGATGGACCTGGAGAAGACCGACGCCAACGGCGATCTCGTCGTCCCGCTCAACGCCCACGCCCGGATCACGCGCCCCGACCAGAACGGGGGCGCGGCGATGCTGCGCCGCCCGTTCTCGTACCACGACGGCATCGACGCGAACGGGGTGCCGGACGCGGGGCTGCTGTTCATCTGCTGGCAGGCGGACCCGTTGCGCGGCTTCGTCACGGTGCAGCGCAAGCTGGACCGTGGGGACGCGCTGTCGAAGTACATCCGCCACGAGGCGAGCGGGCTGTTCGCGGTGCCGGGCGGGGCGGCGGAGGGGGAGTACGTGGGGCAGCGACTGCTGGAGGGATGAGACACGCCGGGTGCGGGTCACGGACGGGATGAGACACGCCGGGTGCGGGTCACGCGAGTTCACTCGCGTGAGCGGCTGGCGTGAAACGCGCGCGCTCCGGTTCCACAAGGGCCATTAGGGTGAGGTCATGCCAGCGAGCTATGCGTACCTCGGCCCCGAGGGCACCTTCACGGAGGTCGCCCTGCGCACGCTGCCCGAAACGGCCACCCGGCAGCTGATCCCGTACGTCTCCGTGCAGTCCGCCCTGGACGCGGTGCGCACCGGCGAGGCCGAGGCCGCGTTCGTGCCGATCGAGAACTCCGTCGAGGGCGGGATCACCACCACCCTGGACGAGCTGGTCGCGGGCAAGCCGCTGATGATCTACCGCGAGGTGCTGCTGTCGATCACCTTCGCGCTGCTGGTCCGGCCCGGCACCAAGCTGACGGACATCAAGACGGTCACCGCCCACCCGGCCGCGCAGCCGCAGGTGCGCAACTGGCTGAGGGCGAACCTCCCGGACGCGGTCTGGGAGTCGGCCGCCTCGAACGCCGACGGCGCCCGCCTGGTGCAGGAGGGCCGCTACGACGCCGCCTTCGCGGGCGAGTTCGCGGCCGCCCGGTACGGGCTGGAGGCCCTGGAGACCGAGATCCACGACGCGGAGAACGCGCAGACGCGCTTCGTGCTGGTGGGCCGACCGGCCCGGCCCGCGGCACCGACCGGGGCCGACAAGACCTCCGTCGTGCTGTGGCAGCGGGACGACCATCCGGGTGGCCTGCGTGATCTGCTGGGCGAGTTCGCCACCCGCGGCATCAACCTCATGGTGCTGCAGTCCCGGCCGACCGGTGCCGGAATCGGCAACTACTGCTTCTGCATCGACGCCGCCGGCCACATCACCGACCGCCGCATGGCCGAGGCGCTCATGGGGCTCAAGCGGGTCTGCAGCGACGTGCGTTTCCTCGGCTCGTACCCGCGCGCGGACGTGACCGCCGCGGACGTACCGGCTCCGCTGCCCGGGACCTCGGACGAGGAGTTCGTGGCGGCGTCGGACTGGGTGGCGCGCTGCCAGGACGGCCGTTTCTAGCCAGTCCTACCTGCATATCTTCGTTATCCACAGAAGTTATCCACAGGGCGGCTTCTCGACCTGGGGACAAGTCGACATCGAAGCGCCATTCAGTCGACAAATCGCCCTACAGCGCTCAACTGCGCCCTCAGCCCGACAGATCACTCTTCGTCCACCTGTTTCCTTCGATCACTCCTTTGGAGCGACCCATTTCCACCCGAAAGTGGGTGCGAGAAGGGTTTGACCAAGGAATTACCCACCCGGTGACCGGATAACGGAATGATCCACTCCGATGTCCACAGATCTTTCGCACAGCCTGTGGATAACTTTTCCGGGGTGTGGATTCCTGTGGACAACGAGTGCCTCAAGGCCCCTCAAGTCCCGTTCTCCACAAGGAAATCGAGTCAACACGGCACCGTACGCCCGCCCCGTTCCAGGGAGTGAGACACCTTTTCCTTGACTCTGTCGGATCACGTATGGGGGGATGGAACAGACAGGTCGATCCATCCCATTTCGGAACGCAAGGCATGTCCGGCAATAGTGAGTCGTGAGCCGCAACCCCGCACCGGTAGCCTTGAGCACGTGATTGACCTTCGCCTGCTCCGTGAGGACCCCGACCGTGTGCGCGCCTCCCAGCGTGCCCGTGGAGAGGACGTCGCGCTCGTCGACGCTCTCCTGTCTGCCGACGAGCGGCGCAGGTCGTCCGGCGTCCGCTTCGACGAGCTGCGCGTCGAGCAGAAGCAGCTCGGCAAGCTGATCCCCAAGGCCTCCGCGGAGGAGAAGGCCGAGCTGCTCAAGCGCGCCGAGCAGCTCAAGGCCGACGTCAAGGCGGCCGACGCCGAGCGCGACGCGGCCGACACCGAGACCCAGGAACTGCTGCTCCAGCTGGGCAACCTCGTCCACCCGGACGTACCCGTCGGCGGCGAGGAGGACTTCGTCACGCTGGAGACGCACGGCGAGATCCGCGACTTCGGCGCCGAGGGCTTCGAGCCCAAGGATCACCTGGAACTCGGCCAGCTGCTCGGCGCGATCGACGTCGAGCGCGGCGCGAAGGTCTCCGGCTCCCGCTTCTACTTCCTCACCGGCGTCGGCGCGCTCCTGGAGCTCGCGCTGGTGAACGCGGCGATCGCGCAGGCCACCGCCGCCGGCTTCACCCCGATGCTCACCCCGGCGCTGGTGCGCCCCCAGTCCATGGCGGGCACCGGCTTCCTCGGCCAGGCGGCCCAGGACGTCTACCACCTGGACAAGGACGACCTCTACCTCGTCGGCACGTCCGAGGTCCCGCTCGCCGCGTACCACATGGACGAGATCATCGACGCCGAGCGCCTGCCGCTGCGCTACGCGGGCTTCTCGCCCTGCTTCCGCCGCGAGGCCGGCTCGCACGGCAAGGACACGCGGGGCATCTTCCGCGTGCACCAGTTCGACAAGGTCGAGATGTTCACCTACGTCACTCCCGAGGACTCGCAGGCCGAGCACCAGCGCCTGCTGGAGTGGGAGAAGCAGTGGCTGACCTCGCTGGAGCTGCCGTTCCGCGTGATCGACGTCGCCTCCGCCGACCTGGGCTCCTCGGCCGCCCGCAAGTTCGACTGCGAGGCGTGGATCCCGACCCAGGGCAAGTACCGCGAGCTGACCTCGACCTCGGACTGCACCGAGTTCCAGTCCCGCCGTCTGCAGATCCGGGTCCGTGAGGGCAAGCAGGTCCGCCCGCTGGCCACGCTGAACGGCACCCTGTGCGCCGTACCGCGCACCATCGTGGCGATCCTCGAGAACCACCAGCAGGCCGACGGCTCCGTGCGCGTGCCCGAGGTGCTGCGTCCGTACCTCGGCGGCCGAGAGGTCCTGGAGCCGGTGGCGAAGTGAGCCAGGGCGAGGAAGAGGCCGCTGTCCCGGGCTTCCCCTACCGACTGATCGCGACCGACCTCGACGGGACGCTGCTGCGCTCCGACGAGTCGATCTCGCAGCGCACGCGTGACGCCCTTGCCGCGGCCACCGCGGCGGGGGCGGCCCACATCGTCGTCACCGGCCGCGCGGTCCCCTGGACCCGGCACATCCTCGACGACCTCGGCTACGACGGTCTCGCCGTCTGCGGCCAGGGCGCGCAGGTCTACGACGCCGGCAAGCACCGCCTGCTGACCTCGGTGACCCTGGACCGGCAGCTGGCCGGGGTGGCGCTCGCCAAGATCGAGGCGGAGGTCGGCCCGCTGTACCTCGCGGCGAGCCGGGACGGGCTGACGGGGGAGGTGCTGGTCGGCCCCGGATACGCGGTCACCGGCAAGCTTCCGGCGACGCCGTTCACGGACGCGTCGGATCTGTGGTCCGCCCCGCTGAACAAGATCTACATACAGCATCCCGAGCTGTCGGACGACGAGCTGGCCGAGGCGGCCCGCCAGGCCGCGGGCGGTTTCGTCACCGTCGCGATGGCCGGCGCGGGCATCGTGGAACTGCTCCCCCTCGGCCTGTCCAAGGCCACGGGCCTCTCCCTCGCCGCCCGCCGCCTGGGCCTGAAGGCCGCCGACACGATCGCCTTCGGCGACATGCCCAACGACATCCCGATGTTCGCCTGGGCCGCCCGAGGCGTCGCCATGGCCAACGCCCACCCGGAACTCCAGGCAGTCGCCGACGAGGTGACCTCCTCGAACGAGGACGACGGGATCGCGGTGGTGGTGGAGAGGCTGCTGGGCTGACCAGCCGGCGTCGGCGCCGACGCCGGGCCTTGTCAGCGGACGACGTCGAACACGTTCTTCTGCAGGCCGTTGGCGTAGGCCTCGTGCTCGACCAGCTTCAGCTTCTGGGTGTCCTTGTCCGTGGTGCTGAACAGACGCTTGCCCGCGCCGAGCAGGAGCGGGAAGACGAGCAGGTGGTAGCGGTCGATCAGGCCGGCGTCCGACAGGCTCTGGTTCAGGGCTGCGCTGCCGTGGATGATGATCGGGCCGCCCTCGGTCTCCTTCAGCGCGGCGACCTCGTCGAGCGAGCGCAGGATCGTGGTCTCCCCCCAGTTCGACACCAGGTCGTCCTCGGTGAGGGTGGTGGAGACGACGTACTTCGGCATCACCTTGTAGTCGGCGAAGTCCTCCATGTCCGGCCACACGGGGCTGAACGCCTGGTAGCTGACCCGGCCCAGCAGCATCGCCGTGGCTTCCTTCTGCTCCCGGCCCTTGATGTCGAACGCCTCGGGGAGGAACTCGACGTCCTTGAACGTCCACCCCGCGTTCCGGTAACCGGGCTCACCACCCGGGGCCTCCACGACGCCGTCGAGCGAGATGAAAGCGGTGCTGATCAAGGTACGCATCTGAGGTTCCTCGGTCTCTCGTCCTATGGATGTCGACTGGATGTCGACAGGTGCGGCCGGTACACGCTTCGCCGACACGCACGGCTCAGCACCCAACCACCTTCTCTGACCGTGCACCACGGAGAAACTCATCGGTCGTCTCGGACCGTCTTTGCGAAGGGCCGAAGAGGCGAAGCGGCGTAGGGATGAAGCAGCGAAGGGACGAGGGGCGGGGTTACTTCGGCTCGACGGAAGCGAAGGACGGGGCTGCTTCGGGCCCCAGACCGCGTCGGCAGGCTCGGCGCCAGAGCCCCGGACTCAGCAGCTCGCGGGGGCGAAGAGCGAAGGGCCAAGGGGCGAAGAGCGGGCTGGGTGGCCGAGATGACGCGGGCCCGGGGCTGCGGGGCGTGGTGGCCCGCCGGTTCGCTGGGGCTTCGGGGCGGGCGGGTCACCCGCGGGGTGCCGGGGTGCCGGGGTGGACGAGTCGCCCGCGGGGGGCGGGGTGCCGGGGTGCCGGGGTGGACGAGTCGCCCGCGGGGTGGCGGGGCGTAGGGGACGCCCGCGGGCGGCGGGGTGCCGGGGCGCACAGGACGCCCGTGGGTGATGCGGTGCCGGAGGGCCGCGGGTTTCGGAGGGCGAGCTGCACGCTGCCCGCCGCGACGATCGCCGAAGGCGATCAGGGGCTCGGGGAACTGCGCGACCAGCCAAAGCACTCCCGCACCCGCACGACGGCCCGCCCCCTGTAGCCCACCCCCGGGCCCTTCTCGGCCTACCCCAGGCCAAGAATGTTGCCCCAGTCCCAGTGACAACGTCTCGCGGAGGATGCACGACTCGAACGTGCGCGGGCTTCTCAGACCCGACCGCGACCTGTCTGTGCGGGAGCACAGCGCAAGCCGGTGCCTTACCACTCGGCCAATCCTCCGGGTGGGCGGCCTCACGCGAGAGCGACATCGCGTGCTCGAAGCGGCCGCCCCGGGCAGCTCCCCGTGCGGGGCGAGCTCGACGGAGGGGTAGCTACTCCGGAGCCCACCGCGGGCTGCCCTGACGGGAGCGGAACGAACTGCCGTGCATGGGCATCGCCCCGCTCCTCTCCCAGTACCTGACGCCGGACCGTCCCGGCGCTGCGGACACAAACAACTGTGCCCGCCGGACGAGTTGGACGCCACCGAATAAAACGCCCGTACGAGGCAGGTGCCTTCACGGTGGGTGGAGCCGTACGAGCAAGGTGGATTCACGACCGGACGGAGCCCTACGAGCAAGGCGACTTCACGACGGACGGAGCCGTAGGAGCAACGGGTGGTAAGGGGGTGGGGAGCCGTACGAGCAGCAGGTCGTGCGAGCGAGCGTCACGGGGGTTGGGGAGCCCTACCGGGGTTGAGGGAGCCGCCCGGGGGTCGCGGCCGGGCCGCAACCGTCCGAGGGGCGGGCCGCCCGAGGTCCGTCCACGGCTCCGCCCCACCGCGCCTACCGGCGCCGCCACCGCCGTCGGCGGGCCTTGCTGAAGAACCAGCCGGCGGGCGGTTCGTCGGAGCGCCACGGCTGCGGCTCGGGCCTCTCGGTGCGCCAACGGGCGGTGAGCATCCGGGCGCGGGCGGACGGCTCGGACGTCTCGGCGGCGCGTATGAAGTCCTCGTCGAGGACCAGGTCGTCCCACGTCCCGTCCGGGCCCCGTTCCGTGTGGCCGTCCCGGTCCCCGGAGCGCCCCCGGTCTCCCTCGGGTTCCCGGCCGTCGTACCACGCCGCCTCGTCCGCCATCTCGTCCCTCCGGGCGCCCTTCCCGTCGTATCCCCTTTGCCCAGTGTGCCCGGACAGAGGTGAAGCCCTCGTCAAGAACCGTGCCTGGGCGGCCTACTCCTCGCCCGCCAGCGTCAGCGCCCGCAGTTTCTGTCCCGCGTACCAGGTGGCCAGCACGGTCACCGCGACCAGCAGGACCGTGGCCGTCGTCAGCCCCACGTCGGAGGTGATGAGGTCCCCGCCCGCGACCTTGTCCGCGACGGCCAGCGACCACTGCTGGACGCTGAGCGTGCGCGCGCCCGGCACCAGGGAGCCGAACAGGGCTTCCCAGACGAGGGCGTAGACGAGTCCGAAGACCACCGCGTGCCGGGACACCGTGCCCAGCAGCAGGAACAGCGCGGCGTAGGCGATGGAGGCGACCAGCGCGGCCACCGTGTAGGCGACGGCGATCTGCTGGCCGTTGCCGTTGAGGATGAACCCGGCGATCAGGGTGGGCAGCGCCGAGAACACCATGGTCACCGCTATGGCGACGATGAGCTTGGTGAAGATGATCGTCGGCCGCTTCAGCGGCTTGGACAGCAGGTACACCACGGAGCCGTCGTCGATCTCCGGGCCGATCGCGCCGGTGCCCGCGATGACGCCGATGATCGGCACCATGGTGGCGAGCGCGAGCCCGCCCAGCAGGTCGGACGCCGTCTGGTCGTCGGCGCCGGCCAGGGCCCGCACGACCACGGCAATCACGATGAGCAGCAGCGGCAGCGCGCCAAGGATGAGGGCCCGGCGGCGGCCGAGCAGGGCCCGGTAGGTGAGCCGGGCGACGGTGGGGTCGTACATGTTCGGCCTCCTACACCGCGACGAGATACGAGAAGACGGACTCGAGGGACTCGTCGGACGGCGAGACCGTGAGCAGGCGGATGCCGTGGTCGCGCGCCACCTTCGGCAGCAGGGCCGTGAAGCGGCCGAAGTCGACGGCCTGGATGCGCAGCGCGCCCTCGGCGAGGTCGACCTCGATGCCGGAGGTCGACGGGTCGGCGATCAGCGCGGCCGCGAGAGCGCGGTCGTCGCTGGAGCGCACCAGATAGCGGTGCGGGCGGTCGGTCATCAGCCGGCGGATCCTGCGGAAGTCGCCGCTGGCGGCATGGCGTCCCGCGACCACGACCTCGATGTGCCGGGCGAGTTGCTCGACCTCTTCGAGGATGTGGGACGAGAACAGCACCGTGCGGCCCTCGTCACCCATGCGCCGCAGCAGGTCCATGAGCTGCATGCGCTGGCGCGGGTCCATGCCGTTGAAGGGCTCGTCGAGCAGGAGCAGCGACGGGTCGTGGACCAGGGCGCTCGCCATCTTGACGCGTTGGCGCATGCCCTTTGAGTACGTGGCGATCTTGCGGTCCTGGGCGTACTCCATCTCCACCGTCGCCAGGGCCTTCTGGGCGGCCTTGGCGCCCAGGCCGTGCAACTCGGCGTTGGCCACGACGAACTCGCGCCCGGTGAGGAAGTCGTACATCGCCTCCCGTTCGGGGACGATGCCGATGTGCCGGTAGATCTGCTCGTTGCGCCACACCTGCTGGCCGTCGAGGGTGACGGTGCCGGTGGAGGGGGCGAGAAAGCCGCCCATCATGTTGATGAGGGTGGACTTTCCGGCGCCGTTGGGGCCGAGCAGGCCGGTGACGCCGGGGCCGATGGTCATGGTGATGTCGTTGACGGCGACCACGTTGCCGAACCAGCGGGAGACGTGGTCGATGGAGAGCGTGGTCACAGTCCCACCTTCCGGTAGCGGCGCATCAGGAGGCCGTAGCTGGCGGCGATCAGGCCCAGGGTGACGAGGACGTAGACCACGCCCTCCCCGTTCGAGGGGCCTATGCCGCCGGGGAACGCCGAGGTCGCGCCGAGGAAGGCGGACTGCACCCCGTCGATGAGGGTGATCGGCGAGAACAGGCCGATCCAGGGCGTCGCACCGGTGCTGCCCTGGGCGTCGGCGATGGCCTGCAGGGTGGAGACCGCGCCGTAGGAGATGGTCAGGACGGCGATGACGGCCGCGATGCCGAAACCGCGGCGCGGGGTGACCGCGGCGATGACCAGGCCGAGGCCGGCGAAGAGCAGGGACAGCAGGGCCACGGAGACGAGTCCCTGGCCGAAGCCCTTGGTCTGGTCGGCGAAGTCGAGCTTGGCCAGCAGGGCGCCCACGTAGAGGACCAGCAGGGGTGCGGCGGTGAGGATGAACAGTGCCGAGGCGAGCGCCGCGAACTTGGCGCGCACGTAGTCGGCGGTCTCGATCGGCCGCGAGAAGTACAGCGGCACGGTCTTGAAGCGCAGGTCGCGGGAGACGGACTGGGGTGCCTGCGAGGCGACGTACAGGCTGATGACGGCCTGCATGACGATCGCGTAGCGCGTGTAGTCCAGGGGGAGTTCCTTGGCCTTCGTGGCGACCGCGACGGCGACCATGATGGCCGCGGGCACGCACATGACCACGAAGAGCAGCATGGGCAGGACCTTGGACTTCACCGAGCGGCCGAGGCCGTAGGCGCCGCGCAGGGACTGCGAGTAGAGGGAGCGGCGGGCGTAGGCACGGCCCAGGCGCGGGCCGTCGTAGCTGCGGTAGCCGATGTTGTGGATGCGGGTCTGGTCCCCACCCGAGGGGGTGGTGACGGGGTGCTCAACCGCCATGGCCGACGGCCTCCTTCCGCTGCTCGTCGCTGTCCTTGAAGACCTCGGAGATGTGGTGCCGGCGCTGCTCCATGCGCACCAGGCCGAGGCCGAGGTCGGCGACCACGTCCCGCACCAGGTCGTACGTCTCCTCGCCCCGCGCGGTGAGCAGCAGGATGTGGCCCGAGCCCGGCAGCCCGCCGTCGGCGTCGAGGACGTCGACGCCGCGTGTGTGGAGCGCCTCGCGCACCGCGCGGGTGCCGTCGGGGTGGTCGTCGGTGTCGGTGACCTCGATCGCGAGGGTGGTCGTGGTCTGGGTGAAGTCGGTGGTGGAGCTGGAGCGCAGGAGCTTGCCGCCGTCGACGACGACGACGTGGTCGCAGGTCCGCTCCAGCTCGCCCAGCAGGTGGGAGGTGACCAGGACCGAGATGCCGAAGTCGGTGTGGATGCGGCGGATCAGGCCGAGCATCTCGTCGCGGCCGACCGGGTCGAGACCGTTGGTCGGCTCGTCCAGGAAGACCAGCTGCGGGTCGTGGACGAGGGCCTGGGCGAGCTTCACGCGCTGCTTCATGCCGGTCGAGTAGCCGCCGATGGGGCGGTAGCGCTCCTCGTACAGGCCGACATGGCGCAGGGTGTCCGCGGTGCGCTCGCGTGCCGCCGTCGGTGGCAGGCCGGACATGCGCGCCATGTGCACGACGAACTCGGTGGCCGAGACGTCGGGTGGCAGGCAGTCGTGTTCCGGCATGTAGCCGACGCGCTCCCGGATGGCGGCGCCCTTGGTGGCGACGTCGAGGCCGAGCACCTCGGCGCGGCCCTCCGTGGCGGGCGAGAGACCCAGCAGGATCTTGATGAGCGTGGACTTGCCGGCTCCGTTGGCACCGACGAGTCCGGTCACACCCGGCCCGACGTCCACGGACAGCCGGTCGAGCGCGGTCACCCGGGGGAACCGCTTGCTCAGGCTTTCGGTCGCGATCACAGTCACGTAGTCGAAAGTAGTGACGCAGACCACGGAAATCGTCAGACCTCAGAGCCGTCTTCGCGTCAGACCTCAGGTGTACGGGCCCGTAGGGGATGCCCTGCTTGAGAGTTACGGGACATGATCGACGGCTCCCCGTCCCGCGCTATTGACGCTTTCTCTAACAAGTGCCAGATTCGGCGGGGTCAAGTTACGGACACGTACCGCAGTCAGCGCGGACCGGTCGGGACGAGGTGGCATGACGACGGCAGAGACACGCGCGCTCCCCCTCCACCTGCGGGGATTCCTGGTCCGCCAGGGCTATGCCAACCGGCACCACGCGTACCCCTTCGGGGTGATCGCCCACACGGTGGACAGGGTGCGTGAACGCCGCCGGTCGCCGCAGCGGTTCGGACGCGGCGCGCAGGCCTTGAAGGGCCTGGCGGCCGACGTCTCGCACGGCCACCGTGAGGGCTGGTCGCCGCTGCGGCCACCGCACCGCCTCTCCGATCACCGACCGCCGCCGGGTCTGTGGGCGGTCGAGCCGCACCTCGGCTTCCGGGGGCCCGGCGTGACATTCGAGGAGATCCTGGTCGTCAACGATTCCCGTGACACCGAGGAGCGCGCCTTCCGGCTGGACGACCACCTGCCGCACGTGCGGCACTGGACGGAGGCGAAGGCCGCAGCGGAAGCGGAGACGAAGGGGACAGGGGGAGCGGAAACGCAGGGGACAGGGGAAGCGGAGACGAAGGGGACGGCGGCAGCGCAGGCCGCTGCGGAGACGAAGACGCAAGCGGCAGCGGGAGCCGGAGCGAAGGCGGACGGGAAGGCGGAGGCGAAGTGACGATGCTGGAAGGTGCGCGCGAGCGCCGGGTGCGGACCGGCGGGATCGACCTGTGCGTGGCCGAGCTGGGGGACCTCGAGCGGCCGACGGTCGTCCTGGTGCACGGCTACCCGGACAGCAAGGAGGTGTGGTCGGAGGTCGCTTCCCGGCTGGCCGACCGCTTCCACGTGGTCCTCTACGACGTCCGCGGCCACGGCCGGTCCACCGCGCCCAAGCCGCTGCGGGGCGGGTTCACCCTGGAGAAACTGACCGACGACTTCCTGGCGGTCGTGGACGCGGTCAGCCCCGGCCGACCGGTGCACCTGGTCGGCCACGACTGGGGCTCCGTCCAGGCCTGGGAGTTCGTCACGGTCGAGCGCACTCGGGGCAGGATCGCCTCCTTCACGTCGCTGTCCGGCCCGTCCCTCGACCACTTCGGCCACTGGATCGACCGGCGTCTGCGGCGGCCGACTCCGCGCCGGGTCGGCCAGCTCCTCGGCCAGGGCGCCAAGTCCTGGTACGTGTACCTGCTGCACACGCCCGCCCTGCCCGAGCTCGCCTGGCGCGGCCCTCTGGGCAAACGCTGGCCGGGCATCCTGCGGCGGCTGGAGAAGGTTCCTCACGGCGACTATCCGACGTCCTCGCTCCCCCAGGACGCCGCCCACGGTGCCTGGTTGTACCGTGACAACGTGCGGACCCGGCTGCGCCGCCCACGCACCGACGCGCACGCACACGCGCCCGTGCAGCTCATCACGCCTTTGGGAGACACCTACCTCTCGCCTCGGCTGTACGACGAACTGGACCAGTGGGTACCGCGGTTGACACGTCGGACACTCGCGGCGAAGCACTGGGTGCCGCGCACCCGTCCCGACCAACTGTCCTCCTGGATCGCGGACTTCGTCACGTCGGTGGAGGCCGAGGGGCGTGCAGGTGAGGGCGGTGAGGCCCACGAGGCGCGGCGCGAGGGTGCGCCTCGCCGCCGGCGTACCCGGCGGGGGGTTCGGCCGGCGGGCGATGCGTACGGCGAACGCTTCGGCGGTCAGCTCGTGTTGGTCACCGGCGCGGCCGGCGGAATCGGGCAGGCCACGGCGCTCGCCTTCGCGGAGGCCGGTGCGCGGGTGATCGCCGTCGACCGGGACGCGGAGGGCGCGGCCCGCACCGCCGAGACGTCACGGCTGATCGGCTCGCCGGAGGCCTGGGCGGAGGAAGTGGACGTCTCCGACGAGCAGGCGATGGAGAAGCTCGCGTCCAAAGTCGCCGCTGAACACGGCGTGTTGGACGTGTTGGTGAACAACGCGGGCATCGGGTTGTCGGGCTCCTTCTTCGACACGACGCCCGAGGACTGGCGCAAGGTCCTGGACGTCAACCTGTGGGGTGTTCTTCACGGTTGCCGTCTCTTCGGACGGCAGATGGCCGAGCGTGGGCAGGGCGGCCACATCGTCAACACCGCTTCGGCGGCGGCCTTCCAGCCGACCAGGGCCCTGCCCGCCTACAGCACCTCGAAGGCGGCGGTCCTGATGCTGAGCGAGTGCCTGCGCGCCGAACTGGCCGGTCAGGACATCGGTGTTACGGCGGTCTGTCCCGGCCTGGTGAACACCGACATCACGGCCACGGCACGGTTCGTCGGGGTGGACGCGGAGGAGGAGGAACGCCGCCAGAAGCGCGCCGCGCGCGCGTACAGGCTCCGCAACTACCCACCGGAGAAGGTCGCCGACGCGATCCTGCGAGCGGTCACTCTCAACGAGGCGGTGGTCCCGGTGACACCGGAAGCGCGGGTGGCGTACGCGTTGTCCCGCTTCGCGCCAGGGGCGTTGAGGCGGTTGGCGCGCGTGAAGCCCCCTCTGTAGGGCAGTTGTCGCAGGTCGGCATACGCGCCCACCAACCGGGCTCCCAGAAGGTTGCGTTAGGCGCCTCCCGGCTAAGTGACCGTTCACCAGACCATTTAGGCGAATCACCGCCAATCGACGGCCAGTTGTCCACAGCAATGCCAATCCGCCTGTGGATAACCACAGTTGGTTGTGGACCAAACATCGGACGCAAAACAACATGCGTGATCCACGTCTCTCCCACCATGCTGAGTGGATGGACGAACGACGCACCGTGAAGGTGTCGAAGTACCTCTCGAAACACCTGCGCCACCAACCCGAACGCATCGGACTGACGCTCGACGAGGGCGGCTGGGTCGAGATCGACACGCTGATCGCGGCCGCCGCGGCCCACGGCTTCCCCTTCACCCGGGACGAGCTGGACCATGTGGTGGCCGCGAACGACAAGAAGCGCTTCGCGATCGAGGGCACCCGTATCCGCGCCAGCCAGGGCCACAGCATCGACGTGGACCTCGGCCTGCCCGCGGCCACCCCGCCGCCGTATCTCTACCACGGGACCGTTGCCCGCTACCTCGACGCGATCCGGGCCGAGGGACTGCGGCCCATGAACCGGCACGACGTGCACCTCTCGCCCGACCGTGAGACCGCGACCCGGGTCGGTGCCCGTCGCGGCCGACCGGTGGTCCTCTCCGTGGACGCGGCGGCCATGCACCGCGACGGCCACGTCTTCCACGTCAGCGCGAACGGGGTGTGGCTGACGAAAGCCGTCCCCCCGCAGTACCTGCGTTTTCCCGAGCCGCGCTGAGCCCTTGCCCGGCGCCGCGCTGGATCACTGTTCGGCAACCGCGCAGGGCCCTCCTTCGGCATGATCGCCGTCATGGACCATCTCCCCACCACTGAGGCCGCCGTCACCGCCCTGCGGGCGATCGCCTCCGAGTACGGGCACGCCATCGAGGTCACCCATGACGTCGGCGCCGATCAGACCTCCCGCCGCACCGCCGCGGGCGTCGGTGTCACCACCGACCCGGACGGCTCCCTGCCGCATGAGGCCTACGTCGAGCTCGGCGGCCGGCCGCCTGTCAGCGTGCGGCTCCACCCGGACGGCGACGCGCTGATCACGGTCGACGGCGTCGAATGCCCCGACGTGGCCCGCGATGACGTCCCCGCCTTCCTCCGCTCCCTCTACGACGGCCACGCCTGGGTCCAGAGTCGACGCTTCCCGCCGAGCCAGTTCCTGATGGTGCCGCTGCCGGGAGATCGTGTGCACAAGGAGTTCATCCTGGTCGGGCTCAGTCCGTGGCTGGCCGACCGCGCACGGTGACTGTTTCACGTGAAACACGGACGTCCGCATACGCTCGATGCCATGAGTCTGCGACTGAGCACCGTGATCCTCCCGTACCGCCGCTGGAACGAGGGCGGCCGTTCGGCCTGGACACGCGCCGAGCAGCTCGGCTTCCACACCGCGTACACCTACGACCACCTCTCCTGGCGCAGCTTCCGTGACGGCCCCTGGTTCGGCGCGATCCCGACCCTGACCGCCGCCGCGTCCGTCACCGACCGTCTGCGTCTGGGCACGCTGGTGACCTCCCCGAACTTCCGGCACCCGGTGACCCTCGCCAAGGAGCTGATCTCCCTGGACGACATCTCCGGCGGGCGCGTCACCCTGGGCATCGGGGCGGGCGGAACCGGCTTCGACGCCACCGCACTCGGCCAGGATCCGTGGACGCCGCGTGAGCGCGCCGACCGCTTCGCCGAGTTCGTGCCACTGCTCGACCGGCTGCTCAGCGAGGACTCCGTGTCCTACACAGGCGACTTCTACGCGGCACACGAGGCGCGCAACATCCCCGGCTGCGTCCAGCGTCCCCGGCTGCCCTTCGCGGTCGCCGCGACCGGTCCGCGGGGCCTGAAGCTCGCCGCCCGCCACGGACAGGCCTGGGTGACGACCGGCGACCCCAAGCTGTACGAGAACGGCACCCCTGAACAGTCGGTGGAGGCCCTCCGCGGTCAGGTCGAGAAGCTCACGGACGCCTGCGCGACCCTCGGACGAGAGGTGCACACGCTCGACAAGATCCTGCTCACCGGGTTCACCCCGGACCGAAGCCGTCCGCTGGAGTCCCTGGACGCCTTCGTCGACTTCGCGGGCCGGCACCTGGAGCTCGGCTTCACCGAGCTCGTGATCCACTGGCCGATCCCGGGTTCCGACTTCGCCGCCGACGAGAAGGTCTTCGAGCAGATCGCCATGGAGGCACCGGCGCAGCTGCGCTGACCTCGGCAGCCGGCCGCTCCTCACCTCCGCCCGACCTCGGTGACCGGCCGCCTTCCGCTCCGTGTCCGCCTCGCCCGTCGGCCGCCCGCACCTCATCTGTGCGGACTCTCGCACGGCCGTGCGGGCGGATACGGGAGAATGGCCCGGTGACCTCAGCGACTCGACAGCCCGAGACCCCGGCCGCCACCCTCCCGCCACGGCTGATCGCCACCGACCTCGACGGCACCCTGCTGCGCGACGACAAGTCGGTGTCCCCACGCACCGTCGCGGCCCTGGCGGCCGCCGAGGAGGCGGGCATCGAGGTCTTCTTCGTCACCGGCCGCCCGGCCCGCTGGATGGACGTCGTCAGCGACCACGTCCACGGGCACGGCCTGGCCATCTGCGGCAACGGCGCCGCCGTGGTCGACCTGCACGGCGGCCCCGGCGCCCACCGGTTCGTGAAGGTGCGCGAGCTGGCCCGGGAGAACGCGCTGGACGCCGTACGGCTGCTGCGCGAGGCGGCGCCCGGCACGATGTACGCCGTCGAGCAGACGTACGGCTTCCACCAGGAGCCGGAGTATCCGAAGATGCACATGGAGATCCCGGACTCCCTGGCGCCGGCCGAGCAACTGCTGGCGCCGGACGCCTCCGGGGCCGACGAGCCGGTGCTGAAGATCCTCGCCTTCCACCCCACGCTCGACCCCGACGCCTTCCTCACCCTCGCGCGACTGGCCATCGGCGACCGGGCCAACGTCACCCGTTCCAGCCCGAGCGCCCTGCTGGAGATCAGCGGCCCCGAAGTCTCCAAGGCCAGCACACTCGCCCTGTGCTGCGCCGAGCGCGGCATCTCGCACGAGGAGGTCGTCGCGTTCGGTGACATGCCGAACGACGTCGAGATGCTCACCTGGGCGGGCCGGTCGTACGCCATGGGCAACGCGCACCCGGACGTGATCGCCGCGGCCTCCGGGCAGACGGTCGCCAACAACGAGGACGGTGTCGCCGTCGTCATCGAGCAGCTCGTCGCCGAGCGGGTCCGGTCGTAGATCCGTGCGCCGGACGATGTCGGACCGGACCTAACCGACGGACGCCCCGCGTGCCGCCAGCCACGGCACCGGGTCCACCGCCGACCCCATCTCCGGTGTGACCCGCGCCTCGAAGTGCAGGTGCGGGCCGGTGGAGTTGCCGCTGGTGCCCGACTGCCCGATCCACTGCCCCGGAGTGACGCTCTCGCCCTGGTCGACGGCGACGGCCGCGAGGTGGGCGTACTGCGTGTAGTAGCCGTCGGCGTGCTCGAGGACGATCTCGATGCCGAACGCGCCACCGCACGACACCCGCACGACGCGGCCCGCCCCGACCGCCCGCACCGGCGTACCGATCGGCACCGCGAAGTCCTGCCCGGTGTGCCGGTTCGCCCAGCGGGCACCGCCGCTGCCGAAGCTCGCGGACAGGGTGTAGCCCTCGACGGGCGGCACCCAGTCCTGGCTGAGCTGCGGCGGTGGCTGGTCGAGCCGCGCGGCTCCCCGGCACGAACCGGCCGCGACCGAGGCGTCCGCCTCCCCCTGCAACTGCCACCGCGCCTGTTCCAGCTTCTGCTCGATGCCCGCCTTCAGGCCGGCGAGTTCGGCGTTGCGCCGCTCCAGCGCCTGCCAGGCCTCGGCGGCCTCCGCCTCGGCGGCGGCCAGCCGTGCCTCGGCCCGCCGGCTCTCGGCGATCGCACGGTCGACCTTCCCGCTCACCCTGGAGAGGACGTGCTGCCCCCACATCCACTCGTCGGGGTTGCGCGCCAGGACGAGCCCCGCGACGGCCGGCAGACCGCCGCCGCTGCGGTACTGGGCGCGCGCGATACGCCCCAGGTCATCGCGCAGCACCGCGGTCTCCTGCCGTTCGCTGTCGACGAGTTGCTCCAGCCGCTGGGCCTTTGTCCACTGGGCCTGCGCCTCGGACCTCCCCGCCTCGTACCGCTGCGTGGCCTCGGCCGCGTCCTCGTACAGCCTCGCCACCTGGGCGCTGATCGAGTCCGGGGCGGGACCGTCGTGCCCACCGGGCTCCCCGTCGGCCGCCGCGGGCCATGCCGCGAGCACCGCGGCCGCGCACAGCAGGGCCGGAACGAGCAGCGGATGACGGCGAGGTGAGCGCATGTCAGCGATCGTGTCCCGGCGAACCGACCCCGGTCCTGTTCAAGTCGTACACCCGGGGGACCGCTCGCGCCGAATGGCCCAGCTTTCTCCCTGAAAGGTGTGATCGCGGACGGCTGTCGGTACGACACCCGCCGCACCGCCGCCGTCCTCCCCGGACCGAGGCGGTGCAGTGGTGACGGTCACCGCGCCCCGACCAGCTCCTCCACCGCCGCCTCCCGCTCGACCATCCTCCGCAACGGCCCGTCGACGTCGGCCAGTTCCGCGTACGCGCCGCGCTGCACGACCCGTCCCGCGTCCAGCACGACTACCTCGTCCACCGCCTCGAGACCGGCCAGCCGGTGGGTGATGAGGAGCGTCGTCCGGCCTTCGGTGGCGGCCAGCAGATCCGCGGTGAGTGCGTCGGCGGTCGCCAGGTCGAGGTGCTCGGCGGGCTCGTCCAGCACCAGGACGGGGAAGTCGGCGAGGAGCGCGCGGGCCAGCGCGAGCCGCTGCCGCTGTCCGCCGGACAGCCGGGCACCGTGCTCACCGACGAGCGTGTCGAGCCCGTCGGGCAGGCTGTCGGCCCATTCGAGCAGCCGGGCCCGCGCCAGCGCGTCCCGCAGCTCGTCCTCCGTGGCGTCCTTCTTCGCCAGCAACAGGTTCTCGCGGACGGAACTGTCGAAGAGGTGCGCGTCCTGCGCGCACAGCCCGACCAGCCGCCGTACGTCGTCGCCGTCCAGGTCGTACGCGTCGACCCCGCCGAGGGTGTACGAGCCCGCGCCCGTGTCCAGGAACCGCAGCAGCACCTGCGCGAGCGTCGTCTTGCCGGAACCGGAGGGCCCCACGACGGCGATCCGGCGCCCCTGCGTCACGGTGAGGTCGACACCGGTGAGCGCGTCCCGCTCCTGGCCGGCGTGCCGGGCGGACAGTGCCTTGACGACGAGCGGGAACGGCGAGGCGGGCGCCTGCCGGGGCCGCTCCGGTTCACGCACCGGCTCGGGGGAGTCGAGCACCTCGTACACCCGCTCGGCGCTCCTGCGTACCCGCTGGCGGTACTGGACGGCCAGCGGCAGTCCCAGAACGGCCTCGAAGGCGGCCAGCGGAGTGAGGACGACGACGGCCATCGTCACGCCGTCCAGCCGCCCGTCGCCGACGGCCTGCGCCCCCACGAGAGCGGCGCCCACCACGGTCAGTCCGGAGACGAGCGCGGTCAGTCCGTCCCCGAGCGCGGTGGCGGTGGCGGCGCGCGAGGCGATCCGGGTGAGCACGGAGTCGGCCGCGCGCACCTCGCCGACGCGGGCGGGGAGGGCGCCGGCGACGGTCAGTTCGGCGGTGCCGGTGAGCAGGTCGGCGGTGCGGGTGGCGAGCACCCCTCGGGCCGGGGCTAGCCGGCGCTCGGCCCGGCGCGCCACGGCACCGGTCACCAGCGGCACGCCCGCTCCGGCCGCCAGCAGCCCCGCCGCGAGTACGGCCCCGGCCTCGGGCAGCAGCCACGCGGTGAACGCGACCGACCCGGCCGAGACGACGACGGCGGCGCCTGCGGGCAGCAGCCAGCGCAGCCAGTAGTCCTGTAGGGCGTCCACGTCGGCGACGAGCCGCGACAGCAGGTCGCCCCGGCGGGTCGTGCGCAGTCCGGCGGGCGCCAGCCGCTCCAGCCGCCGGTAGACGGCGACCCGGGTGTCGGCGAGCATCCGCAGCACGGCGTCGTGCGACACGAGCCGCTCGGCGTACCGGAATACGGCCCGCCCGATGCCGAAGGTCCTTGTCGCCGTCACGGCCACCATCAGATACAGCACCGGCGGCTGCTGCGAGGCCCGCGAGATGAGCCATCCCGAGGTGGCCATGAGCCCGACGGCACTGCCGAGGGCCAGACTGCCGAGCAGGAGCGCGAGGACGAGCCGGCCACGCCGGGCACCGGCCATGGCCCGGACCCGGCTGAGGACACCGCCCTCGGCCGCCTGGAAGACCGTCTCGGGTTCTTCCGGCGCGGTGGAAACGGCCGTCTCCGCCGACGCGGCCGAGACGTCCTTGGCGACGACCTCGATGTGCCGGGGGGCCTCGGTTTCCGACAGCCGCACCACCCGGTCCGCCACCGCCAGCAGCGCCGGCCGGTGCACCACGAGCAGAACCGTCCGCCCCTCAGCGAGCCGCCGCACCGCCGCCACGACCTCGGCCTCGGTCTCTCCGTCGAGGGCGGCCGTCGGTTCGTCCAGCAACAGCACCGGCCGGTCCGCGAGGAACGCCCGGGCCAGTGCGAGCCGCTGCCGCTGCCCCGCGGACAGCCCGGTTCCGTCCTCACCGAGCACCGTCCGGTCCCCGGCGGGCAGCGCGTCCACGAACTCCAGCGCCCCCGCGTCCGCCAGCGCCCGGCGGACGGCAGCGTCGTCGGCGTCGGGACGCGCCAGCCGTACGTTCTCCGCGATCGTCCCCGCGTACAGGTGCGGGTGTTGGGGCACCCACGCGATCCGGGAGCGCCACTGCTCCATATCGAGGTCGGCGAGATCGGCTGCCCCGGCCCGGATCCGGCCGGCGGTGGGCCGCACGAAACCCAGCAGGGCGTTCAGCAGGGTCGACTTGCCCGCGCCGCTCGGGCCGACGAGCGCGACGGTCTCCCCGGGGGGGACGGTGAAGGACACGTCGGACACGGCGTCGGCGGACCGGCCGGGATAGCGGACCGACACGCCCTCGAAGGCCACGCCGCCCGCCGACACCGCGCCGCTGCCCGACACCGGCACCGGCGTCTCCAGCACGGCGAAGATCTCCTCGGCCGCCGCGAGCCCTTCGGCCGCCGCGTGGTACTGCGCCCCGACCTGCCGCAGCGGGAGGTACGCCTCCGGGGCGAGCACGAGGATGACCAGGCCGACGTACAGATCCATCTCACCGTGGACGAGCCGCATGCCGATCGTCACGGCGACCAGGGCGACGGACAGCGTCGACAGCAGCTCCAGCGCGAACGACGAGATGAAGGCGATCCGCAGCGTCCGCATCGTCGCCTGGCGGTACTCGCCGGTGATGCGTCGAATGGACTCGGCCTGTGCCTTGGCGCGGCCGAACACCTTCAGCGTGGGCAGTCCCGCCACCACGTCGAGGAAGTGCCCTGACAGCCGTGACAGCAGACGCCACTGACGGTCCATCCGCGACTGTGTGGCCCAGCCGATCAACACCATGAAGAGGGGGATCAGCGGCAGCGTGCCGGCGATGATCGCGGCCGACACCCAGTCCTCGGTCACGATCCGCGCCAGCACCGCCACCGGCACGACCACCGCGAGCCCCAACTGCGGCAGATAGCGCGAGAAGTAGCCGTCGAGGGCGTCCACACCGCGTGTGGCGAGGGCCACCAGCGAACCGGTCCGCTGTCCGCTCAACCACCCCGGTCCGAGCTCGGTGGCCCGCTCCAGCAACCGCCCCCGCAGCTCCGACTTCACGGCGGCACTCGCACGGTGTGCGGCGAGTTCGGTGAGCCACGAGACCAGCGCACGACCCATCGCCACCCCCACCAGGAGCAGCAAGGGCGTGCGGAGTCCGGTGACCGACAGCCCATGCTGGAAGGCGCCGACCACCACCTCGGCGATCAGCATCGCCTGCGCGATGACCAGCACCGCTCCGAGGCCACCCAGCCCGACGACCGCCACCAGGAAGAGACGCGTGGCGCGGGCGTATCGGAGCAGACGCGGATCGATCGGTTTCACGTGAAACACACCCTCTTCTCAAGGGGCGTGTTTCACGTGAAACATGCCCCGATCCGGACTCAGTGCACAGCCTCGGCGATGTGCTGCGTACCGATCCGCTTGCGGAACACCCAGTAGGTCCACCCCTGGTAGAGCATCACGACCGGCGCGGCGATCGCCGCGCACCAGGTCATGATCTTCAGGGTGTACGGGCTCGACGAGGCGTTGGTCACCGTGAGGCTCCACTCCTCGTTGAGCGTCGACGGCATGACATTCGGGAAGAGCGTCAGGAACAGCATCGCCACGGCGGCCACGATGGTGATGCCGGACAGTGCGAACGACCAGCCCTCACGCCCAGCCTGATTCGCCACGAGGGCCGCGACCAGAGCGCCGACCGCCACGACCAGCGCGACCAGGGTCTTGCCGTCACCGCCGTCGACCTGCGTCCACAGCAGGAAGACCAGCGCGAGGACAGCGGTCGCCAGACCGACCTTGAACGCCAGCTTCCGCGCCCGCTCCCGAATGTCGCCGACGGTCTTGAGGGCGGTGAACACCGCACCGTGGAAGGTGAACAGCGTCAGGGTCACCAGACCGCCGAGCAGCGCGTACGGGTTGAGCAGGTCCCCGAGGGTGCCGACGTACTCGAAGTTCCGGTCGATCTTCACGCCCCGCACGATGTTGCCGAAGGCCACGCCCCACAGGAAGGCCGGGAGGAGCGAGGTCCAGAAGATCGCGTGCTCCCAGTTGCGTTGCCAGTTCTCCTCGGGCCGCTTCACCCGGTACTCGAAGGCGACACCGCGAACGATGAGGCAGACCAGGATGAGCAGCAGCGGCAGGTAGAAGCCGGAGAAGAGGGTGGCGTACCACTCGGGGAAGGCGGCGAAGGTCGCACCGCCCGCCGAGAGCAGCCACACCTCGTTTCCGTCCCAGACGGGCCCGATGGTGTTGATGAGCACGCGCCGCTCGGGCCGGTCGCGGGCGAGCAGCTTGGTGAGGACACCGACCCCGAAGTCGAAGCCCTCCAGGAAGAAGTAGCCCGTCCACAGGACGGCGATCAGGACGAACCAGACGTCGTGCAGTTCCATGACTGTGCAGCTCCCTCGGCCTAGTACGAGAAGGCCATCGGCTTGTCGGCGTCACGGGAGTCGCCGCCGATCTTCGTGGGCGGGTTGAGGTCGGCTTCGGTGAGCTCGGGCGGGCCGGCCTTCACGTACTTGACCAGCAGCTTCACCTCGACGACGGCGAGGATGGCGTACAGCACGGTGAAGGTGATCATCGAGGTGAGGATCTCGGCCTGGGAGACGCCGGGGGAGACGGCGTCCCGCGTCTGCATCACGCCGTACACGACCCAGGGCTGGCGGCCCATCTCGGTGAAGATCCAGCCCCACGAGTTGGCGATCAGCGGGAACGCCATGGTCCACAGCGCCGCGAGCCAGTACAGCCGGGTGAGCCTTGCCCCGAGCGGCTTCTTCAGCAACACCAGACGCGGCACCTCGTCCTCCCCCGTCCGCAGGGCGAGCGGCAGGAGGAACTTCTTGCGGGTGAGCCACAGGCCCAGCAGCCCCAGGGAGAGGGAGGCCATACCGAAGCCGATCATCCAGCGGAAGCCCCAGTAGGCGACGGGGACGATGGGCTTGTAGTCACCGGGGCCGAACTTCTGTTGCAGGGCCTCATTGGTGTCGTTGATGCCGGGCACGTACGACTCGAAGTCGCTGTGCGCCAGAAAGGACAGCAGGCCGGGGATCTCCAGGGCGACCTTGTTGTGCCCCTTGTCGACGTCCCCGTACGCGAACACGGAGAAGGGCGCCGGCTCCTCGCCGTCCCACAGGGCCTCGGCCGCGGCCATCTTCATCGGCTGCTGCTCGTACATGACCTTGCCGAGGGTGTCGCCGCTGACCGCGGTGAGCAGGCCGCCGACCGCCAGGGTGACCAGGCCCAGCCGCAGCGAGGTCCGCATCTCCGGGATGTGCTTCTTGCGCATCAGGTGGAAGGCGGCGATGCCCACCATGAACGCGCCACCCGTCAGGAAGGCCGCCGAGAAGCTGTGGAAGACCTGGTTGAGGGCGGTGTTCTGGGTGAGGACCAGCCAGAAGTCGGTGAGTTCGGCGCGCCCCTTGGCCTCGTTGATCCGGTAGCCGACGGGGTGCTGCATCCAGGAGTTGGCCGCGAGGATGAAGTACGCCGACAGCAGGGTGCCGATCGAGACCATCCAGATGCAGGCCAGGTGGATCTTCTTGGGCAGCTTGTCCCAGCCGAAGATCCACAGCCCGATGAAGGTGGACTCGAAGAAGAAGGCGATGAGGGCCTCGAAGGCGAGCGGGGCACCGAAGACGTCACCGACGAAGCGGGAGTAGTCCGACCAGTTCATGCCGAACTGGAACTCCTGCACGATGCCGGTGACCACGCCCATCGCGATGTTGATCAGGAAGAGCTTGCCCCAGAACTTGGTCGCCCTGAGGTACTTCTCCTTCTCCGTGCGCACCCATGCGGTCTGCAGACCGGCCGTGAGCGCGGCCAGGGAGATCGTCAGGGGGACGAACAGAAAGTGGTAGACGGTCGTGATGCCGAACTGCCATCGCGCCAGGGTCTCCGGCGCCAAAGCCAGGTCCACGTCGCCGCTCCTTACCTCACACGCTTGTGAAAGCGTTCACATTCACAAGCAATTATGACGCATACCCGTTCGACACCCGAAGGGCGGGGGGTCCCTAACCGTCATCAGCCCTCCCACCTGCGGTGGAGCGGCGCGTCCAGGGCATGAGAAGGGCGCCTTGGTTCCACGTGAAACCAAGGCGCCCGCAGCGGCCGGCCGGGGACGGTCAGGCTCTACAGCTCCTTCCGGAACCCTTCCGCCACCTTCAGGAAGATGTCGTTGGCCTCCGGCTCCCCGACCGTCACCCGCACGCCCTCGCCCGGGAACGGCCGGATCACCACACCGGCCTGCTCACATGCCGCCGCGAAGGCGACCGTGTGCTCGCCCAGCCGTATCCACACGAAGTTCGCCTGCGTCTCCGGCACCGTCCAGCCCTGCTCCCGCAGCCCGTCGACCACGCGCTTGCGCTCGCAGACCAGTGAGCCGACCCGGCCGAGCAACTCGTCCTCGGCCTGGAGCGAGGCGATCGCCGCCTCCTGCGCGAGCTGGCTCACACCGAACGGCACCGCCGTCTTGCGCAGCGCGGCCGCCACCGGCTCATGGGCGATCGCGAAACCGACCCGCAGCCCGGCGAGACCGTACGCCTTGGAGAAGGTACGCAGCACACAGACGTTCGGCCGCTCCCGGTACAGCTCGACGCCGTCCGGCACCTCGGGGTCGCGGATGAACTCCCGATAGGCCTCGTCGAGCACGACCAGCACATCAGCGGGCACCCGATCCAAAAACCGCTCCAGCTCGGCCCGCTTGACGACGGTTCCCGTGGGGTTGTTGGGGTTGCAGACGAAGATCAGCCGGGTCCGCTCGGTGATCGCGTCGGCCATCGCGTCCAGGTCGTGCACATCCCCCGCCGTCAGCGGCACCTGCACCGAGGTCGCGCCGCTGATCTGCGTGATGATCGGGTACGCCTCGAAGGACCGCCAGGCGTAGATCACCTCGTCGCCGGGTCCCGCCGTCGACTGGATCAGCTGCTGGGCGACGCCGACCGAGCCGGTGCCGGTGGCGAGGTGGGAGACGGGCACGCCGAAGCGCTCGGACAGCTCGTCCAGCAGACCCGAGCACGCCATGTCCGGGTACCGGTTGAAGGACGCGGCGACGGCCGTGACCCGCTCCAGCACGCCCGGCAACGGCGGATACGGGTTCTCGTTGGAGGACAGCTTGTAGGCCACGGGACCACCGGTCGCGGCCGGCTTCCCCGGCTTGTAGGTGGGGATCCCCTCCAGCTCGGCGCGCAGCTTGGGGCTCGTCTCGCTCACCGCAGTCCTCCTCGTGACCACCACCGGCTTCAATACTGCTCACCTTATGAGGATTCGGGCCTGGTGCGAACAGCTGAGGACGACCAGCCTGGCCACGGCTCCGGGCACCCCTCGCCTCCCGGCCCGGGCGTCGACGCCGCCCGCCTGGCCACCGGACACCGCGCCGACGTCGTACGCCTGCCGCCGGGCCACCTCGCCGACGCCGTACAGCTCCGCCGCCCTGCTCCTGCCACCGGGCCATGCCACCGACGTCGTACACCTGCCGCCCGGCCACCGTGTCGACGTCGTCCGATCATCGTGCGGACGTCATCCGCCCGCCGTGGGGACGTCGTCCGGCCGCTCGTGCCGACGCCGTCCGGCCGCCGTCCGGCCGCCGTACGGGCCGCATCGGCGGCATCACCGCACGAAGGCGTACGAAACGGGGGCGCGCCATACATATATCTACGCGCCGGTAGCTCACTCCGTGGCGCGCATCCCTCGTGCAGGTGAGTTGAGACCTCTTCGAAACATCGGTGCGTTGGCAGGCTCATCCGTGCCCACACACCACGTCCTGGCATGGAACCTCGCAACTGGCTTCGTTTCCAAGGCATTTGACCCCTGGCGACCGTGCAGAAACGTGCCTGTCAACGCGTGCATATGCGTCCGCCCTACCCCACCGAATGAGCCCTACTATCGGCTCGCCATGACAGCAGCAGGGAAGCACCAGGTGAGCCGCGCGGAAACCTCACGCCGAGGCAGCCGGCCGGGCCGAGCGGGCATCAGGGACGTGGCCGCCGCCGCCGGAGTCTCCATCACGACCGTCTCCGACGCCCTCAACGGCAAGGGCAGGCTCCCCGATGCCACCCGACGCCATGTCCGAGAGGTCGCCGACCGACTGGGCTATCGCCCCTCGGCCGCGGCCAGAACACTCCGCACCGGCAAGTCGGGCCTCATCGGCCTGACCGTGACGACGTACGGGGATGAACCTTTCACCTTCACCGAGTTCGCGTACTTCGCCGAGATGGCGCGCGCCGCGACCTCCGCGGCCCTCGCCCGCGGCTACGCCCTCGTCATCCTCCCCGCGACCTCACGCCACGACGTGTGGTCGAACGTCGCCCTGGACGGCACGGTCGTCATCGACCCCTCCGACCAGGACCCAGTGGTCAGCGAGCTCGTCCGGCAGGGCTTACCGGTCGTCTCCGACGGCCGCCCGGCCGGTCCGCTCCCCGTCACCGCCTGGGTCGACAACGACCACGAGGCCGCCGTCCTCGACATCCTCGACCACCTCGCCGACGCCGGCGCCCGCCGCATCGGCCTGCTCACCGGCACCAGCACCGACACGTACACCCACCTGTCCACCAGCGCGTACTTGCACTGGTGCGAACGGGTCGGGCAGGCCCCGGTCTACGAGGCCTACCCCGCCCACGACCCGTGCGCGGGCGCCGTCGCCGCCGACCGGCTGCTGGCCCGCCCCGACCGCCCCGACGCCGTCTACGGGCTGTTCGACCCCAACGGCACGGACCTGCTCGCCGCCGCCCGCCGCTACGGCCTGCGCGTCCCGGAGGACCTGCTGCTGGTGTGCTGCAGCGAGTCCACCGTGTACGCCAACACCGAACCCCCCATCACCACCCTCTCCCTGAAGCCGCGCCGCATCGGCACGGCGGTGGTCCAGCTGCTCATCGACGCCATCGAGGGCGTCGAGTCGGACCAGCCCGTCGAGCAGGTGATACCGACCGAACTGATCGTGCGTACCTCGTCCCAGCGACGTCCGCAGCGCACGACGGTGAGTGCTCCTCGGGCCCCCGAGGAGACATAGCGGCGGACCGTACGTGCCCCCGAGGCACGCGGCCCGGGGGCCCGGTCCTCACCGGCGCCGAGTGGGGCGTACGGGTGCGGTGCAGGGGCGCGCTCCGGGGTGAGTGCCTCCTGAGGGAGACGCGCCGTCTGCCGACATCGCCGACCGCCCCGGGCGCCGGGCGGCCGCGTGGTCGGGGTCGGCCTACGGCAGGCCGCCGCTCCGGCCCCGGTGGAAGCCTGGACGGAGTCGGGCTGGGGAGGCTGTGAGGTCCACGGAGAGGTGTCCCGCCGCCTCCCGCCGACGGCGTTCGCCGGAAGGACCACGCGGATGCCGTACCGGTGGCGGATGCCGTGCCGGTGGCGGCACCAGTGGCGCGTGCCGGCCGTACCGGTGGCGGCTCGCGGCCCCTCGGGACGGAGACCCACGCCCTCCCCCCTGGTTCCGGTGCGTGACGGGTGGCGTGCGGGGCGCGAAGGTGTGGCACGGTGTGCTCGGGTGAATTCGGAGACTGCCGAAGCCAGTCCAATCGGGGCGAAAGCCGCGGTGAACCCGCGGCTTGCTCTGATTCAGCACCCCTGGGTCATCACACGGCACGATTCGCATTCCTATGATGGGCCCACGGCACCGCGGGCCGTCGCGACCAGGCAGTCCGAAGCGGTGCAGATGCGGCGCGATGGTGGAGGGGTCTGATGACTCAGGGGGCCGGTCAGGGACCCGAGGTGGAGCGTACGGCGACGGTGCGCGATTTCCGGGTGCCTGCATACGTCCACGAGACCGGTCCGTACGCTCACGGCGCGCATCCCGGGAACGCGGCTCCGCCCCTCGAGGATCCGCTGGAGCACCCCGAGGGCTACACGCCCACCCAGCGCGACCTGCCGGTGATCAACCGGGGCGACACGCTCCAGGTGACCGTCGAGCCCGCGGCCGCCCAGGCACCGCAGCCCGCGGCCGGCCCGGGTCCGCTGTTCGTCGTCGGCGACGTGCACGGCTACCTCGACGAACTGATCTCCGCGCTGCAGGACAAGGGCCTCATCGACACGGCCGGCCACTGGTGCGCGGGCACCGCCCGGCTGTGGTTCCTCGGCGACTTCACCGACCGGGGCCCCGACGGCATCGGCGTCATCGATCTCGTGATGCGGCTGTCCGCCGAGGCCGCCGCGGCAGGCGGCTACTGCAAGGCGCTCATGGGCAACCACGAGCTGCTCCTGCTCGGCGCCAAGCGCTTCGGCGACACCCCCGTCAACTCCGGGGCCGGCACCGCCACCTTCCAGGCGGCCTGGCTGCTCAACGGCGGCCAGAAGTCCGACATGGACCGCCTCCAGGACCACCACCTGCAGTGGATGGCCCGTCTCGACGCCGTCGAGGAGGTCGACGGCCATCTCCTCGTCCACTCCGACACCACCGCCTACCTCGACTACGGCGACTCGATCGAGGCGGTCAACGACACCATCCGCGAGACGCTCACCCGCAACGACGCGGACGAAGTGTGGGACCTGTTCCGCAAGTTCACCAAGCGCTTCTCCTTCCGCGACGAGGGCGGCGCCGACGCCGTCCGCTCGCTGCTGGATACGTACGGCGGCACCCGCATCGTTCACGGCCACAGCCCGATCCCGTACCTGCTGGGCGAGGTCGGGTCCGAGGACGGCGAGGACACGGCCGGTCCCGTGGTCGAGGGACCGCACGTCTACGCCGACGGACTGGCCATCGCGATGGACGGTGGCGTGACGATGGCCGGAAAGCTGCTGGTCCAGCAACTGCCGCTGGCTGTCTGACCGTTCACGCGTCCGGTGTCGACCGAACCGGACGCGTCCGCCGACGCCGCAGGCCAGGGGCCAATTTCAGCAAACCCCCTGTTACCTCATGCCGTCGCCGCTCTACCATCGCTCTATCCGTAGCAGGCTCCCCTCCGTTTCTGCCCGACGGCTCGTTGGCATGCGAGCCCCAAGCCCTACGGAGCATCGGGGGATGCACATGAACAGCGTTCCGCGGCACCTGCACAGCGAGGACCGCCAGGAGTACGAGCGGGTCCTCGACGAGGCGCTGCGCTCCGCACCACACCACCCGGAACTGACCGCTGTCGGTCAGCGGCTCAATGTCGAACAGCTGCGCACCATGGCGCTCAACGCCACCGCACTCATCACGGCGGCCGCGGCGACCGAGTACCAGCACTATGTGAAGGTTCGCGAGGAACTGCGCAACCCGGCGCCGTCCACCCCTTCGTCGCCCCCGCACGAGTCCGGCTCCGGTGAGCCGGGTGTGGGCGGGATGGGGCTCGCCACCACCATGGGGGACGCGGCCCAGGTCGCCGAGACCGGAGCGGGCGCCGTCGCCGTCGCCGCCGTCCTCACCCCCGTACTCGCCGGAACCGCCGCGGTGATCTTCCTGCTCGTCGGATACGTCCTCCGGATGCTCGACCCCGAGCAGTCGTTCGCCCAGGCCATGGTGACCACCGGATGGGCGTTCGGGGGCATCGCCGCGGCCTCGATCCTCGTCGCCACCGTCGGACTCCTGCTCACCGCCCTGCGCAACCGGCCCTCCCTGGAGGCCGGACCGTACGCCGAACTGAGCGAGGAGGTGGCCCGAGCCAAGGAAGCCTGGCGGAAAGCCCTGCTGGAACGGGGCATCCTGCCGTTTCTGCGCGAGGCCCTCGCCGACCCCGGCGCGGCCGCCGCACTGCACTCCGAACCGGCCCCACCGGCGCCCAGCGGCCGTCTGCCGAAGATCGGCTACGACCGTCCGGGATTCAGCAGCCCCGACGACGGACGCTCGGCCGGTTCGCGTCCCAGCTTCAGCAGCCCGGACTACACCAGCCCGGACTTCGGAGGCCCGGAACACCAGCCGGAATAGGCCTTCGGCTTGCGCCCCCGCCGCAGGGGAGCGCAAGCCGGACGCCCGGCCGGCCCGGATCGGGGGAGTCACCCGACCGTGCGGCGGGACCGCCGCGCCCCGGTCGTGGCGAGCGCCCGTCCCGACGGCCGGCCCGTCACGCGCCGCCGGCCCGTCGCCGTCGGCGCCGCCCGCGCGCAGGCAGCATCGGCGAGGTCAGAGGATGCCCGCCCGGCCCGCCGCCGTGACCCAGGACGGGAACTCGGACAGGAGTCGGTCGTACAACTCCTGGTCCGGGACGGTGCTGATGTCGTCCACGGCGAAGAAGCCGACGTTGTCCACGCGGCGCCCCGGAAGGGTGTCGAAGCGTTCCAGCACCCCGTAGTTGGACCGGCCGAGGCCCACGAACTGCCAGAAGATCGGCTCCTCCACCGCGGCACGCAGTTCCCGTTCGATCGCGGCGTCCCGGTAGACACCGCCGTCGGAGAAGAACAGCACCAGGGTCGGAGCGGCCGCCGGATTCTCCCGTACGTACTCTCTGACCTGGGCGATCGCCTTCTGCTCCTCGTTCTGGATGCCGACCGTCCGCATGTCGACCTGCCCCGGCTCCAGACCCTTCCTCGGCTTCTTGCCCCGGCGGAAGAGGCTGATCTCTCCCACCCGTACATGCAGCCGCAGCCACTCGGGGAGCTCCCCCAGACGCAGGTCGGGAAGGCGGGCCGCGTGGGAGGCGAACGTCCAGGCCTGCATCTCGCCGTCGTCGTCGAGCTGGGCCGCCACGGCCGCCATGCGCTCCACGACGTCCGCCACCACGCCCCGGGAGTAGAGGAAGGCCATGGAACCGGAGGCGTCCAGGACGAGGATCACCCTTGCTCTCACCCCCGCCGCTCCCCGTTTGCTCAGACTGACGGCCACCTGCTCCTTGCGCAGGGACAGCCGCTTGCGCATGTCGACGGGGAGCCGCTCCTCACCCTTGGTCAGGCGAGGGGCGGAAGGGGGCTGGGCGGAAGGCGCAGGGGAAGGGGTCTGGGCGGGAGGGGCCGGCCGGACGGGGGGTGTGGGGGGAGGCGGTGCCTGGGCGATGGGGGGTGTCGTCGGCGAGGCGGTCGTTGTGGGAAAGGCGGTCGTCGAGGACGAGGGGACCGGCGACGCCGGGGAGACGGTTGCTGACGGATCGTCATCGATGGTGATCCCGAAGTCGGTGGCCAGTCCCGCCAGCCCGGAGGCATACCCCTGCCCTACCGCACGGAACTTCCACCTCCCCTCGCGCAGGTACAACTCGCCGCCGATGAACGCCGTTTCCATCTCCCCCTGCATCTCGAAGCGCGCGAGCTCGGCCAGGCTCCCGGCGTCGAGCAGCCTCAATGTCAGGCCGCTGACCTGCCCGAAGGTGCCCCCGTCCGCCGACGCGCACAGCTCCACGCGCGTGACGGCACTCTCCAGCGCACGCAGGTCGACCTCCACCGCGTCCGTCGTGACACCGGCGTCGCTGCGCTTCCCCAGGTGGGTCACGGCATCGGAGGCATGCCGCGGCTGGTTGTAGAAGACGAAGTCCCGGTCGTCCCGCACCCTCCCGGCCGCGGTCAGCAGCAGTGCCGACGCGTCGACATCCGGCCCACCGGCCCTCTCGGTCCAGCTGATCTCGACGCGCACGGCCGACGCGTCGACCGGCAGATTGGCGCCCTTGCTCATGGATCGCGCTGTCATGGAGCCAGTCTGCCGACCCACGCCCGCCGAGCAACCGTCTTGGCATGACCGGGCACGGCCACACCGCGGTCAGGGGAGACCCGCATCCCCCGTGCCGGCGGCACTGTCAGGAGCGGCCCCCTGTGCTCCGACGCCGGGGTTCGGCCGCCGTGGGCACAGGGGTGGTGCTCGCCGGGGCTCACCTCACCGGCGAGCACCCCACTTGAATTGAGGCGAGGGCGGGCCCGCCGCGGTGGGCCCGCCGCGGCGGTGTGAGCCGACGCGGGCGGGCACGGGCCGGCGGGGCCGCGGCAGGTGGAGGTCAGTCCGCCAGCGGCAGATACACCCTGTTGCCCGCCGCCGCGAACTCCTTCGACTTCTGGGCCATCCCCTCCTCGATCTCCGTGCGCGTCCCACCGTGTTCGCGGCGGATGTCCTGGGAGATCTTCATCGAACAGAACTTCGGCCCGCACATAGAGCAGAAGTGAGCGGTCTTGGCCGGCTCCGCCGGCAGGGTCTCGTCGTGGAACTCGCGGGCCGTGTCCGGGTCGAGGGCCAGGTTGAACTGATCCTCCCAGCGGAACTCGAAACGGGCGTCGGACAGCGCGTCGTCCCATTCCTGCACACCGGGATGCCCCTTGGCGAGGTCGGCTGCGTGGGCGGCGATCTTGTAGGTGATGACGCCGGTCTTGACGTCGTCACGGTTGGGCAGGCCCAAGTGTTCCTTGGGCGTGACGTAGCAGAGCATGGCCGTGCCCCACCAGGCGATCATCGCGGCACCGATGCCGGAGGTGATGTGGTCGTACGCCGGCGCGACGTCCGTCGTCAGTGGGCCGAGCGTATAGAACGGAGCTTCATCGCAGATCTCCTGCTGAAGGTCGATGTTCTCCTTGATCTTGTGCATCGGGACATGTCCCGGGCCCTCGATCATCGTCTGAACATGGAAACGCTTCGCGATCCGGTTGAGTTCCCCGAGCGTGCGCAACTCCGCGAACTGCGCCTCGTCGTTGGCGTCCGCGATCGAGCCGGGCCGCAGGCCGTCGCCGAGCGAGTACGTGACGTCGTAGGCGGCGAGGATCTCGCAGAGCTCCTCGAAGTTCTCGTAGAGGAACGACTCCTTGTGGTGGGCCAGGCACCACGCCGCCATGATCGAGCCGCCGCGCGAGACGATGCCGGTCTTGCGGTTCGCCGTGAGCGGGACGTACGGCAGGCGCACGCCAGCGTGGACCGTCATGTAGTCCACGCCCTGCTCGGCCTGCTCGATGACCGTGTCCTTGTAGATCTCCCAGGTCAGCTCCTCGGCCTTGCCGTCGACCTTCTCCAACGCCTGGTAGAGCGGCACCGTGCCGATGGGGACGGGAGAGTTGCGCAGGACCCATTCGCGCGTGGTGTGGATATTGCGGCCGGTGGACAGGTCCATGACCGTGTCGGCGCCCCAACGGGTCGCCCAGGTCATCTTCTCGACCTCCTCCTCGATCGAGGAGGTCACGGCGGAGTTGCCGATGTTGGCGTTGACCTTCACCAGGAACCGCTTGCCAATGATCATCGGCTCGATCTCCGGGTGGTTGACGTTCGCGGGCAGGACCGCCCGGCCCGCCGCGATCTCCTCACGGACCACCTCGGGTGCCACGTTCTCCCGGATGGCCACGTACTCCATCTCGGGGGTGATCTCTCCTCGGCGTGCGTACGCGAGCTGCGTGACCGCCTTGCCGTCGCGACTCCGGCGCGGCAGCCGGGGACGCCCCGGGAAGACCGCGTCGAGGTTGCGCAGCCCACCGCGCGGCGAGGTGTGCTTGATGCCGTCGTCCTCAGGACGGACGGGGCGGCCCGCGTACTCCTCCGTGTCGCCGCGGGCGATGATCCAGTTCTCCCGCAGTGGCGGTAGGCCCCTGCGGACGTCGGTTTCCACGAGCGGATCGGTGTATGGGCCGGAGGTGTCGTACAGCGTGACCGACTGCCCGTTGGTGAGGTGCACCTGACGGACCGGCACCCGCAGGTCGGGGCGCGGGCCCTCGACGTACGCCTTGTGCCAGCCGATGGACTTCCCGGCCTCCCCGTTGGCGGAGATCTCGGCGGAGATCTGCGTGGAGGCAGGCGTGCGTGCGTCCTTGTTGGTCATGAGACCTACTCCCTACGCCGGCATTACCCGGTAACAGGTTCAGCGGTCGACGCAGCGGCTACCGTCTGCCGGCGTTTCATGTGAAACATCACTCGATACCGATGACGTTCCACGTGAAACATCGCAAAGACGGAGGTCAGCGCCCTCTCAGCCCGGTGCTCCGAGCTCCCGCGTGTGCAAAGGTTGACCCCACGCTAGCGGCAATTCGGGCGCGGTGAACAGAGGGCCCCCCTCGTTCTTGCGATGATCGGTCGGTGACCACGACACACCATCCCCCGTTCCCACCGCCCGAGCCGCCCCGCGGAACGGGTGCCGGACGCGGCCAGGGTCCCGGCTCCGGCCGTGACCATGGCCCGGGTGCCGGACGCGGTGCCGATGCCGGATCCGGTCCTGGTGCCGGGTCCGGTCCTGGCGCTGGTGGTCGGCCCGGGTCCGGTGCCGGTGATCAGTCGGCTCCCGGTGCCGGTGGCCAGTCCGGTCCTGGTGCCGGTGGTCGGCCCCGTCCTGGCGACGGCCGCGATTTCAGCAGCGGGCAGGCCCAGGGTCCCGGATGCGGCGGCGGTCGTCCTGACTTCGGTGGCGTGCAGAGGCCTGGTGGCGCGCAGAGGCCTGCTGGCGCTCAGGCGCCGGGAGGTGGCTACGGCGGGCCCGGTTTCGGTGGCGGTGAGCACGGCTCACGCGGCGCCGGGCTCGGGCACGGTGGTGGCGAGCAGGGCTCCCGTACCTCCGGGCCGGGTCCTGGCGCCGGCGAGCGCGGTCCGGGTGGAGCCGGTCCCGGTGGCGTCGCTCCCCGTGGCGCCGGTCCCGGCGGAGGCGGTCCCGGCGGAGGCGGTCCCGGCGGAGGCGGTCCCGGCGGGAGCGGCCCCCGTGGCGGGTATGAGGGTGGTCACGGCCATGGTCACGGTCACGGCCCTGACGACGGGCACAATGGCGGGCACGGCCCCGGTTCCGGGGGCGGTTACGGCCAGGGTTCCGGTGGCGGCCCCGGTTTCGGTGGCGGCTACGGCCAAGGTTCCGGTGGCGGGCAGGGCCCGGACTCCGGTGGCGGCTACGGCCCGGGGCACGGTGGCGGCCACGGCCCCGGTTCCGGTGGCGGCCACGGGCACGCGCACAGCCACGGTCACGGTCCGGCCGCCCCCGTCTCCCAGCACCTGCGCAAGGTCATCGCGGCGATCCTCATCCCCTTCGCCGTGGCCGTGCTGACCGGACTGGTCGTGCTGTGGCCCGGCGGTGCTCCGCCGCACGAGCGCACGGGCGTCGGCTTCGACCGGCAGACCCAGCAGGCGACGGTCACCAAGGTCGTGAGCGTGAGCTGCTCGTCGGTGAACGCCTCCGGCGGCACCCCGACCGGCGACACCTCCACGGCCGAGGGCTCCTCCGCCCAGCAGCAGGCGAACGGCACCTGCAAGCAGGCCACGATCCGGGTGGACAGCGGCAAGGACAAGGGCCGTACCTTCACGGAGATCGTGCAGCCCGACCAGTCACGGCAGCTGGAAGAGGGTCAGGAGGTCGTGGTCGCCTACGAGCCCTCCGCGCCGAGGGACCTGCAGTACTCGGTCACCGACGTGAACCGCCGCCTCCCCCTGGGACTGCTGGCCGCCATCTTCGCCGTCGCCGTCGTGGTCGTCGGGCGACTGCGGGGCGTCATGGCTCTGGTCGCGCTGACCATCAGCTTCCTGATCCTCAACTTCTTCATCCTGCCCGCGATCCTGCAGGGGTCGAACCCGCTGGTCGTGGCCGTGGTGGGCGCCAGTGCCATCATGCTGATCGCGCTCTACCTGTGTCACGGCCTCTCGGCCCGCACCTCGGTCGCGGTACTCGGGACGCTCATCTCGCTGTTGCTGATCGGCGTCCTCGGCTCGTGGTTCAACGACTGGGCCGCGCTGACCGGCAACACGGACGACAACACCGGTCTCATCCACGGCCTGTATCCGTCGATCGACATGAGCGGTCTGCTGCTCGCCGGCATCATCATCGGCTCGCTCGGTGTTCTCGACGACGTGACGGTCACCCAGACGTCGGCGGTCTGGGAGCTGCACGAGGCCAACCCGTCGATGGGCTGGCGCGGGCTGTACCGGGCCGGCATCCGGATCGGCCGGGACCACATCGCCTCCGTGGTCAACACGCTGGTCCTCGCCTACGCCGGCGCGGCACTGCCGCTGCTGTTGCTCTTCTCGATCGCCCAGAGCAGCGTCGGCACGGTCGCCAACAGCGAGCTGGTCGCCCAGGAGATCGTGCGCACGCTGGTGGGCTCGATCGGTCTGGTCGCGTCGGTGCCGGTGACCACGGCCCTGGCGGCCCTGGTGGTCTCGGCCGACCGACCGCAGCCCGGTACGGCAACCGGTACGGCCCCGGACGCGGCGCCGGGGACAGCGCCGGCCGGTGCGGGCGGCCCGGTGCCCCAGGCAGCCCGGGGCGGTCGCGGCAGGCGGCGCAAGCGCTGACGCGGTGGGCGTGCGAGCCGGTACCGACGGCCGGTCCGCACGTCCGTCGCTTCCCATTCCCGGGCCACGGGTAAGGAGAAGCGTTCCTGCACCTCCCCACCCATGCCGAAGCGTTCCGCCACCGTTCGCCGCCGCACCCCTCAGCCGGCGCTCTGCTCCTCCGCCAGGATCCGGTCCAGCGCCTCGTCGAGATGAGCGTCGAAGTCGGCGAGTGCGCCCTCCTGGCCCAGTGGCACCAGCTTGTCGGTGCGGTCGAGGAAGGCGACGAGGGGTGCCGCCGAGGAGCGGAACACCGCCTGGTCGCCCCCTACCTGAAGCCGGATCAGCACCTCGCTCAACGAGTCCGGGTCGACCGGTGAGACCCGGACGTCCCCCTCGCCGCACGGTCTGCCCACTCCGTCGATGAGCAGCTCCCGCCCGAACGCCCAGGTCACCGGAGCATCACCGGGGAGGTGAAAGGTGAGCCGTACGGCGTAGGGATCGCAGGTCTCATAGCCCAGTTCCACCGGGATACGGAACGAGAGCTCCTCGGAGACGAGAAAGCTCATCATGACCTCTGCCTGTACTGCTTGTACGGACTCGCGCATCGCCTAACCCCGTCATGGCCGTCGAATGGCTGGGAATCAACCCCTGACATTGCAAGGCATCTTGCTGAACGTACACAACAGATCACAAGGAGTGAGTTTTCAGATACTGATAGAGATCGCGAGTGATCCCAGCATCCGTCCGACCTCGTCCTGCAGTTGCCGGGCGGCCGACAGCAGTCGGTCGGCCTGGTGGGCGGGGAGGGAGATGGCCATGGTGGCGGCGGTGGTGCCCACGGTGATGGGAATGGCGGCGCACACCGTGCCCAGCGCGTACTCCTGCCGTTCGACGACCGTGTCCATCCGACGGACGCGGTCCAGCCTCCGCATCAGGGTGTGGTCGTCGCGCACCGTGTACGGGGTGATGGACTGCACGGGGTAGCGGTCCAGGTGGTCGCGGCGGGACTCCTCGTCGAGCTGCGACAGCAGGCACTGGCCGATGGCGTGCGCGTGCCCGGTCTCACGGAAGTCGGCCCATTCCTCGACCGCCGGGTTGCCGGGGGTGTCGGAGACGCACATGACCTCGATCTCGCCCTCGCGGTACACGGCGTAGTACACGGGCACACCGATCGAATCCCGCCAGTGGGCGAGCGTGTCGACGACCGTGCTGCGACGTTTCTGCGCCGCTCCGCTGCTGCCCAGCCGCTCGGCGGCCTCACCGAGGAAGAACAGCCCTTTCTCCCGGCGGAGATAGCCCTCGTGGACCAGGGTGCGCAGCAGGTGGTACGCCGTGGGAAGCGCGAGACCCGTCTCGCGGGCCAGTTGTTTGGCCGGGGCTCCGCACGCGTGCTCGGCGACCCTCTCCAGCAGACGCATCGCACGCTGCACGGAGCCGATGAGCGTGGTCGCGGGCTGCGGCTGTTCGGGGACGCCGGCACCCGGCGGACGCTGGAGCGGGGGCGCGGTGGAACAGCGGCGGGCGGGGGGTGCGTACGGTTCCGCTGAGGCGGTGTCAACGGTGGCCAAGGGTCACTCCCGAAGCGCGAGAGGGCGGTCCGTGCGGGGAGACACGGGAGGGGGATGGACCGCTCGCGGGGTTCGTCCCCGCGTCGGGCTCCGGACTCTAACCGTCCGCCACCGCTCGCGGACGGGCCCTGAGGGAAACTTCCCCCGGCCGAGGGAACCGGTGATTCCTGTTACCGATCACCGGTCCCGGCACCCCTCACCAGTCGCTGCGCGAGGAGGAACTCGACGTGAACTTCCGTACGACGTAGATCAGTCCGCCGACCAGCGCCACGAAGACCAGCAGTTTGAAGAGCAGGCCGATCACGAAGCCGACGACATTGGCTATCAGGCCGCCGAACACGACCAGGGCGATGAGCGGCACCGCCACCCACTTCACCCACCACGGCAGTCCCGCAAAGATCTCTCGCATCGCCCTCGTCCTCGTCCCTGTCCTCGTTCGGTCGGATGTCCGGCACCTGTGACGTACCGGTTCCTTCCGATGTCCTGCCGTCGATGCTAGGTCCGCAGCATGGGTGTTCGGGGGCCTCGCGCCCCTTGTCCTCCCCTGACCGGTCCCCTAGGGAACCCGGAGGCGGCGCGTCACCTCCCGGGCGGAGACGATCAGCCCTCAGGTGGCGAGAACACGACCAGGACCCGCAGGTCCTCGCTGATGTGGTGGAACTTGTGGGCGACCCCGGCCGGCACGTACACCACGCTGCCGCGCGCCACCTGGGTGGTTGCCAGACCGACGGTGAGGGAGGCCCGGCCGCTCACGACGAAGTACACCTCGTCCTGGTGGTGCGGGTTCTGTGGATCATGGTCCCCGGCGTTGAGCGCGTACAGCCCCACCGACATGTTCCGCTCCCGCAGGAACTGCAGGTAGGCGCCGTCGTTGGCGGCTCGCTCCGCCTCCAGTTCGTCCAGCCGGAATGCCTTCATCGCCCTCGTCCACGCTCGCAGCCGATCTCTTCTGCCACGATCAGACACATGAAGAATTTCGTAGTCAAGACGATCGCCAACGCGGGGGCCCTGGCGGTCGCCGTCTGGCTGCTGGACAAGATCACCCTGACCGGCGACAGCACGGGCAAGAAGGTCGGCACCCTCCTCCTGGTGGCGCTGCTTTTCGGCCTCGTCAACTTCCTGGTGAAGCCGATCGTGAAGGTGCTGACCTTCCCGCTCTTCGTCCTCACGCTCGGCCTGATCACGCTGGTCGTCAACGCGCTGATGCTGCTGCTCACCTCGTGGCTGGCGGACACGTTCGACCTGAGTTTCCACGTCGAGGGCTTCTGGACCGCGGTCGTGGGCGGCCTGATCATCTCCGTCGTCTCCTGGGCGCTCAACGTCGTCCTGCCCGACAAGGACTGATCCCACGATGTCCTACCGCGTGTGCTTCGTCTGCACCGGCAACATCTGCCGCTCCCCGATGGCCGAGTCGGTCTTCCGCGCGCGGGTGGCGGAGGCCGGCCTCGACGGGCTGGTCGAGGTCGACAGCGCGGGCACGGGTGAGTGGCACGTCGGCGAGGGAGCCGACCCGCGCGCCGTCTCGGTCCTCGAGGAGCACGGGTACGCCCTCGCACACACGGCCCGTGTCTTCGAGCGGTCCTGGTTCGCGCGCCTCGACCTCGTGATCGCCCTGGACTCCGGCCACCTCGGGGCGCTGCGCCGCCTCGCGCCCACCGACGAGGACGCCCGGAAGGTACGCCTGCTGCGCGCGTACGACCCCGCCGCCGGCCACGATCTCGACGTCCCCGACCCGTACTACGGGGGCCGGGACGGCTTCGAGGAATGTCTTGAGATGGTGGAGAAGGCGAGCGAGGGGCTGCTCACCGCGGTACGTGAGGACGTGGAGGGACGAGTGGCATGAACGATTCCGCCAGGGGCGGGGAGCGCCCCGTGGGCGAGGGCACGCGCGCGGTGCGGGCGGGTCTGCCGGAGCCGGTGAAGTACGAGCCGACCCTGCCGGGGCCGGTCTTCGCCGCCCACTTCCACCTGCCGGGCGAGCCGACGGGCCCGTACACCTACGGCCGCGACGAGAACCCCACCTGGACGCACCTGGAGCGCGCCGTCGGCGAGCTGGAGGCACCCGGGCAGGACGGCGTCGAGACGCTCGTGTTCGCCTCCGGCATGGCCGCGATCTCGTCGGTGCTCTTCTCCCAGCTGCGCGCCGGGGACACCGTCGTCCTGCCCAGCGACGGCTACCAGGCGCTGCCCCTGGTCCGGGCCCAGCTGGAGGCGTACGGCATCGAGGTGCGGACCGCGCCGACCGCTGACGACGCCCAGCTCGACGTCCTCGACGGCGCGAGGCTGCTGTGGATCGAGTCGCCGTCGAACCCCGGGCTCGACGTGTGCGACATCCGGCGGCTCGTCGAGGCGGCACACGCGCGTGGCGCCCTGGTGGCCGTCGACAACACGCTCGCCACGCCGCTCGGACAGCGCCCACTGGAACTCGGTGCCGACTTCGCGGTGGCCAGCGGCACGAAGCAGCTCACCGGACACGGCGACGTTCTCCTCGGTTACGTCACGGGACGCGCCGGTGAGTCGATGACGGCCGTACGGCGCTGGCGCAAGATCGTCGGGGCGATCCCGGGGCCCATGGAGGCCTGGCTCGCGCACCGGTCGATCGCCACGCTCCCGCTGCGGGTCGACCGGCAGAACGCCAGCGCCCTGGCCGTCGCCGAGGCGCTGCGGGGGCGGCCCGAGGTGACCGGGCTGCGGTATCCGGGGCTGCCCGGCGATCCGTCCCACGAGGTGGCCGCACGGCAGATGCGGCGCTTCGGGTGCGTGGTCTCCTTCGCTCTGCCCACGCGCGCGCGTGCCGAGCGTTTCCTCGAGGCGCTGCGGTTCGTGGACGACGCGACGAGCTTCGGCGGGGTGCGGTCGACGGCCGAGCGGCGCGGACGCTGGGGCGGGGATGCGGTACCGGAGGGCTTCGTCCGTCTGTCGGTCGGAGCGGAGGATCCCGAGGACCTGGTGGCGGATGTGCTGCGTGCGCTGGAGGAGTCGGCGCGGTGAACGGTTGACGGACACCCCGCGGTGTCCCGCTACGCACATCGGACGGTCCGAGCCTCCCCCCTCGTGGCTCGGACCGTCCGCGGTTCCGCGCGCGAAGAACCGCGCGAACAAGGCTAGTTGACTCTGTGTCAGTGTCCAATCACAGTAGCGACAGAGACCTATCGACTTATTTATAGTTGGGCCCTGCCTCGGGCCGTGAGAAGGGCAGGGGGAGGGGCACGCTTGATGGATTTGGCCTTGCTGCGCACCTTCGTGACCGTGCACCGGGCCGGCTCCTTCACCCGTGCCGCCGCCCTGCTGGGCCTGTCGCAGCCGGCCGTGACCTCCCAGATCCGCACACTGGAACGGCAACTGGGACGCCCGTTGTTCCTGCGCCAGGCCCGTGGTGTCACGCCGACGACCATCGGCGACGAACTCGCCCACAAGGCCGCCCCGCATCTGGACGCCCTGGTCGAGATCGCGGAGACCGGTCTCGACGACGAATCCTCCGTACGGACCCTGCATCTGGCCGGGCCCCCCGAGTTCACCGCCGAACGGGCTCTTCCCGCCCTCACCGAACTGACCGGCGACGACAGGCAGGGATTCGCCCTGCGCGCCTCCTTCGGAACCGCCGAGGAAGTCCTGGAGGGGCTGGCCTCCGGGCACCACGACCTCGCCATCAGCACCGCCCGGCCCCGCGGCGCCCTCCTCACCGCCACCCCGTTGTGCGACGAGGAGCATGTCCTGGTCGCCTCCCCGCGCCGGGCCGAGCTCATCGGTCCGCAGAAGCTGCGCCGCGCGGGTGCGTCCGCGCTGGAGAACCTCCCGGTCGTGGAGGTCCACGAGTCACTGCCCTTCGTCTCCCGCTACTGGGCCTCCGTCTTCGACTCGCGCCCTGCCGCATCGGGCACCGTCATCGTCCCCGACCTGCGCGCGGTCCTCGCCTGCGCGATCGCGGGCGCCGGCCTGGCGGTGGTGCCCCGCTATCTGTGCGCGGCCGCGCTCGACCGCGGTGACGTCGTCGCACTGCATGAGCCCGCAGTGCCGCCGCTGCGGACGTACGTCCTGGTGGTGCGTACCGGCACGCTGGCGATGCCGCATATCGCGCGGGCCCACGAATGGCTGCTTCGGACGGCTGCCGACTGGTGCTGAGCGGCTCCTCCGGGTTCTCACGGGGTGGGGTCGATCGGTGACATTTCGCGATGTTTCACGTGGAACCAGCCGGGCCACATTTCTCCCATGACCGTCCGACCCGTGGTCAAGCGCACCGCCCGCGCCGTTCTGCTGGACGGTGACGACCTGATCTTGATCAAGCGCACCAAGCCCGGCATGGATCCCTACTGGCTCACGCCCGGAGGTGGGGTCGAGCCGGAGGACCCGACCGTCGTCGACGCCCTGCACCGCGAGGTGTACGAGGAACTCGGCGCCAAGATCACCGACGTGGTGCCCTGCTTCGTCGACACCGTCGAGCACATCGGCGAGGACGGTGGCGCGACCGGGGTGAAGGTGCAGCACTTCTTCGTCTGCCGTCTGGAGTCGATGGACCCGGCGCTGCGGCACGGCCCCGAGGTCGAGGAGCCCGTCGGCGAGTACGAGATCGTCCGGGTGCCGTTCACCCGGGTCGGCATCGCCTCCGTCCACCTCGTACCGCTGTCGCTTCGGCACTACCTCGACGGCAACATCGAGGGCGTACGCGCCATGCACGCTCCTGACCTGGGGTGACCGCGGGACCGCCGGTTCAGTGTCCGGCGGCGACGAGCTCTTCGACCGAGTCGTGGCGTATGCGTTCCGTCGGGATGCCGATGCCGCGCAGGGCGGCCACTCCGCTGCGGATCATGCCGGGCGGGCCGGAGACGTAGGCGTCGAACGCGGTCCAGGGGCCGAAGGCCCGTATGGCCTCGGGGAGCTGGAGCGCACCGTCGCGGTCGACCACCGGGCGGACCTCCAGCCAGGGATGGGACTGCTGGAGCCTGAGCATCGTGTCGATGTCGTACAGGTCGTGGTCGCTGCGGGCGCCGTAGAACACCTCGACCGGGCGGCGGGCACCGTGCTCGGCAACGTCCTCGACGAGCGCCTTGATGGGGGCTATGCCGGTGCCGCCGCCCAGGCAGAGCAGTCCGCTGTCGCTGGTGTGGTCGACGGTCATCGAGCCGGCCGGCGGGCCGAGGCGGACGACATCGCCGGGCCGGGCTCGGTGGACCAGCGCGTTGGAGACCCAGCCGGCGGGGACGGCCTTCACATGGAACGTCAGCAGTCCGTCGGAGCGGGGTGCCGAGGCGAAGGAGTAGTGCCGCCAGATCCGCGGCCACCACGGTGTCTCCAGGCTCGTGTACTGCCCGGCGAGGAAGGGGTAGGGCTGGTCGGGGCGCAGGGTGAGGACGGCGACGTCCGGGGTTCTCAGGTCGTGGGAGACGACCTCCGCGTGCCACCAGGCCGGCGCGCGCAGTTCGTCGGCGGCCGCCGCGTCGATCATGACCTGGGAGATCGTCGTGTAGGCCCGCACCCAGGCCGCCTCCGTCTCGGCGTCCCACACCGACCCGGCGTACTTGTTCAGCGCCCCGATGAGGCACTCGCCGACGGCCGGGTAGTGCTCGGGGCGGGTTCCGTACTTGCGGTGGCCGCGGCCGAGCTGTTGCAGGTAGTCCACGAGGACCGGCGTGTTGTCGATGTGTTCCACGGCGGTGAGCAGGGCCTTGAGCAGCCGGTCCCGCTGGGCGTCCATCGCGGGTGGGAAGAGCGGGCGCAGGTCCGGGTGGCGGACGAAGAGCAGCGCGTAGAAGTACGAGGTGACCTTGTCGGCCACGGGAGCCACCTCGGCCATGGTCCGGCGGATGAGCACGGCGTCCGGCGAGGCGTTCGCAGCGGGGGCGGGCTCCGCCGGGCTCTCCGCCGCGGCCTGGGGGACGGCGTCCTGCACCTGGACGGTGGCCGGGCGCTCCACGGGCTGCTGCGGCCGGTCGGTCGCGGGTGGCGTCGGCGCGGAGTCCGTCTCGGGTATTCGGGAGTCCGGGTCGGCGGCCTCACCCTGGGGTGGTTCGCCGTCGGTGGTCGCCGCGCCCCTGCCCACGGGGCGCAGCGCCGCCAGGCGGCGGCCGTCGGAGGTTCCCTGCTCGTTGCCGGGAGCCGGTGCCGGCGCCTTGCGCGGTGTGAACCAACCCTCCCCGCCGCCGGACGTGCCGCTGTCGGCCGACCTGGTGGTCGGAGCGTCCATGGTGTGCCTCGCCTCGAACATCTTTCGGTCGGTCTGCGCACTTCCACGATCGGAAGGTGCCTGCTTCCCCCGCAGACGGCTTGTTTTTCCGTTCCGTTCCCTACCGCGGCCGATACGGTCGCGGTCACCCGTAATCTGCTGTGTACGGTCGCGTAAGGCGAGAGTGCGACAGTGACCGCAGTCCTCTCACCGCAGCATCCCGCCTCGTAGGGATGCACCGGCCGCATAACCGAAATCGCGGTCCTTCGATCTCTCCGTCCCGTTAGGCTGCATTGCCCTGCTCTCGGCCCGCACGGAATATGTGCACCCCATCTCGTGCGTCACATCCGGGGCACGAACCGGAGTCGACCATACCGGGCGCCGCTCGGCGCACAAGTCCCCCCTTCCCTCCCCCGACGACGGGCATGGCGCGCACCCCTCCGGTTTCCTCATTCACCGGGGGAACTGCACCAATTCATAGGCATCCCACAGGTCCTTCCCCGCGTAGGAGTGCGTCGCGAGACCTGACAGATGGCTGTCCGCGTTGACCGCCACGGAGACCGGCACCACACCGAACAGGTCCTTGTCCGACAGCGAATCGCCGTACGCGACGCAGTCGTTCCGTGTCAGTCCGAACTCCGCGCACAGCCGGTCGGCGATCAGTACCTTCGCGGCGGCGCTGAGTACTCCGGCCGGGTCCACGGGCTCGGTGAAAGGCACCGCGGGAAACCGGGAACCGTAAGCGGCGTGCGCGCCCCACCCGGTCAGCCGCTCCACGAAGAACGAAGGCGAGAGTGATACCACCGCGCAGTACTCGCCCCGGCTTCTGATCTCCGCCCAGACCTCACGAATACGGGTCAGCCAAGGAGCAGCGTCGAACGCCGCCGCCACATGCGCGTCGGTGAGCTGCGCCCAGAGCGCGTGCACGTGCCTGGCGTACTCCGGCGGCTTGATACGTCCCGCCGCGGCCGCCCGGTCCAATGCGACCGTCTCCGCCTCCAAGCCGAGTTGACGCGAAATCTCGACCGGTGCCGACGTCCCGTGCAACAACGTGCCGTCGAGATCGAAGAGATGAAGTCTCGCCATGCGCCGAGGCTAACGACAGACGGGGCAGCGCATTGACGAAAGACGCTCAGAGCTTCGGCACGGATCACAAGCGCCCACTGCCCACGACGTTTCACGTGAAACGTCCTCGGCCTGTCGGCTCCCTCGGCTGTCGGCTGTCGGCTCCCTCGGCTGTCGGCTCCCTCGGCTGTCGGCTGTCGGCTGCCGAGGGAGCCGGCCACGACATGGCCAAAAGCACGTGCGTGATCGGGGAAACAGGTGGACGGCGAGGGCGCCGGTCGGACAGCCTGACCTGCGTGCCGACTCCTTCCCCCGCCGCTCTCCCCGTCCGCCGCCTGACGCACCGCGATCTCACCGCCTGTGCAGACCTGTCAGAGAATCGGGGGTGGCCGCGCGAGGAACACAAGTGGGGCCTCCTCCTCACCGCCGGGAAGGGGTACGGCATCGACGATCCCGACGGAGGTCTCGTCAGCGCCTGCGTCGTCACCGAGTACGGCCCGCACGACCGGCCCGCGCTCGGCGCCATCGGCATGGTGCTGGTCGCCGAACGACACTCCCGTCGGGGCATCGGCCGGCACCTGATGCGGCACGTCGTCTCCTTGATGGGCACCACCCCGCTGACCCTGCACGCGACACCGAACGGTCGTCCGCTGTACGAGGAGCTGGGCTTCAAGGCCACGGGCCGGGCGGAGATGGTGGCCGGGCACTTCACCGCCGACGGACCGACGCCCGACGTCGTCACCCGTGCGGCCACGGCCGAGGACCTCACCGCGATCGTGCGGCTCGACGAGGAGGTGTTCGGCACCGACCGCACGCATGTGATCGCGCGGCTGCCCGCCTTCGCCGACCAGGTACGGGTCGCCGAGGACAAGGGCCGGATCGTCGGCTACGCGGCCGCCTGGCCCAACATGGACACGCATGTGGTGGGTCCGCTGATCGCCCGGGACACCGAGACGGCGAAGGCACTCGTTGCGTCCCTCGCCGCCCATACCGACCGTCCGCTGCGCACCGACATCGACGTGCGCCACGAGGAACTGCTGGCCTGGGTGAAGCAGCGAGGCCTGGAGTCCGTCGCCTTCAACTCCGTCATGACCTACGGGATCCAGGAGCTGCCGGGTGACTGGAGCCGGCGGTTCGCCCCGCTCACGGTGGCGGCCGGCTGACGCACTCGGGTACGACGACGCCGGTTCCCCTGCTCGTCGGGAACCGGCGTCGTTCGGGTGTGCTCCGGGGAGACAGGCGGGTCAGGCGAGCGCCTCCAGCGCGGCCATGGCGAATCCGTGATCCTGCTCGGGGGCACCGCCGCCGACCCCGATCGCGCCGATGAGGCGGCCCTCGCGGTGGACCGGTACGCCACCGGCGATGAACAGCAGCGGCCGGTCGAGCGCGGTGGGCAGGGTGTGGAAGAGACCGCCCGGCCGCACGGCGTCGACGAGGTCGGCGGTGGGCGTGTCGAGCTGGAGTGCCGTGTACGCCTTGCGGGTGCTCGTCTCGCCGGAGATCAGCACGGCGCGGTCGTCCCGTCGGAAGGCGAGCAGATGGCCGCCCGCGTCCAGGACGGTGACGCTGACCGTGACCCCGGCGACCTCGGCGGCGTGGCGGGCGGCCGTGACGAGGGCTTCGGCGTCGCCGATGGTCAGGGGAGCGACGGCAGTGGTGGTGCTCATGAGGGGGAGTACTCCTTGGTGGTGGTGGTGAGGTGGTGAGGTACTGGTGCGGCCGAAGGCGCTGATGTCCTTCGTGGCGCTGCGGTCCTTCGTGTGGCCGGGAGACGACCGGTCCGCCGGGACGGCCCTGGCCCCGCGGACCGGTGGCGCTCAGTGGTGGGCGGCCACCGGCTGCTCGGCCGGCGTGCCCCCGGCGACCACGGTGCTGGAGGTGCCGTCGCGGCGCTCCAGGGCGGCCGAGACCAAGGCGAGCACCAGGGCGGCCGCGGCGAGGACGGCGCCGACCCAGTTGGGGGCGGTGTAACCGAGGCCGGCCGCGATGACGAGGCCGCCGAGCCAGGCCGACAGGGCGTTGCCGAGGTTGAAGGCGCCGATGTTGACCGCCGAGGCGAGCGTCGGCGCGCCGTGCGCCTGGTCGAGGACGCGCTTCTGCAGCGGCGGGACGGTCGCGAAGCCCAGGGCGCCGATCAGGACGATCGTGACGGCCGCGAGGGCCTTGTGGTGGGCGGTCACGGTGAAGAGCGCCAGGACGACCGCCAGGGAGCCCAGGGAGACGTACAGCATCGGCATCAGGGCGCGGTCGGCGTACTTGCCGCCGACGAGGTTGCCGCCGACCATGCCGAGTCCGAAGAGCACCAGCAGCCAGGTGACGGAGCCGTCGGCGAAGCCGGTCACGTGGGTCATCATCGGCGCGATGTAGGTGATGGCCGCGAAGACACCGCCGAAGCCCAGGACGGTCATCGCCATGGCGAGCAGGACCTGGGCGTTCTTGAACGCGGCCAGCTCGTGGCGCAGACGTACGCCCTCCGGCCGGGGCACCTCCGGGACCAGCTTGGCGATGCCCGCCAGACCGATGACGCCGAGGAAGGCGACGATGCCGAAGGTGACGCGCCAGCCGGCGCTCTGCCCGACGAGGGTGCCCAGCGGGACACCGACGACGTTGGCGACGGTGAGGCCGGTGAACATCATCGCGATGGCGCCGGCCTTCTTGTCCGGAGCGACCAGGTCGGCCGCGACGACGGAGCCGATGCCGAAGAAGGCGCCGTGGGCGAGCGAGGCGACCACACGGCCGATCAGCATCACGGCGAAGGTCGGGGCCACGGCGGAGAGCAGGTTGCCGGCGATGAACAGGCCCATCAGCAGCATCAGCATCCGCTTGCGGGAGACCTTGGTGCCGAGGACGGTCATCAGCGGTGCGCCGAACATGACGCCGAGTGCATAGCCGGTCACGAGAAGGCCGGCCGTGGGGATGGAGACCCCGAAGTCGCTCGCGACCTCGGGCAGCAATCCCATGATCACGAACTCTGTCGTTCCGATCCCGAAGGCCCCGATCGCGAGGGCCAGAAGCGCGAGAGGCATGGAGGGGTACACCTTCCCAGACGATTGCATGAGCGCTTTTCCTGCGTTCACAATAGTTGCATACGCGGGCTATATGCAACCGCCGACAATTGCAGGGGTGCTCTACCCTGGACTCAACCGCTCCGGGACGGAGGAACCCATGACTGCGACGGACCCCGCGCTCACCGCGCTTGCCCAGGGCTGGTGCGCCCTCTCTCTGCTCCACGGGAGAATCGAGGCCCACATCGAGCGCGCGCTGCAGGCCCGGCACGACCTGAGCGTGCGCGAGTACTCCCTGCTCGACGTGCTCAGCCGGCAGCACGATGGCGAGGGAGGCCATCTGCAGATGAAGCAGGTCGCCGACGCGGTCGTCCTCAGCCAGAGCGCCACCACCCGCCTGGTCACCCGGCTCGAGGACCGAGGGCTGCTCGAGCGCTACCTGTGCCCCACCGACCGCCGGGGCATCTACACGAACGTCACCGAGGCCGGCCTCAAGCTGCTCGACGCGGCCCGACCGACCAACGACGCGGCGCTGCGCGAGGCCCTCGACGAGGCGGCGAGGAACCCGGAACTGGCCCCGCTGGTGCGGGTCGTGGAGTCACTGAAGGCGCCCATCGCTGCGTAGGGTGCGGCTATGGGAGATCTTGAGATACGAGCCGCCGTTCCCGAGGACATCCCCGCGATCGTCGGCATGCTCGCGGACGATCCGCTGGGCGCCCAACGCGAGTCGCCGGACGACCTCGCCCCCTACCGGACCGCCCTGGAGCGGCTCGACGCCGACCCGAACCAGCGCCTGGTCGTCGCCGTGCGCGACGGGCGCGTCGTCGGCACTCTCCAGCTCACGATCGTGCCGGGCCTGTCCCGGCGCGGGGCGACCAGGTCGATCATCGAGGGCGTACGTGTCCACGCCGACGAGCGGGGCAGCGGTCTGGGCACACGATTCATCGAGTGGGCGATCGAGGAATCCCGGCGGGAGAAGTGCCAGTTGGTGCAGCTGACCTCGGACAACACGCGCACCGACGCCCACCGTTTCTACGAGCGGTTGGGCTTCGTGGCCTCCCACGTGGGCTTCAAGCTTGCGCTCTGAGCCGGCCACGGCCCCTGCGGAAGCGCCGTGTTCCACGTGAAACACGGCGCTTTCCCCGCTCAGTGCGACAGGGTCGGCTAACCGATCCCCCGCCAGCCCTCCGGGTCCACACCACCGGGCACGTCGGCCGCTCGGTCGTACGGCTGGCGCGTGAACACGAACGATCCGAGGTCCAGATGGTCCACCGTGCCGTCCGGGCGTCGTACGGCCCGCAGCACCTCCCCTGCGAAGTACCCCTCCAGCCCCGTCCACGTCCCGTCACCGTTCTCCCGGAACCGTGAGCGTCGCCCGCCGCCGGAGAGGGGCCCGAGGGAGAGGAACCCGTCAGCCATGACGCGCAGGGCGAAGGGGTTGGTGCCCCAGTACCACTGACCGGCCAACTCCAGGACGGAGCGGTCTGCCTCCCGCAACGGCCGCCACGGATCCGGCATACGCGGCTCGGCCTCGGCCACGATACGGACGAGATCAGCGGCCACCTGAGACACCATCAGGCCGGAGGTGCAGTTGGTGAGCACCACCGCGGCGACGTCGTCGGCCTCGCTGAGGGTGAGACTCGCCAGGAAGCCCGGCACCGACCCGGAGTGGCCGACCAGCAACCGGCCGTCCTGGTTCTCGATCCGCAGACCGAGCCCGTAGGAACCGCCGTCCACCAGGTCCGCGAGTTCGGCCGGCGCCGCGGGCGTCCGCATCTCCCGGAGCGTCTCCGCGCTCAGCACCCGCTCATCCCCACGGACCAGGAAGGCGGCGAACCGAGCGAGATCGTCGGTCGTGGACCAGAGTTGACCGGCCGCCGCCATCCGGCCGAAGTCCTCGGTGGGCTCGGGCAGCATCACATCGGCCCAGGGGTGCACCGCCCAACCGCCCGCATGCGGATGCTGCGGTCGTGTGCTCGTGCGGTTCAGGCCCAGGGGTTCGAGCACTTCACGCCGTAGCACCTCGTCCCACGGCGCACCCCTGAGCTCTTCGACGAGGGCGCCCAGGAGGCTGTAACCGGGGTTGGAGTAATGGAAGCGTCGCCCCGCTGGATGCAGGACGGGCTGGTCACCGAGCACATCGGCGAACTCGGGACGGAGCGCGCCCGGCGTCCGCTCCCACCACGGCCCGGGCGACTCGGCCGCCAGTCCCCCGGTGTGAGCGAGCAGTTGACCGATCGTGGCCTCCCCCACGCCGATGCCCGGCAGATACTTCTCCAGCGGGTCCTCGAGGTCGAGCGCTTCCTCGTCACGCAGCCTCAGTACGAGAACGGCGGTGAAGGTCTTGGTGATCGAGCCGATCCGGTACTGCACGTTCTCGTCCGGCCCGTGTCCGTCGACCGAGGTTCGCGCCCCGTGCCAGACCGTCCGCCCGCCCCGCACGACCGCGGCGACGAGCGACGGAGTCCGCCCCTCGGCCTGGGCCACGGCGATCCGGTGCAGCAGCGCACGCCGTGTACCGGGGAGCAGCTCTTCCTGAGATGTCGTCATGGGTCCAGTCCACCTGGCAGCGCGGCAGGCGTCGAGCTCATTTCGCCCAGGGCACGATCACGTCTGCGCCATGTCGACGAAGCGCGAGTAGTGGCCCTGGAAGGCCACGGTGATCGTGGCCGTCGGACCGTTACGGTGCTTGCCCACGATGATGTCCGCCTCGCCCGCCCGCGGCGACTCCTTCTCGTAGGCGTCCTCGCGGTGCAGCAGGATCACCATGTCGGCGTCCTGCTCGATGGAGCCGGACTCACGCAGGTCGGACACCATCGGCTTCTTGTCCGTGCGCTGCTCGGGACCACGGTTGAGCTGCGAGAGCGCGATCACGGGGACCTCCAGCTCCTTGGCCAGGAGCTTGAGGTTCCGGGACATGTCCGAGACCTCCTGCTGACGGCTCTCGGACCGCTTGGAGCCGCCGGACTGCATCAGCTGCAGATAGTCGATGATCACGAGCTTGATGTCGTTGCGCTGCTTGAGCCGACGGCACTTGGCGCGGATCTCCATCATCGACAGGTTGGGGGAGTCGTCGATGTAGAGCGGCGCGGAGGAGACCTCGGGCATCCGGCGTGCCAGGCGTGTCCAGTCCTCGTCCGTCATGGTGCCGGAGCGCATGTGGTGCAGGGCGACGCGCGCCTCGGCGGACAGCAGACGCATCGCGATCTCGTTGCGGCCCATTTCGAGGGAGAAGATGACGCTCGGCAGGTTGTGCTTGATCGACGCGGCCCGGGCGAAGTCCAGCGCGAGCGTGGACTTACCCATGGCGGGACGGGCCGCGATGACGATCATCTGGCCCGGATGGAGGCCATTGGTCAGCGAGTCGAGATCGGTGAAGCCCGTGGGCACACCGGTCATCTCGCCGCTGCGCGAGCCGATCGCCTCGATCTCGTCGAGAGCGCCCTCCATGATGTCGCCGAGCGGCAGGTAGTCCTCGCTGGTGCGCTGCTCGGTGACCGCGTAGATCTCGGCCTGGGCGCGGTTGACGATCTCGTCGACGTCGTCGTCGCCCGCGTATCCCATCTGCGTGATGCGGGTGCCGGCCTCGACCAGGCGGCGCAGGACCGCGCGCTCGTGCACGATCTCCGCGTAGTACTCGGCGTTCGCCGCCGTCGGCACCGTCTGGACGAGCGTGTGCAGATACGAGGCGCCGCCGACCTTGTTGATCTCGCCCCGCTTGGTGAGCTCGGCGGCGATCGTGATCGGGTCGGCCGGTTCGCCCTTCGCGTAGACGTCGAGGATCGCCTGGAAGATCGTCTCGTGCGCGGGCTTGTAGAAGTCGTGGCCCTTGAGGATCTCGACGACGTCGGCGATGGCGTCCTTGGACAGGAGCATGCCGCCGAGGACGGACTGCTCGGCGTCGAGGTCCTGCGGTGGCACGCGCTCGAAGGCCGTACCGCCGCCGTCCCACTCACCGGTGTCCCGGCCGCGGTCGTGCTGCTCGTCTCGGCCACGGCCCCCGTCGCCGCGCCGCCGGGCCGGGGGGAGGCGATCACTGGGACCACTGTCGGCCCACGGATCGTCCAAGGGCTCGGAAATGCTCACCGAGCCACCTCCTCCCGTCCGCCGGAGCGGACCTCGCCGTGCCCCTCATTTCTACGGCACGGCACTGACAACTGAGAGGCCCAACTCCGTTTCTGGCACGTCGGTTTTGTGAGGTTTTCACAGTCGTCGGAGGGAGCGGGCGCCGGACAACCGTAGGCCCGCGGGCACCGTCAGCCAATCTGGTTATCCACAGGCCATGTGGACGACGGCCCCGATGCTGTGGAGAACTCCGCGAAACCTGTGCACGACCCGGTGGACAGCCCTGTGAACAAGCCCTCTACTTTCCCCACACCACTCCACTGACCTGCACCTTTACCGTCCACCGGCTGTGCAGAAGAAAAACTTTCCCGGTCGGGCCAAGATCGCTTCGAACGGTGCGCGAGAGGATACGCGGCGAGATCCTGAGTAAGGGTCATAGGTGGATTGCATCTCTTACCTGTGGACGGTTAGATTGGTGGTCATGACACACGCCCCCGCGACGACCCAGGCCACTCGACGACGGCACGATCGCGAGATCGTCGCACTGGCCGTCCCGGCCTTCGGCGCACTCGTCGCGGAGCCCCTCTTCGTCATGGTCGACAGCGCGATCGTCGGCCACCTCGGCACCGCGCAACTCGCCGGCCTCGGGGTCGCCTCCGCACTCCTGATGACCGCCGTCAGTGTCTTCGTCTTCCTCGCCTACGCCACGACGGCGGCCGTCGCCCGTCGCGTGGGCGCTGACGACCTGCCGGCTGCCATCCGCCAGGGCATGGACGGCATCTGGCTGGCGCTGCTGCTCGGCGCAGTCGTGATCGCAGCCGTCCTGCCCTCGGCCCCGACGCTCGTGGAACTTTTCGGTGCCTCCGACACGGCCGCCCCGTACGCGACCACCTATCTGCGCATCTCGGCACTCGGCATTCCGGCCATGCTCGTCGTCCTGGCCGCGACCGGTGTCCTACGCGGTCTCCAGGACACACGAACCCCCCTTTACGTCGCCGCGGGGGGCTTCGTCGCCAACGCCGCCCTCAACGCCGGTCTCGTCTACGGCGCCGGCCTCGGCATCGCGGGCTCCGCCTGGGGCACCGTCATCGCACAGTGCGGTATGGCCGCGGCCTACCTCGTCGTGGTGATCCGGGGCGCTCGCCGCCACGGCGCTTCCCTGCGGCCCGACGCCGCCGGCATACGGGCCTCCGCCCAGGCCGGCGTGCCCCTGCTGGTGCGCACCCTGTCCCTACGAGCCGTCCTGATGATCGCCACAGCGGTCGCCGCACGCCTCGGTGACGCCGATATCGCGGCCCACCAGATCATCCTCTCGCTGTGGAGCCTGCTCGCCTTCGCCCTCGACGCCATCGCCATCGCGGGGCAGGCCATCATCGGACGCCACCTCGGTGCCGGTGACGCCCAGGGTGCCCGGGACGCCTGCCGTCGCATGGTGGAGTGGGGCATCGCCGTGGGTGTCGTACTCGGCCTTCTGGTGGTGGTCAGCCGGCCGGTCTTCCTCCCGTTGTTCACCGGTGATCACGTGGTGAAGGACGCGGCGCTCCCCGCTCTCCTGTTGGTCGCGCTCTCCCAGCCGATCTGCGGCATCGTCTTCGTCCTGGACGGCGTACTGATGGGCGCGGGTGACGGTCCCTACCTCGCGTGGGCGATGGTCCTCACCCTGGTGATCTTTGCCCCGGTCGCCCTGCTCGTGCCGGCGCTCGGCGGTGGGCTCACCGCTCTGTGGGGAGCGATGACGCTGATGATGGCAGTCCGGATGTTGACCCTCTGGCTGCGTACCCGCTCCGGACGCTGGGTGGTCACCGGCGCGACCCGGTGACCGCGACCCGGTGACCGTGTCACGTGAAGGCGTGGCCTGGTGACCGTGTCGCGCGAAGGCGCGACCCGATGGTGACGGCTTCTCAGGCGCGGGCCCCGGGACCGTTTCACGTGAAACCGGCGGTGCACGTCGGCCAGGCGTTTCACGTGAAACACGGCCCGAGCACGCCGAAGGGGCCGCACCCAGTGGGTGCGACCCCTTCCCAGCTGTTCAGCCGAAGCTGTTCACGCCGAGCGCAGCGATCAGGCCGCGACAACCTCGATGTTGACCTTGGCGGCAACCTCGGGGTGCAGACGCACGGACGTCTCGTGGGCGCCCAGGGTCTTGATCGGCGCACCGAGCTCGATGCGGCGCTTGTCGACGTCCGGACCACCGGCAGCCTTGATCGCCGAGGCGACGTCGGCCGGGGTGACGGAACCGAAGAGACGACCGGCGTCGCCGGAGCGAACGGCCAGGCGGACCTTCACGCCCTCGAGCTGGGCCTTGATCTGGTTGGCCTGCTCGATGGTCTGGATCTCGTGGATCTTGCGAGCGCGACGGATCTGCTCGACGTCCTTCTCGCCGCCCTTGGTCCAGCGGATCGCGAAGTTCCGCGGGATCAGGTAGTTGCGAGCGTAACCGTCCTTGACGTCGACGACGTCGCCCGCGGCGCCGAGGCCGGAGACCTCGTGGGTGAGGATGATCTTCATGTGTCGGTCACCCTTCCCTTATCGCGCGGTGGAGGTGTAGGGCAGCAGCGCCATCTCACGGCTGTTCTTGACGGCCGTGGCGACGTCACGCTGGTGCTGCGTGCAGTTGCCGGTCACGCGGCGGGCACGGATCTTGCCGCGGTCGGAAATGAACTTCCGCAGCATGTTCGTGTCCTTGTAGTCCACGTACGTGACCTTGTCCTTGCAGAAAGCGCAGACCTTCTTCTTCGGCTTGCGCACAGGCGGCTTCGCCATGGTGTATCTCCTGTGTGATCAAGAAGTTGGGATACGGCCCACCCTCGACCCGAACAGGCCCGGACATCCGGGCCCGAAGGCCTAGAAGGGGGGCTCGTCCGAGTAGCCGCCACCGCCGCCGCCGGAGTTTCCACCCCAGCCGCCACCGCCGCCCTGGCCGCCACCGGCGGGAGCGCCGGTCGCCCAGGGGTCGTCGGCGGGAGCGCCGCCCTGCTGACCGCCGCCGGGGCCACCGCCCCAGCCGCCGCCACCCTGGCCGCCACCGCCGCCGAAGCCACCGCCGCCACCCTGGCCACCGCGGCCGGAGGTCTTGGTGACCTTGGCCGTGGCGTTGCGCAGGCTGGGGCCGACTTCCTCGACGTCCAGCTCGAAGACCGTGCGCTTGACACCCTCGCGGTCCTCGTAGGACCGCTGCTTCAGTCGGCCCTGCACGATGACGCGCATGCCTCGCTGGAGCGACTCCGCGACGTTCTCCGCCGCCTGGCGCCAGACCGAGCAGGTCAGGAACAGGCTCTCGCCGTCCTTCCACTCGTTCGTCTGACGGTCGAAGGTGCGGGGAGTGGACGCGACACGGAACTTCGCGACCGCCGCACCGGAGGGGGTGAAGCGCAGCTCGGGGTCGTCGACAAGATTGCCGATGACCGTGATGACGGTCTCGCCTGCCATGGGGGAACCTCTCGGCGGGTTTGCTGCTGCTGGCTGCTTGTGCTGCTACTCAGATTCCCGAGATCAGCTGAGCGGGAGGCTCAGTGGGTCTCGGGACGGAGGACCTTGGTCCGGAGGACCGACTCGTTCAGGTTCATCTGGCGGTCGAGCTCCTTCACGACCGCAGGCTCGGCCTGCAGGTCGATGACCGAGTAGATGCCCTCGGGCTTCTTCTTGATCTCGTACGCGAGACGACGACGGCCCCAGGTGTCGACCTTCTCCACCTTTCCGTTGCCCTCGCGGACGACGGAGAGGAAGTTCTCGATCAGCGGGGAGACAGCGCGCTCCTCGAGATCGGGGTCGAGGATGACCATCACCTCGTAGTGACGCATGTGGAACCCACCTCCTTTGGACTCAACGGCCACGGTCGTTCCGTGGCAGGAGGGTTGTGATGCGTACGCAACGGTATCGGCCGCCACTGACAATCGGGGGTCGGCTTGCGACGCCCCCGCTCTGAGCTGGGCGGAGTTCCTGGCTGTGCCTGGGCAGACACCGGTGCAGACGGTACAGACTACCTGCACACCGGCTTCCGGTTGAAATCCGGCCGTGGGGACGGCCAATCTGTACACATCGGGTGTGTATGGCGCTACGATGCGCCGTTTTCCGCAGGAGGTGCCCTATGGCACAGGCATTGCGACCCAACACCGCCGGATCCCTCTTCGCCACCGACGGCAAGCGCCATCCCGTCCAGGACACGCTGCTGGCCGTGACCCTGGTACTCGGGGTGGTGTCCTTCGTCACGGCGATGTTCGACGGCCTGCACCTGCTCAGCTCGTGGACGGGTCTGGCGGGGATCGTCACCGGCGCGTACGGACTGTGGATCTCCGAGACCACCCGTGAGCGCTTCGGTCTCATCCTGGGCCTCGGTGCCGCCGGTGTCGGCTTCTTCCTCGGTATGGCGCACGGCGGCCTCTTCGGCGGGCTCTGGTGACCTGACCGATCCGGGTCCGGCACGCCGGACGGCGTTCCCGGGCCGCAGGCGCGCGGGAGACGCGGAGGCCACCTGCGCGCCGGGCGGACCGCCTCCGGCCGCCCGCGGGCCGGGCGAAGCTGCCGTGTGCCCAAACGGGCCGCTCCCCAGGCGCAGTAGGCTTCGGCGCTAGAGCCGGAGCCCCTGTACCCATGGGGACACACCAGCCCGAGGAGCGCCCCGAATGAGCCTGACCCTGAGGACGATCAGTCGCGAGCAGCATCTGGCATACATCCAGAGCCTGCCGTCGGCGAGCCACATGCAGGTTCCGGCCTGGGCCGATGTCAAGGCCGAGTGGCGCTCGGAGAACCTCGGATGGTTCGACAAGAGCGGCCAGTTGGTGGGCGCGGGCCTCGTCCTCTACCGCCAGCTGCCCAAGATCAAGCGCTACCTCGCCTATCTGCCCGAGGGTCCGGTCATCAACTGGTACGCGCCGAATCTGACCGAGTGGCTGGAACCGATGCTCGCGCACCTCAAGCAGCAGGGCGCCTTCTCCGTGAAGATGGGCCCGCCGGTGATCATCCGGCGCTGGGAGGCCACCTCCATCAAGGCGGGCATCCAGAACCCGGACGTCAAGCGGCTGCGGGACATCGAGGCCGACTTCATCGAGCCGCGCGCCTTCGAGGTGGCCGACAAGCTGCGTCGCATGGGCTGGCAGCAGGGCGAGGACGGCGGCGCCGGCTTCGGCGACGTCCAGCCCCGCTACGTCTACCAGGTGCCGCTGGCGAACCGCTCCCTGGAAGAGGTCCACAAGAACTTCAACCAGCTGTGGCGCCGCAACATCAAGAAGGCCGAGAAGGCCGGCGTCGAGGTCGTCCAGGGCGGTTACCACGACCTGGAGGAGTGGCAGCGGCTGTACGAGATCACGGCTGTGCGCGACCACTTCCGGCCCCGCCCGCTGTCGTACTTCCAGCGCATGTGGACGGCCCTCAACACCGAGGACCCCAACCGGATGCGGCTGTACTTCGCCCGCCACAACGGCGTGAACCTGTCGGCGGCCACGATGCTGATCGTCGGCGGCCACGTCTGGTACTCCTACGGAGCCTCCGACAACATCGGCCGGGAGTTCCGCCCCTCGAACGCCATGCAGTGGCGGATGCTGCGCGACGCCTACGCGCTCGGCGCGACCGTCTACGACCTGCGCGGCATCTCCGACTCGCTGGACGAGTCGGACCACCTGTTCGGCCTGATCCAGTTCAAGGTCGGCACGGGCGGACAGGCCGCCGAGTACCTCGGCGAGTGGGACTTCCCGCTGAACAAGCTGCTCCACAAGGCGCTCGACATCTACATGTCGCGCCGCTGAGCGCCCCTCACCGCTTCGACGGCGTCACCCTCGACGCCGGCCAGCTCCGACAGCTCCCTCACCTCTGACACACCGCAGCCACGAGAAAGGTCCCAGGTCCGGCCATGGCGCTCACGCTCTACGTCGACACCGCGCGCTGGCGGGCGCACCACAAGCACGTGCAGGAGCAGTTCCCTGGGCTCGTCCCGGTCTGCAAGGGCAACGGCTACGGCTTCGGGCACGAGCGGTTGGCGGAGGAGGCCACCCGTCTGGGCTCGGACATCCTCGCCGTCGGCACGACGTACGAGGCCGCGCGCATCAAGGACTTCTTCGGCGGTGACCTGCTGGTGCTGACGCCCTACCGGCGGGGCGAGGAGCCCGTGCCGCTGCCCGACCGCGTCGTGCGATCGGTGTCCTCGGTCGACGGTGTGTACGGCCTCGTCGGCGCCCGCGTGGTGATCGAGGTGATGTCCTCGATGAAGCGGCACGGCATCAGCGAGCAGGACCTGGCCCAGCTGCACGCCGCCATAGAGAACGTCCGGCTGGAGGGCTTCGCCATCCACCTGCCGCTGGACCGCACCGACGGCTCCGACGCCGTCGAGGAGGTCATCGGCTGGATGGACCGGCTGCGCGCGGCCCGGCTGCCGCTGCACACGATGTTCGTCAGCCACCTCAAGGCCGAGGAACTCGCCCGGCTTCAGCAGCAGTTCCCCCAGACCCGTTTCCGCGCCCGCATCGGCACCCGGCTGTGGCTGGGGGACCACGAGGCCACCGAGTACCGCGGTGCCGTCCTGGACGTCACGCGCGTCGCCAAGGGCGACCGCTTCGGGTACCGGCAGCAGAAGGCCGCCTCCGACGGCTTCCTGGTGGTCGTGGCGGGCGGTACGTCCCATGGTGTGGGCCTGGAGGCCCCCAAGGCCCTGCACGGCGTCATGCCGCGCGCCAAGGGCGTCGCCCGCGCCGGCCTCGCCACGGTGAACCGGAACCTCTCGCCGTTCGTCTGGGGCGGCAAGCAACGCTGGTTCGCCGAGCCGCCGCACATGCAGGTGTCCATCCTGTTCGTGCCCGCGGACGCCCCGGAGCCGACGGTCGGTGACGAACTGGTGGCCCATCTGCGCCACACCACCACGCAGTTCGACCGGCTCGTGGACCGCTGACCCCCACGGCTCACGCAGGGCAGGGCCGTCGGACCGCACACCCACACCCCGGCAGGCCACGCCAGGTCACGGCAAAGGCCGTACACGAACCTTCCGTGTACGGCCTTTCGCATGACCGGGCAGCACCCTGTTCGCTCAGGGCGAACCGTCGGCCGTGCCCTGCTTGCCCCACTCCACCTGCGCCCCGTCGAACTCGTCCGCGTGCCGGGGAGGAGGGGCCGCCGCGCCGAGAACGAAGACGTCCTCCGCGCCGTCGAGCACACCACCCGAGGGGTCGTCGTCACCGGCCTGCCGGACCACGTCCCGCTCCGGCATCAGAATGTCCCGTACGACCACGACACACAGGTACAGCGTCCCCAGCAGGTGCACCGCGATGGCCCAGTGGTAGCCGTCGGTCGGCAGCCCCTTGTGGGCGTCTCCGCTGGTGGTGTACGCCAGGTACATCCAGATCCCCAGGAAGTACGCCACCTCGCAGGCCTGCCAGATCAGGAAGTCCCGCCACTTGGGCCGGGCCAGTACCGCCAGCGGCACCAGCCACAGCACGTATTGCGGCGAGTAGACCTTGTTGGTCAGGATGAACGCCGCCACGATCAGGAACGCCAGCTGGGCGAAGCGGGGTCGGCGCGGGGCGGTGAGCGTGAGTCCCGCGATGCCGAGACAGCACACCCCGACCAGGACCGTGGCCAGCGTGTTGACGCTGTCGGTGGTGAGCGGGTCGCTGGAGTTCTGGGCCAGGATCAGCCAGAAGGAACCGAAGTCGACGCCCCGCTCCTGGCTGAACGTGTAGAACTTCGACCAGCCCTCGAAGGCGAAGAGCATCACCGGCAGGTTCACCACCAGCCAGGAGACGATCGCCCCGCCCAGAGCGGTGCCGAACTGCCGCCACTTCCCGGCACGCCAGCACAGCACGAACAGCGGCCCGAGCAGGAAGACCGGATAGAGCTTGGCGGCCGTGGCGAGGCCCAGCAGGACGCCGAAGGCGAGCGACCGGCGCCGCGACCACATCAGCATCGCCGCGGCCGTCAGAGCGACCGCCAGCAGGTCCCAGTTGATGGTGGCGGTCAGCGCGAAGGCGGGCGCCAGAGCGACCAGCAGACCGTCCCAGGGACGCCGGGCGTGCGTACGGGCCACGCAGACCGCGATGACCGCCGCGCACGCCATCAGCATCCCGGCGTTGACCATCCAGTACCACTGCTCCTGGTGCTGGATGCTGCCGCTGCCCGGTGTCAGCCAGCTGGCCACCTCCATGAACACTCCGGTCAGCACCGGGTATTCGAGGTACTGCATGTCCCCGGGGAGCTTGTCGAAGTACGGGACGAGCCCGTCGGCGAACCCGCGCCCCTGGTAGAGGTGGGGGATGTCCGAGTAGCACGCGTGCGTGTACTGGGAGCTGGCGCCGAAGAACCAGGCGCCGTTGTAACAGGGCGCCTTCTGGACCAGTCCGAGGGCGAACATCCCGATCGCCACGAGCGCGACGACCCGTACGGGAGTCAGCCAGGACGTCCCGGTCAGGGCTCGCCGTCCGAGGGGACCGCCGATCAGCTCACTGCCGGCCGCAGCGACCTCGTCGTCCCTGGTGGGCCGCACCGGGCCCGGCTCGTGGACGCGCGCCGGCGTCGATTCTGCACTGGGCATGCGCCACATCCTGCCGTACGGACCTAGGAAAAAACCGAGGGCCGCCCCGCCTGCTCCAGTGGGACGGCCCTCGTTTCACGTGAAACATGCGCATGTTTCACGTGAAACGCCCGCGTCGGGCGATTGTGCGCTAACCGGTTGGGCCTCCGAAGATGCCGCCGTTCTGATTGCCTCTGCTGCTTTCCTCGGACTCCGAGGTGCTCGGCGAAGGACTTGTCTCGCCCGTGTCTCCATCGTTCCCACCACTGTTCGTGCCGCCCGAGCTGTCGTCACAGTCGAAGAAGTTGGTGCACGTCTCGCTCGGGGAGGGCGAGGGCTCGGTCTCCGTCTCGCTGGGAGACGGAGACGGCGACGGGCTCTCCTCCTCCGTCTCGGTGACCGAGGGGGTGGGAACCGGCGCCGGTTCGTCGTTGACGACCTCACCGATGGGCTCGGGGGTCGGGAACGACTTCACGGGGAGGCCCTCCATGGCCTCCTCCATGTAGTCGTGCCAGATCTCCGCCGGGAACGAGGCGCCGTGAATCTTCTCCTGACCACCGGTTCCGAACATCTCGAGGAACGTGCGGTTCTTCTGCGTCTCGTCGTCGGGGTAACGGAACATGCTGATCGCGGTCGACAGCTGCGGCGTGTAGCCGACGAACCAGGCCGACTTGTTGCCGTCGGTGGTACCGGTCTTGCCGGCCACCTCACGGCCCTCCAGCTGGGCGGCGGTACCGGTGCCCTTCTCGACCACGGTCTTCAGGACGTCCGTGACGTTGTCGGCGACCTTCGAGGTGAACGCCTGCTTCGTCTCGGTCTTGTGCGTGTAGATGTCGCCGTCCTTGCTCGTGACCTTCTGGACGGAGTAGGGGTCCCGCTGCTTGCCGCTGGCCGCGAAGGTGGCGTAGGCGCCGGCCATCCGGATCGCGCTCGGGTCGGAGATACCGATCGAGAACGACGGGAAGCCCGTGCCGGCGAGGGTGCTCTCCTTGACGCCGGCGTTGACGGCGGCCTCCTTCACCTTGTCCAGGCCGACGTCCATGCCGAGCTGCACGAAGGCGGAGTTCACCGACTCCCGCATCGCCTCACGCAGGTCGATCTTGTAGTCCGGCGGAGAGCCGAGCGAGACGTTGCCGTCGTTGGTCTGCAGCCACTCCTCGCCCTTCTCGTTCTTCCAGATCGTCCCGTCATAGTTCTTGATCTTGAGCTTGTTCTTGCCGCTGAACAGGCTCTCGGGCGAGACGATGGTGCGCTCGTCCTGCGCCTGCGAGGAACCGAGGTCGGGATCGCGCACGCCCCACGTCATCGCGGCCGCGAGCACGAACGGCTTGAACGTCGAACCCACCTGGGCACCGGTCTGGTCGGCGTTGTTGGTGAAGTGCTTGGTCGCGTCCTCACCGCCGTAGATCGCCTCGATGGCACCGGTCGCCGGGTTCACGGACGCACCGCCGAACTGCACGTGGGTGTCCGTGTCCGGGCGCTTCTCCGGCTTGATGTTGGCCTTCTGCACCTTGGTGACGGCCTTGGTGAGCTCGTCGACCTTCTTCTTGTCGAAGGTCGTGTAGATCGAGTAGCCGCCCTGCTGCAGCTTGTCCTGGGTGATCCCCGTTTCCTTGCTGTGGGTGACCACATAGCTGTTGGCGAGGTCGACGAGGTAGCCGATCTGCCCGCTCAGCTGGGTGTTCGAGCGCGGGTTCTGCCACTTGGGGAGCTCGGTGTACTTGGCCCGCACCTCGGGGCTCAGGTGCTTGTACTCGACCATCTTGTCGAGCGTGTCCTGCATCTGCACCAGCGCACGCTTGCTGTTGGCCTCCGGCGTCGCGGCCGAGTCGATGGACACCGCACCCGCGGGGTCGTAGTAGGTGGCGCCCTTCAGCATGGCGGACAGGAAGGCGCACTCGCCCGGGTTGAGCTTGATGGCGTCCTTGTTGAAGTACGCGCGGGCGGCGGCCTGGATCCCGTAGGCGTTGCGCCCGTAGTACGCGGAGTTCAGGTAACCGGCCATGATCTCTTCCTTGTCGACCGTGGCTCCCACCTTGATCGACACGAAGATCTCTTTGAACTTCCGGGAGAGCGTCTGCGACTGGTCGTTCAGCATGGCGTTCTTGACGTACTGCTGGGTGATGGTCGAGCCACCCTGCGTCTGGCCGCCCCGGGCCATGTTGAACACGGCGCGCGCGATGCCCTTGGGATCGATGCCGCTGTCGTCGTAGAAGGTCTTGTTCTCCTGCGAGATCACCGCCCAGCGCATGTCGGCCGGGATCTGCGCGGAGTCGATGATCTGGCGGTTCGTCTCCCCACCGGTGGCAACCATCTGGCTGCCGTCCTTCCAGTAGTAGACGTTGTTCTGCGCCGTCGCCGTCTCGTCGACCTTGGGGACGCTCACCATGGCGTAGCCGATGCCCGCCACGGCGACGAGACTGCCGACGAACCCGACGAACAGGCCGGCGACGAGCTTCCAGGACGGCACCCAGCGGCGCCAGCCGTACTTGTCCGCGCGCGGGTAGTCGACCAGGCGGTTCCGCGCGGGCGCCGTGCGCCCCCTGCCCCGGCCGGGGGGCCCGGACGGGGCACCGCGGCGGCCTGCCGAGGGTTCGGCCGCTCTGCGTCGACCACCCGTGCTTCTCTGTGCCGCGCGCCGGGCCTCGGCGCGGCCGCTGTACGACTGCTCCTCGCCTCCCGCTTCGTGGCTGAACCCGTAGTCGGAAGGAGACCCGGTGGCGCCTCGCGGTGCCGCACGGCGGCCGGAGGACGAGCCGGACGGGCCGCGTCGGGCCGCGGCACGTCCGCCTCCCTGCGGCTGCGGCGGTTTGCGACGGTGCTCGCTCATCGAACGATTACTCCTCGGGCAGGCGCACCCGTGCGCGCCTGGAAACGGCGGCTGGTTTCCTGTCCCCCCGAAGTACGGATGCGGGCGCTGGCGCATTCACCCGTACGGCACCGGGGGCCTCGACGCCCCCCGGCGTCACGCGAGTCCCGGTGGTGTGCATGGCGCACAGACTACGCACCGTCAAAACCCGCCTAGCTCCGAGCTTCGCCTCAAATCAGACAAACAGGCTTGGATGAATCGGCGATGTGATCCCGTTCACCCTCCCCCCTCTTGTCGCCTCCGGATGGCCGTTCTATCGTGCTGATGTATCGAGTCGATACATCAGCACGACATAAAACCGTCAGGGCGCCCGTCACCACGGGCCGCGGCAGAGGGGAGGCGATCTATGAGCCGGCGTTCCGGGATTCTCGAGTTCGCCGTACTCGGCCTGCTCCGCGAGTCCCCGATGCACGGCTATGAGCTGCGCAAACGACTCAATACGTCACTGGGCGTGTTCCGTGCGTTCAGCTACGGGACGCTGTACCCCTGCCTCAAGACGCTGGTCGCCAACGGCTGGTTGATCGAGGAGGCGGGAAACACCCCGGAGGACGCGCTCACCGCTCCGCTCACCGGCCGCCGCGCCAAGATCGTCTATCGGCTGACGGCGGAAGGTAAGGAGCACTTCGAGGAACTGCTCTCGCAGACGGGCCCGGACGCGTACGAGGACGAGACGTTCGCCGCTCGGTTCGCATTCTTCGGGCAGACATCCCGCGACGTGCGCATGCGCGTCCTGGAGGGTCGCCGCAGCCGCTTGGAGGAGCGTCTGGAGAAGATGCGGGCCTCCCTGGCACGCACGCGAGAGCGCCTCGACGACTACACGCTTGAGCTCCAGCGCCACGGGATGGAGTCCGTGGAGCGCGAAGTGCGCTGGCTGAACGAGCTCATCGAGAGCGAGCGGGCCGGACGGGACCTGAGAGGTTCCGCCTCCGGGGAGACCGCTCAGCAGGACACCACATCTGGAGCGACGGGCGGCCTGCCCCGTCCCGGGGGCACCCCCGGGACGGATACGCCCGACGACACCGCCACGTGAGCGCTCACTCAGGGCCTCACTCGTACACACAGGGAGCAACCGGAATGGGTTCGGTTCGCGTAGCCATCGTCGGCGTGGGCAACTGCGCCGCGTCGCTGGTGCAGGGCGTGGAGTACTACAAGGACGCCGACCCGGCGTCCAAGGTCCCGGGCCTGATGCACGTGCAGTTCGGCGAGTACCACGTCCGTGACGTCGAGTTCGTCGCCGCGTTCGACGTGGACGCGAAGAAGGTCGGCCTGGACCTCGCGGACGCCATCGGCGCGTCCGAGAACAACACCATCAAGATCTGCGACGTGCCCGCCACCGGTGTCACGGTCCAGCGCGGCCACACCCTCGACGGCCTCGGCAAGTACTACCGCGAGACCATCGAGGAGTCCGCCGAGGAACCCGTCGACGTCGTCCAGGTCCTCAAGGACAAGCAGGTCGACGTCCTCGTCTGCTACCTGCCCGTCGGCTCCGAGGACGCGGCGAAGTTCTACGCCCAGTGCGCCATCGACGCCAAGGTCGCCTTCGTCAACGCCCTCCCGGTCTTCATCGCCGGCACCAAGGAGTGGGCGGACAAGTTCACCGAGGCGGGCGTCCCGATCGTCGGTGACGACATCAAGTCCCAGGTCGGCGCCACCATCACGCACCGCGTCATGGCGAAGCTGTTCGAGGACCGGGGCGTCATCCTGGACCGCACGATGCAGCTGAACGTCGGCGGCAACATGGACTTCAAGAACATGCTCGAGCGCGACCGCCTCGAGTCGAAGAAGATCTCCAAGACGCAGGCCGTCACCTCCCAGATCCCCGACCGGGACCTCGGCGAGAAGAACGTCCACATCGGCCCGTCCGACTACGTCGCCTGGCTCGACGACCGCAAGTGGGCGTACGTCCGCCTCGAGGGCCGCGCCTTCGGTGACGTCCCGCTGAACCTGGAGTACAAGCTCGAGGTCTGGGACTCCCCGAACTCCGCGGGTGTCATCATCGACGCGCTGCGCGCCGCGAAGATCGCCAAGGACCGCGGCATCGGCGGCCCGATCCTCTCGGCCTCCAGCTACTTCATGAAGTCCCCGCCGGTCCAGTACTTCGACGACGAGGCCCGCGAGAACGTCGAGAAGTTCATCAAGGGTGAGGTCGAGCGCTAAAGCTCGTCGATGAGTCGCTCCTGCCAGGGCTGAAGAGGGTCCCCGGGTCTGATGACCCGGGGACCCTCTCCGTATGTGAGGCTGTGCCCCATGCCCGTCGTCCGTGATCTGCGCGTGCTGCTGCGCTTCGGCAACTTCCGGCGCCTGCTGGCCGTACGACTGCTCTCGCAGTGCGCGGACGGCGTCTACCAGGTCGCGCTCGCCACGTACGTCGTCTTCTCCCCCGAGAAGCAGACCTCGGCCGCCGCGATCGCCTCCGCGATGGCGGTGCTGCTGCTGCCCTACTCCCTCGTCGGTCCCTTCGCCGGCGTCCTGCTCGACCGCTGGCGCCGCCGCCAGGTCCTCGTCCACGGCAACCTGCTGCGCGCCCTTCTGGCGACGGCGACGGCCGCCCTGATGATCAGCGAGGTCCCCGACTGGCTCTTCTACGTCTCGGCGCTGTGCGTCACCGCGGTCAACCGGTTCGTCCTCGCGGGCCTGTCCGCCGCTCTGCCACGGGTGGTCGACGCCGAGCGCCTGGTGATGGCCAACTCCCTCTCCCCGACCGCCGGCACCCTGGCCGCGACGGCCGGTGGCGGCCTCGCCTTCGTCGTACGGCTGGTGGTCGCGGACTCCGACGCGGCCGTCGTGCTGCTCGGGGCCGCGCTGTACCTGTGCGCGGCGCTCGCCTCGCTGCGCATGGCGCGGGAACTGCTGGGACCCGACCTCGAGTTGGTGCAGCCCCGGCTCGCGGCCGCGCTCGCCGGCACCGCCCGCGACATGGTGGCGGGCGTACGACATCTCGCCGAGCCGGGCCGCCGGGAGGCCGCCCGGGCGCTCGGCGCGATGACGCTGATGCGGTTCTGCTACGGCGCCCTGCTGGTGATGCTGCTGATGCTGTGCCGGTACGCCCTGACCACCGACCCGGACGACGGGCTCGCCCTGCTGGGAGTGGCGTTGGGCATCTCCGGCGCCGGTTTCTTCGCGGCGGCCGTCGTGACCCCGGGGGTGGTGGGACGGCTCGGGCCGGGGCGCTGGATCGTCGTGTGCGCGGGGGCGGCAGCGGTCCTGGAGCCCGCCCTCGGCCTCCCGTTCGCCACGGCTCCCATGCTGGTGGCGACGTTCGTGCTGGGCCTGATCACCCAGGGCGCGAAGATCGCCACGGACACGATCGTGCAGTCCTCGGTCGACGACGGCTTCCGCGGCCGGATCTTCTCCGTCTACGACGTGCTCTTCAACGTCGCCTTCGTCGGCGCGGCGGCGGTCGCCGCCCTGATGCTGCCACCGGACGGCCGCTCGGTGGTGCTGGTGGTCACGGTGGCCGTTATCTACGGGGCGGTTGCTGTCGCTATGACTCGTTTTAAGGCCCGTTAAGTGTCACATAAATGCCACAGGATGCCCCTCAGCTAGGGCGCTGTCAGTGGCGGCCTGTACTTTACGTGCGTCTTATTTCGCGCTGTGCGCACCACTGTTCTAGGGGGACCCCCAACGTGACCACTCCGCCCGCGGGCCAGAACCCGTACGCCCAGACGCCTGCCACCCCGGGCCAGCCGGGAGTCCCGCAGCAGCCGTACGCACCGTTCCCGAACCAGGGCACCCCCGTTCCCCCGCCGCCCGCGCCCAGCGGCCGCGGCAGCAAGAAGGTCGTGCGCATCCTCGGCATCATCGCGGTCGGCATACTCGTCCTGGGTGTGAAGTTCGGCATCGGCTGGTGGGCCGACCGGACCGACGCCGAGACCACCTCGGTGGGCTCCTGCATGCACAACGACGGCACGGAGACGAGCCCGGACCTCAACGAGGTCGACTGCTCGTCCAGCGACGCCCAGTTCGAGGTCGTCGAGAAGTTCGACGACACCAGCGACGACACCAAGTGCGAGGCCGTCAAGGAAGCGACGATCTCCTACTACCAGGTCGGCAGCGGCCACAACGTCGTGCTCTGCCTCAAGGAGGTCTAGTAGCCGAGTCGCGCGGCACGCATGACAAGGGGCGATGTTTCACGTGAAACATCGCCCCTCGGTCTGTCCCCGCGGGGTCATGTTTCACGTGAAACATGACCCCGGTTCCACGGCCTCAGCCCTGCTCGGCCCACCACTCCTTGAGCGCCTTCACCGCCGCGTCGTGCTCCATGGGCCCGTTCTCCAGCCGGAGTTCCAGCAGATGCTTGTACGCCTTGCCGATGACGGGACCGGGACCGACACCCAGGATCTCCATGATCTGGTTGCCGTCGAGGTCGGGACGGATCGCGTCCAGCTCCTCCTGCTCCTGCAGCTGGGCGATGCGCTCCTCCAGCCCGTCGTACGCGCGCGACAGCGCGGCGGCCTTGCGCTTGTTGCGCGTGGTGCAGTCCGAGCGGGTCAGCTTGTGGAGACGCTCGAGCAGAGGCCCCGCGTCCCGCACATAGCGACGGACGGCGGAGTCGGTCCATTCGCCGGTGCCGTACCCGTGGAAGCGCAGGTGCAGTTCGACCAGGCGTGAGACGTCCTTCACCAGGTCGTTGGAGTACTTCAGCGCCGTCATACGCTTCTTGGTCATCTTCGCCCCGACCACCTCGTGGTGGTGGAACGAGACCCGGCCGTCCTTCTCGAAGCGCCGGGTGCGCGGCTTGCCGATGTCGTGCAGCAGCGCGGCCAGCCGGAGCGTGAGGTCGGGACCGTTCTCCTCCAGTGCGATCGCCTGCTCAAGAACGATCAGCGTGTGCTCGTAGACGTCCTTGTGCCGGTGGTGCTCGTCGCTCTCCAGCCGCAGAGCGGGGAGCTCCGGCAGAACGTGGTCGGCGAGACCGGTGTCCACCAGCAGTGTCAGCCCCTTGCGCGGGTGGGCGGACAGGACCATCTTGTTCAGCTCGTCCCGGATCCGCTCGGCGGAGACGATCTCCAGGCGGCCGGCCATGTCCGTCATCGCCCTGACGACCTCGGGGGCGACCTCGAAGTCGAGCTGGGCAGCGAAGCGCGCGGCGCGCATCATCCGCAGCGGGTCGTCGGAGAAGGACTCCTCGGGAGTACCCGGGGTGCGCAGCACACGGGCCGCGAGGTCGTCGAGGCCACCGTGCGGGTCGATGAACTTCTTCTCCGGGAGCGCCACGGCCATCGCGTTCACGGTGAAGTCACGGCGGACGAGGTCCTGCTCGATGGAGTCGCCGTACGACACCTCAGGCTTGCGGGAGGTCCGGTCGTAGGCCTCCGACCGGTAGGTGGTGACCTCGATCTGGTAGCCGCTCTTCTGCGCACCGACGGTGCCGAAGGCGATCCCGACCTCCCAGACGGCGTCCGCCCACGTCCGGACGATCTTCAGTACGTCCTCGGGGCGGGCGTCCGTGGTGAAGTCGAGGTCGTTGCCGAGCCGGCCGAGCAGCGCGTCCCGGACCGAGCCGCCGACCAGGGCGAGTGAGAACCCGGCCTCCTGGAAAAGACGGGCGAGGTCGTCGGCGACAGGGGCGACCCGCAGCAGTTCACTCACCGCGCGGTGCTGCACCTGGCTCAGGGCACTGAGGTTGTCTTCGTTGGCGTTCGGCACAACAGAAGAGGGTACGTGGCCCGGCGTGCCACCGGCGCCCGATCAAGGGGGGCGGACACCTCCCCGGATAGCCGCCCAAGACGAGCGCTCGTGACGTACGCGGGCTCTCCTCTTTATACGTGCACATATGAGGACGGCCCGGCCGTCTTCCCCGATCTTGTGGAGCACTCCGCGGCACTTACCCTCAGCGCGCATCGTTACCATGCGTGGACGCACTTTCCGACGACCACTGACGACGACGAGGGACGGACGAACGCGTGGCCGAGGCGGCAGACTTCCCGGGGATGACTCCCTCACCTGCCCGCCGGTGGCTGCGGCGCACCGGAGCACTGCTCGCGGGGGCGCCTCTGCTGGCCGGTCTGCTCCAGCTGCCCGCCTCCCCGGCGCACGCCGACGGCCAGGCGTCGGCCAGAGAGGTCTCCGACGCGGGCACGGTGGCCGTCGCCGTCGACTCCCTCAGCCCCAGCGTCCCCACCGACGGGGACACGCTGACCGTGTCCGGCACGGTGACCAACAAGGGCAAGCAGGCCGTCACCGAGGCCCAGGTCGACCTGCGCGTGGGGTCCGCTCTGACCACCCGCTCGGCGATCGAGACCCTGGCGAAGAAGTCCGACAGCCTCTCGGGCACCGCCGGGTCCCCGGTGGGCGGGAAGTACGTCGCCAAGTTCGCCAGGCTCACACCGGGTGTCGCCCAGCACTTCAGCATTTCCGTACCGGTCGACGAGCTCGAGCTCGAGGACGACGGGGTCTACCCCCTGGGCGTCTCGCTCTCGGGCGAGACCGCCGCGAAGCCGTGGGAGCAGATGCTCGGCATCCAGCGGACGTTCCTGCCCTGGCAGCCGGACGAGGCGAAGACCGCGACGAAGACGACCGTGCTGTGGCCGCTGATGTCCACCGTCCACATGACGGCGGAGACCGGTTCCAACGAGCAGCAGACGCCGGTCTTCCTCCATGACGACCTCGCCGAGGAGATCTCGCCCGGCGGACGCCTGGACCAGCTCGTCACCCTGGGCAAGGCCCTCGATGTCACCTGGGTGATCGACCCGGACCTGCTGGCCTCCGTGGACGCGATGACCGGGCGTTATGACGTCCGCGGCGAGGGCACCACCACCACGGCCGGCACCCACCAGGCGATCGCCAAGCAGTTCCTGGCGAACCTGCAGGGCGCGGTGCAGGACAAGGAGGTCGTCGCCCTGCCCTTCGCCGACCCGGACCTCGCCTCCCTCGCCCACAATGGCACCGGTGTCACCGGATCGCTGAGCCAGCTCAAGGCGGCCACGGACGTGGCCGCCATCACGGTCGAGACGGTGCTCCACGTCACCCCGAGCACCGACTTCGCCTGGCCGGTCGAGGGCGCGGTCGATCCGTCGATCGTCAAGGTCGCTACCTCCGCCGGCGCCGACAAGGTGATCGCGCGCAGCGACAGCCTGAAAGAGACCGGCAGCCTGTCGTACACGCCCTCCGCGGCCCGCCCCATCGGCGGCGGCACCACGGCGGTGGTAGCGGACGCCCGGCTCTCGACGGCCTTCCAGGGCGATCTGACGAGGGCCTCCACGTCCACGCTCGCCGTTCAGGAGTTCCTCGCCCAGAGCCTGGGGCTGAACCTGCAGACGGGCAAGGAGCGCAGCATCGTCGTCGCCCCGCAGCGGATGCCGACCGCGAGCCAGGCCCGGGCGATGGCGGAGGCCGTCACCGCCCTCCAGGGCGGCACCTGGTCGCAGTCCCAGCAGCTCACGGCGGCCGCCACGGCCAAGCCCGACCCCGGCGCCACCACGAAGGTGCCCTCGCGCTCGAAGTACCCCTCCGCACTGCGCAAGCGGGAGCTGCCCCGGTCGGCCTTCGAGGAGATCGCGACCACGCAGGCCAGGCTCGGCAACTTCAAGGTCATCCTCACCGACGAGTCCCGGGTGGTGACCCCGTTCGGCCGCGCGATCAACCGGGAGATGGCCACGTCGTGGCGGGGCCGGACCACCGCCGCGAGCTCCTTCCGCCAGGGCGTCCAGGACCACCTCGACACCCTCGCCGACCAGGTGAAGCTGATCCAGAAGTCGGACACCAAGCTCTCCGGGCGCAGCGCCACGATTCCCGTCACCGTGCAGAACAACCTGGTGCAGGGCGTCGAGCATCTGGTGCTGCGGCTCACCTCGACGAACCCGACGCGTCTGGAGATCGGCGGCGAGGCCTACTTCCAGCAGCCCATCGCGGTCTCCGGCGGACACAGCACGACGGTGAAGTTCACCACGTCCGCCAACGTCAACGGCCAGACGTCGGTGGTCGCCCAGCTCTACACGGAGGACGGCCGCGAGTACGGCGCGCCGGTCACCTTCGACGTGAAGGTCACCGAGATCACGGCGACCGTGATGCTGGTCATCGGCGGCGGAGTGCTGCTGCTGGTGCTGGCCGGGTTTCGCATGTACACACAGCGCAAGCGCGCCGCGGCCCGCGAGGCCGAGGAGGACGCCCCCGACGAGACGGGCGACGCCGCCGGAACCCCCGTGATCCCGCAGGACTCCGAGGGCCTGCGCACCGAAGAGTCCGGTGTCCGGTCCAGGGCAGTCGACCCGGTGCAGCCGAGTGACGGGACTCCGGACACCGCAGCGGAAAGCACCGGCCCGTCCGGGACGGGTGAGAGAGTGGACCGTTGAGGATGTCGTGGCCGTGGGCCCGGGACGATGAGGTGGGGTAACCATGAACGCGCCGTACGACGGTGACCGCGGCCAGGCCGCGGGCAGCTCGGGCTACCCCGAGGGCCCGCCGCCCGAGCACGGCCAGGTGCCGCCGCAGCACCCCGCGGACATGTACCTCCAGGACGCCTACGAGCAGGACCCCTACCGGGCCCAGGACCTCACCGCGCAGGATCCGGTCGCCGAGGCGCTCTACGACCGTGCCGCACATCCTCCGCCGCCTCCGGGTGCCTATCAGCCGCAGCAGCCGCTGTACGCCCAGCCGCAGCAGTCCCCGTACGCCCCGGACCCGCGGGTGTGGGCCCAGACGCCGGCGCCCGAGCCGGACGGCCCCACCCAGTACCTGCCGTACGGCGACGATCCCCGCACGACCCAGTTCGTGGGCGTGGACGACCTGGTCACGCACTCCAGCGAGGAGCGGCACGAGCCCGACGCCTTCGCACACCTCTTCCGGGACCAGCAGCAGGGCGTCAGTCGGCCGTCGACGGATGCCCCGGCGGTTCCGGGGCCGGCCCCCGCCCCAAGCGGCCAGGGGCCCGCGCCGCAGTACCAGGCGGCGGCTCCGCACCTGTCGGTGACCGCCGAACCGCCGGCCGGTGCCGACGCGACCATGAACCTGACCGCCACTCCCGCCGCACCGGCCCCCGAGGCCCCCGCCGGGAAGAAGGGCGGGCGGGCCGCGGGCCTGCTGAAGTCCAGCGCCGTGATGGCGGCGGGCACGATGGTCTCGCGCCTCACCGGCTTCATCCGCTCCGCGCTGATCGTCTCGGCGCTGGGCGTCGGCCTGCTCGGTGACACCTTCCAGGTCGCCTACCAGCTGCCGACGATGATCTACATCCTCACCGTCGGCGGCGGTCTCAACTCCGTCTTCGTGCCCCAGCTCGTCCGTGCCATGAAGGAGGACGACGACGGCGGCGAGGCGTACGCCAACCGCCTGCTGACCCTGGTCGTCGTGGCGCTCGGCCTGCTCACGGTCGCCTCGGTCGCCGCGGCCCCGGTCCTGATCCGCCTCCTGTCCGACCCGGTCGCCAGTGACCCGGCCGCCAACGAGGTCGGCATCACCTTCGTCCGCTACTTCCTGCCCTCGATCTTCTTCATGGGCGTCCACGTCGTGATGGGACAGATCCTCAACGCGCGCGGCAGGTTCGGCGCGATGATGTGGACGCCGGTCCTGAACAACATCGTCATCATCGTGACGCTGGGCATGTTCATCTACGTCTACGGCACCGCCGCGGACTCCGGCATGAAGGTCACCACCATTCCGCCGGAGGGCCAGCGGCTGCTCGGCGTCGGCGTCCTGCTGGGCCTGGTCGTCCAGGCCCTGGCGATGATCCCGTACCTGCGCGAGACCGGCTTCCGGGTGCGGCTGCGCTTCGACTGGAAGGGCCACGGCCTCGGCAAGGCCGTCACGCTCGCCAAGTGGACGTTCCTGTTCGTCCTCGCCAACCAGGCCGGCGCGATCGTCGTCTCTCAGCTGTCCACCGCGGCGGGCAAGGACTCGCCCGTCGACGGCACCGGCTTCGCCGCCTACGCCAACGCCCAGCTGATCTGGGGCCTGCCGCAGGCCATCATCACCGTCTCCCTGATGGCCGCCCTGCTGCCCCGCCTGTCCCGCTCCGCGGCCGAGGGCGACAGCGGCGCGGTCCGCGACGACATCTCCCAGGGCCTGCGCACCACGGCCGTCGCGATCGTGCCCATCGCCTTCGGGTTCCTGGCGCTCGGCATCCCGATGTGCACCCTGATCTTCGGCTCCTCCGGCACCAGCGAGGCCACCAACATGGGCTTCATGCTGATGGCCTTCGGCCTCGGCCTGGTCCCCTACTCGGTGCAGTACGTCGTCCTGCGCGCCTTCTACGCCTACGAGGACACCCGGACGCCCTTCTACAACACGGTCATCGTGGCCGCCGTCAACGCCGGCGCCTCCGCGGTCTGCTTCTTCGTGCTCGACCCCCGCTGGGCGGTGGTGGGCATGGCCGCCTCCTACGGGCTGGCCTACGCGATCGGCGTCGGTGTCGCCTGGAACCGGCTGCGCAGGCGGCTCGGCGGCGACCTCGACGGGTCCCGCGTGCTGCGGACGTACGCGCGGCTGTGCATCGCCTCGGTACCGGCCGCCCTGCTCAGCGGCGCCGCCTGCTACGGCATCGGTCACAGCCTGGGACAGGGCGTCCTCGGTTCCTTCGCCTCGCTGCTGGCCGGCGGGGCCGTTCTGCTCGGCATCTTCTACGTCGCCGCCCGCCGCATGCGCATCGAGGAGCTCAACTCGCTCGTCGGCATGGTCCGCGGACGCCTGGGTCGCTGAGGCAGGGGGTAGGCGCACAACCATCGTCCGCCGCCGCGTGTCGTGCATAGCGGCGGACTGTGGGCACAATTGGGTTCGGCGTCGGACGGCGCGCACGAGGTCGGCGGCGCGCAACGAATGGGGAGGCAGGAACGACGGTGGCGGAACGGAGTACGGCTGCCGTCGACGTGGCAGACACCAGCGGTGACAAGCCGCTGACCGCAGAGGCGGACCAGTCCACGGCCGACGGGGTGGCCAAGAACCGGGAGCGGGACACGGACAGCGACGAGGCACAGGGGAGTGGAGGGACGGAGCGTCCCGGGAAGGCCTCGGCGCCTGAACTGCACAGCGGTCACAAGCTCGCCAGACGCTACCGCCTCGAGGACTGTGTCACCCGTCTGGACGGTTTCAGCAGTTGGCGTGCGGTCGACGAGAAACTGCGTCGCGCCGTCGGCGTTCACGTCCTTCCCGCGGATCACACCCGGGCCCGTTCGGTGCTGGCCGCGGCCCGTTCCTCGGCGCTGCTCGGCGATCCTCGCTTCGTCCAGGTACTGGACGCCGTCGAGGAGAACGACCTTGTCTACGTCGTCCACGAGTGGCTGCCCGACGCCACCGAGCTGACCACGCTCCTCGCCTCCGGGCCGCTGGAGCCGCACGACGCCTACCAGATGGTCAGCCAGATCGCCTCCGCCATGGCCGCCGCCCACCGTGAGGGCCTCGCGCACCTGCGTCTGAACCCGAACGCCGTACTGCGCACCTCCACGGGTCAATGGCGCATCCGCGGCCTCGCCGTGAACGCCGCACTGCGCGGTATCGGCTCCGACACCCCTCAGCGCACCGACACCGAGGCGATCGGCGCCCTGCTGTACGCGGCGCTGACCCAGCGCTGGCCGTACGAGAGCGACGCCTACGGCCTGTCCGGGCTGCCCAAGGACATCGGCCTGATCGCTCCCGACCAGGTGCGGGCCGGTGTCCACCGCGGTCTGTCCGAGCTGGCGATGCGCGCCCTCGCCAACGACGGGGCCACCGCCTCCCGGCACGAGGCCGCCTGCACCACGCCCGAGGAGTTGGTGAAGGCGATCGGGGAGATGCCCCGTATCCGCCCGCCGGAGCCGGCCTTCACCGCGCCCCCGGAGTACCAGCGCACCACGTACCAGCAGGGCACCTACGGCCGCTCCTCCGCGCACCCGGGCGTCACCCAGGGGGTGCCGACGCCGCCGCCCCCGCTGCAGAGCCGCACCGGCAAGGCCCTGAAGTGGGCGGTCTCCGCCCTGCTCATCGCCGCCCTCGGCCTCGGCAGCTGGCAGCTCGCGGACGCCCTGATGGACCAGGGCAAGTCCGAGGAGACCAACCAGACGCAGACGACGGAGGGCAACGAGAAGAGCCCGACGAAGCCCGCCAGCCAGCCGATCACCATCAGCGGCGTCCGGGACTTCGACCCGCTCGGGGACGGCTCCGAGAAGCCCTCCGACGTGGACAAGGCCTACGACAACAGCTCCTCCACGTACTGGGAGACGAACTTCTACGAGGGCGCCAACTTCGGGAATCTGAAGCAGGGCCTAGGCCTCATCCTCGACCTCGACAAGGTGCAGCAGGTCGGGAAGGTGACCGTCACCTTCGTGGGGCAGACGTCGGTCCAGCTCCGTGCCGCCTCCGCTGAAGCGGGATCGGAACCCACGTCCCTCGACGCCTTCACGAAGGTCGCCGAGGGGTCCGGCACGACCGTGACCCTGCAGCCGACCCAGTCGGTCAAGACCCGTTACCTGCTGGTCTGGCTGACCAAGCTGCCGCTGACCGAGGAAGGCACCTACCGTGGCCGGGTGGCGGACATCAAAGTAGCCAGCTGAGGAACGAGGGAGGGGGGTCCGATGGCAGAGGGCAGCGCATACGGCGACGTAAGCGATCAGGACCTCCTCGCCCGCCATGTTGAGGGCGACCCCGACGCCTTCGGTGAGCTCGTACGACGTCACCGCGACCGGCTGTGGGCGGTGGCGCTGCGGACCCTGGGAGACCGCGAGGAGGCCGCTGACGCGGTCCAGGACGCCCTGGTCTCCGCGTACCGGGCCGCCCACACGTTCCGCGGCCAGTCCGCCGTCACCACCTGGCTGCACCGCATCACGGTGAACGCCTGCCTCGACCGGGCCCGCAAGGTGGCCTCCCGCAAGACCTCGCCGGTCGACGACACCGAACGCCTGGAGCAACTGCTGGAGCCGCACGAGTCGGCCTCGGCCCCCGCGGAGCGCAACGATCTGCACCGCCAGCTCCTGGAGGCGCTCGGCACGCTCCCGCCCGACCAGCGCGCCGCGCTCGTACTCGTCGACATGCAGGGCTACCCGGTCGCCGAGGCCGCCGGCCTGCTCGACGTGCCGACCGGGACGGTGAAGAGCCGTTGCGCCCGGGGCCGAGCCAAACTGCTGCCGCTGCTCGCCCATCTCCGACCGGACAACACCGGTGAGGAGAGAGAAAGCGCGTCGGGGCGGAACCGGACGGACGGGACATCCGTCCCACCCGCAGCGGGACCTCGTGACGAGGCCTCGGACGGCGCCGGGACGGGCGATTCAGCTGCTGTGAAGGGCGGAGGTGGGCGAGCGTGACATCGACGACGGACACGACCGGGCACCCGGACGTCGCGGAGATCTCCGACCTCACCGAGGGCCTGCTGCCGCCCTCCCGCAGCGCCGATGTCCGAAGGCATCTCGACGCGTGCTCCCTCTGCGCGGACGTCCACGCGTCCCTAGAGGAGATCCGTGGTCTCCTGGGCACGCTGCCCGGCCCCCCGCGGATGCCGGACGACGTCGCCCACCGCATCGACGCCGCGCTCGCCGCTGAGGCCCTACTGGACGCGACGGCACCGGAGACTGCCGGCTCCGCCGAGGACAGCCTCGCGGTCTCCACCGCCTCCACCACCGCATCGGACGCCGACGCCGTCGTCGGCACCGACGCTGACACCGACACCGCGGCGCATGTTTCACGTGAAACATCGAGCGGAGCGTCCCGTCCCGCAGGCCAGGCCCGCAGCTCCACCACCGGTCCGGGTCGTAAGGAACGCAAGCGCAGTGGGCGCCGTAAGGTCGCTGCCCTCGGCGCCGTCTTCGCTGTCGCCGCCCTGGGGCTCGGCTCGGTCCTGGTGTCGTCACTGACGGATGACGGAGGACCCGCCACCTCGACGCAACGGCCGACGTCCACTGCCGTCGACACCTTCGCCGAGAGCACCCTGGAACAACAGGTCTCGGATCTTCTCTCCAAGGCCCAGGACTCGCGGACCCCTGACACGTTGGGGACGCAGGGCGATCCCGAGAGCAGGGGCCCCATGACCTTCCAGCAGCCCACGGTTCCCGCGTGCGTCCAGAAGGGCATCGGCCCGAGCGACGCGGCCCTCGCCACCGAGAAGGGCACCTACCAGGGGAAGGACGCCCTCCTCGTCGTTCTGCCCGACGCTTCCGACAGCACCAAGGTCACCGCCTACCTGATGGACGCGACCTGTGTGGAGCACCCCTCGGCCGGCACCGCCGAAGTCCTCCTCAAGGACACCTACACACACCGCTGACAACCCAGGCATCGTCTCCGTTCCGCGTGGTATCGCGTACGGTGTCGCCCCCCGCGTGTGCCCGGACACACCGGGAATGCGCGCCCCTTAGGATCCGTTGGGTGGGGTGAGAGTTCAAAGAAGCTCCCACCGGTCGAACGACGCAGACCAGAGACGAGGAACTTAGCCGTGAGCGACGTCCGTAACGTGATCATCATCGGCTCCGGGCCCGCCGGCTACACGGCGGCGCTGTACACCGCGCGAGCGTCGCTGAAGCCGCTGGTGTTCGAAGGGGCTGTCACCGCGGGCGGTGCGCTGATGAACACCACCGATGTGGAGAACTTCCCCGGCTTCCGCGACGGCATCATGGGCCCCGAGCTCATGGACAACATGCGCGCCCAGGCCGAACGATTCGGCGCCGAGCTCATTCCCGACGACATCGTCTCCGTCGACCTTTCCGGTGAGATCAAGACCGTCACGGACACCGCCGGTACGGTCCACCAGGCCAAGGCCGTCATCGTCACCACCGGCTCGCAGCACCGCAAGCTCGGCCTGCCGAACGAGGACGCCCTCTCCGGCCGTGGCGTCTCGTGGTGCGCCACCTGCGACGGCTTCTTCTTCAAGGACCAGGACATCGCCGTGATCGGCGGCGGCGACACCGCGATGGAGGAGGCCACCTTCCTCTCGCGTTTCGCCAAGTCCGTGACGATCGTCCATCGCCGGGACACCCTGCGCGCCTCCAAGGCGATGCAGGAGCGTGCCTTCGCCGACCCGAAGATCAAGTTCATCTGGGACAGCGAGGTCGCCGAGATCCAGGGCGAACAGAAGCTGGCGGGTCTGAAGCTGCGCAACCTCAAGACCGGTGAGCTCTCCGAGCTGCCGGTGACCGGCCTGTTCATCGCGATCGGCCACGACCCGCGCACCGAGCTCTTCAAGGGCCAGCTCGACCTGGACGAGGAGGGCTATCTGAAGGTCGCCGCGCCCTCCACCCGGACCAACCTGACCGGTGTCTTCGCCGCCGGTGATGTGGTCGACCACACCTACCGCCAGGCGATCACCGCCGCCGGCACCGGCTGCTCCGCCGCCCTCGACGCCGAGCGCTTCCTCGCCGCCCTCGCGGACGAGGAGCAGGCCGAGCCCGAGAAGACCACAGTCTGACCCCCCTCCCGCCCCACCGCACACCAGTTAAGGAGCCCGCCGTGGCCGACCTGAAGAACGTGACCGACGACTCCTTCGAGCAGGACGTCCTCAAGAGCGACAAGCCCGTTCTGGTGGACTTCTGGGCCGCCTGGTGCGGTCCGTGCCGCCAGATCGCTCCGTCCCTCGAGGCGATCGCCAACGAGTACGGGGACAAGATCGAGGTCGTCAAGCTCAACATCGACGAGAACCCGGGTACGGCCGCCAAGTACGGCGTCATGTCCATCCCGACTCTGAACGTCTACCAGAACGGCGAGGTCGCCAAGACCATCGTCGGCGCCAAGCCGAAGGCCGCGATCGTCCGCGACCTCGAGGACTTCATCGCCGAGTGACGTTCTGAGTGGCCGTCGCTCCGATGGCCGATGTTTCACGTGAAACACGAAAGGGGCCGACCCTTGGGGATCGGCCCCTTTCGCATCTCCTTGGCTCACTGCATGCACGGAGCCGCAGGGCCCCTCGCCACGTCGTCCCGGTATCGCTCACAGAGGTCGGAGCGCCGGCTCCTTCTGTACCGCCCCGAGGAGCCGGTCGAGCGCCATCTCCACGTCTTCCTTCCATGAGAGCGTGGTGCGCAGTTCCAGTCTCAGCCGCGGGTGTGCGGGGTGAGGGCGGACCGTCTTGAAGCCCACCGCCAGCAGATGGTCGGCCGGCAGAAGGCAGGCGGGCTCCTTCCAGCGGGCGTCTCCGAACGCCTCGATCGCCTTGAAACCGCGGCGCAGGAGATCCTTGGCGACCGTCTGCACCATCACCCGGCCGAGCCCTTGCCCCTGGTATCCCGGCATGATGAACGCCGTCATCAACTGCACCGCGTCCGGAGACACCGGACTGGTGGGGAACGCCGTCGAGCGAGGCGCATACGCGGGCGGGGCGTAGAGCACGAAGCCGACGGGGACGTCGTCCACGTAGACGACCCGGCCGCAGGAGCCCCAGTCCAGCAGGACGGCGGAGATCCAGGCTTCCTTCTCGAGGGCGGCCGTTCCCGCCCTTACCGCGGCTTCCCCACTGACGGGGTCCAGCTCCCAGAAGACGCACGAGCGGCAGCGCTGGGGGAGGTCCTTAAGGTTGTCCAACGTGAGCGGTACGAGCCGACGCCCCATGAAGGCTGTTCCTCGCTTCCTTCGCCCGCGGCATCGCGAGCGGCTGTCAGAGCACTCCGTTCCCTGAGCAGGCTGCCGACGAAGCCTCCCACGGCGCCCAGCCCCAGTCCCGCACTCACCAGTCCGGTCCGGCTCATCGTTCGCATGGCCCCCGCCTCCCCCTCAGAGGTCGCTGCCGGTGGATGCGCCATATCCCCACGCATCGTATCCACGATGCGATTCCATCAATACTGCATGAAAGCAAAGAGCGAGCCGTGTTCCGGTGCACACCGGACACGGCTCGCTCTTTTGGTCGTCAGGTCGGGGGATGCCCGGCCGCTGGACGGCTCAGTCGTCCGTGGCCTCGGACTCGCCGTCGACAAGACCCTTTTGAAGGACGGGACCCTCTCCGGGGGCGAGCGTGTCGAGGATGCGCTCGAGGTCCTCCATGGAGGCGAACTCGACGGTGATCTTGCCCTTCTTCTGCCCCAGATCGACCTTCACCCGCGTCTCGAAGCGGTCGGAGAGACGCGTGGCAAGGTCGGACAGGGCCGGAGAGACCCGGCCGCCGGCCCGAGGACCCTTGGCGCGCTGCGGGGTCTGAGGCCGGGAGCCCATGAGGGTCACGATCTCCTCGACGGCCCGCACCGAGAGCCCCTCGGCCACGATCCGGTGAGCCAGACGATCCTGCTCCTCCGAGTCCTCGACGGAGAGCAGGGCCCGGGCATGGCCGGCGGAGAGCACCCCGGCCGCGACCCGGCGCTGGACCGCCGGCGAGAGCTTCAGCAGACGCAGCGTGTTGGAGACCTGCGGACGGGACCGACCGATGCGGTCCGCCAGCTGGTCGTGGGTGCAGTTGAAGTCCTTCAGCAACTGGTCGTAGGCGGCTGCCTCTTCCAGCGGGTTCAGCTGCGCCCGGTGGAGGTTCTCCAGGAGGGCGTCCAGCAGGAGCTTCTCGTCCTCCGTGGCCCGCACGATCGCCGGGATCGCCTCCAGGCCGGCTTCACGACAGGCCCGCCAGCGCCGCTCGCCCATGATGAGCTCGTAGCGTGAGGGACCCAGTTGCCGTACGACGACCGGCTGGAGGAGACCGACTTCCCTGATGGACGTGATCAGTTCCTGCAGCGCGTCCTCGTCGAAGACCTCTCGCGGCTGGCGCGGGTTGGGAGTGATGGCGTCGAGAGGGATCTCAGCGAAGTGAGCGCCCAGGGGAGGCGCAGGCGTCTCCCCTGCGCCGTTCGTCGCCGGCTCCTCGGTTTCACGTGAAACAGGCGGCAGCGTCGCCACCTTGGCCGCGGCCACTCCGCGGTCCGTCGTCAGCAGTGGAACCGCCGCGGGGGACGCCGAGGCCCCGCCAGCCACTGCGGTAGGTGCCGGCGTCTTCTCCGTCGGGGCAGCAGGGATCAGTGCGCCGAGACCTCGTCCCAGCCCCCTCCGTCGCTCACTCACTGGATCCCCTCCACCATGCTCGGGTTGTTCTGTGCGCCGATATGGGCGTGCGTGGCGTCGTAACTGACACCGATGCCCTTCAGCGCGATCTCTCGGGCCGCCTCAAGATAGGAGAGGGCACCACTCGATCCAGGATCGTAAGTCAGCACCGTCTGCCCATAGCTCGGCGCCTCGGAGATACGGACCGAGCGAGGAATGCTCGTCCGCAGCACCTCGTCACCGAAGTGGGTGCGCACCTCCTCCGCGACCTGCGACGCGAGACGCGTCCGGCCGTCGTACATGGTGAGCAGGATGGTCGACACATGCAGTGTGGGGTTGAGGTGCCCCCGCACCAGGTCGACGTTGCGGAGCAGCTGGCCCAAGCCTTCCAGTGCGTAGTACTCGCACTGAATCGGGATCAGAACCTCCTGGCCCGCCACCAACGCGTTCACCGTCAGCAGGCCGAGCGAGGGCGGGCAGTCGATGAGGATGTAATCCAGCGGCTGTTCGTAGGCCTGGATCGCTCGCTGCAGTCGGCTCTCTCTCGCCACCAGGGACACCAGCTCGATCTCCGCACCGGCGAGATCGATCGTGGCCGGAGCGCAGAACAGGCCCTCGACGTCGGGAACCGGCTGAACGACCTCCGAGAGCGGACGGCTCTCGACCAACACGTCATAGATGGACGGCACCTCGGCGTGATGGTCGATGCCCAGGGCGGTGGACGCGTTGCCCTGCGGGTCGAGGTCGATCACCAGGACACGGGCACCGTGCAGCGCCAGGGAAGCGGCAAGGTTGACGGTCGTCGTCGTCTTGCCCACGCCACCCTTCTGGTTGGCGACCACGATGACGCGGGTCTGCTCGGGCCGTGGCAGGCCCTCGCCGGCACGGCCCAGAGCCTCCACCGCCAGTTGGGCAGCACGACCGATCGGAGTGTCGTCCATCGGGGGCGGTGTTTCACGTGAAACATCGTCCCCCATCGACTCGGTACGGGGACCGGGGACCGGTTCGGTCATCGGTCCCGCGATGTTGGCGTCGGACCGCAAGGATTCACTCTCCTCGACTTCAGGCTCACAATGAACAGAGCCTCCCATGTCTCCGGGGTCGTGAACCAGTGAGGCCTGGTCTTCTGTGGAGAAATCCACCTCTGTGGACAACTCCGTTCCCTTGTCGAGTGAGCCGAGAGGCTTCCGGTCGCGGGGTTCGGCCGCAGCGCGGCCCCGACTGATGATGCCCTGCAGCAGTGAGCGACGTTTCACGTGAAACACGATGCACAGCGCCCACGGCCGAACTGTCGCGACACTCCGTCGTGCGTAGGTTTGGCAGCTTGTGTGGAGTACGGCTGGTCTTCAGGCCACATCAGCGGCGGCGACGCGTGCGCCCTGTCCGGGCCGCCTTGGCCCGCTTGGCCGCGAACCTCACACCGCCGGGGCTCTCCCCGACCTCGACCCGGACGACCGTGGAGAGCGGATCGACGATGCCCTCACCGACATGAAGGATCGACGTGCTGACCGCGCCGAGCTTGCTCAGTGCGGTGGCCGCACTCTTCAGTTCCTCCTCGGCAGTGTCACCCTTCAACGCGAGCATCTCGCCGTACGGACGCAGCAGCGGGATGCCCCAGGCGGCCAGGCGGTCCAGCGGCGCCACTGCCCGGGCGGTCACCACGTGGACCGGCGGAAGCTTGCCCATGACCTCCTCGGCACGGCCGCGGACGACGGTCACATGGTCAAGGCCGAGCAGCTCGACGACCTCGGTGAGGAAGTTGGTGCGTCGCAGAAGCGGCTCCAGCAGGGTGATCTTCAGGTCCTCGCGGACGAGGGCCAGCGGGATCCCGGGCAGGCCGGCGCCGGAGCCGACGTCGCACACCGTCACGTCCTCGGGTACCGCCTCCGAGAGCACCGCGCAGTTCAGCAGGTGCCGCTCCCACAGGCGGGGCACCTCCCGGGGACCGATGAGCCCTCGCTGTACGCCCGCCTCGGCCAGGAGCTCGGCGTACCGGACCGCATCCGCGAAGCGATCACCGAATACCTCGCGTGCCTGCTCGGGCGCAGGGGGGAGCTCCGCTGCCTCCGTCACGGGGACCGTCCTTCCGTACCGCATCGGCGCGTTCGGCGCCGACCACCAGAACTACCAGGCTGACAAAGACCGGCCCCGCCTGCGCAACAGACGGGGCCGGAGGAACGTACGTACCGAATCAGTTGGGGAGTACGACGACGAACCGCTGCGGCTCCTCGCCCTCGGACTCGCTGCGCAGGCCAGCTGCCTTGACGGCGTCGTGGACGACCTTGCGCTCGAAGGGGGTCATGGGCTTGAGCTTCACCGGCTCGCCGCCGTTCTTCGCGTCGGCCGCGGCCTTGGCGCCCAGCTCGGAGAGCTCGGTGCGCTTCTTGGCGCGGTAGCCCGCGATGTCCAGCATCAGCCGGCTGCGGTCGCCGGTCTCCCGGTGCACGGCCAGGCGCGTCAGCTCCTGCAATGCCTCCAGCACCTCGCCGTCCCGGCCGACCAGCTTCTGCAGGTCGCGGCTGCCCGTGTCGCTGATGATCGACACAGCGGCACGGTCGGCCTCGACGTCCATGTCGATGTCGCCGTCGAGGTCGGCGATGTCCAGCAGACCCTCGAGGTAGTCCGCCGCGATCTCGCCCTCCTGCTCCAGGCGGGTCAGGGTGTCTGCACCCTCGGCGGCGGCGGAGGTGGTGCCTTCCGTCACGGGATGGGCTCCTTCTTACTTCTTGGACGGGGACTTGGGGCGCTGCGGGCCGCCCTTGCGCTGCCCGGACTGGGCCTTGCTGCGACCGTTGTTGCCGGGCTTCGGCTTGGCGGAGCCGACGGGCTTGGCGTCCTCCGGCTCGTCGGACTTGCTCAGCGAGATGGTCTCGCCGGCCGCCTTGGGCCCCCCGGACTGGCGCTGGGCCTTGGTCTGGCGCTTGGGCTGCTGGCGCCTGGCGGCGGCTGCCGCGGCTGCGCCGTCCTCGGTCTGGACGACGGTCTGAGCCTCACCCTTGGCGACGGTGCCGTCGGCCTGGGCCACCAGTCCCGCCTTGCTCAGACCGTTGATGAACTTGCGCTCGAACTCGTTGCGGTCGCGGCCCTTGGCCACGATGGCCTTGACGATGGCCTTCTCGCCACGGCCGCGCGTCTTGCCGTGGTGGGTGACCCGCTTGTGCAGGCGCTCCAGGTAGGCGGCCTGTGCCTTGGAACCCGGGGTCGGGTTGTTGTGGATGACGTACATCTGCTGGCCCATGGTCCACACGTTGGTGGTCAGCCAGTAGACGAGGACACCGACCGGGAAGTTGATGCCGAAGACGGCGAACATGATCGGGAAGACGTACATCAGCATCTTCTGCTGCTGCATGAACGGCGTCTTCACCGTGGTGTCGACGTTCTTCGTCATCAGCTGTCGCTGCGTGAAGAACTGCGAGGCCGACATCATCACGATCATGATCGCGGTGACGATGCGGACGCTGGTCAGCGAGGCGTCGAGGGCCGAGACGTCCGAGGCGCTGTCGGTGAACTTCGCCGCCAGCGGAGCGCCGAAGATGTGTGCCTTCTGCGCGCTCTCCAGCAGGTTCTGGTTGATCACCCCGATGGTGTCACCGTTGGCGATGCTGTTGAGCACGTGGTACAGGGCGAAGAAGAACGGAGACTGCGCCAGGATGGGAAGGCACGAGGAGAGCGGGTTGGTGCCCGTCTCCTTGTACAGCTTCATCATCTCTTCGGACTGACGCTGCTTGTCGTTCTTGTAGCGCTCCTGGATCTTCTTCATCTCGGGCTGGAGCGTCTGCATGGCCCGGGTCGCCTTGATCTGCTTCACGAAGAGCGGGATCAGGCAGATCCGGATCACGATCACCAGGGACACGATGGACAGGCCCCAGGCCCATCCGGTGTCAGGGCCGAAGAGGGCGCCGTACACCGTGTGGAACTGGACGATGACCCAGGAGACAGGTGTCGTGATGAAACTGAAGAGGCTTGCAATCGTGTCCACTAATCATGCTCCTTGGGCATGGGACGGGGTCTCTGCGGCCGGGCTCGAAGGATGATTCTCCTCGGTGGCCGTTTCGGCGGCGGAGGGCCCGCCCTTGCGTGCCCGCCAGGCGTCGCGCAGCATCTCGTGCCACCGCGGGCGCTTGCGCGGCGGGACATGGTCCACGCCTCCCAGCGACCACGGGTTGCACCGCAGGATGCGCCAGGCGGTGAGGGCTGTTCCCTTGATCGCGCCGTGCCGGTCGATGGCCGTGTAGCCGTAGTGGGAGCACGACGGGTAGTACTTGCACACCGGCCCGAGCAACGGACTGATCGTCCACTGGTACAGCTTGATCAGGGCCAGCAGCGGGTACTTCATCGCGCGCCCCCTCCCAGCAGCCGCTGAAGGGCGGCATCAAGGTCTTGGGCCAGCTGTGCGTGGTCGGCGTCGCCCGCACCGGGCAGCGCCCGTACGACTACCAGGCTACCGGGGGGCAACAGGGCGACTCGATCGCGCATCAGATGGCGCAGTCGGCGCTTCACCGAGTTGCGCACGACCGCTCCACCCACGGCTTTGCTGACGACGAAACCCGCACGCGTCGGGGGAGCGCTCTCCCCAGGCGCGTGCGGGTCCGTGGTACCGCTTCGAAGATGAACGACGAGAGTCGGGCGTCCGGCCCGACGGCCCCGTCGTACCGCGGTCGCGAAGTCCTCGCGCCGCCTCAGCCGGTTCTCGGTGGGCAGCACGACGGCATGACCTGACCGGGATCAGGCGGACAGACGGGCGCGACCCTTGCTACGGCGGGACGCGAGGATCGCGCGGCCGGCACGGGTGCGCATCCGCAGCCGGAAGCCGTGGGTCTTGGCGCGACGACGGTTGTTCGGCTGGAAGGTGCGCTTGCTCACTCGGGGGCTCCAGAAATCAATCGGTAGTGGCGGGGTGCCGTCCTGGCTGTCACCGTGCGCCCACGAGTAGCTCGCGTTAACGCCCGAGTGCACCGCTTCCCGATCACCTGACGCGATCTGTGCCCATCGGAGGCAGGCGGCAGCAGCCATCGACAACTCGACCTGGTTACGGTACGCGGGGCTACGCCATCCGGTCAAACCGACGGCCACCGGGAGACACTGTCCACAGCCTGGGGACAACGACTTGAACCGTACCCGCCGCGCTGACTACCGTGGCTGAACTCCGATTCGTTCCCTTGTCACTGACCCCACCCGATTTGAAACCGACCCGTCCCACCGTCACACGTTCGTGGGACCTGTGAGAGAGCGTGCCCTGTGGCTGACGTACCTGCCGATCTTGCCGCAGTGTGGCCACGCGTACTGGAGCATCTCCTGGGAGAGGGCCGCGGACAGGGCGTCGAGACCAAGGACGAGCACTGGATCCGGCGCTGCCAGCCGCTTGCGCTGGTCGCCGACACCGCCCTGCTCGCCGTACCCAACGAGTTCGCGAAGGGTGTGCTGGAGGGCCGTCTGGCCCCCATCGTCAGCGAGACGCTGAGCCGTGAGTGCGGTCGGCCGATCCGCATCGCGATCACCGTCGACGACTCCGCCGGCGAGCCCCCTGCCCCGCCGGCACGGCCCGCCCAGCCGCGCTACGAGGAGCCGGAGCTGCCCTCCGGCCCGTACGACGGCCAGTACGACAAGCCCTACGAGAGCCAGTACGAGGGCGGCTACGGCCGCCACCGCGCCGACCAGCACCCGGCGCCCTCCGGCGACCAGGACTCCCGGCAGGACCAGCTGCCCACCGTCCGGCCGGCATACCCGTCGGAGTACCAGCGACCCGAGCGCGGCGCCTGGCCGCGGCCCGGCCAGGACGAGTACGGCTGGCAGCAGCAGCGCCTCGGCTTTCCCGAGCGCGACCCCTACGCGTCCCCGTCGCAGGACGCCTACGGCCCGCCCGGGCAGGACTCCTACGGGTCGCCGTCCCAGGACACCTACGGCTCGCGCGGGCAGGACTACCGCCCCCAGGCGATGGACCGGCCGCCCTACGACCCGTCGCCGTACGAGCAGAAGCGCTCCGAGTACGAGCAGTCGCGCCCCGAGTACGACCAGCGGGACCCGGCCCGGCGTGAGCTGCCCGAGCCGTCGGCCGGGGGCCACCCGCGCCGCGGCCCGGTCGGTCCCGGCCAGTCCGGTGCCGGCGCGTCCGGCCCGTCGGCCGCCCCGTCCTCGCCGACGAGCGGCCCCGGTGAGCCGACCGCGCGGCTGAACCCGAAGTACCTCTTCGACACGTTCGTCATCGGCGCGTCCAACCGCTTCGCGCACGCGGCCGCGGTCGCCGTCGCGGAGGCGCCCGCGAAGGCGTACAACCCCCTGTTCATCTACGGGGAGTCGGGTCTCGGCAAGACGCACCTGCTGCACGCGATCGGGCACTACGCGCGCAGCCTGTACCCCGGCACGCGGGTGCGGTACGTGAGCTCGGAGGAGTTCACCAACGAGTTCATCAACTCCATCCGCGACGGCAAGGGCGACAGTTTCCGCAAGCGCTACCGCGAGATGGACATCCTGCTCGTCGACGACATCCAGTTCCTGGCGGACAAGGAGTCGACGCAGGAGGAGTTCTTCCACACCTTCAACACGCTCCACAACGCCAACAAGCAGATCGTGCTGTCCAGCGACCGGCCGCCCAAGCAGCTGGTGACGCTGGAGGACCGGCTGCGGAACCGTTTCGAGTGGGGTCTCATCACCGACGTCCAGCCGCCCGAGCTGGAGACGCGTATCGCGATCCTGCGGAAGAAGGCGGTGCAGGAGCAGCTGAACGCCCCGCCGGAGGTCCTGGAGTTCATCGCCTCCCGGATCTCGCGCAACATCCGCGAGCTGGAGGGCGCGCTGATCCGGGTGACGGCGTTCGCGTCGCTCAACCGGCAGCCGGTGGACCTGGGGCTCACGGAGATCGTCCTGAAGGACCTGATCCCCGGCGGCGAGGACTCGGCCCCCGAGATCACCTCCACGGCCATCATGAGCGCGACCGCCGACTACTTCGGGCTCACGGTCGAGGACCTGTGCGGCACCTCGCGCGGCCGCGCCCTGGTCACGGCCCGGCAGATCGCCATGTACCTGTGCCGCGAGCTGACCGACCTGTCGCTGCCGAAGATCGGCGCGCTGTTCGGCGGCCGCGACCACACGACCGTGATGCACGCGGACCGCAAGATCCGCAATCTGATGGCCGAACGGCGCTCCATCTACAACCAGGTGACGGAGCTGACCAACCGCATCAAGGCCGGCTGACAGGGCCGTACGAAGCCGCTGACCCGGGCCGTACCCGGCCGTCGAGGGCGCCTCGGGGAGCTGAGCCCGGGGGCGCCCTGCTCGTCGTACCGGGGCGAGCCCGGCGGTCGGCGGCGGGCGGCGGATGCGCGGCCGCCCGCCGCCGTGGGGCCGACCCGCGCCCATGCCGTGCCCCGTCGGCACCGATGACGAGCCCGCCCCGAGCCCACCCGGCGCGCTGGCGAGCCCACCCCGAGCCCACCCAGCACGCCGAAGAGGCCCCCTCGGCCCGCCCGGCACACCGACGAGGCCACCCCACACCAACGAGCCCGCCCCCAGCCCGCAAGCCGCGCCGTTGGCGCCACCGACGACCCCGCCCCGATGCCCCGCCCGGTGCTGTCAGCGGCCCCTCACCCCGCCATTCGGTCGCCGTCGACGGGCTCGGCGGAGCGGCCGCGGGTCACCCGTTGTTCGATTACCTGCCGCGTTACGGCCACTCTCCACAGATTCGGCGACTTTTTCCCCTCCACAGCCTGGGGAGGGGGAAGTTGTTCAGATCGCGTCCACAGGCGCCCCTGGTGCAGCATCATCAGGCCAGGTCAGCTGGTTGTGGATTCGTGGACGAAGATTCTCCACAGACTGTGGACAACGCCACGATCCACACCCTGTGCACAAAGTTGTCCACCGGCAACCCACAGGCTCGAGCCGGTTGTCCCCAGCGATCGTCGCCTTCTCCACATGCCTGTCCACTGTTCGGCAAGCCGCCGCGCCTCCTCACCGTGTCGAGTGAAAGGCGTCACACGAAGCTGCCGGGTTGGGCTGTGGGAAAGACGGGTAAACCTGGGGACGCCGCTGGGGAGAAGTCGCCTCAGCCTGTGCACGGTGTGTGCAGAACTTTTCGTTCTCCACAGACGACCCCGGTTGTCCACCGCCTCCGCCCACAGGGCCCGTGGACAAAATATCGGTCCTGAGCTGCGACGACGCGGTTATCCACGGTATCCACAGGCCCTACTACTACTCCCGACTAGAGAGAGCTCGGAATCCGTTTCGAAGGGGGTCCTGTGCACAACTCGCTCATCGGCTCCCGGCTGCCCCTCGTCACGACTTGACCCCGAGAGGCACCTACTGTCAGTGCGGTGCGTCAGACTGGTCCCCGGTGGTCCTTCCCCTCACAGGGGCCGACGACACCGAGACAGACGACGAAGGCCAGGCAGGGCGAGAAGCGCCGGCAACAGCAGGAGGCGGCAAGAGTGAAGATCCGGGTGGAACGCGACGTACTCGCGGAGGCAGTGGCCTGGGCGGCGCGCAGCCTCCCGGCCCGTCCGCCGGCTCCTGTCCTCGCCGGCCTCCTGCTGAAGGCCGAGGACGGTGCCCTCAGCCTCTCCAGCTTCGACTACGAGGTCTCCGCGCGCGTGTCGGTGGAGGCCGAGGTCGACGAGGAGGGCACGGTCCTCGTCTCCGGCCGCCTGCTCGCGGACATCTGCCGCGCCCTCCCCAACCGTCCGGTGGAGATCTCCACAGACGGTGTACGGGCGACGGTGGTCTGCGGCTCGTCCCGCTTCACCCTCCACACACTGCCTGTGGAGGAGTATCCGTCGCTGCCGCAGATGCCGAACGCGACGGGCACGGTCCCCGGTGAGGTCTTCGCCTCCGCGGCCGCCCAGGTCGCCATCGCCGCCGGCCGTGACGACACGCTGCCGGTGCTCACCGGTGTGCGGATCGAGATCGAGGGCGACACCGTCACCCTGGCCTCCACCGACCGCTACCGCTTCGCGGTCCGCGAGTTCCTGTGGAAGCCGGAGAACCCGGACGCCTCCGCGGTCGCCCTGGTGCCCGCCAAGACGCTCCTGGACACCGCCAAGGCGCTGACCAGCGGCGACAGCGTGACGCTGGCGCTGTCCGGCTCGGGCGCGGGCGAGGGTCTGATCGGTTTCGAGGGCGCCGGCCGGCGGACGACGACCCGCCTGCTGGAGGGCGACCTCCCGAAGTACCGCACGCTGTTCCCGACCGAGTTCAACAGCATCGCCGTCATCGAGACCGCCCCCTTCGTGGAGGCCGTCAAGCGCGTGGCGCTGGTCGCCGAGCGCAACACCCCGGTGCGGCTCAGCTTCGAGCAGGGAGTGCTCATCCTGGAGGCCGGCTCCAGCGACGACGCACAGGCTGTGGAGAGGGTCGACGCCCAGCTCGAGGGCGACGACATCTCCATCGCCTTCAACCCGACCTTCCTGCTGGACGGCTTGAGCGCCATCGACTCCCCGGTGGCCCAGCTGTCCTTCACGACGTCCACCAAGCCCGCGCTGCTCAGCGGCAAGCCGGCGGTGGACGCCGAGGCGGACGAGGCCTACAAGTACCTGATCATGCCGGTGCGCCTCAGCGGCTGACGCCGGTGCCGCGAGCCCGGCCGATTGTCCACAGGTCGGTGGACAACCCGTCGGGCGCTGGGGAAACCCGCAGGTGAGAGCCGACAGGTGGGCGTACGTATGAGCGCGTATGCCCACAGGTGTGCGTGAGGGTCCGGGTTTAGGCTCGGACATGGGTACGAAGGTGCCCCCCCACGCCACACAGCGACCTAAGGAACAACTGATGGAGCTCGGTCTCGTCGGCCTCGGCAAGATGGGCGGCAACATGCGCGAGCGGATTCGCCGCGCAGGCCACACCGTCATCGGATACGACCGCAACCCGGACCTCGCCGATGTCCACAGCCTGCAAGAGCTTGTGGGCAAGCTCAAGGGCCCGCGCGTCGTCTGGGTGATGGTCCCGGCGGGTGCTGCCACCCAGTCGACCATCGACGAGCTCGCCGAGCTGCTGGAGCCGGGTGACGTCGTCGTGGACGGCGGCAACTCCCGCTGGACCGACGACGAGAAGCACGCCGAGGAGCTGGCGGCCAAGGGCATCGGGTTCGTCGACTGCGGCGTCTCCGGTGGCGTCTGGGGCCTGGAGAACGGCTACGCGCTGATGTACGGCGGCGACGCGGAGAACGTGGCCAAGGTGCAGCCGATCTTCGACGCGCTCAAGCCCGAGGGCGACTTCGGCTCGGTGCACGCCGGCAAGGTCGGCGCCGGCCACTTCGCGAAGATGGTCCACAACGGCATCGAGTACGCCATGATGCAGGCCTACGCCGAGGGCTGGGAGCTGCTGGAGAAGGTCGACTCGGTCACCGACGTGCGCGAGGTGTTCCGCTCCTGGCAGGAGGGGACCGTGATCCGCTCCTGGCTGCTCGACCTCGCCGTCAACGCCCTCGACGAGGACGAGCACCTCGACAAGCTGCGCGGCTTCGCACAGGACTCCGGCGAGGGCCGCTGGACCGTGGAGGCCGCCATCGACAACGCGGTACCGCTGCCGGCGATCACCGCGTCCCTGTTCGCGCGGTTCGCCTCCCGTCAGGAGGACTCGCCGCAGATGAAGATGATCGCGGCGCTGCGCAACCAGTTCGGCGGCCACGCGGTCGAGAAGAAGTAGTCCACCGGGCCGCTCGGCGGTCCACAACGCTGGGGGAGGTCGGCGAAACGACCATGCACGTCACGCATCTGTCGCTGGCCGACTTCCGCTCCTACGCCCGGGTCGAAGTCCCGCTCGACCCGGGCGTCACGGCCTTCGTCGGCCCCAACGGGCAGGGCAAGACGAACCTCGTCGAGGCCGTCGGCTACCTCGCCACCCTCGGCAGCCACCGCGTCGCTTCCGACGCGCCCCTGGTGCGCATGGGCGCGGACCGGGCGGTCATCCGGGCGCAGGTCCGCCAGGGTGAGCGGCAGCAACTGGTCGAGCTGGAGCTGAACCCGGGCAAGGCCAACCGCGCCCGCATCAACCGGTCCTCGCAGGTCAGACCACGTGACGTCCTGGGGATCGTACGGACCGTGCTGTTCGCGCCGGAGGATCTCGCCCTGGTGAAGGGCGACCCGGGCGAACGGCGCCGTTTCCTCGACGAGCTGATCACGGCGCGTTCGCCGCGCATGGCCGGTGTGCGCTCCGACTACGAGCGGGTGCTGAAGCAGCGCAACACCCTGTTGAAGTCGGCCGCGCTGGCCCGTCGCCACGGCGGCCGTGCCATGGACCTGTCGACGCTCGACGTGTGGGACCAGCACCTCGCGCGCGTGGGCGCCGAGCTGCTCGCCCAGCGGCTCGACCTGGTGGCCGCGATCCAGCCGCTCGCGGACAAGGCGTACGAGCAGCTGGCGCCCGGTGGTGGACCGGTCGCCCTGGAGTACAAGCCGTCGGCGCCGGGCGAGGCGCACACGCGCGAACACCTCTACGAGCAGCTGATGGCCGCGCTCGCCGACGCCCGCAAGCAGGAGATCGAACGGGGCGTCACCCTCGTAGGCCCTCATCGGGACGATCTGGTGCTCAAACTCGGTCAGTTGCCCGCCAAGGGGTACGCCTCCCACGGCGAGTCCTGGTCCTACGCGCTCGCGCTGCGGCTGGCCTCCTACGACCTGCTGCGGGCCGAGGGCAACGAGCCGGTGCTGGTCCTCGACGACGTCTTCGCCGAACTGGACGCCCGCCGTCGTGAGCGGCTGGCGGAGCTGGTCGCGCCCGGTGAGCAGGTCCTGGTGACGGCCGCGGTCGACGACGACGTGCCGCACGTGCTCACGGGGGCGCGGTACGCCGTGTCCGACGGGACGGTGGAACGCGTATGACCGACCGGGAACCGAAGAAGACGCCCGAGCCCTCCGGAGTCGACCTCGCGCGCGTGGCGCTGAGGGCGGCGCGTGAGCAGGCACGCGCGCGGGGGGACGCGGCGCAGCAGAAGAAGCAGGCGCGGCGCGGTGGCGGTCTGCGTTCCGGCGCGCGCGCGGACGGCCGCGACCCGATGGCGCTCGGCGCCGCGATCAACCGGCTGCTCACCGAGCGCGGCTGGGAGGCGCCGGCCGCGGTCGGCGGGGTGATGGGCCGCTGGCCGCAGATCGTCGGCGAGGACGTGGCCAAGCACTGCGAGCCGGAGCGGTACGACGAGGACGAGCGGGTGCTGGTCGTGCGGTGCGACTCCACGGCCTGGGCGACGAACCTGCGCCTGCTCGCTCCGACACTGGTCGCGCGTCTCAACGAGGATCTGGGGCACGGCCGGGTGCGGCAGATCCGGGTGCAGGGCCCCACGGGTCCCGCCCGCCGCTACGGCCCTCTGCGCGCCCCGGGCAGCACGGGCCCCGGCGACACCTACGGGTGACATCCATCACGTATCCGACGGCCGGGACGGTCGACTCGTACCGTCCCGGCCGTTGCTGTCCGTGTCCGCACGCAGGTGCGAATCCGTACCTGACTCCTCGGTAGCCAAGGGTGGAGAGCCAGAAGCGCTGAGTGCCTCCGTGAGCCTCTTGGAGCCCCTTTCCAGATATGGGGACCCGGTCGAGACCGGTTGAGGGCGGCACATGCGGACTCAGGTACCGGCAAACCCCCATCACTGTCGGCGCTACCGGTAGACTGGAAGCCAATCCCGCCCCAAACGTGGGGACCGTCCGGGAAAAGCTGAGCAACGCTGATCAGGGCTTACCAACGCAACATGCCGCAGCCGCTCCGGCAACCCGCCGACGAGCCCGGCTCGTGCTGTGCCAGAAAGGGCGCTTCGTGGCCGATTCCGGCAACCCCAACGAGAACATCCCGTCCACCGACGCCGGCGCCGACGCCGCGGTGACCTCGTCGAACGGCGAGGTCACCGCCTCGTACGACGCCAGCGCCATCACCGTCCTCGAGGGTCTGGACGCGGTCCGCAAGCGACCCGGTATGTACATCGGTTCCACCGGTGAGCGAGGCCTGCACCACCTCGTGTACGAGGTCGTCGACAACTCCGTCGACGAGGCCCTGGCCGGCCACGCGGACACGATCGACGTGACGATCCTCGCCGACGGCGGCGTGCGCGTCGTCGACAACGGCCGTGGCATCCCGGTCGGCATCGTCCCGTCCGAGGGAAAGCCGGCCGTCGAGGTCGTGCTGACCGTGCTGCACGCGGGCGGCAAGTTCGGTGGCGGAGGCTACGCGGTCTCCGGTGGTCTGCACGGTGTCGGCGTCTCGGTCGTGAACGCGCTGTCGAGCAAGGTCTCCGTCGAGGTCAAGACCGACGGCCACCGGTGGACGCAGGACTACAAGATGGGCGTCCCGACGGCCCCGCTGGCCAAGCACGAGGCCACCGAGGAGACCGGCACCTCGGTCACCTTCTGGGCCGACGGCGACATCTTCGAGACCACCGAGTACTCCTTCGAGACGCTCTCGCGGCGCTTCCAGGAGATGGCGTTCCTCAACAAGGGCCTGACGATCAAACTCACCGACGAGCGTGAGTCCGCCAAGGCCGTGACCGGCGCGGACGAGGCCGGTGCGGACGAGAAGTCCGAGGTCAAGACCGTCACGTACCACTACGAGGGCGGCATCGTCGACTTCGTGAAGTACCTCAACTCGCGCAAGGGCGAGGCGGTGCACCCCTCCGTCATCGGCCTGGAGGCCGAGGACAAGGACCGGAGCCTGTCCCTCGAGGTCGCGATGCAGTGGAACGGTGGCTACACCGAGGGTGTCTACTCCTTCGCCAACATCATCCACACGCACGAGGGCGGTACCCACGAGGAGGGCTTCCGCGCGGCGCTGACGAACCTGATCAACAAGTACGCGCGCGACAAGAAGCTGCTGCGGGAGAAGGACGACAACCTCACGGGTGACGACATCCGCGAGGGTCTGACCGCGATCATCTCGGTCAAGCTGAGCGAGCCCCAGTTCGAGGGCCAGACCAAGACCAAGCTGGGCAACACCGAGGCGAAGACCTTCGTCCAGAAGGCGGTCTACGAGCACCTCAACGACTGGCTGGACCGCAACCCGGTCGAGGCGGCGGACATCGTCCGCAAGGGCATCCAGGCGGCCACCGCGCGCGTGGCGGCCCGCAAGGCCCGTGACCTGACCCGCCGCAAGGGCCTGCTGGAGTCGGCGTCGCTGCCGGGCAAGCTGTCCGACTGCCAGTCGAACGACCCCACCAAGTGCGAGATCTTCATCGTCGAGGGTGACTCCGCCGGCGGCTCGGCCAAGTCCGGCCGCAACCCGCAGTACCAGGCGATCCTCCCGATCCGAGGCAAGATCCTCAACGTCGAGAAGGCCAGGATCGACAAGATCCTGCAGAACCAGGAGATCCAGGCGCTGATCTCCGCCTTCGGCACCGGCGTGCACGAGGACTTCGACATCGAGAAGCTCCGCTATCACAAGATCATCCTGATGGCGGACGCCGACGTCGACGGCCAGCACATCAGCACGCTGCTGCTGACCTTCCTCTTCCGTTTCATGCGGCCGCTGGTCGAGGCCGGGCACGTGTACCTCTCCCGTCCCCCGCTGTACAAGATCAAGTGGGGCCGGGACGACATCGAGTACGCCTACTCGGACCGTGAGCGCGACGCGCTGATCGAGATGGGCCGGCAGCGCGGCAAGCGCATCCGCGAGGACTCGATCCAGCGCTTCAAGGGCCTCGGCGAGATGAACGCCGAGGAACTGCGCGTGACCACGATGGACCAGGAGCACCGGGTCCTCGGCCAGGTCACCCTCGACGACGCCGCCCAGGCCGACGACCTGTTCTCGGTCCTCATGGGCGAGGACGTAGAGGCCCGCCGCGCGTTCATCCAGCGCAACGCCAAGGACGTCCGCTTCCTCGACATCTGAGTCGGTCTCAGCTGACCGCACCAGGAAGGATCCTCACCAGCAATGGCCGACGAGAACACCCCCGTCACCCCTGAAGAGGGCGGCGAAGTCGCGATGCGCGTCGAGCCCGTCGGGCTCGAGACGGAGATGCAGCGCTCGTACCTGGACTACGCGATGTCCGTCATCGTGTCCCGCGCGCTGCCCGACGTACGTGACGGTCTCAAGCCCGTTCACCGCCGCGTCCTGTACGCCATGTACGACGGCGGCTACCGCCCCGAGCGCGGCTTCTACAAGTGCGCCCGTGTCGTCGGTGACGTCATGGGCAACTACCACCCCCACGGCGACTCCTCGATCTACGACGCCCTGGTGCGCCTCGCCCAGCCGTGGTCGATGCGGATGCCGCTGGTGGACTCCAACGGCAACTTCGGCTCCCCGGGCAACGACCCGGCGGCGGCGATGCGCTACACCGAGTGCAAGCTGGCGCCGCTGTCCATGGAAATGGTCCGGGACATCGACGAGGAGACCGTCGACTTCACGGACAACTACGACGGCCGCTCCCAGGAGCCGACCGTCCTGCCGGCCCGCTTCCCGAACCTGCTGATCAACGGCTCTGCCGGTATCGCGGTCGGTATGGCGACCAACATCCCGCCGCACAACCTCCGCGAGGTCGCGGCCGGCGCCCAGTGGTACCTGGAGAACCCGGAGGCCTCGCACGAGGAGCTCCTGGACGCGCTGATGGAGCGCATCAAGGGACCCGACTTCCCGACCGGCGCGCTCGTCGTCGGCCGCAAGGGCATCGAGGAGGCGTACCGCACGGGCCGCGGCTCCATCACCATGCGCGCGGTCGTCGAGGTCGAGGAGATCCAGAACCGCCAGTGCCTGGTGGTCACGGAGCTGCCCTACCAGGTCAACCCCGACAACCTCGCGCAGAAGATCGCCGACCTGGTGAAGGACGGCAGGATCGGCGGCATCGCGGACGTCCGCGACGAGACGTCGTCCCGTACGGGCCAGCGTCTGGTCATCGTGCTCAAGCGTGACGCGGTCGCCAAGGTCGTCCTGAACAACCTGTACAAGCACACGGACCTGCAGACCAACTTCGGCGCGAACATGCTGGCGCTGGTCGACGGCGTCCCGCGCACCCTCTCCCTGGACGCGTTCATCCGCCACTGGGTGACGCACCAGATCGAGGTCATCGTCCGCCGGACGCGTTTCCGCCTGCGCAAGGCGGAGGAGCGCGCCCACATCCTCCGCGGCCTGCTCAAGGCCCTGGACGCCATCGACGAGGTCATCGCGCTCATCCGGCGCAGTGACACCGTCGACGTCGCGCGCACCGGCCTGATGGAGCTCCTGGAGATCGACGAGATCCAGGCCAACGCCATCCTCGAGATGCAGCTGCGCCGCCTGGCCGCCCTGGAGCGACAGAAGATCGTCCAGGAGCACGACGAACTCCAGGCGAAGATCAACGAGTACAACGCGATCCTCGCCTCCCCGGTCCGCCAGCGCGGCATCGTCAGCGAGGAACTCGCCGCGATCGTCGAGAAGTACGGCGACGACCGCAAGACCATGCTGGTGCCCTACGACGGTGACATGTCCATCGAGGACCTGATCGCCGAGGAGGACATCGTCGTCACCGTCACGCGCGGCGGCTACGTCAAGCGCACCAAGACGGACGACTACCGCGCCCAGAAGCGCGGCGGCAAGGGCGTCCGCGGCACGAAGCTCAAGGAAGACGACATCGTCGACCACTTCTTCGTGTCGACCACGCACCACTGGCTGCTGTTCTTCACCAACAAGGGCCGTGTTTACCGGGCCAAGGCGTACGAGCTGCCCGACGCCGGCCGTGACGCGCGTGGTCAGCACGTCGCCAACCTGCTCGCCTTCCAGCCCGACGAGGCGATCGCCGAGATCCTCGCCATCCGCGACTACGAGGCGGCGCCGTACCTGGTCCTGGCCACCAAGGGGGGCTTGGTCAAGAAGACGCCGCTGAAGGATTACGATTCGCCCCGCTCCGGCGGCGTGATCGCGATCAATCTCCGGGAGCGGGAGGACGGTTCCGACGACGAGCTGATCGGTGCCGAACTCGTTTCGGCGGACGACGATCTGCTTCTGATCAGCAAGAAGGCGCAGTCGATCAGGTTCACCGCCACGGACGACTCGCTGCGGCCCATGGGCCGTGCCACCTCGGGCGTCAAGGGCATGAGTTTCCGTGAGGGCGACGAGCTGCTCTCGATGAATGTTGTTCGACCCGGTACGTTCGTGTTCACTGCCACCGACGGCGGGTACGCGAAGCGGACCGCCGTCGACGAGTACCGCGTCCAGGGTCGCGGCGGCCTCGGCATCAAGGCCGCCAAGATCGTCGAGGACCGGGGTTCGCTCGTCGGGGCGCTGGTGGTCGAGGAGACCGACGAGATCCTCGCCATCACGCTCGGCGGCGGTGTGATTCGTACGCGAGTCAACGAGGTCAGGGAGACGGGCCGTGACACCATGGGCGTCCAACTGATCAACCTGGGCAAGCGCGATGCCGTGGTCGGCATCGCACGTAACGCCGAGGCGGGGCGCGAGGCGGAGGAGGTCGACGGCGACATCGCCGTGGACGAGATCGCCGAGGACGCCGCGACCAGCGGCACGGACGAGGGTGAGTCGCCCTCGTCCGAGTAGCACGAGGAGTGAGTCATCGTGAGCGGAGCCACGGGCGCCGGTTCGGTCGGTACGCCGGCCGGCACCTCTGCCGGTTCGTCTGCCGGTTCGTCTGCCGGTCAGGAAGCGGACGACGGGGGCCGTGGCTCCGCCGCGGGGGCGAAGGACGCGCGGGGCGCCGAGGGGCGGGCGGCGGACACGCACACCACCCAGCTGAAGGCGATCAAGCCGTCCACGACCGACTCGCCCTCGCCCGACGGACAGGGATCGCAGGGATCCCGAGGATCCCAGGGGGGAACCGTGACGGACACCCGAGGCCCGCAGACCCGGCAGGAGGCCTCCCCGCTCCCCGGGGAACGGGGATCGCAGCAGCCCTCCGGGCCCTACCACCCGCCGCAGGCCTATCCGGCCCAGTCCCCGGCCGGCGCGGTACGCCGTCCGCGCACCGGCGCCACCACCACGCCCCGCGTGCGCAAGGCGCGGCTGCGCGTGGCGAAGGCCGACCCGTGGTCGGTGATGAAGGTCAGCTTCCTGCTCTCCATCGCGCTCGGCATCTGCACGATCGTCGCGGCCGCCGTCCTGTGGATGGTCATGGACGCGATGGGCGTGTTCTCGACGGTCGGCGGCACGATCTCCGAGGCGACCGGCTCGAACGAGTCGAACGGCTTCGACCTCCAGTCGTTCCTGTCCCTCTCCCACGTCCTGATGTTCACGTCGATCATCGCGGTCATCGACGTCGTCCTCGCGACGGCCCTGGCGACCCTCGGGGCGTTCATCTACAACCTCTCCGCGGGCTTCGTGGGCGGCATCGAGCTGACGCTCGCCGAGGACGAGTGACCTGCCCCGGCTATCGATTTTGGGACTGCCCCGGTCGTGCGCTAATCTTCAGGAGTCAGCGCGCGGGACACACACCGCAGAGCGCGGCGGGGCTATAGCTCAGTTGGTTAGAGCGCATCCCTGATAAGGATGAGGCCACAGGTTCAAATCCTGTTAGCCCCACCAGCGAGAAGACCCCCGGTCCGACAGGGCCGGGGGTCTTTGACATCTCTTTGTGACATCTCTCTGTCCATCTGAGCTGTTACGGATTTCTCCACCTCATCAAGCACCCGTCGTCGCTTCGCTCCTCCGGGCGGGCGCGGGCGGCCGGCGGCGCCCGCGCTCGAGCACCCGACGCACTTCAGCCATGGTCGGCGCGCACTCTTCTGGCGTCAGCGGCTGACAGCAATAGGCGCGGATGTGGCCGACCGGTGAAGCCCGGTGAGCCGATGGCGGTACAGCAGTGAGGCACAGCAACCGAGCCCCAACCGCAGACGACCGCCACAGACTGCTAGCACTCCCGCGACCAGCGCGAATGACTTCAGCGACCGTCCCGCCCGTAGTTCGCATCTAGGGGTAACTAGGGCCCGTCTTAAAGGCGACCATGGCCGGGCGGAGTCGGTCGCAACGTGCCGCCGAATCACTCGCCCGCACCCCCACCCGAGCAGTCCACCTCCCTGATGGGGTCACGCATGCCGTCGCGGAACGCGCCGAGCCCGGCATCGAAGTCGACCGCTGAGCCGACGAACAACGTCGACTCGTCGGGTGCCACGTAGATTTTGCCGCCGCCGCGCACGGCGTGGACGAGGCAGATACCCAGTCCGTCCGGCAATTCCACGATGTTCACGACCGGATCGGTTGTGAACTCCGCGAGCAGGCTGAGCCCCACCGCGACGAGCCGATCGGTACCGCCGGTGACTGCGGCCGCGCCGTCGGCGGCCACAGCCGACAAGGGCCGACGCACCTGGGCACTTGCCGGCTCGGTCAATTCGATCAGGTAGCCCGCGCGGGCGGCCGCCTCAAGGAAAGCATCGAGGTCGGATGACTCGCGCAAAAGCGCACCGAGCTCCCCCTCGGCTTCAGCCAGCTGGAAGCTGGCGGTCGCGAACGAATGCGTCACCGGGGAGGTTCCCGCAGGGAGCGGCGGAACGGAGGTGCTGACCAGGAGCCCCGGCTCTCCGCGAATCTCCAGCGCCACCCGCCCGCCCCGCAGCAGCCGGTAGCTGTGCGTTACCTCGGACGCGCCGCCCACGGCCTGCCCTCCGCTCCGCTGACCTGCTCGAGGCATGCGAGCATCATCAGATCGTCCTCAGGGCACGCCGTCGCGTAACCCCTCGGGGTCATCACGAGGTGCCGCCATGGCCCTGGAGGCCGTCCCGGTCGGGCACGGGGACACCGGCCAAAGTGAAGGGGTCGAGGAGAGCGCGGTACTGAGCCTCGGTCAGTTTCATGCGCTTGTGCACCGCCCGTGCGGCAATGACGCAGGCAGACTTGCTGTTCGAGTGAAGGCTTGCGCGGACCTGCTCCAGCTCGACGGCACGGGGGAGCAACGCCGATCTGACGGCGTGGTCGATCCAGGAGTGCTCCGAGGCGGACACTCGCGCCACCCGGCTGCCCTCACGGCCGCCCCGGGGCCACCGCTCCATGAAAGCCTCGTACACCGCCGCGAGTGCGGCAGCCGGTAGGGCCGTGGCGGACGAGACGAAGCGGGCGGTCGTGGGATCCACGGGAATACCTCCTCAGTCGTGTGAACGCGGCCAGGGTACGGTCTGGGTCGGACAGCGTCCCGACGGGCCAAGCGACCGAGGAGGGGGATCGGGATAGCGGCGCAATACCACGTGAGTGGACCTATGAGAGCAGCCCCTTCGCGCCGTACGACACCCTCGCGGCATCGCGACCCGATATGAGAAGACCGCCACCTCCTACGAGGCGGCGGTCACGCTCGCGTCGTTCCTGCTCTGGGGCAAGATCCGTTTGAATCACCGTTCACGGGTTCCCTTGGTAGTTCCTCTGCGCAGCTGTCAAGGGGAGCCCTGACACCTGACACCAACAGACGCGGACGAGGGCGGTCAGACGCGGCTCCCAGCGGAAGCGCATCCGAGGCCGGGAGCTCGTTAGCTGGTGCCGTCAGCTCACCGTGATCGAGCTGACAGGGATGAGGCCACAGGTTCAAATCCTGTTGGCCCCACCAGCGAGAAGACCCCCGTCCGACAGGGCCGGGGGTCTTTGACATCTCTCTGTCCATCTGAGTCGAGCACCCGACGCACTCCAGCCACGGTCAGGGAGAGTGGTGGGTCGAGGGAGAGCGAGCCGCTTGTGCCGCGAATACACAACGGGACACAGCGGTCCTTCGGGCGGCGGGTCAGCCGCAGTGATGCGAGCCACCGGCAAGCGGGATCGGCGAAGGCTGCCTGATCAAGGCACTGCGCCAGCCCGTCCCCTCCTGGGAGAATCCCAGCACCTGCACTCCTTGAAGATGACAAAGGTGGTTGACCTCATGAGATCGACTCGCGTGATCCTGGCTGTGGCCGCAGGCGCTCTTGCCCCGGCGCTGTTACTCGCTACACCGTCCATGGCCGCCTCCATCGCCCCCGCAGCCGCCGTCGCGACGGCCGGCTCGCCCTACGACGAGATGAGTGCGGACGACCTGCGGGTGGCGATATCCCGCATCCTCGCCGACCCCGACAGCGGCAAGCGCGTGATCCGGGAGGCGAACGCGCTCCTCGACAGCGGCACCGTGGAGGAGATGCGCGCTTGGCTGGAGACGGGCTACCCCCTCGCCCAGGCCGAGGACGACCGGGTCGCGCTCGCCAGGATTCTCGCTGACCCGGACAGCGGCAAGCGCGTCCTGGCGGAAGTCAACCAGCTTCTCGACAACGACAATCCCCAGCAGACGCGCGCTTGGCTGGAGACGGGCTACCGCCTGGCCCAGGCCGAGGACGACCGGGTCGCCATTTCCCGGCTCCTCGCCGACCCCGACATCAGCGACGCCTTGCGCGCAGCGGCCGGCGCTGCCCTCGACGACAACACCCCGGAAGCGCTGCGCCACTTCCTGGAGGTCGGCCGGTACGAGGTCGGCTAGAGGACGAGGGGCGGGCAGTAGGCCCGTCGAAGACCAGGGAGCGGAGACCGAGGAACGCGAGTCGTCACCTACCCGGCCGACACCGGCGGCTGCGGCCGGTCCGACGGACCATGTCGCGGGCGGCGCACCCTGCGTCGACTCCTTGTCCGCGAGCCCCCGGTGTCGCCGTCTGCGTTGATGTCCATCTCACGGTTCCTGCTTCGGGATCGCTGATGAGCCCGGCCGCCCCGGCGCGTGACATCAGCAGCTGACACCAACAGACACGAACCAGCGAGAAGACCCCCGGTCCGGATGGACCGGGGGTCTTCGTCATCCACCGGCTGGCATCAACGGCCGTGAACGGTGGCGGGCAGCCCGTCAGCCGATGAGCGGGGCTTCCGGGAGTCGGCGGGCATCGCCACGGCTTCCCGCTCGCTGTCGCCCACCCGTGCGTCCAGACACGTTCATGGTCCTGCTGATCCGGCCCCCCGAGGATCGCCGGGGCGGCCTTGGGCGCACCGTGAGAAGGCGAGCAGGTGCCGCGGGGGTGGTCCAGGCCGGCCGCCTCGCGATGCGGCGCACACGGGCCGTTCCACGAGGCGGTGGACGGTCCGGGAGCGGCCCGTCGGGTCGATCCGCCGCCGTTCTGCCTCCTGCCTTCTGCCTCCCCGCCTCCGCCCCGGACGGCCGCGTCAGGAGGCTGCGCCCGGCGGCCGCGCGGATCGGTGCGTGAACGAAAGCCTGTTCGTGGCGTCGGAAGACTGCGCGGGTATGAGGTGGTGACGCTACCGGCGGTGGCGGCGCGTGCCCTGTTGCGGTGGCAGAGTCAAGGTGATTTGTCGGACGAGTTGCTGGAAGCACGCCAGAGACGCGAGGGCGGGCAGAGCGGCTCCGGCGATACCGGTGAAGGTTTTTTCGGCCTGTGCTACGCACAGCATCATCGCGACGGAGGAGAACAGCAGAACGATGAACCATGAGTGCAGGGCCCGGCGCTGGTGCAAGGCGCTGCGCAGAATGGAGAGAGAGGCCACCATCCAGGGGCCGTACACGAGAACGGGCCACCAGGGAATCATCCCGCCCTTCGTGCCGGACGTGATGTTCTGCAGAGGTCCGTAGGCCACCATTCCGCCGAAGACACTCACCATTGCCACGATGACGGCAACGAATGCGACGATGACGAAGCTACCGGTCTGCAACCACTTGAGTCGGAGTTTCCTGACTCGGATCTTCCGGTGCCCGGCGGAGGAGCGTCGGATGGGTGGCAGCTGAGCGGTGATCTGGGCCAGGTTCTCCATCGGGTCGGTGAAGTCGACGCCGGCCGGTGGCTCGCTGCGAGGTGGCGGCACCGTGGCCGCCTGCTCCGCCGGAGCGGCCTCCTGCAAGAGGTAGGCGAGTTCCTCAACCGGGTCCCAGCCCGAGTCGGGGGGTACCAAGGGTTCCCCTGAGTGCAGGGTGTCGACGGGGGTACCGTGCCGGCTGGTCCCCGACCTGTAGGGGTATGCGTCGGAATACCATTCACGCCGCACAAAGGCGGGATCCGCATAGTCGTGATTCATGGAAATCCGCCCCCGTCAGGCGCGGTCCGCGTGGCAGCCGGAGTCTTCCCGGCCCTTCCACCGCTGATTGAGTTCCTCCTGGGCCGCCTCCAGCAGTGTGAGGAATTCGCGGAGCAGTGACTCGGTCACCAGGAGCTCGACCCGCGCGCCGTCCCCGTGCAAGGTGTCACGTACCTCAAGCGCCGAATGTGCGACACCGGGCGGGTAAGTGGATTGTCCCGCTGTCACATCACGGCTCGCAGGCAGATTATCCTTCCTTGCACTGCGGTGAGGCAAGCCATTGAACCTAGCTTTCGTCATACCTCGCTAACGCCGCTTCCTCTCCTCCGGATGCGCGGCAAATGAGTGACCGTGGCGCGTGAAAACGTTGGGGAGAGCGTTTTTTATTTTATGTCGCCCGTAACTCATTCCGGCACCTTATGAGTCGAGCGGTTTGTCTTCTGAAAGTTTCTTGGGGGGCACAGAAGATCACCGTCGAGGGGCAGGGCGGCGCCTGCCGGCGTGAGGGCTGGTCGCGGAGGGCATGCGAAGGCCCGGCCGCTAGCGACGGGGGATGCACTAGCGACCGGGCTATGGCCAAGGCTAACAAGGCTGGTGGGCCGGGGGGAGGGACTGCTCGAGTGGACTCCGGTGTTGTGACCGGGATCACTTTCCTGTCACTCGTCGCAGGGCGGCTCGTACGAGAGGCGGGGCAGGTACTCGTGCCACTTCTCCCGGGTCAGGACGCCCCGCGTGGTCGAGCAGATGTGGTCGATGGCCTGGTCGACGTCGAGGTTCCACAGCCGGACGGTGTCCGTGCCGCTCGACACCCCGATCATGTGGCTCTTGGGGCTGAAGGACAGGAAGTTGCCCGTCTTGGCGTTGGGACTCATCGACTGGCCGATGGGGGTCGCGTCGGAGGGGTCCGTGACGTTCCACAGGCGGACCGTGTTGTCGTTGCCGCCGCTCGCGAGGGTGTGGCCGTCCTGGCTGAAGGTCAGGGAGACGACCGCTTCGGTGTGGCCGGTGAGGGGGGAGTGCCGCTGGGTGGCCTCGAGGGGGTCGGTGACGTTCCACAGGCGGACCGTGTCGTCGTCGCTGCCGCTGGCCAGGGTGCGGCCGTCGGGGCTGTACACGAGGGTGTTGACCGGTCCGGCGTGGCCCTTGAGGGGCGTGCCGAGGGGGGCGGCGTGGCGGGGGTCGGTCACGTCCCAGAGGCGGATGGTGCCGTCCGCGCTGCCGCTGGCCAGGGTCCGGCCGTTCCGGCTGAAGACCAGGGCGTTGACGTAACCCCTGTGGCCGGTGAGCGGGGCGCCGAACGGGACGGGGCGGGAGGGGTCGGCGATGTTCCAGAGCTGCAGGGTGCGGTCGTCGTAGGCGGTGGCGAGGGTGCGGCCGTCGGGGCTGAACGCCAGCGCCTCGGGGCCCATGAACCGGGTGCGCAGCTCGATGGGCGGCCCGTAGGAGACCGGGTGGGCCGGGTCGGTGACGTTCCACAGGTGGACCGCGCGGCTGCCCGTCAGCACCGCGAGGGTGCGGCCGTCGGGGGAGAACACCAGCGAGCGCTGTCCGCCGTCCCCGGGCATGAACGGTTGGTTCAGCAGAACCGGGCGGTCGGGGGTCTCCACGTTCCACAGCCGGACGCTTCCGTCGCGCGCGGCCGTGGCGAGCACCCGCCCGTCCGGGCGGAAGGCTCCGCTGCGGCCGATCATGTCCGATGTGGGGATCGACCACAGGCGGACCTTGCTGTCGCCGCTTCCGGTGGCGAGGGTGCGGCCGTCGGGGCTGAAGCCCAGGGCGTACATCTCGCCGCTGCTCCCCGCGAGGGGTTCGCCGACCTGGGACGGGTACGCCGGATCGCTGACGTTCCACAGACTCGCCGTGCTGTCGGCGCTGGCCGCGGCGAGCGTGGTGCCGTCGGAATTGAAGGCCACCGACCAGATCGGGGCGGTGTGGCCGGTGAGCGGTGGGCCGAGCTGGGCGGCCCGGCGCGGGTGGGTCACGTCCCAGAGGCGGATGGTGTCGTCGGCGCCGCCGCTCGCGAGGGTGCGCCCGTCGGGGCTGAAGGCCACCGAGTGCACCAGGTCGGTGTGGCCGGTCAGCGTCCGCAGGAGGTCCGGACGGGCCGGGGCGGTGACGTCCCACAGCATGATCGTGTCGTCGTCGCCGCCGGCCGCCAGCGTCCGTCCGTCGGGGCTGAACGCGACCGAGCGCACGGCGGCGGTGTGTCCGGTCAGAGCGCCCAGCGACGCGGGACGGCCCGGATCGGCCATGTTCCACAGGCGTACGGTGCTGTCCTCGCCGACGGAGGCCAGCGTGCGCCCGTCCGGGCTGAAGGCGAGCAGGTAGATCGTGCCCTTGTGCCCGGTCAGGGGCGTACCGAGCGGCTTCGGGCGACCGGGGTCCCGTACGTCCCACAGCCGGATCGTGCCGTCGTCCCCGGCGCTGGCGAGGGTGCGGCCGTCCGGGCTGAAGACGGCGCTGCTCACCCAACTCGTATGGCCCCTGAGGGGCTTGCCCAGCGGCTCGGGCCGCGTCGGATCGCTCACGTCCCACAGCCGTACGGTCCGGTCGTAGCTGGCGGTGGCCAGCAGCCGTCCGTCGGGGCTGAAGGAGGTGAGGTAGACGGCGCCGGTGTGGCCGAGGAGCGGGGTGGCCAGCGGGGCGTTGACGATCGAGATCAGCCGGTTGATCGTGCCCTCGTCGTCCGGCCGCAGGTGGTGGGCGACCAGGTCGAGCTGGGCGGACAGCGACGGGTCCGTGTACTGGACGCGGTCGGCCTCGGCGACGACCTGTTCGAACACGGCGTCATTGCGCTGCTGCCAGGCGACGACCGCCGCGCCGACGGCCACGATCGCCAGGACGACCAGGGTCGACACGGCGGCCCGGCTGATCCACACCGTGCGCTTGCGGAGCCTGACCGAAGCGGCCAGGAACTCCACCGCGCTCCGGGTCAGGTAGGTGTCGCCGGCCGACTCCGCCCACGCGCGGGCCTGTTCGAGACGGGAACCCCGGTAGAGCAGCGACGAGTCACGGAGCGAGCTCTCCCAGGCCCTGCCGTCCTCCTCCAGGCGCTGGCGGAGCAGGTTGCCGCCCCGGTCCTCGTCGATCCAGTCGCGCAGCCGGGGCCAGGCGTGCAGCAGGGCCTCGTGGGTGATCTCCACGGTCTCCGCGTCGAGCGTCACCAACCGGGCGCGGACCAGCGCTTCGAGGGACTCCTCGGTCTTGTCCGGGTCCGTCGACTCCGCCGCCAGCTGGCGCCGGGTTCCGCGCCGGCGGGTGGCCTGGGTGTCCTCGCTCAGGCGGACCAGGCGGAGCAGGAGCAGCCGCGCGGCCGTACGCGCCGCCGGGTCGAGACTGGACCAGGCGCGCTCGGCGGTCGCCGCCACCGCTCCCTGGATGCCGCCGGCCGCGCGGTAGCCGGCCAGCGTCAGCCTGCCGGCCTTGCGGCGCTGCCAGGTGGCGAGCAGGGCGTGGGAGAGGAGCGGGAGCACGCCCGCGTCGTGCGCGCCTCGGGGGCCGTCCGCGCTGACCTCACGGACGATCAACTCGGCGAGCCCGGGTTCGAGTTCGAGCCCTACGGCCTTGGCGGGTCCGGTGACCGCTTCGCGCAGCTCCGTGGTGGTCAGGGGGCCGAGCACCATGTGCCGGTGCTGCAGCGCGTCGGCCAGCTCGGGGTAGCCGAGGCACTGCTCGTAGAAGTCGGCCCGGATGCCGAGGATGACGAGGACGGGGGCCGGGTCGCCCGGGGCGGCGGGTGTGCAGGCGGCGTGGAGGAGCTGGATGAAGGTGCGCCGGGTCGCCTCGTCGGGGCAGAGGGTGAACGTCTCCTCGAACTGGTCGACGATGACGACCGGGCGGTCTCGGGAGGGCGCGGGGGATGCGGGGGCCGCGGGGGACGGGGAGACCGCGGCGGATGTGGGGGGCGCGGAGGGCGTGGAACTCGCGGAGGGCGCGGAGCTTGTGGACGGTGCGGAGCCTGTGGAGGGCGCGGAGCCTGTGGAGGGCCGGGCGGGCTCGGCGGAGTCCGAGACCTCGGTGAGGCCCGAGACCACGGTGGAGTCGGCGGACTCGGGGGCGGCGGGTTCGGAGGCGGTCGCCTCGGGGGCGGCGCGTTCGGGGGCGGCGGGTTCGGAGTGGGCCCATGCCGTGACGGCGTCCCGTACCGCCTGTGCGAAGTCCGGGGCGCCGGGCTCCTTCGCCGCACCGGGTCCCCCGGCGGTGGTCCGGGCGACGTCGGCGAGGACCTCGGCGAGTCCGGGGACGGAGCGGGTCAGCTCCCCGAGGGGATCGGCTCCCGGGACGAGCTGGAGGACCTTCCTGCACCGGCCGTCCTCGGTGGCGGTGGACACCGGCCCGCCCGGTGGGCCGTTGCGCAGCGCGGGCACCAGGCCGGCGCTCAGCAGGGAGGACTTGCCCGCTCCCGAGGCGCCCACCAGCATCACCAGGCCACCGGTCTCCTCCGCGGCGCCGAGCTGGGCGACGAGGGCCTCCGTGCTCCGCTCGCGGCCGAAGAACCACCGGGCGTCCTCCTGGCGGTACGAGGCGAGGCCCCGGTACGGGCAGACGCCGGGCGGCACCGGCGGGGGTTCGCCGGAGGGCCTCTCCTCCTCGGACGGCTCGGGGCCGTCACCGACCGGGTCGGCCAGCGCGCGCTCCCACAGGCGCTGCCACTGGGCCAGGTCGTACAGACCCGTGGACACGGGCACGGGACGCAGGCGGCGTGCTTCGGGGATGAGGACGTGGAGCACCGCCGCCAGGGCGGCGAACTGGGCGGGCACGTTCCTCGCCCGTCGCCAGTCACTGATCCGCTGGGCGGAGACCCGTACGGGCCGGCCTCGTTCGTCGGACCGCTGGAGACGGGCGACGGCCTCGGACACGCGCTTGAGGGGAGGGTTGCCGGCCTCCTTGTAGAGCAGCGCGAGACGTTCCGCGAAGGCTGTGCGTGCCCCCGAGCCGGAACCCAAGGTCTCCACCCCTTTACTCCCCCGCAGCTGGCATCCGGTCCGGAAAACTCACTTTATACAGCTGACCTGCGGTAAAGCGGCTGACCGGACACCGGAACCTCCTCCGAACGACCCCTGGGATGGCAGGATCCCGTCGCAGTAGCGCATCCACCGGGCGTCGCCCACACAGGCCACCAGCTCAGCGCTAGGAGACAGCTCATGGCGCCGCATGTTCCCGGCCAATTTCCGCCGGATGTCCCAGACGGTCGCGACACTCCCGTCGCATGAGCGTGCGGGAACCCGTCAAGCAGTCCCACGTCCGGACTGCTGCCTCCATCGCCACGGGTTCCCGGCTTACCTCGGTCCACGCCCGCACGGCGCGGACCGACGCCGCCCGCACCGTTCGGCAGCGGTCCGCACGAGGGGAGGGACCGGTGCCGAACGGTGCGGCGTGCGGCAGGGGAGCGCTTGAACGCCCCCGGCATCCCACAGCACGGCACCCCACAGCACGGCGACGAGTTCGGCCACGCCCACGGCTTCGGCTGAGGGCCCTCACACCCCTGGCTAGCTGACGGCCCGTCAGTTATCGTCGCCCTGCCGTGCCGCTTCCGAAGGGGTGGATGCCATGGAGACCCGTGCCCAGAGCCCGCAGCCGCCGGGGGTTCCCCGTTGGGCCGCGATGTTCTACGAAGCGTCGTCGGGGACGTGGCGGCTGGGTGCGGAATCGCCCGACCGTTCACCGGTGGTGTACGCGATCGGTGAGATGGCCCAGGTCATGCGGGCGCGGGGCGACGAGGTCACCGTCGCGCTGTGGGGCCCGCAGGACGGCGCGTGGCGGCGCTTCGACACGGCCGCCCCGACGACCGACACGGCCGTAGCCACGGCCGACACGGCCGTAGCCAGGGCCGACACGGCCGTAGCGCCGGACACGTCGTCCCGGTCGGCGTCCGGATCGGCGTCCGGATCCACGTCCGGGTCGGCGTCCCAGGGCGCCGGGGAGCCGAGCCGACTCGCGGAGCGGATGCACGATCGCCGGCACCAGGTGCTCATGGCCGGTCTGAGCAGAGCGGGCCTCTACGACCTGGCACCGGACGACGTGGCGGCCGTCCGGACCGTCGTGGACCGGCTCGACGAGGCCACCCTGCGCAGGGTCGCCCACTGGATGGCCGTGGCCGGCCACCGAGCCGGTTGAGCGAGCCGCACGGAGGGCAGTCAGGTCGTGACGGTCTCTTGGTTCGCATCGCGACTGGAGTGCACATGAGGATCTCCGTGGACCCCGACCAGTGCTACGGCTCCGGCGAGTGCGTCTACAGGGTGCCGTCCGTCTTCACCGAGGCGGATGGGTTCGGAGCCGTCATACCGGGGCGTGAGGACGCGGGCGACGATCCGCGGGTGCGGGAGGCGGCGGAGAGGTGCCCCTCCCAGGCCATCGTCATCAGGTAGCCCGGCCCACCCGTACCGGGGCCGGCCGAAACCCCGCTCAGGGGCGACGCCACCGGAACGACGCCAGCGCCCTCGCCCTCGCCTCCACGACGGCCATGCGGGCATCGCGCTCGGCCGGGTCCACGTGTGCCGCCTGTCCTGTGGCCTGACCGCCCCACTTCCGGTAGAGGAGCCCCACCTCCTTCGAGAACCACCCGCGGCTCACCGCGTTGAGGGCGAGCAGCAGCCCGGTGTCCTCCGACGCGGGCAGGGCCATCCAGCCGCCCAGCGCGAGCAGCAGATCCCGCCGTACGCACAGGGTCGCCGGGTGCACCGGCGCCCGGAAGTCGTTCTCCTTCCAGAAGCCGAGGACGTCACCGCGCTCGATCGGCCCGTCGGGCGGGTCTCCGGCGAAGCCGACCGTCGACCCGTCCGGAAGGAAGTCGAGGACGCGCGAGGTCGCCCACCCGATCGCGGGGTCGCCCTCGAGGGCGGCCAGGTCCCGGGCCAGGGCGCCCGGGGTGAGCCGGTCGTCCGCGTCCAGCACCTTCACGTACGCGCCCTCGGCGTGGGCGAGCGCGATGGTGCGGGCGACACCCGGCCCGCCCCGGCGCCCCTGGCGGAAGGTCACCCGCGGGTCGTCGGGGACGTACGGGGAGACCTCGTCCGTCGTGCCGTCCTCCTGGATCACCCAGTGCCACTCCCAGCCGTCGGACAACTCCTGCTCGCACAGCGACGCGTAGGCCTCCGGCAGGTACGGGGCCGACGGGGCGTGCACGGCGGTGAGGACGACGATGCGCCGGCTCGCGGCGGCGTCCACGGCGGAGCCCACCGCGCTCACCACCTTTCCAGGCGGGTGGTGAAGAGCAACTCCGTACGGTCGCCTGGCAGGGTGACGTCGGCGATGTTCACCGCGCGGCCGTCGATGTCGTAGGAGGTCTTGCGGAGCAGGATCACCGGTGTGCCGGCCGGCAGGTCCAGTTCCCGGGCCTCTTCGGGGGTCGGCGCACGGGCGGTGACGCGTTCCTCGACACGGTCCACCTCGATGCCGACGGTGTGGAGCTGGTTCTGGGTGCCGCCGGGCCACGGCTCCTTGGTCTCGTCCAGCAGGTCCGGGTTGGCCGCGATCATGTCGCGGACGAGGTAGGAGGTCACGAGGCCGAAGGGAGCGCTCTCGCCCGCGCACCTGGTCCGGTAGGTGCGTTCGACGAGCACCGTGCGGTCCTGGACCCCGAACGCGTCCGCGAGGTCGCCCGGCGCCTTGACCTCTCGGTACGTCGCGTGGAACACGAGGTCCTGGGACTCCAGGCCGGTGTCGCGTTCCGTCGCCCCGGTACCGGCCCGCTCGGTCAGCGGCGCGCGCGCCCGGTCCTTCTCCCACTGGTGCCGCCGGTTGTCACGGACGGACGGGGCGCGGGGGTGCCGGACAGCGGCGTCGCGGCCGTGCGGTCGGTCGATCCGGTCTTCCTCGTTCACGCCGTACGCCTCCGTCGTCCCTGGTCCCTCGTCCCGTGTGGCGTCCGTCGTTTGGCGTGCCGCCGACAAGCTGACAACCGCGGCTCAGCCTACGGCCGCTCGGAGGGCTCCGCCCGGCAGGGGCGTACGAACGGGGCGCGTACTCCCCTTATCCGTGTGCGTGCGCCGCTTCTCGGCCGGATGGCGCGAGGGAGTCGGCACGGGAGGAGAGGACCCTGCGCTGACGGTGGGACTCGCCGGACGTCCGCGCACGCCGAAGGCCCGGTGGCTCCTGGGGGAGCTTCCGGGCCTGCTTCGTGGGCGTTGTACCGGCTGTACGCGAGTCGCCGTTACGTGCTGGTGGTGCCGTGGGGCTGGTGGTGCAGGTGCTGGTGGGACGAGTCGCAGTACCAGCGGTGCTGGTGCTCGTGCCTGTGAGCGTGGTGTCGAGGTCGGTCGGTTCGCGCTGTCGGATGCTGCGGGCCGGGGGCTCAGCGCTGGAGCGGCACCGGCGCCCTGAGATCGTCCGTCGCGGCTTCGGGGTCACAGGGCGTCGGGAGCTGGTCGGCCGGTTCCGCTTCCGGGAGGGGGCGGTGGCGGCAGCTGGGCGACTTGCCGTGGGCCTCGGCGCGGATGCGCTGCTTCATCGTGGGGGGCAGGGACCGGGCGAGGAGCCGGGACCAGGGGGACACCGCCGGCACGGCCGGGTGCACGGTGCTGTCGCTCAGGTCGCTGTTGCGGGTCGGCTCGGTCTGCGCTACCGCGGTCGTGGCGGCCGCCGTGACGAATCCGAGCGCGGCGCACAGGGCGACGAGGGCGGAAATGATGGTGGTCCAGAGCTGCATGACCCGGTTCTCGGCCATGTCCCCTCACTTTCGGACTGGGCGATTTGCGTACTTTCCTCATGATGTGTATGGGGGGAACGAAGTGGTGGACCGACGCTCATGGCGTGGGGATGTTCCGATGAACACCACTCGGATGGCCGCAAAAGGGGAGAAAAATAGTAGAAACAGGATCAGGCAGGGCGAAATCGCTCTCCGTGGCGGCGTGATCACCCTCCGGTCGGAGCGCCTGATCCGCTGCCCCCCGAGCCGTCCAATGCGCCGCCGAGGGCGGGAGTTGAGGGCCCGACGCAGGTCACCGATCGATATCGGTCGGTGTGTATAGTCGGGCGCCAGAGGTCCCCTACGTCAACGAAAGACGAGGTCGCGCGGTGAAGAAGCTTCTCCTGGTCGCACTGGCCGCCATCGGCGGGCTCCTCGTGTACCGCCAGATCCAGGCGGATCGCGCCGAGCAGGATCTGTGGACGGAGGCGACCGACTCCGTGCCCACGGGTTCGTGAGTACCGATACCGGAAACTGAACAGACCCCGGCCGTGCTTCGCGGTCGGGGTTTTGTGTTGCGCGGCGCGCCGTCTCCGGTGAGAGGGCGTGGACGCGGCGGTACGTATCGGACGCTCGTGCGGAATGCGGGGGTGGTGCGGGGGCCGGCGGGGCAGGATGGCCCACGGTCGGGTCCCTGGCAGGACCAGGTGCCGGCGAGCGGACGAGGGGGCGTGTCATGGGCCGGCGTGCGGGACGGGCGGTCGCCGTAGGACGACCCGCTGTATGGCGACCCGCTGTATGGCGACCCGCTGTATGGCGAGCTGTCGTCGTCAGGGCTGTCGTGGTGAGGGCTGTCGTGGTGAGGGCTGTCGTGGTCAGGGCCGTCGTGCGGGTCACCGCCGTGGCGCTGGTGGTCTGTGCGGCGTCGGCGGGTCTCCCGGGAGCCGTGGCCGTGGCGGCCGTGCCGTCCTACGGCTTCGACGGCGACGCCCGGAGCGTCCCGGCCGCGACGGGCACCGGCAACGCCGAACGCCTGGAACCCGGCACCACCTACCGGAGCTCCTTCACGGCAGGCGGCAAGGCCTACTACCGTCTCGAACTCGACGACACCTCGAACGCCTACGTCTCCGTGACGGCCGTCCCCCGCGCCGACGCCACCCTCGCGAGCGGCGACGGGATCAAGGTCTCCGTGCAGAACGCCGACAGCGTCGGCTGCTCGCGCGACACCGTGACCGTGGGGGCGTCCCGCAGCCCGCGCCCGCTCACCGCCTGGGGCGCGCGGGAGATCAAGCCCGGCAAGGGGCTGTGCCAGGAGGCCGGCACGTACTACGTCGTCGTCGAGCGCACGGACACCGGCTCCGGCCCCGAGTCGGACCAGCCCTGGGAGCTGGAGCTCGCACCCGTCTCCGAGCCACCCCTGGAGAGGACCGGCGCCACGGACGTGCCCGAGGAGTGGGACTCCGCCACCCCCACGCCCCCCGTCGCCGAGCCCGTACGCCTCCGGGGCGGTGCGGGCTTCGCCGCCGCGACCGCTCTTGGGGAGGGCGTCTGGCGCGACGAGATCACCCCCGGGCAGACCCTCTTCTACAAGGTGCCCGTCGACTGGGGGCAGCAGCTGTCCGCCACCGTCGACCTGGACAGCGCGGACAAGGACACCGGCTTCGTCGTGCCCGCGCTGGAGATGACCCTCCACAACCCGGTGCGCGCCGAGGTCGAGGCCACCAGCATCGGCTACGGCGGCAGACAGACCTCGGCCGCCCTGGCCCCGATGCCGCCGGTCCGGTACGTCAACCGGTACGCCCCCAACGCCCCGGCCGACGGCCTGCGGTTCGCCGGCTCCTACTACCTCGTCCTGCACCTGTCCGCGCGGGTCGCCGACCGTTTCGGGGAGGGCCCGTACGGCCTGCGGCTGCGCGTGCGGGTCGACGGGACGGCGCGGTCCGCGCCGGGGTACGCGGGGCAGCCGGTGCCGCGCGGTGTCTTCGAGGCGGGCGCGCGGGCAGGTCGGGGCGCGGGTGCCGGTGGCCCGGCCGCAGGCGGTGACGGGTACGGCGGGGACGGCCGTACCGCCATGAAGGCGGTCGCCGCGGGCGGCATCGGCACCGGCAGCGCGCTGCTGCTGGTGCTCGGCGTGTGGACGGTCACGGCCCGGCGCCGGGCCTCGGCTCAGATCCGCGACAGGGCCCAGAACCCCACGGCGTAACAGACCAGCGCGAGCAGCAGGAGCGGCAGCGCGACCTTCACGGGCGGGCCGGGACGGCGGGCGGAACGGACGCGGCGGTGCCCCCGCCGGGTCGGGTGCGGCCGTATGGGAGCCGCGTCCGGGTGGGACGGCTGGGCGGGGGCCGGGGGCCGCGGGTTCTGAGCGGTGTACGAAGCGGTGGAGGCGTCGGCGCGGTGTGCGTGGGAACGCAGCGCGTAGGTGGGTTCGTACGGCGAGACGGCGTGGGAGTGATGCGGAGGCGGAGGAGGAGCGGGAGCGGACGCCGGGGCGGGCGTGTGCGTGGGCTCAGGAGGAGAGGACGTGGGCGTGTGGGCCGGCTGAGGGGGCGGCAGGTGGAAGCTGCCGGTGTCCGACATCGAGGGGGCCGGGGTGGGGGCCGCCGGTGGACGCGCCGGTCGCGCGGGCTGACGTGGGTCGCTCGGGACGGACTCCGGGCCGGTGCCGGTGCCCGTGCCTGGTCCGGTGCGTGGCCCAGTGTCCGGTGCCGTGCCTGGTCCGCGTGGTCCGACTCCGCGGGGAAGGGATCCGGACGCGCCGGAGCCGGTGGCCGAGCCGTACGGCACGCTCCCCGTACCGGCGCCGTACGTCACGCCACCGAGGCCGTCGCCGGAGCTCATCATGGACCCCGTGCCCGCGCCGGCGCCCACGGACCCCGTGCCCCCGCCGGCGCTCACGGACCCCGTGCCGGGCCACGCCGGGAGGGAATCCGTGCCCGGGTCGTCGGACATCCGGTCGGGAGACGACCGGCCCGTGGAGTGCCGGCCGGCGGAGGGCCGGTTGCCCGTGTCCCGTTGCTCCTGTTGTTGCCGTTGGTCCTGCCGCTCCCGCTGTGGGGACGTCCGCTCGAAGGCGGACGGCGTCACGGTGACGCCCGAGGCGAGCTGCAGCGGGCCGCTCGGGCCGAACCCCGAGGGCAGCGGCCCGATCTGGTCGAAGATCTCGATCTGCTCGTCGTCCGGGCCGGGCTCGGGCAGCAGCTCGGCGGCCGCGGCCAGCGCCTTGCGCGCCCCGGTGGCCGTGCGGAAACGGGCCTGCGGGTCCGGCTGCAGGAGCGTGGCCACGACCTGCCACAACGGCTCCGGAATGCCCTTGGGCGCGGCGGGAGTTCCGTGCTCCGCGAAGTACTGGACGAGCGCCTTGGCGTCCGGCTTGGCGCCCTCCAGCAGATACAGCGCGACCAGACCCACGGCGAACAGGTCGGCGGGGAAATCAGGGTCACTGCCCATCATCTGCTCGGGCGCGAGGTAACCGGGCGTTCCCACTACGAGGTTGGTCTCGGTCAGACGGGGCTCGCCCAACCGCATCGCGATGCCGAAGTCGGACAGCCGCAGCCGCGGCCGGGCCGTTCCGGTGGCCTCCAGCAGCACGTTGGCGGGCTTGATGTCGCGGTGCACGACGCCCTCCGCGTGGACCGCGGCGAGCCCGGACAGGAGCTGGTCGAGAAGCGTGCAGACGAACGCGGGCGGCAGGGGGCCGTAGTCACCGACCAGGTGGACCAGCGAACCGCCGGCGACCAGGTCCATGGTGAACAGGACCTTGTCGTCGTCGGCGGCCCAGCTGGCGGGGGCGAGGACGTGCGGATGGTCGATCCGCAGCGCCTGTTCGCGGACGAAGCGCAGCAGCGCGTGGGCGTCGCGCTGCTGGAGCACCTTGGCGGCCACGTAGCGGCGGCGCCGGTGGTCCCAGGCACGCCAGACGGCGCCGACCCCTCCACGGCCGATCGGGTCGGCGAGTTCGTACCGTCCGGCGAAGACCTCACCCATGGCAGTGCGTCGCTCCTCCCCCTGCGGTTTCCCCCTGCTACCCCCTCGCTACCCCCGGGATGAGCGATACGACCCCCGAGATGAGCGATACAACCCCCGTAACCAGCGATCCATCCCCCGTGATGAGCGGCCCATCCCCCGTCATGAGCGGCCCATCCCCCGTAACCAGCGATTCATCCCCCGTGGTGAGCGATACGCCCCCTGCGTCCCGCCGGCCCGGCTGCCGAACCCCCTTCGGTCACCGGGCCTTGGGCTCAGCTCTGGTGGGACTGGTAGTGCGCGACGGCGTCGGAGGTGCGGCCGGCGCCGTACACCCGGAGGAACTCCGCCAGTTCGGGGTGGCTCGGGGCGAGGGAGTCGGCGGCCTCGATGATGTCGCCGGCGGCGGCCACCGAGCGCAGCAGCGACTGGATCTCACGGACCACCCGCTTGACCGTGGGCGCCCCCGAACCGCTCGTCGTCTGCGTGGTGTTGCTGAGCACCGATCCCCCCTGCGACCTCTTGATCTCGTCCATGCGCTCGGTCGCCTCGGCGGCGCTGACGCTGCCGTCGGCGACCTGGGCCGCCAACTCCTGGAGCAGCTGCACGCGCTGCACCACGGCCGGGTTGCCGATCTTCGCCCGCTGGCCGCTCATCAGCTGCGACAGCATCGGCGCCGACAGACCCAGTACCCCCGCGAGACGAGCCTGGTTGAGGCCAAGATCGTCGATGAGCTTACGGAAGAGCGCCCCCAGCGGCTCCCCGTACCAGTTCCGCTGCAGTTCCCGCGCTCTCGCGGTGGCTTCCTGCTGTGCGGCGTCCATGTGCGTCTCCCCATCGCTTCCCCAGAAACCGCGGTTCGCTGTAGCGAACCACGCCGAGCATCTTACGGAGAGTGGTCATCCGCGGGGACCCCCAATCTTTTTGCTAGATCCGGGGGGTGACCCGGTACTCTGGTCTGCGGCGCCCGCCGGTACGCGGTTCCTCCGGCCGGACGCTTCTGTCGAGGGGCCTTAGCTCAGTTGGTAGAGCGCTGTCTTTGCATGGCAGATGTCAGGGGTTCGACTCCCCTAGGCTCCACAGCAGCAGAAACACCCCTTTCACCTCGGACGACGAGGTGAGAGGGGTGTTTCACGTGAAACGCCCTGCGATCGCTCGCGGTGCGTCGTGTCGCCGTACTTCCGGGTGGGCGCCTCAGCCGGGACGTCCGCGCCGAGGCCTCAGCGAGGGCCTCCGGCCTCTGCGAAGCCTCAGGCCTTCGAGCCTTCGGCGAAGCCCCAGGCCTCACCGAAGGCCTCCGGCTTCGGCGAAGGCCCTCAGTGCTGCCTCAGCTGCGGTCCTCGCGGTTCGCCGCTTCCTCCTCGGCCTCCTTGGCCTGCACCTCGGGGTCGAGGGCGGTCGTCGCGCCGGTGCCGTCCACCGAGGTCAGACCGCCTCCGGCGGGGACCTCCGTGGCGGCGGGCGGCTCGACCAGCCAGTCCGGGTTGGCCTGCTTGTCCCACCACTTCCAGGCCGCCATGGCGCCGGCGCCGACGACGCCCACCACGGCCAGGGCCTTGGCGAGCTTGCCCGCCCTGGCCCGGCGCCGGTGCTTGCGCACCAGCTTCTCGATCTCCTTGGGTGTCACCTGGCCGCGCAACGCGGCCAGTGCTGCGGCGCCCCGGGCAGCTGCCTCCGACGTCACGGGCCCGGCCACGGCCACGGCCTGTTCGATCTTGGGCCGGGAGTAGACGGCGGCCTGCCGGGCGGCAAGGCGCGTACGGGCGGCCGCCTCGTGTGCGGCCAGGTCGACCTTCGGCGGGACGTGCGCCCGAGCCTGCTCCAGGCGAGGGGCGACGTGAGCGTCGTAGTGGACGCGGGCCTGTCCGGCGGCCTGCGACACCTTGGGCGCGAGCCGTACGCGGGCCTCGTGCGCATAGAGCGCGGCCCTCTCCTTGGCCGTGTCGGCGTAGGGCGCCACCACTTCCGCGGCGTGCAGCACGCTGTCCTTCGCCGAACCGGTCGCGGCGCGCACGCTGTCGATGCGGGTCACGGGTTCCTCCTCCTCGGTGGCGTACGGTATTTCGACTTTCCACCCTTTTACGGATCATGCCTGCCGACGGCCGCCGGGGCATGCGCGGACGGGCATACGGGTGCCGAACGTCCCGATTTGTGGTGATCGGATACAAGAGGGGATGGATACGGGGCAACAGGAGCTTGTCGTCGACAATGCCACGGATCGGCTCCGCTCGCTCCCGTCCCGGACGACGCGGACGCTTTTCCGTACCCCGAAACGGCGTCTTACGGCGCGGGAGGAGGCCGCCGGGCGACGTAGCGCCCCGGGCGTGCGAGGATCGGGGGGTCACAGGAAGACAACGGAAGGCAGATCGTGGCCGAGCAGCTGTACGCCACCCTGAAGACCAACCACGGCGACATCGAGGTCCGGCTCTTCCCGGACCACGCCCCCAAGACGGTCAAGAACTTCGTCGACCTCGCCACCGGCGGGCGCGAGTGGACCCACCCCGCCACCGGTGAGAAGTCCTCGGCGAGGCTTTACGACGGCACGGTCTTCCACCGGGTGATCAGCGGATTCATGATCCAGGGCGGTGACCCGCTGGGCAACGGCACCGGCGGTCCCGGCTACCAGTTCGAGGACGAGTTCCACCCGGACCTGCGCTTCGACAAGCCCTACCTGCTGGCGATGGCCAACGCGGGTCCGGGCACCAACGGCTCGCAGTTCTTCATCACCGTCGCCCCGACGGCGTGGCTGAACCGCAAGCACACCATCTTCGGCGAGGTCACCGACGCGGCCAGCCAGAAGGTCATCGACACCATCGCGAGCACGCAGACCAACCCGCGGACCGACCGGCCGCTCAACGACGTCGTCATCGAGTCGGTCGTCGTCGAGCAGCGCTGACCGCCCGCCTGACGCACGGTTCCCCCCGGGGAACCAATTGCCCCGCTCGTCCGTATGGATGAGCGGGGCAAAGGCTTGCATACGACGACTCTGGGGGACCCCATGGACCAGGCGCCCGGCAGCCGCCAGGACGACGCCCACAGCGGCCTGCCCACCTGCTACCGGCACGCCGACCGTGAGACCGGCGTGCGCTGCACCCGCTGTGAGCGTCCGATCTGCCCCGAGTGCATGGTCAGTGCCTCCGTCGGTTTCCAGTGCCCCGACTGCGTCCGCGACGGGTCGGGCACGGGCCACGCGCCCTCGGCGTCCCGCCCGCGCACGCTCGCGGGGGGCACCGTCGCCGCCGACCCCCGCCTGGTCACCAAGGTCCTGATCGGTCTCTGCCTCGCCGCGTTCCTGGTCCAGCTCTCCGTCGGCGACCGCTTCACCGACAGCTTCGACCTGCTCGGACGCGCCTACATCCCCCTCCTCGGCGAGGTCGGGGGCGTCGCGGAGGGCGAGTGGTACCGGCTGCTGACCTCGATGTTCCTGCACGGCAGCTACATCCACATCGTCTTCAACATGCTCAGCCTGTGGTGGCTCGGCGGCCCTCTCGAAGAGGCCCTCGGCCGCGCCCGCTACCTGGCGCTCTACTTCGTCTCCGGCCTCGCGGGGAGCGCGCTGACCTACCTCCTCGCCGCCCCGAACCAGCCCTCGCTGGGTGCCTCGGGCGCCGTCTTCGGCCTCTTCGGCGCCACCGCCGTCCTGATGCGGCGGATGCGCTACGACATGCGGCCGATCATCGCCCTGCTGGTGATCAACCTGATCTTCACCTTCAGCCCGGGCTTCAACATCTCCTGGCAGGCCCACATCGGCGGTCTCGTGGCCGGCGTCGTCATCGGGTACGGCATGGTCCACGCCCCGCGCGAGCGGCGGGTGCTGGTGCAGGGCGGCGCCTGTGCGCTGGTGCTCGCCGTGGCCGTGGTGATGACCCTTCTGAGGACCGGTCAGCTCACCTGAGCGACCTTGTGTCCACAGAGTGCCCGATCTTGTGCACAGCGTGCGGGAACAGGTGTGCCCCCCGCCATCGACCGGGTATTTTCGCTGGTCAGGCGGGGGGCGAACAGTCTGGCGGAGGCCGGTGTGTCAGTCGTACCGGTGTCAACCCCCGACGGGTTATCCACAGATCGTCTTTCTTTTCCCCAGGCGGGGTGTGGAAATCTGCCGAGGTTGTGGATAACTCAGCGAACAGCCGTGGGGAGAGGTGGCCGGGAGGCTACTTCCACTGGGTGGAGACGCCGAATCCGGCGGCGATGAAGCCGAAGCCCACCACGATGTTCCAGTTGCCGAGCTGGTCGATGGGCAGGGATCCGTCGGTCACGTAGAACACGACGATCCAGGCCAGCCCGATGAGGAACATGGCCAGCATCACCGGCGCGACCCAGGCACGGCTGTTCAGCTTGATCGCGGTCGCCTGCTTCGACGGCGGCGGCGTGTAATCGGCCTTCTTGCGGATACGTGACTTCGGCACGAGGGTCTCTCCTGTCGATGCGCTGCGTGGCCGCGCAGGGAACTGGGTCGGGCTCGGGGCAGCGTACAAGGGGACACTGAGCGCTCCCCCGGGCGTCCGTTAGCGTAGTGCTTCTACGGCGCCGAAGGAGATAAGGGTACGTTGAGCAATTCTGCCGACTCCCCCGGGACGGGTTCAACGGGTTCCGCTCCCGTCCGCCGGCCCCGCCTCCGGCCGGTGCGGGTGCTCACCGTGGGCGTCTTCGCCCTCGCGGGGCTCATTTTCTTCACCAGTTTCAACACGGCCAAGGGCACCAACATCCGTACGGACACGTCCCTGCTGAAGCTGTCGGACCTGATCCAGGAACGCAGTCACAAGAACGGCGAACTGGACGAGTCCAACGCGGCCCTGCGCGACGACGTCGAGTCACTGGCCGACGCCGACGACGGCAGCACGAAGGCCGAGGACGACAAGCTCGCCCGTCTGGAGAAGGCAGCGGGCACACAGGCGGTCAAGGGCAAGGCGATCACGGTCACGCTCAACGACGCCCCGCCGAACGCCACCGCCAAGCTCCCCGGCTATCCCGAGCCGCAGCCCGACTACCTGGTCATCCACCAGCAGGACCTCCAGGCCGTGGTCAACGCCCTCTGGCAGGGCGGGGCCCAGGGCATCAAGGTCATGGACCAGCGGCTGATCTCCACCAGCGCCGTGCGCTGCGTGGGCAACACCCTGATCCTCCAGGGCCGCGTCTACTCCCCGCCGTACAAGATCCAGGCCGTCGGCGACCCGGAGAAGCTGAAGCAGGCGCTCGCGGACTCGCCGGCGATCCAGAACTACATGGTGTACGTCAACGTCTACGGGCTCGGCTGGAAAGTCAGCGAGGACGGCACGGTGACTCTGCCGGGTTACTCGGGCACAGTGGATCTGCACTACGCGAAGCCAGTGGAGTAGCCGGAAGTAGCCGCCTTACGGGAGCCGCCGGTGCGCGTGATCGTCCGGACCGTCAGCGAGCTGTGCGTCACCGTCGGCACCGTGATCGTGCTCTTCGTCGTTCACGTGCTGTTCTGGACGGGCGTGAAGGCCGACCACGTCATGGACGACCAGGTCGACCGCCTGCAGGACCGGTGGGCGGGGGAGCCCGTGCCGGCCCGCGCGCCGGCGCCCGGCGCGTCGGCGAGCCCCGCACCGCCGAAGCCGTACCGGAACGGTGAGCCTTTCGCGATCATGTACATCCCGCGGTTCGGTTTCACGTGGAACAAGCCCGTGCTCGAGGGGACGGCCACCGGCACCCTGAAGAAGGGGCTCGGCCACTACGCGGGGACCGCGCGGCTCGGGCAGACCGGCAACTTCTCCGTCGCCGGCCACCGCCGCACCCACGGCGACCCCTTCAAGGACTTTCCGAGGCTGCGGCGCGGGGACGCGGTGGTGCTCACCGACGGGACGACGTGGTTCACGTATCGCGTCGACCGAGGCCCTTTCAGAACAGTGCCCACGGACGTCGAGGTGATCGGCCCTGTGCCACGTAAGTCGGGGTATACGCGTCCCGGGCGCTATCTGACGCTGACCACGTGCGAACCCGAGTGGGGGCACAGTCACCGGCTGATCGTCTGGGCGCACCTGGACTCCACACAGCCTGTGGAGGCAGGCAAACCGAAGGCTCTGCGCCGTTAGTCTGGTGACGTACGGCGTGAGTCTGGTGCCGTGGTGCGACGGAAGGGACGGCATGTACGGCTGGATCTGGCGGCATCTGCCGGGAAACGCCTTGGTGAAGGCGCTGATCTCGATCGTGCTGGTTCTGGCCGTGGTGTATGCCCTGTTCCAGTACGTCTTCCCGTGGGCCGAACCGCTGCTTCCCTTCAACGATGTGACGGTGGACAACCAGTGAGCGCGCGCATTCTCGTCGTCGACAACTACGACAGCTTCGTCTTCAACCTGGTCCAGTACCTGTACCAGCTGGGCGCCGAGTGCGAGGTCCTGCGCAACGACGAGGTCTCCACGGCCCACGCCCAGGACGGCTTCGACGGTGTCCTGCTCTCCCCGGGCCCGGGCACCCCCGAGGAGGCCGGGGTCTGCGTCGACATGGTCCGCCACTGCGCGGCGACCGGCGTACCCGTCTTCGGCGTCTGCCTGGGCATGCAGTCGATGCAGGTGGCGTACGGCGGCGTGGTCGACCGGGCGCCTGAGCTGCTGCACGGCAAGACGTCGCTGGTGGAACACGAGGGCAAGGGTGTCTTCGCCGGACTGCCCTCGCCCTTCACGGCGACCCGCTACCACTCCCTGGCGGCCGAGCCGGCGACGGTCCCGGACGAACTGCTGGTCACCGCCCGTACGCACGACGGCATCATCATGGGCCTACGCCACCGGGAGCTGCCCGTCGAGGGCGTGCAGTTCCACCCGGAGTCGGTGCTGACCGAGCACGGGCACCGGATGCTGGCCAACTGGCTGGTGGAGTGCGGCGACCAGGGTGCGGTGGCGAGGTCGGCGGGGCTGGCCCCGGTGGTGGGCAGGGCCACGGCGTGACCGCGCTGCGCCCCGAGCGCGAGGACTTGTACGGCGGGGGGCCGTACGAGCCTCCCATCGACGATGAGACGGTGGCCCTGCGGATACCGCAGCCGCCCGAGTCCGTGTTCGGCGGCGAGCCCCTATCCGCTTCTGAGGCCCCAGTGGCCTCCCCTGCCACTGGAATCACCCCGGGCGGCCGAGCGGCCCGCAGAAAGGCCGCCAAGGGCCGCCATGGGCGTCACGGCGGCGCCTCCTCGGAAACGGCACACTCGGCGGCCTCACACTCGGCGGCCTCCCGCTCGGCGGCGTCGGAGCCGCGCCCGCTCTCACGGGTGGAGGCCCGCCGGCAGGCGCGGGCCCGCAAGCCGAGCGCGGCCGTGGTCGCCAGCCGTGCCGTCGGCGAGGTGTTCATCACCACCGGCGTGCTGATGCTGCTGTTCGTCACCTACCAGCTGTGGTGGACGAACGTCCGGGCGCACGCGCAGGCGGACCAGGAGGCCAGCAGCCTCCAGGACGACTGGGCCAACGGAAAGCGCAACCCGGGGACCTTCTCGCCGGGGCAGGGCTTCGCCATCCTGCACATCCCCAAGCTGGACGTGGTGGTGCCGATCGCCGAGGGCATCAGCAACAAGAGGGTGCTCGACAAGGGCATGGTCGGGCATTACGGCGAAGGCGCGCTGAAGACGGCCATGCCCGACGCCAAGACCGGGAACTTCGGGCTCGCGGGCCACCGCAACACGCACGGCGAACCGTTCCGGTACATCAACAGGCTCCAGCCCGGCGACGCGATCGTCGTCGAGACGCAGGACGAGTACTACGTCTACAAGATGGCGTCGATGCTGCCGGTGACCTCACCGAGCAATGTGAGCGTCCTCGAGCCGGTGCCGCCGGACTCCGGATTCACCGGGCCGGGCCGGTACATCACCCTGACGACGTGCACACCGGAGTTCACCAGCAAGTACCGGTTGATCGTCTGGGGCAAGATGGTCGAGGAACGGCCGCGCAGCAAGGGCAAGCCGGATGCGCTCGTCGAGTAGGGACAGATGACCGTGGCAGCGACCACCGACGACACTGAGCACGCAGAGCACCCCGACGCGACCGCGTCCCCGCCCGCGCCACGGCGCCGCGGCGGGCGGATCGCCCTGGCGGTCGGTCTCTTCGGCGAACTCCTCATCACGGCCGGGCTGGTGCTCGGCCTCTTCGTCGTCTACTCCCTGTGGTGGACCAACGTCCTCGCCGACCGCAAGGCGGACCGGCAGGGCGACAAGGTCCGCGACACCTGGGCCCAGGAGGACACCGGCCCCGGCGCGCTCGACACCAGGAACGGCATCGGCTTCCTGCACGTGCCCGCCATGAAGAACGGCGAGGTCCTGGTCGAGAAGGGCACCTCCTCGAAGATCCTCAACGACGGCGTCGCCGGCTACTACACCGACCCGGTCAAGGCCACGCTGCCCACGACCGGCAAGGACGGCAACTTCTCCCTGGCCGCCCACCGCGACGGTCACGGCGCGAAGTTCCACAACATCGACAAGCTGAAGAAGGGCGACCCGATCGTCTTCGAGACGCGGGACAACTGGTACGTCTACACGGTGTACGCCGTCCTGCCCGAGACCTCGAAGTACAACGTCGAGGTCCTCGGCGCCGTCCCGGAGGAGTCCGGCAAGAAGAAGGCCGGCAAGTACATCACCCTGACCACCTGCACGCCCGTCTACACGAGCCGGTACCGGTACGTCGTGTGGGGCGAGCTGAAGCGCGTGGAGAAGGTGGACGCGGACCGGACCCCGCCCGAGGAGCTGGGCTGAGGGAAGCGCCGCGGGAAGCGCGTCCTGAGACGACTTCGGGCCCTGCCGGTCGATCCGGCAGGGCCCGAAGTCTTCGCCTGGGAGACGGCGGGTGGCGGTGGGGTCAGTCGTCCCCGTCGGTTCCTCCGAAGAAGATCGTCCCGCCGTTGTTGTTGCCGCCGTTGTTGTTGTTCCCGTTGCCGCCGCCGACGGTGACCAGGTTGACCGTCTGGCCCTTGTTCACCGTGCTGCCCGGCTGCGGGTCGGAGCTGAGGACGACGGCGTTGTCGTCGTTGGAGCCGGTGACGTTGCCGACGTTGAGGCCAGCATCCTGGATGGCCTTCTTGGCGTCCTTCAGGCTCAGGCCCGCGAGGTTGCCCGGGACCTGGGTCTGGGAGCTGCGGCCGATCTGGATCTGGACCGTCGAGCCCTTGTCGGCCTGGGAGTTGGCCGACGGCGTGGTCTGGATGACCTTGCCGACCAGGTTCTGGTCCTGGGTGTCGACCTCGACGCAGTTGCCGACGAGGTTGTTGGCCTCCATCTGCACCTTGGCCTCGTCACAGGTCTTGCCGGAGACGTCGGGAACGGTCGCCTTCTCCTCCGCCTTGGCGATGGTGAGGGTGATCGTGGATCCCTTCTCCACCTCGGTGCCCAGCTCGGGGTCCTGGGACAGCACCGTGCCGGGCTCCTGCGGGGAGACCTCCTCCTTGGTCTCGACGACGAACTCGTACTTGTCGCCCTCCAGCAGCGTCTTGGCCTCTTCCAGGCTCTTGCCGGTGGCGTTGGGCACGGCCACCTTCGGCGCGCCCGTCGAGACGACGAGGTTCACGGTGTCGCCCTTGTTGACGTCGGCGCCGGCCGCGGGGTCCTGTTCGCAGACGCTGCCCTTGGGCTGGGCCTCGCACGGCTTGTTGGTGACCTGCACCGTCAGCTCGACGTTGGTGGCCATCGTGCGGGCGCGTTCCTCGGTCTGGCCGACGAAGTTCGGGGCCGCGAACGGCTTGTCCGTGGCGCCGCCGCCGAAGGCCCACTTGCCGATCAGGATCGCGCCGACGAGCACCAGCACCGCCGCGACGACCAGCAGGATCGTCGAGGTGTTGGACTTCTTCTGGCGCCGCCGGTCGGGGCGGTCGTCGTAGCCGAAGCCGCCGTCGTCGGGGCTCATCGGGGGCAGCATCGAGGTGGCGCCGGCGTCGGTGGAGCGCAGGGCCGTGGTCGGCTGGTCGTCGGGGTAGCCGCCGTAGCCGACCGAGCCCATCGCCGCCGTGGCCGCGACCGGCTGACCGTCGAGGCAGGCCTCGATGTCGGCGCGCATCTCGTCGGCGGACTGGTAGCGGTAGTTCGGGTCCTTGACCAGCGCCTTCAGCACGATCGCGTCCATCTCGGGCGTGATCTCGGGGTCGAAGACGCTCGGCGCCTGCGGCTCCTCACGGACGTGCTGGTAGGCCACGGCCACGGGGGAGTCGCCGACGAAGGGCGGGCGGACGGTCAGCAGCTCGTAGAGCAGACAGCCCGTGGAGTACAGGTCGGAGCGGGCGTCGACCTGCTCACCCTTGGCCTGCTCCGGGGAGAGGTACTGGGCGGTGCCGATGACGGCCGCCGTCTGCGTCATCGTCATGCCGGCGTCGCCCATGGCGCGGGCGATGCCGAAGTCCATCACCTTGACCTGGCCGTTGCGCGTCAGCATGACGTTCGCCGGCTTGATGTCACGGTGGACGATGCCGGCCCGGTGCGAGTACTCCAGGGCCTGGAGGATGCCGATCGTCATCTCCAGCGTCCGCTCCGGCAGCAGCTTGCGGCCGGAGTGCAGCAGCTCACGCAGGGTGGAGCCGTCGACGTACTCCATGACGATGTACGGGATCGAGACCCCGTCGATGTAGTCCTCGCCCGTGTCGTAGACCGCGACGATCGCGGGATGGTTGAGCGAGGCGGCCGACTGGGCCTCCCGGCGGAACCGGGCCTGGAAGGAAGGGTCGCGCGCGAGGTCCACGCGCAGCGTCTTCACCGCCACGGTGCGGCCGAGGCGGGTGTCATGCGCGAGGTAGACCTCGGCCATGCCACCACGGCCGAGCACATGGCCCAGCTCGTACCGGCCGCCGAGGCGACGCGGCTCTTCCATAGCTACCTACCAGCCCTCTCCGTCGGTCCCGACCGGCACACGTGTGCGGCCGGAGGCTACCGTCCGGGCATACCGTACCCGGACGGCGCTGTGTGACCTGGCCAAGCCCGTCACCCGATACAGGACCGGTATCGCAACGTGCACCGATGTGTAGGCGACGTGATCGGGGTCACTTCTTGCTGCCGATGACTGCTTCCATCACAGCCTTCGCGATGGGGGCCGCCAGACCGCCACCGCTGATGTCGTCACGGTTGGCCGAGCCGTCCTCGACGACGACGGCGACGGCGACCGGCGCGCTGCCGTCGGACAGCTTCGCGTAGGAGATGAACCAGGCGTACGGCTTCTCGCTGTTGTTCAGGCCGTGCTGGGCGGTACCGGTCTTGCCGCCGACCGTGACGCCGTTGATCTTCGCCTTGCCGCCGGTGCCCTGGGGATCGTTGACGACCGTCTCCATCATCTGCTGGAGCTTCTGCGCGGTCTCGGAGGAGACGGCCTGCGACAGCTCCTGCGGCTCGGTCGTCTCGATGGTGTCGAGGTTCGCGGCCTTCAGCTGGTCGACCATGTACGGCTTCATCAGCTTGCCGTCGTTGGCGACGGCCGCGGCGACCATGGCCATCTGCAGCGGGGTGGCGCGGTTGGAGGCCTGGCCGATGCCGTCCATGGCGTTCTGCGGCCGGTTGTCCTCCGGGTAGACGCTCTCCGCGGCGCGGACCGGGGTGTCCAGCTCCGCGTCGTTGTAGCCGAACTTCTCCGCCTGCTCGATCATCTTCTCGTTGCCGACGGTGTCGGACATCTTCGCGAAGACGGTGTTGCAGGACACCATCAGGGCGTACCGCAGGGAGGCGTTCTCGCACTCGCCGTGCTCGTTGGTGAGGGGCGTGGTCGACTGCGGCAGCGGGTAGGGGTCCGGCGTCTTCGTGGCGTCGTCGATGCCCGAGACCACGCCGTTCTCCAGCGCGGCGGCCGCGGTGACGACCTTGAACGTCGAACCCGGCGGGTACGTCTCGCGCAGGGCCCGGTTCAGCATCGGGTCGTCGGGGTTGTTCTCCTTCTGGACGGCCTTCCAGGCCTTGGCGTCCGCGTCGGAGGTGCCCGCGAACTTCGACGGGTCGTACGACGGGGTGGAGGCCAGCGCCAGGATCTTGCCGGTGGACGGCTCGATCGCGGCGACGGCGCCCTTGCCACGCTCCTTCAGCCCCTCGTACGCGGCCTTCTGCGCGGCGGCGTTGAGGGTGGTGACGACGCTGCCGCCCTCCTTCTTCTTGCCCGTGATCATGTCGAGCGTGTTGCGGAAGAAGAGCCGGTCGTCGTTGCCGGTGAGGATGCCGTCCTCGAGCTTCTCCAGCTGGTTGGCGCCGAAGGCCTGCGAGGAGTAGCCGGTGACCGGCGCCCACATGGCGCCGTTCGTCCAGGTGCGCTTGAACTTGTAGTCGCCGCTGGTGTTCTCCACCGATCCGGTGATGGCCTTGCCGTCGACGATGATGTCGCCGCGCGGGGTCGCGTAGCGCGCGATGTTGACGCGGCGGTTCTCGTCGTCGGTCGCCAGGTCGTTGGCCTTGGCGTACTGGAGCCAGTTGTCGCGGATGAGCAGGGTGAGGATCAACAGTCCGCAGAAGATCGCGATCCGGCGCAGGGGCTTGTTCATGACGGGCGGACCACCTGGGTCATCTCGGCGTCGGGGTTGGAGGCGGGGGCGGGGGCCGGGCGGCGCGCGGTGTCGCTGATCCTGATGAGGATGCCGATCAGCGCCCAGTTGGCGATGACGGACGAACCGCCGTACGCCAGGAAGGGCATCGTCATACCGGTGAGCGGGATGAGGCCCATCACACCGCCGGCGACGACGAACACCTGGAGGGCGAAGGCGCCGGACAGGCCGATGGCGAGCAGCTTGCCGAACGGGTCGCGGGCGGCGAGGGCGGTGCGCACGCCGCGCTCCACGATCAGGCCGTACAGCAGCAGCAGCGCCATCACGCCGGCCAGGCCCAGCTCCTCGCCGAAGGTCGCGAGGATGAAGTCGGAGTTGGCGGCGAAGCGGATCAGCTCGGAGTGGCCCTGGCCCCAGCCGGTGCCGAGGGTGCCGCCGGAGCCGAACGCCCACAGCGCCTGCATGGCCTGCTCGGAGTGGCCCGCCTGGCCCTGCCGGGAGAGCGTGTACTCCTTCATCGGGTCGAGCCAGGCCTGGACACGCTGCTGGACGTGCGGTTCGAAGCTGGCCACGCCGACCGCGCCGGCGGCCGACATCAGCAGACCGAAGACGATCCAGCTGGTCCGCTCGGTGGCGACGTACAGCATGATGACGAACATTCCGAAGAACAGCAGCGAGGTGCCGAGGTCCGTCTCGAAGACCAGGATGAGGATCGAGATGAACCAGACCACCAGGATCGGGCCGAGGTCGCGGCCACGCGGCAGGTACAGGCCCATGAAGCGGCGGCTGGCCAGCGCGAGCGCGTCGCGCTTCACCATCAGGTAGCCGGCGAAGAAGATCGCGAGCACGATCTTGGCGAACTCGCCGGGCTGGATGGAGAAGCTGCCGACCTGGATCCAGATCTTGGCGCCGTAGATGTTCTTGCCGAGGCCCGGCACCAGCGGCAGCAGCAGCAGGAACAGCGCGCCGACCATGGAGATGTAGGTGTAGCGCTGCAGGACGCGGTGGTCCTTGAGGAAGATCAGCACCACGACGAAGAAGGCGATGCCCATCGCCGTGTACATCAGCTGGCGCGGTGCGGCCGTCCCGGCCTGCTGGATGGACTGCAGCAGCTCGGACTGGTCGAGACGCCAGATGGCGACGAGTCCCAGTCCGTTCAGCAGCGTGGCCAGCGGCAGCAGCAGCGGGTCGGCGTACGGCGCGAACTTGCGGACCACGAGGTGGGCGACGCCGGCCAGCAGGCCGAGTCCCAGGCCGTAGGCGAGCAGGCCGGACGGCACCTGCTCGTTGATGGCGAGGCCCACGTTGGCGTAGGCGAACACCGGGATGACGACGGCGAACACCAGGAGCGCGAGCTCGGTGTTGCGCCGGCTCGGTGTACCGATCGAGCCGATCGTGGACGTGTGGTGCGTCGGCGTGTTGGTTGTACTGCTCATCGTGTGACGGGGCCTCTCACGGCTTGCCTACTGCTTACCGCACAGCGAGACGACCTTCTGCTCTTCCTCCGAGAGGGTGGGGCCGGGGCTGGGAGTGGCGGTCGCGGTTGCGGTCGGGGACGCGGACACCGAGGGACTCGGTGTCGCCTTGGACGTGAGGGAGGAGGGAGTGGTTCCCGTGGTGCCCCCGGCCTCGCCCTCGCCGGTCTTGGAGGTCTTCTGGCTCCGGGCCGTGGCCGACTCCACCTGCTTCTTGCACGCGGAGGCCTGCACGGCCAGCTCGCCGATCTTCTTCCGGGCGCTGGACAGGCTGCCCGCGGGGATCGTCGCCTCGACCTGCTTCTGCTGGTACTCGGGGAGGTACTTGAGTTCGATCTCGGGGTGGTCCTTCTCCACCTCCGAGAGCGAGACCCAGGCCAGGTCCTGGCTGATGCCGCGGTACAGCGCGAGGTGCTCGCCCTTGGTGCCGACGTAGTACTGCGTCTGCGTCCAGCGCCAGCCGCCGTACAGCCCGCCGCCGATGACGGCGAGCGTGAGGGCGGTGTAGAACGATCTCTTCAGCCACTTGCGGCTCTTGCGGGGCTTGACGAAGTCGTCGTCGGTGTAGTCGCCGAAACCGCCGGTGGGGATGAACCCGGTCACGTCACCGGAGCCGGGCGGGCCGAACTCACCGCCCCCGCCGTGTCCCTGGCCCTGGCGGCCGAGGCCGGCGGCGCGGCCGGCCGGGGTCTGCATGATGCCGTTGTCGTGCAGCTGGTGCTGGTTCTCGGCGACGGCGCCGACCACGACCGGGGTGTCGGACAGCTGCCCGGCGAGGGTGTCGCCGGTGTCGAGGTCGAGGACGTCGGCGACGATGACGGTGATGTTGTCGGGGCCGCCGCCGCGCAGCGCGAGCTGGATCAGCTCCTGCACGGTCTCCTGCGGGCCCTGGTAGCTGGCGAGGGTGTCCTCGAGGGTCTGGTGGGAGACCACCCCGGACAGCCCGTCGGAGCAGATCAGGTAGCGGTCGCCGGCCCGGACCTCACGGATCGACAGATCGGGCTCGACGTGCTCGCCGCTGCCCAACGCCCGCATCAGCAGGGAGCGTTGGGGGTGGGTGGTGGCCTCTTCCTCGGTGATGCGGCCCTCGTCGACCAGCCGCTGCACCCAGGTGTGGTCCTGGGTGATCTGCGTCAGCACGCCGTCGCGCAGCAGGTAGGCGCGCGAGTCGCCGACGTGGACCAGGCCGAGTCGCTGGCCCGTCCACAGCAGCGCGGTCAGTGTCGTCCCCATGCCTTCGAGCTGGGGGTCCTCCTCGACCATGGCGCGCAGCTGGTCGTTGGCGCGCTGGACGGCCGCGCCGAGCGAGGTGAGCACGTCCGAGCCGGGCACGTCGTCGTCGAGCGCGACGATCGTGGAGATCGCCTCGGAGGAGGCGACCTCACCGGCGGCGGCGCCGCCCATGCCGTCGGCGATGGCGAGCAGTCGCGGACCGGCGTAACCGGAGTCCTCGTTGCCCTCCCGGATCATCCCCTTGTGCGATCCGGCGGCGAAGCGCAGTGACAGACTCATGCCCACCTCGCCCGTCGGCCCCGGGTACAGCCGGTCGTGTCGAGCCACACTGCCCACCCTCCGGTCGGGAGCGCGCCGGGGCCCGGGGTGCCGGCCGCCGTTGCGTGCTCGCTCCGCTCGCTCATTGTCGTACTACTTCCGCAGCTCGATGACGGTCTTGCCGATACGGATCGGCGCGCCCAGCGGGATCGGTGTGGGAGTCGTCAGCCGCGTTCGGTCGAGGTACGTGCCGTTGGTGGAGCCCAGGTCCTCGACGATCCACTGGCCGTCGCGGTCCGGGTAGATCCTGGCATGGCGGCTGGAGGCGTAGTCGTCGTCCAGCACGATCGTGCTGTCGTGCGCGCGGCCCAGCGTGATCGTCTGGCCCTGGAGCGCGACGGTGGTGCCGGTGAGGGTGCCCTCGGTCACCACGAGCTTGGAGGGGGCGTTACGGCGCTGGCGGCCACCGGCGGCCTGCTGGCGCTGCTGCGGGGGCGCGGCCTGCCGGGCGGCGGCCTGCTGCGGGCGCGCGCTCTCCCGGCGCGAGCCGCGCTGGGTGACGCGCGTACCGAACAGGTCGCTGCGGATGACCTGCACGGCCACGATCACGAACAGCCACAGTACGGCCAGGAAACCCAGCCGCATGACCGTGAGGGTCAGCTCTGACATTGCCCCCGCTTCACCCTTCGGCTTGCCTATAGATAACGGTGGTGCTGCCCACGACGATCCGCGAGCCGTCGCGGAGCGTAGCGCGGGTGGTGTGCTGCCCGTCCACCACGATGCCGTTGGTGGATCCGAGATCCTGGATCGTCGAGGGCGTTCCGGTCCGGATCTCGCAGTGCCTGCGGGAGACGCCGGGGTCGTCGATCCGCACGTCGGCCTCGGTGCTGCGGCCCAGGACGAGCGTCGGGCGGGAGATCTGGTGGCGGTTGCCGTTGATCTCGATCCAGTGCCGGGTGCGGGATCCGGGCTGCGGGGCGCCGGCCAGGCCGCCGCCCGCGGCCGCGCCGGGGCGCTGGGCCCCCGCGGCGGGCGGGTAGCCGTAGCCGCCGGGGCGGGCGCCGGGGGCGCCGGGCGGCGGCGCGGACGGCATGGGCGGTGCGGCGGGGGCGCCGGCGGGCGGGTAGCCGTAGCCGCCGGGGCGCTGGCCGCCGGCCGGCGCGCGCTCGGGGGCCTGCTGGCTGCTGGAGGAGGCGAGCGTACGGCTGCGCACCCGGTACAGGCCGGTGTCGAGGTCGTCCGCCTTCTCCAGGGTGACCTTGATCGGCCCCATGAAGGTGTAGCGCTGCTGCTTGGCGTAGTCGCGCACCATGCCGGCGAGCTCGTCGCCGAGCTGGCCGGAGTAGGGGCTCAGGCGCTCGTGGTCCGGCGCGCTGAGCTCCACGATGAAGTCGTTGGGCACGACCGTGCGGTCGCGGTTCCAGATCGTCGCGTTGTTGTCGCACTCGCGCTGGAGCGCTCCCGCGATCTCGACGGGCTGGACCTCGGACTTGAAGACCTTGGCGAAGGTGCCGTTGACCAGACCCTCGAGACGCTGCTCGAACTTCTTCAGGACTCCCATGGGGCACCTCCTCCGTCGTGACTTGCGTCCCGCGTCCTGCTGCTTACCTGGTACTGCTTACTGATCGTATCCACGCGCCGGTGAATCGGCTGGTTCCCCCTGTCGGCCCCGTCGACGGGTGTCGACACCCTCCTCTGTACCTGCTTATGCCCAGGATCGTAGAGGCGGCCGAGGACCAGTGTCCCGCACCTGACTGTGGACCTCGTCCGGCTCCGGGGGAGACGGCCGTCATAGGTACGAGGTTGATACGTGAACCGGTTGCCGCCGAGACGTACGGAGGTTGCCGGACGCCTTCCTGGTGTCCCCCTGCCCCGGGGGAAGGGATGTGAACGCACCCTGCCCAGCGTGCTAATGTTCTGCATGTCGGAAGGCGCCGCCGGGCCGAAAAGCCCACAAAGCAGCCCGAGGACACACCCAATGCGCGGGTGGCGGAATAGGCAGACGCGCTGGATTCAGGTTCCAGTGCCCGAAAGGGCGTGGGGGTTCAACTCCCCCCTCGCGCACAGCTGGAAGCCCCGCAGGTCTCAGACCTGCGGGGCTTCTTCGTGTGGGGCCGTCGGCGGGGTGTGGTGGGCCGGGGCTCTGTGTGCGTGAGGTATCTCACGGGGAGTAGTGGGTCGCGCCCCGGGTTGTCCACAGGCGGGCAGTTGTCCACAGGGTCTGACGCGGTCCGGCCGTCGGGCTGTACGGTCGGCACGAGTTGATGTTCGGCTCGTCGGGCCGGTGTCCGAGCCGTGTGACGAGCCACGGTGACGTGCGGGGGAGGCGGTCAGCCATGGTGACCGAGGGCGGGGTGGGGACGAGCACCGGCGCGGGGCCGCGGCTTCCCCGGGTGCGTGGTTTCGCCGGTTGGCCGGTCGCGGGGTCTCCGAAGGAGGAGGGCAAGGCGCTGCGCCGCCGGGTGCCCCGCTCGGCGCACGCCGAACTCGACCTGGACGCCTCCCGCCCGGAGGTGGTGACGGCGGTCGAGGAGTCCAACCGGGGGCGCATCCCCGAGCTCACCCCGATACGGGCGGGCCGGATGGCGGCCACGCCGTTCGCGTTCCTGCGCGGCTCGGCGGGGCTCATGGCGTACGACCTCGCCCGCACCCCCATGACCCGGCTCCGCGCCCAGATCTGCGGTGACGCGCACGCGGCCAACTTCGGCCTGTACGGCGACGCCCGCGGCGGCCTGGTGATCGACCTCAACGACTTCGACGAGACGGTCGACGGCCCCTGGGAGTGGGACCTCAAGCGGCTCGCCGCCTCGCTGGTGCTCGCGGGCCGGGAGGCCGGCGCCGACGAGGACACCTGCCGCAAGGCGGCGCACGGCGCGGCCGGCGCCTACCGCCGCACCATGCGTCTGCTGGCCAGGCTGCCGGTCCTGGACGCGTGGAACGCCATCGCGGACGAGGAGTTGGTCTCCCACACCGACGCCCACGACCTGCTGGGCACCCTGGAGAGGGTCTCGGAGAAGGCGCGGGCCAACACCAGCGGGCGGTTCGCGGCGAAGTCGACCGAGCCGACGCCGGAGGGCGGCCGCCGCTTCGTCGACGCGCCGCCGGTGCTGCGGCGCGTGTCCGACGCGGAGGCCGCGGCGGTGGCCGCGTCCCTGGAGCAGTACGTGACCACGCTCTCGGAGGACCGCCTGCCGCTGCTCGCCCGGTACGCGGTGCACGACGTCGCCTTCCGCATCGTCGGCACCGGCAGCGTGGGCACACGGTCGTACGTCGTCCTGCTGCTGGACCACCGGGGCGAGTCACTGGTGCTGCAGGTGAAGGAGGCCCGGGCGTCGGCCCTGGTGCCGCATCTGCTGACCGCCGGCTTCGAGGCGTCGGACGTCGACCACGAGGGCCGCCGGGTGGTCCTCGGGCAGAAGCGGATGCAGGTCGTCAGCGACAACCTGCTCGGCTGGACGACGGTCGACGGCCGGCCCTTCCAGGTTCGCCAGTTCCGCAACCGCAAGGGAAGCGTCGACCCCGCCGCCCTCGCCGCCGACCAGATCGACGACTACGGCCGGATGACCGGCGCCCTGCTGGCCCGCGCCCACTCCCACAGCGCCGACCCTCGCCTCGTGGCCGGCTACTGCGGCAAGAACGAGGAGTTGGACGAGGCGATCGCGGCGTTCGCCGTCGCCTACGCCGACCGCACGGAAGCCGACCACGCGGAGCTGGTGGCGGCGGTGCGGGCGGGGCGGATCGCGGCGGAGGCGGGGGTGTGACGGCCCGAGCCACCGCGTGGGGGAGGGCGGGGACGAGGAGGACTGTGACAGCCGGGGGGACGGTGGAGGCCGTGGGCTCCCGATGAGGGGCCCGGGGCGGGGACGGCGCGTTTCCGGTGCTGTCCCGGGCTTGGCCTACGCTGGTCGGGTGACGACCCCCGAAGCTGAGCAGTCGCGGCCCGAAGAGCGGCTGGAGCAGGCCGTGCGGGCCGCTGAGCAGGCGTTGATCGAGTTCGAGATCGCGGTGGAGACCTTCCGCGTCGAGGTCGAGAACTTCTCGCGGCTCCACCATCAGAAACTCGGTCCGATGTACGCCCGGCTCGACGAGCTGGAGGCGCAGATAGCCGAGGCCCGGGCCGCCCGCACCGGCGACCCGGAGGATCTGCGCAAGGCCGCCGAGGCGCGGGCGCGGGTGCTGCCGATGCCCGGGGTCGAGGAGCTGTTCCACGGCTGGATGGACGGGGAGGGACTGCTCCCGGAGGCCGCGGCGATGCTCACGGACCAGTCGGTGCGGCCCCCGGAGCGGGTGCGGCCCAGCGACGAGGCCCGCAAGCTCTACCGTGAGCTGGCCCGCAAGGCCCATCCCGACCTGGCGCAGGAGGAGGCGGAGCGGGCGCGGCGCGAGGAGTTCATCACCCGCGTCAACGCCGCTTACGCCCGCGGCGACGAGGCTCTGCTGCGGGAGCTGGCCGAGGAGTGGGCGGCGGGCCCGGCGCCCGCGGAGCGCCGGCCGAGCCCCAGCGAGGAGCTGTACGCCCGCCTGGAGTGGCTCGCCGAGCGCAAGGAGATGCTCGCGCTGGTCGCCCGGGAACTGGAGGAGGGCGCCATCGGCGCGATGCTCCGGCTGGCCCCGGACGACCCCGACCGTCTGCTGGACGAGATCGCCGATCAGCTGCTGGCGGAGGTCGCCAAGAAGGAGGCCGAGCTGGCGGAGCTGGTGGGGTAGGCGCTCGGGTCGGCGCGCGACCGGGCGGGGGACGGCGTGCGGCGTACGGGGTGTGGTGGGCGCCGTGCTGCATGTGGTGGCGCCGTGCGGTGTGTGGTGCGCTGCGGGCAGGGGGCAGCGTGCGGTCCTGTGGTGCGGGGCGAGCGGTGTGGTGCGCGGCGGGTGGGCGAGCGTGCAGGGGCAGCCGGGGCGGGCGGCGGGTGGGCCCGGGACCGTCGTGGTGTGCGCCGAGTCCGGTAGCGTCGGGGGTATGAGTTTCGGAGCTGGTGTGCCCACGGTCCAGGTCGAGGACCTCAAGGACGGCGACTTCCTGCTGGACGTCCGTGAGGACGACGAGTGGCAGGCGGGTCACGCCGAGGGGGCCCTGCACATCCCCATCAGCGAGTTCGTGGCGCGGTACGGCGAGCTGACCGAGGCGGCTCCGCAGGACGGGCGGGTCCATGTGATCTGCCGATCCGGTGGCCGTTCGGCCCAGGTCACGATGTACCTCGTCCAGCAGGGCATCGACGCGGTGAACGTCGACGGCGGCATGCAGTACTGGGCGGCGGTCGGCCGTCCGGTCGTGACCGACGAGGGGAAGCCCGGCTTCGTCGTCTGACGCGGGTGTCACCCGAGGGGATGGGCGGCCAGCAGGTCGCCCAGCAGCTCCTCGTGCGCCGCGGCCGGGCCGAGCGACAGTTCCAGGTGTTTGGCCCAGGCGTGGTAGCGGTGCAGCGGGTAGTCGACGTCGGCGCCGAACCCGCCGTGCAGGTGCTGCGCGGTCTGCACGACCCGCCGGACGCCCTCCGAGGCCCAGATCTTGGCCACGGCGATGTCGCCGGAGGCGGGCAGCGTGCCCGGTGCGCCTGAGGCGATCCGCCAGGCGGCCTGCCACAGGGTGACCTCCATGGCACGCAGGTCGATGTAGCGGTCGGCGGCCTGGACGGCGACCGCCTGGAAGCCGGCGATCGGACGCCCGAACTGCTTCCGTTCGCTGGTGTAGTCGCCGGTCATTCGCAGGACGCGTTCGCCGAGGCCGAGTGCCAGCGCGCAGGTCCCGGTGGCCAGCAGTCCGCGCAACCACTCCCAGGCGCCGTCGGCGGTGATGACGTCCCGAGCGGTGATCCGCGCGGAGTCCAGGCGCAGTTCGCCGAGCCGTTCGCCGGTGGTGGAGATCTGTTCGGCGAGCGCGGTTCCCTCGTGTCCGCGGGGCACCAGGGCGAGGACGCTGTGGTGGTCCCCGGTGTGCGCCGGGACGAGGACGTGGTCGGCGTCGTACGCCCACGGCACCGCCGTCTGCGCTCCGTCCAGCACCCAGTCCGCGCCGTCCTGCCGGGCGGTCACGGCGAGTTCAGCCGGGTCGTGGCCGGTGCGGCCGTGTGCGGCGACGGTCAGGACGACCTCGCCCCGGGCGACCGGCCTGAGCAGCGCGGACTTCAACTCCGGCGAGCCGTACGCCTGGAGGGCGGCTGCGGCCGCGCTGGTCTCCAGAAGGGGGACCCTGGCCAGGACCTTGGCCGACTCGCGCAGCACCAGGCAGAGCGCGACGGCGTCCAGGCCGGCCCCGCCGAACTCCTCGTCGAGCAGCAGGCTCAGCAGGTCCGCGTCGGCGAGCCCGGCCCACAGCGCCCGGTCGAAGTCATCGGCGACGGCGCCCCTGGTGAGGGCGGGACTGGGCACACCGTCCGGTGCGACGTCGGCGAGGACTCCTCGGGCGGCCTCAGCCGCCGCCTGCTGCTCCTCGGTGAAGGTGAAGTCCACGTCCTGTCCTCCCGACGGGTCAGCGAATCTGACGGGCCGTCAAGATAGAACAGGTTCTAGGAGAAGGGAACGGAAGGGATGGGATGGGACGGCTCGACCCCTGACGGCGCCGGCACCGTCCTCGACGGTGCGAACACCGGTCTCCAACGGCGCGAACACCCGGCCTCCCTCCGGTGGTTCAGCGGTCGAAGTCCACCTCCACCGTCTCGGTCAGCGGATGCGACTGGCAGGCCAGGACGTAGCCCGCCTCCGTCTCCTCCGGCTCCAGCGCGTAGTTGCGCTCCATGCGCACCTCGCCGGAGACCAGGAAGGCCCGGCAGGTGCCGCAGACTCCGCCCTTGCAGGCGTAGGGCGCGTCGGGGCGGTTGCGCAGGACCGTCTCCAGGACCGACTCCCCGTCCCGCACGGGCCAGCTGCCGCCCCGGCCGTCAAGGCGGGCGGTGACCGTGGCGTGCGAGGGCGCGCCCGGGGTGGCGGAGGGGCCGGTGACGTCCACGTGGAAGATCTCCTCGTGGATGCGGGAACGGGCGACGCCGAGCTCCCGCAGTGCCCGCTCCGCGCCCTGGACCAGGCCGAACGGCCCGCACAGGAACCATCCGGCCACGTCCGTCACCGGCAGCAGCGCCGGCAGCAGGGAGGTCAGCCGCTGCCGGTCCAGCCGCCCGGACGGCAGCCCGGCCTGCTGTTCCTCCCGGGAGAGCACGGTGACCAGCTGCAACCGGTCCGGGTACCGGTCCTTGAGGTCGGCGACCTCCTCCAGGAACATCGTCGAGGCGGCCGTCCGGTCACTGCGGATGAGGCAGAAACGAGCCTCGGGCTCGCGTGCCAGCAGGGTGGAGACGATCGACAGCACGGGTGTGATGCCGCTGCCGCCGACGATCGCCGCGTACAGGCCGGGCGCCGGCTCGAGGGTGAACCGGCCCGCCGGTGTCATCACCTCCAGCTCGTCGCCGACGGCGATCTCCTTGAGCGCGTACGTCGAGAAGGCCCCGCCCTCCACCAAGCGCACGCCCACCCGCAGGCTGCGCGGGCCCTCGCCGCCGGGGTCGGGCGCGGGCGAGCAGATGGAGTAGGTCCGCCGGATCTCGGTCCCGTCGGTGGTGCGCCGCAGGGCGAGGTGCTGGCCGGCGGCGTGCCGGTACTCCTCGCGCAGGTCGGGAGGGACGGTGAGGGTGAGGGCGACGGAGTCGTCGGTGAGCCGGTCCACCGCGGCCACGGGGAGCGGGTGGAAGCGGGCCATCACAACTCCTTGAAGTGGTCGAAGGGTTCACGGCAGGCGAGGCAGCGCCGCAGCGCCTTGCAGGCGGTGGAGGAGAAGCGGCTGAGCAGCTCGGTGTCCGGGGAACCGCAGTGCGGGCAGCGGACCGGGTCGTCGGCCGGCTCCGCCGGGATGTTCCCGCGGGTCGGACCGAGGGTGAGGGCGACCGGCCCGGACGCCGTCCGGGTGCGTGGGGGCGCTATGCCGAACTCCCGCAGTTTGCGGCGTCCTTCGGCGGAGATGTCGTCCGTGGACCAGGCGGGGGCGAGCACCGTGCGCACGGTGACGTCCCGGACGCCGTGCTCGCGCAGCGCCCGTTCGATGTCCAGGGACATCACCTCCACGGCCGGGCAGCCGGTGTACGTCGGGGTCAGCTCCACCTCGACGGCGTCCCCGTCGCGCACGTGCACCGCGCGCAGGACGCCGAGTTCCTGGAGCGTGATCACGGGCAGCTCGGGGTCGGGTACCGAGCCGGCGACCTCGAAAAGCTCCGCCTCCAGCGGGGTGAGCGTCACCATGACGCCCCCGGGTGGCTGCGGTGCAGGTGCTGCATCTCGGCGAGCATCCGGCCGAAGGACTCGGTGTGCAGGCCCTGGCGGCCCGCGCCGGCGCTCCACGCCCCGGTCCGCGGCCCCTCGGGCAGCGCGAGGCCGGCCCGGCGCAGGATGTCCCCGACCGATTCCAGCCAGGCCGTCTCCAGGCCCGCCCAGTCGGTGTCGATGCCGTCCACCGGCTGGAACATCTCTCCGGTGAACCGCCACAGGGCGGCACAGGCCAGCCGCATCCGCTCATGGCTGACGTCGGTGCCGTCGCCCAGTCTGAGGGTCCACTGCTCGGCGTGGTCGCGGTGGTAGGCGACCTCCTTGACCGCCTTGGCCGCCAGCCCCGCGAACGGGCCGTCCGTCGCCGCCAGCCGGTCGTACAGCAGGTGCTGGTAGGTGGAGAAGTACAGCTGGCGGGCGATGGTGTGGGCGAAGTCGCCGTTGGGCTGCTCGACCAGTTGGAGGTTGCGGAAGGCGCGTTCCTCGCGCAGGTAGGCCAGTTCGTCCTCGTCGCCGGCCGTCGACAGCAGGACGCGGGCCTGGCCCAGCAGGTCGAGGGCGATGTTGGCGAGGGCGACCTCCTCCTCCAGCACGGGCGCGTGGCCCATCCACTCCCCCAGGCGGTGGGAGAGCACCAGGGCGTCGTCGCCGAGGGCGAGGGCGGCGTTCCTCGCGGCGTGAGCGGTCGTGGTCACAGGTGCTTCACCCCCTCCGGGATCTCGTAGAACGTCGGGTGCCGGTACGGCTTGTCGGCGGACGGTTCGAAGAACGGGTCCTTCTCGTCGGGCGAGGACGCGGTGACCGCCGTGGACGGCACGACCCAGATCGAGACGCCCTCGCCGCGCCGGGTGTACAGGTCGCGGGCGTTGCGCAGGGCGAACTCCGCGTCGGGCGCGTGGAGGCTGCCGGCGTGGGTGTGGGAGAGGCCGCGGCGGGAGCGCACGAAGACCTCCCACAGGGGCCAGTCGGTGTTCGTCATGCCTGTTCCGCTCCCGTCTCGCCGGTGCCCGCCGCACCGCTGTGTTTGACCGCGTAGGCCGCGGCCGCCTCCCGTACCCAGGCGCCCTCGTCGTGCGCCCGCCTGCGCTGGGTGATCCGCTGTTCGTTGCACGGGCCGTTGCCCTTGAGGACCTCCTTGAACTCCGTCCAGTCGATCGGGCCGAAGTCGTAGTGCCCCCGCTCCTCGTTCCACCGCAGGTCGGGGTCGGGGAGGGTGAGGCCCAGGGACTCCGCCTGGGGGACGCAGATGTCGACGAAGCGCTGGCGCAGCTCGTCGTTGGAGTGGCGCTTGATCTTCCAGGCCATCGACTGGGCGGAGTGCGCGGACTCGTCGTCGGGCGGGCCGAACATCATCAGCGACGGCCACCACCAGCGGTCCACCGCGTCCTGGGCCATCGCGTGCTGCTCGGGGGTGCCGCGGCTGAGGGCCAGCAGCAGCTCGTACCCCTGGCGCTGGTGGAAGGACTCCTCCTTGCAGATGCGGACCATCGCGCGCGCGTACGGGCCGTAGGAGCAGCGGCACAGGGGGACCTGGTTGGTGATGGCGGCGCCGTCCACGAGCCAGCCGATCGCGCCGACGTCCGCCCAGGTGAGCGTGGGGTAGTTGAAGATCGAGGAGTACTTCTGGCGGCCGGTGTGCAGCTTGTCGAGCAGTTCGTCGCGGCCGGTGCCCAGGGTCTCGGCGGCGCTGTAGAGGTACAGGCCGTGGCCCGCCTCGTCCTGGACCTTCGCCATGAGGATGGCCTTGCGGCGCAGGGAGGGCGCGCGCGTGATCCAGTTGGCCTCCGGCTGCATGCCGATGATCTCGGAGTGGGCGTGCTGGGCGATCTGGCGGACCAGGGTGGCGCGGTAGGCGTCGGGCATCCAGTCCCGTGGCTCGATGCGCTCGTCGGCGGCCACGGCGGCGTCGAAGGCGCGCTGGTGGGCGTCTTCGGCCGTGCCGGCGTCGGTTGTGCCGTCGTAGGCCGCGTACTGCTGTGTGCGGGCCGGCTGGTGCGCGGCTGCTGTCGCCATGCGGTCCCCCTCGACCTTGGGCTCTGCCCGAGCCTTCTCCCGACCGATCGTTCGGTCCGTGCGATTCCATGGTGAGACGGTCGTCGTAAGGTGTCAACCGCTGTGGACAACCTGCGGGCCTGCCTGTGGACAACTGGCGCGCGCCCGACGTCCCACGGCCGCGGCGCCGCCGGGACGGGCCGGTCCGGGGGGAGGGCTGCGCGGTATGGGCGGGGCTGAGTACCGTTCGTGCGGCGACTGTGCGACGGCACGTGCGAAGGCCGTTCGGCTGTGCGCGGTGGCGCACGGGCGGGCGCGCATGAGCGGGCGCGCGGTGCGGTGGACGCGGCCGAGCGGATGGGCGTGGCGCGGCACAGCAGTCGGAAGACGGACCGGAATCGGGGAACGGGGCGGAATGGACGCGTACGACGGAGGCTCTGACGCCCCACGGGAGGCGGGGGCGGTGCCCGGGCCCGAGGCGGGGTGGCCCACGGACGGTCCGCCGGTGAAGAACGGCTCGGCAGCAGCCCGATCGGGGGGCTCGGAAGCACCCTCGGACTCCTCCGCGGGAGGCGCCGAGGCGCGTGCCGGTTCCTCCCAGGGCCCCGACCGCGACCGGGAGCGACCTGAGGCCACAGATGCGGTCGAGGCCGGTGAGGCAAGAGAGCCCACGGAGAGCTGGGAGGCCAGGGAGGCCACCGAGGCCGTCAGGGCCAAGGCCACCGAGGCTGCCGGGGCCGATGAGACCGCTGATGCGGTGGATCCGACCCGAGCCGCGAAGCCCGGCCCCCGAGCCGGCGTGGGTACCCCCGCGGTCCTCGCCGCCATACCCACGCCCGCTCCGCCCGCTCCCCCCGCGGCCCCCGACCCCCGCACCGGCGTGGCCGCACTCTCCCCCCGCTACCAGATAGCCGCCGCCCTGGCGCTCGCGGTCGTCGCGGTCGGCGTCTGTGTGCACCTCGGCATGGTCTTCCTGCACGTCGCGCCGTCCAACACGATCACCAAGACGCACGGCAAGGCGATCGACGAGTGGGTCTTCCCCGAGTTCGAGCAGAACTGGAAGCTGTTCGCGCCGAACCCGTTGCAGCAGAACATCGCCGTCCAGGTCCGCGCCGACATCCGCACGGCGGACGGCTCCTCGCGGACCACCGGCTGGTACGACCTCTCCGCGCAGGACGGCCGGGACATCGACGGCAATCTGCTGCCCAGCCACACCCAGCAGAACGAACTGCGCCGCGCCTGGGACTTCTACCTGGGCTCGCACGACTCCGATAACCGCTCGCTGGGCCCGCGCGGAGCCCTCTCCGAGGAGTACCTGCGCCGCATCATCGTGCTGCGCCTGGAGCGGGGCGGTGCGGTCGGGCCGGACGGCCGCGTGGAGCGGGTCCAGGTCCGCTCGCAGACCACCAATGTGCCGCCGCCCTCGTGGAGCGGCGAGAAGGTCACGTCGACGCCGGTGTACCGCGTGCTGCCCTGGTGGCCGGTGGCGGCCGCCGAGACCGAGGGAGGCGTGCGATGAACCGGTTCTCCCTGTCGGTGGCCGCCGTCATAGCGCGCGTGACCCAGTCCGCGCTCGGGCCGTACCAGACCGCCGTGGTCCGCATCGGCTTCAGTCTGACCTGGCTGCTGTTCCTGCTGCGCGAGCTGCCCCACCGCGCGGAACTGTACGGCCCCGACGGCCCCTGGAGCTGGGAGCTGGCGCGGCGGCTGATCGAGGGCAACGGCGCCTTCACGGTGCTGATGTGGTCGGACACGCGGGGCTGGTTCGAGGCCGTGTACGCGCTGGCGGTGCTGGCGAGCGTGCTGCTGCTGCTCGGCTGGCGCACCCGCACGATGTCGGTGCTGTTCATGGTGGGCGTGCTCTCGCTGCAGAACCGCAGTGTCTTCATGGGCGACGGCGGCGACAACGTGCTGCACCTGATGTCGATCTACCTCGTGTTCACCCGGTGCGGCCAGGTGTGGTCGCTGGACGCGCGGCGGGCGCGGCGTACGGCCGACGCACGCGCGCGGGGTGAGCGGGTGACCGACCGGGTCGGGCCCGCGCTGTGGGGCGCGTCGGGGGTCGCGCTGGTCGCGGCGACCGGGACGGGCCGCTTCGACGGCGACTGGATGGTGCCGGCGATCCTGTGGGCGGCGTGGGCCGCGCAGGGCCTGTGGTGGGCCGTGGGACGCCTGCCCCAGTCCGCCGAGCCCCGGATCCTGCTGGACGTCGTCACCAACGTCCTGCACAACGGGGCCCTGCTGGTGATCATGGCCGAGGCCTGTCTGATCTACGCCACGGCCGGCTGGTACAAGATCCAGGGTTCGCGCTGGCAGGACGGCACCGCCGTCTACTACCCGCTGCAACTGGACTACTTCTCGCCCTGGCCCGCCCTCGGCGACCTGCTGTCCGCCAACGGCACGATGCTGATGCTCGTGACGTACGCGACGGTCGTCGTGCAGGTCGCCTTCCCCTTCACGGTGTTCAACCGGCGGGTGAAGAACGTCCTGCTCGTGGCCATGATGATCGAGCACGCGGTGATCGCCGTGGTGCTCGGACTGCCGTTCTTCTCGCTGGCGATGATCGCGGCCGACGCGGTGTTCCTTCCGACGTCGTTCCTGCGCCGGCTGGGCGGATGGGCGGCACGCGCGCGTGCCGCGGTTCTGGCGCGGGACGGAGCCTCCGTCCCGGAGCGGCCGGACGCGCCGCCGATCCAGGAGGCCGAACCCAGCCGCGTAGGCTTCACGGCATGACCGATCCGCTCGCCCTGTGGCGCCGGCTCGCCGACGTCTCCGTGCTGCTGGACGGCTTCCACGCCGTGAAGCACGCCGTGCGCTTCGGGGCCGAGGTCCCGGTGGCGGTCGCCGTCGACCGGCGGGCGGTGCTCGCCCTCGCCGACGACCTCGCCCCCGACGTACGGGCGACGCTGGACGCGCTGCTGACGGAGGTGTCGCAGGAGACGTACGCCTCGCTCGTGCCGCGGCCGCATCCCACCGCCGTGGCCGCCCTGGCCGTACGGCCCGCCCGTGAGGCGCATCTGCGGGCGCTGGCCCGGATGCCGCGCACCGCGCCCGTCGTCGTCCTCGACGAGCCGCGCAACCTGGGGAACGCGGGGGCCGTGATCCGGCTGGCCGCCGGTTTCGGGGCGACCGGCGTGGTCACCACCGGCACCCTCGATCCCTGGCACCCGACCGTCGTGCGCGGTGGGGCGGGGCTGCACTTCGCGACCGCCGTGGAACGGCTGACCGTCGCGGAACTGCCGCCCGGCCCGGTGTTCGCGCTCGACCCGGAGGGCGAGGACATCCGCGGGGTGAAGCTCCCGGACGACGCCGTCCTCGCCTTCGGCTCGGAGCGCAGCGGGCTGTCCGCGGAGCTCCGCGCGCGGGCCGACCACCTGCTGGCCCTGCCGATGCGCCCCCAGGTCTCCAGCTACAACCTCGCCACCAGTGTGGCCATGACGCTGTACCACTGGAGCGCCGGCGGGGGCGCACCCGTCTGAGCCGGGGACTACGCCTCCCGGCGGACCTCCACCACCCGGAAGCGGCCCGCGACGAACGCGCCGTCGGTGAGGGCCGCGTTGGCCGCCGGGTTGCCGCCCGAGCCGTGGAAGTCGGAGAAGGCGGCCGTCTGGTTGACGTAGACCCCGCCGGTGAGGTTGAGGGACAGCTGGGCGGCCTCCTCCATGCAGACCTCCTCGACGGCCTGCTCGACCTCCGCGTCGGTCGTGTAGGCGCCGACCGTCATCGCGCCCTTCTCGCGGATCGTGCGCCGCAGCAGCGCGAGCGCGTCCTCGGCCGAGTCGACGGCGACGGCGAAGGAGACCGGTCCGAAGCACTCGCTCATGTAGGCGGCCTCGTCGTCCGGCTTGGCTCCGTCCAGCTTCACGATCACGGGCGTGCGCACGACCGCGTCCGGGAAGTCGGGGTTGGCGACCTCGCGGGAGGCGAGCGCGACCTCGCCGAGGCCGGCCGCCGCCTCCAGACGGGCCTTGACGTCCGGGTTCACGATCGCGCCGAGCAGGGCGTTCGCGCGGGCGTCGTCGCCGAGGAGACCGTCGACCGCGCGGGCCAGGTCGGCGACGACCTCGTCGTAGGTCCTGGGGCCCTCGTCGGTGCGGATGCCGTCGCGGGGGATGAGCAGGTTCTGCGGGGTGGTGCACATCTGGCCGCTGTAGAGGGACAGCGAGAAGGCCAGGTTGGAGAGCATGCCCTTGTAGTTCGCGGTGGACTCCACGAGCACGGTGTTGACGCCGGCCTTCTCCGTGTACACCTGCGCCTGGCGGGCGTTGGCCTCCAGCCAGTCGCCGAAGGAGGTCGAGCCGGTGTAGTCGATGATCCTGATCTCGGGGCGGGTCGCCAGGGTCTTGGCGATGCCCTCGCCGGGCCGCTCGGCGGCCAGCGCGACCAGGTTCGGGTCGAAACCGGCCTCGGCGAGCACCTCGCGCGCGACCCCCACGGTGAGCGCCAGCGGCAGCACCGCGCGCGGGTGGGGCTTGACCAGGACCGCGTTGCCGGTGGCGAGGGAGGCGAACAGGCCCGGGTAGCCGTTCCAGGTCGGGAAGGTGTTGCAGCCGATGACCAGGGCGACGCCGCGCGGGACCGGGGTGAACCGCTTGGTCAGCGCGAGCGGGTCGCGCTTGCCCTGCGGCTTGGTCCACTCGGCCGTGTCGGGCGTGCGGACCTGCTCGGCGTACGCGTACGCCACGGCCTCCAGGCCGCGGTCCTGGGCGTGGGGGCCGCCCGCCTGGAAGGCCATCATGAAGGCCTGGCCGGAGGTGTGCATGACCGCGTGCGCGAACGCGTGCGTCCGGTCGCTGATCCGCTTGAGGATCTCGAGGCAGACCACCGCGCGGATCTCGGCGCCGGCGTCCCGCCAGGCGCGCTGTCCGGCCTTCATGGCGGGCAGCAGCACGTCCACGTCCGCGTGCGGGTAGGTCACGCCCAGCTCGATGCCGTACGGGGAGACCTCGCCGCCCACCCAGTCGTCCGTGCCGGGCTGGCCCAGGTCGAGGCGGGTGCCGAGGAGGGCGTCGAATGCGGCCTTGCCCGCCGCCGCGTCCAGACTGCCGTGTTCCCCGTAGGCCTTGGGGTGCTCGGGGTGCGGGGACCAGTACGCGCGGGTGCGGATCGCCTCCAGGGCCTGGTCGAGGGTGGGCCGGTGCTTGGCGATCAGATCGTGCGCGGTGAGTTCGGCGGCCATGCGGGACCAACTCCTCGTCTGGAGAACTCTTCGTCGAGCTCTTGACCTGGGTGAAACAAGGACAGGAACAGCCAGTCAGAGTTAGAGTAACCGAACGATCGGTCGGGACAAGGGGGTCCGCCGCATCTGTGGACAAGCCCGTGCGGGAGGATCGCGCACATGACAGCACTCGACCTCAGCAGCCCCGTGGCCGTCGTCGGCACCGGCACCATGGGCCAGGGCATCGCCCAGGTCGCGCTGGTCGCGGGCCACCCCGTGCGGCTGTACGACGCCGTCGCCGGCCGGGCCCGGGAAGCGGCCGTCGCGATCGGCTCGCGCCTCGACCGACTCGTCGAGAAGGACCGGCTCACCGCCGTCGAGCGGGACGCCGCCCGCGCCCGTCTCACGCCCGTGGAGGAGCTCGCCGGCCTCGCGGACTGCGCCCTGGTCGTGGAGGCCGTCCTGGAGCGGCTGGACGTCAAGCAGGAGCTGTTCCGGGCGCTGGAGGACGTCGTCGGCGAGGACTGTCTGCTCGCCACCAACACCTCGTCCCTTTCGGTCACGGCCATCGGCGGCGCCCTGCGCAACCCGGGCCGCTTCGTGGGCCTGCACTTCTTCAACCCCGCGCCGCTGCTGCCGTTGGTCGAGGTCGTCTCCGGCTTCGCCACCGACGTCACCTCGGCCACACGCGCGTACGAGACCGCCCGGGCCTGGGGCAAGACCCCGGTCGCCTGCGCCGACACCCCCGGCTTCATCGTCAACCGCATCGCGCGGCCCTTCTACGCCGAGGCCTTCGCCGTCTACGAGGCCCAGGGCGCCGACCCGGCCACCATCGACGCCGTCCTGCGGGAGTCCGGCGGGTTCCGGATGGGCGCGTTCGAACTGACCGACCTGATCGGGCAGGACGTCAACGAGTCCGTCACCCACTCCGTCTGGCAGTCCTTCTTCCAGGACGTGCGCTTCACCCCCTCGCTCGCCCAGCGCCGCCTGGTCGAGTCCGGCCGCCTCGGCCGCAAGACCGGACAGGGCTGGTACGACTACCGCGAGGGCGCAGAGCGCGCCGAGCCGCACACCGCGGAGAAGCACCGACCGCCCGCGTACGTCGGCGTCGAAGGGGACCTGGGCCCCGCCGCGGAGCTGCTCGCGATGATCCGGGAGGCGGGCATCGAGGTCCGTGAGGTGGACGAGGAGCAGGGCAGCCACCTGGCGCTGCCCGGCGGCGGCCGGCTGGAACTCGCCGACGGCCGGACCTCCGTGGAGTTCGAGGACGTCGTCTACTTCGATCTCGCCCTGGACTACCGCAAGGCCACCCGTATCGCCCTGTCCGCCTCCCAGGACACCTCCGCGCAGGTCCTGTCCGAGGCCATCGGCCTGTTCCAGGCGCTCGGCAAGGACGTCAGCGTCATCGGCGACGTCCCCGGCATGATCGTCGCCCGCACGGTCGCGCGGATCGTCGATCTGGCGCACGACGCCGTGGCCAAGGGCGTGGCCACGGAGGAGGACATCGACACCGCGATGCGCCTCGGGGTGAACTACCCCCTCGGCCCCTTCGAGTGGAGCCGCAGGCTGGGCAACACCTGGGCCTGCTTCCTCCTGGAGGACCTGCACCAGCGCGACCCCTCCGGCCGCTACGCGCCGTCCCTCGCGCTCTACAAGCACTCCTACGCCACCGAGAAGCGGGAGGGCTCCTCGTGACCACCGCCAAGCGCGACACGTACACCCCGGAGACCCTGCTGTCGGTCGCCGTGCAGGTCTTCAACGAGCGCGGCTACGACGGCACCTCCATGGAGCACCTCTCCAGGGCGGCCGGTATCTCCAAGTCGTCGATATACCACCACGTCTCCGGCAAGGAGGAACTGTTGCGCCGGGCGGTCAGCCGGGCGCTGGACGGCCTCTTCGGGATCCTCGACGAGGAGCACGCGCGCGTGGGGGGTCCCGCCGACCGCCTGGAGTACGTCGTCCGGCGCATGGTCGAGGTGCTCATAGCCGAGCTGCCCTATGTGACGCTGCTGCTGCGGGTGCGCGGCAACACCGACACCGAGCGGTGGGCCCTGGAACGGCGCCGCGAGTTCGACCACCGGGTCGCCGCCCTGCTCAAGGCGGCCGCCGCCGACGGAAGCGTGCGCGGTGACGTGGAGGTGCGGCTGGCGACCCGGCTGGTCTTCGGGATGATCAACTCGATCGTCGAGTGGTACCGGCCGGACGGGCGGGGCATGGGCGAGCGCGAGGTGGGTGACGCCGTCGCCCGGCTGGTGTTCGAGGGGCTGCGCCGGGCCGGCTGAGGGCGTCTCCAGCCTGGCTTCCAGCCCGGCCTGCGGCCCGAACCGACCGCCGTCGCGGTCCGCGTGAGTACGCGCGCGTGGCGGGGATGAGTACGTCCTCCGATGTCCCGGAGGCCCGGCGGTGATGGGCTGGCGGGCATGTCGAAGAACGCCGTGCCGTCCCGCTCCGCCGCCCACCGGACGTGGTGGAGGGCGCCTGCCCTGGCCACCCTGTTCGGCCTTCCCGTCCTCGTCTGGGAGTACCGCTGGTTCGCCTCCCAGGACGGCCCCGGTGCCTTCGGCGGCATCCTGTACTGGGCGTCCGGCCTGCTCGCGCTCGCCTGGGTGCTGCCGCACCGCCGGTCGGTGCGCGGGCTGAGGACGGCAGCGGCCGGAACCGGGCTCGGCTGTGCGCTGCTGCCGCTGACGTTCGCGATCCTGCTGGGCGCGGCGACGGCCTCCGGCTGACGGCGTGAGTCCGTTCGAGGCGCCCGTTCACCCCTGCGGTTCGAGGTCCTCCTCCTCGAACACCAGCAGCGTGCGGGTGCTGAGCACCTCGGGGATCGCCTGGAGCCGGGTCAGCACCAGCTCGCGCAGCGCCCTGTTGTCCGGGGTGTGCACCAGCAGCAGCACGTCGAAGTCGCCGCCGACCAGGGCGATGTGGGAGGCGCCGGGAAGCTGTCTGAGCTGCTCGCGGACCGTGCGCCAGGAGTTCTGGACGATCTTCAGCGTGATGTAGGCGGACGTGCCGTGACCCGCGCGTTCGTGGTCGACGCGGGCGCCGAAGCCACGGATGACGCCGTCCTCGACGAGCCGGTTGATGCGCGCGTAGGCGTTGGCGCGCGAGACGTGGACCCGCTCGGCGACCGACCGTATCGAGGCGCGGCCGTCCGACTGGAGCATCCGCAGGATGTCCTGGTCGATGGCGTCGAGCGGGCGGGGTGGTGGCAGCGGGGTGCCGCCGTCAGGGCTGTCGGCCATTTGTTCAGATGCCATGTCCCCCCACCTCTCCGCCGTGGACGTCCTGCGTGTATCCCATGCTGTGCAGAACCGTTTGTCCACAGCCTGAGGGTGCCTGTAGCCAAAATGTGCCGACGACCGAACAATCGGTAGGTGAGGCGGGTCACAGCCGACACGCCTCCTGTAGCCACTCCCACGAGGAGGTGCCGTCATGACGGTCATGGAGCAGCGGGGCGCGTATCGGCCTACGCCGCCGCCCGCCTGGCAGCCCCGCACCGACCCCGCGCCGCTGCTGCCCGACGCCGAGCCCCACCGCGTCCTCGGCACCGAGGCGGCCGCGCAGGCCGACCCGGAACTGCTGCGCCGGCTCTACGCCCAGCTGGTACGCGGCCGCCGCTACAACGCGCAGGCCACCGCCCTCACCAAGCAGGGACGCCTCGCCGTCTACCCCTCCAGCACCGGCCAGGAAGCCTGCGAGGTCGCCGCCGCGCTCGTGCTCCAGGAGCGGGACTGGCTCTTCCCCAGCTACCGCGACACCCTCGCGGTCGTCGCCCGCGGTGTGGACCCCGTAGAGGCCCTGACCCTGCTGCGCGGTGACTGGCACACCGGCTACGACCCCTACGAGCACCGGGTGGCGCCCCTGTGCACGCCGCTCGCCACCCAGCTCCCGCACGCCGTCGGACTCGCCCACGCCGCCCGCCTCAAGGGCGACGACGTGGTCGCGCTCGCCATGGTCGGCGACGGCGGCACCAGCGAGGGCGACTTCCACGAGGCGCTGAACTTCGCCGCCGTCTGGCAGGCACCGGTCGTCTTCCTCGTCCAGAACAACGGCTTCGCGATCTCCGTCCCGCTCGCCAAGCAGACCGCCGCCCCCTCCCTGGCCCACAAGGCCGTCGGGTACGGCATGCCGGGCCGGCTGGTCGACGGCAACGACGCGGCCGCCGTGTACGAGGTGCTGAGCGACGCCGTACGGCACGCGCGCGCGGGTGGCGGCCCGACGCTCGTGGAGGCGGTCACCTACCGCATCGAGGCCCACACCAACGCCGACGACGCGACCCGCTACCGCGGTGACGCCGAGGTCGAGACCTGGCGCGAGCACGACCCGATCCTGCTGCTGGAACGCGAGCTGACCGCGCGCGGGCTGCTGGACGAGGAGACGAAGCAGGCCGCGCGGGACGACGCCGAGACCATGGCCGCCGACCTGCGGGCCCGGATGAACCAGGACGCGACGCTCGACCCCATGGACCTGTTCGCCCACGTGTATGCCGAGCCCACCCCCCAGCTGCGCGAGCAGCGCGCCCTGCTGCGGGCCGAGCTGGACGCGGAGCAGGAAGGGGCCCACTGATGACCACCGTCGCCGTCAAGCCCGCCACCATGGCACAGGCCCTCACGCGCGCGCTGCGCGACGCGATGGCCGCCGACCCGTCCGTGCACGTCCTGGGCGAGGACGTCGGCCCCCTCGGCGGCGTCTTCCGGGTCACCGACGGACTCGCCAAGGAGTTCGGCGAGGACCGCTGCACGGACACCCCGCTGGCCGAGGCGGGCATCCTCGGCACTGCCGTCGGCATGGCCATGTACGGGCTGCGGCCGGTCGTGGAGATGCAGTTCGACGCCTTCGCCTATCCGGCGTTCGAGCAGCTCATCAGCCATGTCGCCCGGATGCGCAACCGCACCCGCGGCCGGATGCCCCTGCCGATCACCGTCCGCGTCCCCTACGGCGGCGGCATCGGCGGCGTCGAGCACCACAGCGACTCCTCCGAGGCGTACTACATGGCGACTCCGGGGCTCCATGTCGTCACGCCCGCCACCGTCGCCGACGCCTACGGCCTGCTGCGCGCCGCCATCGCCTCCGACGACCCGGTCGTCTTCCTCGAACCCAAGCGCCTGTACTGGTCCAAGGACGCCTGGAACCCGGAGGACCCGCGGACCGTTGAACCCATCGGCCGCGCGGTGGTGCGGCGCTCGGGCCGGAGCGCCACACTCATCACGTACGGGCCGTCGGTGCCGGTCTGCCTCGAAGCCGCCGAGGCGGCTCGGGCCGAGGGGTGGGACCTCGAAGTCGTCGACCTGCGCTCCCTGGTGCCCTTCGACGACGAGACGGTCTGCTCCTCGGTACGGCGGACCGGACGCGCGGTCGTCGTCCACGAATCGGGCTCCTTCGGAGGTCCGGGCGGGGAAATCGCGGCCCGTGTCACGGAGCGCTGCTTCCACCACCTGGAGGCACCGGTGCTCCGGGTGGCCGGGTTCGACATCCCCTATCCGCCGCCGATGCTGGAGCGCCACCATCTGCCCGGCGTCGACCGCATCCTGGACGCCGTGGCGCGTCTGCAGTGGGAGGCCGAGAGCTGATGGCACAGGTGCTGGAGTTCAAGCTGCCCGACCTCGGGGAGGGGCTCACCGAGGCGGAGATCGTGCGCTGGCTGGTCCAGGTCGGTGATGTCGTCACCGTCGACCAGCCGGTCGTCGAGGTCGAGACGGCAAAGGCGATGGTCGAGGTGCCCTGCCCCTACGGCGGCGTGGTCACCGCCCGCTTCGGCGAGGAGGGCACCGAACTGCCCGTGGGCGCCCCGCTGCTGACGGTCGCGGTCGGCGCGCCCGCCGCCACGGGAGAGACCGAGGGCGGCGGCTCGGGCAACGTCCTGGTGGGCTACGGCACCTCGGAGACGCCCGCGCGGCGACGCCGGGTGCGGCCGGACCGTCCGGCTCCCGCCGCACCCACGGTTCGGGCGGCGGCGAACGGGCAGGCCACCACCGAGGTGGCCGACGGGCCCGTGCCCGTCATCTCCCCCCTCGTCCGCCGGCTCGCCCGCGAGAACGGCCTCGACCTGAGGGAGCTGACCGGTTCCGGGCCCGACGGGTTGATCCTGCGAGCCGACGTGGAGTACGCGCTGCGGGCCTCCGCCGCGCAGGGCCGCCCCACCGTGCCCGCCGGGTCCCGGCCGGCCGTGGCGTCGGCACCCGCCCGCACCCCCGCACCCGCCGCGACGCCCGCCCCCGCCGCCGTCTCCGCCGGCACCCGCGTCCCCCTCAAGGGCGTCCGCGGTGCCGTCGCCGACAAGCTCTCCCGCAGCCGCCGCGAGATCCCCGACGCGACCTGCTGGGTGGACGCCGACGCGACGGAGCTGATGCGCGCCCGGACGGCGATGAACGCGGCCGGCGGACCGAAGATCTCCCTGCTCGCCCTGCTGGCCCGCATCTGCACCGCGGCCCTGGCCCGCTTCCCGGAGCTCAACTCCACGGTCGACCAGGAGGCGAGGGAGGTCGTCCAGCTCGACCACGTCCACCTCGGCTTTGCCGCGCAGACCGAGCGAGGGCTCGTGGTGCCCGTCGTCCGCGACGCGCACGCCCGGGACGCCGAGGGCCTCACCGCGGAGTTCGCCCGCCTCACCGAGGCGGCCCGGACCGGCACCCTCACCCCGGCCGACCTGACCGGCGGCACCTTCACGTTGAACAACTACGGCGTCTTCGGCGTCGACGGCTCCACACCGATCATCAACCACCCCGAGGCGGCCATGCTCGGCGTCGGCCGTATCGTCCCCAAGCCCTGGGTCCACGAGGGCGAGCTCGCGGTGCGGCAGGTCGTGCAGCTGTCGCTCACCTTCGACCACCGGGTGTGCGACGGCGGCACGGCGGGCGGTTTCCTGCGCTACGTGGCGGACTGTGTGGAACAGCCGGCGGTGCTGCTGCGCACACTGTGACGGCGCGGCTCCTCCCGCGTTCCCTGTGATCGGCGCGCCGCGCATACTCGGGGGGTGACCTCGAACGAGCCCCCCGGCGGCCGTGACCCAGGCCCGGCCTCCCACCGCGCGTCGGGCCGGGCCGCCCGCGCGTACGACGCCGTCGTGCTCGCCGGCGGCGCCGCCCGCCGCCTCGGCGGCGCCGACAAACCGGGCCTTCGGGTGGGCGGGCGCGCGCTGCTCGACCGGGTGCTGGCCGCCTGTGCCGGCGCGCGGACGACCGTCGTCGTCGCCGACCCGCGCCCCACCGTCCGGCCCGTGCGGTGGGCCCGGGAGGACCCTCCCGGCGCGGGCCCCCTCGCCGCCCTCGGCGCCGGACTGGGCCACACCACCGCCGACCGCGCCGTCGTCCTCTCCGCCGACCTGCCCTTCCTCGCGGCGGGCACCGTCCGGCGGCTGCTGGCCGCCCTGGACGACAGCGGCGCCGAGGGGGCGATGCTGACCGATGCCGACGGCCGTGACCAGCCGCTCGTCGCCGCGTACCGGACGGCCGCCCTGCGCCGCGAACTGACGGCGCTCGGCGAGGAAAAGGGCGGCCTCACCGGCCTCCCCCTGCGCCGGCTGACCACCGCGCTCGACCTCACCCGCGTCCCGGATCCCGTCGCCTCCTTCGACTGCGACACCTGGGACGACATCGCCACCGCCAGGGCACGTATCAGGGAGCATGGCCACGTGTTGGATGAATGGATTTCCGCAGTCAAGGACGAGCTGGGTATCGATCTCGACGTCGACACCGGCCTCCTCCTCGACCTCGCCCGCGACGCCGCCCACGGAGTGGCCCGGCCCGCCGCACCGCTGACCACCTTCCTGGTCGGCTACGCGGCCGCGCAGGCCCAGGGCGGCCCGCAAGCCGTCGCCGAGGCCGCCCGCAAGGCCGCGGCCCTGGCCGTGCGCTGGGCCGACGAGGACGGGGCCGACGACCCGGCCGGCGCCGGCCGGCCCGACGTGGCCCCCGACGCCACGCCCGACAACCGTCCGGACGCCGGATGACCGCCCCTGGCGTCCGGCACGGCCAGGACGCCGAGGACCTCCACGTCGAGGAGGCGCTCGCCCTCGTGAAGGACGACAACAGCTCCCCCCGCCCGGCCGGTGACCGCGGATCCGTCCCCGCGCCGACGGCCGCGCACGCCGAGAACCACGGCGGGAGGCACGGGGAAGGCCCTGGCGGAGGGCGGGATGAACACCACGGCGGGGGACCCGGCCAGGGCCACGGAGGAGGACGGGGTGAAGGCCACGGCCCCCGCTCGTCCCGTGCCCGGGACTCCCACCACCGGGCCATCCCCTGGACCGATGCCCGGACGATCGCCGGACGTGCGGCCCGTTCACTCGCCGCCCGTCGCACCCCCGTCTCCGTGACCCTCGGCGACGCCCTCGGCCTCGTCCTGGCCGCCCCCCTCACCGCCCTCACCGACCTGCCCTCCTTCGACAGTTCCGCGATGGACGGCTGGGCGGTCGCCGGCCCCGGCCCCTGGGACGTACGGGAAGAGGGCGTCCTGGCCGGGCACGCCGAGTCCGCGGCCCTCACCGACGGGCAGGCCGCCCGCATCGCCACCGGCGCCCGGATCCCCGCGGACACCACGGCGGTGCTGCGCAGCGAGCACGGGCGCACCGACGAGAAGGGGCGCCTGCACCCCACCCGCGAGGTCCAGCACGGCCAGGACATTCGTCCGCGCGGCCAGGAGTGCCGCAGCGGCGACCAGTTGCTGCCCACGGGCGCGGTGGTGACCCCGGCCGTGCTGGGACTCGCCGCGGCCGCCGGGTACGACACGCTGGCGGTCGTCCCCCGGCCCCGGGTGGAGCTGCTCGTCCTGGGCGACGAACTGCTCACCGAGGGCCGCCCGCACGACGGCCTCATCCGGGACGCGCTCGGCCCGATGCTGCCGCCGTGGCTGAGGGCACTGGGCGCCGAGGTGGTCGTCCTGCGGAGGCTGGGCGACGACGCGGAGGCCCTCCACCAGGCTCTGACGACGTCGGCGGCCGATCTGATCGTCACCACCGGCGGCACGGCCGCGGGACCCGTCGACCACGTCCACCCCACCCTGCGGCGTATCGGCGCCGAGTTGCTGGTCGACGGCGTCCAGGTGCGTCCCGGCCACCCGATGCTGCTGGCGCGGCTCAAGGACGACCTGCATCTGGTCGGTCTGCCCGGCAACCCCCTCGCGGCCGTCTCCGGCCTGCTCACGCTGGCCGAGCCCCTGCTGCGTACCCTTGCGGCCCGCCCGGCTCCGGAGTCGTACACGCTGCCGCTGCGGGACGCGGCGCACGGGCATCCGTACGACACCCGGCTGATCCCGGTCGTCCTGCGGGGCGACCATGCCGTGCCGCTGCACTACAACGGCCCGGCGATGCTGCGGGGCATCGCGGCGGCCGACGCCCTCGCCGTCGTACCGCCCGGTGGGCTGCGGGCCGGTCAGGAGGCGGAACTGCTCGATCTGCCGTGGGCTGCGGCGGGGATCGCGGTCTGTTTCACGTGAAACACCGGAAGGGCGAGGCAAGTGCCACCCTGACGTGTTTCACGTGAAACACACGGATAGACCACCCCGTCCTGTTTCACGTGAAACAGCCGAGGATCGGTCTCTTGGATCCCCTGGTCACGCCTGCTCGGCGACGGTTGCCCGGCTGACCGCGATCACACGGTCTCCGATCTTGAGGTGCGTGAGCCGGGGGTCGGCGAAGTCCAGGAGGTCCTTGCCGCGGACGACGGCCACCACCAGGTCCGCGCAGGCGCGGGGCGACTGGCCCATCTCCTGGCTGGTGACGGGGCGTTCGACGAGGTCCAGGCCGCTGCCCAGGGTCATCAGGTCCTCCAGGGTCCGGGCCACGGTCGGGCTGACCATGGAGACCCCGAGCAGCCGGCCGGCGGAGCTGGAGCTGGTGATCACGGTGTCCGCGCCGCTCTGCTTGAGCAGCGGCACGTTCTCGTCCTCCCGGGCGGCGACGACGATGGTGGCGCGCCGGTTCATCTGGCGGGCGGTGAGGGTCACCAGCGTCGCGGTGTCGTCGCGTTGCGGGGCGACGATCACCCGGGCGGCATTGTGGATCTCGGCCCGCAGAAGCGTCTCGGAGCGGGTGGCATCCCCGGTGACCGCCACCAGCCCGTCGTCGCCGGCCGTCAGCGCGGCCCTGCGCTGGGCGTCCACCACGACGATCTGCTCCTTGGCAATGCCCTGCCCGACCAGCGTCTCCACCGCGTGGCGGCCCTTGGTGCCGTATCCGACGACCACGACGTGGTTGCGGGTGCGGGTGCGCCAGCGGTGGACGCGGACCTGCTGGCGGGTGCGCTCGGTGAGCACTTCGAGGGTCGTGCCGACCAGGATGATCAGGAACAGCACGCGCAGCGGGGTGATGAGGAGGATGTTGACGAGGCGGGCCGCGTCGCTGACGGGCGTGACGTCGCCGTAGCCGGTGGTGGAGAGGGTGACGGTGGCGTAGTAGGCCGCGTCGAGGAAGTCGACGGAGCCGTCGGAGCTGTCCTTGTATCCGTCCTGATCGAGGTAGACGATCAGTGTGGTGAGGGCCAGCACGAGCAACGCCAGGGCGAGGCGACGGAGCACCTGCTGGAGCGGAGGGAGGGCGCTCTGCAGGGGCATCGTGATGGAGCGGCCGGCCTCGGCGTCCTCGTGTGCCTCGGCCCGCGAGCGGTACCACAGCGATTTGAGGAGGGAGAGCTGTCCCGTCCCGGCAGGCTTTCGTTCGTGGTCTCGCATCGCGTGCCCCCTGTGGTGGTGATCCGATCGGTGGGCACCATGGTTCCCGGCGGGGTCGTACCCGTCACATGCAACACCCGTCCGCACCCAGTTTTGCCCAGCATTCCGGAGGTTTTCCTTGCGCGACCACACCGTCGTCGTCGGCTTCGGCACGAAAGGGCGGGCCGCGATCCGGACCGCCTGTGCCGCGGGGCTGCGGAAGGAACAGGTCGTCGTGATCGACCCCGGCGCGAAGATGGTCGAGGCGGCGACGGCCGAGGGGTATGAGGGCGTGGTCGGCGACGCGACGCGCAGCGATGTGCTGCGGCAGGCGGAGGTGCAGCGGGCCGGGAAGATCATCATCGCGACCGAACGCGACGACACCGCCGTCCTCGTCGCCCTGACCGCCCGCCAGCTCAACCCCCGCGCGAAGATCGTGGCCGCGGTGCGGGAGGAGGAGAACGCGCCGCTGCTGAAGCAGTCCGGTGCGGACGAGGTCATCACGAGCGCCGGAGCGGCCGGACGGCTCCTCGGCCTGTCCGTGCTCAGCCCCGCGGCCGGCCGGGTCATGGAGGACCTCATGCACCAGGGCAGTGGCATGGACCTCGTCGAACGCCCGGTCACCAAGGCCGAGGCGGGGCGCACCCCGCGCGAGACGGACGACCTGGTGGTGAGCGTCGTGCGCGGCCACCGGATCCTCGCCTACGACGATCCGGCCGTCGGTGTCCTGGAGCTGACGGACCGGCTGGTCACGATCGTGCGGGTGCCGCCGGAACCACCGGCGGCACCCCGCTTCTGACTTACTTGCGGTTGTACAGCCGCATCGTGATCGGCCCGAAGACCAGCACGAACAGGGCTGCCCACCCCAGCGACCAGGCGATCTCGGCGGTCGGCCAGTCGCCCGCCATCAGGCCGCGCACCGCGGACGACAGATGCGTGACCGGGCTGTTGTTGACGAACGCCTGGAGCCAGCCGGGCATGGTCTTCGGGTCGACGAACACGTTGGACAGGAAGGTCAGCGGGAAGATCACCATCATGCTGACGCCCATCACCGACTTCTCGGTGCGCAGCATCAGTCCGAACATCGTCCAGATCCACGAGAACGCGAACGAGAAGACGATCAGCAGGGCGATCCCGGAGACGACGCCGCCGACCCCGCCGTCCGGGCGGTAGCCGAGGATCATGCCGACGGTGAGCATCACGACGGAGGCGATGGTGTAGCGCAGGGCGTCGCCGAGGAGGTAGCCGACCATCGTCGACGGCCGCCAGATCGGCAGCGAGCGGAAGCGGTCGAACACCCCCTTCTCGATGTCCGTGTTCACCGAGACACCCGTGTACATCGTGATCATCACGACCGACATCACGAGGATGCCCGGGAGCAGGAACTGGATGTACTCCTTCGGCGACCCGGCCAGGGCGCCGCCGAAGAGGTAGGTGTACATCAGCACCATCATGATCGGGAACGCGGTGACGTCGAAGAGCTGCTCCGGCACGTGCTTGATCTTGAGGATCGCCCGCCAGCCGAAGGTCAGCGAGGCGGACCAGGCGCTCGGGCGCGGCGGCCGCTCCTTGGCGACGAGCAGCGCGGCGAGGGAGTCGACGCGGACCGGGGCGAGTTCCTGGGTGTCGTTGGTCGTCGCGGTGCTCATGCCGCCACCTCGTCCTTCGGGCCGGCCGTCGCGTCGTCGGCCGTGTCGTGGGTGTCGTGTCCGGTCAGGGCGAGGAACACCTCGTCCAGGCTGGGCTGGCCCAGCGAGAAGTTGTCGACGGTGACGCCGGCCCGGGCGAGCTCGGCGAGGGCCCGTGCCGCCTGCTCGGCGGCCGTGTCGCCCGCCGCGGCGGCCAGCCGGGCCGTCAGGGCCACCGGGTCCGGATCGGGCTGTACGGTCGCGTCCAGCACCCGCCGCAGCACCTCCGCCGCCTCGGACCGCTGGTCGGCGTCGCGCAGCCGCAGATGGACGGACCCGGCGCCCACGGACGCCTTCAGTTCGCCCTTCGTGCCCTCGGCGATCACCTTGCCGTGGTCGATGACGGCGATCCGGGACGCCAGCTGGTCGGCCTCGTCCAGGTACTGCGTGGTCAGCAGCACGGTGGTGCCCTGCGCGACCACCGCCCGCACGATGTCCCACACGTGGTTGCGGCTGCGTGGGTCGAGACCGGTCGTCGGCTCGTCGAGGAAGAGCAGCTCGGGCGTGCTGAGGATGGACGCGGCGATGTCGATGCGGCGTCGCATGCCGCCCGAGTAGTGCTTGACCTGCTTTCCGGCCGCGTCCGTGAGCCCGAACGCCTCCAGCAACTGCGCCGAGCGCTCCCGGGCGGCCTTCTTGCCGTGCCCCAGGAGCCGGCCCAGCAGCACGAGGTTCTCGGTGCCGGTGAGGTCCTCGTCCACCGAGGCGTACTGGCCGGTCAGGCTGACCAGGCCGCGCACCTCGTCGGCCTCCCGGACGACGTCGTGACCGAAGACGTGCGCCTCACCGCCGTCGGGCCTGAGGAGGGTGGCGAGCATCTTGACGGTGGTGGTCTTCCCGGCGCCGTTCGGGCCGAGGACGCCGTAGACCGTGCCGGCGGGTACGGCGAGGTTCACGCCGTCCACGGCCCTGGTCTCGCCGAACGTCTTCACCAGGCCCGCTGTCTCGATGGCCAGGCCGGCGGTGTGCTGGCTCATGGTGGGTGTCCTTCCGCGCATGGGTTACGCATGGGGAGACCTTCACCGTCGCGCAAACTCATCGGTGGCGCACAGCGATTTTCCGAAGGATCGGCCCAACGGCCGACGCGACTCCGACCGGGGACGGAGGCGCCGGGAGCGGGGCACGAAGGGTCCGTGGGCCGGGGGACGTGGAAGTGGCGGGTCGGGGGGACGGGCGGATCCCCACGGGCGCCGGGTGGGGAGACGCGCGGATCCCCACGGGCGAAGGCGCGGGTCCCGGCTGGGGAAGGGTGGGCCCCGGCACTCCGGCACTGGAGAGGCGCGGGTCCCGGCGGGGGAAGGACGGGTCCCGGCGGGGGAAGGCGGATCCCGGTCGAGGTGCAGGGGTAGCGTCCCCTTCATGTATGCGATCACGATTCCCGAACCCGGTGGTCCCGAGGCGTTGGTGTGGGACGAGGTCCCCGATCCCGTACCCGGCGAGGGCGAGGTCCTGGTCGACGTGGTGGCCGGTGCCGTCAACCGCGCCGACATACTGCAGCGGCAGGGCTTCTACGACCCGCCCCCGGGGGCCTCGCCCTATCCGGGTCTGGAGTGCTCGGGGCGCGTCGCCGCGCTCGGCCCCGGCGTCTCCGGCTGGTCCGTCGGTGACGAGGTGTGCGCGCTGCTCGGGGGCGGTGGATACGCGGAGAAGGTCGCCGTTCCGGCGGGGCAGCTGCTGCCCGTGCCCGAGGGCATCGATCTGAAGCGGGCCGCCGCGCTCCCCGAGGTGACCTGCACGGTCTGGTCGAACGTCTTCATGGTCGCCCACCTGCGGCCCGGTGAGACGCTGCTCGTGCACGGCGGCTCCAGCGGTATCGGCACGATGGCGATCCAGCTGGCCAAGGCCCTCGGGGCCAGGGTCGCCGTCACCGCGGGCACCGAGGAGAAGCTGCGGCGGTGTGCCGAGCTGGGCGCGGACGTCCTGATCAACTACCGCGAGCAGGACTTCGTCGCCGAGATCGAACAGGCCACGGACGGCGCCGGGGCGGACGTCATCCTCGACAACATGGGGGCGAAGTACCTGGAGCGGAACGTCCAGAGCCTCGCGGTCAACGGCCGTCTCGCGATCATCGGTATGCAGGGCGGTGTGAAGGGGGAGCTGAACATCGGCGCGCTGCTGCGCAAGCGGGCCGCGATCAGCGCGACCTCGCTGCGGGCCCGCCCCCTCGGTGAGAAGGCGGCGATCGTCGCGGCCGTACGCGAGCACGTCTGGCCCCTGATCGCCGCCGGCCGGGTCCGGCCCGTCGTGGACCGCGAGATCCCGATGAGCCACGCGGCCGCCGGCCACCGGGTGGTCGAGGAGAGCGGACACATCGGAAAGGTCCTGCTGGTCACCCCCTGACGGCGGCCCTATCCGCGTCGCAGGCGCAGGCCGAGGAAGGCGAGGCCGAGGCCGAGGCCGATGAGGATCAGGCCGCTGCCGAGGGGCAGGATGCGCAGCACGCGCCCGACGGGCTGCTCCTCGGCGGTGACCGCCTGCGGTGAGGCGGAGGGCATGAACCCGGCCTCGTGGGGAGGCGGCGACCCGGTCGGGGACTCCTCGGCGGGATCCTCGCCCTCCGGCGGGGGCTCCTCCGTCTCGCCGTCCTCCTCCTCGTCACCGACCGCCTCCACGCTCCGCCCCGGACGGGCCCGCCCCTCTCCGGCCCGGCTCCCGGCCCGCTCGGGTCCGGCGGGAGACGCGGACGCGGACGGAGAGGGGAAGGCCGAAGAAGACGAGGCCGAAGAAGACGAGGCCGAAGAAGACGAGGGCGAAGAGAGCGAGGGCGAAGAGGGCGAGGGCGAGGAAGGCGAGGCCGAGGAAGGCGAGGGCGAAGAGGGCGCGGCCGAAGAAGACGAGGCCGAAGAAGACGAGAGCGAAGAGGGCAAGGCCGAAGAGGAGGGCGTCGATACGGCGGCGTAGGAGACGCTGTCGTAGGACGCAGCGGCCTGGGACGTGGTGAAGGCCGGCGGCACCGGTACGGCCGCGGAGGACGCGACGTACCCGTACTGCGGCCCGGCCGCCGCCACCAGGCCCACCCCCAGCCCGCACAACCCCCGCTGCCATGGAGTCACGCCAGTGACCCCCTCCCGGTGTTCAGCTGACAGAAAAGAAGTATCCACAAGCCTCACGCACAGGGATTTTCACCGCATTTCGGACTACGCCAAACGGAAACGGTGGATCACCCTCCGCGGGGGGCACCACGGTGATGAGGTGTAGGGGTGCGAGAGAATGGCGGCATGGAGATGCCGAGGAACGAAAGGTCGCCGGAGAACGCCCAGAAAATCCTGGTCGTAGGCCAGGATGGCATGGCACTCGGCGGCATCGACGCAGACGAGGACTCCCGTGAGACCCCGGTGACGGAACAGGTCGAGCAGCCCGCGAAGGTCATGCGGATCGGCAGCATGATCAAGCAGTTGCTGGAGGAGGTGCGCGCGGCTCCGCTGGACGAGGCGAGCCGGGCCCGGCTCAAGGAGATCCACGCGAGCTCGGTGAAGGAGCTGGAGGACGGCCTGGCGCCGGAGCTCGTCGAGGAGTTGGAGCGGCTCTCCCTGCCGTTCAACGAGGACGCGACCCCCAGCGACGCCGAACTGCGGATCGCCCAGGCTCAGTTGGTCGGGTGGCTGGAGGGGCTTTTCCACGGCATCCAGACCACCCTGTTCGCCCAGCAGATGGCCGCGCGCGCTCAGCTGGAGCAGATGCGGCGCGCCCTGCCGCCGGGTGTGGGCGGCCATGAGGGCGCCGACGACCCGCGCGCGGGCGGCCGTACGGGCGGACCGTACCTGTAGGACCCGGTAGCCGACTTCGGCGGACGCGGCCCGGCGGCGGATCCGGCGGACCTCATGGACGTGGCAGGGCCCGGCACCCCGAGTGCCGGGCCCTGCCACGTCCTCGTGCGTGCTGGAGCGTTCTCGACTCCGCTCGGTGTCAGGACGCCGGGTTGCCCGTCGACACGCTCAGCTCGATCTCGGGCATGTCCTTCGGGTCGACGTCCGTCCCGGCGGACGGGAACTGGTCCATGACCGCGCCCTCGCCGTAGGTGTTCTCGTTGTAGTCCTTGATCTTCATCGTCCAGCCGGCGGCCTGGAAGCACTCCTTGACCGACTTGATGTACTTGAACTTGAAGTCGGGCACCCGGATCTTGGCGGGGTCGTTGTACGACTCCTGTGGTTCGGAGCACTCGGTGGGGTCGATCGTCTTGGTCGTGTCCGGGCCGCGGTAGCCCGCCGCCTTGGTGGCCGTCGCCGTCGCCGAGGCGCTGGAGCCGCCGGAGCCCTTGTCGTCCTCGCTGCCGCTGTTCACGATGAGCGCGCCGATCAGGGAGCCGACGGCCACGACCGCGACGATCGTCGACCCGATGATCACCGGCTTGTTGCCCTTGCGTCCGCCGCCCGAGGAGACGGTGGTGGAGGCCTGCGGGCCGATGTTGTACGCGGGCGGGGTGTGCGGGGCCTGCTGGTGGCCGTAGGCCGGAGCGGGCGTTCGGTAGCCGCCCTGCTGCGGATAGCCGTACGACGGGGCGGGCGTCGAGGGCGCCGGGGTGCCGTACGGGTTGTTCGGGGCCGGGGTGTGCGGCTGGTACGGCGTCTGCACGTTGCCCGTGGGGCCCTGGCCGCCCTGGCCGACCGGCGGGAAGACCGCGGAGCCGACGCCCGCGCCGCTCGACGTCTGGGCGCCGGGGACGATGCTCGGCGGGGCGGGCTGGAAGGAGGCCGCGACGCGCAGGCACTCGTCCCGCATGGCGACGGCGGTGGGGAAGCGCTCGTTCGGGTTCTTCTTCAGCGCGCGGGCGATGAGCGCGTCCACGGCCGGCGGCAGCGCGCGGTTGATGGAGGACGGAGCCACCGGCTCCTCCTGCACGTGCGCGTAGGCGATGGCCAGCGGCGAGTCCGCGTCGAACGGCAGCCGCCCGGTGACCAGTTGGAACAGCATGATGCCGACCGAGTACAGGTCGGAGCGGGCGTCCACGCCACGGCCGAGCGCCTGCTCGGGCGAAAGGTACTGCGGGGTGCCGACGACCATGCCGGTCTGGGTCATCGAGGTGACACCGGACTGCATCGCACGCGCGATGCCGAAGTCCATCACCTTGACGACGCCGCGCTTGGTCATCATCACGTTGCCGGGCTTGATGTCGCGGTGGACCAGCCCCATCTCGTGGCTGATCTCCAGTGCCGCGAGCACGTCCGCGGTGATCTTCAGCGCTTTGTCGGCGGGCATCGCGCCCTGCTGACGCACGTCCTCGTCGAGCACGGAGCCGAGCGGGCGGCCCTCGATGTACTCCATGACGATGTACGGCGTCGTCATCCCGTCCACGTCGTCCTCGCCGGTGTCGAAGACGGAGACGATGTTGGTGTGCGTGAGCTTCGCCACGGCCTGGGCCTCGCGACGGAAGCGCTCGCGGAAGGCCTGCTCGCGGCCGAGTTCGGTGTGGAGCGTCTTGATGGCGACCTGGCGGTCGAGCACGGAGTCGTAGGCGAGGTGGACCGAGGCCATGCCGCCCTCGCCGAGCAGGTCGCGCAGCTGATAACGGCCACCGGCGAGTGCCCGCCCCGCGAACCGGCCCTGTGCGCCGTCCTGGCTCATCTTCTGCGTCCCCCGTAAGGCCTCAGGCGCCTGTCGCTTGCCGTGGCTCGCCGTTGATCGAAAGTGTTATTCCCGGCCAAGTCTGCCCCAGGCCACTGACACGTCAAGCTCGGTGCCCGTTCCGTGACCGTACGCGAAAGAAGCGTCGCGGAAGCGTTACAGCGGGCGTACGGCCGGTACACGGAATTTGCACGCAGGCAGGGAGTGCGGGTTTCATGACCGGTCCGTCTCGAACCGGTAAGCGGGCTCGTCCCGGACCGGCGGCTTGCGCGGAGGCTGTAGCGTGGCCGACGGAGACCGTAACAACACCGCGCGCACCGCGGGCAGAAACGACGGCGAGGACTGATGGCACAGCAGCAGCGCGCTCAGGGCCCGTCCGACCCCGAGGCGACTGGCGGCGGTATGTCAGATGCGCCGGAGATGTGGGGTAACGGCGGACTTGTCGGGGACGGCCGGTATCGGCTGACCGGCAGACTCGGCCGGGGCGGCATGGCGGAGGTGTTCGCCGCCGAGGACGTGCGCCTCGGACGCACGGTCGCCGTCAAGCTGTTGCGCGCCGATCTCGCCGAGGACCCGGTGTCCAAGGCCCGCTTCACCCGCGAGGCCCAGTCGGTGGCCGGCCTCAACCACCACGCGATCGTCGCCGTGTACGACTCCGGCGAGGACGTCGTCGGCGGCCAGAGCGTGCCGTACATCGTCATGGAGCTGGTCGAGGGGCGGACCATCCGCGACCTGCTGCTCAACGCCGAGGCGCCGGGTCCCGAGCAGGCCCTGATCATCGTCTCCGGGGTGCTGGAGGCGCTGGCGTACTCGCACCAGCACGGCATCGTGCACCGCGACATCAAGCCGGCGAACGTCATCATCACGCACAACGGCGCGGTGAAGGTGATGGACTTCGGCATCGCCCGCGCCCTGCACGGCGCGTCCACGACGATGACGCAGACCGGCATGGTCATGGGCACCCCGCAGTACCTCTCGCCGGAGCAGGCCCTCGGCAAGGCCGTCGACCACCGCTCCGACCTGTACGCGACGGGCTGCCTGCTGTACGAACTGCTCGCGCTGCGCCCGCCCTTCACCGGCGAGACCCCGCTCTCAGTGGTCTACCAGCACGTCCAGGACATCCCGGTGCCGCCGTCGCGGACCTCGGACGGGGCGTGCCCGCCGGAACTCGACGGCCTCGTCATGCGTTCCCTCGCCAAGGAGCCCGACGACCGTTTCCAGACCGCGGAGGAGATGCGCGGCCTGGTCCAGTACGCCCTGCAGATGCTGTACGACCAGGGCGGCCACACCGGCACGTGGAACACCGGGCCGGTCGACGCGCCCGCCGGCAAGGCCGCCGGGGCGGGCTTCGCGAGCACGGCGGTGATGGCGCAGGGCGCCGACGGCTCCCACACCTCGCAGATCCCCCAGCCGATCCTGCCCTCGAACTACGGAGGCGGCGACGAGGGCGGCTTCGAGGGGCACGGCAACAGGGGCAGCGGCCGCGGCAAGCTGTGGGTGCTCGCCGTCCTCGCGGTGATCGCCATCGCCGCGGGCGTCGCCCTGGCGCTGAACAACGCCGGTTCGGGTGAGGGCGGGGCGAAGACCACCAAGTCGCCCAGCGCCACGCCGTCCGTGACGGACGGCCAGACCAGCGCGGCGCCGAGCGACTCGCCGACCGACGAGACCTCGGAGGACACCTCGGACGGCAGCACCGGCTCGAACTCCGGGTCGGACTGGACGCAGCCGGTGGAGCCGTCGTACTCGGAGTCCCCCAGCTACAGCAGCGAGCCGTCCGACGAGCCGTCGGACACGGTGACGAGTGACCCGGCGACGGAGGAGCCGAGCGACCCCGTGACGAGTGACCCGGGCACCACGGACGGCGGCACGAGCGACGGCGGTACGACCGACGGCGGCACGGTCTCCGGACTCACGAGCGGCGGCGAGGAAGGGGAGTCCTGACCGGTCGCACGGCAGATTCCCCCCACGCGCGCGCGGAGCCTGAACGGGGCTCCACGCGCGCGTGCCGCGTTGTTGGCCCCGGCGGGTCCGACACCGGGCCTGGGGTTCCGGCCCCACCCCCAGTTGGTCCCTGCACGCCCGTTCAGTCCGTGAACGCGTCGCACACCGCGTCGTACTCCCGGGTCCACCACACCGCGAGGGCCGATGCCGCCGGGAACTGGGGGTCGGCGCGGGTGTCGCCGCGTTCGTAGTGCCAGCGGAGCATCCAGAAGTCGTTGAGGCGCTCCCACCAGACGCGGTGCACGGCTGCCGAGAGTTCCGAGGGGGTGGCGCCGGCCGCGCGCCGGTACGCGCGCGCGTACGCCCGTGCCTTGGGCAGGTCGAGGGTGCCGTCGGGCCGGACGAAGAAGATCGCGGCGGCGCGGACGGCCTCCTCCGCGCGGGGCTGCACGCCGAGCCGGTCCCAGTCGACGATGGCGGCGGGGGCGTCGCCGCGGTAGAGCAGGTTGAACGGGTGGAAGTCCCCGTGGACCCAGCCGACCGGGCCGGCGTGCGGTGGGCGCCGGTCCGCGTGGCGTTCCAGCAGGGCGCGCCGTTCCAGGAGCCGGTGATGGGCCAGTTCGTCGAAGGAGTCGGCGGGGCGGTGGCGGCGCACGCGCGCGAGGAGGTCGTCGATGAGGGCGAAGGTGTCCGCGGGGGCGGGGCTCTCGGCGGACATGGTGCGCGCCCGCGCCCGCGCGGGCATCACGCGCTCCAGGCCGGCGTGCACGACCCCCAGCAGCGCTCCCAGACGGGCGCACTCGTCGGGGGTGAGCTGGGCGCCGTGCCGGTGGCGGCCGTCGATCCAGGGGTGCAGGGCGTAGGCGTGGCCACCGACGACGGCTACCGTGCGGCCGTCCCGGCCGGGCAGCGGGGGCGCCACCGGAACGCCCAGGACGGCCAGGCGCTGGGTGGCCCGGTGCTGGCGGACGATCGAGGCCGGGTCGGCGGTGTCCGGATCGAAGTGGTGCTTGAGGAAGTAGTGGCCGCGCGTCGTGCGCAGCCGGTAGCCGCGGTTCAGCAGGCCCTGGTCGACGGGCTCGCAGGCGAGGGCGGACCCGGCGGCGTAGCGGCGGAGCAGGGCGCCCAAAGGGGGCGCGTGGGGTACGAGGGGTGGTACACAGGAGCGCGGCACGCGCCGATGCTAGGGCACCAGCCAGGCCCGTGAGCTGGGCGTTGTCACAGAAAGTCACCATCTGTCACAAGTGGTCTCCGGTGGTCGTCCTGGGGTGCGCCTCGGGCGGGAAGCGGTCCCGGGGGCGGGGCCGGAGGCTCGGCGACCCCCGGTCCGCATTCCGTCCGCGGCTCGCTACGCCCACCGGGGGAATTACCTTGATTTTTCCTTCTTGGCGCACCGCACCGGTTTTCGACACGAACTCTTCCCGTGACCTGGGTCAGCGGGATAACGTGCCGTTGCTCCGGCCTCCTGCAAGGCTGTGACCAGGCGCCTTCCCGGCTTTGCCGATTTACTTGGAAATCCAAGCAAAAACGCAGGTCAGGTGGGGTTTCACAGAAATGTGGCGTACTGGGTAACGTGAATCCTGCAGGGCGCTCGCCGGGGCACCTGTCACGCCTGTTCCGGCCGAGTGACACCCACCCCGTGCCCGGGTGTCGGAAACAGGTGAGCCGCACTGGTTCCCGGCAACCCCGGGGGCCGGACCGACGGAGGAGCACACGTGACCGTGGAGAGCACTGCCGCGCGCAAGCCGCGACGCAGCGCCGGAAGCAAGGCCGGCGCCACCGGCACCGAGGCGGCGGCCGGCACCACCCGCGCCGCGGCGGCCAAGGCCACCGGCACCGAGCGCGCCGCCAGCGCGACCCGCACCACCCGAACCAGCCGCGCCACCGCCAAGAAGGGCACCGAGACGCAGCTCGTACAGCTGCTCACGCCCGAGGGCAAGCGCGTGAAGGACGCCGAGTACGACCCGTACGTCGCCGACGTCACCCCCGAGGAGCTGCGCGGCCTGTACCGCGACATGGTGCTCACCCGCCGCTTCGACGCCGAGGCCACCTCCCTGCAGCGTCAGGGCGAGCTGGGCCTGTGGGCGTCGCTGCTCGGCCAGGAGGCCGCCCAGATCGGCTCCGGCCGCGCCCTGCGCGACGACGACTACGTCTTCCCGACCTACCGCGAGCACGGCGTGGCCTGGTGCCGCGGTGTCGACCCGACCAACCTGCTGGGCATGTTCCGCGGCGTCAACAACGGCGGCTGGGACCCCAACGGCAACAACTTCCACCTCTACACGATCGTCATCGGCTCCCAGACGCTGCACGCCACCGGTTACGCGATGGGCATCGCCAAGGACGGCGCGGACAGCGCGGTCATCGCCTACTTCGGCGACGGCGCCTCCAGCCAGGGCGACGTCGCCGAGTCGTTCACCTTCTCCGCGGTCTACAACGCCCCGGTGGTGTTCTTCTGCCAGAACAACCAGTGGGCGATCTCCGAGCCGACCGAGAAGCAGACCCGCGTCCCGCTCTACCAGCGCGCGCAGGGCTTCGGCTTCCCCGGCGTCCGCGTCGACGGCAACGACGTCCTGGCCTGCCTCGCGGTCACCAAGTGGGCCCTGGAGCGGGCCCGCCGGGGCGAGGGGCCGACCCTCGTCGAGGCGTACACGTACCGCATGGGCGCCCACACCACCTCCGACGACCCCACCCGCTACCGGCACGACGACGAGCGCGCCGCCTGGGAGGCGAAGGACCCGATCCTGCGTCTCCGCCGCTACCTGGAGTCCTCAAACCACACGGACGAGGGATTCTTCGCGGAACTCGAGGCCGAGAGCGAGGCGTTGGGCAGGCGAGTGCGCGAAGCGGTCCGTGCCATGCCGGACCCGGACCACTTCGCCATCTTCGAGAACGTGTACGCGGACGGGCACGCGCTCGTGGACGAGGAGCGGGCCCAGTTCGCCGCCTACCAGGCGTCGTTCGCGACCGAGTCCGAGAGCGGCTTCGCCGCGGGTGAGGGGGGCAACTGAGATGGCAGCCACTGCGACCAGCAAGAACATGGCTCTGGCGAAGGCGATCAACGAGTCGCTGCGTCACGCCCTGGAGTCCGACCCGAAGGTCCTCGTCATGGGTGAGGACGTCGGCAAGCTCGGCGGCGTCTTCCGGGTGACGGACGGACTGCAGAAGGACTTCGGCGAGTCCCGCGTCATCGACACCCCGCTCGCCGAGTCGGGCATCGTGGGCACCGCGATCGGCCTGGCCCTGCGCGGCTACCGCCCGGTGGTGGAGATCCAGTTCGACGGCTTCGTCTTCCCCGCCTACGACCAGATCGTCACCCAGCTGGCCAAGATGCACGCCCGCTCGCTGGGCAAGGTCAAGCTCCCCGTCGTCGTCCGCATCCCCTACGGCGGCGGCATCGGCGCCGTCGAGCACCACTCGGAGTCCCCCGAGGCGCTCTTCGCGCACGTGTCGGGCCTGAAGATCGTCTCCCCGTCGAACGCCGGCGACGCCTACTGGATGATGCAGCAGGCCATCCAGAGCGACGACCCGGTGATCTTCTTCGAGCCGAAGCGGCGTTACTGGGACAAGGGCGAGGTCGACACCGAGGCCATCCCCGGCCCGCTGCACAAGGCGCGGGTCGTCCGCGAGGGCACCGACCTGACCCTCGTCGCCTACGGCCCGATGGTGAAGCTCTGCCAGGAGGTCGCCGCCGCGGCCGCCGAGGAGGGCAGGAACCTGGAGGTCCTGGACCTGCGCTCGGTCTCCCCGCTCGACTTCGACTCCATCCAGGCCTCCGTGGAGAAGACCCGCCGTCTGGTCGTCGTCCACGAGGCGCCGGTGTTCTTCGGCTCGGGCGCCGAGATCGCCGCGCGGATCACGGAGCGTTGCTTCTACCACCTGGAGGCCCCGGTGCTCCGGGTCGGCGGCTACCACGCCCCGTACCCGCCGGCGCGCCTCGAGGAGGAGTACCTGCCGGGCCTGGACCGGGTACTCGACGCCGTCGACCGTGCCCTGGCGTACTGAGGAGAGGGTCGTGACGACGATGACGGATGCGTCCGTACGCGAGTTCAAGATGCCCGACGTGGGCGAGGGACTCACCGAGGCCGAGATCCTCAAGTGGTACGTCCAGCCCGGGGACACGGTGACGGACGGTCAGGTGGTGTGCGAGGTCGAGACGGCCAAGGCCGCCGTCGAACTGCCCATCCCCTACGACGGTGTGGTCCGCGAGCTGCGCTTCCCCGAGGGCACCACGGTGGACGTGGGCACGGCGATCATCACGGTGGACGTGGCGGGCGGCGCCGCGCCCGCCGGGGCCCCGGCGCCGGCCCCGGCAGCGGCCGTGCCCGCGGAGCCGGAAGCCGCCGCCCCCAAGGCGGAGGGATCCGGCCGTCAGCCGGTCCTCGTCGGGTACGGCGTGGCCGCCTCCTCCACCAAGCGCCGGCCGCGCAAGGCCACGGGAGTCCCCGCCCAGGAGCCGGCGGCGGCCGCGGCCGTCCAGGCTGAGCTGAACGGGCACGGAGCGGCGGCCCAGGGCGCGGCCGTGGACCGGCCCCGCCCGCTCGCCAAGCCGCCCGTGCGCAAGCTGGCCAAGGACCTGGGGGTGGACCTCGCGACGGTGGTCCCGTCCGGCCCGGACGGCATCATCACGCGCGAGGACGTCCACGCGGCGGCGGCCCCGGCCGAGGCGCCCGCGCCGACGGCACCGCAGCCCGCCCCGACGGCCGCCCCCGCCCCGGCCGCCGTTCCCGCCGCCCCGGCCCCGGTCGTCACGTACGACTCGGCCCGCGAGACCCGGATCCCCGTCAAGGGGGTGCGCAAGGCGACGGCGCAGGCGATGGTCGGGTCGGCGTTCACGGCGCCGCACGTCACCGAGTTCGTGACGGTCGACGTCACGCGCACGCTGAAGCTGGTCGAGGAGCTCAAGCAGGACAAGGACATGCAGGGCCTGCGGGTCAACCCGCTCCTGCTGATCGCCAAGGCCCTGCTGGTCGCCATCAAGCGCAACCCGGACATCAACGCGTCCTGGGACGAGGCCGCCCAGGAGATCGTGCGCAAGCACTATGTGAACCTGGGCATCGCGGCGGCGACCCCACGCGGGCTGATCGTGCCGAACATCAAGGACGCCCACGACAAGACGCTGCCGCAGCTCGCCGAGGCGCTCGGCGAGCTGGTGGCGACGGCCCGTGAGGGCAAGACGTCCCCGGCGGCCATGCAGGGCGGCACGGTCACCATCACCAACGTCGGCGTCTTCGGCGTCGACACCGGGACGCCGATCCTCAACCCCGGCGAGTCCGCGATCCTCGCGGTCGGCGCGATCAAGCTCCAGCCGTGGGTGCACAAGGGCAAGGTGAAGCCGCGTCAGGTCACCACGCTCGCGCTGAGCTTCGACCACCGTCTGGTCGACGGTGAGCTGGGCTCCAAGGTGCTGGCGGACGTCGCGGCGATCCTCGAGCAGCCGAAGCGGCTGATCACCTGGGGGTGAGCCCCGGGCAAGCCGGGGGACCTGGGCAACCCGGGGACCCGGGCACCCCGGGCGATCCGGGTGACCCGCAGGACCTGAGGGAGCCGCGTACCCGCCGGACGGGACGCGGCTCCCGATTCCTCGGGCCGGACGACGGCTCCTCTCGGCCCGCGGAGTGCCCGACGGCCGTGACACCCCGGCCCGCGAAGTCAACCCACGCCCCGTGGTGTCACCCACAGGTCCACGGCCCGTGACCTGCCCCACGGCCCGGCAGTGACTCACGGCCCGAGAAGCGCCCCACGCCCCGTGAAGTGACCCACGGGCTCACGCCCCGTGAAGTCGCCCACAGCTCCACGGTCCGTGAAGCCATCCACGGGCCCACACCCCCTGAAGTCACCCACGGACCGACGCCCCATGACGTCACCCACAAACCCACCGCCCGAGAAGCGGCCCGTGCCCCGGTGGTCGGCTCAGGTGTCCCGACGGGCCGCCGCGGTCTCCCCGCTCATCCAGTGGGCCCCGGTGGTCCAGCCCAGCAGCCGTCGGCCCTCGCCCTCGTCCGCCGAGCCGCCCTCGGCGACCTGGCGCAGGCCGGTGAGGGCGGGGGCGAGGCGGGCCTCCACATGGCCCGGGTGGCGGGTGATCTCCTCGGAGAACCGGGCCAGCGTGCGCTCCTGCTCCCGCGGGGTGCACAGGGACAGGTGGAACAGCGTCTGGCGCCAGGCGTAGGCCGCGTCCTTGATGGTGGCCAGGGGACGCGGGTTGCCGTGGACGCGGGCGGTCAGGCGGCAGACGGTGTCGAAGCCGCGGAGGGCCAGGTCCTCCCACCCCGTGGCCGGGGCGATGCCGACCCGGTGCACCAGGGTGGCCAGGTTGTGCGTGGTGAGGATCTGCGCCTGCTCGATCACCGTGCCGTTCGCGGCCACCGACCCGAAGCCCCAGCGCGCGCGGGACGAGGAGGCACCGGCCCGTTCGGCGCACAGCTTCGCGAACGCCGGTGAGGTCCGGGGCCGGATCGTCCGGGTCTGTGCCTCACCGGCCTCGGCGATCGCCAGGTTGCGCACGGCCCGGTAGTCGATGGCGTAGTAGCGCTCGTAGAGCGAACCGCCGCCGAGGAGCTCCGCGGCGACGCGGGCCGCCGCGAGGAACTTCGGGGTGAACGTGCCCATGAAGATGTCCGCGGCCAGCTCCTCGACCAGGGGGGCACCCAGGTCGGCCTCGCGGGCGAGGACGGACAGTTCACGCACGAGCGGGTTGGGCAGGATCGTGCCGGGGAACGCCTGCACGGCCAGCTCGCCGAGCTGCCGCAGCGCGACGGCGGACGCCTCGCCCGCCTCGGTGTCGGAGCGCCGTCCGGCCACGGCCCGCACCCACGGCAGCTCCTCCAGACGCACCTGCCGCTCCAGGTTGAGCAGGAGCAGTGAACGGCGGTTGCGGAAGGCGCGGTAGTGGGCGGCGGCCAGGGTGCGCAGGGACTCCTCGGTGTAGGCCTGCGCGGTGGTGGCGGCGACGAGCTGCGGGACCAGCTCGGCCAGCGCCTCCGCCGACGGCACGACACCGCGCTCCACCAGCGTGCCGAGGGGTGCGCTCAGCGCGGCCTCGACGGGCCGGCGCAGAGCGGGCGGGATCGCCGCCCCCGCGGGCAGGCCGGTCTCCCGCGCCTCCTCCTCGCCGACCGGGGCGATGAGCGGTGCGACCTCGCCGACGCCCTCCTCCCGCGGCAGCCCGGACAGCCGGCGCAGCACCAGCTGGGCCAGCGCGTGGTGCGACGGCAGCGCCGCCTGCGCGGCCTGCTCCCGGCGCAGGGCCGTCAGCTCCGGGGAACCGGGCAGCCCGCGCCGCCGCACCATGGAGGTGACCGCGTGCCGCAGCAGCCCGAGCCGGCGTGCGTCCAGCGGACGTCCGGCGACGGTCTCCTCCAGGGCTCCCCGCAGGATGGCCAGGTTCTGCTTGGGGTCGAGGTGCTTGGTGCAGTACGTGTGCCGGCCGGCGAGGTCGCGGTAGCGGCGCAGCAGCGCGGCGCCCCGCTCGTGCCAGGCGTCGTCGGGCGTGCGCGTCAGGACGGTCGCGCCCTGCCCGTCCTCGGCCGTCTCCAGCCAGTGCGCGAGCAGTTCGTCCCCGAACGGCTGCCAGACGGCGAGTGCCTCCCGCTGCGTCTCCACGGCCCGGTTCGGCCGGCGCCGGCCGAGGGCGTGCGAGGCGTCGCCGACGGTACGGCGGTGCACCGCGTCGGCGCCGGGCGCCGGGCGGTCGGCGGGCGGAGGCGAGAAACGCAGGCGGTCCGCGAACGGGGCGAGTTCCTCGACGAGGTCCAGGGCCGCGTCCGTCTCGCCGGCCCGGGCGAGCCAGGCCACGGTGAGCAGGGCGGCCTCCTCGGGGACGGTCACCTCGTACCGTCCGCTGTCCAGCAGGTCGTAGAGCCGGCTCAGCCCGTCCTCGGACAGCCAGTACGCGAACAGGGCCCGCCGGTCCTGGGGGATCCCCGCCTGCCGCGCGACCTCGGTCTCGTACGGGCGCAGCGGACCGCCGGCCGCGGGCTCGCCGGTGGCGAAGCCGCCGCGGACGACCTCGGGCGTCACCCAGGCGGGCAGCCCGGCGACCGGGGTGCGGGAGCCGATCGCGAGCAGCCCGTTGGCCATGCCGGCGAGGACGGCCCGCCAGGCGCGGCTCTTCTCCCGCGCGCGGTCGCGGGTGTCGGGGTCGTGGTGGGTGCGGGCGGTCCTGAGCGCCTTGGCCAGTTGGCCGGACGCGTAGCCCGGGTTCGCCTCTGCGAGGTGCTGCTGGTCAGCGTCGTGGTTCATAAGCCGACGTGACGGGTTCCGCCCCCGTGCCCTCCGGGTCCCGAGCCCGGTGCTCTACTGCTGAGCTACACGTCGTGGAGCCGACGTGGCGGGTTCCGCCCCCGCGCCCTCCGGGTTGCAGCCCGGTGCTCTGCTGCTGAGCTACACGTCGATGGGCCCTGAGGTTAGACGCCGTACAGGTGTGCGGACAACCGGTTTCGGCGGTGACCGCCCGCGCCGCACGCCGGCCGGTGACCCTCACCGGGCGACGCACTGCCGCGGCCCGCCGGGCCGGAGCGGGCGGCCGGGCCGGAGCGGGCGGCCGGGCTGGAGCGGGCGGCCGCGGAGGGCAGCCGCGGCGCCGCCCGCACCGGCATCCGCTCCGTCACACGGGGACGTGCACCGAGGACACCCGGCTCGCTATCAGCCGCTCCCGCTCGCGCCGGGCCGCCCGCCTGCGCAACCGCAGGATCTGACTCACCCCGAGGGCCTGCAGCACGAACACCGCGGAGAAGGCGACCTGGTAGTCGTCCCCGGTCGCGTCCAGCAGCACGCCGATCGCGAAGAGCGTCGTCATGGAGGCGACGAACCCGCCCATGTTGGTGATCCCGGACGCCGTCCCCTGCCGCTCGGGCGGGTTCGCCGGCCGCGCGAAGTCGAAGCCGATCATCGAGGCCGGTCCGCACGCCCCGAGCACGGTGCACAGCACCACCAGCAGCCACATCGGCGCGCGCCCGCCGGGGTACGCCAGCGTCGCCGCCCACAGCAGCGCGGTCACCCCGACGGTCCCGAGGGCGAGCGGCAGCCGCGCCCCGTGGTGCCGGGCGACGACCTGCCCGTACACGAGCCCGACGACCATGTTGGACAGGACGACGAGGGTGAGCAGCTCCCCGGCGGTGGCCCGGCTGAGTCCCTGCGCCTCGACGAGGAAGGGCATCCCCCACAGCAGCAGGAACACCATCGCCGGGAACTGGGTGGTGAAGTGCACCCACAGCCCCAGCCGCGTCCCCGGCTCGCGCCAGGACGCGGCGATCTGCCGCCGTACGTACGCGGCCCCCTGGTGGGGGAAGGGCTCCGGCTCGTGCCCCTCGGGGTGGTCCTTCAGGAACAGCACCAGCAGCACCAGGACCACGACGCCCGCGAGCGCGCTGCCCGCGAAGGCCGCCGTCCATCCCACCCCGTGCAGCAGCCGCGCCAGCACCAGCGTGGAGACGAGGTTGCCCGCCATGCCCGCCAGCCCCGCGAACTGCGCGACCAGCGGCCCGCGCCGGGCGGGGAACCACCGTGTGCCGAGCCGCAGCACGCTGATGAAGGTCATCGCGTCGCCGCACCCGAGCAGCGCCCGCGAGGCGAGCGCCATGCCGTACGACGGTGAGAAGGCGAACCCGAGCTGCCCGGCCGTGAACAGCACGACCCCGATGGCCAGCACCTTCTTGGTGCCGAGCCGGTCGACCAGCAGACCGACAGGTATCTGCATGCCGGCGTAGACCAGCAGTTGGAGGATCGAGAAGGTGGACAGCGCGGAGGCGTTCACATGGAAGCGGTCGGCGGCGTCGAGGCCCGCCACGCCCAGCGAGGTACGGAAGATGACGGCGACGAAGTAGACGGAGACCCCGATCCCCCAGACGGCGACAGCGCGCCGTCCACCGGGCGGGTCCCCCGGAAGGGTGGGGTTGCCGACCGGCCTGTCCGGCCTCATCGGACCTCCCCCCGCGCCAGGTGCGAGAACCAGCCGACGTGCCGGTGGACCAGCCCCACGGCCGTCTCCGCGTCACCGGAGCGGAGCGCCTCCAGGATCTCCTCGTGCTCGACGAGGGTCTTGGCGATCCGGTCGGGGTGGGAGTGCAGTACGGCGACGCCCATCCGCAGTTGCCGGTCGCGCAGTTGGTCGTACAGCCGCGACAGGATTTCGTTGCCGCCGCTGCGGACGATCTCGGCGTGGAAGCAGCGGTCGGTGACGGCGGCTCCGGCCAGGTCGCCGGCGGCGGCCTGCGCCTTCTGCTGCGCGAGCAGTTCCTCCAGCCGCGCGATGAGGCCCGGCGGGGCGGGTACGGCCTTGCGCGCCGCGTGCTCCTCCACCAGCAGCCGGGTCTCCACCACGTCCGCGATCTCCTGCGCGGACACCGGCAGGACCAGTGCGCCCTTCTTCGGGTAGAGCTTGATCAGCCCCTCCACCTCCAGGCGCAGCAGCGCCTCGCGCACGGGCGTGCGCGAGACCCCGACGGCCTCGGCCAGCTCGCCTTCGGTGAGGAGCGTGCCGCCCTCGTAAAGGCGGTCGAGGACGCCCTGTTTGACGTGGGCGTAGACGCGGTCGGCGGCGGGTGGCTGCTTGAGGGGAGCGGGTGGGGCCGAAGGCATGTCCACAGGATAGATACAACACGTACGCATCGGTGCCCCGCGTCCACCATGCGGACCGGGAGGGGGCCGCCCGGGGGATGAGAATCACCGGCAGGAGGGACAGGAGGGGACGTCGGGAAACTCCGCGCAGCGGACGCACAACCTTCTGTGCTACTTACGTGTCACACACATGCGGCCCCATCTGCTTTCCCCCTCCAACTCGGCCGCACCGCAGGGGCATTCGACGTAATCGGGGTATTTCAGTTGATAACCGCCAGCAAGGGCTTCCGTGTCCGCAGGGCCGCAGCCGTCGCCGTGACGACCGGCGCAGTGCTCGTCACCGGTGCCCTCACCGCGGCGCCCGCACAAGCTGTCACGGTGCCCACGATCACCGCCAAGAGCGGTTTCGTGATGAACGGCGCCACGGGCAAGGCGCTCTACGCCAAGGCCGCTGACACCAAGAGGCTCACCGCCTCGACCACGAAGATCATGACCGCGAAGGTCGTGCTCTCCCAGACGAACCTGAACCTGGACGCCAAGGTCACCATCCAGAAGGCGTACAGCGACTACATCATCGCCAACAACTACGCCTCCAACGCCAAGCTGATCGTCGGCGACAAGGTCACCGTCCGTCAGCTGCTGTACGGGCTGATGCTGCCCTCGGGCTGCGACGCCGCGTACGCGCTCGCCGACAAGTTCGGCACCGGCACCACCCGGGCCGCGCGCGTCAAGAACTTCATCGCCAAGATGAACAACAAGGCGAAGCAGCTCGGCATGACCAACACGCACTTCGACTCGTTCGACGGCATCAGCAAGGGCTCGAACTACTCGACGGCGCGCGACCTCACGCTCCTCGCCCGGAGCGCGATGAAGAGCACCACGTTCAAGACCGTCGTGAAGGCCAAGTCGTACACGGCCAAGACGATCACCAAGACCGGTGCGACGCGCACGATGGCGCCGTGGACGAACACGAACACCCTCCTCGGCTGGAACGGCACGCTCGGCGTGAAGACCGGTTCCGGTACCGAGGCCAAGTACTGCCTCGTCTTCGCCGCCACGCTCAACGGCAAGTCGGTCATGGGCACGGTCCTCACCTCCTCCTCGGCGGCCAACCGCACGACGGACGTGAAGAAGCTCATCAACTTCGGCTACGCGAAGATCAGCTGACGTCGGCACAGCACGCGCACGGGCCCGTCGTGAACACTCACGACGGGCCCGTTGCGCGTAAGGCGGCCGCGTCCTGCCGCTGCCGCGTCGTACCGCTGCCGCGTCGACCGCTACCGCGTCACCGCGAAGTTCCGCAGGATCGCCGCCGTCAGCTCCGGATCGCCCTCCGCCTTCACCCGGTCCGCGACCGCCTCCGGGGTCACCCGGCCGCAGGCGAGGCGGACGTACGTCTCCCAGTCGAGGGTGAAGGCGGCGGCGGGCCCGAGGGCGGGGGCCGTCTCCAGGGTGCCGCGGCCCTGGATGTCGACCCGGATCGTGCGCAGGAACTCCACGGGCCCGTGCACGTCGAAGACGATCGCCGAGCTGCGCGGGGCGTCGGCCTTGCCGGCGACGACGGCGGGGAGCGCCTCGAGGAGCACGTCACGGGCGACGTACGCGCCGGGGGAGTCGAGGTTGCCGGGGCGGCCGAGGGAGGCGCGCAGGTCCTGCTCGTGCACCCACACGTTGAACGCGTGGTTGCGCATGGACTCCTCGAGGGTGAGCTCGGTACCGAGGGGACCGCGCACCTTGGTGCCGGGGTCGCGCGACTCGTTCCGCAGCTGGCGGTTGCGGCGGATGATCGTGTACTCCAGCTCGGACGTCATCTCCGGTGCCGTGTGGTGACGGCGGACGTCGACCTGCATCTCCATGTAGCGCTGGAGGTCGGTGGTGACGTGGAACAGGTCGCGCGGGAGGGAGTGGATGGGCCGCGGGTCGCCGTACATCTCGCAGTCCAGGCCGATGACGTGCGACACGATGTCGCGCACCGACCAGCCCGGGCACGGGGTGCGGCGGTTCCAGTCCGCCTCCACCAGTGGCTGCACCAGCTCGGATATCGCTTCGATGGAGTGCGTCCAGGCGTCGGCGTAGGGCTGGAGGGTGGGATGCAGACTCACGGAACGGGACCCCTCGGCGGTCGGTACTCGGGCGGTTGGTGCGGCGGCTTTGCCTGCGGGAGGTGGCTGTCGGCGGGTGTCTCGGAACGTTAAGTTACGCTGCTGAGAGGCAACCCGGCAGTGCTTTCGTGTGACGATCGTAGGCCTGTGTGGACGGCTCGAATGCCAGGACGGTGGTAGTGTGCGCGCCTCTCTGATCCAGATCGCCGTGGAAGAGGGCGAATCGGTCGAAGCGCGGCGGACGCGGGTTGCCTCGCTGGTGCGCGAGCAGGCCGGTGCCGCCGACCTCGTCGTGCTGCCGGAGCTGTGGACGACCGGGGCGTTCGCCTACGAGGAGTTCGGCAGCGAGGCGGAACCGCTGCAGGGCCCGACCTTCGAGGCGATGGCCAAGGCCGCGAGCGACGCGGGCGTCTGGCTGCACGCCGGGTCGATCCCCGAACGGGCTCCGTCCGACAGCGGCTCCGCCGCGGGTGACGGCCCCCTCTACAACACGTCTCTCGTCTTCTCCCCCTCCGGTGAACTGGCCGCCGCCTACCGCAAGATTCACCGCTTCGGCTTCGACAAGGGCGAGGCCGTCCTGATGGGCGCGGGGAGCGAACTGGTGACGGTACGGCTCCCCGGCACGACCCTCGGTGTGGCCACCTGCTACGACCTCCGTTTCCCCGAGCTCTTCCGCGGCCTCGTCGACGCCGGTGCCGAGACCCTGGTGGTGCCGGCGGGCTGGCCGGAGCGCCGCCGGGGGCACTGGACGCTGCTGGCCCGGGCGAGGGCGGTCGAGAACCAGGCGTTCGTGCTCGCGTGTGGAACGGCCGGGACGCACGCGGGAGTTCCGCAGGCGGGTCACTCGATCGTGGTCGATCCGTGGGGCGAGGTGCTCGCGGAGGCCGGACACGGCGAGCAGGTGCTCACGGTGGAGTTCGACCCGGCGAAGGTCGCGACGACCCGGGAGCAGTTCCCGGCCCTGAAGGACCGCGTACTGGGCCTGCGCCCTCCCCGCGGCTGAGCGGCCCCCCGCCCGGCGGAGTGACCTCCGCCGGCGCGGAATGACCTCCGCCGGTGCTGAGCGGCTCGGGGTTGCGTGGCCCGGGTCCGGGCTGACCGGCTCGGGTTGAGAGGCCCCCCGCCGGGGCTGGCGGCTCGGGATTGAGAGCTTCCCACCGCGGCTGGAGCGGAGCGGCCCCCGCCGGACCGGCTGCGGCGCCCGGACCCGTACGGGCGTGGCGGCCATGGCGACCGTGGAGGCGCCTGGGACATCCGGGCCGGCGACCGGCACGCCCGGCCGGATCCGCCGGACAGCACACCTAGTCCTCCCGCTCCTTCTCCGCCAGGTGGATCACGCACACCGCCACCGCGATCAGCAGGGCCGGGTCGGCGTCCTCCCGGAGGACGTCGACGCCGTACGTCTCCCGTACGTGCAGCCAGCGCCGGGAGACGACGGCCAGCGGTTCGCCGTCGTACTCGACGGCGAACTCCCGGTCGAGGATCTTGCCGCTGACGTCGAGCACGGTACGGCCGTCCGCCAGGGAGACGCGGTAGTGGTTGCGCAGCAGCGACAGCCGTTTGCGGCGGATGGTCGCCAGGGGCTCGCCGTCCCGTTCGATCACCATCGTGTCGCGCAGGGCGAACATCTTCTGGCGGATGTCGATCAGGACCTGTCCGCGGGTGTCCTTCAGCTCGAAGGTGTCCCGCATCCGGATCGCCTTGCCGTCGACGAGGTAGACCTTGTGGCCGCGGTCGTCCTCGATCCAGTAGTCGTCACCGAAGCCGAGGATCCGGTCGCGTACGAGGAATCTCATACGGTCAGCGCTTCCCCGGCGGCCGGTCCGAAACGCCGCCGGTAGGCCGACGGGCTGAGTCCGGTCTCGCGGCGCAGCCGCGTCCGGAGGTTCGCGGCGGTCCCCAGCCCGCTCCTCGCCGCGACCACGTCCAGCCGCTCCTCCCCGCGCTCGATCAGCCGGCACGCCAGGGCCACCCGCTCCCCCGTCAGCCAGGCCAGCGGTGTCGTGCCGAGCTGGGCGCGGAAACGCCGGTGCAGCGTGGCCGGCGACACCGCCGCGCGGGCCGCCAGGTCCGCCACCGTCAGCGGCTCCCCCAGCCGCTCCTGCGCCCACGCCAGCAACGGCCCCAGGGACTCGTCCCGCGTCTCGGGCACCGGCCGTTCCACGAACTGCCGCTGCCCGCCGTCCCTGTGGGCGGCGAACACCAGCCGGCGGGAGAAGGCGTTGGCGATCTCGGCGCCGTGGTCGCGGCGTACGACGTGCAGCCCGAGGTCGAGCGCGGCGGCGCTGCCCGCGGCGGTCAGCAGGTCGCCCTCGTCGACGAAGAGCACGTCGGACTCGAGCCGCACCCGCGGATGCAGTTCCCGGAAGGTGTCGGCCCACATCCAGTGGGTGGTGGCACGGCGTCCGTCGAGCAGCCCGGCCTCGGCGAGCGCGAAGGTGCCCGTGCAGAAACTCATGACGCGTGCCCCGCGCGCGTGGGCGCGCCGGATGGCGTCCAGGACGTCCTCCCCACGCGGGACGACGTTGTCGGGCCGGCCCGGCACGACGAGGGTGTCCGCCGAGTCGACGGCGTCGAGACCGGCCGTGCCGGTCAGCGTGAAGAAGCCGTGGTTCATCCGCACCGAGCGCGTGGGCGTGCACAGGGTGACCCGGTACAGCGGCTGCGGCCGGCCGAGTTCGGGGCGGGGCAGGCCGAACAGCTCGGTGGCGACCCCGACCTCGAACGGGTTGGTGCCCTCGTCGACGATGACGGCGACCCGGTGCGGCTGAGAGGATTCTTGCGGCATATGCGATTCCTAGCACTCGTGCGGGCCCCGCGCCACGGCCGAGGATGACGCCATGACCCACGAACCCGTCGTCCTGTCCGCCGCCCTCGCCTCCTTCTCGGAGCAGTGGAGCCCGCGCATCGTCACCGCCGTCAACGACTACGACGTCCGCGTCGCGAAGGCCGAGGGCGAGCACCTCTGGCACGTCCACGACCACACCGACGAGTTCTTCCTGGTCCTCGACGGCGAGCTGCGGATCTCCCTGCGCGAGGCCGACGGCGAACGCACGGTGACCCTCCCCAAGGGCGCCGTCTTCACCGTGCCGCGCGGCACCGAGCACAAGCCGTACGCGCCCGTGCCCACCGAGATCCTGGTGTTCGAGCCCACCGGAACCTCCACCGTCGGCGACCGCCACGACGAGGTACCGGACCACGTGGACGCGACCACGGGGCACGCGCTGGGGTGACCGTCGGTGCTGTCGGTGGCGAGTGGCACCCTTGATCCATGACCGACGCATCCCCGGCCCCGACCTCCCGCCGCGCCCGTGTCCGCGCCCCCGAGCTGATCGGCAAGGGCGGCTGGCTGAACACGGGCGGCCGGCAGTACACCCTCGCCGACCTGCGAGGACGCATTGTCATCGTGGACTTTTGGACGTTCTGCTGCATCAACTGTCTGCACGTCCTGGACGAGCTGCGCGAGCTGGAGGAGAAGCACCGGGACACGGTGGTCGTCATCGGTGTCCACTCGCCCAAGTTCGTCCACGAGGCGGACCACCGGGCGGTCGTCGACGCGGTGGAGCGCTACGGGGTCGAACATCCCGTCCTGGACGACCCCGAGCTCGCCACCTGGAAGCAGTACGCCGTGCGCGCGTGGCCGACGCTCGTCGTCATCGACCCCGAGGGGTACGTCGTCGCGCAGCACGCGGGCGAGGGCCATGTGCACGCCATCGAGCGGCTGGTGACGGAGCTGGAGGCCGAGCACGAGGCGAAGGGCACCCTGCGCCGGGGCGACGGGCCGTACGTGGCGCCGGAGCCCGAGCCGACGGCCCTGCGCTTCCCCGGCAAGGCGGTCCTGCTTCCGTCGGGGACCTTCCTGGTCAGCGACACCACCCGGCACCAGCTGGTGGAGCTGGCCGCCGACGGCGAGAGCGTCGTGCGCCGCATCGGTTCCGGCACGCGCGGTTTCGCCGACGGCACGGCGGACGCGGCCGCCTTCAGCGAGCCGCAGGGCCTCGCCCTCCTCGACGACACCTCGGTCGTCGTCGCCGACACCGTCAACCACGCCCTGCGCCGGGTCGACCTGGTCTCCGGTGCGGTGACGACGCTGGCGGGCACCGGGCAGCAGTGGTGGCAGGGCTCGGCGACGTCCGGCCCGGCTCGCGAGATCGACCTGTCCTCACCGTGGGACGTGGCCCTGTTCGGAGGCAGGGTGTGGATCGCGATGGCGGGCGTCCACCAGCTGTGGACGTACGACCCGGCCGCCGGCACGGTCGAGGCGGCGGCCGGCACCACCAACGAGGGCCTCGTCGACGCCCCCGCCGCCGAGGCCTGGTTCGCGCAGCCGTCCGGGCTGGCGGCCACCGCCGACCGGCTCTGGCTCGCCGACTCCGAGACCTCCGCGCTGCGCTGGGTGGACCTCGACGGCCAGGTCCACACCGCCGTCGGCACCGGCCTGTTCGACTTCGGTCACCGTGACGGCGCCGCCGGCCAGGCGCTCTTCCAGCACCCGCTGGGCGTCACCGCGCTGCCCGACGGCTCGGTCGCGGTCAGCGACACCTACAACCACGCCCTGCGCCGCTACGACCCGGCGACGGGCGAGGTGACGACGCTGGCGACGGATCTGCGGGAGCCCAGTGACGCGGTCCTCGTGGGCGACGACATCGTGGTCGTCGAGTCCGCCCGCCACCGCCTGACCCGTCTGCGTCTGCCGGAGGAGGCGGTCCGCGTGGAGGCCGTCGCCCACCGCACCCGGCGCGAGGCCACCGAAGTGGCGCCCGGTGAAGTCGCGTTGGACGTGATCTTCCAGGCCCCCGCGGGGCAGAAGCTGGACACGCGGTACGGCCCCTCCACCCGCCTCCTGGTCTCCTCCACCCCGCCCGAGCTGTTGCTGTCGGGGGAGGGTGCGGGCACGGAACTCTCCCGCACGCTGGAGCTCGACCCGGAGGTGGGAGAAGGGGTGCTGCACGTCTCCGCGATGGCCGCGTCCTGCGACGACGATCCCGCCAACGAGTACCCGGCCTGCCATGTCCACCAGCAGGACTGGGGTGTTCCGGTGCTGCTCACCGAGAACGGCGCCGACCGGCTGCCATTGGTGCTGGCCGGCCTGGACGCCTGATCCCGGCGAGGGTCACACGCCGTACCCGTCGTTGTATCCGCCGCGGTGATGGTGGTGGTGGCGTTCCTCCTCGACGACGGTCGTCGAGGCCGGAGGCACCACCACGCGGCGGCGCCGGGCGATGCTGCTGAAGGTCGTCACGCCGATCAGGCCGACGATCATCAGGATGACGCCGACCAGGTCGAGGTTGACCCCCTGCATGTCCCAGTCGGTCGCGAACGTGAGGATGGCTCCCACGGCGATGAGGATGATGCACCCGCCGAGGCCCATGAGTGTCGCCTCCCTGTCCGGTCTACCGGTCGTTCCGGTGTCCGCATCCGTGTACCCCGGCGGGCAACTCCCATGCGGGAGCCAGCGTTTACGCAGGTGGGGCTAGCCCTCCAGGAACGCCGTCAGCGCGTTCGCCAGCAGGTAGGGGTCGTCCGCGCCGCTCAACTCCCGGGCGCTGTGCATCGACAGGATGGCCACGCCGATGTCCACGGTGCGGATGCCGTGCCGGGCCGCGGTGATCGGGCCGATCGTCGTGCCGCAGGGCATGGAGTTGTTGGAGACGAAGGACTGGAAGGGGACCTGGGCCTTCTCGCAGGCGGCGGCGAAGACCGCCCGGCCCGAACCGTCGGTGGCGTACCGGTTGTTGACGTTGACCTTGAGGAGGGGGCCGCCGTTGACACGCGGGTGGTGCGTCGGGTCGTGCCGCTCCGCGTAGTTGGGGTGGACGGCGTGACCGGTGTCGGAGGAGAGACAGACGGTGCCGGCGAAGGCCCGCGCCCGGTCCTCGTACGACCCTCCGCGCGCGAACACCGAGCGCTCCAGCACGCTGCCGAGCAGCGGCCCGTCCGCGCCGGTGTCGGACTGCGAGCCGTTCTCCTCGTGGTCGAAGGCGGCGAGCACCGGGATGCAGGGCAGGCCGGCCCCGCCGGTCGCGACGGCCACCAGCGCCGCCGTACCGGCGTGTACGGACAGCAGGTTGTCCATGCGCGGGCCGGCCACCAGTTCCTCGTCGCGGCCCAGGTAGGCGGGCGGCTCGACGGAGTGCGTCATCAGGTCCCAGCCGGTGACCTCGCCCGCGGGCAGCCCCGCCTCCTCCTCCAGGAAGGCGATCAGGTCGCCGTCGTGGACGTCGTTGCCGAGGCCCCAGACGGGCTGGAGGTGGCGCTGCTTGTCGAGCTTCAGCCCCTCCGTGGACACGGCCCGGTCCAGGTGGATGGCGAGCTGCGGCACCCGCAGCAGTGGCCGGGCGACGTTCACCAGGTGGGTCGAGCCGTCGCGCAGGGTCAGCCGGCCGGCGATGCCCAGGTCCCGGTCGAGCCAGGAGTTGAGCAGCGGTCCGCCGTAGATCTCGACGGCGATCTGCCGCCAGCCGTGCGCGCCGGTGTCGGGCAGCGGCTTGACGCGGAGGTTCGGCGAGTCGGTGTGGGCGCCGACGATCCGGAAGGGGGTGTGCGGCGTGGCGCCCTCGGGGACGTACCAGGCCACGATCGCGCCGCCGCGCAGCACGTACTTGCCGCCGCTCGCCCCGTCCCAGGCGTCCGTCTCGGCGACCTGCCGGAAACCTGCCTTCTCCAGCCGTTCCGCGGCGTTCGCCACGGCGTGGTAGGGCGACGGGCTGGCCGTCAGGAAGGACATGAGGTCGTCGGTGTGGCCGCGGTCGAAGCGGGAGGGTTCGCTCATGGGGTTCACCTTAACGACGTACGAGGGCCCGCTCCCGGTGAAGGGAGCGGGCCCTCGTGAGGACGATGTGGAGTTTGTGGCAGCCGGCGGACGGAGCCCGGAGGTGTCCTAGAAGGCGGCCTCGTCCAGCTCCATCAGGTCCAGCTCGACGCCCTCGGCGACCTTGCGGGCCAGGGTGACGCCCGGCAGGACGTTCGCCGCGAAGAACTTCGCCGCCGCGATCTTGCCGGTGTAGAAGGCCCTGTCCTTGACGGAGGCCGTCTCGAGCTTCTCGGCGGCGACCGCGGCGCCCTTCAGCAGCAGGTAGCCGACGACGACGTCACCGGAGGCCATCAGCAGGCGGGTGGTGTTCAGGCCCACCTTGTAGATGTTCTTGACGTCCTGCTCGGTGGCGGCGAGGTCGGTCAGCATCAGGCCGACGATCGCCTCCAGCTCCACGGCCGCCTTGGCCAGGTGCTCGCGGGCGCCGGCGAGCTCCTCGCCGCCGGTGCCGAGGGCCAGGAACTTCTTGATGTCCTCGGCGAGGGAGTTCAGGGCGGCGCCCTGGTTGCGGACGATCTTCCGGAAGAAGAAGTCCTGGCCCTGGATCGCCGTGGTGCCCTCGTACAGGGTGTCGATCTTGGCGTCGCGGATGTACTGCTCGATCGGGTACTCCTGCAGGAAGCCGGAGCCGCCGAAGGTCTGCAGCGACTGGGCGAGCTGCTCGTAGCCCTTCTCGGAGCCGTAGCCCTTGACGATCGGCAGGAGCAGGTCGTTGAGCGCGTGCTCGGCGGAGGAGTCCTCGCCGTTCGCCTCCTTGACGGCGATGGCGTCCTGGATGGAGGCGGTGTACAGCACCAGCGCGCGCATGCCCTCGGCGTAGGCCTTCTGCGTGATCAGCGCGCGGCGGACGTCGGGGTGGTGGGTGATGGTGACCTTGGGCGCGGTCTTGTCCATGAAGTTGGCCAGGTCGGGTCCCTGGACGCGCTCCTTGGCGTACTCCAGCGCGTTGAGGTAGCCCGTCGACAGGGTGGAGATCGCCTTCGTGCCGACCATCATGCGGGCGAACTCGATGATGCGGAACATCTGGCGGATGCCGTCGTGCTTGTCGCCGATCAGCCAGCCCTTGGCGGGGTGCTGGTCGCCGAAGGTCATCTCGCAGGTGTTGGAGGCCTTCAGGCCCATCTTGTGCTCGACGTTCGTGGCGTAGACGCCGTTGCGCTCGCCCAGCTCGCCGGTCTCGAAGTCGAAGAGGTACTTCGGGACGAGGAAGAGGGAGAGCCCCTTGGTGCCGGGTCCGGCGCCCTCGGGGCGCGCGAGCACGTAGTGGAGGATGTTCTCCGACATGTCGTGCTCACCGGAGGTGATGAACCGCTTCACGCCCTCGATGTGCCAGGAGCCGTCCTCCTGCTGGACCGCCTTGGTGCGGCCGGCACCGACGTCCGAGCCGGCGTCCGGCTCGGTGAGGACCATGGTGGAGCCCCACTGCTTCTCGACGGCGATCTGGGCGATCTTCTTCTGGACCTCGTTGCCCTCGTCGAAGAGGATGCCGGCGAAGGCGGGGCCGGAGGAGTACATCCACACGGCCGGGTTCGCGCCGAGGATCAGCTCGGCGTACGACCAGATCAGGGACGGCGGAGCGGTCGTGCCGCCGATCTCCTCGGGCAGGCCGAGGCGCCAGTACTCGGAGTCCATGAAGGCCTGGTAGCTCTTCTTGAAGGAGGCCGGCACGGGCGCGGTGTTGGTCTCCGGGTCGAAGACCGGGGGGTTGCGGTCGGCGTCCGCGAAGGACTCGGCCAGCTCGTTCTCCGCGAGGCGGGTCAGCTCCTCGAGGATGCTCTTGGCGGTCTCGGTGTCCATCTCCTCGAACGGGCCGGTGCCGTACAGCTTGTCGCGCCCGAGTACTTCGAAGAGGTTGAACTCGATGTCGCGGAGATTCGACTTGTAGTGCCCCATGGCGGACGGCTCCCGGCTCCGTTAGAGAGATCGGCGAGGCACTGAGATCCTCGCTCTAGTTCACGTACCAACAAGTAGCTACGATGATGCTACCCGTCGGTAATAAGTCGCAACCCCGATCCGGAAGTGTGACGCGTCAGACGGGCGGGACCGCCGGGCGGCCCCTCGGCACCCGTACCGTCCCCGCCCGGGGAACGCTCTCGGTACGCTTGCGCCCATGTACGGCTACGACCAGAACGTCGGCGCTCAGCAGCAGTACGCCCCGCCGCAGCAGCCCATGGCCGGCGGATACGGACAGCAGCCGCCCCTCTACCCCGAGCCGTCCCCGCCCTCGCTCGCGGACGCGGTGCGGGCCTTCACCACCGGGCAGCTGGCCGCCGAGGACTTCCAGCAGGTCTTCGCGACCTCGAAGGTCTACTGTCCGCGCGGCGACAACCCCGGGTTCCTCGCCCTGCACAACACCCAGCAGCCGGTGATCCCGATGTTCACCACGCTCAAGGAGCTGCGCCGGTACGCGGGCAAGGAGTCCAAGTACTTCGTGATCACGGGCGCCGAGGTGCTCGACCTGCTGCCCACCGGCTACGGCTTCGTCCTCGACATGGAGGGCGAGCACCGGATGGTCTTCGACGCCAAGGCGGTCGAGCAGATGGTCGACTTCGCGATGCGCCGGATGTACGGCTGACAGCCTTCCCGGCGGCCGGAGAGGGTCGTCGAGGCGGTGGAGCCCGGAGGGAATGCCCTCCGGGCTCTCGTCGTTCTGGGTGGCAGAAAGTTCAACGCTCAACTAAACTGGGACGTACGTCGCCCAAGGAGGTACCGACATGCCTGCTGTGACCGTCGCGAACCCGCTGACGCTGCCCCGCGTGACCGCACCGGCCGACGCCGTGGCACGTCCCGTGCTCGCCGTCACGACCGCGCCGAGCGGTTTCGAGGGCGAGGGCTTCCCGGTGCGCCGGGCGTTCGCCGGGATCCACTACCGTCACCTCGACCCGTTCATCATGATGGACCAGATGGGCGAGGTGGAGTACGCGCCGGGCGAGCCGAAGGGCACCCCGTGGCATCCGCACCGGGGCTTCGAGACCGTCACGTACATCATCGACGGCATCTTCGACCACCAGGACAGCAACGGTGGGGGCGGCACCATCACCAACGGTGACACCCAGTGGATGACGGCCGGCTCGGGCCTGCTGCACATCGAGGCGCCGCCGGAGCACCTCGTCATGTCCGGCGGCCTCTTCCACGGCCTGCAGCTGTGGGTGAACCTGCCGGCCAAGGACAAGATGATGGCCCCGCGCTACCAGGACATCCGCGGCGGCAACGTCCAGCTGCTGACCTCCCCCGACGGCGGCGCGCTGCTGCGCGTCATCGCGGGCGAACTGGACGGCCACGCGGGCCCCGGCATCACGCACACGCCGATCACGATGATCCACGCCACGCTGGCGCCGGGTGCGGAGATCACCCTGCCGTGGCGCGAGGACTTCAACGGCCTCGCGTACGTCCTCGCGGGCAAGGGCGCGGTCGGCACGGAGCGCCGCCCGGTCCACGTGGGCCAGACGGCGGTCTTCGGCGCCGGCTCGTCCCTCACCGTCCGCGCCGACGAGCGGCAGGACTCCCACACCCCCGACCTCGAGGTCGTCCTCCTGGGCGGCCGCCCCATCCGCGAGCCCATGGTCCACTACGGCCCGTTCGTCATGAACACCAAGGACGAACTGATGCAGGCCTTCGAGGACTTCCAGAAGGGCCGCCTGGGCACCATCCCGGCGGTGCACGGGATGACGGAGGAGGGCCCGCAGGAGGCCTGAGCTCCGATACGGCAGGAGCAGGCCCGAAGCCGCAACTCTAGTGAGCGGCTTCGGGCCTGTTCACGTCCCGGCGCTGCTTGCGACCTGCGGCAAGACCCAGAGTGTGCTCGTGGAGCACGCTCTCGGCACCGTCGAGGCCGGTCGCGGCGGCGATTCCGGGTCGGCCGGCTCCCTCGTCGGGCCGCAGGGCGGATCCGGCATGTGCGTACTCTCGGCTCCTGCACACGTCGACGGCCGGGAACCGGGTCTGCGGAGTCCGTCACCCGGTCGGACAGTCCGCGCGGGACAAGCGTCCGGGCGCGTGGTCGGCTGGAGGCGTGCTGTTGCTTCCCGACTCGGTCCGACGACTCGCCGCCTGGTGTGCCGTCATCCTGTTGGTCTCCGGTGTCGTCTACGTCGGGATCCGGCTGTGCGCGGAGGTGCGTACGGCGGTCGTGCCGGTGTTGCTGGCGTTGCTGGGGTCGGCGTTGCTCAGGCCGTTCCACCGGCGGCTGGTGAAGGCGAGGGTCAACCGGTCGACCGCCGCCGGTGTCACCTGTGTGGCTGTCCTTGTGGTGGTCGGCGGGGCCGTGTACATCGTGGTCGCCGCGCTCGTCGACAGCGGGGACGAGATCGTCACCTCGCTGAAGGACGCGGCGAAGGATGTCGCCCGGCACTTCGGGGCGGCCGGGACCTCGCTCGACGACCTCGTGTCCAACTCCAGGGAGCTGTTGTCGAAGTTCGGCGGGACCGCCGCCTCGGGGGTCGTCAGCGGGGTCAGTGTCGTCGGCGAGAGCATCGCCATGGCCGTCCTCGCGCTGCTGCTCGTCTTCTTCTTCCTGCGGGACGCCGACCGGGCCGTCGGCACCATGCGGTCCCTCGCGCCGCACGGCACCGCCGACACCGTGGAGGCCATGGGGCGGCGGGCCTTCCACGCCGTCGAGGGGTTCATGCGGGGGACCACGTTCATCGCGTTCATCGACGCCGTGTGCATCACCGTCGGGCTGCTCGTCCTGGACGTCCCGGGGGCCGTGGGGCTGGGCGCGCTCGTCTTCGTCGGGGCCTACATCCCCTACCTGGGCGCCTTCATCTCCGGTGCCCTCGCCGTCCTCGTGGCACTCGCCGACCGGGGGTTCGTCATCGCGCTGTGGGTGCTCGGGGTGGTGCTCGCCGTGCAGGTGCTGGAGGGGCACGTGCTCCAGCCGCTGATCCAGAGCCGGACCGTGCAGATGCATCCGGCGGTGGTGATGGTGACGATCACGGCGGGGGCCTCGATCGCGGGGATCCTCGGCATGCTGCTGGCCGTACCGCTGACGGCGGCGGCGTTCGGGATCCTGCACGAGCTGCGCGAGCGTCACGCCGCCGGCCCGGAGCCGGCCGTGTCCCCGTCTCCGCCCGAGCCGTCGGGCTCGTAGAGCTCGAACCAGATGCTCTTGCCCTCGCCCCGAGGCGCCACCCCCCACTCGTCCGCGAGCAGCTCGACGAGGACCAGGCCACGGCCGGAGGAGGCCATTTCGCCGGGGCGGCGCTTGTGGGGCAGGTCGTCGCTGCTGTCGGTGACCTCGATCCGCATCCGGCGTGCGCCGGGACCGCCCGTCACCTCGGCGAGCATCAGCGCGTCGGCGTCGGTGTGCACGAGGACGTTGGTCAGCATCTCGGAGACGAGCAGGACGGCCGAGTCGACCTGGTCGTCGCAGACCCAGTCGTGCAGCAGCTCGCGCACCTGACGGCGGGCCTCGGCGACCCGCTCGGGCTCGGCCTGCGCGACCGTCAGCACGGTGCGCCGTACGGTCGGCCGTGCGGGTACCGGGGCGCCGAGACCGCAGCCCTCGCCGTGGCGGCAGACGAGGAGGACGGCGATGTCGTCCTCCCGCCGGTCGGCGAACGGGCCGGTGGTGTGGTGGGACGACGGCCCGTGCACCGCCTGGACCAGCGCGTCCGCCAGCTCCTCCAGGTCGCCCTCGTGCGCCTCGAGGATCTTGCGGACGCGTCGCCAGCCGCTGTCGAGGTCGTGACCGCCGGTCTCCAGCAGACCGTCCGTGCACAGCATCAGCGCCTCGCCGGGCTCCAGGGTGAGGCGGGTGGTGGGGTAGTCGGAGTCGGGGTCGATGCCCAGCGGCAGACCCCCGGCCGTGTCGTGGACCAGGACCGTGCCGTCGGCCATCCGGATCGCCGGGTCGAGGTGGCCGGCGCGGGCGGTCTCCAGGACCCCGGTCACGGGGTCGACCTCGACGTAGAAGCAGGTGGCGAACCGCAGGTCGGCGTGAGTGTCGGGGGCGTCGTCGTGGGTGAGGCCGTAGAAGAAGCGGGAGGCGCGGGAGAGGACGGCGTCGGGGCGGTGGCCCTCGGCGGCGTACGCCCGCAGCGCTATGCGCAGCTGGCCCATCAGGCCCGCGGCCCGGACGTCGTGCCCCTGCACGTCCCCGATGACCAGCGCGAACCGCTTGTTCGGCAGCGGGATCATGTCGTACCAGTCGCCGCCGACCTGGAGGCCGCCGCCGGTGGGGATGTAGCGGGCGGCGAGGGTCATGCCGGGTATCTCGGGGCCGAGTGTGGGCAGCATCGAGCGCTGGAGGCCGTCCGTCAGCTCGCGCTGGGTCTCGGCGGCACCCGCCCGGGTGAGGGCCTGGGCGAGCATGCGGGCCACGGTGGTGAGGACGGACCGCTCGTCCGGGGTGAACGCCACCGGATAGGCGAAGGCGGCCATCCAGGCGCCCATCGTGCGACCGGCCACCGTCAGCGGCAGGAACGCCCAGGACTGGCGGCCGAAGTGCGCGGCCAGCGGCCAGGTGAGCGGGTAGCGCTCCTTGTACTGCTCGGGCGAGGAGAGGTAGACGGCCCGGCCCGTGCGCACGACCTCGGCGGCCGGGTAGTCCGTCTGGACGGGCATCTGGGTGAAGGGAGCCTCCTCACCGGGCGGCTGACCGTGGTGCCCGATGATCGTCAGCCGGTCGCCCTCCACGCCGAAGACGGCAAGGCCGTCCGGGGAGAAGCCCGGCATCGACAGGCCCGCGGCGACCCGCAGCACCTCCTCCGTGGACCGCGCCTCCGCCAGCGCCCGGCCCGCGTCCAGCAGGAACGCCTCCCGGGAGCGCCGCCAGTCGCCGGTGACGGCGGTCCGTCCGGCGGGGGTGCCCGGCCTCGGCTCGGTGACCTCCTGGAGGGTCCCGATCAGCTCGTACGCCTTCTTCACCGGGTCGAACGACGGCTTGGAGCGGCTGCGGACGACCCGGACGACCCGTCCCCGGTCGTCCATGATCCGGATCCGGACCTCCGCGAGGGTGCCCTCGGCGACGGCGAGCTGGACCACGCCGGTGATCTCGTTCCAGTCGACCGGGTGCAGCCGGGCGCGGGTCTGGGCCTCGGTGAGCACGGTGCCCTCGGCGGGCAGCCCGAGCAGCCGGGCCGCCTCGGCGTCTACCGTGACCAGCCCGGTGGCGGTGCTCCAGTGCCACAGGCCGGTCGCGAGGGCGGCGAGGACGTCCCCCACGGCGGGCAGAGGCTCGCCAGTGCGCATTGCCCCACTTTAAGAACAGGCAATCGAATCGTGCCACTGATCGTCGACGTCGATCATGATCACTCGCGTCCCGACAGGCGCCGCGCGCGTCCCGGCCGACACCTGGGTGCCTGCCGGCCGACGCCTGCGTGCGTCCCCTCTGATGCCTGCGTGCGCCCGGCCGATGCCTGCGAGCCCACCGTTCGGTGGCTCGGTACGTGCCCCCGCGCCGCGCGTAGGAGCTCCGAACAAAAGGGGCGCCCGGCTCGCGATGCCTGGCACGCACGCGGGCCGCGTTGCCAAAAGGCCCTGGTAGCTCCGCTACAAGGACCTTCCGGCGCCTGGCGATCGCACGCACCGGACGCCGCGAGCTGATCGGACTCCCCTTTTGTTCGGAGCTCTAAGTGGGGAGAGCCGATCTTGGCCCGCCCGGTACCCTGGGGGTTGTTTCACGTGAAACACCCTGAAACACAGACCCCGATCCGCGAAGACTGGATGAACGACGATGCATCGGTACAGGTCCCACACCTGCGGCGAGCTCCGCGCCTCTGACGTCGGCACCGACGTCCGGCTGAGTGGCTGGCTGCACAATCGGCGCGACCTGGGCGGCATCCTCTTCATCGATCTGCGCGATCACTACGGCATCACGCAGCTGGTGGCCCGTCCCGGCACGCCCGCGTACGAGGCCCTCGACAAGCTGACCAAGGAGTCGACCGTCCGCGTCGACGGCCAGGTCGTCTCCCGCGGCGCCGAGAACGTCAACCCGGACCTGCCCACCGGTGAGGTCGAGGTCGAGGTCGCCGAGGTCGAGCTGCTCGGCGCCGCCCAGCCGCTGCCCTTCACGATCAACACCGAGGACGGGGTCAACGAGGAGCGGCGCCTGGAGTACCGCTTCCTGGACCTGCGCCGCGAGCGCATGCACCGCAACATCATGCTGCGCACGGCGGTCATCTCGGCCATCCGCCAGAAGATGGTGGCCCTCGGCTTCAACGAGATGGCGACGCCGATCCTGACCGCGACCTCCCCCGAGGGCGCCCGCGACTTCGTCGTCCCCTCCCGTCTGCACCCGGGCAGGTTCTACGCCCTTCCGCAGGCGCCGCAGCAGTTCAAGCAGCTGCTGATGATCTCCGGCTTCGACCGCTACTTCCAGATCGCCCCCTGCTTCCGTGACGAGGACGCGCGCGCCGACCGCTCGCCGGGCGAGTTCTACCAGCTCGACGTCGAGATGAGCTTCGTCGAGCAGGAGGACGTCTTCCGGCCGATCGAGAAGCTCATGACCGAGCTGTTCGAGGAGTTCGGCAACGGCCGGCACGTCACCTCCCCCTTCCCGCGGATCCCGTTCCGCGAGGCGATGCTGAAGTACGGCTCCGACAAGCCGGACCTGCGCGCCCAGCTGGAGCTGGTGGACATCACCGACATCTTCGCGGGCTCGGAGTTCAAGGCGTTCGCCGGCAAGCACGTGCGCGCCCTGCCGGTGCCGGCGGTCCAGGCCCAGCCCCGCAAGTTCTTCGACCAGCTCGGGGACTACGCCGTCTCGCAGGGCGCGAAGGGCCTGGCCTGGGTGCGCGTCGCCGAGGACGGCTCGCTGTCCGGCCCGATCGCCAAGTTCCTGACCGAGGAGAACGTCGCCGAGCTGACGAAGCGGCTGTCGCTGGCCGCCGGTCACGCGGTCTTCTTCGGCGCGGGCGAGTTCGACGAGGTCTCGAAGATCATGGGCGCGGTGCGGGTCGAGGCCGCGAAGCGTTCCGGCCACTTCGAGGAGGACGTCTTCCGGTTCTGCTGGATCGTCGACTTCCCGATGTTCGAGAAGGACGAGGACACCGGGAAGATCGACTTCTCGCACAACCCCTTCTCGATGCCGCAGGGCGGTATGGAGGCGCTGGAGACCCAGGACCCGCTGGACATCCTGGCCTGGCAGTACGACATCGTCTGCAACGGCGTCGAGCTGTCCTCCGGCGCGATCCGGAACCACGAGCCGGACATCATGCTGAAGGCCTTCAACATCGCGGGTTACGACAACGAGACCGTCGAGCGCGAGTTCGCCGGCATGCTGCGTGCCTTCCGTTTCGGCGCCCCGCCGCACGGTGGCATCGCGCCGGGCGTCGACCGCATCGTCATGCTGCTGGCCGACGAGCCCAACATCCGCGAGACGATCGCCTTCCCGCTCAACGGCAACGCCCAGGACCTGATGATGGGCGCGCCGACGGAGCTGGAGGAGGCGCGGCTGCGTGAGCTGCACCTGACAGTGCGCAAGCCGCAGCCGAAGTAGGGCGGCCTTTGAGCCGAAGTAGGCAGCCGAAGCCAGGCAGCCGGATGAGTCAGCCGCGTAAGTCCGCCGGGTAGGGCCGCCGGGTAAGGCCGCCGGATAAGGCAGCCCTTCAGGGAAGACTCGCGGAAAGGGGCCTGTGATCGACGTCGATCACAGGCCCCTTGTGCGTGCGCGAGGAAAGGCGGCAGACGCCACCCGCGCGGTACCCGACGGCTTCGGCGAGGAGTCCGCGGCCGGTGGCCGGGCCGCCGGCCGGGCCGCTGGGGCACCTCACCGGTGCCCCACAGGAACACCGGGGGACACCCACAGCGGCCTGTCGTCCCATGGGACGGGAGACGGAGCCGACGAGGGTCGGCACAGGCCCGCGGGTCCGTGGGGCGAGGGAGGAAACCTGCCATGGCGTTCATGATCACGCTCTCGGTACTGCTGATCGCCGGCGCGGTCGTCGGCGTGACGGCCCTGCGCCGCGCGCACCGGCCCGGCCGCTCCCCGGGCCTGTCCGACCTGGACGCGGAGGCGGAGGCGAACCAGTGGCTCGTACGGCTGGGCGGCGGCCTGGTCCCGCCCGGCGTCCGCGTCTGGGCGGGCGCGGACGCGGAAACGGCCCGGTCGCTGACGTGCGCGGTGGAGTGCCATCGGTCGGCCCGCGAGCGGCTGGCCACGGCCCGTACGGCGGAGGAGTACGGGGAGGCCACCCGGCTGGCGCGGGAGGGACTGCGCCATCTGCGCGAGGCCCGTACGGCACTCGGCATCGAGGAGGAGCCCCCCACCCCCGGCAGCCGTCCCCGCGCGGCCCGTCGCCCGGCGGGAGCGGCGGCGCCGTGCCGCGCGGACGTCCCGGCCGGGGCGGCGGCGCCGTAGACCGGGTCGCGCCGCCGCCTGCCACGCGGACGTCCCGGCCGGGGTCGCCGAAGCCGGGCGGGAGGCGGCCGGTGGCCGGCGGCCGTGGCGCTTTTTCGTCGTCGGCCGGCCGGTTCAGGGGATCGCACAGGCCTTTCCCACCTTCCTGACAGGGCGGTCTCCTAGCTTCCTCGCCCATGACGGGAAACACGGAAAACCAGCAGGGCCCCCGCCACAAGCGCGATCTGACGCGCCGCAAGGTCGTCGTCGCCGGTGCGGGGGCGGTCGCCGCGGTCGGCGCGGGCGGCGCACTGGCCGCGGGCGCGTTCGCCGGGGAGTCGGGCACGGCGAAGGCCGGTGCCTCGGCGACCGGCACCGCCAGTGGCTCCGAGATCTGCTACAAGCTCACCTCCGAGACCACCGAGGGCCCCTACTACATCGACGCCGACAAGCTCCGGCAGGACATCACCGAGGACAAGGAGGGCATTCCGCTCACCCTCAGCATCAAGGTCATCGACTCCGAGACCTGCGAGCCCCTGCGGAACGTGGCCGTGGACATCTGGCACTGCGACGCGCTCGGCATCTACTCCGGTTACGAGAGCCTGTCCACGGGCGGAGGCGGCGGAGCGCCGACCGGCGCCCCGTCGGGCACGCCCACGGGCACGCCCACCGGTGAGCCGCCGACGGGTGCGCCGTCCGGCGGGACCGGCGGTGGCGGGGTCCACGAGGAGCCCACCGACGACGAGCGGTACCTGCGCGGTACCTGGAAGACCGACCGGCGCGGCCTGGTCACCTTCAGGACGGTCTTCCCCGGCTGGTACCGGGGGCGGTGCGTGCACATCCACACCAAGGTGCACGTGGACGGAGAGTGGACCGACGCCGGGTACGAGGGCGGGCACACCTGCCACACCGGCCAGTTCTTCTTCGACGAGGAGTCCGTCCTCGCCTCCGCCGAGGTGGAGCCGTACTCCACCAGCACCACCGAGCGCACCACGCTCACCGAGGACACGATCTACGACCAGAGCGGCACCCAGGGCGGTCTGCTCAAGCTGAAGTACGACAAGAAGAACATCGCGAAGGGGGTGCAGGCGTCGATCACCGTGGGTGTCGACCCCGAGGCGACCCACACCGGCACCGACGACGCCGGCCGGCCGGGGGCGTCCGCCACGGCGTCCCCGTCGGCCTCCGCGAGCTGACCCCGCCGGGGGCGTACGCCCGCACGCCACGTGAGGCGCCGCGGCCGTACGCCCCCGGCCCGTCCGGCCCGAACCGCTGCGGTTCACCCTCAGGAAGGCCTCCGTACTCGCCCCGTACTTCTCAAAGTCCCTTAAGGGTTCCCCAAGCCCTTTCACAGCCGTGCCCCTGATCGTCATGGGCATGAGCACCCAACCGCTCCTCGTCGCCACCGACCTGCTCGCCATCTCCGTGCTGGCGTTCGCCGTCTACTTCCCGCGCCATCACCGCCGGGACCTGGTCACCGCGTTCCTCGGCATCAACGTCGGGGTGCTGGCCGTGGCGATGACGCTGAGCGACTCGGCCGTGGGAATCGGGCTCGGCATGGGCCTGTTCGGCGTTCTGTCGATCATCCGGCTGCGGTCGTACGAGATCGCGCAGCACGAGATCGCCTACTACTTCTCCGCCCTCGCCATCGGCCTGCTCAACGGCATCCCCGAGGACGCCACGGCCCTGCCCGTCACCCTCACCGTCCTGATCGTCGTGACGCTGTACGTCGCCGACCACCCCCGCCTCTTCGCCCGCCACCGCAGCCGCACCCTGCGCCTGGACTCCGCGCACACCGACGAGGCCGCCCTGCGCGCGCACCTCGCGGTGCTGCTGGGCGGGCGGGTGGTGAACCTGTCGGTCAGGAACATCGACCTCGTCAACGACACCACCCTGGTCGAGGTCCGGTACGTGGTGGCCGGCACGCGCGCCCCGGCCCCCTCACCGGGACCGGTCCGGCCGGAGGTCCGGGCATGACCGCCCTGGACTCCGTCGGCGCCGCCGTCCGCACCCTCGCGCCCGTCACGCTCGACGAACTCGTCGCCCGCGCCGAACTCCTCACCCGCGTCGACCGCAAGTACGTCCTCCCCCTCGCCGACGTTCCCTTCCTGCTGGGCGGCCTCGGGAGGGGCGTACGGGTGCTGGAGATCGACGGCGAACGGGACTTCGCGTACGGGTCGCTGTACTTCGACACGCCCGAACTGCACGGTTACCTCGGCGCGGCCCGGTCCCGGCGGCGCCGCTTCAAGGTGCGCGAGCGCACCTACCTCCACTCCGGGCTGCGCTTCCTCGAGGTGAAGACCAGAGGGCCGCGGGGGACGACGGTCAAGCACCGGATGCCGTACGACGACGGCGCCTTCCCGGACGCCGCCGGCCGGGCCTACGTCGACACCGTCCTCGCCGGCGCCGGCATCGACTCCCGCGGTTTCCGTTTCGTCCCGACCCTGACCACCGCCTACCGGCGGACCACGCTGCTGCTGCCCGCCGACGGGAGCCGGCTGACCGTCGACACCGGGCTGGTCTGGGCCCTGCCCGACGGCAGCCGGCACCTGGGCACGCCCGACCGGGCCGTCGTCGAGACCAAGTCCGGGCGCGCCGGATCCGGGGCCGACCGGCTGCTGTGGTCGCTCGGGCACCGGCCCTGCGCGGTCTCCAAGTACGGCACGGGGCTCGCCGCCCTGCGCCCCGGTCTCCCCGCGCACCGCTGGCTGCCGGTGCTGCGTCGCCACTTCCCCACCGCCCTCGACGGGAGCCCCGCATGAGCAGAAGAACGGCACGACCCCGACCCCTGCGGCAGCGGACCGGCGCCGCCCTCGCCTCCGTCGTGCTGGCCTCCGCCGCGCTCGCCGGATGCTCGTCGGACGCGTCCGGCGAGGCCACCGGCGGCTCCACCGGCTCGGCGTCGAGCGCGGCCGCCGCCCAGGCCGACGGCACGCAGAACGCCGCCACCGTCCTCGCCGCCAACCAGGAGGCCCACGACGGTGACCTCGCGTGGGACGCCTCGAAGGCCGTGGACGTCCGGCTGTCCGGGACGTCCGCCTCCGTGGACGGCGAGGGCGCCGGTGTCGACGGGACCACCGTCACCATCACCGCGGGCGGCACCTACCGGCTCAGCGGCACCCTCTCCGACGGGCGGATCGTCGTCGACGCGCCCGACGCGACCGTCACCCTCGTCCTCGACGGCGCCCGGATCTCCAGTTCCACGTCCTCCGCCCTCGCCGCCACCGCCGTGGACCACCTGGTCGTCGTCCTCGCCGACGGCACCACCAACGCCCTCTCCGACACCACGTCCTACGACGACGCCGACGACGCCGACGCCGCGCTGTTCAGTGCCGGCGACCTGACCGTCGGGGGCGGTGGCTCGCTCACCGTGCGCGGCAGCGGCAACGACGGGATCGCGAGCAAGGACGGCCTGGTGATCGCCTCCGGGACGCTCACCGTGACGGCCGCCGACGACGGCATCCGAGGCAAGGACTACCTGGCCGTCCGCGACGGCACGGTCACCGTCACGGCGGGCGGCGACGGCCTCAAGGCCGACAACGCCGAGGACGCGGACGCCGGTTACGTCTCGGTCGCGGGTGGCACGCTGAAGCTCACCGCCCGGGGCGACGGCGTCGACGCGGCCACCGACCTGGTGGTCACCGGCGGCCGGCTGACCGTCGGCAGCGGCGGCGGCAGCGGCGAGCAGCCTTCCGAGGACGCCTCCGCGAAGGGGCTGAAGGCCCGGGTCATCGGCGTCCTGGAGGGCGGCACCGTCACCGTCGACGCCTCCGACGACGCCGTGCACAGCGACGGCGCGGTCCACGTCGCCGGGGCCGCGGTGACGGCCGCGAGCGGCGACGACGGCGTGCACGCGGAGGGGGACCTCGTCGTCGACAAGGGCACGCTGAAGGTCACGTCCGCGGTCGAGGCCGTCGAGGGCGGGAACATCGTCGTCGCCGGTGGCGCGGTCTCGCTCGTCTCCAGCGACGACGGAGTCAACGCGTCCGGCGGCACGGGGACCGCGCAGGGCGACGGCTTCGGCGGAGGCGGCAGAGGGGGCGGCGGTGGCGGTGGGGACGCCGGTGACTACAAGCTCACCGTCACCGGCGGCACCCTCGTCGTCGACTCCGAGGGCGACGGCCTCGACTCCAACGGCACCGCCGAGATCACCGGCGGCACGGTCGTCGTCAACGGCCCCCAGCAGGGCGGAAACGGCGCCCTCGACGTCAACGGCACGCTCACCGTCAGCGGCGGCACCCTGCTCGCCGCGGGCAGCGCGGGCATGGCCGTCACCCCCGGGGAGGACTCCGCGCAGGGCTGGCTCTCGGCGACCCTCGACACGGCCGTCCCGGCCGGCACCACCCTCCACATCGTCGACGCCGACGGCAGGGTCGTGGCCACGTACGCCACGTCCAAGCAGATCCAGAACGTCGTGTACTCGTCGTCGGCGGTCAAGAGCGGGGAGGAGTACCGGATCCACTCCGGCGGCTCGGCGTCCGGCGACGGCACCGGCGGCCTCTCGGCCACGGCCGGCACCCTCGGCTCGGCGCAGCAGATCGCCACGGTGACGGCCGGCCAGGCCCCGGAGGGCGGCTTCGGCGGCGGGAGGCCCTGAGCGGGACGCGGAAAGAAATCCTCCGGATGCGGCAACCTCTCCCTCCCGGGCGGCCACTGACGAGTCGTAAGGCTTGTTCGACCCACCCGTAAGGACTCCCCGTGGCAGCCACCACCCACCGCCGGTCCCTCCGCAAGCGCCGCACCCTCGCCGTCTCCGCCGCCGTCGTGGCCGCCGGGGTCGGCGCCGGTGTGTTCGTGCTGAACGCGAACGCCGACGCCGTCGACCTGTACCACCAGACGCTCGCCGCGAAGGACGGCTGGGCGTCCTCCGGCACGGGGACCACCGGGGGCGCGAAGGCCGACGCCGCCCACACCTTCACCGTCTCCACCCGCGCCCAGCTCGTGAAGGCGCTCGGGTCGGCGTCCGACACCACGCCCCGGATCATCAAGGTCAAGGGCATGATCGACGCCAACACCGACGACTCCGGCAAGAAGCTGACCTGCGCCGACTACGCGTCCGGCACCGGCTACTCGCTGTCGGCGTACCTGAAGGCCTTCGACCCCGCCACCTACGGCACCTCCAAGCTGCCCTCCGGCACCCAGGAGACGGCGCGCGCCGCCGCCCAGGCCAAGCAGGCGAAGAACATCGTTTTCAAGGTCCCCGCCAACACCACCCTCGTCGGCGTGCCCGGCACCAACGCCGGCATCACCGGCGGCATGGTCCAGATCCAGAACGTGGACAACGTCATCGTCCGCAACCTCACCTTCGCGGCCACCGAGGACTGCTTCCCGCAGTGGGACCCGACCGACGGCGACGACGGCAACTGGAACTCCAACTACGACTCGGTCACCCTGCGCGGGGCCACCCACGTCTGGGCCGACCACAACACGTTCACCGACGCCCCGCACTTCGACAGCGCCAACCCGACGTACTTCGGCCGCGAGTACCAGATCCACGACGGCGCCCTCGACATCACCAAGGGCTCCGACCTGGTGACCGTCTCGCACAACCAGTTCACCAACCACGACAAGACGATGCTGATCGGCAGCAGCGACACCGACAGCGTCGGCAAGCTGCGGGTCTCCATCCACCACAACGTGTGGAAGGGCATCATCCAGCGCGCCCCGCTGGCCCGGATCGGCCAGATCCACATCTACAACAACTACTACGACGTCACGACCCTCAACGGGTACGCGCCGCAGTACAGCATCAACTCCCGCGCCAAGGCCCAGGTCGTCGCCGAGAACAACTACTGGAAGCTGCCGTCCGGCGCGAAGGCCGCCAAGCTCCTCAGCGGCGACGGCACCGGCTCGGTCAAGGGCACCGGCAACCTCGTCAACGGCACCGTGACCGACCTGGTCGCCGCGTACAACGCCGCGTCCTCCAAGGACCTGAAGACGACGGTCAACTGGACCCCGACCCTGACGACCGGCCTGGAGACGTCGGCGAAGAACCTGCCGACGACGCTGGGGACGACGACGGGCGCCGGCGTTCTCAAGTAGCCCTCGGCCACTGCCTGAGCGGCCCCTGAAACGCGCGAGGGCCGGGAGACCACGAGCCCCCGGCCCTCGCGTCCGCTTCCCCGGCGGCGGAACTGCGTGAGGATCGGCTGCACCTCGTACCTCAGTGCTGCTCGCCGGTCCCGCTCTCGTAGCGCGGCAGGTCCTGGGTCGAGATGGTCCAGTCGCCGATGGTGACGTCCTCGCCGTAGACGAAGTCCTTGCGGGTGGCGTAACGCGGACCGTCGGGGGTGGGGTGGATGTCGGTGAGGACGGCACCGGTGCCGGTGCGGGGGTCGAAGACCGCGTAGACGGGGACGCCGATGAGGGGGTAGTCGCGCAGCTTGGAGACCCAGTCGTTGTCCGGGTTGGAGCGCGAGACGATTTCCACGGCGGCGACGAGCGAGCGGGGATCGAAGGATCCGTCTCCTTCCATTTCCGCCTCGCTGATGACCATCACGTCGGGGCGGCGCATGACCCCCTCGGCCTCGTCCTCGACGTCGGGTTCGCCCGTGTGAGCCACGAGAGCCTCCGGCATCACCCTCTCCAGGCGCTGCCGGACGCGCAGCACGGTCAGCTCGTGCGGCTTCGAGGGCGACATCATGTCGAGGACGATTCCTTCCTTGGTGATCTCGAACTTGCCGGGAAGGCTGTCGTCCGTGGAGTGCACGAAATCCCGCATGGCCCGGTAGAGGGGGGAGGCGCCCTGCCGCGCGTTGTCCGGGGCGATGGTCATGGCGCTCGCTCCTCGTCGTCTGTGCCCAGGGGCAAGGATCGTCGCTTTCATGCTAGGCGGCCCTCGGGAGATCGGATCGGCAGTCGCGGCAGCGGCCGGGTGTCGGCGAGCGGAAGGCGCGGTCGCAGCCGTCGCAGGTCTGGAACGGGTGTGTGGGGTCCGGCGCAGGTGGGGCCGGTGGGGTGAGGTCGCGTTCGAGCCAGGCGGCGACGCCGGGGGCGAGGTGTTCGGCGTCGGTGGCGGGGAGGAGGCGACGGGGGTCGCGGCGGCGGAGGCCGGCGAGGACGTCGACGGCCGTCCGGAGGAGGGCCGGGGAGCTGTACGAGGGCTGGGGCACGGCGGGCAGGCGCTTGCGCGGGGGCGGCTTCTCGCGAGCCGTGCGGCGGGCGGGCCTGGTGGAGGGATCGGCCGGGGCGGTGCGGTGTCCGGGCTTGTTGCAGGAGACCGTGCGGGTGACGATCCGGCCGGTGGGGGTTCGTTCGCGGGTGCGGCGCAGGTAGCCGTGGGTTTCGAGTTCGCGCAGGGCGGCGGCGATACGGGTCGGACCCTCGGGGAAGCGGGCGGCGAGGGTCTTGATGTCGACGGCGGTGCCCGGTCGCACCGACTGGATGTAGCAGCCGAGCCCGATGGCGAGCAGCGACAGCTCCTCGTGCTGGGCGAGGTGGTTGCCGATCACCGTGAAGTTCTCGGTGTGGCGGACGTTGTCGTGGACGACGCCGGAGTCCGGCCGCACGTGAGGGTGGTTTCTGCCAGGGATACGGGACTGGGCGTGCGGGGGCGCGCTAGGGTTTTCGGTGTCCATCAGGAAGGGCCTAACTTCCTCGGTGGTCAGGCCCCCGCAGGGATCGCTAGTCCCGGCGGGGGCCGTCGCATGTCTGGGGTTGTGCTGTGCCGCGCTGAGCGTAAGGCAGGCAACCGGTCCCGAATCCAGCCGAGTTGGGCATATTCACTCTCGGGAGTGAGTTTGCCCCGGCGGGAGGGAGGGGTGGGGCTTGGTGGGGTTCTTTCTCCCCAGTGAGTAGTTCATAGGGAGCGCAGGTCAGACCGGAGTGCGGGGCGTCAGACTCCGGTCGTTCCGTTGCGGAGATTTCTGATTCGCGTCACTCAGCGTGCCCGGATCTGCTTACCGTGAGGTGTGACGACGTCGTTGCCTACGGTGACAATCCGCTGGTTGTCCGGTGGTTTGTCCGGTGGTTGTCCGGTGGTGTCCGGGCCTGTCGAAGTGGTGCGCACGGGTAGGGGCGTCGCGGTACGGGGCGGTACGACGGAGGGGCGCGCATGTCGGTGGACGGCGAGGTACGGCGGCTCAGGACCGAGGCGGACGAGCCGGGGTGGGAGGTGGATCCGGACGACGAGTGGGGCGTGGCGGTCGTCGCCACCGTGGGGCGGCAGTTGAAGCTGCGGCGCGAGGCGGTGGGGATGCGGGCCGGCGACTTCGGCAAGGCCGTCGGGTACGGCGAGGACCTGGTCTACAAGATCGAGAGCGGCAAGCGGATTCCTCGGCCCGAGTATCTGGACAGGGCGGACGAGGTGCTGGGGGCGGGCGGGCTGCTGTCCGCGATGAAGGAGGACGTGGACAAGGTCCGGTATCCGAAGAAGGTGCGGGCCTTGGCCGAGATGGAGGCCAAGGCCGTCGAGATCGGGGTGTACGAGTGCAACATCATCGCTGGGTTGCTACAGACGCCCGAACACGCCCGAGCCGTCATCAAAGCAGCGCAGCCGCCCTACTCGCTCGATGACGTCGAGCGCATGGTGGCGGCTCGTCTGGCTCGACAGTCGGTCTTCGATCGCGATCCGGCCCCGTCGATCCACTTCGTCCTGGAAGAGGCGCCGCTGCGCCGACAGGTTGGCGGCACAATGGTGTGGCGACAGCAGCTCGAACGCCTGTTGGAGGTGGGGCGGTTGCACTACGTCACGCTTCAGGTCATGCCGACGAACACCGAGGCTCATCCGGGGCTGGACGGCAGGATCGAGTTGCTGAAGTTCCCGGACGGGACAGCCGCGGGTCGCTCTGACGGTGCGTTCAACGGACGGCCGATCACGGATCCGAAGCAGCTGCGCATTCTTGAGCTGCGGTATGGCACCATCCGGGCGCAGGCTCTCTCATCGCGGGAGTCGCTGGCCTTCATCGAGCAACTGCTGGGAGAAACATGATCCGCAAGGTCTCAGCCGGGGACGCCTCCGAACCGGCGTGGTTCAAGAGCAGCTACAGCGGTGGCACCGACGGCGAGTCCTGCGTCGAGATCGCTACTTCCCCTGGCACCATCCACGTCCGCGACTCCAAATACCGCGACGCCGGCCCGCGCCTCGCGCTGGCGCCGACGGCCTGGGCGGACTTCGTGGCGTACGCGTCGGGGAGCTGACTCCTCGACCGCAAGGGAGACGGCCCGGGAAGCCCCAAGGCTTCCCGGGCCGTCACCTCGGGGCCCCTACGCCGGCTCGCCGCCGAAGCGCTCCTTGTAGGCCGCCAGGTCCTCGTCCGTCAGCTTGGCGAAGAGGACCGGCGGGACGGTGAAGGGGGTGCCGGCGGGGACGGAGGTGAGGGCCTTCGCCTCATCGGCGGTGACCCAGGTCGCCGTGTCGTTCTCCAGCGAGAACGCCTCGCGCATGGTCTGCGCCGTCGTCGGGATGAAGGGCTCCGACACCACCGCGTAGAGGTGGATCAGGTTCATCGCCGTGCGGAGGGTGAGCGCCGCGCCGTCCTTGTCGGTCTTGATCTCCAGCCAGGGGGCCTTCTCCTCCAGGTAGGAGTTGCCCGCGGACCACAGGGCGCGCAGGGCGGCGGCCGCCTTGCGGAACTGGAGGGTCTCCATGTGGCCCTCGTACTCGGCCAGCAGCTCGGCGATCTGCTCCCCGAGCTTCGCCTCCGCCTCACCGGCGGCGCTGCCCGCCGGGACCTCCTCGCCGAAGCGCTTCTTCGAGAACGACAGGACTCGGTTGACGAAGTTGCCGAGGGTGTCGGCGAGGTCCTTGTTCACCGTGGCCGTGAAGTGCTCCCAGGTGAAGGACGAGTCGTCCGACTCGGGCGCGTTGGCGATCAGGAAGTAGCGCCAGTAGTCGGCCGGGAGGACGTCGAGCGCCTGGTCGGTGAAGACACCGCGCTTCTGGGACGTGGAGAACTTGCCTCCGTAGTACGTCAGCCAGTTGAAGGCCTTGACGTAGTCGACCTTCTTCCACGGCTCGCGTACGCCCAGCTCGGTGGCCGGGAACATCACCGTGTGGAACGGGACGTTGTCCTTCGCCATGAACTCGGTGTAGCGGACGGTGTCGTCCGCCTCGAACCACCAGGACTTCCAGTCCCGGTTCTCCGGGTCCTGGTCCGCCCACTCCTTCGTCGCGCCGATGTACTCGATCGGGGCGTCGAACCAGACGTAGAAGACCTTGCCCTCGGCCGCCAGCTCCGGCCAGGTGTCGGCCGGGACCGGGACGCCCCAGTCGAGGTCACGGGTGATCGCGCGGTCGTGCAGGCCCTCGTTCAGCCACTTGCGGGCGATGGAGGAGGCCAGCTGCGGCCAGTCGGCCTCGTGGCGCGAGACCCACTCCTCGACCTCGTGCTGGAGCTTGGACTGCAGGAGGAAGAGGTGCTTGGTCTCGCGGACCTCCAGGTCGGTGGAGCCGGAGATCGCCGAGCGGGGGTTGATCAGGTCGGTCGGGTCCAGGACGCGGGTGCAGTTCTCGCACTGGTCGCCGCGGGCCTTGTCGTAGCCGCAGTGGGGGCAGGTGCCCTCCACGTAGCGGTCCGGGAGGAAGCGGCCGTCGGTGGGCGAGTACACCTGGCGGATCGCCCGCTCCTCGATGAACCCGTTCTCGTTGAGGCGGCGGGCGAAGTGCTGGGTGATCTCGACGTTCTGCGGGCTGGAGCTGCGGCCGAAGTAGTCGAAGGCGAGCGCGAAGCCGTCGTAGACCGCCTTCTGGGCGTCGTGGGCCTGCGCGCAGAACACGTCGACCGGGAGACCCTGCTCCTTCGCGGCCAGCTCGGCGGGGGTGCCGTGCTCGTCCGTCGCGCAGATGTAGAGGACGTCGTGGCCGCGCTGGCGGAGGTACCGGGAGTACACGTCCGCCGGGAGCATGGACCCCACCATGTTGCCCAGGTGCTTGATTCCGTTGATGTACGGAAGGGCGCTGGTGATGAGGTGTCGAGCCATCGCGGGCTGCTCCCAGGTCGGTCGTTTTGCGAACCTTGAAATCGTAGCCGACATGGGTGGGCCGCCCGCTTCCCGTTTTGAGGGGTGGGAAGGGGCGGCCCGGGTGATCTTCGTTGCGGTGACCGGCGGTCACCGGCGGTCACCGGCGCCAGGTCGCCAGGACGCCCTCGTAGAGTTCCTGGTCCGTGAGCTCCCGGGGGGTGGGGCCCGCGTGGAAGAAGGACGTGTTGTCGGTCTTCAGCTTGCGGAGGTAGTCGAAGGCCTTGTTGTCGTGCTCACCGAAGGCGACGAACGAGAAGAACACGGTGGGGTGGTTCTTCGCGGCGTCGGTGAGCGCCTGGGTTGCGGGCGTCTTCGCGTCGGGGGCGCCGTCCGTCTGGAAGACGACGAGAGCGGGAACCTGGGGGTCCGCCGCCTTCCCGTGCTTCTCGTGGTGGGCCACGACGGCCTCCACGGCGGCGTGGTAGCTGGTACGGCCCATGCGGCCGAGTCCGGCGTGGAGGTCGTCGATCCTGTTCTCCGGGTCGGCGAGCGTGAGGTCGGCGGTGCCGTCGAGCTCCGTGGAGAAGAAGACGACGTGGACCGTGGGCTCGGCGCCCTCGGGGGCGAGGTGCGCGGCGAGGGCGAGGGTCTGGTCGGCCAGGGCCTGCGCGGAGCCGTCCTTGTAGTACGGGCGCATGGACGCGGAGCGGTCGAGGACGAGGTAGACGTCGGCTCGTGCGCCGGAAAGGTCGAGCTTGTCCAGGGTGGCGTCGGCTGCCCGGTAGGCGGTGGCGAGGTGGGCGGGGACGCGGACGCCGACGGCGGGCTTTTCGACGGGGGCGGGCTTTTCGTCGGCGGCGGGCTCGTCAGCGTCGGCGGGCTCTTCGGCGTCGGTATCGGCCTGCGGCTCCGCCTCGGCGGGCGTCTCAGCCGTCGGCTCGGGCTGCGGCTCCGCCACGGGCTCCTCGACGGGCTCCTCGGCGGTTGCGACCGGCTCGGACTCCAGGTCGGGCGCGGGCTCGTCCGTCTGCGCGGGCTCGTCCGCGGGCACGGACTCGTCCGTCTGTTCGGGCTCGTCCGTCTGCGCGGACTCGCTCGCCGGGGCGGGCTCGACGTCCGGGGTCGACTCCTCGGCGACGGGTTCGGCCTCGGGCTCGGGGGCCGCTTCCTCGGCGACGGGCTTCGCCTCCGCCTCGGCCTGCGGGGTGGCCTCCTCCGCGACCGGGGTCGACTCCTCGGCGTCCGGGGTCGACTCCTCGGCGACGGGTTCGGCCTCCGGCTCGGCAGCCGCCTCGGCTACCGGGGTGGCCTCTTCGGCGGCGGGCTCGGTGTCGGCCTCCGGTTCCGGGGTGACGTCCTCGGCGGCGGGCTCCGGCTCAGCCTCCGGCGATGCTTCCTCGGCGGCGGGCTTCGCCTCGGGCTCGGCCTCGGGGGTGGCCTCCTCGGCGACCGGCGCCGCGTCCTCCGCGACCGGCTCGGTCTCGGTCTCGGTGTCCTGGGCGGGCTCCTCGGCGGCGGGCTCCGGCTCAGCCTCCGGCGACGCTTCCTCGGCGGCGGGCTTCGTCTCGGCCTCGGCCTCGGGGGTGGCCTCCTCGACCGGCTCCTCGGCCACCGGCTCCTCCGCCACCGGCTCCTCGGCCACCGGCGTCGGCTCCTCGGCCGTCGCCTTCTCCGCCACGGGCTCCTCGGCCACCGCCTCCGCGGCCGGTGCCGCCTCCTGCGCCTGGCTCTCCGAGTGGTCCTCGGAGTCCTCGGAGCGGGTCGGCTTCGGGACCGTCACGTTGTCGAAGGCCGCCGCGACCAGTTCGTGTTCCTCGTCGGTCGCCGAGCGGGGCTCGGGCACCTGGGCCGTGGGTTCCGGGGTGGCCGGCTCGGTCGGCCCGGTCGGCTCGGTCGTCGTCGGCCGGTCCGTCTCCGCCGCCGGCGTAGGCGCGGCCTGCGAAGGCGCTCCCTGCGAAGGAACCCGCTCCGCACCCTCTGCCTCGGCCGTGCGCGTCTTGCGTGAGCGGCCGAATGCGTTCCGCAGGAGAGTGAGAATGCCCATGTGCGCAACCCTTCGAGTGAGTTGATGCCCGTGAATCCCTGGCCAGGACGGACACGTAAGGTTAGCGGCCCCGAGTGGTGATCTTGGGGAGGGGTGAGTGGGCGGAAGACACGTGTGTCAACACCGCCTCGGCGGCCCGCCGCCTGCCGACGCACCCCCGCCTCAACCCCCTTGTGGCTGCCGGGGATTCACTCGCCGTTCACTCAGCGTCAGCGCGTCCGCACATACGTACCCCTACCGTCACGCTCACACCCACGGGCACGCAAGGGGAGATTAAAGGTGCGCAAGCTGCTGCCGCTGATCGGAACGCCGAACCAGTCACATCCGGGCGGACGATCCGCCATGACCTGTCGTTTCCGGTGTGGTGACGCCTGCTTCCACGAGGTGCCCAACACCAGCGACAACGAGTACGTCGGTGACGTCATCGCGGGGGCCCTCAGCCGCCGCTCGATGATGCGCGCCGCCGCCGTCGTCACCGTCGCGGGCGCCGCCGGTGCGGCGGGCGTCGCCGGGGCGCGTCCGGCCGGGGCGGCGACCCCGCAGGCGTCCGCGGCGGACGCGGCGTCCGCCGCGTACGGGAAACCGGCGAAACCGGGCAGTGCGGCACGTGGGCTGCGGTACAGCAGCGTCGCGCCGAACACGACCGACGCCGTCGTCGTCCCGGACGGCTACACCCAGAACGTCGTCATCCGCTGGGGCGAGCCCATCCTGCGGGGTGCGCCGGCCTTCGACCCGGAGAACCAGACCCCGGCCGCCCAGGCGGGCCAGTTCGGCTACAACAATGACTTCCTCGCGCTGCTGCCCCTGCCGGGGGAGCGGAACCGGCAGCTGCTCGTCGCCAACCACGAGTACACCGACGAGGTGCTGATGTTCCGCGGCTACGACGCCGCGAACCCGACCCGGGAGCAGGTCGAGATCGCCTGGGCCGCGCACGGGCTGTCCGCCGTCGTGGTGGAGGGGGACCGGAAGACCGGCAGGCTCGTCGCCGTGCCGCGCCACCCGCTGAACCGGCGGGTCACCGCCACCACCGAGTTCCGGATCACCGGCCCCGCCGCCGGCTCCGATCTGCTGAAGACCTCCGCCGACCCGACCGGCACCAAGGTGCTCGGCACGCTCAACAACTGCTCCGGCGGCACCACCCCGTGGGGCACCACCCTCCACGGCGAGGAGAACTTCAACCAGTACTTCGCCAACAGCGGCCGGGCCACGGACAAGCGGTACGGCGTCGGCACCGGGGCCACCGAGCGCAAGTGGGAACGCTTCGACAAGCGGTTCGACGTCGCCCAGGAGCCGAACGAGGTGCACCGGTTCGGTTACGTCGTCGAGTTCGATCCGTACGACCCGGCGTCCACGCCCCGCAAGCACACCGCGCTCGGGCGGTTCAAGCACGAGGCCGCGACCGTCCGGCTCACCGCCGACGGCCGTCCCGTCGTCTACTCCGGTGACGACGAGCGCTTCGACTACTTCTACAAGTTCGTCAGCAGCAAGCGGATGAGGCACGGCAGCGGCAGGGCCGTGCGGGAGCACAACCTCTCGCTGCTCGACGAGGGGACCCTCTACGTCGCCAAGCTCACCGGTGACTCCCCGGCCATCGAGATCGACGGCACGGGCAAGCTGCCGGGCGACGGCGAGTTCGACGGCAGCGGCGAGTGGATCCCGCTGGCGACGGCCACCGCGAAGGGCGCCGTCTCGCACGTCGAGGGCATGACCGCCGATGAGGTGTTCGTCTTCACGCGGCTCGCCGGTGACAAGGTCGGCGCGACGAAGATGGACCGGCCCGAGGACATCGAGCCGAACCCGGTCACCGGCAAGGTGTACGTCGCCCTCACCAACAACTCCAACCGCGGTGTCGGGACGAACGCCAAGGCCGACGAGGCCAACCCGCGCCACGCCAACAAGCACGGGCACGTCCTGGAGCTGACCGAGCGCTGGAACCGTCCGGAGGCCACGAGGTTCGCCTGGTCGCTGTTCCTCGTCGCCGGTGACCCGCAGGACCCGGCGACGTACTTCGCCGGTTTCCCGAAGGACTCGGTCAGCCCGATCTCCTGCCCGGACAACGTGGCCTTCGACCCGTACGGCAACCTGTGGATCTCCACGGACGGGGCGCAGCTCGGCTCGCACGACGGTCTCTTCGGTGTCGCCACGCGCGGTGCGCGGCGCGGCGAGCTGAAGCAGTTCCTGACCGTCCCGAACGGCGCCGAGACCTGCGGCCCGATCATCCAGGAGCGGCGGGTGCTCGTCGCCGTGCAGCACCCGGGTGAGCTCGACGGGGCGTCGGTGGAGAAGCCGGCGAGCACCTGGCCCGACGGGCCCGGGAAGATCGTCCGTCCGGCGGTCGTGGCCGTCTGGCGCAAGGACGGCGAGGACATCGGCGTCTAGCCCACACGTCCGGACTCCTTTCTCTCTTTCCGGACGACGGCCCGGATCCGTGCTCGACGCCTCGACGCCTCGACACGGACCGGGCCGCCGTCATCGTGGCCGGTGCAGGGTGAGGTCCACGAGCAGCGAGCGGTGGTCGGTGCGGGGAAGGCGGAGGAAGCGGGCGCGGCGCGCGGAGAACTCCCCGGAGACGAGGACGTGGTCGATCTGGGCGCCGAAGGCGGGGGTCGTCCGGCTGGGCCAGGTGGGCTCGCGGTGTGCTCCGGCGAGGCGGGCGGCGTCGTACAGCCCGGTGTCGAGGATGCCGCGGAAGGCGGCGTGGTCCTGGGAGGCGTTGAAGTCGCCGGCGAGGATGAGGGGCCCGTCGTCGCGGTGGGCGCCGGCGAAGTCCCGCAGCCGGCCCAGCTCCCGCTTCCACAGGGCGACCTGGCGGGGCAGCGGCGGCATGGGGTGCGCGAGCTGGAGCCGTACGGCGTGCCCGTCGACGTCGGCGACGGCACCGGGCATGCCCATGCGGCCGGGGACGCCGGCGGTGGGCGTGAGCGGGAAGCGGCTGAGGATGACCGACCCGACGGAGGTGCCCCCCTCCACGGCCCGCCGGTGCGGATAGCGCTCCCCGAGTTCGCGGGTGACCGCCGCCTGGCAGCCGTACTCGCACTCCTCGACGAAGACGAGGTCGGGTTTCTCCCGGCGCACGGCGGTGATCAGCGCGTCCGTCGCCCACCCGAACTCGACGTTCGAGGTCAGCACCCGCACCCGCGCGACCGCCGCCCCCTCGGGCCGGCCGGTCGCGCCGTACGGCTCGACGAACCAGGCGAGCAGCCCGAGCAGGACGGTCCCCCACAGCAGCCCGGGCCACCACCGGGCGAGCAGGCACAGCAGCAGCCCCAGCCCGGTCGGCACGAGCAGCCACGGCAGGAAGGCGAGCAGCTGCGGTACGGGGGTGAAGGCGTCGGTGTCACCCGCCCGGCACCCCACGACCACGCTCACCCCGGCGAACAGCAGTCCCGCGCACCAGCCGCCGGCCGGCCGTACCCACCCCCGCCCGCCGGACACGTCAGCGGAACTCCCGGACGACCTCGATGCGTCCGACGATGTGCGCGTTGAACTCATCCAGCTCCTCCGCCGGTACCCAGAGCTCCAGGATGGTCTCTCCCCCGGCCTGCCGCACCGGATACCGGGCGAGGAAGTCGCTGTCGACCTCGAACCGGGTGACGTATCCGGCGCCGGACGCGGGGACGTTCCAGTCACGGGCGATCCGGATCGCGTAGTCCTCGTTCAGCACCGGGTAGAAGATCGGCTGCTCGGGCAGCCGCGGCGGCCAGGCCGTCCACCCGGAGGCCTCGACGAGGGCGAGCTCCTCGGGGCCGGTGGGGCGCCAGAGGGTGGTGGTCGTACGCATGGGCTGTGACGGTAGCCGGGCGGCCGGCGGCACGGCGAAGGGAATACCGGCGGCGGGGCGGGCGGGCCGGGCGGGTCACCCGGCGGCGTGTGTGTCGACGCGGCTCAGGAAGTCGCCCAGCACCTCGTTGAACTCCCCGGCCCGCTCCAGGTTGGGCATGTGCGCGCATCCGTCGATCACCTTCAGGACGGAGTCCGGCACCAGGGCGTGCATGGCCCGCGCGTCGGAGACCGGGGTGAACTCGTCGTCGGCGCCGACGACGATCAGGGTGGGGGCGGTGACGCGGGTCAGCAGGGGGCGGTAGTCGGGGCGTTCGGCGCGACCACGGAGGGCCGCGGCGGCGCCCTCGGGGGGTGCGGTCGTCATCATGCGGTGGACGTGGGCCTTGACGTCGGGGGCCGCGTAGGGGGCGACCATCTTGTCCAGGACCTCGTCGGCGTAGCCGCGCATGCCCTCCCGCAGCAGACGGTCGGCCATCGCGTTGCGGGCGGTCCGGCCGGCGGGCGTCTCGGGGGACGGGAAGGTGTCGGCGAGGACCAGGCCGCGGACGCGGTCGCCGAAGCGGGCGTAGCACTCCATCGCGATCTGGCCGCCCATCGACAGCCCGGCCAGCACGAAGGCGTCCACCTTCAGGTCGTCGAGGAGCTCCTCGATGTCCTGGGCGAAGCGGGCGAGGGGGGTGATGCCGGGGGTGACGGGTGAGGCGCCGTAGCCGCGCAGGTCGGGGGCGACGACGCGGCGGGTGGGGGCGAAGGCCGCCAGCTGAGGGGTCCACATCGTGTGGTCGAAGGGGTGGCCGTGGACGAGGACCAAGGGGACGCGGTTTCCTGGGGAGGAATCAGCGCCTTTGTCCTCGTATGCGAGGAAGGGTGCCATGGCGTCGACCCTAGGGGCGGCCAACTCCTCGGTGCAATAAGATCTTTGCCCTCGGTGCAATGCCAGGGGGAACCGTGGACGACTACCGGCGTATCGCCGACCGCATCGCCGCCGACATCGCCGCCGGACGGCTCGCCCCCGGTCAGCAGCTGCCTCCGCAGCGCCGGTTCGCCCGGCGTCACCGGATCGCCGCCTCGACGGCCGGCCGGGTGTACGGCGAACTCGTACGGCGCGGGCTGGTGGTGGGCGAGGTCGGACGCGGCACCTTCGTACGGGCCGCGCCGGCCGTCGGGCAGGGGCGGGCCCTCGTCGAGATGGCGACGGCCGCGCCGGTCAACCTGGAGCTCAACTACCCCTCCGCGCCCGGACAGTCCGACCTCCTCGCGCCCGCCCTCGCGCCGCTGCTGCGGCCCGACGTGCTGGGCGAGGCCCTGCGGCCGGCCGCCGCCGGCGGCACCGCCGCCGCCCGCGAGGCAGCGGCGGACCTGCTCGCCCTCCCCGGCTGGCGTCCCCGGCCCGGACAGCTCCTCTTCACGGGCAACGCCCGCCAGGCCATCGCCGCCGCGCTCGCCTCCCTGGTCCGGCCGGGCGGCCGGGCCGGCGTGGAGGAACTGACGTATCCGCTGGTCAAGGAGATCGCCGCCCGGCTGGGCATCGTGCTGGTGCCGATCGCCGGTGACGACGAGGGGGTACGGCCGGACGCCCTCGCCGCCGCCCACCGCGCCGCTCCCCTCTCCGCCCTCTACCTCCAGCCCGCCCTGCACAACCCGACCTCGCTGACCACGAGCGAACGGCGTCTGGCCGACCTCGGCCGCGCGGTGGCCGACCTCGGCCTGCCCGTCGTCGAGGACCGCATCTGGTCCTTCCTCCGGCCGGACGCCGTTCCGCTGGCCGCCCACGCTCCCGAGCTCACGCATGTCGTCGACGGCCTGTCCAAGCGGGTCGCGCCGGGACTGACCGTCGGCTTCCTCGCCGTCCCGCCGCACCGCGTCGAGGCGGTGGCCGGCGCGGTGCGGTCCGGGGGGTGGAGCGCGGGGCGGTTCGCGCTGGAGGCCGCGGTGCGGTGGACCGGGGACGGGACGGTCGCGCGGCTGGTGGCGGCCAAACGCGCGGACGCGGCCCGCCGGCAACGGCTGCTCGCCACCCACCTGCACGGGTTCGCCGTACGGACCGCCCCGCACGCCTACTTCGCCTGGTGGCAGCTGCCCGCCCCCTGGCGCGCCGACACCTTCACCGCCGCGGCCGCCGCCCACGGCATCGCCGTCACCCCCGGCCCCACCTTCACCGTCGACCCCCACCGCACCCCGAACGCGGTCAGACTGGGCCTCGCGTCGGCGGAGGAGGGGGAACTGGTCCGGGCGCTGGGGGTGCTGGCGGGGGTGGCGCGGGAGGGGGGCGGTGCCGGCTGAGGACGGGGGCGGAGCCCCAGTCGGGTGCGGAGCGGTGAGGACGCCGGGGCGGGCGGCCCGCGGGGGTGCGGGGCGGGGCCGCGGGGCGAGCTCCGTTTCTCGTCCGGGTGTTTCGGGCGGGTGGGTGGGTCAAGGCCGGTCGAAGGCCGGCGCAGCGCACCCGTCGGCCGGCCCACACCCCGCCCGCCACCGTCAGCCCCACCCCCACCAGCAGCCAGGACGCCGTACGCAGCGTCGCCGTGAGCGCGTCGTAGATGGCGGCCGCGGCCGGCCGGTGGCTCTGGTCGGCGAGGTCCGCCAGGGTGAGGCGGCGGCCGATCGCCACCGCCAGCGCGAGGCAGGCGCCGCCGAGGGCCGTGCCGAGCGCGGTCGCGGCGAGGGCCCGGCGCCGGCCGACGGCCACGCCGATGCCCGTGACGGCGAGGGCGACCGCCGCGAGCGGGAGCCAGAACCCGGCGATGTCCAGCACGTGGTAGCCCTTCCGGAGCGCGGCGAGCTCGCCGGCCGGGAGGAGGGCGACGCGGGTGTGCGTGACCGGGACCTTGTCCGCGAACGGCACGTGGTCGGCGGCGAGTTGGTGCTTGAGGCGGGTGGCCACCGGCGCCAGGTCGACGGTGACCCCGCCGCCCCGGTCGGCGTGCAGCGCCGTCATGACGGCCTTGTGCGCCTCCTCGTTGCCCGCGTCCCACGCCCTGCGGTAGGCCGCGGTGTGGGTGAAGGAGCGCACGGCGTCGTGCACGAAGGGCGTGACCTCGGGGTGGAGGGGGCGGCGCCGGTCGGACGCCGCCTCGCGCAGGAGGCCGTCGGCCACCGTGTCCACGACCTCGTCCCGTACGGCCGGGTCGGAGGCGAGGGGAGCCATCGTGGTGACGTAGCGGCCGGTGTCCGTCAGGCCGTACGCGGCCCAGGCCGCCAGCGTGCCGAAGGGCAGCAGGAGGCAGGCGAGGGCGATGAGGACGGCCGAGAGGGCGGTCCGCAGGCGTCGTGACACGTATCCAGGCAACGGGGTGCGGGGGAGGGTGCGCCAGCGGGGAGCCGCCGGTCGGGTGGCGACGGCACCCGGTGGGGCGGCGGCCGGGACCCGGTGGGGTGGAGGCCGGCACCCGCTGGGGTGGCGATCGGGACCCGGTGGGGTGGCCACCGGGACCGTTGGGGCGACAGGGGAGCGTGTGCTCCGGTGGAGGGTTCACCCGAACGGGTGTCTCATGGAGGTGGGGACAACAGGACTTCCGGAACCTCGTCGGGCGGGTGGGATCGGATCCCGCTCGCGCGGTGAGTGGAGGGATGAGGGAAACGTGGGCCCCGGCGGGGAACCGCCGGGGTCCACGGATGCGCGCGGCCGTCAGCGGACGGGACGGCCTTCCGCGTCCTCGTGCGTGTAGTAGCGGTAGAACAGCACCGCGAAGAAGCCCGCCGCGATCACCAGCGCGATGCCGGTGGAGTACAGCACGCTCGCCCCGGTCTGGTTGATCAGGAAACCGAACGCGCAGCCGGCGAACGCCGACCACAGCAGGGCGTGCCCTTCGCGCTCGAGCCGCGGGGCCAGGGCGCGTACGGCGACGTACAGCGCGATGAACACGAGCGCGGTCACGAAGCCGAACAGGATGTTCCAGCCGGTGATGGGTCCGCCGCTGCGCTGGTTGGCGGCGGCCCAGTAGCCGTAGACGAGCCCGATGACGACGGGCACCGCCCACTTCGCGATCCGGTGGGTCCGCTCGCCGAAGACATCGGGCGGCGGTGTCGTGGCACGGGGCAGCATGCCCGGTGTCGGTGCCGCTTGAGCCATGAGAGCGCTCCTTCCTCTCCTCGTCCCCGCTTTCCAGGGCACACCTGGGCGGGGGCGGTGGCAAGTCGTCGGACCCGCACGGCACCCGGTCGACGCCGATGCCGTCCACCCGTCGCGGTCCACCCGTCCCGCAACGGGTGGACGGCGACGGGCCGCCTTCGCGGTCCACCCGTCCCGCGCCGGGCGCGACGGGCCGCGTGCCCGGATGCGGCCGGCCCCCTCCCGTGTTTCGCTGACCTCATGAAGCGGCCTCATGCGGCGGGGCCCCTCGTGCGGCGGGGCCCTCACGCGGCGGGGCACCTCGTGCGGCGGGGCCCTCACGCGGCGGGGCACCTCGTGAAGCGGGACCAGGGGCTGTTCGACCGCTCTTCGCGGGTCCGGCGCCGGGACGGCCTGCAACGCCACCAGCTGCTCCAGGTCCGCGGTCGCAGTGTCACCTGGCTGGTGCCGCTGGTGACGCTGGTCGTCATCGTCGTGGTCGACTTCAACACCACGGGTGAGTTCCGGATCGTCTCCTGGTGCGTGTTCGTCGCCGCCATCGCCGCCGCCCTGTGCGGGGTGTGGACGACGGCCCTCTTCGCGGTCCTCGCGCTCGTCACGTACGTCGGGGCGGACGCGGCGTGGCCGTACCAGTACCGGGCGGGGCCCGCCGACTTCGTCCTCGTCCTCGTCGGCGGGGTCCTCTCCGTCCTCGCGGCCGACGTGCGGGTGCGCTCCGAACGGCGGATGCTGCACATGCGGCACATCGCCGAGACCACCCGCCGTACCGTGCTGCGCCCGCTGCCGCCCGGCTGGGGCGGCCTCGACCACGCGGCGGTGTACCTGGCCGCCGACGCCGACGCCCGCATGGGCGGCGACTTCTACGACATCCAGCCCGGCCCGCACGGCACCCGCGTCCTCCTCGGCGACGTGCAGGGCAAGGGGCTGGGCGCGGTGGAGGCGGCGGCCGCGCTGCTCGGCACGTTCCGTGAGGCCGCCTACCACGAGCCGGACCTCACGACCGTCGCCGCCCGGCTGGAGACCCGGATGCGACGGCACCGGCTGCACACCGTGGCCCTCGGGCGCGACGACGGGGACCGGTTCGCCACGGCCGTGCTGATCGGCTTCCCGCAGGAGGAGCGGGACGTGGTGGACGTCGTCGGCTTCGGTCATGAGCCGCCGCTGGCGGTCGGTCCGGCGGGCGTACGGCCCCTGCCGCACGGCGACGGCCTCCCCCTCGGCCTCGGCGACCTCGCCGCCGGCCTCGGTGACCCCGCCGCCGAAGGCCCCCCGCCCGTCCGGCGCGCCTTCCTCGCCCCCGACGAGACGCTGCTGCTGGTCACCGACGGGGTCACCGAGGCCCGCGACCGCGCCGGCGCCTTCTATCCGCTCGCCGACGACCTCACCGAGGCCCTCGCCCACGACCCCCGGACCGCCGAGCCCGCCCGCCTGGTCGCCCACGTCCGGGACCGCACCCTGGCCCACTGCGGCGGTCGTCTCGCCGACGACACGACGATCTTCGCGGTGCGGCGGGAGGGGGCGGATGCCCACGAAGGCCCCGAACGGGGACGTTTGCAGTCCTGAGGTCCACCTTTGCAGCAGCAGCGGTTACGGTGCTGACGTACGTGATCGACAGGGGGAGGGACGATGCCCGGAACCGTGCTGCTGCTCGCGGCCTCACCCGTGGGCAAGGGGTGCCTGGTGGACGCGGCCTCCGTACTTCCCGTGCTCGCGGCCGTACCGCCCTCCGTGCTGGCCGGTACCGACACCGCGAACGTCGTCGAACTCGCCGATCCGCTGGAGCCGCAGGCCGTCCTCACCCGGCTGCGGGCCGCCGCGACCGCGCCCGGGCCGCTGACCGTGTTCGTCACCGGTCAGCTCCAGCTCGACCGCCGTCAGCGGCTGCCCCACCTGGCGCTGGCCCGTACGACGCCGGCGACCGTCCGGTACACGGCCTTCCCCTGGCACTGGTTCCGGGAGGAACTGCGGCTGCGGCAGGCCGGGTCGACGACGCTGCTGCTCGATCTGCACGCGGACGCGGAGACGTGGGAGTGGCTGCGGGGGCGTGCCCTGGACTGCGGGCCCGGGGTCGCCGTGCACGGCCGTGTGGCGCCACCGGCCGGGCGGCGGAAGGTGGCCGCGCCCACGTACATGAAGGCCGTCGCGACGGTGTTGCGGAGCGGCGGCCGTCCGCCCGTGGAGCAACTGCACCAGACGGCGCTGGCCCGGATCGCCGGCGAGGGGGAGGTCGGGGACCTGGTGCTGTCCGGGACGGGTGTCGGTGTCGGTGCCGGGTTCGCCCCCGCCCAGGGGTTCTCCCCCGTCGCCGTTCCGGCCGCCACCGTCCCCGTGTCTGTCCCCGTCCCCGTCCCGGAGGGCCATCGGCCCCAGGCCCCCGTCCCGGCCGGGGCCGGACCCCGCCCGCAGGCTCCCCCGGTCACGGCACCCCGGGACGCGCCGCGCCCACCCGCCTCCGTCGAGGAGGCCGACGACCCGCACGCCGCCATCACCACCGCCGTCCAGTCCGGCAACCACGCCGACGCCGACGCCCTGGCCGCCCGCTGGGAGCAGGCCGCCGCGGCCGCGCACGGGCCGGGGTCGCAGCAGGCGTTGCACTGGACGGAGGTGCGGGCCGACCTGGCGATGTTCGCGGGCGACGCGGAACGCAGCTGCCGTACCTGGATGGCCGTCGCGGCGGCGCGGCTGACCGCCGGGCAGCCGGTCGACGCGCCCGCAGTGGAGGCGGCCGTGGACCGGGCGCACCACCAGTGGGGCCGCATAACGGACCGGACCCGCGCCCGCGACCTCGGCCCCGCCCTGGCCGACCTCCGCACCCGCGTCCCCGGCCGCCGTCAGGGCGCCCTGGACCACGTCCGCCGTCAACTGCGCCAGCTCCAGACCCAGGACTGAGCCGCCCGGCCGGCCGCCCCTCACCCGCGGCGGGAAACCCCGCGGGTCAGTCCCGCTGGCCGCCCCGTATCCCTGGCTGCCCCGTATCCCTAGCCGCCCCGGACCCGGCCCTCCGACACGGCCGGCGTCGGGCGGGGGTCGGTCGCGTGGGCCGGGACCGCGTTGGCCGCGGTGACGAGTGCCGCGGTGGCGACGACGGCCGCGGCGAGGGCTCTGGCGTACCGGCTGGAAGAACGTCCGTGGGGTGCGGTGGTGCGTCCGGGCACGGCAACCTCGCAGCGTCGGCGACTACGGCGGGCGGAGGGCGAAGGGCGGGCGACGAGTGCCCGGGGGGAGGGAGGACGACGCCCGGCGGGCGGGAGGGTGTCTGGCGGGCAGGGGGTGTCTGGCGGGCAGGGGGTGTGTCTGGCGGTCAAAAAGCGAGTTCTGCCACGGGGGGTGGCGTCAACCATGTATTAAGCATGGTTAATACGCCGTTTAACCTAGGGGCTGTGCGAGCCTGACGGCAAGGGGCCGAACGGCAGTCGGGGGGAGTCGGGGCGTGGGTGTGCGGGACGAACCCGAGGTCATCGGGCGCCGGGTGCAGCGCCTGCGCGTCGAACGCGGGCTGACCCAGCGGCATCTGGCCGAACCGACCTACACCCCCGCCTACATCTCGACGCTGGAGGCGGGCCGCGTGCGCCCCTCCGACGAGGCGCTCAAGCACATCGCCGAGCGGCTCGGCGTGGACTTTGAGGAGCTGGCCACCGGGCGCTCGGCCCGTCTCGTCACCGACCTCAGACTGCGCCTCACCGAGGCCCAGCGGGCCCTCGCCACCGGGGAGGCCCAGGACGCGGCCGCCCAGTACGCCCGCCTGCTGGCGGAGGCCGAGCAGCACGGGCTGGAGGAGGAACGCGCCACCGCGCTGCTCGGGCTCGGGGAGTGCGCGATCTCCACCGGCGACCTGGAGACGGCCCGGGAGCACTTCGAACGCGCCGAGGGATGCCTGGCCGACGCGTCCCTGCCCACCCGCGTCCCCGCCCTGCGCGGCCGCGCCGTCGCCCACTACCTCGCCGGTGAACTCCGGTACGCCGTCTACCTGCTGGAGTCCACCCTCGACGAACTGAACCGGGGCGGACTGCACGACCCCGACGCCCTCCTGCTGCTCTACGCCTCCGTCATCGGCCCCTACATGGACATGGGCGCCCACGCCCGCGCCGCCCAGGCCGCCGAGTTCGCCCTCGCCCTCGCCCCCCAGGTCGGCGACCCCGCCCTCGTGGCGCACATGCACCGCTCCGTCGCCCGCACCCTCCTCGCCGAGGGCCGCCTCGCCGAGGCCGACGCCTCCCTCGCCAAGGCCGCCGAGCTCTACCGTCAGCTCCAGCTCCGCACCGAACTCGCCAACTGCCACTGGATGCGCGGCTACGTCTACGCCCAGAACGGCCAACTGGAGCGGGCCGAGGCCGAGTTGCGGCAGGCCCAGGCCATGCTCTCCGCGCAGCGGGCCGCCCTCTACAGCAGTCAGGTCGCCGTCGAGCTGGCCGACGTACTGCACCGCAGGGGCGAGTCGCGGGAGGCGGCCGCACTGCTGCACGACGTGCTCGGGGACCTCTCCCCCGAGCGCGGGGCCGTGCACTCCGCCGGGGCGCACCGGCTGCTCGGCATCATCGCCGAGGACGCCCGCGACACGGAGGCCGCCGAGGAGCACTACGTCCGCGCCCTGAGCCTCCTCGAACGCGCGGGCGCCGTCGGTGACCTCGCCGACCTGTGCCGGCTCCTCGGGGACCTGCTGCGGCGCACGGGCCGGGTGGAGGCCGCCCTCGACGCCTACCGGACGGGACTCGGCCACCGTACGGCCCCCGGCACCACCACCCTGGGTCCCGCACCCGCCCAGCCGCCCCTGTACCCGCCGGCCCTGTAGCGGACCCGTCCCGTCCCAGGTCACCGTCCCAGGTCACTCGTCACAGGTCGCTCTCGGGCGAATCCTGGGCGGCCCACAGGCGCCCTCACTAGCGTGCCCGCGACACCGACGGACGGTACGGACGGACGAGGGCGGTAATCCCGGCGTGCAGAACCAACGCACTGTGGCCGACGGGCTGTGGGTCGTCGTGCGCGCGTTCGTGTACGCCGTCCTCGGCGGCACGGCGCTGATCGCCGTCGCGACCGTCGTGGCCGTGCTGGGCCCGACGCTCGCGCTCGACCTGTACACCCCGCCGGTGGCCGCCTGGTGGACGGTCTTCACGGCCATCGCCGTCCAGGGGGTGCCGTTCCTGCTCCTCGGTACGGTCGTCTCGGCGGCGATCGGCGCGTTCGTGCCGGAGCGGGTGCTCAAGCGGCTGCTGCCGCGCACTCCCGCGCTGGCCGTGCCGGTCGCGGGGGTGGCCGGGGCGGTGCTGCCCGGCTGCGAGTGCGCGTCCGTGCCGGTGGCCGGGAGCCTGATGCGGCGCGGGGTGGCCCCGGCGGCGGCCCTCGCCTTCCTGCTCTCGGCGCCCGCGATCAACCCGGTGGTGCTCGTCGCCACCTCGATCGCCTTCCCGGGCCGGCCGGAGATGGTCCTCGCCCGCCTCCTCGCCTCGCTCGGCACCGCCGTGGTCATGGGCTGGCTGTGGGCGAGGTTCGGGAAGGAGAAGTGGCTGCGCCCGCCGCGCCGCCCGGCCCCGCACGCCACCGGCGCCCGCGCCTTCCTCGTCGGCCTCCAGCACGACTTCCTGCACGCCGGCGGCTTCCTCGTGCTGGGCGCGGCGGCCGCGGCGACCTTCAACATCGTCGTCCCGCGCTCCGTGCTCGACGTGTTCACCGGCTCGCCCTGGGTGTCGGTGGCGCTGCTGGCCCTGCTGGCGGTCGTGCTGTGCGTGTGCAGCGAGGCCGACGCCTTCGTCGCCGCCTCCCTGAGTGCCTTCCCGGCGACCGCGCGGCTGGCGTTCATGGTGGTCGGCCCGATGGTCGACCTGAAACTGGTCGCCCTGCAGGCGGGTACCTTCGGCCGCGCCTTCGCGGTGCGGTTCGCGTCCGTGACCTGGGTGGTGGCCGTGACGGCCAGTGTGCTCGTGGGGTGGTGGCTGCTGTGAGGCGGTTCGGACCGGCGGTGCTGCTCCTGCTGACCGGAGGGGCGGTGCTGCGCGTCACGCTCTTCAGCGAGCTGTACCTGCGGTACGTGCAGGCGGGGCTACGGCCGTACCTGATCGTCTCCGGGGTGGCACTGGTGCTGCTCGGAGCGGCGGCGGCGGTCCTGCGCGGCCGTACGCCGGACGACGGCGAGGACGGCCAGGACGGCGAAGAGGTCAAGGGCGGCGAGGACGGCGAAGAGGTCAAGGACGTCGTCAAGGACGATGACGAGCACGAGGAACCGTCACACGATCCCGATCCCGATCCCGGTCACGGCCACGCGCACCACCCCGCCGGATCCCGCCTCGCCTGGCTGCTCGCCCTCCCCGCCCTCGCCCTGCTCCTCTTCCCGCCGCCCGCCCTCGGTTCCTACAGCGCCGACCGGGAGGCCGCCCGGCGGGCCGCGCAGGGGATGGGCACCTTCCCGGCGCTCCCGGGCGGGGACCCGGTGGGGCTCACCGTCGCGGAGTTCAGCTCACGGGCGATCTACGACAGCGGCCGCTCCCTGAAGGGGCGCACCGTCCGGCTGACCGGCTTCGTCACCCACGGGGACGACGGCACCTGGTACGTCACCCGTCTCGCCGTCGCCTGCTGCGCCGCCGACGCCACCGTCGGCAAGATCGAGGTCCGTGACGCGGACGCGCTGCCCACCGACACCTGGATCACCGTCACCGGCACCTGGCACCCGAAGGGCGCCCTGGGCTCCGACGACGCCTGGCCGCCGGTCCTCGACGCGGCGACGGTCACCCGCGTGAAGCAGCCGGCGGATCCGTACGAGAAGGCGTAGCGGCACCGGTTTTCCCGGCGGGCTGGGGGTACCCGGCCGGACGACGGGCAGTGTCTGTGCGGCAGGCGTACGCGGAGGTGGTCGGCGTGCGCGATCGGAACCGGGAGCGGATCACCGACGTGATCGCCCAGGAGATGCGGGACGCCGAGCCCGGTGAGGTGCCGGAGCGGCTGTGTGCGGCGGCGGTGCGGCTGCTGCCGGTGAGCGGGGCGAGCGTGTCGCTGCGGGGTGACGGGATGCCCGTACCGCTGAGCGCGAGCAGTGAGCGGGCCGCGCATCTGATGGAGGTCCAGGCCACGCTGGGTGACGGGCCCTGTCTGCGGGCCGCGGAGACCGGTGCGCCCGTCTTCGCCTGCGACCTGACGGCCGGCCGGGACGCCTCCCGCTGGCCGGTGTTCGCGCAGCAGGCGGCGGCCGCCGGGGTGGGCGCGGTGTACGCGCTGCCGCTGGGCGACCGATCGGTGTGCGTGGGCACCCTCGACCTCTACCGGGACGTCCCCGGCGAGCTGGCCGCCGACGACATCCGCACGGCGCGTTTCGTGGCCGACGTCCTGACGGTGGCCCTGATGGCGCTGCCGCGCGGGGAGGAGGCCGGCCGGCTCGGCGACGGCCTCTGGCTGAGCCCGCTGGCCACCGACCACGACGAGGTGTACCAGGCCGTCGGCATGGTCATGGCCCAGCGGGGCGTCGCCTCCGACGAGGCCCTCGCCCTCCTGCGGGCCCACGCCTTCGCCGAGGGCCGCACGGTGCTCGACATGGCCCACGACGTGGTCGCCCGCTCGACCCGCTTCGACCCCGACTGACGAAGGGGGGCGACGGGACGGACGCCCCGATCGCCCCGGATCGCCTCCCCTGATCGCCGCAGGCGAGCAGGAGCGCGGGGTTCACACCTGCACCCGCCCCTGCTTCCTGACCTCCGTCAGCCGCTGCACCCCCAGCTGCACCGCCGCCTGCGTGGCCTCGTTCGGTACGTCGTTCACGCTGCCGTTGGTGAGGGCGAAGGTGTCCTGCCCGGCGCGGACGGCGGCCACGTCGAGGGAGAGGGCGAACGGTTCGCCGTCGGTGTCCCAGTCGGTCAGCGTGACCCGCAGCCCCTGCCGGACGTCACCGACCTCCGGCAGGGGCAGGTCGGTGACCGTCACGTCCAGCACGGTGCCGTCCGGCGCCTTCGCCGTGAACCGCGCGCACTTCTGCGGCAGTGTCCCCAGCCAGGCCAGCGCACGGTCCGCCTGGTCGGGGCGGCGGTCGGTGAGCTGGTAGCGCAACTGGGCCTCGCTGTCGGGGTCGTCGAGCGCGACGACCGCGCGGGCGGGTCCGCCGAGCGGCTCGTCGGTGTACAGGCGGTCGAGGAACTTCTGGCATTCCGCGGTCGGGGTGGTGGCCTTGAGCAGGCCGTCCCGCCAGGTGGCCGCGCCGCGCGTCGGGGTCCAGGGCGCGCCGAGGTCGGTGACGGTGATCAGGGCGGCCTGTGCCTGCTCGGCGGTGAGGACGGTGGCGGCGGAGGCGGTGGACGTGCCCGACGACGACTTCTGGACGGTGGGGAGGGCCGGCCGGGCGGTCGGTGGATGCTCCAGGCCGAGGGTGGCGCAGGCGCTGGTGGTGAGGAGCAGCCCGGTGACGGAGAAAGCGCAGGCGAGCAGGGTACGGCGGGTCATCGGGCTGCCTCCTGGTGGGCGGGGATCTGCGCGGGTGCCTCCTCTCACGGCACCACCACGGCCGGGGGCCGACCAGCGCGGCGGGCCGTCCGGGTTACGCCGGTTGGTGCGGGCGGGTGGCCGGAGGGCGCGGCGGCGGCCCCGCGGGAAAACCGATCGCCCGCCCGCGCACCGCCTTGCTACGGTCGCCCCATGCAGCGCGCCCTCAAGTCCCTCACGACGACGCCGGAGAGTGTCCCGGCGCGCTGACCACTGGATGTCCGAAGCCCCGGGGCGAGTGCCCCGGGGCTTCGTCGTGCGGGCGCTCGCCTCTCCCCCGAGAGGAACCCACCGTGAACCACCCTCACGCCCACGACCCTCACGCCCACGATTCCCACGCCCACGCCCCCCGCCCCGCCGACCACCGCCGGCTCGGCCGGGAACTGGACCTGTTCGACACCGACCCCCTCATCGGCGCCGGCCTGCCGTACTGGCTGCCCGACGGGGCGGTCGTCCGGCACACCCTGGAGGAGTACGTCCGGGAGGCGGAGCGGGCCGCCGGCTACCGGCACGTGTACTCGCCGGTCCTCGGCAAACGCGACCTGTACGAGATCTCGGGCCACTGGGACCACTACCGCGACGACATGTTCCCGCCCATGAACCTGGGCGCCGACCAGGTCGTCCTGCGCCCCAGCCTGTGCCCCCACCACGCCCTGATCTACCGCTCACGGTCCCGGAGCTACCGCGAACTCCCCCTCCGCATGGCCGAGTTGGGCGGTATGTACCGCTCGGAGCCGTCCGGGGTGCTCGGTGGTCTCACCCGGGTCCGGGCCATCACCCTCAACGACGCCCACATCTTCTGCACCCTGGAGCAGGCGGTGGAGGAGGCCCGCGCGGCCCTCACCCTGATCGCCCGCGCCTACGCCGACCTCGGCATCCGCGCCTCCCGCCACCGCCTCTCCCTCCCCGGCGAGGGCGGCAAGTACGTGGCCGACCCGGAGCTGTGGCGCCGGGCGACCGCGCTGCTCCAGGAGGTCCTCGACGGTTCCGGCGTCGACTACGAGGCCGCCGAGGGCGAGGCCGCCTTCTACGGTCCCAAGATCGACGTGCAGATCACCGATCCCGCGGGCCGCGAGGCCACCCTGTCCACCGTCCAGATCGACTTCCACCAGCCCGAACGCTTCGACCTGCACTACATCGGCGCCGACGGCGCCAAACACCGGCCCGTCATGGTCCACCGCAGTGTCATCGGCAGCGTCGAACGGGCCGTCGCCCACCTCGTCGAGGCCCACGGTGGCGCCTTCCCGGTCTGGCTCGCGCCCGTGCACCTGGCGGTGCTGCCGGTGGGGGAGGCACAGGAGGAGCGGGCGCACGAGGTCGTACGGCAGGCGGTGGCGCGGGGGGTGCGGGCCGAGGTGCGCGGCCCCGGGGAGGGCACCCTCGGGGCGAGGATCCGGGCGGCGCGCCTGGTGCCGTACCAGGCGGTGATCGGGGAGCGGGAGGCCGAGGGCGACCTGGTGGCCGTACGGCTGCGGGACGGGCGGCGGCCGGGGGCGGTGCCGGTGGACGAGGTGCTGCACCGGATCGCCGGGCGGGTCGCGGATCGCGGGGCCGAACTGTGGGCGGCTGCGTAAGGTCGACGGCGTACCTGTACCGACGTACCCGTACGGACGTTCCCCGACCGACGTACGGGTACCGACGGACCCGTACCCCCATGCCCGTAGTGAGAGGAGCGCCCCTGTGACCGGTCGGCCCATTCCGGTGATCATCGACTGCGACACGGGTGTCGACGACGCCCTGGCCCTGCTGTTCGCCGTACGGCATCCCGGTCTCGAGGTGCGCGCGGTGACCTGCGTGGCCGGGAACACCGACGTGGACGGGGTGGTCCGCAACACCCTGACCGTGCTGGAGCAGGCCGGGGCGGGGGACATCCCGGTCGCGCGGGGTGCCGAGCGCCCGCTGATCGAACCCGTCCGCGCGGCGCGGCACGTGCACGGGCAGGACGGAATGGGCGACCTGGGGCTGCCCGCGCCGACCCGCGTCCCGGTCGACGTGGACGCGGTGACGCTGCTGCGGCGCGAGATCCTCGCCTCGCCGCGCCCGGTCACGCTCATCCCCACCGCGCCCCTCACCAACATCGCCCTGCTGCTGCGCACGCATCCGGAGGTGGTGCGGAACATCGAGCGGATCGTGTTCATGGGCGGCGCGGTGACGACGGGGAACGCCACGCCGGTCGCGGAGTTCAACGTGTGGCACGACCCGGAGGCCGCCGCGGTCCTGCTCACCGCGGGGGTGCCGATCACGATGTACGGGCTGGACGTGTTCAAGCGGGTCCTCGTCCCGGCGGCGGACGTCCAGCGGCTGCGCGCGAGTTCCGAACCCCGGCTGCGGATGGCCGGTGAGCTCCTCGCCCACCGCGACCCGGCCACCTCCGGCGATCCCACCCCCACGGGCGGCCTGGGCGACGCGGGTGCGGTCTGCGCGGTCGTCGACCCGGCGGGTCTGACCACCGAACGGCTGCCCGTCGAGGTCTCGCTGGCCCCCGGCCCCTCCCGCGGCCAGACGATCGTGGACCGCCGTCCCCGCCCCGGGGAGTCCGAGGTCCACCACGGCTTCCGCGAACAGCCCCTGGTGGACGTCGCGGTGGACGTGGACGTGGAGCGGTACGTCAACCTGTGGCTGACGACGGTCGAGAAGCCGTAGCCGCCGAACGGCGGCCGGACGGCCGCCGGACAGCCGACGCCGGCCGGTTTCCCACGGCCCGGCCGGCGTCGAGTCGTCGTACGAGAGGGTGACCTCTGGCGGGCCGCCGTCCCGCACGTCGCGGGTGGCCTCTGGCGGATCGCCCTCCCGCACCTCGCGGGTGCCCCTAGCGGGTCGCCCGCCTGCGCCGCGTCGCCACGACGATCGCCGCGCCGCCCGCCAGCAGGACCGCCGCGCCGCCGGCGATCAGGCCGGTAACGCCGTTCGCGCCGGTCTCCGCGAGGTCGCCGCCACCGCCGTTGGGGGTGGGCGCCGCGGGGGTGGTGGACTCCGGGGCGCCGGGCGTCGGGGTGGACGTCGACGGGGATGCGGACGGGGTCTGCGACGGGGTGTCCGAGGGGGTCTCGGACGGCGTCTCGGAGGCCGGCGCCGACGGCGACCCGGGGGCGCTCGGCGGCTGCGAGGACGGCGGGGCGGACGCCGGCGGCTGCTCGGTGACCGCGCAGTCGTCAAAGCCGCCGTTCCAGGCCGCGATCAGCTTGTCCTTGATGACCGGACGGTCCGGGCCCTTGGGCAGCTCGCCGTGTTCGAAGCCGTCCTCGGCGTCCAGCTCTCCGTCGAACTTCACCGCGCCCCGGTACAGGTCGATCTGCGCGTAGCAGCCCGCGTCCGGCACCGCGATGTCGAGGGTGCCGGTCCGCCCCGGCTTGACCGTCACCGTGTCGAAGTCGAGGAAGACCTGCTCGCCGGAGGTGCGGAAGTCCGCGCCGTGGGCCAGGTAGGAGGCGAGCGAGGCGGTGCAGGTGGTGGCCTGGTCGGCGGTGCGGACCGTGAGGTGGACCTTGCCGTCGCCGGTCGGCCGGAGGTTCTGGTCGTCGACGCGGACCGAGTCGAAGAAGCGGGTGCCGTCGAGCGAGAACTGACAGCGGTCGGTCTCCGTCTCCGTGCCCGCGCCCGTCCCCGGCTGGTACTGGCCGCCGGACTTCCAGCCGTCGCCGCCGGGCGTCCCGGTGGCAAAGGCGCCGGTGGCGGCGGCGACGGAGGCGGTGCACAGGGCGAGTGAAGCGGCGCCCGTCCCCAGCAGGCGGCGCACGGTGACACGTCTCGCTATGGACATGCGTATCCCATCTCGGCGAGTGACCGCCACGACGAGGCGAGGGCCGGAGCGGCGCAGGCCGGGGTGACGGTCAGATCAGAAGAAACACTGGGCCCATCGGTCACATGCGCCACAGCGTGGGCACATCGTGGGGCGCGCGGTGGATGGCTGTCAACCTGCGCCGATGCAGGGGGAGTTCAAGGTTCCGTCACCGATTCCGCACGTGTGGAATGATCCGATCCGCATGGTGCGGACGTTGTCTTTCCCGGCAAAGTGGACAGGCTTCACGACGTGACCGACTTCGACACCGCTGCCACGACCGACCTGTCCTCCCGCAACCCCGACTGGTGGCGCCAGGCCGTCGTCTACCAGGTGTACCCGCGCAGTTTCGCCGACGCCGACGGCGACGGGCTCGGCGACCTGCGGGGCGTCACCGAGCGGCTGCCGCACCTGGGCGCCCTCGGCGTCGACGCGCTCTGGCTGAGCCCGTTCTACCCGTCCGAACTGGCCGACGGTGGCTACGACGTCATCGACTACCGGGACGTCGATCCGCGCCTGGGCACCCTGGACGACTTCGACGCGCTGGTCGCCGAGGCCCACCGCCTCGGTCTGAAGGTGATCGTCGACCTCGTCCCCAACCACACCTCCCACCGCCACGTCTGGTTCCAGGAGGCCCTCGCCGCCGGCCCGGGCTCACCCGCCCGCGACCGGTACGTCTTCCGCGACGGACGCGGCGCGCACGGCGAACTGCCGCCCACCGACTGGCAGTCCGTCTTCGGCGGCAGCGCCTGGCAGCGCGTCCCCGACGGCCAGTGGTACCTGCACCTGTTCGCCCGCGAGCAGCCCGACCTCAACTGGGACCACGAGGAGGTCCGCGAGGACTTCCGCACCACCCTGCGCTTCTGGTCCGACCGCGGGGTCGACGGTTTCCGCGTCGACGTGGCCCACGCCCTCGTCAAGGACCTGCGCGAGCCGCTGCGGGACCTCGGCGCCGCGGAGCGCAGCGACGAGGAGGCGCTGGCGTCCATGGAGCCGGGCACCCACCCCTTCTACGACCGCGACGAGGTCCACGCGATCTACCGCGACTGGCGCCGCATCCTCGACAGCTACTCACCGCCCCGCACGGCCGTCGCCGAGGCCTGGGTCCCGGGTGCCCGCCGCGCCCTGTACGCCCGCCCCGACGAGCTCGACCAGGCCTTCAACTTCGAGTACCTGAAGGCCCCCTGGGACGCGAAGGCGATCCGCGAGGTCATCACCGCCTCCCTCGCCACCGCCCGGGCCGTCGGCGCCTCGGCGACCTGGGTGCTCTCCAACCACGACGTCCTGCGCCACACCTCCCGCCTGATGCTCCCGCCCGGCACCGACCAGAACGCCTGGCTGCTGTCCGGCGGCCACGCCCCGCCCGTCGACGAGGAGGCCGGCCTGCGCCGCGCCCGCGCGGCCACCCTGCTGATGCTGGCGCTGCCGGGATCGTCGTACGTCTACCAGGGCGAGGAGCTCGGGCTGCCCGAGGTCGCCGACCTGCCCGTGGAGGTCCTCCAGGATCCCCTCTGGGAGCAGACGGGCCGCGTCCGCAAGGGCCGTGACGGCTGCCGGGTGCCGCTGCCGTGGACCACGACGGGCCCGTCGTACGGCTTCGGCGCGGGCGGGGCGTGGCTGCCGCAGCCCCCGTCCTTCGCGCGGTACGCCGTCCAGGCGCAGGACGGCACGGACGGCTCCACCCTGGAGCTCTACCGCACGGCCCTGCGGCTGCGCCGCAAGCTGCTGGAGGGCGAGGAGCTGACCTGGGCGGAGGAGACCCCGCCCGGTGTCCTGGCCTTCACCCGCTGCGACGGCTGGCGGTGCGTCACCAACCTGTCCGGGCGGCCGGTGCCGCTGCCGCCCGGGGAGGTGCTGCTGACCAGCGTTCCCCTGGACGGTGACGGACGGATCGGGCCGGACACGACGGTCTGGCTGGCGTAGGGGGACTCAGCCCGCCGTGGGGGTGGGGGCCGGGGCCACCCCGCCCACCACGGCCGCGCCGTCGATGTCCACGGGCGTGGACGTGGCGGTCGGCGGCGGCGTGAGGACGACCATCGGCTGGCCGGCGGCCGGCGGCGGCGGGGTCATCTCCGACTTGGGCAGCTTCGGCGGGGTGGTCTGGTTGAAGAGCGTCTGGTCGAAGTCGACCATGCCGGTCTTCTCCATCACCGTGATGTGGTCGAGGACGGTGTCGTTGGCCTGGTCGGCCAGCGCCCGCACCAGGGTGTTCTTCGTGGTGGAGCGGACCTTCGCCACGGTGTTGAAGATGGAGCCGTGCGTCTGGCGGAGGATGTTCGCGAACGTGATGTCGAACTGCTCGCCCTGGGCCGCCTGCAGTGTGTTGACGAAGCCGATCTGCTGCGGACTGGCCACGTTGGGCAGCGTGATGTTCAGCATCGGGGCGATCTTGCGGCAGGTGGTGTCCAGGGCCGCGTGCCCGTCGATGAGGTGCTCGCTCGCGGTCTTCACCGCCGGGCTCTGCCCCTTCTGCAGCCCGATGAAGCCGACCGGGTACTCCCACAGACCGGCCGCCCGCACGGCCACCACGAAGGCCCGGTCGCTCTCGGTCAACGGGCCCCACTGCGTGTTGGCGATGATCCGGTCGTTCGAGGTGGAGACCGTCTCCAGCCCCAGCATCGACGGATAGGCGAGGGCCACGAGGGTCAAGCTCAGAGCGCCGCCCACGAAGGCAGTTCCCATCGCGTTCCGCGAAAAGCGCACCGTTCCTCCTTGCCCGTTCGGGGATACCGCCCTGTGCTCGGCGGGGTCGGACGCACAGGAGTACGGACGCGGGGCCGCGAGAACTCACCGGATTCCGCAAAAACTTGCCCGCCGCGCCACGACGGGCGAGTAGGTTCCCGGAAAAAGGGGGCGTTGCGCATGGTGGCGAAGGTCGCGGAGCTCACGTACTACCCGGTGAAGGGCTGCGCCGGGATCACCCTCACGGAGGCGGAGCTGACCCCGACGGGTCTGCGGGACGACCGCACGTACGCGATCGTCGACGACAAGGGCGACGTCCGCTGGCAGTGGGGGGACCCCGCGCTGGCCCTGATCACACCGGAACTGTCCGACGGGGAACTGCGGTTGCGCGCCCCGGGCAGGGAGACGCTCCGCGTGCCGCCCGACGGGAGCGGGGCGGACGCCTGGCTGACGGAGTTCCTCGGCGCGCCGAGCCGCCTGGTCCGCCCGCCCGCCGGCAACAGCGGCCGTCTGCACGTCGTCTCGCGCGCCAGCCTGGACCTGCTGAACGCCAGGCTCGTGGAGCGCGGCGCCGATCCCCTCCCCATGGACCGCTTCCGCCCGAACATGGTGATCGACGGCTGGCCGGCCCCGCACACGGAGGACGGCGTCGCTCACCTCACCGTCGCCGGCACCCGGCTCACCTTCACCGAGCGCACGATCCGCTGCGCCATCACGATGGTCGACCAGGAAACGGGCCGCCGCTGCGGCCCCGAGCCCCTGCGCACCCTCGCCGACTACCGACGGGAGACGGAGGGGGTCGCCTTCGGCGCCTACTTCACCGTCGAGCGGGCGGGGAAGGTGACCGTGGGGGACGAGGTGTCGGTGGCCCACGGCGTGCGGGACGTCTGACGCGCGGACCGCACCGGACGACGGCGGCCGGACGACGGAAGCGCGGGGCGGGCCGGATCGAGAATTGCTCCGCGGGCGTCGCCGTCGTCCGGTGCGGGGGTCACCTCAGAGCCCGTACCGCCCCTTCAGGTGCCGCCAGAAGTCGCGCAGCATCCACTTGTCGAACTCGGTGATGTGCGTGGCGCTGCCCGCCTTCATCAGGAAGCAGCACTGGCCGGTCGGGGTCCAGTCGTAGAAGTCGTCGAGGCCGAAGGTGTGGCCGACCTCGTGCAGGTAGATGTGGATGTTCTGCTGGTCGAGGGCGGAGGTGAAGTACTCCTGGCCGAGCCGCTGGCCCCAGTCGCCGCCGGCGCCGCCCTGGAAGCCCTTGGTCAGCCAGAGGGACTGGTCGTAGTGGCGGGCGGTGCCGCCGGGGCACTGGGAGTAGTCGCCGTCCTGGTGGAAGAAGCGGCCGCAGTCGGGGGCGCACTGCGGGGCGCCGCCGCCGTCGAGGACGTTGGTGTAGATGTCGACAGAGTTGTCCGTCCACTGGAGGGTGGCGCGGTTCTTGACGGCCCAGCCGACGATGTTGACGGGCACGGTGGTGTACGGCCAGTTGTCGTAGCCCCGGCCGTTCTCCACCTGGGCGGCCATCCACAGGGCGAACTGCCGCTTCAGCGCGGCGTGGACGCGGTCGCGCAGGGCGGCGCTGACCGGGGCGTCGGACTCCCAGCGGACGCAGTAGTTGATGCTGCCCTTGTTGGCCATGACCTGGTCCCAGCCGTAGTTGCGGAACCCGTGGAGGTCGGGGTAGGTCGTCGAGACGTGGTTCCAGACCTCGTCGAGCGGCTGGACGAGCTGGGCGGGCGGGTTCCACTCGTCGGCCGCCTCGGCGCGGGGGGCGGCGGTGCCGGTGGCGTGGAGCAGCGCGGCCAGCGCCGCGAGCACGGTGAACAACCGTACGAGGTGTCTGCGCATGGAGTGAACTCCTCGTGTGGGGGACGGATCCACGGACGCCTGTTGGTCGCCGCGGCCCCCGCCGGGGTTGCCGTCCTCCCGGATCGCGGGCTCGCGTACGCTGCACCGCCATGACGGACTGGAGCCTGCGCCCGGCCACGGCGGCGGACGTCGAGGCCGTGGCCGACCTGCGCGCCGTGGTCCTCCGCCCCGACCTGGAGCGACTCGGCCGCTACGACGAGCACGGCGTACGGCAGCGCCTGCGCGACGGGTTCGTCCCGGCGCACACCCGGATCATCGAGATCGGCGGCGTCCTCACCGGCTGTGTGGCGCTCCGCCCGGCGGCCGACGCCCACTGGCTGGAGCACTTCTACCTCGCCCCGAGCGCCCAGGGCAGGGGCATCGGCTCCGCCGTCCTCACCGGACTGCTCCGCGACACCGACCGCACCGGTACCCGGGTCCGCCTCGACGTCCTGAGGGGCAGCCCGGCCCGCCGCCTGTACGAGCGACACGGGTTCGTACGGGAGCGGGAGGACGCGGTGGACGTCTTCCTGGTGCGCGAGCCGGCGCACGGCCGTCGGACTCCTCGTACCCGGTCCGGGTGGTCTCCTGGCGAGTTCAGGGTGCCTGAGGGCGGGAGGCGGTCATCATGAGCCGATGCGCCCTCCCTTCCGCGCCCGCCGCGGCACCCCCCGCGCTTCCCGGAGCCTGCTGCGCGGGCTCCTGAGGCCCTGCCTCACGGCCTTCACCGTCCTGGTCCTGCTCTCCGCGCCGGCCTGCGTCCCCCTGGGGCGCGGCGCCGGTGGGCCGCCGCCGCGCGACCCGCCCGCCTTCGGGGCGTACGTCGGGTACGACTCCACGGCGGTGCGGCGGCTGGCGGAGCTCGACGGGTGGGTCGGGGCGGCCACGCCACGGGTGGGCAGGGCCTTCCTGCCCGGCGACCGGTGGAGCAGGATCGAGGGCGAGCCCGGACATCTGAGGCACTGGGGGACGTGGCGCAGGGCGCGCGCGGACCGGATGTTCGTGCTGAACGTGCCGATGCTGGAGCGCAACGAGGCGCACCTGCCGGACTCCGTGGTGCGCATGGAGCTGGCCAAGGGCGCGGGCGGGGCGTACGACGAGCACTTCCGGGTGCTCGGCCGGCGGCTCGTCGCGCTCGGGCTGCGCGACGCCGTGCTCGTGGTGGGCTGGGAGATGAACGGCATCACCTACACCCACCGCTGCGGGCCGGACCCGGCTGCCTGGAAGCGCTACTGGACGCGGATCGTGCGGGTCATGCGGGCCGTGGAGGGGCAGCGGTTCCGGTTCGAGTTCACGCCCAACCGGGGTCGGGACGCGATCCCGTGGACCAAGTGCTACCCCGGTGACGCCTACGTCGACGTCATCGGCATGGACGCCTACGACCAGCCCGAGGGCATGCGCTTCGAGGAACAGGTCGACGAGCCGTACGGACTCGCGGATCACGTGCGGTTCGCCAAGCGGCACGGCAAGCCGGTGGCGTACCCGGAGTGGGGGCTGTTCCGGAACGGGGACAACCCCGCCTACGTGCGCGGCATGCTCGCGTGGTTCGCCCGGCACCGGCCCCTCTACCAGACCATCAGCGACTACTGCCCGCACGGGGTGTGGCGGTGCCGGGACAATCCACGGTCGTCGGCCGTGTACCGGGCCTGGGTGGCGCGGCCGTTCGGCTGAGGGCGCGGCGCGTCGACCGGACCGCGCTCGAGTGCTGGTCCGATGATCCCAAGATGCGACGAGAACACTCCGCGCGCCACTCCGCCGCCGCCACCTTCCTGGCGGCCGCCCTCCTGGTGGCGCTCGCCGCGGTGCCGGCCGGCGCCGGGAGCGACGCGCTGCGCGAGCGGGCCGCCCGGGTCGTACGGGCGCACGAACAGGCCCGTGAACGGGCCGACCGGCTCAGGGCGGCGCACACCGACGCGGACGCCGGTACCGCACATACCGCCGAGCCCCGTCCCGACGTGGCTGCCGGCGCCGCCGACACCGAGGCCGAGGCCGCCGAACGCCGCCGCAAGGCGCTGCGCGCCGAACTGTGGGACCTGCTGTGGACGAGGGCGCGCGACGCCGGCGATCCGGTCGCCGTCGACGCGTCGGGGCAGGCCGGACACTGCACCCCCGACCGCACCCCGGCTCCCGCCCGCGGCCGGCCGTCGAAGCGCGACGGCGCGGCGGCCCGCAGTCGTTCGTCCGCGCGCGACGGGGCGGCGGCCCGCGCCGCAGCCCCCCGCCCGGCGGCCCGCACCGAGGCCGGCACCAGGGCCGGCGCGGCGGCGGCCTGGACCGCCCCGACCCGCGGCTACTGGCTCTCCGCCGGCTACGCCGAACGCGGCTCCCGCTGGGCCCACCGCCACACCGGCCAGGACTTCGCCGTGCCCACCGGAACCCCCGTGTACGCCGTCGGTCCGGGCGTCGTCCGAGCCACGACCTGCGGCGACGGCTTCGGCCGGCAGGTCCTGGTCCGCCATCCCGACGGGTACTTCACGCAGTACGCCCACCTCTCCCGCATCGACGTCCGCAAGGGTCAGCGGGTCGGACCGGGCCGACGCCTCGGCCTCTCCGGCGCCACCGGCAACGTCACCGGCCCCCACCTCCACTTCGAGGTACGGATCACGCCGTACATGGGATCGGCCGTGCCGCCGCTGGAGTGGCTGCGGAGAAAGGCGGTCGAGGTGGTGCCGGGCGCCCCGGGCGACTAGGTGTGCTGTCCGGCGACGTCGGTGACCCGCGTGCGGGGCGCTTGAACGGGTGAGTGCCTGCCGGGTGGTTCGGTGGGGAGCGCGAAGTCCGCACCGACGTCCAGAAGGTCCCGGACGGTGACCCGGGGTGGTCATTGATCGTTCCCCGGTCATGACCATGCCTTAGACGGTCACGGGTTTCTGTTCACGGCGGTCGCGGCAGGAGCGGTGATCTCCTCGGTGTCTCCTTCGTCTGCGGGGGAGTCGGTGGTTTTCCTGTCGCCGGCGTTCGGGACCAGCTGCGCCAACCACTCCGAAACCGGGCGGAGGGGGCAACCCCCCACGGCACCGGAGCGGCCGACGGGAAACCTCGCCGGGCTGCCGATCGGAAGCCCGGTAATCAGTGTGGCGGCGCCGATCTCCCCCTGGCAGGACGAGCTTCTCGATCACATCCAAGTCGGTCCGGTCAACGTGAACGAGCCGGCGGGCCGGCAGGCGCTCGGGGGCTGGGTGGCGTGTCCCGGGGCGGCCAACCGGGGGCGGACCCCGGGGAAGGCTCGCCTCAGGCCGGCCGGGTCGTCGTCCTCGGCGGCCGGTACGTGGCCAGCGCCCAGATCACGAACACGTCGATCGCGATGAGGATGATCGACCAGACCGGGGCGTACGGCAGGAACAGGAACTGCGCGACCATGCTCAGCGCGGCCATCGCGATGCCGACGGCCCGGGCCCATTCGGCCCCCCTGAGCAGGCCCGCGCCGGTGCCGGCCGCCACGGCTCCCAGGATCAGCAGGATCCAGCCCCACCCGGTGAGGCTGATCTCGTAGACGTAGTCGCCGATCCGGGCGTACACGTCGTCCTCGGCGATCGCGGCGATGCCCTGGACGACGGTGAGGAGGCCGTGCACCAGCATCAGCACCCCCGCGAAGACGACACCGCCGGCCGCCCACCCGCTGTCGGCCGCCGGCGGGGCGGCCCGGGCCGATGGGGGCCGTCCGGTGCCCTGGTGGGACGGATCCCAGACGGGTGAGTCCTCGGGGGAGGGAGTGTGGGACTGCGACGACGGCTGCTCGCGCATGGCCGTACCCCGTTCCTGTGGGCGACTGCGTCAGTCGGCTGTTCTCCCTCGACCATCGGTCCGGCCGGGGGCCGCCACCACGAGGAGTGGCCCGTCCGGGTGAGCCGGCATGCGGGCAGCGGCGGCCGGCCCTTCACTGGAGGCGACCCCAGGACGTACCGCACGCCGGAGGCCCCATGACATCCCACCGCACGCACTGGACCGGGCGGGCCGCCCTGACGGCGACGGCGTGCGCCCTCCCGCTCTGCGCCTGCTCGGACGAGACCGACCCGTCGTCCGTGGCCAGCCGCGCCGCCTCCGCCGCCGAGTCGGTCGGCGACCGCGCCGCGTCCGCCTTCGCGTCGGCGAGCGCGGAGGCCGGCCGCCGGCTGGACAGCATCAAGGGCGGCGTCGACGCCAAGGCCGACGTCAGACTCGGCACCCCGTCCACCGACGCCGACGGCCGCACCACGGTCGACGTCACCGCCACCAACCCCGACGACTCGGCCAAGTCCTTCACCGTCCAGGTCGACTTCAAGGACCCCGACGGCACATGGCGCGACACGGTCCTCGTCACCGTCCCGGACGTCCCCCCGAAGGCCTCCCGGACCTCCACGGCCCGCAGCACGCACAAGCTGCCGAAGGGAACCCAGGCGGAGGTGCCGCGGGCGGTGCGGCACTGACGTGGCCGGCGGCGCCACAGCCACCCGACCCGGGGTCAGGCTCCGCGGAACGTGTGGACGTGGTCGGAGCCGGTGACCTCGAACTGGTGCATGTGGATGGTCCTGGACTGGCTGTCGGCGGTCTTCTCGCACCACTCGAAACGCCGGGTCGGGACCAGCTCCGGAAAGGTGCCGCCCCACTCGAGACCGTCACTCGTGTGGGCGTAGGCGTACCAGAACCGGTTCACGTCGTCGGCATCGCCACCGAAGACGACGGCCTCCTGCCCGGGTTCGATCTGCCACCAGCCCTTCTTGAGCCAGTCGCCCCCGTCCGGGCAGTTGGGGAAGAACCACTCGACCATCGCCCAGATCGTCTCGTGGTGGTTGTTCCTGAACCTGAGTGACATGACGTCCTCCTCACACGGAGGGAGCTTGCTTGCGGACCGCGGGCTTCTGACTGCCGGCCTGCGCGCCGGCGTCCAGCCCGGCGGTGATGCGCGCCTCACTCGCGCTTTCCCCGCCGCCTCCTGCCGCTGCCGCCCTGGCGGCCAGTGCGCGATCCAGCGCCTCGTCACTGGTTTCGGTGGTCGGGTCGGCCTGTGCGGAATCCTCATACGTCATAGGGGTGCTCCAAGTGCTCCGGACCTGGACCTGAAGGGGGAGTTGCCGCGATCCCCGGCTGCGGGGACCGGGCAAGGGGCCGCGTCGTCAGCGAAACGCGGGCCGGAAGAGTCCCACTTCTCCAGTCTGGTCCCGCACTCCGCATCACGCATGCCGAGTCCCGGGGGCCGGCCCACCCGTACCACGCGCACCTGCCCCGCCCCCGGCCCTCGTCGGCGGCCGCCACCCCCATGCGCAGGCGCAGTCCCGCATCAGGCCGGGGCCCGCGTCCGTCCTCGGCGTCGCGAGACCCGCCAACTGGGCGTTTCGGCACCCTAATTGTGGGCGGGTGTCCCCAACTCCGAACCGCAGAAGCCGTCGGCGCAGCGGACGCGGAGGGCGGCGGGGCCGCGGGGGCGATGCCGGCCACGCCGACGGCCTCGGCCGCAGGACAGCGGCTACGCCTCCCCCACCCCCCGCAACGCCTCCTCCGCCACCCCCCACCGTTCCCGCAGGGCCTGGTGACCCGCGGGGGTCACCGTCACGATGCGGGTCGTGGGGTGGTGGGTCAGCCAGTGCCGGTCGAGGGCGTGGTGGAAGAGGGTCGCTCCGAGGGCGCGCCGCGCGTCCACGCCGACGCGTCCGTCGTCGTCCCCGGCACCCAGCACGTCGACCCGTCGGCGTGGAGCCCGCTCGTCCACAACTTCCGGCACCACCACGGCCTCGGCCCGGAACTGGGGCACGGATTCCGGTCCGAGACCCCGCGGGGATCCGCGAACGGTTCCGCGAGGGGATCCGCGAGGGGACCCCTGACGTGAACCGCGCCGTGAGGTGATTTCCCGACAACAGGCAACCCCGGCAAGGGTTTTACCTGTCTCACAGGATGTTCACAGAGGCGGTCGGGGCGCGTGGGGTGCGTCCGCACGAGTGCCGCCTTTCGTGGGCTGTCCAGTCCGATGCCACTGACCATGGCACTCGCAGACGAGGAACCGATGACCAGTCAGCCACAACGCAAGAGGTTCCAGCGCGCGGCGTTCGCCGCGGGGGCCGCGCTCACCGTCGTAGCCGTCGCCGGGGCGGCACCCGTCGCCGGCGCGGCGCCGAAGAGCACGCCCGGCGTACCGGAGCTCAAGCTGATCGCCGCGTCGCAGTCCGTGACGCTCGACCGGTGGGAGGGGGAGCCCGGCGTCTACCTGGACCTGGGCACGTACCTCGCGGTCGACAACGCGCCGCTGGAGTTCAAGGTGACGCGCAAGTCGTACAAGGACCCCGTCGTCGCCCAGCAGATCCTGCGCGACGGGACCAGGACGAAGACGAAGAAGCTGCCCGCCGGCCTGGTGAACGACTTCAAGGGGCTGCCCGGCTTCCTCGAGGTGTCGCTCACGGACGCATCCGGGGCCGAGGTCGCGACCAGCAAGGGCACCTTCTGTCCGAACAACGCCTCCGGGCGGATCCGTCCGGACGCCCCGGCGACCTCGCACTACCCGGAGAGCTGCCCCACCAACCCGTTCACGCTGGGCTCGGTGTGGGGTGTGGAGCAGGGCTGGGCGGCCAACTCCAGCGGCGTCGACTACGACAAGCCGGTGGACCTGCCGGCGGGCGAGTACACGGCCAAGGTGTCGGTGGCGAAGAAGTACCGGGACCTGTTCTCCATCCCCGACGACCGGCCGACCATCAAGGTGACGGTGCGGGAGCAGAGCTGGGGCGACGGCGAGGGGGCCGCCGGCCTGCGGTCCTCCGCGGCCCACGGCGCCCACAACGGCACCGGCGCCCACGGCGCCCACTCCGCGCACGGCGCCCACTCCGCGCACGCCGGCCACGCGGCGCAGGACACGGGCCACCACTACGGTCCGCGCGGCGCCGACGCGCCCACCCCGCCCGCCCTCTCCCACGCCCTCGAGGACCGCGGCCTGGCCCACCACCTCGGCGACGGCAGCGGCCACACCGACGGCTCCCGCGTCGCGCCCGCGCTGACGGCCAACGCCAAGCGGCCCACCGGCCGTGCCGGCGTTCCGGCCGACGTGCCCAAGCCCGACCTGCGGTCCCTGCCGGCCTGGGACATCATGATCACCGACGGTGAGGACGGCGACGTACCCGGCAAGGACTACCTCGCCTTCAGCGCCAACGTCTGGAACGCCGGCCCCGCCCCGCTCGTCGTGGACGGATTCCGCAGCCCCGGCCAGGACCTGATGGACGCCTACCAGTACTTCTACGACGCGAACGGCAAGCAGGTCGGCTACACCCCCACCGGCACCATGGAGTGGGACCCGCGCATCGGCCACGAGCACTGGCACTTCACCGACTTCGCCAGCTACCGCCTGCTGAGCGAGGACAAGACGAAGGAGGTGCGCAGCGGCAAGGAGGCGTTCTGCCTCGCCAACACCGACGCCGTCGACTACACGGTGAAGAACGCCAACTGGCACCCGTACAACACCGACCTGTCGACCGCCTGCGGCCAGCAGAACTCCATCTCCGTCCGCGAGGTCCTGGACGTCGGTTCCGGTGACACGTACACCCAGTACCGCCCCGGCCAGTCCTTCGACGTCACCGACCTGCCCAACGGCACGTACTACATCGAGGTCCTCGCCAACCCGGCCAAGCGGCTGAAGGAGACCGACCTCGGCAACAACGTCTCCCTGCGCAAGGTCGTCCTCGGCGGCACGCCGGGTGCCCGTACGGTGACGGTTCCGCCGTACGACCTGATCAACGCCCCATAACCGGTGGGGGCGTTGGCGGCGGACATGTCAGGATGAGGATGTCCTGATCATGACCGTCGACTCGGGGGAGCGGACGACGCCATGAGCACCACCTCCACCGCCGATGCCTACGACCGGCCGCCGTACCGCACACCCGTCGCCCCGGCCCGCCCGAGCGGGCCGGGTGCGTGGGTGCTGGACGTGCTGCTGCCCTGGCGGCTGGCCAGGCGCGTCTACGGGCCGTTCCACGCCTTCCGCTTCAGTGCCTCCGACGCCCTCGGCCTCGCCGCGCCGGGGCAGCCGGTCGTCACCACCCTCGCCTCCCAGGCGGCCGACCCGCTCATCGAACGCCTGCTGCTGCCCCGGGCGTTGCTCGGACTGGGCGTCCTCTTCTTCGTCATCCGCCTGTTCACCGGCGGCGGCGTCCTCGAATCCGTCGGACAGGCCTTCAGCGACAGCGTCCTGATGCTGGCCACCGGCCCGGTCGCCCTGCTCCTGGCCTGTGCCCCGCTGATCGCCCTGGCCCGCCCCGGCACCCGCGGCACGGTGACCCGCCTGTGCGTGCGCCCCCTGCTGACCGCCCTGCTCACCGCGGCCTTCTGCGGCCTGTTCGTGCTCTGGGCGCTCAACGGGTACGACCACGAACCCGACCGGGCGGCCTGGCTGATCCTCGCCGTGCTCTTCGGCCCCTGGCTCACGGTGTTCTTCGGCTCCGTCCTCTACCTGATCCACCGGAACTCCTTCAGCGTCGGCGGCCACCCCCTGGTCCGCCCCCTGGCCTGCGTCCCGCTGGTCTGGCTGACCGCCGTCGCGCACTGCGTCCTCATCGACGCCGTGCAGGCCTACCCGGGCGCGCGGCCGACGCCGTCCTACTACCTGGCCCTGTTCGCGGGTCCGGCCGGGGTGACCGTGACCGCCGCCATCGAGATCGTCCTGCTCCGCCGGCGCCACGGCGTGGGCTTCCGCGGCCCCCTGCCGGGATGGCGGCCGGCGCGGCCCACGGTCCCCGCGGTCCCGGCCGCCCTCGTCGAACGGCTCCGCGCCGACGTGGCGCGCGGCCTGAACCACCACTGGCCCCACTTCACCGACCGCGACGGCGTCGTCTGGGCCGAGACCCCCGCCGTGCACGCGGGCGGGCCGGTGATGTGGCCGTACGTCCCCGCCTTCACCGAGCGGATCCGGCCCATGGCGTGGCCGGAGGCGCAGGCGACGGTGGGGCCGCTGCGGCCGAGGTGAGTGGGGAGCGCCGCGGGCGCGCACCGGCAAACCCGCTGGACGGGGCGTCCGTGCCCTGGAAGGCTCCGCCCGTGTCCCTCCTCGACCTGCTCGCCCGCGCGGCGCTCACCGCCCGTCTGGGCCCGGTCTTCGTCGGGGCGTCCTGGGACGACGTCACCGCGGCCCTGGGCGAGCCGCGCGACATGCTCCCGGCGCGCCGGCGCCGCCCCTGGCCCCGCCTGTTCGGCTACGGCGACCTCGAGGTGTTCGTGTGCCGCTGCCGCGAGGTCAGGATGCTGACCGTCCCGACCTGGCGGGACACCGTGGACCTGCCCACGCCGCTCACCGGGGGCGCCGGCACCTTCCCCGGCGGGCCGGCCGAGCCGGACGTGATCGCCGCGCTGGAGAGGGCGGCCTGCCCCTGGGAGCCCGACCCCGCCCTCACCTTCCGCGACCAGCGCACCCTGCGCGTCCCGCCGACGTCCGCCGCGTTCACCTTCGTCGTCCCCGACGACGGCCTCCCCGTCCTGCACGCGATGGGCCTGCCGGACAACGGCCACCGCTGCCCGTGAGGACAGCTCGGGGGACGACCGCCCCATCCGCCGGCTGATCCGCGAGGAGACCGCCCGCCGGGTGACGCGCACCCCGGGCCGCCCGCGCCTCCGCGCCCCCGGCACCCGCTCGCGCCCGGTCCCCCGGCGGCCCCGGGGACATGACGACGCGGAGCCCGGGGACGCGCCCCGGACCACCCCGGAGACCCGCACGCCAGAGGCGCCGCCGGTCCCCAACGCCGGGAACGCCCGGGGCACATGAGTCGTCTGTGTTTTCGGGACGTATTCCTACCTGCGTGTAGGGTTCCGTCGTTCGGCGGTGACCCACGCCGCACGATCCGAGCACGGTGTACGGGGTGACAGACGGCCGAGGCGGAGGGGCGAGCGCCGGTGAGCGGAACAGGAAGGCGGCGGCGTACTCCGCCGGGCGGGTCCGGCGGACCGGGCAGGACCGGAGGGCCGGGGAGGGCCGGAGGGCCGGGGAAGACCCGGCTGACGCGGCGGGGGCGCGTGCTGGCGTGGAGCGCGGGGGTGACCTCGGTGGTCGTCCTCGCGGTCGGCGGGGTCGGCGCGTGGATCTACCAGGACCTCAACGACAACATCAGCTCCGCCGACGTCGACGACAAGCTGGGCGGCGACCGGCCCGAGAACCTCAGCCCGGGCTCGAAGAACATCCTGGTCGTCGGCTCCGACAGCCGTGAGGGCGCGAACGCCGAGTACGGCAACAAGAAGGACCTGACCACCATGCAGTCGGACACGCTGATGGTGCTGCACGTCCCCGCCGACCGCAAGTGGGCCGCGATCGTGTCGTTCCCGCGTGACTCGTGGGTGGAGATACCCGCCTGCGACATGGGCAACGGCAAGACGTCCTCCCCGCACAAGGGCAAGATCAATGAGGCGTTCGCGATCGGCGGCACCAGCGGCGAGGTCGCCGAGGCCGCAGCGTGCAGCATCAAGACCGTCGAGGCACACACCGGCCTGCGCATCGACAACTTCATGTCCGTCGACTTCTCCGGCTTCAAGGGCATGGTCGACGCCCTGGACGGCATCGAGGTCTGTCCCGAGCAGGCCATCAAGTCGGACAAGGCGCGCCTCGACATGAAGGCCGGCTGCCAGACCGTCGACGGCGAGACGGCCCTCGGCTACGTCCGGGTCCGCTACGGCGTCGGCGACGGCTCCGACATCGGACGCATCGGCCGCCAGCAGGAGTTCATGAACGCCCTGGTCAAGAAGGCCAAGGAGAGGCTGACGAGCCCCAACTCGCTGTACGGCTTCCTCCAGTCCGCCACCAAGTCCCTGACGACGGACCCCGATCTGGCCGGCATCCAGCCGATCTACGCCCTCGCCAACGAGCTCAAGGGCATACCCAGCGACCGGCTGGCCTTCCTCACCGTGCCGAACTACCCGCGCGAGGCCGACATCCCGACGGACAGGGCCAACGTCGTCTGGCAGTACCCGCAGGCCGCCAACCTGTTCACCTCCCTGGCCAAGGACAAGGAGATGACCAAGGCGCAGTTGCAGGCGGCGGTGAAGGACCTCGTGTACGCCTCCTCCGTGCGCGTCCAGGTCCTCAACGGCACGGGAGTTTCCGGACGCGCCGCCGCCGTCGCCGAGAAGCTGCGGACGGCCGGCTTCACCGTCGCCGGCACGGGCAACGCGCCGGAGACGGTGAGCAAGACGGCCATCACCTTCCCGACGGGTCTGGAGAAGCAGGCCGCCGTCCTCTCCTCGCGCCTGCCCAAGGCCCGTTCCGCCGCGTCGGCGGACGCCACCGCGGGTGTGGTCACCCTCGTCGTCGGCCCGGATCTGAACGTGGCCGAGCTCGTCTGACGGGTGGTGTGCGGTACCCCCGGGGATGGGGTAAGCTTGATCACGAGCTGGTCGCCACAACAGCGGCGAATCGGTTCTGCGTTGGTGGTCCAAGGAAAGACGCCCCGCTTCCTGCGGGGAGATGCAGGTGCAAGGCCTGCCCGGCGCTCTCACTACGAGGCCCACCCCGTGTCACGCGGGGTGGGCCTCGTGCGTTGTGTATGGCGTCGTCGCCGCCGTCATCACCAGCGTCATCGTCGTCATCGTCGTCATCGTCGTCGTCATGCCGGCGCTTCCGCCCACGGCCCTCCCGGGAAGGCGTGGCGCCGCCGTGGTGTCGCCGCCGCGCTGCACGCCCGGCTCCTCGACGGGCTGGACGTCGAGCGGGTCACGCTGACGGTGCGTCCGGAACCGGAGGCCGCGCCGGCGCGGGCCGCCTACGCCGCGTGGGGCTACCGCCGGGTGGGCGTCTCCCATCCGTGGGAGGACGCGCCGTTCTACGACTGCATGGTGCTCGGCCTGCGCGACCTGCGAGACGTGCGCGACCTGCGCGGCTGAGCGGGGAGGACGGGGTTCGCCGCGAAAGGACGGGAAGAGCGGGCAGGACGGCGACGACGGGGAGGAGCCGGGGTGGCCGTCCTGCCGGCGCCGGTGGCCACCCCGCCCTTCCCTCAGGACGCGTTCGCGTTCGACCGGCCGAAGAACTCGATCTCCGCGATCGCCACCTGCTTGCTCGCGGAGGCCGCGTACGCCGACTCGATCGTGAAGCGGACCTTCGTCACCTCGCCGACCCGGAACGCGCGCCGCTGGCCGCCCGCGCTCTGGTCGAGCGTGAGGTCCCTCGTCGTGGTGGTGCCGTCCTTCCGGGTGATCGTCACCTCGACCCGGTGCGGCAGGGCCGACTGGGAGAGCTGGTCGGCGCGGGTCGAGACGCCCGGCGTGATGATCAGGTCCAGCAGACGGGTGGGTTCGGCGAAGCGGGCCTCGATCCACTCGCCCTGGCCCGACTGGGAGACGCCGGGGCCCCACCAGCTGTTGTTGATCTTGTCGAAGGCCAGTTCCGGCTTGTGGCCCGGGTAGGAGCGGGAGGCGGCCATGCCGTCCGGGGCGACCGGGGCCCGCTTGGCGAAGTGGTCGCGGGTGGCGTGGATCGCGTCCGGGGTGTTGACCCCGGCCCAGACCAGCAGGCTGAGGACGGCCGCGGCCATCACCCAGGTCACCACCCGGTCGAAGGTGCGGCGCAGCCGGGGGCGGTCGCCGGCCCAGGGCGTCTCGCGGTTGCGCAAGTCCAGCACCCGGCGCCACCACGGGCGATGCACCGGCGAGTGGTCCTCGCGGGTCATCGGCATCGCGCAGCGGGCGCAGAAGTGCCGGTCGGGGCGGTTGGGGGTGGAGCACCAGGGGCAGGGCAGGCCGTTCTCGTCGCCCCGTTCGGGGCCGGGGGCGCGCACCTGGGGCCGGTTCGCCACCGGCCGGCCCGGCAGCACCGGGGCGACGGAGGGCGGCGGGGTGGGGCGGGCCTCCGGTTCGGACACGGGCACGAGGAGGGAGCGGGCCCGGGCGGTCATGGTGTCGTCGGGGGCGGGGCCCGCAGCCGGTACCGGTGCGGTGGGGGCCGTGTCGTCGGGGGCCGCCCCCACCGGGGCGGTGGCCGCCGGGGTGTCGGTGCCGTCGTGCGCCGCGGCGGGGTCGTCCGGCGGGAGGACGGGCAGCGGGGTCTCCGTGGTGTCCTCGTCGTCCGGGCTGGTGCGCCGGTCCGCACGGCCGGCCGGCGGATCGGCCGGCGTCCGTGCGGCCGCCCCCGCCGCCCCGGCCGTCTCCGCCGCTCCCGCCGTCTCCGCCGGGGCGGACGTCGTACGGGTGGTGGCGCGGGCGCCTGCCGGGGTGCCCGACGCCTCCGGCTCCGTGGCGGCCGGACCCGGGCGCGTCTCCCGCGCCGGTCCGGACGCCGTACGGGCCGGGGCCCGGTCCGTCCAGCTCAGTACGGCTCCGCAGGCGTCGCAGAAGGACTGGCCCGGCTCCGCCCGGGTGCCGCATTCGGCGCAGTGGTGGGTGGTCATCTCTCCGGGATCCTTTCGGCGGCGGTCACCTTGACCGTGTACGGCATGTGGGCGGGCCGGGCGGCGGCCACGAGGGTGTCCAGGCGGTGTTCGTCCGCCGGGGTGGGGTCGGGCAGGCGGAGCGTGACGTGCAGGTGGGGGCGGTGTTCGCCGGGGAACGGGCCGAGCGGGCGGGCGCTCCAGGCGGCGCCGCCGCTCTCGGAGATCTCCGGCTCGACGCCGAAGGCCAGCCGGATCGCCTCGGCGAGGCCGCGCCGGGTGCCCCGGACCCGGTGCAGGTACGCGGCGGCGGCGACGGCGGTCCGCAGCCTCGGCTCCGGTTCGGTGCCGTCGGTCTCGGCGCCGATCCAGCCGGCCAGCCAGCGGGTGAAGTCGACCGGGGCGAGCGCCGGGTCGAAGTAGGCGGGCAGGCAGTCCAGGACGTTGAGGATCGGCGCGATCACCTCGTCGAGTCCGGCGACGAACCGCTGCGCGAGGTCGTCGTCGGCGAACACGGCCGGCAGCATCGCCCCGATCGGGGCGGAGGAGCCGAGGCCGTCCACGGAGCCCCTCATCGGCGGACCCCCGTGGAGCTCCGGGCGGCATGGGTGCCCGGCTCGCGACGCCCGGCCCGCCCGCTCGCCATGTGCGCGGAGCTCTTGCCGCGGGCGGTCACGAGCCGTCCCCGATCACGCGGACACGGTGGTCGTAGGAGAAGACGAGGGAGGGCGCGGACAGGTCGATGCGGTCCGTCGCCTCGCCCCGCTTGCCGGTCAGCGGGTCGGCGGGGTGCAGGGTGACCTGGTCGACCAGCTCGACGCCGGGGACGCGCTGGAGCACCGCGAACACCTCGCCGGACTGCACGGGACGGCCGAACGGCCAGCCGCGGCCGTCGGCGCCGCCGGTCAGCGGGTCGAGGTGGCGGTAGAGGGCGTCGTGGGCCTGGCGGCGCACCCGGTCGGTGTCGACACCGCGGAAGGCGTGGACGGTGGCCACGACGGTGACGCCCTGGTAGTAGGGCGGGCCGACCGCCAGCCTCGTCCCGATCAGCCGGCGCTCGTCGAGGTGCCGGGTGATGCGGTCCAGGAGGGCGTCGCCGGGGACGAGCTGCTCGAAGCGGAGCCGTCCGCCGGGGTCGGGGACCGCCTGCGGCACCACCAGCACGCGCACCGCGTACGACCCGTGTTCGTCGGGCTTGCCCTCGAGGCAGGTGATGCGGGCGGTCTCGGGGGCCGCCCGGCGGGCCAGCTCCTCGTAGTCGCGCAGGGTGACGGCCCGCTCCTGGGCGCGCAGGGTGATCGGGGCGCGCACCTTCGCCTCCTCGACCGTCTCGCCGTCGACCCCGCCGCGCGCGGCCTCCCGGTTGACGACCTCCGACACGTACGGGACGGAGGTGCGCAGGACCTGGACGGAGCCCCGGGCCACGTTGCCGGCGCGGCCGCCGCCGGTGCGGTAGCGGCGGGCGCGGACGACCGCGCCCTTGGGGGCGACGACGCCGTACTGGCGCAGCCGGCCGTCGGGTTCGCGGACGGACGGCCCGAAGGCGATCTCGCCGGTGGCGGCGTCGAGGGTGATGTGCCGGTCGTGCGGGCCGGAGGCGGCGAAGTGGGGGACGACCTGCCAGTCCACCCAGCCGTCGTGCTCGGCGGTCTGGAGCAGCAGCGGCGGGTCGTCTCCCACGACCGGCGTGTGCGCGAGCCGCAGGCGCTGGCCGGGCAGGCCCGTCGACTCGCCGAGCGCCTCGTCGTACACCGTCTCGGCGTGGACGGTGGGGGCGGTGCCGCCGACCGTGAACGCCTCGGCGCTGCGGACCGTCGGGGAGGTGGTGTAGAAGGGCTGGCCGGGGAGGGGGGCGGTGACGCGGCAGCGCAGCCAGCCGGCCTCCTGGCCGCCGGAGCGGGACAGCACGTGCCCGCCGGGGACGTGCAGGACGACCTCGCCGGGGCGGTTGAGGCCGCCGGTGCCGTCGCGGTCGACCTCGCACTCCTGCCAGCCGTCCTCCGTCCACGCCTCCCACACCAGGGGAGGCTGGCGCGGGTCGACGCCGACGCCGTCCACGCTGCTGTCCAGCTCCAGGCCGACGGCGCAGTGCGGGACGGCCGCGCTCAGCCCGAGCAGCATGCAGTCGCCGGGCTGCGGGGCCTCCGCGAAGCACAGCACGTCCTTGCCCTCGGCGAGGTCCGTGGTGCGGTCGGTCACCGGCCGGCCCTGCTGCTGCACCACCAGGTGCCGCAACGCGCACGGCACGACGGCCAGTGCGCGTTCGGTGGCGAAGACGACGGCCTCCTCGCTCTCCGTGCGGACGGTCGCCACCTCGGTGCCGACCGGCAGCAGCACCGTCTCCTCCTGCGGCGCCGACAGCCAGAACGTCACGTCGGTTCGGGCCGCGGACGGCGGGAACAGGCGGATCCCGACCAGGTCCAGGAAGGCCAGGTGGTTCTTCTCCGGGACCCGGTTGAGCCGGTAGACGATCTGGTCGGCCATGTGGGCGACGGTCTCGACGAGGGTCACCCCGGGGTCGGAGACGTTGTGGTCGGTCCACTCCGGCGCGCGCTGCTGGATGTAGCGCTTGGCGTCGTCGACGAACTGCTGGAAGCGGCGGTCGTCGAGGTTGGGTGAGGGCAGGGCCATCAGCGGTCGCTTTCGGGAGCCGTACCGGAGGAGCCGGAGGAGTCCGGCTCGTCGTGGGACGGGATGACGTAGAAGGGGAAGACGAGGCTGCGCGGGTTGTTCGTGCCGCGGATCGAGTAGCGGACGTCGATGAACAGCACGCCCTGCTCGGCGCCGGCGGTGACCTCGACGTCATGGACCTCGATGCGCGGCTCCCAGCGGTCCAGGCTGGCGTACACCTCGTGCTGGATCCGGCCGGCGGTGGCCTCGTTGACCGGGGCGAACACCAGGTCGTGGATGGCGCAGCCGAACTCCGGGCGCATCGGGCGCTCGCCCGGCGCGGTCGCCAGGACCAGCCGGATCGCCTCCTCGATCTCGCGCTCGCCGCTGACCAGCGCGATGCCGCCGGTGGGCCCGATCCGCAGCGGGAACGCCCAGCCGGACCCGACGAACTGTTCGGCCATCAGAGGGCCACCTGCCTTCTCCTCATTCCTTCCGGTCCCCTCTCCGGCTGTCCCGGCTTTCCCGGCGCTCTGTTGCCGGCCGGCCGCTCGGCGGCCGTCACGGGATCGGGTACGGCTTGGCGTTGACGAACACGGCGCCCTGGAGGGCGAGCGTGACGGCCCGGAGGCCCACGTTGGCGACGGAGTTGACCTGCACGGTGCCCGTCGCGGAGAGCGTGGCGGCGCCGGCCGCCTTCAGGTCGAGGGCGCCGAAGGCGTTCACGCTGACCGCGCCGGCGACCGACCGGAGGTTGACCAGGCCCTGTCCCCGGAGGGTGAGCGGCCCGCCGCTCTTGATCGTCACGCTGCGGCCCGCGCTGAGCGTGAGGTCCGTGCCCGCCTCCACGGACACCGACCGGGTGCCGGTGATGCTGACCGTGCCCTTGCTGTCGACGGTGATCTCGGTCTTCGTCCGGTCGAGGTTGATGACGAGCTTGTCGTCACCGCTGGTCACGCGCACGCCCTGCTTGCGGCCGCCGGTCCGCTGGCTGAGCAGGTCGACCCGGTTGCCGTCCCGGTCGGACAGGGTGTGCCGGGCGGCCCGGTGCCGTGCCCCGTCGTGCAGCGGGACGTCCTTCACCGGCGTCGGCCGGTCCTTGCCGTTGTAGAGGCCGCCGATGACGTACGGGTGGTCCAGGGCGCCCCGGTCGAAGGCGACCAGCACCTCGTCGCCGACGTCGAGCGGGAAGACGGACCCGCCGTCCTTGCCGCCCCACTGCACCACCCGGGTCCAGTCGCTGACGTATGTGTCGTCCAGCCACGGGAACTGGAGCTTGACCCGGCCCTGCTTCAGCGGGTCCTGGACGTCGGTGACGAGGGCGTTGGCGGTGCCGGGCAGCCGCAGGCCGTTCTGCGCGTCCCCGCCGCCCGAGGACAGCCCGTACAGCGAACGCCACTGCCGGCCGCTGACGGTCACCCACGCCTCGTAGTGCTTCCCGTCGCCGAAGACGTGCCGTACGGAGGTCGCCGTGTACTTGCCCTCGAAGGGGGCGCCGACGTCGGCGAGCGCGACGGGCAGGCCGGGCCGCAGTTTCGGCGTTCCGCGCGCGACGACCTCCAGCTCGGCGAAGGAGCCGGTGACGTCGTCGGCGAGGGCCTCGGCGGCGAACTTCACCTCGGACTGCCGGTCGTACGGCACCTGCGCGTCGACCAGCTTGGCGGGTTTGAAGCGGGCGGCCGCCTCGCCGGGCGTGGTGCCGATGCTGATGCCCGGGTTGGTGCGGGCGGGGGCGGTGGCGGTGAGCTTCTTCTTGGTGGTGACGTCCCAGCCGCGCGCCTCGACCGTGCCGACCTGTTCGGCGGCGGAGACGGCGGCACGCAGGCGCAGGATGTCGGTACCGGCCTCCAGGACGAAGGGGCTCTTCTCCCCGGGGGTGGAGACGGGCGGAGCACCGGAGGCGGGGTCGGGCCGGACGAACTGGAACTTTCCCTTGGCGTCCACCGACATGACCATCTCGTTCTCGTCGGCGAGGCGGGCGAGGAAGTCCCAGTCGGTGACGTTGGCCTGGCTGATGAACTCGTAGACCGTCCTGGTGGACTCGATCCGCCCGACGGGGACGCCGTCCTGGGCGGCGAGCCGGCGGGCGATGTCGGAGGCGCTCTGGTTGCGGTAGGCGGCGACCCGGCGCCGGCGCATCAGGCGGTGGCCGTGGTCGTAGCCGCGGATGACGGTGAAGGTGCCGGTGCCGTCGTAGTCGGCCTCCAGGCCGCACACCTCGCCGGTGAGCAGCGGGTCGGCGGCGCCCTGGCCGTCGGCGACCGGGGCGAGGACGACCGGGGTGCCGAACCGTACGCCCAGTTTGCCGAGGATCTGGTGGTGGGGGTCGCGGAAGGTGAGCCGGAAGGCGGCCGGCACGCCGAGGCCCTGGTCGACCCAGCCCTCGACGAGGAGCGGCGCGAAGTCGGAGGGGAGGGGACGGCCGCCGAGGGTGACCTGGATGACGCTGGAGTACGCCGACTGCACCATCAGAAACGGACCTCCTCGGCGGCCGGGAGGACCAGTTCGACGCCGGTGGGCAGGCGGGTCGGGTCGTCGATGCCGTTCGCCTCGGCGATGGCCCGCCAGGCCGAGGTGTCGCCGTACTCGCGCCAGGCGAGGGACTGGAGGGAGTCGCCGGCCACGACCCGGTGCACGCGCTGGGCGGTCAGGGCGCCGGAGGTCGGGTTCTGGCCCTTGGTCTTGCTGGGGATCTCGTGCAGCCGGACCTGGCAGGTGGCGCGGATCGGGACACCCGTCGTGCCGAACAGCGAGTAGGTGGCGTCGACACTGCTGACGTAGGCGGTGAACCGGGCCGTGGAGAACGAACCCCACTGGAAGACCACCCAGGGGGGCGAGGGCTGCTTGGCGGCGATGCTCTTGGTGGTGACCTCGCAGCACTCCAGGAGCGACTCGACCTTCTTCAGGACGGTGTTGCTGCCCGGCTCGTCGGAGGAGTCCAGGAAGATCTCGACCGTCATCTCGCGCGGCTCCGGGCCCATGAACTCCGGTACGGAGCCGTCGCGGACGGCGGCCGTGGGGGTCACCTTCCACTGGGCGCGGCGGCCGAGTTGCAGCTGCGCCGGATTGAAGTCGAACCCGAAGGACCTGATGAGGCCGCCCGGTGTGGTGCTGGAACCGACGGGCGGTTCGTGGATCGCGAGCGTGGCGCGGACCAGGCTCTTGCCGGCGCCGCCCTTGCTTCCCCTGGGCATGTGTCGCTGTCCTCCCTCAGTCCGTGAAGCCGTGGTGGGTGATCTCCAGGACCTCCGTCGCGACGCCCGGGCTGGCGGGGTCGAGGGACGGGCCCTGCCAGCTGACCGGCAGCACGTCGATCAGCCCCCACCGGGCCACCTCCGAACCGTCGGCGCGCAGCGCCGCGATCTGGGCGGTGGGGCGGGTCACCCCCGTGGTGATCGACGAGATCCACTTGGCGACCTTCGTCGTGTCCGGGGTGAGGGGGCGGGTCAGGCGGATCGTGGAGAAGGTGACGCGGGAGGGGAGCTGCCAGACGAAGCCGTTGTTCCCGCCCTCCTGGCGGTGCTCGATCTCCACCTGGGAGGACAGGCCCTCGCACCCGTTGAAGTAACCGAGGCTCTCGCCGTCGATGGTCAGGGTGAAGAAAATGGTGGAGCCCGGGTCGAGATCGCGGGACATCGAAGGGCCGGCCTTTCTGGGTTGCTGACGTGCGGTCGAGGGTCAGTGGCGGGGGTCGCGGAGCCTGCCGATCCGCTCGCGGTCGAGCCGGAGTTCGGTGCGGAGGAGACGCGTGATGCGTCCGGTGAGGCGGTGGGTGAGCTCGTCGAGCTGGAAGTCGGTGAGGGACCGGGGGTCGAAGGGGGCCGGGGGCGTGGCCGGGGACGTGGAGGTGGCGGGGGGCGTGCGCGTGGGTGCGGACGTGGCTCTGGGCGCGGGACGCGGGGTGGGCGTGGAGGCGGGAGCCGGGGCGCGCTGGATGAGGGGTGCCGGTTCCGGTGCCGGGGCGCGCTGGATGAGCGGTGCGGGTGCGGGTGAGGGGGCCGGGACGGGCGTCGGCGTGGGGGTGGGTGGGGCCGCCGGGGGTGCCTGGGGAGTGGTCGCCGAGGGACGGGGGGCGGTGAGGGCCTGACGGGGTCGCGCGACCCGGCGGGGGTCCGTGCCCGGGGTGGTGCGGCGCAGGGGGACGACGGCGGGTGGGACCGCCCTGCGCTGTACGGCTGGTGCGGGGGCGGACGCGGCCGGGCGCGGAGTCGGCAGGGGGACGGCGGCCGGGGGCGGGGTGGATGGCCGGACGGCCGGGTGGCCGCTCTCGACGGTCCCGGGAGCGGGGAAGGAACGAGGCACGGGAGGAGCGGGGTGGGCGGTGGCGTTCCCGGGCGTGGCGGTGCGCTGCACGGCGGGGACGACCTGCGGGGCCACGAGCGGCGTCGCGTCCGAGGGCCGGGTGGGCAGCGGGCCGCCGAGCAGGGGGCGCGCGGGCTGGGTGGGTGGGGCAGGGGCCGCGTGCGTACGCGGGGTCGTCGGCAGGGGCGCGCCCAGGGCGGCGGTGCGCTGCACCGGGGGCAGGGGTTCGGCCGGCCGGTCGCCGAGGGCCCGGACGGCACCTGACGGAACGTCCGACGCGAGGCGTGCGGGCGGCGTGGGCGGAACGGGCGGCGTGGGCGCGAGGTCCGACGCGGGGCTCACGGGCGGCGTGGGCGGAACGGGCGGTGAGATCCGCTGGGCGGTGGCGGGGCGTGCGGAGGGGCCGCTCGGAGGGGCCGCGGCTCCGCGCGCGGGGGCGCCGAGGCCGACCCGCCGGGGGCCGGGAGGTGTCGGCGACGCGCTCCGCTGGACGCGCGGCGCCACGGTGGCGTGCGCGGCCGGTGACTCGGCGGCGGGCGCGGGCGGTACGGCAGCCGGGCGCGCGGGCGGTGTCGTACGGCTGGGGGCGGGGGTACGGCCGTCAGGCGCCGCAGGCTGGGCGGGCGCGGCCGGTTGCCGACCATGGGCGGGTACGGGGCCGGGGGCGGCCGGGGCCGTCGACCGCCGCACGTCGGCGGGCGCGGCGTCGGCGGCGGCCGGGGCGGGCGGCACAGCGCGGCCGGAGGTGGAGGACCGCTGCACGCCGGTGGGGACGGGAGCCGGACCGGGCGTCGGCCGGGCGGGCGGCTCCGTGCGGCCGGAAGACTCCGTGCGGCCGGGGGCGGCCGATCGCTGCACGCCGGCCGGCGTGTCCGCAGCGGGCGGGGACGGGTTGGTCGCCGGGGCCGGAACTCCCCGGCGGGCCGGTGTGCCCGTGGGCATGCCGGGTCCGCCGACGGGCGGCGTCGGCACACCGGGCGACGGCTCGGCGCCGGACCCCGGGACGGAGGGTGCGGCCGGTGCCCCGCCCCCGGCGTCGGCTGCCCGCGCGGCAGCGGCAGGCGGTGTCGTACGGCCGACAGCGGCACGCTGCACGCTCGCCGTTCCGGCGCCGACCCGGCCGGGAGCGGGGTCGGGCGTGCCCGGCGTGGCGGCCGGGCTGGTGGGAGCGGGCGCCGAAGTGGTCCTCGCCGCGACGGACTGCGGAGAGGCGGACACCGGAACGCGCTGGACAGCCGGGAGCGTCCTGCCGTCCGGGGTGGGCTGCGCGGCCGGAGCGGCCCCCCCGGTCGAAGCGGCGCTCGCGGCGGGGTTCGGCGCCGTGCCGGGACGGGTGGTGGTCGCCGGGTTCGGTGCTGTGCCGGGACGGGTGTCGGGGGCCGGGCCTGGCGCTGTGACCGGGCCGCTCCCAGAAGCCGGGCTTGCCCCCGCTGCCGGGCGGGAGGCGGTGCCCGCATTCGGCGTTGCCGTCGTCCCCGGCCCGACCGGCGCACTCGACCCCGGCCCGACCGGCGCACTCGGTCCGGCGGCCGGCGCCGGACGCCTGGCAGCCGCCCGCTGAACGGCCGGTGCGCCCGCGCCGGACGTCGTCGAGGCAGCCGGTGCCGGAAGAGGCGGCCGGGCAGCGGAGGGCGCGGACTGCTGTGCGGGCCGCCGGTCAGGCGGGGCCGGGGCCGGGTGGGAGGCCGTACCGCCGGTGTCCGGAGCCGTGTCGCTGGGGCGCCGCGCCTCGCTGGTGTGCCGGGGCGTGGTCCCGGCGTCCGGTGGGGCCGTCGTCCTCCGCTGGACCGGGGGCGCGGCGGGTGGGCCGGGTTCCTTGTCGGGGACCGTCGTCGCCCCGGCGTCACCGGAATCGGGCGCCACCGTTCCCCCGGCGTCACCCGGGCTGGAGGCCACCGTGCCACCGCCGTCACCGGAGCCGGGCGGCGTCGGTGCGGGCGGCACCCGGGTGGGCAGGGAGCGGCGCTGTACCGGGGCCGAGGCCGACCTGGTCAGCGGCGAGGCGGGGGCCGGTGCTGCGGACGGGACCCGGGTGGGCAGCGAACGTCGTCGCACCGGGGCCGGGACCGACCGCGCCGTCGGCAGCGCACGGACGGCCGGGGTCGGCACCCGGGCGGCCGGCTCGGCCGCCACCGTCGGCACCGCGCGCACGCCCGGCGTCGGAGCCTGGGCGGCCGGAGCTACCGGACCCGTGGGCATCGTCCGCCCGTCCGGCGTCGGCGCCTGGGCGCCCGATCCTGCCGGACCCGTCGGCAGCGCACGCACGACAGGTGCCACCCCTTGGGCAGCCGGACCAGCCGGACCAGCCGGACCAGCCGGACCAGCCGAACCCGTCGGCACCGCACGCGCGACACGTGCCGGCGCCCCAGCGCCCGGACCCGTGGGACCCGTCGGCAACGCCCGTACGCCCGGCGTCGGCCCCTGGGCCGCCGGACCCGCCGGGCTCGTCGGCACCGCACGCGCGACAGGCACGGGCGCCCCGGCAGCCGGCCCCGTCGGCACCGCACGCCCGCCCGCCATCGGCACAGCCCGCCCCGCCGGCCCGGTCACCGCCGCTTCCCCGCCGGCGTGTCCGACGCCGGCGTCTTCGGCGCTGGACGGCAGTGCCGTCATCCGGTGCGCCCGTGCCGCCTCCAGGACGGCAGGTGAGCGTCCGTCGGTGAAGGACGGGTTCTGCCAGGTGGCCAGCCGGTGGCCGAAGCCGGAGTCGGCGACGCCCGCCGTGGACGACCCCGCCGCCGCGCGCTGGAGGGGCGGCAGCGTCGGCCAGGCAGCCGCACGCGGCCGCGCCGCGTCGGCACCGGCGCCCTCCCGCGCACCGGTCACCGAGTTCACCCCGGTCACCGCGCCCGCCGTAGCCCCAGCCGCCGTAGCCCCAGCCGCTGTCGCGCCCGCCGTCTCCTCGGGAGCGGGCCCGCGCCTGCCCCCGCCCCTCAGCCGGTCAAGGAACCCCATGCCTCAGCCCTCCGCCACCAGCGCGGCGATCCGTTCGGTGTAGCGGCGGCGGTCGTGGTGTTCCAGGTCCAGGATCTCCTCGTGGCTCCAGTGGAAGTGGAAGGCGACGTACGCGATCTCCTCGTGCAGCCGGTCGGTCGCGTACGTCACGATTCCCCCAGGCGGCTCCCGCCGAGTTCCACCTCGAAGGGCTCCGCGCAGTGCGGGCACTCCACGGCCGCGCGGGTGTGGCCCTCCGCGTTGATCTGGCGGTAGAAGTCCTGGAGGAACGCCAGGTCGGAGGCGAACATGTTCTCCACGATCCCGTCGTGGACGAGCGGGAGCGTGCCCAGCCGGGTGATGACCCTGCCCAGCAGGACCACCGACAGGTACGCCGGGTTCTCCTGGACGCGGATGTCGCGCAGCGGGACGAGCTCGTCCCGTGCCGTCGCCAGCCGCATCACACCGTCGCGGTGGACCGTGCCCGCCTCGTCGACGTAGCCGCGCGGCAGCTCGAAGGGGAACTCCGTCTGCAGACGCTGCCGCACCGGCGCAGGCGTGGGCGCCGGCGCCGTCGGCGGGAGCGGTGTGTTCTCCTGCTCCCCGCCCGCCGGTGCCGGTGCCCGCACAGCCGTACGCCGCATTACTCGATGACCAGTTCTTCGAACGTGATGGTCACCGTCTCGGTCAGCGCGGACGCCTCGCCCGCCTTCACCGTGCTGGTGTCGATCTTGCTGCACCAGGCGTTGCGCATGTTGTACCGCTTTACCGGATTGTTCTGGTAGTCCATCACCATGATCGTGGCGTTCTTGCGGGCCGTGCCCATCGCGCCGTTGATCGACTCGGTGATCCACTGGTTGAAGGCGGCGGACTGGGTCATGCCGCGCACGACCGTGCACGTGCCCGCCTTCTTCACGCCGGGCAGCTTCTTGGTGACCGGCTTGCCCTGCGCGGAGACCTGCTGGTACTCGATGACGTCCTGTTCGAGGCTGAGGCCGCTGACCTCGGCGAGGTACTCGACCATCACGCCGTCGATCTGGAGGCCGAAATTGTGCGAGGTGAGGGCGTCACCCGGCTGGAGGCTCATTGTGCGTTCCTTCGAGGAGAGTTGACGTCGGGATCAGAGGGGGAGCTCGCTCGGCTACTCCTCCAGCTCCCCGCTGCCGCTGGAGAACTGGGCCAGCCGGAAGATCACGAACTCGGCCGGCTTGACCGGCGCGATGCCGATCTCGCACACCACCCGGCCGACGTCGACCGACTCCGGCGGGTTGGTCTCCTCGTCACACTTGACGTAGAACGCCTCCTCCGGCCGGGCGCCGAAGAGGGCGCCGGCCCGCCACTCGTTGACCAGGAACGCCGAGACGTTGCGCCGGATCCGGGCCCACAGGGCGTGGTCGTTCGGCTCGAACACCACCCACTGGGTGCCGATCAGGATCGACTCCTCCAGGTAGTTGAAGTACCGGCGGACGTTCAGGTAGCGCCACGCCGGGTCGGAGCTCAGCGTGCGGGCGCCCCAGACGCGGATGCCCCGGCCGGGGAAGGCGCGGATGCAGTTCACGCCGATCGGGTTCAACAGGTCCTGCTCGCCGCGGGTGATCTGGATCTCCAGGTCCACGGCCCCGCGGACGACCTCGTTCGCCGGGGCCTTGTGGACACCGCGCTCGAAGTCGTTGCGGGCCCACACGCCGGCCACGTGGCCGCTCGGCGGGACCAGGCGGGCCTGGCCGGTGGCCGGGTCGAAGGCCTTGATCCACGGGTAGTACAGGGCCGCGTACTTGGAGTCGTAGCCGGCCGTCTCCTGGCGCCAGACACGGATCTGGCGGGCGTTCAGGCCGGGCGGCGGGTCGATGACCGCCACGCGGTCGCCCATGAGCTCGCAGTGCGCGATCAGGCCGAGCTGGACCGCCTTGACGGCCTCCAGGTCGATCGCCCCGCGCTGGTAGGCGGCCATCAGGTCGGGGACCGCGACCATGGACACCTCGTCGACGGCCTCCAGGCCGCCGAAGCCGGTGCGGTCGGCGCTGTCGCCGAGGTACTGGGCCGGGCCGACCGGGCCCGTCTCCTCGGCGGGGGCGGCGGGGGCGGCGGCCGGCGTCGACGGCAGCGCGACCGTCTGGTTCTCCGGACGGGCCAGCTGCGCGGCCGGCGCGGCCTCGGCCACGGTGATGAGCTTGGAGCGCTCCTTGACCTGGGTGACGACGTAGGCGCGGTTGCCCTTCTTCGCGGACACGTCGAACGTCTCGACCGCCTGGTCGCCGTCCTTGACGATCAGCTTGAAGCGCTCGGCGGGGCCCTCGCCCTCCGCGTCCGCGACCTCCACGCTCAGGTTGCCGGGCGCCACGGCCGTCACGGTGAACGTGCCGAGCTGCCGGGGCTCACCGGCGGGGAGCGCGGCGGGGGCGGCGGAACCGTTCACCGCCGACGGCGACGCGGCGTCTCCCGCCGCGCCCGCCGGGGAGCCGCCCACGCGGACGACGTACGCCGCCGAACCGCCGTTGTTGAAGAAGCCGTAGACCGAGTGCGCCAGGTAGTAGCCGTCGGTGAAGTCACCGAACGCCGCCACGTACTGGGTCCAGTTGGTCACCAGCGTCGGCTCGTTCAGCGGGCCGGTCGGCGCGAGCCCGACGAAGGCCGCGACCGAGGTGCCCACCCCCTCGATCGGGCGCGAGCCGCTGGCCACCTCCTCGACGTATACGCCGGGCGACAGGTAGGACGGCATGCTGTGCTCTCCTCGGGGTACGCGTCAGGACGTCTCTCACCGTCACGCGCGCAGCGCGTGGTCCGAAACGGCCTCCGGTGCAGGGGTGGGGGCAGGGCTCTTGCCCCCGGGGGCAGGCCGGGGGCAGGCCGTCCTCGGGGGTGTCCGCCGGGCGGCGACCCCGCTCGCGTACCCGCTCCAGCGTGGCAGCGTGAGCCTGTGGACAGCGGCGCGGACACCGGCGACCGGCTGGCGTACGAGATCCAGCCGGGGAGCGTGCAGATCGACCTGTACATCGGCTCCGCCTAGGAGGCGGACTCACCCCTCCAGGGCTGCACCATCAAGGTCACCGACGGCTCCGTCTGCCAGAACGCCCACGTCGGGAGCAGCGGCTGGATGGGCCCGGGCTGCACCGAGGCGGGCGCGTGGATGTACGGCGGCAGCCCGATGGAGGAGCGTCACCGGCTGGAGGCCGTCCGTTTCACCGTGTGAACGGGCAGGGCGATCCGTCCCTATCGGGCAGCGCTCCTGCCCCGCCGCTTCCTGACGGGCCGTGGTCCGCCGTCTTAGCGTCGACAGGTGACTCTGTGGACTTCCCTGGAACCGGCGGCCGCGACGGTGGACCCCGGCGGCAGTACGACCGTGCGACTGCGGGTGCGCAACACCGGTGACGTCGTCGACGAGTACCGCTTCGAGCCGGTCGGTCCCGTCGCTCCCTGGACGACGGTGGAGCCGCAGACGCTGCGGCTGTACCCCGGGACGACGGGCACGGTCGAGCTGACCTTCGCCCCGCCGCGTTCCCCGGACGCGACGGCCGGCCCGAACGCGTACGCGGTGCGCATCACGCCGACCGAACACCCGGACGCCGTCACCGTCCCGGAGGGGAACCTGACGGTGACGCCGTTCACGCAGGTGCGGGCGGAGCTGGTGCCGCCGACGGTGAAGGGCAGGTTCCGGGGCCGGCCCCGGCTCGCGGTGGACAACCTCGGCAACACGCGCGTCACCGCCTCCGTCGCCGGGTCCGACACCGGCGACCACCTGTCGTACGACATCCGCCCGGGGAGCGTGCAGATCGAGCCGGGGCGGGCGGTGTTCGTCGACGCGACGCTGCGGCCGAGGCAGGTGATCTGGTTCGGGTCGAAGGAGCAGCGGCCGTACGCGCTGACCGTGCAGCGGTCGGGGGAGGTGCCGCTGTCGGTGGACGGTACGTTCGTGCAGCGCGGCTTCCTGCCCCGCTGGCTGGCGACCGCGCTGAGCGTCACCATGGCGCTGGCGATCGCGTTCGTGATGATCTGGCTGGCGTACAAGCCGCAGGTCAACAGCCGCGCCACCGAGAAGCTCGCCGAGGCGGGCAGCACCGCGCTGCCCAGTCCCGCCGTCTCCGCGCCGTCCGCGCCGAAGACCGACGCCTCCGCCGGGGCGCCTGCCGTGCCCGAGGTCCCGGCCGCCTCCGAGGAGGAGCAGGACACCGGCTCCGGGACGACCGGGTCCGGTTCGTCGGAGGGCGGGGGTTCGGACGACTCCGGCGGGGGCGCGGAGGAGGAGGCCCCCCAGCAGGTCCCCGGCGCGGTGATCATCGGCCAGGGATCCGACCGGTGCATCGACGTCACCGGCGCCCAGGACGGCGAGGGCAAGGACGGCACCCCGCTCCAGCTGTGGGACTGCGCCGGGTCCGCCAACCAGAAGTGGGTCTTCCACGACGACGGCACGGTCCGCGCGCTCGGACTGTGCATGGACGTCGCGTGGGGCTCGCGCGACGACGGCGCGGTCATCCAGGTCGCCCGGTGCAGCGGCAACCCCGCCCAGCAGTTCGTGCTGAGCGCCGCCGGTGACCTGGTCAACCCGCAGGCCGACAAGTGCGTCGACGCCAAGGACGGCGGCACCGGCAACGGCACCAAGCTGCAGCTGTGGACCTGTACGGGGGTGCCCGCCCAGAAGTGGCGGGCGGAGTAGGTCCGCCGCCGCCCGCTCCCGGCGCCTACCAGCCGGCCTCGCCGGGGACCAGGCGGCCCGCCTTGCGGTACTCGCGGCGGGCCCCCTCCAGCAGGTCCTCGGCGCCGACCGGCTCGTCCCGGGCGGCGGCCAGGTAGGCGGCGGTGACCACCGCGCTGCGGATCGAGCCGCCGGCCAGTTCGAACCGGCGGGCCAGCGGCTCCGGGTCGATGCCGTCGGCGCACGGCACATGGGTGAGGCCGTGCCGCCACAGGGCGAGGCGCTGGCCGGCGTCCGGGAACGGGAAGTCGACCACCAGGTCCAGGCGGCGGGTGAACGCCTCGTCGATGTTGGCGCGCAGGTTGGTGGTGAGCAGCGCGATTCCGTCGAAGGACTCCAGCCGCTGGAGCAGGTAGGCGCTCTCCATGTTGGCGTACCGGTCATGGGCGTCCTTGACCTCGGAGCGCTTGCCGAAGACGGCGTCGGCCTCGTCGAACAGGAGCACGGCGTCGGTGCGGTCGGCCTCGGTGAAGATGCGTTCGAGGTTCTTCTCCGTCTCGCCGACGTACTTGTCGACGACGGAGGAGAGCTGGACGACGTAGAGGTCCAGGCCGAGTTCGGCGGCCACGACCTCCGCGGACAGCGTCTTGCCGGTGCCGGACTCGCCGGCGAACAGGCCCAGCACGCCCCGGCCCCGGCCGCCGCCCGCGCTCAGGCGCCAGTCGCCGAGGACGCGGTCGCGGTGGCGGGCGCGCAGGGCGAGTTCGCGGAGCTGGGTGAGGGGGCGGTCGGGCAGGACGAGGTCGTCCCAGGTGACGTCGGGCCGGATGCGGCGGGCGTGCCGTTCCAGGCCGGAGGCGGACTGCTGGCGGGCGGCCAGCCGGAGGTGGGACGCGGTGAGCGGGCCGCCGTCGAAGGAGGCCAGGTCGCGGGCGGCCCGGGCGGCCCGGACCACCCGGTCGCCGCCGAGCCGGTACGGCGCCACGGCCGTCGCCAGGTCCACGTCCGAGGCCTGCTCACCGAGCGCGGCCGCCCAGGCCGCGGTGCCGCCCGACCGGCGGCGCGGCGCTTCGAGGACCAGCGGGTCGCGGGGTGACCACTGCGGGTCGTACGGGCGGGGGTCCGCCAGCAGCACGGTCACGTCGGTGGCCCCGGCCAGCCGGCCGACGAGCGCGGCGGGTCGCTCGGGCAGGGCGGACAGCACGACGGCCCGGCCGGTCAGACGGGCCTCGCGCAGCAACTCGGGGAGGCGGTCCTCGGGGCCGGTGTAGCGCAGGGCGTCGAGGCCGGCCGCGTCCAGGGCCGCCGCGATGCCGGCCAGGCCGTCGCCCTCGCGGTGTTCGCGCAGGTAGGCGGTGAGGGGACCGGTGCGCAGGCGGGCCGCCAGCCGGTCGACGAACGGCTCGTCGCCGGCGGGGACCGGGTCGGGGAGGGGGAGCAGGTGGCCGTGGAGCGCGGCGTCCGGGGTGTCGTCACCGAGGAGGTGGGCGAGGAGCCGGTCGGGGACGCGCAGCGAGCGGGAGAGGAAGGGCCGCTCGGGCTCCTCGACGTCCAGGAGGCCCAGGGCGGGCAGGGGTGCCGAGGGGTGGAAACGGCCTCGGGCGGGCGCGTGGTGGGCGGGGGCGCCGCACAGGTCGAGGGCGAGTCCGGTGGTGGCGCGGCGGCGGCCGACGTCGTCGTTGAGGTAGCCGTAGAGCGGCTCGAAGGCGCGGTCGAGGTCGGGGGCGAGCGCGATGAGCAGGATCGCCGTGTCGAGGTCGGTGAGGGGCAGGCGGGCGGCGAGGCCGGCCAGCCGGTCGTCCCCGGCCCCGGGCAGGAGGCCGTCGGCGGTCACCGGGGCCCCGGGCAGGAAGTCGTCGCCGGTCACCGGGGCCCCGGGCGGTGGCGTGGTCAACAGGTGGCGTACCGCCTGCTCCGAGAGGTAGAGGCCGCGCAGCGGGTCGTCGGCGGTCGGGTCGGTGGCGGTGCGCCGGTCGACCAGGGCGGTGACGCGCTCGCGCAGGGCGGCCAGGCGGGTGAGCAGGGGCTCCCGGTGGACGGCGGGGGCCTGCGCGCGCACGTCGGTCACCGCCGCTCCCGGGCCTCGCGGGCCGCCGCCACCTGGTGGGGGCGGTGGGCGCGCTCCGCCGACTCCGGCGGGTCGCCGTCCAGGCCGCGGACGCGGACCACCGCGCCCTCGGTGACCGGCGGCCCGGCGTCGTACTCGGGGTACGCCGGGAAGGGCACCGTCACCACCAGGTCCAGGGACGGCTTGAGTTCACCGCCGAGCGCGGACCAGATCTCGGCGAGGGAACGGGACTCGGTGTGCAGGCCGGCCACGGTCAGCGGGACGGCGAGCCCCAGGGCGCCCAGGCCGGCGGGGAGTTCCTCGGCGGGCAGCAGTTCGCGGGGCAGCAGGGTCGCCAACGCGGCGGACAGCAGCCGGTGTTCGTCCTGCGGGGTCTTGGTCCAGGCGGTCACCAGGTACGACAGGCGGAACCAGCGCGGGGGCCGGCGGCGGCGCACGACGACGTCCCGCTCGTCCCGCACGGAGATCTGGCCGCGCTGGCGGCGGGCCACGTCCTCGCGGATGTCGTACAGGTAGGCGTTGATGACCGGGGCGTTGCGGCGGGCGGCCCAGTCGCGGGTGGGTGCCTCGAAGGAGACCTCGATGCCGGAGCCCGCCAGTGCGCCGCCGCCGAGCAGGCCCTTGAGGACCTCGTCCACCTCGTGGATCACCGTCGCGCTCCTCAACCTGCCGTGTGCGGGCGGCTGCCCGGACGTCGATCGTGCCCCGTCCGTCCGGCCGGCCGCAGGCGCGGCGGGGTCGGCGGGCGGGCAGGGCTGCTGGCCCGCGTGTCCGCCTTCGAGTGCCCGTTCGGTCAGATGTAGCCTTCCCGCAGGGCATATGCCACGGCGTGCGCCCGGTTGCGCAGATGCAGTCGCGTCGTGAGTCCGTGCATGACGTTCTTGACGGTTCGTTCGGAGTAGGACAGCTTGCTGGCGATCTCTCCGGTATCGAGGCCCTCGGCGACCAGCCGCAGGACGTCCACCTCGCGGGACGCCAGGCCCAGCGAGGGGGCGCCGGGCCGGTTCGCCGCACCCCGGTGCAGGGTGCCCACCTGGCTGATCAGCCGGCCCAGCAGGTCGGCGGGCAGGTCCCCTTCGCCCCGGGCGGCGGCCAGCACCGCCTGCACCAGACGGTGCGCGGTGGCCTCCCGGCGCCAGACGATGGCGCCGACCCCGCACTCGATGACGTCCAGCAGTTCGTTCTCCCGGATCGTGCCCACGACGAGCACGGCCCGTGAGCCCTCGCTGCGCGCGATCCGGCGCAGCCGGGCCAGCGCCGCCTCGTCGAGCGTGTCCTCGATCAGCAGGGCCACCGTCTCGTGCCCGTACTCCTCGCGCAGCTCGACCTCCGGGCGGGCCCGCAGCTGGCTGACCGCGCCCTCCCGGGAGAGCGGGTCCGGGGCCTGTACGGACACGGCGATCCGCCGGCGGACGGTGCCGACGCCGGTGTGCGGTGTGCGGGACGTGCCGCCGGTGTGTGGTGTGCGGGGTGCGCTGAGCAACCGTTTCCCCCCTGGTCACGGGCCCGCCGGTCGGCGAGGGCCGGTGGCGGGAGGGTCACCTCCACACTTCTGCGGCGCCCGGGGCGCGCGCAATCGTGGAGCACCACGAGGGGGACCACGAGGGCAGCGTCACGACCACCACGGTGGACCCGCATCGTCGCAGGTCACAGGCGAGTGCGTGGTTTTCCGGGCCGTTTCGGGCACCGCCGTGAGGATCGCCACAGCACCTGCGGGAACCTGCGGGGCAGATCATCCCTCGACCCTCGGGTCACCGCCCCGCACCCACCGGCCCTTTCCTGTTGCCCCCGCGTCACCGCGCCACACCTCATGACCCCGCACCCACCGCCCATCACCCAGCAGGAGGCAGGGATGACCGCACCGTTGCGTGAACGCGAGGACGCGCACGCGCTGCTCGCGTCCGAGACCGAGCGGGCCCGCGCCGGCGGCGGCCGGTTCGTGCTGCTGCGCGGCGCCACCGGGACCGGCCGCTCCGCCATGCTGGAGGCCGCCGCCGCGCACGCGACCGCCCGCGGACTGCGCGTGCTGCGCGCCCGCTGCTCGCCCGAGGACACCGCCGTCCCGTTCTCCTCGGTCCTGCATCTGCTGGGCCCGGTACCGGAGTTCGCGGACCTGGCGCCCGGTCTCGACGACCGGGGCAGCGCGGCCCGGCTGTGGCGGGTGCTGCGCTCGTACGCGGCCGAGTCCCCCCTGCTCGTGGCCGTCGACGACGTCCACCTCGCCGACGGCGCCTCCCGTCGCTGGCTCGTCGAGGCGGCCCGCCACATCGACCGATTACCGGTGCTGGTGGTCACCACCGAGCGCAGCCAGTACGACATCGACCCGCAGCCCACCGGTCTCACCCACGCCCTGTCCCCGTCCCTGGTCCGCACCCACACCCTGGCCCCGCTGACCGACGAGGCCTCGGCCGACCTGGTGCGCGCCGCCTTCCCCACCGCCCCGCCCGCCTGGATCGCGGACTGCGTCCGCGCGGCCGCCGGCAACCCGCTGCTCCTGCGCGCCCTCCTGGAGGACCTCGACGGCACCCCGCCCCCGGCGGCCGTGCCGCGGACCTGCGCGGCGCTGTACCCGGGCGCCTACCCGGCGGCCGTCTCCTGGTGGCTGGACAGCGCGGGCCCGGCGACGGCCGAGGTGGCGCGGTTGCTGGCGGCGGCGGAGCTCGACGGCTGGGGGAGCGGCACCGAGGGCGCCGCCCTCCTCGCCGACGCCTCCGGCGCCGACCCCGCCCGCGTCTCCGGCTGGCTGACCGCGATGACCCGGCTCGGACTGCTCCGCCCGGGCACCGGTCCGGACGCCGAGGGCCTGCCCCGGTACGCGCACCCCCTGCTCCGGGACGCCGTGCTCACCGGATGGTCCGCCGACCGGCGTCAGGCGGCGCACCGGGCGGTCGCCGAGGCGATGCTGCGGCGCGGCGACCGCGTCGAGGCGGTCGCCGGACAACTGCTGGACAGCGCCCCCGTCGGCCTGCCCTGGGCGCTGCGCGTCCTGCGCGACGCCGGCACCGTCGCCGTGCGCGAGGCCCGCCCCGAGGACGCCGTCGCCTACCTCCGCCGCGCCCTGCGCGAACCCCTCCCCGACGAGCAGCGGCAGCGGCTGCTGACCGAGCTGGGCTCCCTGGAGTACGCCTCCGCCGACGCCCCGGCCGGCATCCCCCGTCTCGCCGAGGCCCTGAACCTGCCCGCCGAACCCCGCGACCAGGTCCGTACCGCCATCGCGCTCGGCACCGCCCTCGCGGGGCGCGGCGAGGTCCGTACGGCCGTGGAGGTGCTGCGCCGGCTGGAGGAGCGGCTGGTCGACCATCCCGAACTGACCCGCACCGTGCAGACCGCCTCCGCGCTGCTGTCCGACCAGGACCAGACGGTCCGCCACGAGGCCTACCGCTGGCTGACCGACACCGCCGAACGCAGCCCGGAACTCGTCGGCGCCACCGGACAGGCCCTGCTCGTGCGGTACGCGGCCACCGCCGGGGCCAGTTCGGCGCGGGTGGCGATGAGCAGACTGCGGACCCTGCTGACCGTGCCCGCCGACCCGCTCGCGGAACCCTTTCTGCTGGGCACGGCCGCGGCCGTCGCCCAGTGGGCCGACGAACTCGACGAGGCGGAACGGCTCGTCGAGCGGGGCCTCGCCGGCCAGCGCCCGGCCCTCCTGCACCCGATGACGCGCGCCCTGCACGACGTCCGCCTCGACATCGCCGCCGCGCGCGGCCGCTACGACCGTCTCCTCACCCCCCGTCGCGGGCGCGGCGTGGCCCCCGTCAACGCCGACGCCCACGCCCTGCTGGCCCTCGTCGAGACGGGACGTACGGACGAGGCGCGGCGCCTCGCGGACGGCTTCGACCTGCGGGAGGCGCCCGACTCCTGGGAACTGAACCGCTTCCTGTACGCCCGGGGCGTCCTTCGCCTCACCGAGGGCGACGCCACCGGCGCCCTCCACGACTTCCTGGAGTGCGGACGCCGCCAGTCGGCCCGCGCCGTGCTCAGCCCGGTCGTCACCCCGTGGCGGACGGCCGCCGCCGCGTGCCGGCTCGCCCTGGGCAGCCACCGGGAGGCACTGGCCCTCGCCGAGGAGGAACTCCGCCTGGCCCGGATCTGGGACACCCCGCGCACGGTCGGCCGGGCGCTGCGTGTCCTCGCCCGCGCCACCGGCGGCCGGCGCGGCCTGGAGCTGGCCGAGGAGGCGGTCGCCCTGCTGCGGGACTCCCCGGCCGAGACCGAACTGATCGCCGCCCTCCTCACCCAGGGCCGGCTGCTGACCACCGCCGGGGAACGCGCCCGCGGCCGCGACCGGCTGCGCGAGGCCGCCGAACGTGCCGAACGCCTCGGCGCCGTACGCCTGCGCGTCCTCGCCGACGACGCCCTCCGCGCGGGCGGCGCCCGCCGCCACACCACCGCCCGCACCGGCTCGGCCGCACTGACCGGCAGCGAACGACGCATCGCCGAACTCGCCGCCGACGGCCGCACCAACACGGAGATAGCCGAACTCCTCCACCTGGCCCGCCGCACGGTGGAGACCCACCTGACCAGCACCTACCGGAAGCTGGGGATACGGCGGCGGGGGGAGTTGCGGGAGGCCCTGGTGGAAGAGGGGTGAGGCCTCAGGGTGCCGAGGGGGAGTGCCGCTCGTGCGCGTAGAGCGGCAGGTCCTGGGTCGAGATGGTCCACTCGCCGATGGTGACGTCCTCGCCGTAGACGAAGTCCTTGCGGGTGGCGTAACGCGGACCGGCGGGGGTGGGGTGGATGTCGGTGAGGACGGCGCCGGTGCCGGTGCGGGGGTCGAAGACCGCGTAGACGGGGACGCCCATCAGGGGGTAGTCGCGCATCTTGGTCACCCAGTCGTTGTCGGGGTTGGACTTGGATACGACCTCGATGGCGGCGATGATTGTGTGAGGGTCGACGGACCCTTCGACGTCCAGGTCCGTCCACGCGATCACCAGCACATCCGGATGCCGCATGATGCCTTCGTGCTCGTCCTCCACATCGGGCGTGCCGTTGTGGGCCAGAAGATCGTCCGGCATGACCCTCTCCAAACGGCGACTGACGTGCGCGGCCGTGACCTCGTGGGGGCCTCCCGGCGACATCATGTCGTGGACGATTCCTTCCTTGGTGATCTCGAACTTGCCGGGCAGGGAGTCGTCCGTGTTCCGGACGAAGTCCCGCATGGCCCGGTAGAGGGGGGAGGCGCCCTGCCGCGCGTTGTCCGGGGCGATGGTCATGGCGCTCGCTCCTCGTCGTCTGTGCCCAGGGGCAAGGATCGTCGCTTTCATGCTAGGCGGCCTCCGGGGGGTCGGACTGGCATGCGGGGCAGTAGCCGTAGTCCGGGGAGCGGAAGGGGCAGCCGCAGCCTTGGCAGCACCGCAACGGATGTCTGGGCTCGGGGGCGGGTGGGGCCGGTGGCCGGAACGGGGGCGGGGGCGGTAGCTGTGCGGCGAGGCGGTGGGCGAGGAGGGCGGCCGGGCGGCGCAGGGGCTCGGCCGGCAGGTCGCTGGTCAGGGCGTGGCGTACGGCGGTGGGGGTGAGGTCGCGTTCCAGCCAGGCGGCGACGCCGGGGGTGAGGTGTTCGGCGTCGGTGGCGGAGAGCAGGAGACGGGGGTCGTGGCGGCGCAGGCCCACCAGCACCTCGGTGGCCGTCTGCAGGAGGGCGGGGGCCGGGGACGACGGCTGCGGCACGGCGGGGAGCGCCTTGCGGGGGGCCGGGCGTTTCCGGGGCGGCGGCGGGGAGGGGCTGTGGTCGTCGGCGGCCGGACTGCGGTGGCCGGGCCGGTTGCAGGAGACCGTGCGGGTGACGATCCGGCCGCCGGGGACGCGTTCGCGGGTGCGGCGCAGGTAGCCGTGGGTCTCCAGCTCGCGCAGCGCGGCGGCGATCCGGGTCGCTCCCTCGGGGAAGCGGGCCGCCAGGGACTTGATGTCGACCCGGGCGCCCTTCGGCAGCGACTGGATGTGCACGCCCAGGCCGATCGCCAGCAGTGACAGCTCCTCGTGCTGGGCGAGGTGGTTGCCAATCACCGTGAACCGCTCGGTGTGCCGCGCGTTCTCGTGGACGAGACCGCCGTGTCCGGAGTGACGGTGCCCCCGGTTCGGGTGGTTGTTCTCGGCAAGCCCGGACCGGGCGGGCGCGGGCGCGCTAGGGTTTCGCGTATCCATGGGGAAGGTTTGGCTTCCTCTGTGGCTAGGCCCTCGCACTGGGATGGCAGTCCCGGCGGGGGCCGTCGCATGTCTGCGGTGGTCGCGCTGAGCGTAGAGCAGGCAAGGTCCCCCAAATCCAGCTGAGTTGGCATATTCACCCACGCGAGTGAGTTTGCGGCGCGGGCGGGAGGGGTGGGGCTTGGTCGGGTTTCTTTCACCGATGGGGTCCTTGGGAGAGACCGCCCCTCGCACCGCAGCACGGTGCCCCGGGTTCCGGTGGCAGACGGACCTCCGCCCACACCGTCTTGCGCGGCGCCGGCCCCTCGCTCACTCCCCAGCGGACGGCCAGGGCGTCCACCAGGACCAGTCCCCGGCCCGACTCGCCGTCCGCGGCACCCTGTCCCACGCACGGCGCACGGTCACTGCGCGTGTCCGTCACCTCGATGCGGAGGGTGTCGCCGATGACGTAGAGCAACAGGCGGAAGTCCCGGCCGGGGATGCGCCCGTGCGTGACGGCGTTCGCCGCGAGCTCGCCGACGATCAGCTCCGCCGGATCCAAGGGAAGCCCCCACGAGCGGAGTTGTTCGGTCGCGAGCAGACGGGCGAGACGGGCTCCGCGTGGCGTGGGGGACAGCTGGGCGTAGAAGTTGCGGAGGGGAGCGTGGAGTTGGGGGGTTTTTCCGATCACGTCACCCAGAGTGGCCAGGCGCGCTTACCGTGAAAAGTGACGACGCCGTTGCGTACGGTGACTGTCCGCCGGTTGTCCGGTGGTGTCCGGGCTTGTCGGCGGCGGGTACGACAGGAGGGGCACGGAATGCTGGTCGACGGCGAGGCGGCACGGCTCAAGGGCGAGGCGGACGGACCGGGTTGGGAGGTGGACCCGGACGACGACTGGGGCGTCGCGGTCGTCGCGACGGTCGGGCGCCAGCTGAAACTGCGGCGGGAGTCGGTGGGGATGCGGGCCGCCGAGTTCGGGGCGGCGGTGGGGTACGGCGAGGACCTCGCCTACAAGATCGAGAGCGGGAAGAGGATTCCCCGGCCGGAGTACCTGGACATGGCGGACGAGGTGCTGAAGGCGGGCGGGCTGATCTCGGCGATGAAGGCCGATGTGAAGAAGGTCCGCTATCCCAAGAAGGTTCGGGAGATCGCCAAGTTGGAGGCCGCGGCGATTGAACTGGGGGTCTACGTCGGGCTCAGTCTCCATGGGCTGTTGCAGACGCCAGAGCATGCGCGGGCGTTGTTCGAGGCATGGCAGCCGGTGTACTCACCGGACGAGTTGGAACGCCAACTCGCCGCTCGCATGGCACGGAAATCGATCTTTGAAAGGTCGCCTGCACCGGCGCTCAGCTTCGTCCAAGAAGAGGCGACGCTGCGTCGGCCGGTCGGAGGCACAATGGTGTGGCGTCGGCAGCTCGAACATCTGCTGGAGGTGGGCCAGATGCGTAATGTCACGCTTCAGGTGATGCCGACGGACTCCGACGCACACCCTGGACTGAGCGGCCGCATCGAGGTGTTGAAGTTCCCGGACGGCACCGCCCTGGGCCGGGCTGACGGCGCGTACAACGGCCGACCCATCTCGGATCCAAAGCAGCTGCAGATCCTTGAGCTGCGGTATGGCACCATCCGGGCTCAGGCTCTCACCCCTAGGGAGTCGCTGGCCTTCATCGAGAAAATGCTGGGAGAGACATGATCCGCAAGGCTGCCGCCAGAGGTACCTCCGAGCTTCGGTGGTTCAAGAGCAGTTACAGCGACGGCCCTGACGGCGACTCCTGCGTAGAAGTCGCGCTCGCATGGTTCAAGAGCAGCTACAGCAGCAGCAGCGAAGGCGATTCCTGCGTGGAAGTCGCCACCACCCCCGCCACCATCCACATCCGCGACTCCAAGGTCACCGACGGCCCCCGTCTCACCCTCACCCCACGGTCCTGGGCGGACTTCGTCGGTTACGCCGCTGCGTCCGCATGATCTATCACGTCGTACCGAAGGCCGACTGGGACGCCCGCCCCGACCGGCCCTACGCGCCCGCCTCCCTCGACGAGGACGGCTTCGTGCACTGTTCGCCCGACGAGGCCACCACCCTCGCCGTCGTGAACGCCTTCTACCGGGCCGCGCCCCGGCCGCTGCTGGCCCTGGTCCTCGACGAGGAGCGTCTCCGCGCGCGCTGTGCGTGGGAGGCGGCGGAGCCCGCCCCGCCCCCCGGGGTCCCCGACGGCACCCTGTTCCCGCACGTCTTCGGCCCCCTCGACCGCGATGCCGTCACCCGCGTCCTCGAGGTGCGCTGGGACGAGGAGGGCCGGGCGACCGGACTGGGCGCACCACAGGCCTGAGGGGCCGTCGGCCCGTCAACACCACTCGCTGCCCGCCCGGTCCGCGACGATCTCCACGTGGAACCGGCCGTCGGCGTCCGGGGTCTCCAGCTCCAAGTAGGCGGTCGTGCCGCCGACCGCCTTGGTGAAGCAGCCGGACACCGGGCCGGGCCGCCAGCCGTCCGCCACGGCGGCCCGCCGGTAGTGGGCGAGGACGTCCTGCCGGGCGGCGGAGCCGGCCCGGTACCGCGCGCCGACGACCACGAACAGGTCGTCGTCGTCGCACTCCCGGTACGTCTCCTCGCGCCCCGCCCCCGCAGGTTCGGCCGCCAGCACGGCCTCCCCGGCCAGCGTCCCGGCGAGCCGGTCCTCCGCGTCACCGCAGCCGTAGTCGGTCAGGAAGTACACCGCGGGCGCTCCCAGGAACACCGCCCCCGCCGCCACGACCGCCACCACCAGCCCGGCCGCCGCCGCGGCGGTGACGCCGTGCCGTGGCCGGAAACTGACCCTCCGTCGGTCCACGCGGCCTCAGTGCTCGTCGGGTTCGTCGCGCGGCACCAGCGTCACGCGGTGGAGGTTGCAGGCGACCGAGGACGGCCCGGTGCCCGGTGCCTGCGCCAGGTGGGCCTTCAGGGCGACACTGACCAGGCTCATCAGCAGGTCGACGTCCGTGTCGCAGTCGAGGTGGACGGTGACCCAACGCGATCCCGGCACCAGCCGGACCGCCGTCGACCCCCGCAGGTCGGCGTGGATGCGCTGGATGGCCGGGACGGTGAGGTGCAGGTCGACGTCCCGGGGGGAGTGGAAGTGGAGTATCTCGCTGTGGACGGAGCGCAGCGCCCGTCCTGCGCCACAACTGGCGTGCCCCGCGTGGAGGTCGGGCCAGCCTCGCAGTCGTTCCATGGCGCGTTCGGCCAGTGTCATGTGCTCATGGTCGCTCGATCACCGCGCCGCAACCAGGGGTTGAGCGAAATGTAACCGGTGCGTGAGGTGGTGCGTCTGCCGGTGCGACCGCCCGTGTGACCGCCTGTGCGTCCGCTGTGACGGTTCGGCCACCCGTCGCGCTGTGATCAACATGCGCCTCATATTCGAACGCACGCCCGATAGTTCTCGTCGTCTCCCGTCCGCGCCCGCCGGCCGCGCCGCCCGCCGTCTGGCCCTCGTCGTGGCCGTCGCCACCGTCCCCGCCCTCGCCCTTCCCCCGGCCGCCCACGCCACGGACCCGACGACGGCCTCGGAACTCGTCCTGCCCACCCCGGCGAAGTACGTCCCGGTCCAGGACACCCTGTACGCCGCGGGCGACACCGGCTACCTCCACCGCCGCGAGACGACCGACGGCACCACACCGACCTACCAGTGGCGGGGCTACGACGGGACCGAGCGCACGGTCGAGAACTTCACCGGCACGGTGCCGGGCCAGCAGGGCCACTACGGCGCCGGGACGGACATCCTGCCCGTGCCGGTCGGCGCGAGCGGTGTCGTCGGGCTGCGCGACCCGGCGACCGGCGAGTCGACGCAACTGACCGTGCCGGACGGGCAGTACACGGTCGGCTCCTTCGGCCGGACGGTGCTGACGATCTCGTACAACGAGGTCTGGCAGGTGGACAGGCTGCACATCCTCCGCGTCCAGGACGGCGTCACCGTCGACCTCCCGGTCGACCCGGCGGAGGGGGAGCGGTTCGACCGGTACCCGGTCGTGGCCGGGGACGGACAGGTCGCCGTCGTGCGGTTCCTGCGCGGGCGCACGCTCGGCGTCCTCGACCTGACCACCGGCGCCCTCACGGCCGTCACCTCCGGCGTCGCCGTCGACGAGTCCTGGAACATCCAGGCCGCCGTCTCACCGACCCACATCGCCTGGTACCAGCAGGGCATGACCACGGCCCGCGTCGTGCGCCGCGACGACCCGGCCGGGACCCAGACCCTGGTCGCCGTACCGTCGAACGGCGCGGACATTCCCGTCGTCGGACTGGCCGGCGACTGGCTGCTGACCGGCTACCGGCCCGCCGCCGCCACCGAGCAGAACCCGCCGCTGCGCCGCGGCGGCCCCCTCAAAGCCACCCCGCTGGGCGGCGGTTCACCGGTCACCCTGCTGGCCGCCGCCCAGCCCGACCTGTTCCAGGTCCCCGGCGGCGGCGCGGTCACCGTGGGCGGCGCGGACGCCGGCGACTGGGCGGTGCGCCGGGTCGAGGTCGCGGCGGACGGCGGTCTGCGCCTGCGCACCCTGGCCACGGTGCCCTCCAGACCGGCCGTGGTGCGCGGGATCGCGCTCTCCGGCGGCCGGTTGGTCACCAAGGAGGAGGACAGCGCGCCGCGCCCCGCCTACCTGACCCGCGAGGTGACGCTCACCGGGACGCCGTCGGCGGGCGAGCGCGCCGAGCTCACCACCGCACCGCCCGGCGACGCCTACGGCCGGCCGCTGGGCGCCGGGGACGGCTCCGTCGTCCACGTCCGGCACGACGACGCCACCCAGCGCGACGTCGTCGTGCGCGCCACCGCGTCCGGCACCCGCGCCGAGGTCGTCCCCTTCGACCGGGCCACCCCCGCGACCAGCGGGCGCGGCCTGCGCGACGCCGCCGGCCGGTACGCCGTGTACGGCGGCGGCGACGAACGGGCGGTCATCGACTTCGAGGCACCCGGCGGGGCGGCGGTGGTGCGGCGGCTCACCACCCCGGCCGCCGCGCTGTGGGGCTCCACGCTGTGGACCACGGACGGCACGGGCGGACGGATCGAGGCCCGCGACCTGGCGACCGGCACGGTCACCTCGTACGCCGTCGGCGCCTCCTGCGTGATCCGCGACCTCCAGACCGTCGGCCGCTGGGTGTACTGGGACTGCCTGGGTCAGGACACCGTGGGCGGCGACCCGTCCACCCCGTTCGGCGTGTACGACCTGCGGACCGGCGCCACCATCGCCCTCCCGCAGCGCGGCGAACTCGGCGACGGCTTCGTCGTCGACCACGACACCGCCGCCGGCCGGCTCCAGCTCACCGACTTCCACACCGGCACCGCCACCGGGCCCCGCACCCTCACCGACCTGCCCGTCGTGTCGACGTGGAAGAACCACGACGTCGACAAGTTCGGCGGCGGCGTCGCCTGGCTGGACGGCGCCGGACAGGCCCACGTCGTCCCGAGCGGCGTCCCCGCCCAGCCGCTCGCCGTCACCACGGCCGCCGCGCCCGCGGTCTACACCCGCACCGCGGGCGCCACCTGGAACCCGGTGTGGCGGCTGTCGAAGCCGGCCACCGGCGCCACGCTGGTGATCAAGCGCAGGACGAAGGTCCTGCGCACCCTCGACGCCACCGCCGTGGGCGCCGCCCTGACCGCCGGCTGGGACGGCACCCTCGCCGACGGCACCCGGGTGGCGGCGGGTACGTACACCTGGGAACTCACGGCCGCGCCCCGGGACGGCACCGGAGCGGGCCTGACCCTGACGGGCACGCTCACCGTGACGGACCCGGCCTGACACCACCGGTCCCGGCCAGCGGTCCCCGGCCCGGCGCACCCGCCGTCGGGCCGGGGACCCGCCCGGTGCCCGGCATCCCGGGCCCCGGGCGTCAGCCCTGCTTCGGCGCCGCCTGCTGGACCACCTCGAAGGACCACAGCGTCGCGTCCGTCGCGGCGGGCTTCGGCCGCTCGCCGCTCCCCTCCGCGGAGCCGCCGCCGTGCGCCGCCTGGCCCCGCCCGGACATCCACTTCTGGAAGTCCTCCTCGGTGCGCCAGCGGGTGTACACGAGGTAGGTGTCGGTGCCCTCCACCGGGCGCAGCAGCTCGAACCACTCGAAGCCGTCCGAGCTCTCCACCGCGCCCGCCCGGGCGGCGAACCGCTTCTCCAGCGTCTCGCGCTGCTCTTCGGGGACCGTGAGTACGTTGATCTTGACGATGCTCATGGGCCCATTGTCCGCCGGAAACCCGTCGCCACGCGCGGGTGGGGCCGGCAGCCCGCGCTCGTGTCCCGGCGGACGGGGACCGGCTCGACGGCGGCTCCCCCGCCCATGGCCGCGGCCGGATCCGGGGTCCCCGCGCCCGGCTGGTCCGCGCATCGCCGCGTGCGGCGGTTTCCCGTCGGGCGTCTGCGTGCCGGGCCGCTCGTCCCGTTCGCGGGCACGGTCCGCCTAGGCCCTGTCGTCACATTCCCGTCTGCCCCGCGACGCCATGCACGCACTCTCGCCGCACCGGGCCCAGACCCGAGTACATCCAGTACGAGGGTCAGGGCCCGGCACACCGAGAGCACGCACCTGACGCCGCAGGGCCGCCCTTCGGGCGACGACGGGAATGTGACGACAGGGCCTAGGAGCCGCCCGCCCGCACCGCGTACACCCAGCGCCTGCCGGCGTACTCGCTGACGTTCCAGATCACGGACTCGCCGTACGCCCAGCCGGACGCCCCGCTGCTGTGGTAGCTGAGGTCCTCGCAGCCGACGGCCAGGTCGCCGACCGTGGTCGCGGTGTCGGCGCCGGAGGTGAAGGTGCGCAGGGCGCCGGTGCCGGACGGCCCGTTGCTCACGGACAGGTAGTGCCTGCCGTTGCGGGAGACGACACCCTGGATCTTGCGCTGGGCGACGCTCACGGCCTCGGTCGCGGTGGGCGAGGCGAGGTGGCGGGTGGTGTGGTCGAGGTTCCAGCGGACCACCTTGGGGGTGGCGGTGCTGGGCTCGCCCGTGCCGGTGAAGGCGCCGTCCGTGTAGCTGACGGTGCCGGCGGTCGAGTACTCGCTGACCACGAGGGAGTCGGGGGTACTGGCGCGGTCCAGGCCGATCGTCGTGTAGCGCAGGTAGGCGCCGGTGTTGTCGTAGGCGTGGCTCTGCGGCAGGACGTACTGGTAGCCGTAGCCGTAGTACCGGCCGTCGGTGTGCAGACCGCACACGTCGCCCTCGCCGGTGGCCACCCTGAGGAGGGCGCGCAGGTCGAAGACGCGCAGCCCCTTGTACGTGTCGACGACGTACAGCAGGTCGCCATACCACATGATGCCGCCGGCGTGCTTGCGCACCGGGGCGAAGGAGGGGGCGCCGGTGCCGGTCGTGACGGGTTCGACCAGCAGCACGTGCTGGTAGCGCGGGGCGGCCGGGTCGGAGTGGTCGACGAAGGTCAGCCGCATGCCCTTGTCGAGCGGGTACTCGTCGACGCCGTCGGCGTCGGGGTCGGTCTCGAAGAACCAGGAGACGAGGACGACCTTGTTGCTCCCGCCCGCCGGATAGAGGCCGTTGCCGTAGGCGTCGGCGCTGGTGGTGACGCCCTGCGGGATCCAGTAGTCGACGGCCTGGTCGGCGCTGTCCCAGGTGAACCCGGTCCGGAAGGCCTCGACCGTGCCGGGGGCGGTGGTGAGGCGGGTGGCCCTGCGGTTGGTCCCGGCGATCACCGTGGCGACGTCCACCCGGGTCAGCACGTCCGCCAGTCCGGCCGCCAGGCCGGTGAACTCGCCGTACCGGTTGGCGGAGCGACTGGTGAGCCTGAACTGCCCGGCGTCGAGGGTGGCCGCGTGCGCGGCGGCGGGGGAGATCAGGCCACCGGCCACCCCGACGAACGGGGAGGCCGCCATGCCCTTGAGGATCGCTCTGCGCGTCGTGGTCATGGCCGGCCAAACTAGGCGAACGCGATCACCCGGCACAACGACGTTTCCCGTCCGGCCGCGCGAGGGATGGCCCGGCGACTCCCGGTTCAAAGGGAAGAACGTTTCTTCGTCTGCCTCCTCGACTTTCCGTGCGATATGCCCCGGAGTTGACCGGCAACCGGCCGTCTCTGTCCATCCATATGAACAGAAATCAAGGACACGTCTATTGACGTGTCCAGGTCGACACTCCAAGCTGCCGGTGGAAAGCGCTTTCCGACCAGTCGACGACCCGCACCGTCCTGGAGAGGGAGACCCCACGATGCGTTTGAGATCCGCCCTGGCGTGCGCCGGCCTGCTGGCAGGCGCGCTCGCCGCGCTGTCCGGCCCCACGGCGCAGGCCGCGACCACCCGCTACGAGGCCGAGACCTCCCCGGCGGTCTGCACCGGCACCATCGACTCCGACTGGGCCGGCTACTCCGGCAGCGGATTCTGCAACGCCACCAACGCGACCGGCGCCCACGCCCAGTTCACCGTGAACGCCGCCACCGCCGGCACCGCGACGCTGAACGTCCGCTTCGCCAACGGCACCACCACCGCCCGCCCGGCCTCGCTCATCGTCAACGGCACGACGGTGCAGACCCCGTCCTTCGAGGGCACCGGCGCCTGGTCGACCTGGGTCGGCAAGACCCTGACGGTCACGCTCAACGCGGGCAGCAACACCGTCCGGCTCAGCCCGACCGTCGCCGCCGGCCTGCCCAACATCGACTACCTGGACGTCGAGACCAGCGGCAGCACCCCGCCGGCGAGCGGCGCGCTGTACGTGGCGCCGAACGGCACCGACGGCGCGGCCGGGACCCAGGCCGCCCCCACCACCCTCACCTCGGCGATCAGCCGTGTCGCCGCCGGCGGGACGATCTACCTGCGCGGCGGGACGTACACCCACACGTCGACCGTCACCATCCCGCAGACCAGCAACGGCACCGCCGCCGCACGGACCACCCTGGCCGCCTACCCGGGCGAGACGCCGGTGCTCAACTTCGCCGCCCAGACCGAGAGCTCGTCGAACCGCGGACTTCAGCTGTACGGCTCGTACTGGCACGTCAAGGGCATCGTCGTCGAGCGCGCCGGTGACAACGGCATCTACGTCGGCGGCAGCCACAACGTCATCGAGCGCACGGTGACCCGCTACAACCGGGACACGGGCCTCCAGCTCGGGCGGATCTCCTCCACCACCCCCGCCGCCCAGTGGCCCTCCGGCAACCTGGTCCTGAGCGCCGAGTCCCACGACAACGCCGACTCCGACGGCGAGGACGCCGACGGGTTCGCCGCGAAGCTCACCACCGGGACCGGCAACGTCTTCCGGTACGCCGTGGCCCACCACAACATCGACGACGGCTGGGACCTCTACACCAAGCCGGACACCGGCCCCATCGGCCCGGTGACCATTGAGGACTCCCTCGCCTACGGCAACGGCACCCTCAGCGACGGCACCGTGAACTCCAACGGCGACCGCAACGGCTACAAGCTCGGCGGCGACGACATCGCCGTCGACCACGTCGTCCGGCGCAGCATCGCCTTCCAGAACGGCAAGCACGGGTTCACGTACAACAGCAACCCGGGCTCGATGGCCGTCTCCGGCAACCTCAGCATCGACAACACCCAGCGCAACTACTCCTGGGACGCCGGGACCTCGGTGTTCCGGAACAACACGTCGTGCCGCTTCACCGTCAGCGGCTCCAACGACAAGACCGTCGGTGACGCCGACAGCACCAACCAGTTCTGGACCGGCTCCAACGGCTCCCGGTGCTCCTCGTACAGCGGCGCCCTGGGCTGGTCCTTCGCCTCGGACGGCCGGCTCGTCGTGACCCTCGGCGGGAAGCAGGTCACGCTGTAGCCGACGCGGTGATCGTCCGCGCCGACGTGGTGTCCGTCCGCGCCGACGCGGTGACCTTCCGCGCCGCCCGGGGCGGCGGACGACCCCCGGTCCCTCTCGGGCCGGGGGTCGTTTGCTGTGCCGGAAAGGAGTATTTCCGCCCGAAATGCGGAAATATAGCCCTGGGATATGTCGGTGGTGACCCGAGACCGACGATCCAGCCCTTCCGCGGCCGCACCGGTCAGGAGCCGCACCCGTCAGAAGAGGCGCGCGATGGATCCATGGCTGATCTGGTTGATCACCGCAGCGGTGCTCGCTGTGGCGGAGATCCTCACACTCACCGCCGCGCTCGGCATGCTGGGTGCGGCCGCGTTGGTCACCGCGGGATTCGCCGCGGTCGGGCTGCCCCTTCCCCTCCAGTTCCTGGTGTTCACCGTCGTCGCCACCGCCAGCGTGCTGTTCGTGCGGCCCATCGCGCTGCGCCACGTGCTCCAGCCCCAGGCCCAGCGGTTCGGCATCGACGCGCTGGTCGGCAGAGCCGCCTATGTCGTCTCGGAGGTGACGGGCCTCGGCGGCAGGGTCCGCATCGACGGCGAGGAGTGGACGGCCCGCGCCTACGACGAGACGCTGGTGATCCCTCCCGGAGCGACTGTCGACGTCATAGAGATCAGCGGCACCACCGCGCTCGTCTACCCCCGGGACTGAGACATGGAGACCTCGGCGTACCTCATCGCTGGCCTGATCGTCGCGCTGATCGCGGTATTCACCGTGGTGCGGGCGGTCCGTATCGTGCCCCAGGCGCGCGCTCGCAACGTCGAGCGGCTCGGCCGCTACCACCGGACCCTGAAACCCGGCCTCAACCTCGTCATCCCTTACATCGACCGCGTGTATCCGGTGATCGACCTGCGGGAACAGGTCGTCTCCTTCAAACCGCAACCGGTCATCACCGAGGACAACCTGGTCGTCGAGATCGACACCGTGCTGTACTTCCAGGTCACCGACCCGCGAGCGGCGTTCTACGAGATCGCGAACTTCCTCCAGGCCGTCGAGCAGCTGACCGTCACCACTTTGCGCAACGTCGTCGGCTCCATGGACCTGGAGAAGACCCTCACCTCCCGCGACACCATCAACAGTCAGCTCCGCGGGGTGCTGGACGAGGCCACCGGCAAGTGGGGACTGAGGGTCAACCGGGTGGAGATCAAGGCCATCGACCCCCCTCAGTCCATCAAGGACGCGATGCAGAAGCAGATGCGTGCCGAGCGGGACAAGCGGGCCGCGATCCTCGGCGCCGAAGGACAACGCCAGTCGCAGATCCTCACCGCCGAGGGCGACAAGCAGGCCGCCGTCCTGCGCGCCGAGGGCAACCGCACGGCCGCGATCCTCCAGGCCGAGGGCCAGTCGCGGGCCGTCGACGAGGTGTTCCAGGCCGTGCACCGCAACGACCCCGACCCCAAGCTGCTCGCCTACCAGTACCTCCAGATGCTGCCCCAGCTCGCGCAGAACTCCGGCAGCACCTTCTGGGTGATCCCCAGCGAGGTCACCTCCGCGCTCCAGGGGGTCTCCCGCGCCTTCAACGAGGCGCTCCCCCCGTCGCCGGCCACCCGCGAGAAGCCTTCGGACGACATGGCCGCCCAGGCCGCCGACGACGCCGCGCAGGCCGCGGAGGCCGCTGCCAAGGCCCTCGCCGACGCGGCCACCGCCGACACCGCCACCTCCGGCGCCCTGCGGGCCCGCTCTCTCACCGACCGCGGATGACCCAGCGGCCGTGAACGGGGCCGAGCGCCTCCTCGGCCCCGCCACACAGGGCCGGCGCCCGGAGCCCACGACCCTCGACACTGCCCACGCCCCACGGCCTCCCCCACGACACCGCCTGGTCCCCACGGCGGACTGGCGCCACCCGCACCCTCATCACGCGCTTCCTCGCCTCCCCCGCCCCCGGCACCCACCCGGCACCCCCCGGAACACCTGGCCGAGCTCACCGTCCGCGAGCGCGAGGTGATGGCGCTGGCGGCCGAGGGGCGGTCCCACACCGAGATCGCCGTCGTCCTCGTGCTCAGCCCGCTGACCGTGCGGACCCGCATTCATCGCGCGATGACCAAGCCGGGTGTGCGCGACCGCGCCCAGCTGGTCGTCGTCGCCCACCAGACGGGCCTCGTCCAGGCCGCCCCGCCGGCCCCCTGAGCCGGGCTCCTGCGTCAGCCCCGCGGCTCGGTGATGTTGACCATCCACGGGACGCCGAACCGGTCCGCGCACATGCCGAACACATCGCCCCACATCTGCTTCTCGAGCGGCACGGACACCGAGCCGCCGGCGGACAGCTTCTCCCAGTAGCCGCGCAGCTCGGCGTCGTCGTCGCCGCTCAGGCTCACGGCGAAGTTGTTGCCGGCGGCGTGCTCCATGCCGGGCGGGGCGTCGGCGCCCATCAGGGTGAAGCCGCTCGGCGTCTCCAGCATGCCGTGCATGACCTTGTCGGCCCCCGGGGCGTCCGACTCGCCGAAGTCGCCGTAGGAGTTGATCCGCAGGTCGCCGCCGAAGACCTCCCGGTAGAACTCCAGCGCCTGCCGGGCGTCGCCGTCGAAGCTGAGATACGGGTTGAGACGCGAGGCCATGAAATCTCCCTTAACTGGGCAAAACGGTCGACTGGACGGAGACTAGCGCGGGCCGTCGGCCTCCGCGAGCGTGTGCGCGACGAGCGCGTTGGCGTGACCGTGCCCCAGCCCGTGCTCGGCCTTCAGCCAGTTCACGAGCCCCATGTGCTTGCTCAGTGGCGAGGAGCGGATGAGCTCCTTCCACTCCGCTATCGGCCGGCCGTACTTCTTCTCGATGGAGGGAAAGTAGCTGGCGGGTCCCTTGGCGGTGGCGGTCATGTCGGTGTGGTGTCCCCTCTGTCCCGGCTGCCCTGGCCGTCCTGTCGTTCGGCCGCCCCGGCGCGATCGCCGTGCGGCGGTGTTCTCGCGGGGTGGGACCGGCGGAGGTACGCGAGATCATCGGGCGACCGGAGTGACCTGCGTCACCCTCGCGGCGCTCGGCCGTCACGTCGACGGTCACGGCCTCGGCTCGCGCGGTCCGCCCCGGCTCACCACCCGGTGCGCAGCAGATGGTTGAGGAGCGGGGTGAGCACCGCCTGCGCGGCCGGCCAGGCGCGCGGACGCGGGAGGAACGCGCAGGCGGGGAGCAGCCACAGCGCGAAGGGCGGCCAGACGCGTTCCGTCTCCGCCTTGCTCATGCCGGACAGGTCGGCCACGAGGAGGGTGAACGCCGTCGGCACGACCGCCACCCCGGCGAGCAGCCACGCGGGCACTGGTGTCCCCCGCCCGGGACCGCCCACCGTCTCCCGGCGTGGGGCGCTGTGGGTGGTCGGTGGGGGTCGCTGGTGCTGTTCGGTACGCCGGGCGCAGCTTCGACGGGCCGCTGCGGGAGACCGCCCTGCTCATCCCGCACGGAGGCCCGGACCCGGGCGGCGGTCCGAGCGGCTTCCAGACCACCAAGACAGCCGCCCACGCGGGGCTCACCGCGGCGATGACCGGCGAGGACGCCTGGCGGCCCGAGCACACCGGCCGCACCGGACCGGCCGCCTCAGCCGCGCCGACCCGCTCCGGCGATGAACCGGCACCGCCGGTGACCAGTACCCGCATGCGGCCACGCCAGGCCCGCGCCGACGCCGCGCCCCGTGACCCGTCCGGCCCGTCATGACTCCGTGAGGACGGGAGCGCGGGCGCGCGTGTCACCAGGCGCCGGGGCCCCCGTCCCGCCGCCGGTCGGTCCCGTCGTCGAAACCTGACTCGGCGAGGGCCAGCATGTGCGGGGCCGTCAGCGCGTTGCGCGGATCGGAGGCGGTGGTCAGCAGCCAGGTGGCCGCCGCGACGGACTCACCGGGCGGGATGACCAGCAGCTCCCAGCGGCCCGCGGCGCCGCAGTCCAGGCTGATGGCGTGCGCCTCGACGTCGACGTCCGTCAGGGCCACCTCGATCGCCTGGCCGGGCGTCATGACCGTACGCGGGGCGTCCGGCCAGGCCGCGGTGTCCACGGTGACCCGGGTGACGGTCCCCAGGCCCGCGTCCAGCGAGCCGACCAGAGCGGGCAACTCCAGTTCCAGCGCGTCGCAGCGGGGCCACCAGGCGCCGTCCAGCGGGCCGTGGCCGGTGCCCGGGGCGAGTGTCAGCCGGGGCAGGGGCATCCGGTAGGTGCGCGCGGTCACGTCCATCGTGCGATCACGTCCCGTCCCGGACGGCTCACGGCCGTCCGCGGTGAAGCCGGCTACGTCCGGCCGCCGTCTCGGCTCACTGGTCCGAGTAGCCGATGTCCCCGACCGTCCAGGCACTCACGTCCCGCAACGCCACGCGGTACATGCCACCTGTGTCGGGGATGCCGAAGCTGCCCTGGAGGATCCGGGCGACATGGAAGTGCAGGTGCGTGGGCCGGCCCTCGTCCCCGGCTGACCCGCCGCCGTCGTCGGCGGTGGTGAACGCGGCGGCGAAGTGCCCCAGGTCCGCGGAGTCGCGCAGCACTTCCGCCACGCGCTCCTTCCACAGGGCGGCCGGGGCCAGCCGTCCGGTGATGACGGCTCCGGGGACGACCACGGTCAGGGACATCCGACTGCTGCGCTCCGACTCCACCAGCGCGGCGATGTCCACGAGCAGTTCGTCAGGGTGCGACATGCCTGAAGAGCCTAGTCGAGCGGGGTGGGGACGCGGGAGACGCAACAAGGGTTACCTGATCCACTGGCCGGTTCCGGAGGGTACTTCCGGGGCCGGCGTCGCCGCGGGGGCGTCGTGGCAGACGAAGCCGAGCCGGGTCAGCGCCCTGCGCATCTCGTGCGCGGTGAAGTCGCGGCGGTCCTGCTTGGTGATCACTTCCCCGACCTGCTTGACGGGGTACTTGTGGCTGCCGATGGTCACCGACACTCCGGTGACGGGTTCGGGCGTGATGCCCTCCATCGACCGCTCGACCTCGCTCTTGATCAGGTCGAAGGGGAAACGTGCGATGACACAGCGCATGATGCCTCAACAGGGTGTGGAAGGAACGCCGGAAGGGGGCGACCGCGCGCGAGCGGTCAGGGGGTGAGCGCGAGGACACCCAGGGCAAAGCCCTGCGCGTCGACCACGGGGGACACATCCAGTGTCCGGACCCGCATGGCGGCCTCGGCGTCGCCGAGACCCGCCGCCGAGGAGGTGAACGGCCCGCGGTCGAGCGGGATGTCCCGCAGCCGCGTCCGGTCGCTGAACCACGAGCCGCCGCGGTGGGCGGCGAGCTGGGCCCGGGTGACCAGACCGCAGCAGCGACCGTCGTCGTCCCGCAGGAGCAGGTGCGGGACGCGGGCACCGATGAGGACGGACAGGGCCACGTCCACCGTCATGTGGTCGTCGACCTGCGGTCCGGGAGCGTCCATGGCGTCACGGGCGGTCAGGCCGGTGCCGTCGGCCTCGTCGGCCCGCGGGGGCCGGCTCGGAACGTGCGTCAAGGGTGTCCTCTCCGCGTCAACGCTTCTCTCGCCGACGGCTTCTGACGTCAAGGGCTTCTCTCTTCGCCGGGGTCAGGCCTGTCGGCCGGTGTTCGAGGAAGCCTGTCGGCCGTTGTTCGAGGAGGAGCGCCGGGTCCTGCCGGACCGTCCGCTCCGGCCGCGGCCGCCGGACCCGGCGCGCTGGGGACGCTCGGAGCGCTCGGCGACCGGGGCGGCGATGACGACGGGCACTCCCGACGGGGTCCGGGCGCCGGTGATACGGCTCAGCTCGGCCTCGCCCGGGCGGACCCGGGCGGTGCGCGCGGTGATGCCGGCGTCGGCCATCAGGCGGTCCACCGCGCGGCGTTGGTGCGGCAGGACGAGGGTGACGACGGTGCCGGACTCGCCGGCGCGGGCGGTGCGTCCGCCGCGGTGCAGGTAGTCCTTGTGGTCGCCGGGCGGGTCGACGTTGACGACGAGGTCGAGGTTGTCGACGTGGATGCCGCGGGCCGCGACGTTGGTGGCCACCAGGACGGTGATGTGGCCGTCCTTGAACTGGGCGAGCGTGCGCGTGCGCTGCGGCTGCGACTTGCCCCCGTGCAGGGCCGAGGCGCGCACGCCGACGGACAGCAGGTGCTTGGCGAGGCGGTCCGCCGCGTGCTTGGTGTCCAGGAACATGATCACGCGTCCGTCGCGGGCGGCGATCTCCGTGGCGGTGGCGTGCTTGTCGGCGTCGTGCACGTGCAGCAGGTGGTGCTCCATGGTGGTCACCGCGCCCACGGGCGGGTCGACCGAGTGCACCACCGGGTCGTGCAGGTAGCGGCGGACCAGCAGGTCGACGTTGCGGTCCAGCGTGGCCGAGAACAGCAGCCGCTGGCCGCCCGGGGCCACCTGGTCGAGCAGGGCGGTGACCTGCGGCATGAAGCCCATGTCGGCCATCTGGTCGGCTTCGTCGAGGACGGTGAGGGCCACCCGGTCCAGACGGCAGTCGCCCCGGTCGATGAGGTCCTTGAGGCGGCCGGGTGTCGCCACGACGACCTCCGCGCCGCCGCGCAGCGCACTCGCCTGCCGGCCGATCGACATGCCGCCCACGACCGTCGCGAGCCGCAGCCGCAGCGCCCGGGCGTAGGGGGTGAGCGCGTCGGTGACCTGCTGGGCCAGTTCCCGGGTGGGGACGAGGACGAGGGCCAGGGGCTGGCGGGGTTCCGCCCGCTGTCCGTTCACCCGGGCCAGCATCGGCAGGCCGAAGGCGAGCGTCTTGCCCGAACCGGTGCGCCCGCGGCCCAGGACGTCCCGGCCGGCCAGCGCGTTCGGCAGCGTCGCCGCCTGGATCGGGAAGGGCACGGTCACGCCCTCGGAGCGCAGCGCGGTCAGCAGCGGCGCGGGCATGTCGAGGTCGGCGAACGCCTCGACGGCCGGCAGCGGCTCGGTGAGGGTGACCGGCAGGGCGAACTCACCCTGGCGCGGGGCCGGGCGGGAACCCTGGCCGTTCTTGCGCCGGGTGGCCGGACGGGAGTCCTGCCGACGGGTGTCCTGGGATCGGAAGCGGTTGCCCCGAGCGGTGTCACGGGTGCGGGTCATGGGGGACCTTCCTCGATGCGGCACGTATCGAGGAATTCCTCCCGGCGGCAAAGGGGCCGCACGAGTCGGCGGCAGGAAAGCCGCACGAGGATTCGCAAGAATGAGCCGAAGAAACGCGAAAAGAAGCCGAGCCTGGCGGGTACTGCGGGACAGCAATGGGCTGGGGCCCGCACCCCTAGAGTGCGGGCCCCAGCCACATTGGTTCGCGTCAGCGTCAGGCGGGAACGATGTTCTCGGCCTGCGGGCCCTTCTGGCCCTGCGTGACGTCGAAGGTCACCTTCTGGCCCTCCTGAAGCTCGCGGAAGCCGGAGGTGGCGATGTTCGAGTAGTGGGCGAACACGTCAGCGCCGCCGCCGTCCTGCTCGATGAAGCCGAAGCCCTTTTCCGCGTTGAACCACTTCACGGTGCCAGATGCCATATTGAATCTCCCTTGGGGGCAGTGCCGGAATCCGCACTTTACGGATGCCGAGTCGCCGCGATGATCACCCCTCCGGAAAGACCCGGAAAGCGCCGCAAAGAAACAAGTCTCTGGTAACCAAAACTGCAACTGCTATCACGCTAACACAGGTCTGCCGAAAACCCCATGTGTTTCAGGGCACTCGCCCCGGCGGCGCGCGCATTTCTGCATTGGCCGCACTAGATATCCGTACCGCGCCCGTCCAGGTTCTGGCGCATTTCCTCGTTCAGCCGGAGGGCCTCTTCGAGCTGGTCCTCGAGGATGATGATGCGGCACGCCGCCTCGACGGGAGTGCCCTGGTCGACGAGCTCCCGGGCCCGGCCGGCGATCCGCAGCTGGTAGCGGGAGTAGCGCCGGTGGCCGCCCTCCGAGCGCAGCGGGGTGATCAGCCTGGCCTCCCCGAGGGCCCGCAGGAAGGCGGGCGTGGTGCCGAGGAGGTCGGCGGCTCTCCCCATGGTGTACGCGGGGTAGTCGTCGTTGTCGAGGTTGCCGACGGCGGGGGAGTTCTCGGCGGGCATAGCACCTTCGTTTCGGGGACGCGGCGAGGGACTCGGGCGTGCTCGGCACCCGTGCTCCGAAGGACTCAGAACCATTTGCCTGGCGCGACAACCCTAACTCCGCCGGACGCGGAAATGTGCTCCCCCCGTGGGAGATTCCCGTCATCGCGCGGAGTGGTCCCGCGAGGCGAGCCGGAGACCGTGCCGTTCCCGACGGCGTCCTCGCCCCGGCCCGCAGGAGTAGCGTGGAACGGCCGAGGGCACGTCGTACGCCGGTGGCCGGGCCGGTCTCGTCCTCGGACGCAGGGCGACGCGGGCCGTGCGGGTCCGGGGTAGGTTCCGTGGCATGACATCCGACACCACACACCGCCGTTCGGAAGGGTCCGGGGAGCCCGGGGAGGAGCCCGGGAAGCGGGCCCGGGTGGAGGTCCGCATCGTCTCCGAGGACCCGGAAGCCGCCCGGCTGGTGGCCGACGCCCTCCGGCACCTCTTCGCCGGCGGCGAGCAGCGCAGCTATCCCGCGGACCCGTCGGGTACGGGTACCCGGCTCCACCTGACGCTCGACTGCTCGAAGGACTCCGACCCCCTCCGCTCCTGGCTCGACGCCAGCAGGCCCCCCGCCGACCGGACCCACCCGGACGAGATCTCCTGAGGGGGCGGACGGTCCCCGGCTCACGGACCCGATCTCCTGAGGGGCGGACGGTGCCCGGCTCGTGACCGCCCGGCATTCCTGGCCAGTGACCTCGTGTCCTGGCCGGTACCCGTCATGTCCCGGCCGCGGTGGGGGAGGGGAGGCCGGTGACGGCACGGCCTCCCCTCCCGGGACCGTCAGTTCCTGCCGAGGAGCTTGTTCATCTCGCTGATCTCGGCGGTCTGCGCGGTGACGATGTCGTCGGCCATCGCCACGGCGGGCTCGTACTCACCCTTGCTCTTCTGCGTGGTGGCCATCTCGACGGCACCCTCGTGGTGCTCGATCATCATGGTCACGAACATGGTGTCGAAGTCCGCGCCGGATGCCTTCCGCAGCTTCTCCATGTCCGCGGCGTCCATCATTCCGGGCATGCCGGAGTGCGCCGAGTGGTCCATGCCCGGCATCGACGACTCCGTGGAGCCGCCGGAGGCGGGCACGTCCTCGCCCCACGCCGTCAGCCAGCCGCTCATCGTCCTGATCTCCGGGTCCTGCGCCTTCTCGATCCGGGAGGCGAGGTCCTTGACCTGGGCGGACGAGGCCCGGTCGGGGGCGAGCCGCGCCATCTCCAGGGCCTGCTGGTGATGCGGGATCATGCCCTGCGCGAAGGCGACGTCCTGGGCGTTGTGCGCGCCGGCGGTGGCCTCGGCGCTCGCGGACGACGAGGCGCCGTGGCCCGAGTGGCCGCTGCCGCCGTCGGCGCTGCCGCAGCCGGCGAGGACGAGCGCGGCGGTGACGGCCGTGGCCGCCAGGGTGGCGCGGCGCGTCAGGGTACGGGTGCTGCTCATGCGTGAACTCCTGCTCGGTGGAAGGGATCGCGACAGACCGGTGCGCCACGTCGCGCAAGCGGTGCGACGCGGTGCGGCGGGCGGTGTCTAGATCCGCAGGAGCTGGAGTTCCGCCAGGGAGGGTGGCGCTCGGGCACCGTCCGGGGCGACGGCCGCGTACGGGCGGACCGCGTCGGCGCGTACGAGGGCGGCGACCGGGTCGGGCACGAGCGCCGGCAGCGCCGGCCCTCCGCTCACCCCGGCCGACGCGCAGGTCGGGTCGGCGTGGTGGAGGGGGCTGCCTCCGCAGTCCCCGTGCCCGGAGCAGTCGTCGTGGGCGACGACCGTGGCGGTGACCGTCATGGGCCGGGCGTGGGAGTGGTCCGCAAGGGCGCCGCCGGGCGCCAGACCGTGCATGCCGAGCAGCCCGGCCAGCAGCCCCAGCACGAGCAGCGCCCGCCACCGCCGCGCGGGCGGTTCGGCGGTGCGCTGCTCGGGACGGTTCACGGGCGTCATCCTAGGCGGGGGCTGCGAAGGGCGGCGTCAGTGACACTCGCGGGGCGCCCCCGTGGCGGTGTCAGTGGTAGGCGTGCACGACCGCGTGGCCCTTGCCACGGCCGATCATCCACTTGTTGACCGGCGTGGTGATCAGGAAGGCGACGGCGAACCCGCCCAGCAGGGCCGACCAGAAGAGCCCGTCGGCCAGGTGGGCGTCCATCGCGCCCGGAGTGAGGGCGATGATGAGGTTGTCGACGAACTCCATCACGGCGATCGAGACGGTGTCGGCGGCCAGCGCCACCTTGATCGCGCTTCTGAGGTCCAGGCCGGCCCGGATTACCGCGAACAGGGTGAACGAGTAGCCGAACAGGAACGCCAGGCCGATCGCCAGGGCCATGGTGGGCACGTTGGCCCAGCCCAGCGCGGTGCCTATCACCATGCCCAGGATCTCGCCGATGGCGCAGCCGGTCAGGCAGTGCAGGGTCGCCTTGACGGCCGTGCTCCAGGACGCCCCCGCGTGCCCACCGGGGTGCCCCGCGTGACCGTGGGCGGCGTGAGCGGCGTGGGGTGTGCGGCCGTGCGTGGTGTCGGTGTGATGAGCGCTGTGGTCCATGACTTCCATCCCCATTCCCATCCAGTGTGGCCCCGTTGCGGCGGCCTCACACTCATCAATGTATACCCCTAGGGGGTATATGTCACCCGGGTCGGGGACCGGGATACGGCCCCGTCTTTCCGGCGGGCGGACCGTCCCCGGCCTGACGCGAAACGGACGGGACGCCTTCCGCGGGCGCACACTGGAAGCGGGCTGTCGATGCTCACGAGGGGGTGTCGGCCGATGGCTGCTCCGCAGTGCCGAAGGGTGCGTCTGTGGAGGTGGCGGCGGAATCCGCTCAGGCGCCGCAGCGACCTCGTCGAGGCGTGGATCGTGCTCGCCGCCTGGGTGCTCGCCCTGCTGGGCGGCCTGGTCGCGGGATTCGTGACGGCGGACGCCGTCGAGGCGGAGGCCGAGCGGCAGCGGGCGCGCAGCCGTGAGGTCTCGGCCGTGGTGGTCGAGGACGTGAAGGACCGCGTGACCGCGCGGGCGGCGGTCGACCACCGGGTCTGGGCCACGGTGCGCTGGACCGCGCCGGACGGCCGGACGTACACCGACGAGGCGAGGGTGGCGCCCACGACGCCGTCCGGGAGCACGGTCACCGTATGGACGGACGGCGGAGGCCGGATCGCGGCCGAGCCGCTGACCGCGGGCGAGAGCCGGCTGCACGCGATCTCGGGCGGTGTGCTGGCGGCGGCGGCCACCTGCGGGGTGGTCATGGGCCTCGCCTGGGCCGTGCGGCTGGGGCTGGAACGACGCCGTCTGGCGCAGTGGGCCGCGGAGTGGGAACGGGTCGACAGCCGCTGGGGGTGGCCCACGCGCTGAGCGGGCCCGCCCACCGAGGGACTCGACGAGCCGTGCCCCTCGGTCAGCCCCGGTCAGTCGAAAGAGTCGCCCCTACCGTCGCGCCCGACCTCTTCCGCCCGTCGGGGGCGGTCTTTCCCGCCCGTCGGGGTCGGCCTGTTCCCGTCCGCCGGGGTCGGCCTGTCCCCCCCGGGGTCGGCCTGTCCCCGTCCGCCGTCGCGGTCGACCGTTCATGAGGAGCCCTCCGCACCGGACGCCCTGCGCAGCAGCCCTCTCTCCATCGCCACCACGACCGCCCTGGTCCGGTCGTTCACGTCGAGCTTGGCGAACAGGCGCAGCAGGTGGGTCTTCACCGTGGCCTCGGCGATGACGAGCCGCCGCCCGATCTCCGCGTTGGTCAGACCGTCCGCCACCGCGTTCAGCACGTCCGCCTCGCGAGCCGTGAGCGGGACCTGGGCGGGCTGCCGCATACGGGCGACCAGCCTCTCGGCCACCCGGGGCGCCAGCACCGTCTCACCGCGGGCCGCCGCGTGGATCGCGTCGACCAGCTGCTCCCGGGTGGTGTCCTTGAGGAGGTAGCCGATGGCGCCGGCCTCCACTCCGCGCTCGATCTCCGCGTCGGTGTCGTACGTCGTCAGGATCAGCACCCGGGTACGGGGATGGCGCGCCACGATCTCGGTCGTCGTGGCGACCCCGTCGAGCACCGGCATCCGCAGGTCGACCAGGGCGACGTCGGGCTCGTACCGCTCGACGAGTTCGAGGGCGGCGCGGCCGTCGCCCGCCTCGCCGACGATCTCGATGCCGGCGTCGGAGGCGAGGAGAGCCACCACTCCCGCCCGCATGACGGTGTGGTCGTCCACCACGATGATGCGGACCCCGCGCACCCCTCCGTCACCCGCGCGGACCCCTCCGCCACCCCTGCGGGCACCCCGTCCGCCGGTCGCTCCCGTACCGTGCCGGCCGGTCATGTCCCCGCCCCGCTCTCTCCGGGCGCCGGGGCAGCCACGGGGATCAGCGCCAGCACCCGCGTCCCGTCACCCACCGAACTCGTCACCGTCAGCCTCCCGCCCAGCTCCGCCAGCCGTTTGCGCATCCCGTCCAGGCCGAAGCCCGGCGACTCCCCGACCACGAACCCGGCCCCGTCGTCGGTGATCTCCAGTTCCACCCCGTACGCCTGCCGGGCCAGCACCACGCCGACCGTGGAGGCGCGGGCGTGCTTGCGTACGTTGGCCAGGGACTCCTGGGTGCAGCGCAGCAGCGCGATCCGGGTCTGCTGGTCGCACACCAGGTCCTCCAGGTCGGCTTCCACGGTGAGCCCGGTGTCCTCCACGAAGCGGTCGAGAGTCCGGCGCAGCGTCCGCGCCACCGAACCGGCCGCCACCTGGCCCGGCCGCTGCGCCGAGCCGACCAGCTCCCGTGCCTCGGCGAGGTTCTCCCGGGCGGTCGACTCGATCGACCGCAGCTGCTGGGCACTGCGCGCGGTGTCGGAGTCGAGCCCCGCCCGGGCCGCCTCCGCGAGGACGACGATCGAAGCGAAGCCCTGGGCGAGCGTGTCGTGGATCTCCCGCGCCATCCGCTCCCGTTCGTCCGCCGCCCCCTGACGCTGGTGCGCCTCGGACAGCTGCGCCTGAGCCCGCTCCAACTCGTCGATGAGCCGGGCACGTTCCGTGCTCTGCTCGACCACCGAGTGCGCCCACAGCCCGATGAGCACCCCCACGGCGACGACGATCAGCGTGGACACGAGCGTCTCGCTGAAGAACTCCACCGACCAGCCGTCCTGCCGCAGGACCGTGCCCGCCAGCGTGCCGGCCGTGGCGAGGCCCAGGAAGCCCATCGAGACCCGCGGTGTCCGCCCGAACATCCAGTAGTGCGGCAGCGTCACCATGAACAGCGCCGCGTAGTTCCCGCGCAGGTACGCGATCCCGCCCAGCGCCACGGCCAGCACCGACAGGTAGACGTGCGGCCGTACGACGGGGTTGTCCGGGAAGCGGTCGAGGACCGCGTAGCACAACACCACGCTGCCCAGCAGCGCGAGCGCCGCGTACGTGCCCCCATCGGGCCGGTCCATGGCCGCGAGACCGACGGCCATCACGGCGAACAACACCCAGCACACCGCGTTCCAGCGGCGCAGCGTCGTGGCCCAGAAGGCGTCGGCGGGGGGCCCGGCGAGAGGGGTCATGCCGATCAACGTACGTCGACCGCCGGGCGGGCGAGTGAGGTTTCCTCCCGTACGGCCGCCGCGCGGCGCGCTCCGCGCGAGGGCCACCAACTCGCCTCGCCGAGCAGCAGCATCGCCGACGGCAGGACCAGCACCCGCACGACGAACGCGTCGATCAGCACGGCCACCGCCAGCACGAAGCCGATCTGCTTCATCTCGATGATGTGCAGGAAGACGAAGCTGACGAAGACGGTCGTCATCACGACCGCGGCACTGGTCACCACGCTCGCCGAGCCGCGGATCCCGTCGAGCACCGCCTGCCGCGTGGGGACCCCCGCGAGCGAGGCCTCCCTGATCCGGCTCACCACGAACACCTGGTAGTCCATCGAGAGCCCGAAGAGGATCACGAAGAGGAACAGCGGCACGCGGGAGCCGATCGACCCCGTGGAGTCGAAGTCCAGCAGCCCTTCGGCCCAGGTCCCCTGGAAGACGAGGACGAGCAGTCCGAGCGCCGCCGCCGCGGACAGCAGGTTCAGCGCGACACCGAGCAGGCCGAGCACGACCGACCGGAAGGCGTACACGGTCATCGCGAAGGTCACCAGCAGCAACGCGCCCAGGACCAGCGGGAGTTTGCCGTTCTGGTGGGCGGGATAGTCGGCGTAGCGGGCGACGTCGCCGCTCACCCCGTACTCGGCGCCGTCGATCCGGCCCACGGTGGCGGGCAGGTAGTCGTCCCGCAACCGGTCCAGGGAGTCGTGGGCCTGCTCGGAATCGCCCAGGTACGGCACCTTCAGCTCGAGGACGCTGGTGCGGTGGTCGGCCGAGGTCCGCGTCCGGGAGGCACCGGTGAACAGGGGGTCGGCGTCGGCGCGCCGGGCCACCTCGCGCAGGGCCCCGGCGACCTGCGCCGCGCGGGCGACGTCGGCGCGTACGACGACCTGGTGGGTCACCCGCTGCTCCGGGAACGCCTCGTTGAGCCGGTCGTACACCCGCATCGCGGGGATGTCGCGGGAGTGGGTGTCCCGGCTCATCTCGGTGATCCTCAGTCCGGCCAGCGGCGCGGCGAGCGCGAGGAGGCCGATGACCGAGACGCACAGAGTGGCCAGGGGGTGCCGGGCGGCGGGCCGCAGCAGCGCGCCCCACACCCGGCCGCCGCCTCCCTGCCCCCGTACCCGGCGGTCGGGCTTCCCGCGTGCCGCACGCCGCAGCGCCCCGCGCTCCGCCCGCTGCCCGAGCTTGACCAGGAGCGCGGGCAGTGCCGTCAGCGAACTGGCCACCGCGACCAGGACGACGACGATGGTGCCCGTCGCGAGCGAGGAGAAGATCACGTCGGAGGCCAGGTACAGCGTTGCCGTGGAGGCGACGACCGCGAGCCCGGAGACCACGACCGCGCGGCCCGAGGTCGCGGCCGCCAGTTCCACCAGTGCCTCGGGGCCGAGCCGGCCGCCGGAGCGGGCCCGCTCCTCACGCTCGCGCTTGAGGTGGAAGAGCGTGTAGTCCACGCCGACCGCGAGGCCGATCATCAGGATGACGTTGGTGCCGACCCCGGCGTCGGGGGAGAGGTGCGAGGCCACCATGGAGAGCCCGATCGCCGCCGCGATCGACGACAGCGCCAACAGCAGCGGGACGCCGGCCATGGTGACCGACCCGAACACGACCAGCAGCGTGATCAGCGTGACCGGCAGGGTGATCGCCTCGGACAGCGCCAGGTCGTCGCTGCGTTGCTGGTCGACGCCCTTGCTGATGGACGGGCTGCCGGTCTCCTCGAGACGCAGCTCCGGATGGCTCCGCTGCACCGCCGCCGTCTGCGCCACCAGCGCGTCGACCTTGTCCTTGGCGTCCCGCTCCTCGCCCTTCAGCGCGACCTCGACCATGAGGACCGAGCGGTCGTCGGAGAGCAGCGGGGCGGCCACGGCCGCCACGTCCGGGAGCCGCTTCATCCGGGCGGTGAGCTCCTCCGCCGCGGCCCGCGCGGCGCCGTGGTCGAGAGCGCCCGCCCTCGCGGAGATCAGCACCTGCTCGGTGGCTCTGCGCTCCAGGTGGCCTTCGGCGGCCAGGGCCTCGGCGCGGCCCGCCTCACCGACCCGGTAGTCCGCCGTCCTCGCGCTGTTCGTGCCGACGGCACTGCCGGCCCCCAGGCACAGCGCCACGAACACCAGCCAGCCGACGATCGCCCGCCAAGGGTGCCGCGCGCTCCAGCGTGCCGTGCGCACAGTGAGTGAGTTCATGCCCGAAAGCCTTGTCGAGCGGGGCGGTCGCCGGACAGAGGCACTCGGTTGAACCCGCTGTCCACCGGTCGGTGGACCCGGCGCCCGGGACGGAGCTCCTGGACGGAGCCCTCAGCGGCACCGCCACCGACCGGTGCCCCGCCCCCGACCGGTGCCCCGCCCCGACTGGTCCACCGCCCCCGACCGGTGCGGAGCCCCCGGCCGGTGCGTGTGCAACGCCCGCGGCCTCACGGGCAGCGGTCGCCGAGGCGGCCGCCACCCCGCCTCGGCTCCCGGTGGCCCGCACCCCAAGGATCGCGCCACCCGGGCGTGAAAGTGGCGCGATCCGGCGTTGCGACCATGGGGGCCGAGGCGCAGCCTGTGCAGTGTGGGAGCGCTCCCAGATCGGCACCCGCACCCCCCACACCGGCGCTCCCACCCCCCGTCCGGGGCACTCTCACATCCCCCACACCGAAAGAGGGAGACCGTGTTACGCCGTACACTTTGGCATGATCATGACATGGGACGGGTCGGGTTCCGTCCGGCTCTCCTCCTGAGCGTGCTCGCCGCGCTGCTCTTCAGCCTGATCCCCGGCAGCGGCACCGCCGCGGCCCACGGTTCGGTCGTCGACCCGGCGTCGCGGAACTACGGCTGCTGGCTGCGCTGGGGCAGCGACTTCCAGAACCCGGCCATGGCACAGCAGGACCCCATGTGCTGGCAGGCGTGGCAGGACAACCCCAACGCCATGTGGAACTGGAACGGCCTGTACCGCAACGGCTCCGCGGGCAACTTCCAGGCCGTCGTCCCCGACGGCCAGCTGTGCAGCGGCGGCCGCACCGAGGGCGGCCGCTACAACTCCCTGGACGCCGTGGGCGCCTGGAAGACCACCGACGTCTCGGGCAACTTCACCGTGCGGCTGTACGACCAGGCCAGCCACGGCGCGGACTACTTCCTGGTCTACGTCACCCGCCAGGGCTTCGACCCCGCCACCCAGCCGCTGCGCTGGAGCGACCTGCAACTGGTCGCCCGCACCGGCCGGTACGCGCCCAGCCAGAACTACTCGATCGACGTGAGCACCTCGGGCCTCACCGGCCGGCACGTCGTCTACACGATCTGGCAGGCCTCGCACATGGACCAGACGTACTTCCTCTGCAGTGACGTGAACTTCCGCTGACCGCCGTCCGGTCCGCCGTCCCACCGCCGTTCCCACCGGACGCGCCCCGAAGGCGTCGCGTCCGGTGGGAACGGACCCTTCGAGGGGCCGGCGGCAAGGCGCGGGCCGGCCCGGTCAGCCGAGGCAGACCACGAGCAGGCAGAGCTTCTCCGGCGCCGTCGCCGACGGCGCCGGGCTCGGCGGTGACGCCGGTGAGTCCGCGGGGTCCTCGGCGGCCGGTGGCGCGGACGTCTGCGGCACCGGTGTGTCGGCGGTGGCCGCGCTGCCGGCGGTGTCGCCGGTGCCGGTACCGATCCGGTCCGGGACCACCGCGTCGTAGCCCGAGGTCGGTGGCGTGGTCCGCGGCTGCGGCGTCGACGGCACCGCCGTGGGAAGGACGGTCGTCGCGTCCGGCCGGGTGTTCGCCGGCGCGGTGGACTTGCGGCGCGCGTCGTCGGTCGCGGCCGACCGCGCGGGGACGGTCGGGGAGGACGGGACGGCGCTGGGCACGTCCTGCTCCGTCACCGGTTCCTCCGCGGCGCCCATGCCCGTGGTGTCCGGTGTCGTGGCCGCCTGGGCCCGGTCGGTGGAATGCCGGTCGAACGGGTTCGCGGCGACGGTCAGGCCGCCTCCGACGAAGGCCACGGCCGTCGCGACCAGGGCGCGGCGCTGTGTCTTCTTCCAACGGGCCAGCTGCCGGCGCCGTGCCGCCCGCCCCGACGGCGCGCTCGCCACGCCCGCCGGCTCACCGGACGGGCCGCTCGCCGGGGTCTCGTCCCGGTCGGCCGCCTCCGCCGCCTCCGCGTCCCCGACGCCCTCCTCGGGCCACGTCACCCCGGACGTCGGTTCCCAGGCCGCCGCGACGCCGGTCACCGTGGCCGTCCGCGCCGTGGTCACGCGCGCGACAGCGGTGTGGCCGTCGGTGATCGGCGCGATGTCCGGCGCGTAGGCACCGCACCCCGGACACACCAGGGCGCCGTTGAGGTGCCGGCGACACGTGGAGCAGTAGTCCATCTGCGGCCTTCCTGAGTTGACCTGTCGACGACCCTCGGGGCCGTGAAGTGGCCGCGTTCGGGCCGCGTTCGTACGGGGAAGGGAGTGGGCAGCAACGCTAACGACACCCGCGTCGGGCTGTGTGCAGTCTGTGTGACACTCCTGCGCGGATTCGCCGCACCTCGTGTGACAGCCGCCGGCGACGGGCACGGCCGTCACCGGTGAGGCGATCCGGTCCCCTCAGACCGCGTCGGACGCCCGCCCGGCGGTGGCGTCGTAGGCGGCGCGGGCCTCGGCGATGGCGGATCGGTGGCGCTCGGCCCAGTCCACCAGGCCGGTCAGCGAGGTGTAGAGCTCCCGGGCCATGGGGGTCAGGCCGTACTCGACCTTGGGCGGCACGGTCGGGTACACGGTGCGCACGAGCAGTCCGTCCCGCTCCAGCCGGCGCAGGGTGAGGGTGAGCATGCGTCGGCTGATGCCGTGGATGGCGCGTTCGAGTTCGGTGAACCGGACGGGACCGTGGGCGGCGGCGATCAGGATGCCGACGCTCCACTTGCCCGCCACCCGGTCGATCACCTCGGTGACCGGACACGCCTCGTCCCGCACCGCGTCCCTCACCGCCTCGGCGACACGGGTGTGACTCCGTGACATGAATGTGCCTCCTTCCGCCGAGCGACCACGTTACCGATGATGACTTCTGTAACACATCGTGCACCAAGCACGTCGTGCGCCAAGGGGGAGAAGCCATGTCCGTTCGCGCTCTCGTCGTCGATCCGTCCGCGCCCGCCGCCGTCCGCCTCGACGAGGTTCCCGACCCGGTCGCGGGGCCGTCCCAGGTCCTGGTGGACGTCACCCACGTGTCGTTGAACTACGGCGATCTCAACGACGCCCGTTCCGGCCGGGTCCCGCCAGGAGCGGTGCTCGGTTCGGACGCCGTCGGAGTGGTGACCCGGGCCGCCGCCGACGGAACCGGCCCGGCGGTGGGCGCCCGGGTCGTGGCCCTGACGCCGGGCGCGTTCGCCGAACGCGTCGCGGTCGACGTGGACGCGCTCGCCGAGGTGCCGGCCTCCCTGGACCTGGCGCGGGCGGTCGCGTTGCCGGTGGCCGGAGTGACCGCGTTGCGCTCGCTGCGGGCCGCCGGACTCGGACCGGACAGCAGGGTGCTGGTCACCGGTGCCTCCGGCGGGGTCGGCCGGTTCGCCGTCCAGCTGGCGGCGCGGGCCGGAGCCCATGTGATCGCCTCCGTGGGCTCGGCCGCCCGCGGGGAGGGACTGGCCGAACTCGGCGCCGACGAGGTCCTGATCGGCCTGGACGGACTCGACCGCCCGGTCGACGTGATCATCGACAGCGTCGGAGGCTCCCAACTGGTCACCGCCTGGAGCCTGCTCGCCCCCGGCGGCTCCGTGCAGAGCGTCGGCTGGACCTCCGGGGAACCGGCCGTCTTCCCCCCGTACGCGACGGTCGGCCCGGCCAAGTCGCTGACCTCCTTCGTCATCGAGGGCAACGCCGGTGCCGACCTGGCCACTCTCACCGCACTGGCCGCGGAAGGGGCCCTCACGGTCGAGATCGGCCGCCAGGACCCCTGGGAACGCTTCGCGGAGGCGGCCGAGGCACTCCGCGGGCGCCGGGTCCCCGGCAAGGCGGTCCTGGAGGTGTCCCGCGGCGAGCGTCAGCCGTCGGCCGATCACTCGCGGCAGGCCGAGGTGGGCTGACCACCGCCGCGCCGGGGGTCCCCGCCGGGTGTCGGCCGCCTGGCGGGGGAGTCGGCTTGTGCGCCGCGAGCGAGGAGGGCGGTAGCGGCGGCCCTGTCCCGTGTCCCCCGCGTCCGTCAGCCGACCGGCACGGTCACCGTACGGAGCTCGCTGTACGGCGAGTGGTTCCCGGCCGCGTCATGGGTGCGGGCCCGGTACTCGTAGGTGCGTCCGCCGGCGGGCAGCGGATCGCAGACGGTGGCCGTGGCGAAGTCGGAACGCGGGTTGGCGGTGTAGGCCTGGTGCAGGACGACCGACCAGGTGTCCGTCCCCGCCTCGCTGCGCTCGATCTCGAAGCCGGTGAAGTCACGGACCGGGCCGGGCGTGTAGTCGGTGGCGGTCGCCTGGACGCCGCCCGCGCAGGTGCCCAGGGTCAGGTCGGGGGCGTAGGCGGGGGCGATGCCGTCGGGGACGGCGAGCCAGAGCTCGTTGGTGGCGTAGGCGTCGAGCCAGGCCGGGTTGTAGGTGGTGGTGCCGCCGTCGTTGGTGACGAGGACGCGGTAGTGACGGGTCTCGCCGTCGGCGGTGACGGGGCCGGTGGTCCAGGTGTTGCCCCGCGTGGTGCCGAGCGGGACCCAGACGTAGGAGCCCTCCACCTTGTCGTTGCTCAGGACCGTGTAGTGGTCGAAGTGCGGCTCGGTGTTGAGGGGCCATGTCAGGGTGACCGTGCCGGTCGCCTCGTCGTAGGCGCCGGTCAGGGAGGTGACGACGGGGAGGGGACGGACGAGGGTGTCCGTGCTGCCCGACGAGGTGTTGCCCGCCTTGTCCCGGGCGCGGACCTCGTAGGAGTAGGGCGTGCGGTCGTCGGGGTTCACGAGGGGGTCGGTGTGGCTGCGAGCGGTGGTCGTGGTGACCTTCGTCCAGGTGCCGGAGCCGACCGGCCGCCGGTAGAGGGAGTAACTCGCCAGGTCCATCTCCTTGTTGGCGGACCAGGAGACGGTCGTCCTGCGGGTCGTGGTGTTGTAGGCGGTCTTCACACCGGTGGGGGCGAGCGGCTTCGTCTTGTCGTACGTGGCCGACGTGCGGGGCGTGTACGTGTACTTCACCTTGGCGGCGCCGCTCCAGTTGACGTAGTCGACGCGGAGGGTGTGCCTGCCCGACGGGACGGTGAGGTCGACGCTCCTGGAGCGGGCGGTGTCCCCGGTGCCCGTCCACAGGTCGATCCGGCGGACGCCGTCCAGGTAGACGCGCACGCCGTCGGTGGCGGAGACGGCGAACGTGAAGGGGCCCCCGGAACCGAAGTCGCGGGTCACCGACCAGCGGACACCGAAGTTGTCCGACGGCACGCCGGAGACCGGGCTGCCGGACCAGCTCTGGCTGACGACGCTGTCGCAGTCGGTCCTCACCGGGGAGCCGGAGAACGAGGTGTTCTTGTAGAACGACCGCTGGTAGACGTTGGTCGAGCAGCTGACGTCGGCGGCCGCCGCCTGCGGGACGGCGACCAGCAGGCCACCGAGAACGACGGCGGCCATGACACCACCGGTCCGGGCGGCGACGGGACTCTTCTGAAGCACGGGGGCCTTTCACGCTGTGCGGGACGTACGGCGTGGAGACCGGTGAGGGCGGAGGAGGGTTGCACGGTGCCCGCGACGAGCCGGAGGGGGGAGGGGCCCTCACGGCGTCAGCGGTGTTCCGGGTTCTCGTAGTCGTGGCGGCAGCCCGCGTCCCAGGCGGTGCGCTGGTTGCCGTGGGCGGGGATGCCCCCGGCGTCCTTGAGGAGGCGCGCCAGGTGCAGCATGTTCCAGGTCATGAAGGTGGTGTTGCGGTTGGTGAAGTCGTTCTCCGGGCCGCCGGAACCGGGGTCGAGGTAGGAGGGCCCGGGTCCGGCTTCGCCGATCCAGCCGGCGTCGGCCTGCGGGGGGATGGTGTAGCCGAGGTGCTGGAGGCTGTAGAGGACGTTCATGGCGCAGTGCTTGACGCCGTCCTCGTTCCCGGTGATCAGGCAGCCGCCGACGCGCCCGTAGTAGGCGTACTGTCCGGCGTCGTTGAGGAGGCTGGAGCAGGCGTAGAGGCGTTCGATCACCTGCTTGGTCACCGAGCTGTTGTCGCCGAGCCAGATCGGCCCGGCCAGCACGAGGATGTCCGCCGCCAGGACCTTCTCGTACAGCGCAGGCCAGGCATCGCTCCGCCAGCCGTGCTCGGTCATGTCGGGCCAGACGCCGGTGGCGATGTCGTGGTCCACGGCGCGTACGACGTCGACCCGGACGCCCTGCGCTTGCATGATGCGTGCGCTGCGGTCGATGAGGCCCTGGGTGTTGCTGCTCTCCGGTGACCGCTTGAGCGTGCAGTTGAAGACGAGGGCGCGCAGGTCGTCGTAGCGCGCGGGCGGGACGTCGGCGATCGGTGCGGAGTCGGTCACGGGCCCTCCCGGCGGTACGTGCCACCGTGCCCTCACGGTGGCGCAACGCCTCCATCGTGCTGGCGCGGCGGCCGTCGCGGCGGCTGCGCCCCGGCCGTTCCCCGGCAACCACCCCGACAGCCGAACGACCCACGACAGGCCGGGTCCTCCTTCCCCACCCCACCAAGCCGCACGAGGACCCCGGGGCTCCGCCGGGAGCCGTCACCGACCCAGTCCCGGTGTACCGTCCGTCACCGCCCGACCGCCCCGGCGTACCGCCCGTCACCACCCGAGCCCCCCGGCGTACCCCCCGACCAGCGCAGGCCCGCAATGCGGCGGTCTCGGCGTGCCGCGCGGGCTAGGATCCGAGCCATGGCCATGACCATGCACGACGTGGACCGGTTCGAGGCCTCCAGGCCCCGCCTGGAGGCCATCGCCTATCGCCTCCTCGGCTCCGCGAGCGAGGCCGAGGACGCCGTGCAGGAGACGTTTCTGCGCTGGCAGGCCGCCGACGTCGACCACGTCGAGGTCCCCGAGGCCTGGCTGACGAAGGTGCTCACCAACCTCTGTCTCAACCAGCTCACGTCGGCCCGCGCGCGGCGCGAGACCTACGTGGGCCAGTGGCTGCCCGAGCCGCTGCTCGCCGGTGATCCGATGCTCGGTCCGGCCGACACCGCCGAACAGCGCGAGTCGGTCTCGTACGCCGTCCTCGCCCTGCTGGAGCGGCTCTCCCCCAACGAGCGGGCGGTGTACGTGCTGCGGGAGGCCTTCGACTACCCGCACCGGGAGATCGCCCGGATCCTCGACATCACCGAGCCGGCCAGCCAGCAGATCCTGCACCGCGCCAAGAAGCACGTCGCGGACGGCAAGGCCCGCACCGAGGTCGACGAGGCCGCCGCCCGGCGGATCGTGGACGAGTTCCTCGCGGCGGCCACCAGCGGCCGGACCGAGCCGCTCGTACGGCTGCTCACCCAGGACGCCGTCTCGATCGGCGACGGCGGCGGGAAGGTCCCGGCCCGTGCCAAGGCGTTCGAGGGCGCTCTCGCGGTCGCGAAGTTCCTGCGGGGCCTGTTCAAACCCGGCAAGGCCAAGCGCGACCTGGTCGGCGGCTCGCCCGGGGTGTACGCCACGACCGCCAACGGCGAACCCGCCGTCGTCGTGGTCCTCGACGGCCGGGTCATCGGCGTCATGTGCCTGGAGGTCACCGCCGAGGGCATCGCCGCCGTCCGCAGCCAGGTCAACCCCGACAAGCTCGAACGCGCGACCCGCCGCTGGGCGGCCGCCGACCGCGGCGAGCCCCTGTTCGACGCCTTCTGACCGCGGTGTGAGCCGCTTCACATCCCGCTCCTGTCAGGAAACGGCGGGCCGCCCGGTTCAAGGGGCGAACCCGCTGACGACAGGAGCAGGCACATGCAGCACCGCATCATCGTCCTCGGAGCCGGATACGCCGGAGCCGTCGCCGCCGGTCGCCTCGCCAGGCGGCTGCGCCCCGAAGACGTCGCCATCACCCTCGTCAACGCCGAGCCCGACTTCGTCGAGCGCGTCCGCATGCACCAGCTCGCGGTCGGCCAGTCCCTCAAGCCCCGGCCCCTCAGCGAGCTGTTCGCGGGCACCGGCGTCGACCTGAGGGTCGCGAAGGTCACCGGCGTCGACGTCGACCGCAAGGCCGTCACCGTCCGCGACGCGAACGGCGCCGAGGAGCTGCGGTACGACACCCTCGTCTACGCCCTCGGCAGCGCCTGGAACGACCAGGGCGTTCCCGGCGCCGCGGAGCACGCGTTCGAAATCGCCGGCCGACCCGGAGCGCTGCGGCTGCGTGAGCGCCTCGCGCGGTTGGCCGCCGGACAGCCCGTGGTCGTGGTCGGCGGCGGCCTCACCGGCCTGGAGGCGGCGACCGAGATCGCCGAGGCCCGTCCCGACCTCGACGTCGCCCTCGTCGCCCGCGGCGGCCTCGGCGACTGGCTCTCGCCCAAGGGCGGCCGGCACCTGCGGAAGGTGTTCGACAAGCTCGGCATCACCGTGCACGAGCACGCCGCCGTCACCGAGGTCGAGGCCGACCGCGTCACCACCGCCGACGGCACGTCCGTCCCGGCCGCGGTCACCGTGTGGACCACCGGTTTCGCCGTCCACCCGATCGCGCGGGCCACCACCCTGGAGGTCGGTGACACCGGCCAGATCGTGGTCGACCGGACCATGCGCTCGGTCTCGCACCCGGACGTGTACGTCATCGGCGACGCGGCCCTGGCGACGGGCGCCGGCGACAAGCCGCTGCGCATGTCGTGCGCCTCGGGCGGCTTCACCGCCTGGCAGGCCGCCGACACCATCGCCGCGCGCCTGACCGGCGGGAAGATCCCGACCGTGCCGCTCAAGTACTTCAACCAGTGCATCTCGCTGGGCCGCAAGGAAGGCCTGATCCAGTACGTCACCCCCGACGACCGCGCCGTGCGGGCGGCCCTGACGGGACGGATCGCCGCCGTCTACAAGGAGCTGGTCTGCAAGGGCGCGGTCTGGAGCGTCGCCAACCCCACGTTCGGGATGCCCACCCGGCGCCGCCCCGTCGTGCGGAAGGCGGCCCAGGCGGCCCAGGCGGTCGAGGCGCAGGCCTGACGCACACAGCGGAACGGGCGCCCTCGACGACACGAGGGCGCCCGTTCCGCTGTCCCGGCCGCAGGGGCTGCCCGCACCGCATCGGACGTCAGGAGCCGGTGCACTGCGGCGCGGGCGTGCCCGCACCGCCGTCGGCGGTGAAGCCGAACGAGGTGGTGGCGCCGGGTGACAGGGCGCCGTTGTGGGCCGCGGCACGCACGGTGGCGCGGCCCGCGGCCACGGTGAGGGAGCCGTTCCACAGGCTGGTGACGGTGGAGCCGTTCAGGTCCCAGCCGACGGACCAGCCGGTGAGCGGGCCGGTGCCGGTGTTCTTGACGGTGACCTCCGCCTGGTAGCCGCCGGACCAGGACGAGGCGGTCCTGAACTGGGCGGTGCAGGCCTCGGGCGCGGGCTCCGGGTCCGGGCCGGGACCGGGGTCCGTGCCGGCGTACGTCAGGCCGTGGCCGTACGGGAAGAGCGGGGTCTTGCCGTCCCCGTCGTTGACCGGCTGCTGGGAGGCGCTGCGCATCCACGTCATGGGCAGCTTGCCGGTGGGGGCGTGGTCGCCGAAGAGCACGTCCGACACGCCGTTGCCCTCGGTGCCGGGCAGCCAGGCGGCCAGGAGAGCCTTCCAGTCGGGCAGCTGGGCGGCGATGTCGAGCGGGCGCCCGGAGACCAGGACCACGACGACGGGCACCCCGCTCGCCTTCAGCCGGGCGAGGGTCTGCAGGTCCTCCTGGTCCAGCCCCATGCTCCCGGGCCGGTCGCCGCGCATCTCGGCGTACGGCGTCTCCCCGACGACCGCGACGGCGGCCGTGTAGCTGCCGTCGACGCCGTTGCCGTAACGGTCGTACGTGACCCGGGACGGGTCGGTCGCGGCGGCGCGGATGCCCTGGAGGATCGTGGTGCCCTCGGTGACCGGGCCGCTGCGGCCCTGCCAGCCCACGGTCCAGCCGCCGCTCTGGTTGCCGATGTCGTCGGCGGACTTGCCGGCCACGAACAGCCTGGCGTTCTTCGCCAGCGGCAGCACACCGCCGTCGTTCTTCACCAGCACCTGCGACTGCCGCACGGCCTGCCGGGCCAGCGCCCGGTGCCCGGCGGAGCCGACGCCCGGGGTCAGCGAACGGTCCGTGAGCGGCTTCTCGAACAGGCCGAGCTGGAACTTCTTCGTCAGGATGCGGCGGTTGGCGTCGTCGACGCGCGCGAGGGGGACCCGCCCGGCGGTCACCTCGCCGCGCAGCAGGGTGAGGAACTTCCGGTAGTCGTGCGGGACCATCACCATGTCGACGCCGGCGTTGACGGCCGTGGTGATCTCGGCTCCGGTGAAGCCGCTGAGCCCGTCGAGCTGGTCGACGGCGGCCCAGTCGGACACGACGAACCCGCCGAAGCCCAGCTCGCCCTTGAGCACGTCGGTCACCAGGTACTTGTGCGCGTGCGACTTCACGCCGTTCCAGCTGCTGTACGAGAGCATCACCGAGCCGACGCCCCGCCGGACCGCCTCCTTGAACGGCGGCAGGTGGATCGCGCGCAGCTCGGCCTCGGACAGCTCCGTGGTGCCCTGGTCGACACCGCCGGTGGTGCCGCCGTCGCCGAGGTAGTGCTTGGCGGTGGCGAGCACCGAGGCCGGGTCGCCGCCCAGGGTCTCGCCCTGCATGCCGGTGACGAAGATGGCCATCGAGGTGGGCAGTTCGGGCTTCTCGCCGAACGACTCGTAGGTGCGGCCCCACCGGTCGTTGCGGGCCACGCACAGGCAGGGCGCGAACGACCAGTCGATGCCGGTGCCCGCCACCTCCTCGGCCACCGCGCGCCCGACGCGCTGCACCAGCGCCGGGTCGCGGGTGGCGCCGAGGCCGATGTTGTGCGGGAAGACCGTGGCGCCGCGCACCGCGTTGTGGCCGTGCACCGCGTCGATGCCGTAGATCATCGGGATGCCGAGCGGGGTGCCGAGGGCGGTGCGCTGGAGCGAGTCGTAGGTGTCGGCCCAGGTCCGGGCGTTGTTGGGGCTGACCGTGGAGTCGCCGCCGGAGAGCACCGAGCCGATGCGGTAGGTGGCGAGGTCGGACGGCGGGACCAGCGCGTCCTTCTCGACCTGCGTCATCTGGCCGAGCTTGTCGTCGAGCGTCATCCGGGACAGCAGGTCCGCGACCCGGTCCGCCACCGGCAGGGCGGGGTCCTGGTACGGCAGGGCGGCGGCCACCACCGGTTCGTCCGGCGCTGCCGCTCCGGTCACGCCGGTCACGGCGAGAGCGGCGGCGCACAGGGCGGTGAACAACGCGGGGCGGCGGGAGGTCGGTGCGGGGCTCTGGCTCATGGCGGGGCGGCCTTTCCGGTGTCGGCCGGAGGAGCGAGGGAGCGGGTGGTCGCCCCGGGGGCCCACCCCGTCGGCGCGGGGGAAGGGGAGGGCGGGCCCCGGGGCGGTCCGGTGCGGCGTGCCGCGTCGGGTCACGCGCAGCTGGTGCCGTTCAGGCTGAACCCGGCCGGCTGGGCGAACGTGCCGCTGTGGGTGGCCTGGAAGCCGAACGTCTGGCTGCCGCCCGGCGCGATCTGCCCGTTGTGCGCCAGGGCGCTCGCCGTCACGGCTCCGGACGACGGGGAGACGGTGGCGTTCCAGGCCTGGGTGATCCGCTGCCCGGAGGGCAGGGCGAAGGCCAGCTTCCAGGCGTCCACGGTGGACGAACCGGTGTTGGCGATCGTCACGTTGGCGGTGAAGCCGCCCTCCCACACGTTCGTCGCGTACGTCACCCTGCAGCTCGCCGCCGGGGCCCCGGGACCACCCGGGTCACCGGCGCCGCCGGTGTTGACGGTCGAGGAGAAGGAGTTCACCGCGAGCCCCGCGCCGTTCTGCCAGGGCTCGAAACCGGCCTGCACGCTGGTCAGGTACCAGGTGTTCTGCGCCATCCCGCGGGAGACGGTCTGCCGGACGAAGTCCATGACGTCAAAGCTCCAGCTGGTGATCGCCGAGGGCGCGACGAAGGAGATCACGTCGTTGGAGCCGTTGTTGCCGGTCCACACCTGCCAGGTGCGCCCGCCCACGGTGGCCGTGCCGCTCTGGGAGCCGATCGGCTGGATCGGGCCCACCTTGTTGAACCAGATCATGATCTCGGTCCGGTTCACGCCGTCGGTGCGGGGCGTCGGGTCCAGCCAGATGTCGTACGAGGCGTTGTAGACGGCGTCGCCGACATAGCCGTAGGAGATGCTGCTGGGCGCGCTGGTGATGCCGCTGATCTGCGCCGGGAGGTTGGTGCCGGGGGAACAGTTGGTGTAGTGGCAGCCGTTGAAGACGGACGGGTACGCCTTCGGGGCCCCGTTGGTGGGCACGGAGCCGTCGGCCTGGCTGACCCTGAAGCCCGTGTCGGTGGCGGTGACGCACTGCGTGGCGCTGGTGCCCCAGCGGTTGTTCTGGACGACGTAGCGCCCCTGGATGACGGTCGAGCCGTACTGTTCGCAGATCGTGGTGTCGGCCTGCGCCGTCGGCGCGGCGACGACCAGGGTGCCCAGGGTGGCGAGAACGGCGAGCAGCGCGCCGAACAGGGCGCGCGCGGTGCGGGGGCGGTGGGGTGACGATCGCATGTGGGGGCCTCTCTGGGAGGGACGACCGGTTCGGGTGACGCGCGTTCGGAAGCGCTCCCACCCCGCTACGCGATGGGAGCGCTCCCACCCACTGGCTCTGAAGGGGGACTGTAGAAGTGCCTCATGCTCCTGACAACCCTGTGGGTCGAACGGGTTTCGAAGCTCCAGCTCGCCGGGGTCGCTGTGCGGGGGTGGGGGCGCGTCCGGCGGGTGTGAGGGGGTTGGGAGCGCTCCCAGCAGGAGGGCGCTCCCTGGGTGAGGGGGCCTGTGCCGGGGAAGCCGACGGGCACGCCGAGGCTCAGGACAACGGGCCCCGGGGGCACCGCAACCGGCACAGGCGTGAGCCGGCGGGGCGGCGGTGTCGGGCCGACCCGTGAGCCGACGGAGCCGTCAGTGCCGGAGCCGCCGGAGCCGCCGGCTCAGGCCGACTCCCGGAGCACCAACCGCGTCCGGAGGATCACGTGCCGCCAGGCCACCTCGGGCTGCTCCATCTCCTCCAGGAGGAGACGCACCATGGTCCGGCCGATCTCCTCCAACGGCTGGCGGACGGTGGTCAGTGGGGGATCGGTGTGCTCGGCGAGCTCAAAGTCGTCGAAGCCGATGACCGCGACGTCGTCCGGCACCCGTCGGCCCGCCGCGCGCAGGACGGCCAGTGCCCCGGCGGCCATGGTGTCGGACGCGGCGAACACGGCGTCGATCCCCGGATGCCGCTCGATGAGCTCGGCCATCGCCCGGCGCCCGCTGGCCTCGCTGAAGTCACCCTCGGCGACCAGGGACGGACCCGCGTCGAGTCCCGCCTGCTCCAGCGCCTCCCGGTATCCGCGCAGCCGGCACCGGGCGACGTACATGCCGGGCGGGCCCGTGATGGCGGCGATGGTTCTCCGGCCGCCGCGCACCAGGTGGGCGACCGCCGCACGGGCACCGCCGGCGTTGTCCGCGTCGACGTAGGTGACCTGCTCGTCACCCGAGCGCCGGCCCAGCAGCACGGTGGGCAGCCCGGCGTCGGCGAGCATGTCCGGCAGCCGGTCCTCGGCGCGCACGGACACCAGCAGCACCCCGTCGACCCGGCCGCCCCGGGCGTACTCGACGAAGCGCTGCCGCTCGGCGTCCGTACGGACGAGGGTGAGCAGCAGCTGCACCGCCGTGTCGGACAGGGCATCGCCGACGGCCCGGACGACCTCGGAGAAGAACGGCTCACCGAACAGCCGCCAGTCCGGCTCCGTCATCGCCAGCGCGACGGCGTCCGCGCGCCGCCCGGCCAGGGAGCGCGCCGCCAGGTTGGGCACGTATCCCAGTTCGGCGATGGCGCGCTGCACGGCGTGGCGCGTGGACTCCTTCACGCCCGCCTCGTTGTTGATGACACGGGAGACCGTGCCCCGCCCGACGCCGGCCAGCGCGGCCACCTCCTCCAGCGTCGGAGTGCCGGGACGCCGCTTGACCATGTTCACCCCCAAAGGCCCCCGATCTTACGGGCCGAGCCCCGGCGGCCGAATGCCCCGGCACTGCTTTCGGACGCGGCTGATGCGACGTCAGAGCCCGTTCTCCGTCGCCTGGTTGGACGCCCGCTGCGCCGTATCCGTCACTCCGGTACGCGGCCGGTAACCGGTAACCGGTACCTGGTCGTCGCCGCCTGCCTTCGGCCCGTGCGACACGTGGTGCGCGGCCGGCCCCGGCAGATCGTTCCCTGGCCGTCGACGAAGACCGGCCGTCGGTAGGGTCCCGGACACTTCCCGGGCCCCCCGGACAGACCGGGGGGGGATGGATGACCGGGCGGCGCGGTGTCGGGAACGGGCCGAGCCGGTCCCGCACCTCTGCCGGCGATCAGCCGTCCGGTCCTACGTGCGCACCAGCCGCGACAGTTCGGGGCGGATCCGCTGGGCGAGGTATGCGTGTCCGGCGTTCGTGGGGTGCACGCCGTCGCTCCCGATGTACCGGTGGGCGGATCCGGTGAACCACCCACGGCGCACCGCGGACACGTAAGGCATGCCCAGTTTCCTCGCCGCGGCCGAGACCGCCTCGTCGATCGGGTGCGAGCCGATCGGCCGCGGATACGAGTAGATCGGCCCGACGACCAGGATGCGCGCGTGGGGCAGCCCCGCCCGGAGACGGCGCAGCGTGTCGACCGCGGCGGCTTTGGTCCTCGTCGGGCCGGAGTCGTTGCGGGAGCCCTCGACGATCACCAGGTCCGGCTTCGCGGCGATGGCGTCGGCGACCCGTTGTGGGTACGGCCGTCCGCCCTTCTGCCGGCCACCAGTGGTGTAGCCGGTGCCACCCTTGCCGTCGAGACGCAGCGTCAGCCCCAGCTGTCGAGCGACCAGCGAGGGCCAGCCACGCGGTCCATTACCGCCCTGTGAGCTGCCGCCGGCGATGCTGTCACCCAGGACGAACAGGCTCAGCCGCCGGGCGGCAGCGTTGGCTGGAATGTTGGCGTCCGTGGCCACGAGGGCGCAGAGCAGGGTCACCAGCACCATGGCGCGGCCTGTCAGCCGCGCTGCAGATATGCCCATGCTGCAGAAGCTAATGCGCCTGACGGAGGCGTCACCATTGGACTACTCCGAAGGGGGTATCGCGGGAGCGCCCACCGCCTTTACGCCGACCGGGTGCTGCTCCTGGTGCTCGGCTCCGCCGCGGGAGAGGCGTCGGCCTGGTCCTCGGGAGGCCTGGGCCACCACCGGTCATGACGGCCGAGCCGGACTCCGAGGCCGGAGGCATCCGGAGCCGATACGTCCCTGGGCCACTGCGATCACCACCAGGCCGGACCCCTCGGAGACCTGACCACCGGCGCATACGTGAGCCCGCGAGCGGACCGGGCCGGTGTCGGGAGGTCGTCGGCGTGGTCGGCGATCTGTCGGTGATCTGTCGACGGCCGCCGGGACCTTGGAGCTGTCGGCGCCGGCCAACAACGGCACCGGCCCCCAGCACCGCATCGCCCCGGCTCACGGGAACGGCGCTCCCGGCGTGACCTGCCGGGTGGTGCGCCCGGCGGTCCACGCTCAGGAAGGCAGCCCTCATGACCACTCACGTCACGATCATCGGCGCCGGGCTCGGCGGCCTCACGCTCGCCCGCGTCCTGCACGTCCACGGAATACCGGCCACCGTCCACGAGGCGGAGCCCTCCCCGACCGCGCGCTCGCAGGGCGGGATGCTCGACATCCACGACTACAACGGCCAACCGGCCCTCGAAACGGCCGGCTTGATGGACGAGTTCCGCGGCCTCATCCTGGAGGGCCGTCAGGCCATGCGGGTCCTCGACCCGGACGGGACCGTCCTGTTCGACCAAGCCGACGACGGCACGGGGGGACGACCCGAGGTGCAACGCGGTGAGCTGCGACAGATCCTGCTCGACTCGCTCCCCGCCGGCACCGTCCAGTGGGGGCACAAGGCCAGCGGCACCCGGACCCTCGGCGAGGGGCGCCACGAGGTGACGTTCGCCGACGGCGGCACTGTCGTCACCAGCCTGCTGGTCGGCGCGGACGGCGCGTGGTCACGGGTCCGGCCGCTGCTTCGCGCCGCCACACCCGAGTACGTCGGCAAGTCGGTCGTCGAGACCTACCTGTTCGACGCCGACACCCGGCACCCGGCCGCCGCGAAAGCGGTCGGCGGCGGGTCGATGATCGCGGTCGGGCCGGGCAGGGAGATCTTCGCTCACCGGGAAAGGGGCGACACTCTGCACGCCTACGTGGGGCTGGCCGAGACGCAGGACTGGTTCGCCGCCATCGATTTCACCGAGGCGGCCGTGGCCACCGCGCGGATCGCCCAGGAGTTCGACGGCTGGGCGCCGGAGCTCACCGCGCTGATCACCGACGGCGACACCGCGCCGGTCCTGCGCCCCCTCTACGCTCTGCCGACCGGGCACCGGTGGGACCGGGTGCCGGGGGTGACCCTGCTCGGTGACGCCGCCCACCTGTCGCCCCCGAACGGCGAAGGCGCCAACCTGGCCATGCTCGACGGCGCCGAACTCGGCAAGGCCCTCGCGGAGCACCCCGACGACATCGAGGCCGCGCTCACCGCATACGAGCAGGCCATGTTCCCCCGCAGCGCCGAGGCCGCCACCTTCGGAGGGCCCGAGGCCCACGGGACCGACTCCGGCACCGACCCAGCCCACGACCTGATCGCCGCGTTCACCCGGCACGATCAGTCCCGGTGAGGCATCCGCCCGGACTGTCCGCCGTCGTGCGGTCCCCGGGGTGTCGACGAACCGGCCGGGACGAGGCGCGGCCTCGGGCTCGCCTCGCGCCCGAGGCCGCAGAGACCCGGAGCCGACAATCGGTCGTCGACCGCTGCCCGCCCGAAGCGTCGGATGTGGCTCGGGCCGGCGCCCGGGGCGGCTGGCGACGACCGGCGGGGGCTTCGCGCTCCTGTGGACGTCCCGACCGCGGTCACGGGGTCGGGGAGGCGGTCAACGCGTGGACGAGCCGGACGACAGCGGTATCACCACCTGCCCGACACCACACCCCGGGGCATCGAGGTCTTCCCGCTGCTCGACGATCCGCTGCTCGCCGTCACCGCGGCCGACCGAGCCGAGGAGCGGCCCGTCACCCTGCGGGAACTGGCCACGCGCAGTCTCGCCGTACCGCCGCCGACCACGGACTGCGGACAGGCGGTCTTGCACGCCTGCCAGGAGGCCGGCTTCGCCCCCACACCGCGCTACGTCACCGCCGACGTCGCTGCCCAGCTCGCCCTCGCATAGGCCGGCCTCGCCACCGCGCTCGTCCCCCGGACGGCCATCGACCCGGCCACACCCGGAATCCGCACGGCGCCCATCGAGGGCCGCCCCATCCTGCGCCTGCTGTTGCCGCGACCCGTCACACCGAGACCGCGAACCCGACGACCACGGCCGTCATCGATGCGCTGCGCACCGCCGCGCGGCAGGACCGCACCACGCACCTCCCGCCGGATTGGGGCCTACGGCCTGTCGTTCGGAGGTCGCAGGGAATCGGCGGTGCTTCTCGACGCCGCAGATGCGCGTGCCAGGCTCCGCGTCTGCGACCTGATCCGAACGACAGGCCCTAGCCCCACTTGTATCCGTCGCCGAAGTTGAGCGTGTGTTCGAGCACGTCTTCCATAGGATCGTCGATCTGCCCGGTGCTGATGAGCGCGACCACCGGCGCGTTGTGCGAATCCGTGTGGGTTTCGTCCGCGATTGCTGAGCCCGCAGTCACGGCAACGAGGCCCGCTGCGAAGGACATGACGGTCATCATCCTGTTCATGATCGGATCAACGAGATCAGCGATCACAGGATGCGGGCCGGTCAACGACTCGCAGGTCCTTACGTCATGCTTCGGGGCCGCCTGCCCGCGTGAGCGACGGAGTCCCAACGGGCGGTGTCAGGCTGCCCCGAGGGGTTTCAGCGGCCGAAGAAGTAAAGGGCCGGGTCTGTGACCTGCGGCCCTGTGATCGATCGATGCTGTCACTCGCGGATGAGTCGTGGGTGGTCCTCCGCGTTGGTCACCGTGGAGCACCCCCGGACGGCCCCGGGACGGCCCGGGGGATGCTCAGCGGATGAGGACTCTTTGATGCCAGGGTCCCGCATTCAGAAGCGAGGGTGGGCGATCACAGGCGTGACCTGCCGATTCCCTGTCTCGACCGGACTCCGGCCGAAGTCACCCCGCGTTCCCCGGTTCCCCGTGCCTCCCCGCCCGTCGTGGCACGAAAGTGGCACGCCCGAGGGCCACGCCATGGCAGGTCAGGGGGCCAGACAACCCGTGCCTGGCACCTCGGTGGGAACTCCGGGACTGGCCAGGTCCACGAGGCCCGTGACTTCTTGAACGGCGCAGTCGACCGTCGCGACCGGGTCCGGCACGGCAGCGGCGGGTGTCGCAAGACACCCGGCGATCGTGACGGCTACCAGTGCAGTGGCTGCGAAACGAGGCATGAACTTCCTCCAGGAGAGGGGTAATTGCCGACAGCCTGCCCTCATTCCCATACCTGGATCCCCTTTGTCACCCGAACAGGTGTGGCGAAACGATTCCACGCCTCGCGCGCCGAACCGTCCCCAGGCTCGCCACACCACGAGGTCAGCGCGCCGGTGTCCATCGGCGACGCCGGTCTCGCCCTCCGGGTGGCCCGCCCGCTCATGCGTCAGCCCGTCCCCACTGCCTACAGTCGGCAGGACCACCTCTCGTGACCGAGCCCTCTCGTGACAGAGCCGACCCCCTGGGCCGCGCCCGGAGGAGGGGCGAGGAGGGCTTCCTCCGGCGCCACGGTCCGTTCGGCTTGTCCGAGGAGTATGCTCGAATTACCGAGGATATTTCGTGCACCGGCTGCCAAGCTCGTGTCGTTTTCGGCGATCGAATAGGCCGGGCCGGCTGCCGTCGGCCCGGGGCAGGGTTCGCGTCATGACTGCGACCATTTCCCGCTCGCCGACATTCGAAGATCGGCTGTCGTCGTCCTCCCCCGGTTCTTCCTCTCTCCGCCTGTCGCTGGCTCCCGTCGGCGTCGCGCCGGCTCTCCTGGACGGCGCATGGTGGCCCCGCTCCCGCGATCTCGCGGCGGAACTACCCACCCTGACAGCCGTGTTGGATCCGTTGTGGGGGCGGATCACCCGGGTGACGGTGAATCCCACCCACTGGCCGGTCGTTCCGCGCAAGGTGCCCGTGGCCGGGCATGTGGTGAACGTGGGCTGGTTCCTGCCCGAGCAGGATCAGCATGAACTGCTGCTGCTCTCCTACCACGTGGGCCGCTGGAACCTGCTGGTGATCCCGCCGCGGACGGACCCCGTCTCGGCCGCCTGGCTGATGGCCGCCGCGAGCGACCCGTTGGGTACGTCGACCGCGAGCCGGTTGATGGAGGAGGCGGCGCGCCTGTGGACGATGGCGGAGACCGACCGGGCCGTGGAAGCGGCCTGGGACTCCGAAGGCGGTCATGCGCCCCGCGATCCCTCCGCCCGGCCACGGCTCCCTGCAGTCATGGCCGAGGGGGGAGATGGACCCGCTGCGCCCGCCGCGGTCCTGAATCGGCCGATGGGGATGTGAGGACCATGGAGACCTTCATGACCGTGGTCGTCGTCATGGCGATGATCGCTCTGGGCGTGCTCCTCATCCACCTGCTCAACAGGCAGCACAGCGAACGCATCGCAGCCTTCCACTACGGCGGCTTCCGCGCGACCGCGCGGGAACGCCGCACCCGGAAGGGAGTGGAATGAATTTTCGGGATGCCCGCCAGGCTTCTGGCAGACACCGGTCGAACCGTCCGCATCGACCGGTCCGGCGGTCCGGCGACGACACCGTGATCGCCACCCGGAGGACTAGGACCGCTTCTCGTTCCTGGTGAGCCGACCGCTTCTCGTTCCTGGTGAGCCCTCGACAGACCGCCCCCTCACGCGCCCGCGCCGCGATGGCCATGGCCGTACGGGACGACAACGACGCCTCGGCCGAACGGATTCCCACCGCCACCGGCGTCACCCCTGACAGCCGGACGCGCGCGCGTACTGCCCGGTGCCGAAGGCCGCGTTCAGAAAGCCAGTTCAGGTACCGAAAGCGAGTTCAGGAACCGAGGGCAGGAACTCGGTTCGCCGGCCCGGAAGTTCGTCGCCGCGTCCGTCACCCGCACACCCTCACCCGCACCTACGCGTCCCCTCAGAGGAGCCATGGCCCCACAGCTGAACCTCTACCGTCACGACCGCGGCACCCGCGCTCTGATCACCCTCGCGGGAGAGATCGACCTGGTCACCGCACCGCTGGTGCGCGAAGGGCTGGCCGAGTGCCTGCGCGACGGCATCCGCCGTATCGATGTCGACCTCACGGCGGTCACCTTCTGCGACGCCAGCGGACTCAACGCCTTCCTCATGGCATCCCGGCTCGCCGCAGATACCGGCAGGACCTTGCGACTGCACCACCCGTCACAGGGCATGGCCCGAGTCATCGAGATCACCGGTTCCGGATTCCTGCTCCACTCGTTCCACGCCGCCGGCGGACGACCGTCTCGGATCGCCGTAGTCCCGGACGGGGCGCCACGACGCTCCCGGCGGGAGCAGTCGCCGCACGGGGACGGAAGCACCCCGTCCGCCATGGACGCGTAACGCCCGCGCTCGCTGAACCACCGGCAGGCCGAGACCCTCAAGGGACGTGCCGGCGCCGTCCGGGCGGTGCCTGGCAGGGGCAAGGGAGGTGCCCGGCCCCGGGGAACATCGCTACAGCCGTTGGCGCTGGGAATGATCCAGCCAGGGCGTGAGGGTGCCGACTCGGTTCTCGTACTCGCGGCGGGTCTTGCGCTGGGCCGGGACCGCGGGGACACCTTGGCCGCCGTCGAGCGGCCGGCAGCGGGCGAGGAGCCTGGTCGGCATGAAGTCGTACGGCCGCGCCCCGACCTTCCTCGCCCTCACCGCGTACGAGCAGGTCCGCTCCGTCGCCTGCGCCGCCCTCACCCGAGACCACGAGGCCGCCGCACGCGTCGAACTCGCCCTCCCCGACACCGGAGTCTGCGGCGGCCCGGGCCTCTTCGACCAGCCCGCCGGCCACGACCGGGCCGACAGGGGCTGTTGCCTTCCCCCGGCACCAGCGCCCGTCCCGCGGCTGATCCGGCTCGGCACCACCCGGAACCCCTCCGGCTGTTGACCGTCCCTTCATGGTGAACCGCCCGACCCGCTCAGCCCGTTCGAGGTGGAAGGGAGCATGACCGCACTTCACTGGAAGCCCGTCGTCGGCGCGACGGCCCCGCACGCGCAGGCCGCCTTCTGTGCCACCACCCTCGACTACCACCGCGAGGCCACAGCGCCCTCGTCTCCCGGCTCCTGGACGCGGGCGCCGTCCCGCCCGCCGCCACGCTCACCGTCGACGGCCGCCCCGCGCCTGGCGCGACCTGGCCGCCGTCCGCCACTCGGACGAGCCCTTCGACGAGGTCTCGGACACGGGTCTCGGCCGCCGCAGCCCCTTCCAGCGCGTCCCGGAGCCGAAGCCGTCCGGCGAGAACCGCCTCCACCTCGACCTCCACCCGTCCCCCGGCATCCGCAAGGAGGAGGTCGCCCGCCTGGAGTTTCTGGGCGCCGCCCCCGTCCGCGAGGAAACGGAACAGGGCGACTCCTTTACGGTCATGACGGACCCCGAGGGCAACACATTCTGCGTCCACTGACCCCGGTCGCCTCGTCTCGCGCGCGCGACATTAGCAGGCTGTGCCGGGAACCGACGCGAAAGATCGATCAATTAACCCGATCGGGTGACGGCGAACCGTTTCACCGGACAGGGCGGGGCGACGGCGCGAATGATCTCGGCTGAGGTGCGTTCCGCCCCGGGCGTCGCGTTCCGGCCGCCCGGACGTCTTCCACCGATCCTGGAGGGTCCATGCGACACCCTGTCCCCCGCCGGCGCACGCGAGCCCTGGCTGTCGGGCTCGCGCTCGCCGCGGCCACACTCTTACCCTCCGGCTCCGCCGGTGCGGCCGACCAGTACGAGTGGGCCGCGCTCGGCGACTCGTTCACCGCCGGCGTCTTCGTCGGCGACCCGCAGCCCCCGCTGGGGGATCCGTCGCAGGACGGCTGTGCCCGGACCAGCGACTCCTACCCCAGCGTGGTCGAAAGGGAACTCGCCGAGTCCCCGCCGGGCAAGAAGGTCCGCCTGACCAACGTCGCCTGTAGCAGCGCCGTCATCGCGAACATCGCCAAGGTCAAGCAGACGCCGATCAGCCCGGTCGAGACCCCTGCCGGCGGCTGGCCCGCGGTGGACACGCAGATCAAGCGGGCCGGGCTCGACGACGAGACCGACGTCGTCACCATCGCCATCGGCGGCAACAGCCTGCCCTTCGGCGACATCTTCCCCAAGTGCCTCGAACTGGGCGCGATCGACAAGTCCTGCCGCGAGTACTTCACCGACCCGCCGGAGGGGGTGGAGAGCGTTCGGGAGAGGCTCGCCCGGGTCCAGGACGAGTACATCGAGATGCTGGCCGAGGTACACCAGGCCGCGCCCAACGCCAAGGTGATCAGCGTCGGCTACCCGGCCATCATGCCGGCCCAGGCCAGTGACTGCGACCGCGGGTCCCTCACCGAACTCGGCACGACCACCCACGCCGACATCGACTGGCTCCGTGACGACGTCCTCAAGCCGCTGAACAAAACGATCCAGCGGGCCGCGTCGTTCTTCGGCGACCGCTACGTCAACGTCTACTCCTCCAGCAAGGACCACGACGTCTGTCAGCCCGCGGGCACCAAGTGGATGGAGGGAATCTGCGGCGACGCCGCGGACTACTGGCCCACCACGTTCCCCGGCACGTCGGTGGACTGCGGTCCCATCGAGAAGCGCGCCACGATGATCCACCCCAACGCCGCGGGACACGCCAACACCGCGGTCCAGGTGGAGCGAGCGATCCGCATCGCCCTCCGCCAACACTGACCCACCGGCCCGAACCCTGACGCCGGAGCCCGGCCCCCCGGCCGACGGCTCCGGCGTCGGGGCGTCCACGCGGTCACGCCGAGTTCGAAACGGCCATGGGTACGCGGTCAGGCGGGCCGGTACTCCGCGTGAGGAATCGGCCCGGTTCTCGTGCAGCTGCGGCCAGGTGTCGTCTGCGGGGGCCGGCCCGGTCAGCGGCAGCAGCCCCTCGTCCCAGAACGTCACGACGGGCAGGGCGGCCCGCGCCTCGATCAGCCGCGCGTTCGCCGCGGCGATGGTGTCGGCGCGCAGGTAGTACTGGTCGACGTGCACGAGCCGGGCCCGTGAGAGCGCCTCGTAGCCGGGATGCACCACCGGGGCCAGGCCGATGTCGCGCGCCTCGGACACCAGCAGCGTGACCACCGAGGTGGGCAGGTCCTTCATCCGGGTGGTGCCGTCGCCGAGGTGGACGAAGTCGCCGAGGAAGCTGGTCCAGGCGCCAGCGTCTTCGACCCGCCCAGCAGCGACACGAACGGCCTCACCGCGGCGTACCGGTTCGCGAGCGCGGCCCGCATGGCGACCTCGGCCGAGCCCTCGTCCTCGGGCACCAGCGAGACCACCGTGGCCACCGCCGTCAGTACGGCGGCGCGAGGGGCAACCTCCTCCAGCGCCGCCCACAGAGCGGCCACGTCCAGGTCCGTGCCGTGCTCCTCGACCAGCTCCAGCTCCTCGAACAACACCTTCGCCGCCCGCGCGAGCGTGCGCGACGCCTTCTCCGTCTTCCGCTTCCCCGTGTTCAGCAGCCGGGTGGCCATCAGGAATTGGAACAGGTCCAGGGCCTCGTCGATCGGCTTCGCCTCCGGGTGCCGCATCACCGCGGTGAGCACCGCCGTGCGCTTGGGCTCCGCCGCCCGCTCCAGCTGCGAGAACCGGGAACCCTCCGGCGTCTTGAGCGTCGCCACCAGGTCACCGGGCAGCGCGGGGTCCGCGCGACGGGCGGCGCCCGCGACGGTGGCGTGCGGCCTCTTGTCCGCGATCTTCCGGACCTCCGACACCTGCCGGGCCAGCACGCTCACCCCCGCCAGCAGCACCCGGTTGCGGCGCAGCCAGCCCCGGCACCCGCCCGCGATCTTTCCGCGAACCCCAGCGGAGCCCCCAGACGGTGTGCCAGTCGAGCCTGATCGATCTCAGCGCCAACCGCTGTACCGATGTTCCCCGAGGCCGGTGTCGGCGGATGCCCCCGTCCGAGGCTATGGCGATGGTCGGAAAGACAAATCAAAGTATTTCCGTAGCGCTCTGCGCCGTTCGAATGAGTGAGAATTTCCCCCGTCCTGTTTAAGTCGGGCAAAGGATATTTCTGCGTAATATGCGGCAGTACCAACAGCAACAAGGCTTCCCGGGTGATCGGTAAGGGCCCGGTACGCCACGGCCCCCACAGGAAATGGCCTTTCGATGAAGCTGAAGATCCCTCACGCAGCTCACCGCCGCACTTTGTCCGGTTTGCTGGCCTCGGCTCTTGCCGCAACGGTTGCCGCCGCGATGGTCGCGCTGACGCCGACGCAGGCGCTCGCCATCGCTACGCCCGTGCCTTTGGCCACGGCCGCGAGTTTCTCCGTTCTCGCAGGGCAGGGAGTAACCAACACCGGCCCCACGGTGCTCAGCCAGGACCTCGGCACGCACCCGAATCCGTCCATCACCGGATTCCCGCCCGGCCTCGTGCTCGGAGCCGTGCACGCCGGGGACGCTGTCGCGCAGCAGGCCAAGTCCGACCTGGTCACGGCGTACAACAACGCGGCCGGCCAGGCCACGGACTTCGCGCTTCCGGCGGCCATCGGCAACGGCCAGACGCTGCTTCCGGGCGTCCACACGGCTGTCTCCGGTGTCGGGCTCACCGGCGACCTGACCCTGAACGCAGGGGGGGACCCGAACGCCGTCTGGGTGTTCCAGATCCCCGAAGCCCTGACGACAGCGTCCTCCAGCCGGGTGCTCCTCACGAACGGCGCCTCGCCGTGCAACGTGTACTGGCAGGTCGGCAGCTCGGCCACGCTCGGCACCGACTCCACCTTCGTGGGCACGATCATGGCTCTGACCTCGATCAGTGCCAACACGGGGGCGGACATCGAGGGCCGGGCCCTGGCCCGTGAGGGCTCCGTGACGCTCGACAACAACAGGATCTTCCTCAGCGGGTGCGCGACCTCCACCAACGGTGGGACGACCACGGGCACCACGACCGGCACCACGACCGGCACCACGACCGGCACCACGACCGGCACCACCGCGGGCACCACGACCGGCACCACCGCGGGCGCGACCACCGGAACCACCGCGGGCAGCACCACCAGCACCGGCGGGATGATCGGTGGCGGTCTCCTCACCAGTGGCATCGTGGGCGGGCCCCTCGTCAGCACCGGCGGCACCTCCGGCAACATCGCCGGCACCACCGCGGGCGTCACCGCGGGCACCACCGCGGGAAACACGGCGAACACCGCCGGCAACACCGCTGGCAACGCCGCGGGCAACACCGCCGGGATCGGCGGCGACGGGCGCGACCACGGGGACGACGACGACAAGCCCGGCAAGCCGCACCACGGCGACAAGCTGGACCTCGGTCCCTACTTCCAGCCTGTCAAGCCCGACGACGACAAGCCCGACGACGACAAGCCCGACGACGACAAGCCCGACCACGGCAAGACGTCCGACGAGCACTACGGCTACGGCGGGGCGCCCAAGGGCTACGCGGACGACAAGCACTCCGAGAGCCACGAGGGCTAGGCGGAGCACCGCGGCCATCCCGCTCACCGGATGACGGCGCGCGGCGGACTCCTCATCGGGTCCGCCGCGCGCCACCAGTGGTGCACAGCGGAAAAGGCAGGGCGCGAGGATATGAGAAAGACAGGGTGGGCGGTGTCGAGCGGAATTGAATCAGTGACCGTGAAGGAACTCCAGCACTCCGGCTCCGGTCCGGAAAAGCAGGAACGTCCTCACCACACGGGCGGACCTCTCAAGGTGCCGAAAAGTGCCCGTGCACTGAAAGCCGGGCTGTGCGTCGCAGTGGTCCTCTGTCTGGTGACAAGTGTCCTCCACGTGATGCTGGTATTCCTTCACGTGGCACCGGCCAACACCGTCTCGAAAAGGTACGGCCCACAGATCACCGCATGGGTGTACCCCTTCTTCGAACAGAATTGGCGGCTGTTCGCCCCGAACCCCGATTCCGCCAACCGGCAGATTCTGGCGAGAACCGCCCGGACCGGATCCGACGGATCGGTTCGGGTGAGCTCCTGGTTCGATCTGACCGCCGTGGACAGGTCCGCGGTCGAGCACCATGTGTTCCCCAGCCACACGGCGCAGAACATGCTGCGCCGCGCCTGGGTCGGCTACGTCGACTCGAACGGAGGAGACGACAAGGCGACCTCGGAACGCGCCGTGATGATGCGGGAGTACCTGAGCAACATCGCCGCGGACCGCGTCGCCGCCCACAAGGGCGGCGCCTTCGACTTCATCCAGCTCCGCGTCCTCACGTTGCCCATCGCCGCACCCGGCCCGGCGGTCGGCAATCGTCCGCCGAAGCCGGTGGAGAACCGGCTGCTGCCCTGGTGGAAGGTGACCCGCCATGCCGAATGAGCTGCAGAAGACCGCGCCGTCGGGCGCCGACCGGTGGCTCACCGAGCGGGTCACCACCGTGTGGGGCCTCCTGACCGGCCGACCGGTGTCCCTGTACGCCGCGTCGGTACTGCGCATCGGCTACGGACTGCTCTACCTGGCCTTCCTGCTGCGGGAGTTCCCGCACCGCGACGAGATCTGGGGCCCCGGCTCTCCGTGGACGCCCGGACTGGCACGCCAACTCCTCGAAGCGACGGGGTGGCACAGCGTCCTGACCCTGTCCGACAGCCGCGCCTACTTCGAACTCTGCTACGCGCTGGCCCTCGTCACGTCCGCGCTGTTCCTGCTGGGCTGGCACACCCGTGTCATGTCCGTCCTCTTCGCCGTCGTGGTGACCTCGTTCCATGCCCGGGCGATCTTCATGACGGACGGGGGCGACAACCTGGCCCTGCTGATGTCCCTCTACCTCGCCCTCACCGCGTGCGGTCGGCGCTGGTCCCTGGACGCGCGCAGAAACCGGCTGAAGGCGCTTCGCCCGGACAACACGCCGGCACCGGCGAAGAGCCCCTTCACACGGCAACTCCGCGATGCCCGCACCACGTTGGTCACGGTGGTGCACAACTGCGGCATGTTCGTCGTCGCGGCGCAGGTCTGCTTCCTCTACGGATCAGCGGGCCTGTACAAGGTCCAGGGGACTCTGTGGGGTGACGGCACCGCCCTGCACTACGCCCTGAACCTCGAACTCTTCCGGCCCTGGCCCGCGCTCTCCCACTTCGTGGCCGAGTACACGCTTCTGATCGCCGTCGTCGGCTACCTGACCGTGCTCCTGCAGATCGCCTTCCCGTTCGTGCTCTTCAGCAGGCTCAAGTATCCCGTCCTCGCCCTCCTGCTGGGCATGCACATCGGCATCGCCGTGCTCATGGGGCTGCCCCTCTTCTCCGGCGCGATGATCATCGCGGACGCGGTGTTCCTCCCCGACCGCTTCTACACCTTCCTGTCCCGCCTGGGCCGACGCGCGGCCCACCGGACGGACAGGTGGCGCCCGGCACGCGGACCAGCGGCGGGATCCGGAACCGTACCCACGCAAGGCGGCCCCGGCGCACTCGGCTCGAAGCACCGAGTCGTCCTCCCGGCAGGGCGGAGAGACACCACGCCCGCCACCGCGCCCGCGACCTCGCAGGCTCCCCCGAAGACCGACTGAGACAGGCCCGTCCGTTCTCCCGGCTCGCAGGACTGCGATCTCCAGGGCCCGCGTCCGCCCGGCTTCTTGACCCCGTGGAGACGGTCGTGACTCAGCGGGAATCAGGCGTCGGGTGGCCCGCTCGGTGGTCTGGCCGCGGTGATCCTGCGTGCCTGTTCTGCCGCGCGTCGCAGTGCGCGGGCCACCTGGTCGGCGTCGTCGGCGTTCAGCAGGATCTCCTGTGCCCAGAGGATCGAGAGCCTGACCGTGCCGTCGTGAAGGTGTACGGCGACGTCGACTTCTCCGCCGTGGCCTGCTGCGTCCCGGACGTCGTCCAGGCCTGGGTCGCTCGCGAACGCGCTCATGCTCCGATGTTCCACAGCGGGGCGTGGTACTGCCCGCGCAGGGCGCGCGGGCGGCCGGCAGTCACCGGTGGACGGTGCGGATCACACCGTGAGCTTGACCGCCTCGATCCACGAGTTGTTGTCGTGGGTGCCGACGTAGGTGAAGTCGTACCCGGTCCCGGGGTCGTCGCACACCAGGCCGAGCCAGGCGTCGTTGTGGACGTGGGCGGACTGGCAGACGGTGCCGTCGCCACCGCCGACGTTGATGGTGAACCCCAGCATGTCCGGGGCGTCCTCCTCGGTACTGCCGACGTAGTTGTCGATGCCGTCGGCGACACCCGACCACGGCTCGGGGAAGTGCCCCTCGCCATTGGTCGACGCGGGGTCGTGGACGAAGGCGGCGCTGGACGTGCCCTTGGTTCCGGACACGGCGATGTTGACGGCCCTGAGCGGCGTCCCCGAGCCCGCTGTGCCCGCTGTTTCGCCGTCGCACACGGCGTCGGACCAGCCCTGGCCCGCCGCGTAGACCCGGTAGCAGATGTGCCGTCCGCTCGGATCCTCCGCGGCCAGTTGCTGGACGGCGGTCGCCGCGGTCTGCTCCGGTGCCTCGGTCTCCTCCTCGGAACCGCCACCCCCCGCCCCGGCTCCGGCTCCGTCTCCGCCCGCCTGTTGTGTCTCGGTCGCGGCCGGGGGTGCCGTGACGTCGGCGGACGGGGCCTTCGGCGCCCCCGGGGTCGGTGAGGGAGCGGGCGGCAGCGTGCTGATGCCGGCTTCCTCGCGTCTCTCGGCGGCGGCGCTGCGGACCTGGGGCTTGTAGGCGATCCACAGCATCACGCACGTGACCGCCAGCGCCATGGAGACACTGAGGAAGACCGCCAGCCAGCGCGGCAGGAAACCCCGCTGCACGTACGTGCCCTCCACGTCCAGCGGCGTCACACCCGACCGCTGCACCGCCAGGGTGTAGGGCCGGCGCTCCGCCGACCCGAACCAGATGATCTGCCGCGGCTTCAGCGTCGTCTCCACGAACGCCGCACGGCCCGGCTCGATCTGCACATTGCTCGGATGGAAGTCGTACGACAACTGATCACCGTTGTCGCTGCCACTCACCGACGCCGTCAGCTTCGTATTGCCCAGGTTGTCCACGGCCAGTCTCGGACGGCCACGGAAACGGCCCTTCACCGTCGGCGGCACCAACTCCGCCCGCACCTCCGTGAACGGAGTGATGGTGAGGTTCCCCTCCGGAACGGCCGTCGCCTCCGGATGCTCCGTCGGCGTGATCCGCACCGCGTACGGATTCGGCCCCGCCGTCGCATCCGGCGTACGCGGCGGCGCGAACGTCACCTCCACCGACCCCGTCGTCCCCGGATACAACCGCAGCGACTGCGGCTCCACGACGGCCCAGGGCGCGAGCGGGCCCACCGCCTCGAAGCGGTATTCGTCCACCACGTCACCGGTGTTGCGCAGACGCAGCCGCACAGTCGTACTACCACCCGGGTCCACGGTCGCGGAGGCGGGCTCGAGGGAAGTCCAGAGGCTCACTCCCGGACGTTAAACGCAGCAGTGGCGCCGAGTCAGGAAGCCACGGGGCACGACGAGTGCCCGAAGAGGCGGGCCCGGCTGCCCCCACACCAACGCGTACGGCCTGGAATCCCCGGAACCCGCGCTGCCGGACCTCGATCCGCCGGGGCGGGTGGAGGGACCCGGACCTCGGTGCCTGCGGTGGCGATGCGGTCGCAGGAGCTGGCCGGCCGAGGGCGGCGGGACGTCGACGTCGACGACCCGCGGGTCCGGGTCCGGGTCCGGGTCGTCTCGCCGAGCCGGAGCGGATGAACGGCCGACGGGTCCAGGGCGACACCACGTCGGGGGCCGCAACCCGGACTGTGATTCTTCCCGCGTTCCTCCACCGGGAGCCCCGCCGGCATCCGGAGTCGTACGCCGAGCCGGGGCCGGACGGATTGGTCTTCGTCGGGGAGAAGGGCCCTTTCCGGCCCAGAGCCTCCGGGTGGACGTGGCGGCGGGCGCGCGAGGTCGTCGGCGTGCCCGAGGGTTTCCGGTCCTACGACCTCCGGCCACACCGGGCCACACCGGGCCACACCGGGCACACGCTCTCCACCCGGTCGGACGCCACGCTGAAGGACACGTGGGGCCGGCCGGGCAGTCGTCCGAGAAAGCCGCGCTGATCTCTCAGCACTCCGACGGGCGGCGTCGGAGAGAGGTGGCCGCCGACCTGGACGCCATTGTGCGCAGGGCCAGCGGAGCAGCTGCCGACAAGGCCTCGACCGAGTCTTCTGGCACGGATCTGGCACGCGACGACTGATCACCGCACACAGCAGAAAGGCCCGGGTCTCTGACCTGGGCCTTCTTCATGGAGCGGGTGACGAGAATCGAACTCGCGCTCTCAGCTTGGGAAGCTGATGTTCTACCATTAAACTACACCCGCGTAAGACGCCGGTCGTGAGGACCGGTGTCCGATCGCCCCGTCACTCTACCTCATGCCAGGCCCCCGGTGCTGAAGCCGTGGGGTCTGAGTCTGTTTCAGGGGTGGGATCCGGCTGCGGGCGGCCGGAGTTGGGGCGTACGGTGGAGAGGTGGGAGAGGGTCCCGGCGGGGACGGAGTGCCGCCTGGAGGGTCGTCCCGAGCGTCCCGTAATGTGGCGTTTGTCGTCACGGCATCCCAGCCAGACGTGACGCGGCTCTTGGGGAAGGGACTCTAGGACTTGATGGAGCGCACCGTCGTCCGTTGTGCCGATGGGCACGTGTTCAGCACCGCTTCGTTCCCGATGCAGAAGGCCGAGCGACTCGGCCCCGGGCGGCTTCTCCGGTGTCCTCGTTGTGCGCGGTTGCGCAGCGTGGTGCCGGTGAGCCTGCTGAAGCGTTAGGGACACAGAGGCAGACAGGCCTGGCGCGCGGAGTCCGTCCTGGTTGTGGCGGGTCCGCGCGCCTTGCGTATCCTCGGGGCGTGCTTCTCTCAGACAAGGACATCCGGGCCGAGATCGACGCCGGGCGGGTGCGGATCGATCCCTACGACGAATCCATGGTGCAGCCGTCGAGCATCGACGTGCGTCTCGACCGCTACTTCCGGGTGTTCGAGAACCACCGGTACCCCCATATCGACCCTGCCGTCGAGCAGGCCGATCTGACCCGGCTCGTGGAGCCGGAAGGGGACGAGCCGTTCATTCTCCATCCCGGGGAGTTCGTCCTCGCCTCCACGTACGAGGTCATCACGCTCCCCGACGACCTCGCCTCCCGGCTCGAGGGCAAGAGTTCACTCGGGCGGCTCGGGCTGGTCACCCACTCCACCGCCGGGTTCATCGACCCCGGCTTCTCCGGGCACGTGACGCTGGAGCTGTCCAACCTGGCCACCCTGCCGATCAAGCTGTGGCCCGGCATGAAGATCGGGCAGCTGTGCATGTTCCGGCTCAGCTCGCCCGCCGAGTACTCCTACGGGAGCGAGCGGTACGGGTCCCGGTACCAGGGACAGCGCGGACCGACCGCCTCCCGGTCCTACCTCAACTTCCACCGGACCCAGGTGTGACCCGGCGATGAGTGACGCCTCCACGACCGGCGCCTCCACCGGCGACGCACGCGAGAACCTCACCTACGAGCAGTTCGGCACCGCCGTCCGTGAGCTCGCCCAGATCATCGCCGACGACGGCTACGAGCCCGACATCGTGCTCACCATCGCCCGCGGCGGCGTCTTCGTCGCCGGCGGGCTGGCGTACGCCCTCGACTGCAAGAACATCCACCTGGTGAACGTGGAGTTCTACACGGGCGTCGGGACCACGCTCGAGATGCCCGTCATGCTCGCCCCCGTCCCCAACCTGATCGACTTCTCCGACAAGAAGGTCCTGATCACCGACGACGTCGCCGACACGGGCAAGACGCTCAAGCTGGTGCGCGACTTCTGCCTCGACACCGTCGCCGAGGTGCGCAGCGCCGTGATCTACGAGAAGTCCCACTCGCTCGTGAAGTGCGAGTACGTGTGGAAGCGGACCGACGACTGGATCAACTTTCCCTGGAGCGTCCTGCCTCCGGTACGCAAGTTCGGCGAGCCCATCACCCCGTCCAAGGAAGCTCTCTGACCTGCGGATTTCTCGCAGTCTCTGCTGTGCGGACGAAATGAGGGGCCCCGGGTCCCGGGGCCTCTCGTCCTGCAGGGAGTGAGCCGGCTTGGCACCACGGCGGTCGCTGAGGACTCCGAAACCGTCCCTTCGGGCGAGGTCCTCTCCTTCGCGCGGCCGATCTGTTCGGCCGCACGCCGCCCGGATCCCCATGACCGTCTCTCCTGCGTGGCACCACCGGCGTCCTGCTCCTGACCGGCATGGGCTGTCAGGGTGGACCTGCACGCACCTGCTGTGCCACCAGGGACTTCACGCGGGTGAAGGAAGATCCTGGAGCGGTGATCCGCCTCAGATACTGCGCGTTCCTCACGCTTGTGCTGGTTCTCCTGTCAGCACCGATCGGCACGGATGACGCGTACGCGCATGAGGCCCATCAGGCAGCGGATGACTGCCGAGTCGATCAACTCCGTGACGTCAAAGTCAGGGCCTCGGCGAAGTTCGATCACAATGGACGTGATTACAGCATACTGACCAGCCGTATGGAAGTGACCATTCCGCCTGGTTGGGTCCGCGCTCCGGATCTGCTTCTGGGCACTCATGCGTCTCGCTATCGCCAAGCACTGCGTTGCCTTTTGGGGAAAGTCGAGCAGAAGGACTTCTTCGACTTCGAGTGGCGCCTGAAGCCCCTCACGGTGGAGGCCGCCCAACAGGGGACTGTGGTTCATTACGAGGCTGTGGTGTGGGTGCAGGGGCTCGAGACGTACGGTGTGGGCCCCTGGGAACTGGACACAGAAAAGCCGGTGTGGAAACTGCGCTTGCTCCCACCACGGAATCTGGTGGGGGCGACGTGGGAGGAAGTGCATGTCGACCTGGGCGGCCCCGGAGCGAATTGGGTCAGCCCACCTCCTGCCATCGGCGAAGAGGGCACCGTACTGAGGTGGCACAACAGGAAGCCGGTCGCAAGTATCGGGCTCGGATTCCACCCGCCCATGCCGCAGAGGTGGGCTGCGATCACCCTGTCCCTTGACGAACCCTGGGAGGCGCTGGGCGCCTACAGCGGTTCAGGGGCAGCCTGGTACGTCGCGACAGGTGTTGGCGTGCTCGTCGTGGCCGGACGACTGCGCCGAGGTCGCGGGCAACGACCGACCGATGACGAAGAAGGAGCACTGAGGACACTTCGCTCGTGGGGGGTGTTGCAGACATTCATCGGACTGCTTGTGTACATGGGCGACAATGTCCTGTACTTTTTGAGCGATGAATTCCTCTGGAAGTACGGCTACGGGACGACCGTAGCTCTTGTTTCGCTCATTGTGGTCGCGGCCCTCCTGTGCTTCTTCGGTAGGCTGAACAGGACTCTGCTGATCACCTTTTGCGCCCTCATGCTGTCCATCGCCGCGGTTTCCATCGCCTCTGAAGTCTCTGAGTTCTCATTGCTGCCCACGAGTGATAGACCGATGTCCCCCGTCGGCCTCTGGTTGACATTGGTTGCCTATGCGGTAGTGGTCTTCGTTTTCTGGGTGGGTGCGTTCTTTGCGGGCCAGCGAGCTTTGCTGATGAACGGCGGGAGGTTGCCCCTGTGGGCTGTGCTTTCTGTCTCCGCCGGGCTGTCGGCGCTGACTCTCCTGTGGGCATTCATCGCATTTTGGCGCGACTGGGATCATCTCACTTGGCTTGTCGACACCGCCTGGACGAACTACGAGGATAAATGGCTTGAACGCTACGACTTGTGGTGGTGGTGGTTTCCTGACAGTTCACTCTCTCTTCTCTGGGACTGTGTTGCGCTCGTCTTGACGCCTCTGGTGCTCGTGGGAGCACTCCGTGTCTGCAGGGCCGAACAGCATGAGGCAGGATCGTTCACCCCCAGCGAGGCGGAGAGATTCCTCTTCGTAGTGTTTTTCGCCTTTGTCGTCCTTCCTGGATATGGCTATTACTTCGGCATCTCGGGATCTGTTCTTGCTTCGCTTTTCGGTATGTTCGTGGTGTGGGTGCTGCTTTATTTCGCGCGTTCCAGGTCCGTACTGGAACGGCCTTATGTGGACAACCTCCCCCTGGGGCGAGTCATTTCACGGACCGAACGGTCGGACCTCTTGCGTCTGGCGCGTCACTATCGAGAGCTCCAGGAACAGCTTCATCACCTCCGTGCCGGTAGTCCGGCCGAAAACACGTCGGCGCACGAAGCGATCGAGCGGGAAATCGATCGTCTGGACCAGTGCCTTCCGGAAGGGGTCAGGCCCGTCGACGTGGCCTTCGCTTGCGGCCCGATGGCCACATGGTGGGGGAACGCTTGTAGATGCGCGATGATCGCGTGCCTGTTCGGTATCCCCGCGACCGGCCTGATGTACTGGGTCGACCTCATCGGCAGTGATACATGGATTCCACTCACGCGGAGCGACGTAGGCTTTCTTTCCATTTTGTTCACCGTTGTGTACTGGCATGTGATCTGGGTGAGTGGGGGATTCTTTATGGGGGCGTTGTGGCGTGATCTTCCCGGCCGCCACGGACCGACGAAAGCGTTGTGTGTCGCTGTCGCGTTCGCCATTCCAGTCATTGCTCACCAGATCATCGCCGAACTCGTCGGTCAGAGCGTGGCGGGTGTGACCGGCTCCGTCGCCGCCTTCGCCTCGGTGATGACATTCACTGGCCTGGTCATGGACGTGCAGACGTTTCAGAGCGAACGACGCTACTGGCCGAGCAGCGCCAGCCTGGTCATGTACGTCTATCGGATGCGCTTCGCCTCGATCGGATTTTTCCTGGCGCAGATCGTGGCGCTCGCCACGATCTGGAAAGCCTTCAGGGAAGGTGGCCCGACGGCGCCGCCCCCGGGCCGCTGACTCGTGACAGGCCGACGCGTCGCTCGTCGTGCGGCGGAGATCCCCTACGCGGGCCGGGCGGGTTCTCGACGTCTGGGCGGGAGCGGGATACAGGAAGGGGCTCCCCGAGTGGTTCGGGGAGCCCCTTCCTTGTCCACAGCTGTGGATCAGAACGTGCCCAGCTTCACGATCGACAGCAGCGCCACCAGCTGGATCGCCGAGGCGCCCAGCGCCTTGGGCCACGGCAGGTCGTGGGAGCGGGTGACCATGAGGGTGAGGAGGGCGCCGGCCGCGACCCAGGTGGCCCAGCCCAGGATCTGGACGAACGACGCGTCGCCGCCGAGGAACATCGCGAAGATCAGGCGGGGGGTGTCCGTGAGGGACATGATCAGCATGGAGAGGCCGACCGTGGGCTGCCAGGCACCGTCGCCGCCGAGCTGACGGGCCAGGGTGTGGGTGACCACGCCCAGGATGAAGGAGCTCAGCACCATCGCGACGGCGGTCGTCAGGACGATCGGGATCGCGTTGGAGAGCGTCGCGTTGATCGCGTCCTCGCGCGTGTCGTCGAAGCCGAACACGGCGAGCAGGCCGTAGAGGAAGGTGACGGCGAGGGCGGGACCCCACATCGTGTAGTCCCGCATCTGGAGGAAGGTCTGGTGGGGCGAGAGGACGACGCCCTTCAGCAGCTCCTTCCAGTGCAGGCGCGGGCCGATCGGGCCGGACGGGGCCGTGGAGCCGGCGTGGTAGGTCTCGCCCTGGCTGTACTGCTGGTGGTCGTCGATCGAGAACGCCTGCGTGTGACCCGGGTTGTTCGCGGCGTACGGGTCGGGGGCGCCCGGCCCGGGGGCGTACGGGTCGTCGCCGCCGAAGTACTCCGGCTCACCGCCGTACCCGCCGCCCTGGCCGCCGCCGTTCGTCCCGGGCCACTGGCCGCCGCCGCTGCCGCCGCCGTACGGGGGCTGCTGGCCGCCGCGGTACTGCGGCCGCTGCTGCGGGTACGGCTGCTGCGCCGGCGGGTAGCCGTACGCCGGTCCCTGGGGCGTCTGCTGCCCGTACGGAGGGTCTTGGGGTCGCGCTTGCGGGGCGCGGCCGTCCCGGCCGCCACGTCCGATCCTGAATCCAGCCACGTCATCGAACGTACCTGGTCCCGCCAAGTGACGTGCGGGGCCCGGCCCTACGGAGGCGGCTTTGCGGCCGACCTGTGACATCCCCTAAGGGGAGACCCGCACAGACCCGTACGACCGGACTCGTACGACAGGACCCCTAGGACCAGACTCCTACGTCCGCACTCGTACGTCCGCCCTCGGACGAGCGACCTGCGCGGCCGACCCGTGCGGCCAACCGGTACGACCGACCGCACGACCCACCTCCACGACCAACCCGTACGACCACCCCCACCCGGACCTCCCCGTACGCCGACGCCCCCCTGTCCCGCGCAACACGCGGGGGACAGGGGGGCGTCGGCAACGCACCGGCGAGGTGCCGTCCGGGCCGGTCACTTGACCGGCTGCGGCTCCGGCTCGCTCTCGGACTCCGACGTGCCCGCCGGGGGCTCGTCGTCGACCGGGGTCTTGACCGACTCCAGGAGGAGCTGGGCGACGTCCACGACCTGGATGGACTCCTTGGCCTTGCCGTCGTTCTTCTTGCCGTTCACCGAGTCGGTGAGCATGACGAGGCAGAACGGGCAGGCGGTGGAGACGATGTCCGGGTTGAGGGACAGGGCCTCGTCGACGCGCTCGTTGTTGATGCGCTTGCCGATCCGCTCCTCCATCCACATGCGGGCACCACCGGCGCCGCAGCAGAAGCCGCGCTCCTTGTGGCGGTGCATCTCCTCGTTCCGCAGGCCCGGGACGTTGGCGATGATCTCGCGCGGGGGCGTGTAGATCTTGTTGTGGCGGCCCAGGTAGCAGGGGTCGTGGTACGTGATGATGCCCTCGACCGGGGTCACCGGGATGAGCTTGCCCTCGTCCACCAGGTGCTGGAGCAGCTGGGTGTGGTGGATGACCTCGTAGTCGCCGCCGAGCTGCGGGTACTCGTTGCCGATCGTGTTGAGGCAGTGCGGGCAGGTGGCGACGATCTTCTTCGCCGACTTCGGCTTCTTCGACTCGGGCGTGACGTTGCCCTCGTCGTCCGTCTCCTCGCCGAACGCCATGTTCAGAGCCATGACGTTCTCCATGCCGAGCTCCTGGAAGAGGGGCTCGTTGCCGAGGCGGCGGGCGGAGTCACCGGTGCACTTCTCGTCGCCGCCCATGATCGCGAACTTGACGCCCGCGATGTGCAGCAGCTCGGCGAAGGCCTTGGTGGTCTTCTTGGCGCGGTCCTCGAGGGCGCCGGCGCAGCCGACCCAGTACAGGTACTCGACCTCGGAGAGGTCCTCGATGTCCTTGCCGACGACCGGGACCTCGAAGTCGACCTCCTTGGTCCACTCCAGGCGCTGCTTCTTCGCCAGGCCCCAGGGGTTGCCCTTCTTCTCCAGGTTCTTGAGCATCGTGCCCGCCTCGGACGGGAACGACGACTCGATCATGACCTGGTAGCGGCGCATGTCGACGATGTGGTCGACGTGCTCGATGTCGACCGGGCACTGCTCGACGCAGGCGCCGCAGGTGGTGCAGGACCACAGGACGTCCGGGTCGATGACGCCGTTCTCCTCGGCGGTGCCGATCAGCGGGCGCTCGGCCTCGGCGAGAGCCGTGGCGGGCACGTCCTTGAGCTGCTCCTCGGAGGCCTTCTCCTCGCCCTCCATCGTCTTGCCGCCGCCGGCCAGCAGGTAGGGGGCCTTGGCGTGGGCGTGGTCCCGCAGGGACATGATCAGGAGCTTGGGGGAGAGCGGCTTGCCGGTGTTCCAGGCGGGGCACTGCGACTGGCAGCGGCCGCACTCGGTGCAGGTGGAGAAGTCCAGCAGGCCCTTCCAGGAGAACTGCTCGACCTGGGAGACGCCGAAGACGTCGTCGTCACCGGGGTCGGTGAAGTCGATCGGCTTGCCGCCGGAGGTCATCGGCTGGAGGCCGCCGAGGGCGGTCCCACCGGTCGCGTTGCGCTTGAACCAGATGTTCGGGAACGCCAGGAAGCGGTGCCAGGCGACACCCATGTTGGTGTTCAGGCTGACCGTGATCATCCAGATCATGGTCGTGCCCAGCTTGATCATCGCGAAGAGGTAGACCAGGTTCTGCAGCGTGGCCACGCTCAGGCCGTCGAAGGCCAGGATCAGCGGGTACGAGGCGAAGTACGCGGCCTCGTAGTGCTCCACGTGGTGCAGCGCGCCCTCGAGGCCGCGCAGCACGTAGATGGCCAGGCCGATGGTGAGGATGACGTACTCGACGAAGTACGCCTGGCCCATCTTGGAGCCGGCGAAGCGGGACTTGCGGCCGGGGCGCGAGGGCAGGTTCAGCAGACGGATGACCATCAGCGTGGCGATGCCGAGGGTGGTCATCGCGGCGATGAACTCGATGTACAGCTCGTACGGCAGGAAGCCGCCGATGACGGGCAGCGTCCAGTCGGCCTGGAACAGCTGGCCGTACGCGGTGATGATCGTCGGCGGCAGCGTGAGGAAGCCGATCGCGACGAACCAGTGGGCGACACCGACGATCCCCCAGCGGTTCATGCGCGTATGGCCGAGGAACTCGCGGACCAGTGTCACGCTGCGCTGGTAGGGGTTGTCGGTCCGGGTTCCCGCCGGGACCGGCTGGCCCAGCTTGAAGTACCGGACGAACTGGCCGATGGCGCGGGCGAGCAGGGCGACGCCGACCACGGTCAGGGCCAGCGACACGATGATCGCGGCGAGTTGCATGGGGGCTCCTCGGGCCTGCGAGGGGTTTCGTCGGGGGTCCTTCGACGGGTTCCCCGAAATTACTAAGCGGTAACTTATGCAGTCCGTCTGAGACTACCCTCATCTTCCGTCGCACTGTAGCCAGGCGTGCGGTGATCTGCGTCGCTGAGGGTTGCCTCAGGAGGCTGCCGGGGGGCGCCCCGGCGGGCCGCTCGGGACCGCTGCGGAATCCGTTCGTGTTATTCGTACCAAATTGGTACATTCATGACTAATTTATGTCCGTGCTCTACGGGATCGCCGCTGCCACCTCCGCCCTGTTCCTCGCCGCCGTCCTCGCCGCGCTGCTGCGCGTACCCGCCCTGCGCGTCGGGCTGATCGACCGGCGCCAGCGACAGCGACGGGTGGCCCTGTCGGGGGGTGTGGCCGTCGTACTGGCGACGTGTCTCGTCGCGGTCGTCGGGAACTGGACGGGCATCGCCCCGCTCGGGGACGGCATGGGCGCGCTGCTCGCCGCGGGCGGCGGGCTCGCCGCACTCGGGCTGATCGCGGACGTGTGGCGGCTCAAGACGCGGTTCCTGGTCGCCGGTACGGCCGTGGCGGCGGCCTGCGTGGTGCCGTACGGCGACACCGGTGTCGCCGCCGGCGTCGTGGCCGTCGGCTGGATCACCTGTGTCGCGCTCGCCTTCCGGTCCCTCGACCACGCCGACGGCGTGGCCGGCACGGTGGCGGTCGTCACCGCCTTCGGCGCGGCCGTGTGCGCGGCGGCCGAGGTGATGGACGGGCTCGCGGTGCTGCTGAGCGTGCTCGCCGCCGCGCTGACCGGGTTCCTGATGCACAACTGGCCTCCCGCGCGCGTGGCGCTCGGCGGCTGCGGCGCGCTGTTCGCCGGTTTCCTGCTCGCCGTCGCGGCGGTGACCTTCCGCGCGGGACAGGACGCGGCGGCCGGCGCGGGCGTGCTGTTCGCGCTCACCGCGGTCGCCACCGCCGACGCCGCCCTCGTCCTGCTGGCGCGCCGCGCCGCCGGACGCCCGCTGCGGCGGCGCGCCCCCGACCATCTCGCCCACCGGCTGAGGCGGCTCGGGCTCACGCCGCAGGGGGTGACGGTCGTCGTCGGTGCCGCGGCCTTCGCGGGGGTGCTCGTCGGGGCGTTGGTGCACACCGGCTGGGCGGGCGCGCACGCCGCGCTCTGGGTGGCGGGCGGCGTCCTGGTCGTCGTCCTCGGGCTGTGGCGGGTGCCGGTGTACGCGCGCCCCGGGGAGGGTGCCGTGCGGGGCCGGAACCGCGCCCGGCGTCAACACGTCTCCGTGGTGCAACCCCCCAGGCGGTCGGCCGAATCCCCGGTGCGAACACCGCGCCGTATGGCGTCCTCGCAGGTCAGCGGGTCCTTGCGTGTAAGGAACGGATAAGAGTTGAGTCCGGCCGACTCAGGTCTGTTGACCGGGCGGTGAGCCTCGTGCACACTTGAGTCCGTTCCACTCAAGTCAGCTGGAGGAAGATCACCATGGCACGTGCGGTCGGCATCGACCTGGGCACGACTAACTCCGTCGTCAGCGTTCTGGAGGGCGGCGAGCCCACCGTCATCACCAACGCCGAGGGCGCCAGGACCACGCCGTCCGTCGTCGCCTTCGCCAAGAACGGCGAGGTGCTGGTCGGCGAGGTCGCCAAGCGTCAGGCGGTCACCAACGTGGACCGGACCATCCGTTCCGTGAAGCGTCACATGGGCACCGACTGGAAGATCCAGCTGGACGGGAAGGACTTCAACCCGCAGCAGATCTCCGCCTTCATCCTGCAGAAGCTGAAGCGGGACGCCGAGGCCTACCTGGGCGAGAAGGTGACCGACGCGGTCATCACCGTCCCCGCCTACTTCAACGACTCCGAGCGCCAGGCGACGAAGGAAGCCGGTGAGATCGCCGGTCTCAACGTGCTCCGCATCGTCAACGAGCCCACCGCGGCCGCGCTCGCCTACGGCCTCGACAAGGACGACCAGACGATCCTCGTCTTCGACCTCGGTGGCGGCACCTTCGACGTGTCCCTCCTGGAGATCGGTGACGGCGTCGTCGAGGTGAAGGCCACCAACGGTGACAACCACCTCGGTGGTGACGACTGGGACCAGCGCGTCGTCGACTACCTGGTCAAGCAGTTCCAGAGCGGCCACGGCGTGGACCTCTCCAAGGACAAGATGGCGCTCCAGCGTCTGCGTGAGGCCGCCGAGAAGGCGAAGATCGAGCTCTCCTCGTCCACCGAGACCTCGATCAACCTGCCCTACATCACCGCCTCCGCCGAGGGCCCGCTGCACCTGGACGAGAAGCTCACCCGCGCCCAGTTCCAGCAGCTCACCGCGGACCTGCTCGAGCGCTGCAAGACCCCGTTCTTCAACGTCATGAAGGACGCCGGCGTCTCCATCAACGAGATCGACCACGTCGTCCTCGTCGGTGGCTCCACCCGTATGCCCGCCGTCGCCGAGCTCGTCAAGGAGCTGACCGGCGGCAAGGAGGCCAACAAGGGTGTGAACCCGGACGAGGTCGTCGCCATCGGCGCCTCGCTCCAGGCCGGTGTCCTCAAGGGTGAGGTCAAGGACGTCCTGCTCCTCGACGTGACCCCGCTGTCCCTCGGCATCGAGACCAAGGGCGGCATCATGACCAAGCTGATCGAGCGCAACACCACGATCCCGACCAAGCGCTCCGAGATCTTCACCACGGCCGAGGACAACCAGCCGTCCGTGCAGATCCAGGTCTACCAGGGCGAGCGCGAGATCGCGGCGTACAACAAGAAGCTCGGGATGTTCGAGCTGACCGGTCTGCCGCCGGCGCCGCGCGGCGTCCCGCAGATCGAGGTCTCCTTCGACATCGACGCCAACGGCATCATGCACGTGACCGCGAAGGACCTGGGCACGGGCAAGGAGCAGAAGATGACCGTCACCGGCGGCTCCTCGCTGCCGAAGGACGAGGTCGACCGCATGCGCCAGGAGGCCGAGCAGTACGCGGAGGAGGACCACCGCCGCCGCGAGGCCGCCGAGGCCCGCAACCAGGGCGAGCAGCTGGTCTACCAGACCGAGAAGTTCCTCAAGGACAACGAGGACAAGGTCCCCGGCGAGGTCAAGACCGAGGTCGAGGAAGCCGTCGCCGAGCTGAAGGAGAAGCTCAAGGGCGAGGACACGGCCGAGATCCGCACCGCCACCGAGAAGGTCGCCGCCGTCTCGCAGAAGCTGGGCCAGGCCATGTACGCCGACGCCCAGGCCGCGCAGGCCGCGGGCGGTCCCGAGGGTGCCGCCGCCGGTGGGAAGGCCGCCGACGACGACGTCGTCGACGCCGAGATCGTGGACGACGAGCGCAAGGACGGTGCCGCGTGACGGAGGAGACCCCGGGCTTCGAGGAGAAGCCCGACGTCCCCTCCGGCGCCACCCCCGACGACGCCGAGCCGAAGGCCGCCCCCTCCCCGGAGGAGGGCGCGGCCCCGGCCGGGGACGTGAACGCACAGATCACCGGTCTGACGGCCCAGCTGGACCAGACCCGCACCGCGCTCGGTGAGCGCACCGCGGACCTCCAGCGCCTGCAGGCCGAGTACCAGAACTACCGCCGCCGGGTCGAGCGCGACCGGATCGCGGTCAAGGAGATCGCCATCGCGAACCTCCTGACCGAGCTCCTGCCCGTGCTCGACGACATCGGCCGCGCGCGGGAACACGGCGAACTCGTCGGCGGATTCAAGTCCGTCGCCGAGTCGCTGGAGACCGTCGCGGCGAAGATGGGTCTGCAGCAGTTCGGCAAGGAGGGCGAGCCCTTCGACCCGACGATCCACGAGGCCCTGATGCACAGCTACGCGCCGGACGTCACCGAGACGACGTGCGTGGCGATTCTGCAGCCCGGGTACCGGATCGGCGAGCGCACCATCCGCCCCGCGCGGGTGGCGGTGGCCGAACCCCAGCCGGGGGCCCAGACGGTCAAGCCGGCCGAGGAGAGCGACACGGCGGCCGACGACAAGGAGAGCGGTGGCCCGGACGAGGGCTGAGCTTGAATCGATGAGAGAGGAGGGACGTCGAGGATGAGCACCAAGGACTTCATCGAGAAGGACTACTACAAGGTCCTCGGCGTCCCCAAGGACGCCACCGAGGCCGAGATCAAGAAGGCGTACCGGAAGCTCGCCCGCGAGTACCACCCGGACGCCAACAAGGGCAACGCCAAGGCCGAGGAGCGCTTCAAGGAGATCTCCGAGGCGAACGACGTGCTCGGCGACCCCAAGAAGCGCAAGGAGTACGACGAGGCACGCGCCCTCTTCGGCAACGGCGGCTTCCGCCCGGGGCCGGGCGCGGGCGGCGGCTCCTTCAACTTCGACCTGGGCGACCTCTTCGGAGGCGCCCAGGGCGGCGGGGGAGCCGGCGGCTTCGGCGGCGGACTCGGTGACGTCTTCGGGGGCCTGTTCAACCGCGGCGGTCCCACGGGCGCGCGCACCCAGCCCCGGCGGGGCCAGGACATCGAGTCCGAGGTCACGCTGAGCTTCACGGAGGCCATCGAGGGCGCGACCGTTCCGCTGCGCATGTCCTCGCAGTCCCCGTGCAAGGCCTGTTCGGGCACCGGCGACAAGAACGGCACACCGCGCGTGTGCCCCACCTGCGTCGGCACCGGCCAGGTGGCGCGGGGCTCCGGTGGAGGCTTCTCCCTCACCGACCCCTGCCCGGACTGCAAGGGCCGCGGACTGATCGCCGAGCACCCCTGCATGGAGTGCAAGGGCAGCGGCCGGGCCAAGTCCTCCCGCACGATGCAGGTCCGCATCCCCGCGGGCGTCACCGACGGGCAGCGGATCCGGCTGCGCGGCAAGGGCGCCCCCGGTGAACGCGGCGGACCGGCCGGCGACCTGTACGTCGTCGTCCACGTCGGCGCGCACCCGGTCTTCGGCCGCAAGGACGACAACCTCACCGTCACCGTGCCCGTCACCTTCGCGGAGGCCGCACTGGGCGGGGAGGTCAGGGTGCCCACCCTCGGCGGCCCGGCCCTGACGCTGAAACTGCCGCCCGGCACCCCCAACGGCCGCACCATGCGCGCACGGGGCAAGGGCGCGGTCCGCAAGGACGGCACCCGCGGCGACCTGCTGGTCACCGTGGAGGTGAGTGTTCCGAAGGACCTGTCGGGGAAGGCTCGTGACGCACTGGAGGCGTATCGCGAGGCGACCGCGGGTGAGGACCCGCGGGCGGAGCTGTTCGAGGCCGCGAAGGGAGCTTGAGGGTGATGGACGGCCGTCGGCGTAACCCGTATGAACTGACCGAGGAGACCCCGGTCTACGTCATCTCGGTGGCGGCCCAGCTCTCCGGCCTCCACCCGCAGACGCTGCGCCAGTACGACCGTCTGGGTCTGGTGTCCCCGGACCGCACCGCGGGCCGGGGCCGGCGCTACTCGGCCCGCGACATCGAACTGCTGCGCACCGTCCAGCAGTTGTCGCAGGACGAGGGCATCAACCTGGCCGGCATCAAGCGGATCATCGAGCTGGAGAACCAGGTCGCCGCGCTCCAGTCCCGCGTCGCGGAACTGGAAGCGGCCCTGGACGGCGCGGCGGCGGCGATGCAGCAGCGCGAGGCCGCCGTGCACGCCTCCTACCGGCGCGACCTGGTGCCGTACCAGGAGGTGCAGCAGACCAGCGCGCTGGTGGTGTGGCGGCCGAAGCGGCAGCAGGCGGAGTAGGGCGGTCTCCGGCCGCGTCAGCGGTAAGGGAAGGGCCCGTCACCCGGTGGGGTGACGGGCCCTTCCGCGTGGGCCGGCCGGGCTAGACCGTGGCGGCGTACAGGCGCCAGCCGGTGGCAGGGACGCCCTCCGAGCCGTCGGCCAGGACCGGGGTGACGCGGTAGAAGTACGTGTCACCGAGCTTGGCGCCCGGGTCCTCGTAGCGGTCGGCGCCGGCGGGGAGCGGGGCCTGGGTCAGGCGGACGTACGCGCCCTGGGCCGGGTCCCAGCGGTCCACGTGGTAGCCCGTCACCTGGGAGCAGTCCGCTCCGGGCGCGCACTTCCAGTACATGGGCATCCACGTGTACTGGGTCCAGCCGCTGATGACGGAGATCGGGCTGCCCTCGGGGGCCGTGACCGGGGGACGCACATCGAGCTCGGTCGCGGCCACATGGGGCACCGAGGGGTCGGTGAGGGGGAGCTGGTTGCCCCAACGGTCGTCGGCCACGGCGGTGAAGACGTAGTCCTCGCCGTCGGGCAGGTTGACGCACAGCTGGGCGGTGTTCCAGATGGAACCGTTGTTGCAGGGGCCGAGCCACTCGGGCTCGCCGTCCTTCATCACGCCGTAGAAGACGTCGTAGGTCGACACGTCCGGCTCGGGGCCGGCGTTCCACTCCACCAGCACGCCGTCCCTGCGGGGCGTGGCCTTCAGCCCGGTCACGGGGGCGGGCGGCACCGCGTCCTCGTTGCGCGCGATCACGGTCGAGCGCGGCGACTCGTTGCCGAACTGGTCGACGGCGGTGACCGCGTAGGCGTAGACGCTGTCGGGGGCCCAGTCGTCGGTGCTCGGGCAGATGGCCTCGTACCACGGGGAGGAGGAGGTGCTGCCGTGGTACCGGATGTCGCAGTCGAGGGGCTGAGCGTCGGGGGCGACCGTGGTGCCGGCGGAGCGGTAGACCCGCAGCGTGCCCTCCTGGGAGAGGTCCGCCTGGGTCGAGGGCGACACCTTCCAGTAGACGTCGACGTCCGACGCCTCGGCCCAGGCCTCGACGTCGAAGGGCGCCTCCGGCGGGGTCCGGTCCACTCCGTCCCCGAGCACCACGGCCGAGGGGGCCGACGGATTGTCCAGCGGGTCCAGGGCCAGGACGCGGTAGTACCGCGGCGCGTTGCACGGGGCGTCGAGGTCCCGGTGCCGCGGGTCCGTGGTGAACTGCAGCAGGGTGAAGGGTCCCGAGGCCTGCGGGGAGTACTCCACCCGGTACCCGGCGGCGCCCGCCACGGGGTTCCAGGCGAGCCTGTTCCCGTAGCAGTCACCGGTGACGGTGAGTCCGGTCGGTGCCGCCGGGCCCGTACGGTCGACGGTGGTGACGGAGACGTCCGCCGAACCGGGCGACACCCGCCCGGCCTTGTCCACGGCGCGGACCTCGTAGGAGTAGCCCTGGCCGGTGGGGGGCGGGGCGTCGGTGAGGGCCGTGCCCGTCAGCAGGGTGCTGTTCACCCGGGACCAGCTGGTGCTTCCCGCGAGCCGCCGGTAGACGTGGTACCCGGCGAGGTCCATCTCGTGGTTCTTCGCCCAGCGCACGTACGCCTTGAGGCCGACGGTGTCGTACGACGTCCAGACGCCCTTCGGTGCCAGCGGGGCCACCGTGTCGACGGTCGCGGACGTCCTCGGCGTGTACGCGAACTTGACGTCGGCGGAGCCCGTCCAGTTGACGTAGTCGATGCGGAGAGTGTGCTTGCCGGAGGGGATGCTGAGGTTGACGGTCTTCGTCACCGTCGTCGAGACGTTCTTCCAGACGTCGACCTTGCGGACGCCGTCGAGGTAGACGCGGATGCCGTCCCGGGCGGCGGCCGTGAACGTGAACGGGCCGCCGGAGCCGAAGTCGCGGGTCACCGCCCAGCGGACGCCGAAGTAGTTCGACGGCACCCCGGTGGCCGGTGCGCCGGTGCCCCAGTTCTCGCTGATCACGGCGTCGCAGCCGGTCTGCTTCGGCGTACCGGAGAACGTGGTGTTGGCGAAGATCTGCCGCGTGTAGGCGGGCGGGACGCAGCCGGCGGCGGAGGCCGGCGCGGCCGTGACGGCGATCAGGCCGCCCGCGGTGGCGAGCACGAGCGCGGTCGCTGCCGCGGCGGTCGTGCGTCTGGCTCGGTTCATTCCGTCCTTCGGTCCTCTTCGGCGACGGCGCAGATCAGCCGTCGCGAAAAGGACCGGTCAGGACGGGGATTGGTTGTACGGGCGCGGGATCGAGCGGGGGGCGGCCGGGTGGCCGGGGTCAGGCGGGCCAGTAGTCGCTCAGCACGCAACCGTCGACGAGGGCCGACTCCGTCCGGTAGCCGCTCGGCGGCGCGAAGTCCGGGTCGCAGCTGAGGAAGACGAGTTCCGAGTTCGACAGGGCCTCGACCTGTTCGTCGCCGACCGGGACGACCGCGATGTTCTCCCCGACGGCGAACTCGTCGCCGGCGGCCTTGGCCGCGGTCTGGAACGTCCTCATGTCCGACACCGTCAGCAGGGCTATGGGGTACGTGAAGTCCTTGCACACGGCGCGCTCCCCGATGCCCCACGAGGCGTCCGCCGCCTCCTGCGAACCCCAGGCGGCGTCCGAGGCGTCGTGGCCGGCGTCGTACGCGTCACCGGTCTCCACCTCCTTGCAGGAGGTGAAGAGGTCGACGTACCGCGCGAGGGTGGCGATGTCCGACGCCTCGGGGAGCGCGCCGTCGAAGCCCTGCTCGGTGGTACCGCCGGCAGTGGAGCTGCCGCCGGTCGTGCCGTCACCCGCGGTGTCACCGCCGGCCGGAGCCGTGGTGCGGGCCCGGTCCGGGGTGGCGGCGGCCTCCGCACCGTTGTCCGTGGTGGTCCCGTCGTCACCGCCGCACCCCGTGACCACCGTCAGGGTGAGGAGGGTGACGCCGACGGTGAGTGCTCGCCCGATGCGCATGGAGTGTCCGTTCCCCGTGATGAAGCATGATCGGGACGACGGTACCGGTCCACGGGGAAACGGCCCGGAGGGAGCGTCACCCTCCGGGCCCGCGAGGGCGGTGACCCACCGTCAGACGCGCGAGCCCCGGCGGCGGACGCCGAACCAGGTGGCCGCGCCGCCCAGTGCGACCAGGACGGCGGCGAGGGCCGCGTACCGGCCCGTGCCGCCGGAACCGGTGGCGGCCAGGGAGCCGCTGGTCGTGGTGGTGGTCGTCGTGGCGGCGGCCGGGGTGGTGGAGGCGGACGCCGGCGGGGTCGCGGAGGCGGGGGCGGACGGGGACTCGGACGGCTCGGTCGACGGGGTGGCCGACGGGGAGCCCGGGGTGGACTTCGCGGGACCGGCCGTCACCTCGGTCGGGATGCCGGTGAAGCCGTAGGTGTCCCCCATGGAGAACAGGGCCTCCAGCGGGACCTCCGTGTCCTTGGTGATGTCGGTGTTCTCGCCCAGCGAGAGGTAGACGTCGATGCTCGCGGTGCCGGAGGCGGCCCCGAAGCCCTTCGGGAGGGCGGGCAGTTCCCACTGGCTCTCGTTGGTCTCCTCCAGCTTCACGATCCTGCCGCCGACCTCGGCCTCCAGGATGAAGTCCGGGTCGCCCGCGCCGTCGCGGAAGCCCTGCGCGGAGATCGTGCGGCGCAGCTCGGCGGGGAACTCGCCGGGGCCGGTGGCGGTCGCGGTCAGCGTCAGGCCGGCGCGCCGGCCCGGGCGGGCGACGACGTTGTCGTCCCGCACCCAGGTCAGGTCCAGCGTGCCGGGCGTGATCTTCGGGTCCGTCGTGAAGACGACGGTGTTGCGGGCCGGGTCGTCGTCGACGTCACCGGCCAGCGCGCCCGCGGTCAGCGTGAAGTCGCCGTCGTTGGTGGGGTAGGTGGCGCCGAGACCGACGGTGACCTTCCAGGTGAACTCGCTCTTCGCGGGGATCGAGAAGCTGGTCGACGCGTCGCCGGAGGCGGGGAAGAACAGGCCCTGCCAGGAGCCGTCCTGCCGCCCGACCCGGGACGTGGTGGCGGGCGCGTCGACCGCGGTGACGTCGAAGACGACCGAGTCCGCGAGCAGCGGGCTCGGGCCGTCCGCCTCGCCGGGCAGCCACGCCGCGAACTCCTGTGCCTTGGCGGAGGAGTTGGTGACCGTCAGCAGCATCGACTCCGTCGCCCCGCCCCGCTTCAGCGGGCCGTCCGGGGTGGGCGCGCCCAGCGTCATCGTCAGCGGGGCGCCGCCGGTCGCCCCGTCGGCGGCGAGGGCGGTCACCGGGGCGAGGACGGTGCCGGCGACGGCGGCGGCGACGGTGGTCGCGGCCAGGGCGCGGAGGCGGCGGGCGGCGACGGGACGGGCGGGCGCGGCGGTCACGGCGGACGCGGACATGGTGGATTCCCCCAGGAATCGCTAGGGGCGCACTGCGGTGACGGTGCCGGAAGTCCGCATCCGTGACGGCGGTGACGCTGAGAGCTGAGAAAGAAGAAGAGGGTGCCCCGCGCGCGGCCGGTTCCTGCGTTCCCCCCGGCGGCCCGCGGTGCACCCATCCTCACCCGGCGTTCATCCTTGATCGACCGTCACTTCGTCACCGCTTCGCAACAGCGCCGGAAGCGGCGACCCCGCAGGTCACGGACGTGTCACGGCCTTTCCGCGCTACGGCGCGGTGGGGGTCGCCGAGACCTCGGAGGACAGCGTCGACTCCAGGCCGGCCGCGTTGACCGTGGTGACGGCGTAGTAGTACGTCGTGCCGTTGGTCAGGCCGGTGTCGGTGAGGTCGGACGCCGTGGTGGAGAGGACCGCCTCGGCGTTCTCCCTGGTGACCCCGGGGGTGGTCGAGCGGTGGACGCGGTACCCGGTGATGCGGGACTCGCCCGGGAGGTCCGGCGCGGTGCCCCAGGTCAGCGTCACCCGGCCGTCGCCGGCGGTGACCTGGTCCACCTGGGTGGGCTGCGGCGGCGGTGTCGCGCTCACCGACGGCAGGACCGCGCTCGAGGCGGCCGAGCGGACGCCGTGGCCGGCCGAGGTGGCGACGACGGCGTAGTAGTAGTCGCGTTCGGTGGCGGGGACGGTGGCCTGGTACTGGGACAGGGGGCCGTCGACGGAGGCGTACGGCATCGCCGTCTCGGAGGTGTCCACGGTGGCCGAGCGGGACCGGTAGACGAGGTAGCCGCCGACCTCGACGTAGCCGTCCTGAGCCCAGTCGAGGACGAGCTGGTCACCGACGATCCTGGCGGTGTTCCAGGTCGGGGTGGCGGGGGCGCTGTTCTGGTCGACGGTGCGGGTGGCGGTCGTCGCCTGCGCCGCCGACTCGTTGCCGGCCGCGTCCACGGCGGCCACGTGGTACGTGTACGGCCGGCCCGGCTCGCCCGTGGTGTCCCGGTAGGTGAGCGTGCCGGTCGTGCCGATCCTGGTCTGGCCGCCGGTGGTGGTGGCCGAGCGGTAGACGACGTAACCGGTCGCGTCCGAGCCGCCGTTCAGCCAGGTCAGGGTCACCCCGCCGACGTCCTGGGCGACGACCTTCAGGTCCTGCGGGGCGCCGGGTGCCACGGTGTCGCGGGTGGCGGTGACGGCCTTCGAGTACGGCGACGGGTTCGCGGCCGCGTCCAGGGCCCGCACCTTGTAGAACACCGGCACGTCGGCCGGGGCGAAGGCGTCGGCGTACGACGTGGAGGGGACGTGCACGATGCTCGTGTACGGGCCGTCGACCGTCTCCGCGCGGGCCACCTCGTACTTGACCGCGGTCGGTACCGGGGCCCAGAACAGGGTGTTGGCCGTCTTCGTCGACGTGGCGGTCACGCCGGTCGGGGCGGTGGGGGCCACCCGGTCGACACTGATGATGCCCCGGTCGGCCGAGCCGGGCGAGACGTTGCCCGCCTTGTCGTAGGCGCGGATCTCGTAGTAGTAGGTCCGGCCGTCGGCCGGCGGGGAGTCGGTGTACGTGTTCGACGTCGTGGTGGTGAGCTTCGTCCAGGTGGAGGAGCCGGCCAGGCGCCGGTAGACGCGGTACCCGGCGAGGTCCATCTCCTTGTTCTTCGCCCAGGTGTACTTCGCCCGGTTGGTGTCGGGGTAGTAGCCGACCCCCACCTCGGTCGGGGCGAGTGGCCTGACCTTGTCGACGGTCGCCGACGTGCGGGGCGCGTAGGCGAACTTGACGTCGGCCCTGCCCGTCCAGTTCACGTAGTCGATCCGCAGGGTGTGCTTGCCGGCGGGGACGGTGAGGTTGAGCGTCCGGGAGACCGTGGCGGAGACGTTTCGCCACAGGTCGATCCTGCGGACGCCGTCGACGTAGACCCGGATGCCGTCCTGGCTGGAGGCGGTGAGGGCGAAGGGGCCGCCGGAGCCGAAGTCCCGCGTCACCGTCCAGCGGACACCGAAGTGGTTGGACGGCAGCCCGGCGGCCGGGGCGCCCGTGCCCCAGTTCTGGTCGATCGCGGAGTCGCAGTCGGTCCTCTTCGGCCCGCCGGAGAAGGTGGTGTTGGCGAACATCTGCCGCTGGTAGACCGGCGAGACGCAACTGGCGGCGGCCGAGGCGGGTGTGGCGGCCACGGTGACCGTGGTGAGCAGACCGCCGGTCGTGGCGAGCACGACGGCCGTCGAGAGTCTGGCTGGCTTCATACGGTCCATGAGGTCCCCCGCTCGAGTGGAAACGGCGAAATCGGCCGTCGGGAGATCGACTCACGAGTGACCGGGTTGGTTGTGCGGTTGTTCGCCTTCCCGTGAAGTCCGGTGCGGTGGAGGGACCGTAAAGAGTGTCCGGAGAGGTTTCCGCTCCGTCTCCATGCGTCTTCACACGCTGAGCGGAGTGCGATGTTGTTACTTCGTTAAGTAGTTCGGCTTGACGTCGGCGGTCGCCGACGCGTTGTCTTTTCAGACACCTGGGTCAACATGTCGCACCCATGTCCGAAACGCACCTGAAGTGAGCCCCCGAATGCGTCGTCGTACCGCCATGGCCGTGGCCGTCTCCACGCTGTCCCTCTCGCTCGCGGGATGCGGGATGCTGAGCGCGACGGAGGACGCCGGTGAAGCGACGCCGACCAAGACCAACGACATCACCGTCGGTGTGCTGATGCCGGAGAAGACGAACACCCGGTACGAGGAGTTCGACTACCCCATCATCCGGGACAAGGTCGCCTCGCTCACCCAGAACAAGGGCAGGACCGAGTACGCCAACGCGGACGCCGACTCGGACACCCAGGTGACCCAGATGGAGCGCATGATCGACGAGAAGGTCGACATCATCCTGCTGGACGCCGTCGACGCGCACGCCATCGTGGACACCGTGCGCAAGGCCAAGGACGCGGGCATCCCCGTCATCGCCTACGACCGCCTGGCCGAGGGCCCGATCGACGCCTACGTCTCCTTCGACAACGAGCTGGTCGGCGAGGTGCAGGGGCGCACCCTGGTGGAGGCGCTGGGCGACGTCGACACCTCCGACAAGATCGTCATGATGAACGGCTCTCCGACCGACCCGAACGCCAAGCAGTTCAAGGACGGCGCGCTGTCGGAGCTGAAGGACCGGGTGACCATCTCCGCCTCCTACGACACCAAGGCGTGGAGCCCGGAGGCCGCCCAGGCCAACATGACCGAGGCGATCAACGAGATCGGCAAGAACAACATCGCGGCCGTCTACTCCGCCAACGACGCCATGGCGAGCGGCATCATCAAGGCCCTGGAGGCCGCGGGTGTCAGCAAGCTGCCGCCGATCACCGGCCAGGACGCGGAGTTGTCGGCGGTGCAGCGGATCGTCAGCGGCGAGCAGTACATGAGCGTGTACAAGCCCTACCCGCAGCTGGCGGAGGCCGCCGCCGAGATGGCCGTCGCCAGGGTCCAGGGACGTGACATCCAGTTCGACGCCCTCACCCGCGACACGGTCGACAGCCCCACCGACAAGGACATCCCGGCCCAGCTGATCACGGTGGTCGCCCTGACCAAGAGCAACATCGAGAGCACCGTCATCGCGGACGGCATCTACAAGGTCTCCGACATCTGCACCGCCAAGTACGCGGCGGACTGCAAGGCGATCGACCTGGAGTGATCCGGCACCCGGCGGGCCGGGACGTCGACGGGAGGGGTACGCGACACCGCGTACCCCTCGTGTCGTTCGCGGGGGACGCGCGGTGTGCCTGCCGGGAAGTCCACGCTCCGTCTCGGCCATGGTCCCGCTTGCGGGGGACGCGCGGTGTGCCTGCCGGGGCGTCCACGCTCCGTCTCGGCCATGGTCCCGCTCGCGGGCGGGCGCCTGCCGCCGGAGGCGGGCGTCGCCCCGTGACCGCCGTGGGACGGCCCGAGCGGGGTAGGGATGTCGGAGAGCGCGCCGAGGCGGACCCGGGCTGTCCGCGGGCCCGCCACCGTCAGCTTGTTGCAGTGCGAGGGGCGGAGGCCGGGAGATACCCGTACGGATGGGCGGTTTTCCTCGGTGGCGGCGGACGGAGCCGTGTTGCGGAGCCGGTCCGGGGCCGCGCATAGTTGCGCTGCGGAAGAGGCGGACAGCGGGGGTGGGATGGGCGATGGCCGGGCACGGGACGGAGGAGCATCCTCACGGTGCTGACCGACTGTGCGAGGCCGGGGATCGCGTGTATTCCCGGGCCGTACGGCGGGGCCGTGTGCCGCGCCGGGACGCCGAGCCGGTGCCCTGCCTGTTGGACCTCGCCCTGCTCCACCCGGACCCCGACGACATGGACTGGCTGGTGCCGACCTCCCCGCAGGAGGTCATGACCCGGCTGCTGCGCGGACTGTACGACGAGGTCAGCGCGAGCCAGCGGCGGATGGGTTCGGCGGTGGCCGCCTTCGAGTGGTACGCGGGCCTGGGCGGGCCGGCCCCGGCGGCCGGGGAAGGGGCGGCGATCCGCGTCCTGGACGGTGCCGCCCGCATCCAGGCGGCCCTGGACCAGGCGACGGAGGCCTGTACGACGGAGGTGCTGACGGTCCAGCCGGGCGGTATCCGGCGCGAGCACGAGCTCTCCGAGGGCCTGCACCGGGCGCTGGCGCTGCGCGGGCGGGGCGTGCGCATGCGGGACCTGTACAACCATGTCGCCCGGCACGGCCAGGGACTGCTGAACTACCTTGAGCTGATGGGCGACGCGGTCGAGGCGCGGACCCTGGACGAGGTCATCGACCGGCTGATGCTCTTCGACCGCACGGTCGCCTTCATCCCCGCGAACGCCGACCGCACGATGGCGCTGGAGCTGCGCCACCCGGCCCTGATCGCCTACCTGGTCACCGTCTTCGAACGGCTCTGGCGGCTGGCGATCCCGCTGACCGCGCCGCTGCCCGAGACCCGCATCGAGGGCATCTCGCACCGGGAGCAGTCCATCGCGGCGCTGCTGGCGGAGGGACACCAGGACGCGGTGATCGCGGAACGCCTGGGCATCAGCGTCCGTACCTGCCGGGCGCACATCGCCCGTCTGTCGGAGACGCTCGGCGCGGCCAGCCGTACGCAGCTGGGCGTACGGATCGCCCAGGTGGGCCTGGACGGGCCGCTGCCCGGGGTGGCGGCTCCCGTCATCCTTCCCGGTCGAGGATCCCGGACCGTCCGATGAGGTAGCCGAGTTGGGCGCGGCTCACGCTGCCGAGGGTGGCGGCCAGCTTGGCGATGTGGACGCGGGCGGTGCGCACGTTCATGCCGAGGCGGTCGGCGATCACGGCGTCGGTGTGGCCCTCGACGAGGAGGGCGGCGATCGCGCGCTGGCGGGGGGTGACGCCGTTGAGGCTGGGCCGGCGGACGGTCTCCGGGTACATCGGTGTCGCCAGGCGCCAGGGGCGGTCGAAGGTGGTGGCGAAGTAGCCGATGAGGGCGGGGTGGCGGACCTCCAGGGCCAGGGTGCGGTCCTTGCTGGCCGGGATGAAGGCGACCGCGCGGTCGACGATGACGAGGCGTTCGGTGATCTCGTCGAGGGTGCGGGCCTCCACGTCGCCCCGCAGCCGCTCGTAGCGGGCCTGGACCGTGGGGATGTGGCGCGTGGTGTGCTGGTACAGGGTGCGGATGCGGCCGCCGCGGTCGAGGAAGGCCTGGTCGCGGTCGAGGGCCTCGGCGTGGACCTCGGGCAGCGGGCCCACGTGGCCGGCGTGGGGCTGGATGGTGAACAGCTCGCCGCAGGCCTCGGTCATGGTCCGCGTGATGACCTGGTTGATCCGGCCGAGCCCGCTGATCAGACGGAGTTCGGAGGCGTCCGCCGGATCGGCTCCCGGTACGGCCAGCGCGAGGAGCGGTTCGAAGGCCTCCGCCAGCCAGGTCTCGCGGCGACGGCGGCGGGCGATGTCGTCGGCGATGGTGCGCAGCAGCCGGGGCAGGGCGACGGCCGGGGCCAGGGGGCGCAGCCGGTGGGGGCGTCGTGCTCCGGCCGCAGGAGCCCGGTGTCGACCAGGCAGGGGTGCGACTCCGCCTCCCGCGCCGGGAGGTGGCCCGACCGCAGGGCGCGCGCATAGAGCTCCAGGGCCGCCTCGCAGGGCCCGTCCGGTCCATGGTCGTGCGCTACGGCGGTCACGCGTGGCCCTCTCCTCGGGGGGTCGGTGCTCCCGGGGCGCTGCTCCCGGTCGTGTGCTCCCGGTTCAGTGTGAGGGTCGGTGGGCGCGGTTCGGTTCCGGAGTCAGTGCTGCCGTTCCAGGATTCCCGACTGGGCGATGAGGTAGCCCAGTTGGGCGCGGCTGCCGCTGCCGAGGGCGGTGGCGAGCTTGGCGATGTGGGCCCGGCAGGTGCGGACGTTCATCCCCAGCCGGCGGGCGATGGCCTCGTCGACGTGACCCTCGACGAGGAGCTTGGCGATGGAGTGCTGGATGTCGGTGATGCCGTCCGGGTCGGTCTCGTACGGGGTCCCCGCTCTCAGCGGCACCGCGCGGCCCCACATGAACTCGAAGACCTTGATCAGGTAGCGGACGAGGCCGGGGTGGCGCAGTTCGAGGGCCACCTGCCGGTCCTCGCGGATGGGGATGAAGGCGACGGCGTCGTCGCAGATGACGAGCCGTTCGACGAGCTCGTCGATGGTGCGGTACTCGACCTTGCCGTCGGTGAACTGGTCCACGTAGGCCAGCCGGTCGGGGCTGTAGCGGGCCGTGTGCTGGTAGAGGGTGCGGATCCGCACCCCGCGCTCGATCAGCGGCCTGTCGCGCTCCAGCGCCTCCAGGAGGCGGTTCTCGGGGCTGCGGCGGCCGCTGGGCTGGACGGTGAGCATCTCGGTCCGGCACTGGGAGGTCGCGAGGTCGAGCGCCGCGTTGATGCGGTCGAGGCCCTCGAGCACCGTGATGGAGTGGGTGGGGGCGGTCTCCTGGGCGCTGAGGGCCATGAACGGCTCGAAGACCTCGGTGAGCGCGATCGACAGCCGCCGGCTCTCGGTGATCTCGCGTTCGATGGGATGCAGCCGCTGGGCGAGGGCGACGGAGGGGGGAACCGGACGCAGCCAGCCGGCGTCGTCGGGGTCGGGGTGGAGGAGGGCGAAGTCCATCAGGCAGGGAGCGGGCTCGACATCCGCCCGCTGGATGCGGCCGGTGCGCAGGGCGTTCGCGTAGAGGCGGCTTCCCTCCTCACACAGCTCGGTCACCGCATGGGGATGTGTCGCCTTAGTCCCATTTGTTGCCAAATCTCCACCCCCCAGGGTCCTGAACATGCAGGAACATGATGCACCGATCGTGTGGCCATGACGTGCCTGAATGAGCCATCGTCTTACTCGACGGGGGAAGAGGGGACCTTCAAGTGAGGACGAAGCCGACTATGCGTAAGAGAATGCTTCGCTCGGGGCTTGTCGCCGCCTTCTCCGCCGTTGTGGCCGTCGGAACACTGATCGGCCTCTCCGAAGCGAGAAGCGACGCGCACAAGACGGGTGGTGCTCAGGCCGTGGTCGCCGCGGTCGTCATCGAGGAAGCGCCGGCCGTCCCCCTTGACAGCAGGTGGGACTGATCGTGATGACCACACCACCTGACGACCGTTCGTTCCGCCGCGAAATGGCCACCGCCTACCGCTCCGGCTGGCACTTCATCGACCTGGTCACCGCCATCCCCCACAGCGGTGACTCGTTGATGGTGACCGTCTTCGGAGAGCCCGTGGTCGTCACGCGGGACGATGACGGGGACGTACGGGCCTACCGGTGTCTGCGACGGCCTCGGGGGGCGCCGCAGCCGGTTCGGTGTGCCATCCGATACGGAATGATCTTCGTGAACCTCGACCAGCGCGACCACCAGCTGGCGGAGTCGGCGAGTCCGACCGCCCCCAGGACCATTTCAGCCACCCCCCGCAGTGCCTGACGCGATTCCCCCGTCGTAACAGATCGCCTCAGGCGCTTCCCCCCGCAGCGGCGTCACCGTGACCTGAACACGGTGACGCCGCTGCAGTTCGTGGGGACATGTCGGGTTCGCGGGTGACGCGGACCGCGTGCGGGGTGGCTGGAAAGGGGCGGGTGTGCATCCGGTCACGTGGTCGCCGGTGTGCTGATGTGCCGGGTTCCGGGGCGGGGCTGCCGTCCGTCGGTCGCCGGTCCCGGCCTCCCGGTCGCCCGTCTCGGTTGCCGGCCTTGCCGGATTCCGTCGCCGCGTCGGTGCCGGGCTGCCGGTTTCCATCGCCGGCCTGCCGGTTTCCGTCGTCGGTCCGCCGGTCTCCGTCGCCGGTCTGCTGGTCGCTGTCCGCCGGTCTCGGCCGCCCGTCTGCCACCGACCGGTCGCCGGTCGCTCCGGCGGGCTCGCCCGTCGCCCGTCGGCCGCGGCCTGTCGCCCCCTCAGCCGCGGCCCATGGCCCGGGTCAGCTGGATCTCGATCACCACGCGGGTGGGGTTCGGGCGTGGGGCGTGGCCGTAGCGCTCCTCGTAGCGGTGTTCCGCCTCCTTGACCCGGTCCGGTTCCGTGCGGACGAAGGCACGGCCCTCCAGGGTGGCCCAGCGGCGGCCGGCCACCTGGCAGACGGCCGCCCGCGCACCCGCCGGACCCGCGGCCAGGACGTTCCTGACCTTCTTGCTGGCCTTGTCGGAGATCACCCGAGCCAGCCGGGCCTCCGGGTCGTAGGTGACGCCGACCGGCACCACGTGCGGAGAACCGTCCGGGCGTGGTGTGGTCAGGGTGCACAAGTGTCGTTCACGCCAGAAGGCGAGGTACGGCGCGTCGGGAGCGCCCGGGTTCTGAGGGTATGCGGCCATGGTCGGAACTTAGCCGCTCCATGGCTCCCGCAGGCCCCCTTGAGTGGAATAGACTCAACTTTGTGTACGTTGCCCGAGTCAGTGCTCACGGCTGACGCAAGGAGGAGACAGCGAACGTGGACGCCGAGCTGACCAACCGGAGCCGGGACGCCATCCAGGCGGCCGGCAACCGGGCCGTGTCCGAGGGACACCCCGATCTCACCCCAGCCCACCTGCTCCTCGCGCTGCTCCAGGGGCAGGACAACGAGAACATCGTCGATCTGCTCGCCGCCGTCGACGCCGACCAGGCCGCCGTGCGCGCCGGTACGGAGCGGGTGCTCGGCTCGCTGCCCAGCGTGACCGGGTCCACCGTCGCGCCGCCGCAGCCCAACCGCGAGCTGCTCGCCGTGATCGCCGACGCGCAGGCGCGGGCCAGGGAGCTGGGGGACGAGTACCTGTCCACCGAGCACCTGCTCATCGGGATCGCCGCCAAGGGCGGGCAGGCCGGTGAGGTGCTCGGCGCGCAGGGCGCCACCCCGAAGAAGCTGGTCGAGGCCTTCCGCAAGGCCCGCGGCGGACGCCGGGTGACCACCGCCGACCCGGAGGGGCAGTACAAGGCCCTGGAGAAGTTCGGCACCGACTTCACCGCCGCCGCGCGCGAGGGGAAGCTCGACCCCGTCATCGGGCGGGACCAGGAGATCCGGCGGGTGGTGCAGGTGCTGAGCCGCCGCACCAAGAACAACCCCGTCCTCATCGGTGAGCCGGGCGTCGGCAAGACCGCCGTCGTCGAGGGGCTCGCCCAGCGGATCGTGAAGGGGGACGTGCCGGAGTCCCTCAAGGAGAAGCGGCTGGTCGCGCTCGACCTGGGCGCGATGGTCGCGGGTGCCAAGTACCGGGGTGAGTTCGAGGAGCGGCTGAAGACCGTCCTCGCCGAGATCAAGGACTCCGACGGGCAGATCATCACCTTCATCGACGAGCTGCACACGGTGGTGGGGGCCGGGGCCGGCGGGGACTCCGCCATGGACGCCGGCAACATGCTCAAGCCGATGCTCGCCCGAGGTGAGCTGCGCATGGTCGGCGCGACGACCCTCGACGAGTACCGCGAGCGGATCGAGAAGGACCCCGCCCTGGAGCGGCGCTTCCAGCAGGTGCTGGTCTCCGAGCCGACGGTCGAGGACACCATCGCCATCCTGCGCGGTCTCAAGGGGCGCTACGAGGCCCACCACAAGGTGCAGATCGCGGACAGCGCGCTGGTCGCGGCGGCCACCCTGTCCGACCGGTACATCACCTCCCGCTTCCTGCCCGACAAGGCCATCGACCTCGTCGACGAGGCCGCCTCCCGGCTGCGCATGGAGATCGACTCGTCCCCCGTCGAGATCGACGAACTCCAGCGTTCCGTGGACCGGTTGAAGATGGAGGAGCTGGCGCTCGCCAAGGAGACCGACCCGGCCTCCCGGGAGCGTCTGGAGAAGCTGCGCCGCGACCTCGCCGACAAGGAGGAGGAGCTGCGCGGGCTCAACGCCCGCTGGGAGAAGGAGAAGCAGTCCCTCAACCGGGTCGGCGAGTTGAAGGAGAAGCTGGACGACCTGCGCGGCCAGGCCGAACGGGCCCAGCGCGACGGCGACTTCGACACCGCCAGCAAGCTGCTGTACGGCGAGATCCCGGCCGTCGAGCGCGATCTGGAGGCCGCGTCCGAGGCCGAGGAGGAGGCCGCCAGGGACACCATGGTCAAGGAGGAGGTCGGCTCCGACGACATCGCCGACGTCGTCGCCTCCTGGACCGGCATCCCGGCCGGCCGCCTGCTGGAGGGCGAGACGCAGAAGCTGCTGCGGATGGAGGACGAGCTGGGCCGGCGGCTCATCGGGCAGAGCGAGGCCGTCCGGGCGGTGTCGGACGCCGTACGACGGTCCCGCGCCGGGATCGCCGACCCGGACCGCCCGACCGGGTCCTTCCTCTTCCTCGGCCCGACCGGTGTCGGCAAGACCGAGCTGGCCAAGGCGCTCGCCGACTTCCTCTTCGACGACGAGCGGGCGATGGTCCGTATCGACATGTCGGAGTACAGCGAGAAGCACAGCGTCTCCCGGCTGGTCGGCGCGCCGCCCGGTTACGTCGGCTACGAGGAGGGCGGCCAGCTGACGGAGGCGGTGCGGCGGCGGCCGTACAGCGTCGTGCTCCTCGACGAGGTGGAGAAGGCGCACCCGGAGGTCTTCGACATCCTGCTCCAGGTGCTGGACGACGGGCGGCTGACCGACGGGCAGGGCCGTACGGTCGACTTCCGCAACACGATCCTGGTGCTGACGTCGAACCTGGGCAGCCAGTTCCTGGTGGATCCGATCAGCACCGAGGCGGAGAAGAAGGAGCAGGTCCTGGAGGTCGTCCGGGCCTCCTTCAAGCCCGAGTTCCTCAACCGGCTCGACGACCTGGTCGTCTTCTCGGCCCTGACGAAGGACGAGCTGAGCCGGATCGCCCGCCTCCAGATCGACCGGCTCGCCAAGCGGCTGGCCGAGCGGCGCCTCACCCTGGACGTCACCGACGAGGCCCTGACCTGGCTCGCCGACGAGGGCATGGACCCGGCGTACGGCGCCCGCCCGCTGCGCCGCCTGGTCCAGACGGCCATCGGCGACCGGCTGGCCAAGGAGATCCTGTCCGGCGAGGTCAAGGACGGCGACACGGTCCGCGTGGACGCCTTCGGCGACGGCCTGATCGTGGGTCCGGCGACAGCGGAGACGGCGACGAAGGCCCTCTGACGCGGGCCGGGGGTCCGTCTGACGCGGGTCCGGAGCCTCGGACGGGGCGGCGGGGCGGTTCTTCGCCCTCGCCGCCCCGTCGCGGTCGGGGTGGGGCGGTGGGGGCTGGGGCTGCGTCTGGGCGGGTGACCGGGGGCCTCGGCGTCGCCGTCGCGTATCCGACGGTCCGCCGGTCCCAGCCGCACGTCGTAGTCGGGCCGGCCGACCAGCTCGCCCCCGGCGTGTCGGCGCGGGAGCCGTCCTGGCCGCCTGGGCCGCCTCGACCACCAGGTCGAGATCCGCGGCCACCGCGTCGAGCTCGGTGACGTCGAGGCAGCACCGCGCACGGCCCACGGCGTCGAGGAGGCGGTCGTGACGGTCCGCGCGGCCGAGGGCGCCGAGCCCGCCCTGGAGGCCCGCCCGCACCGGCAGCCCCCAGGACCCGTCGGCCCTGCGCGCCCACCTCGCGGACCGCCTGCCGACGTACATGCTGCCGCGCGCGTTCACCCACTTCGACGCGTTCCCGCTGAGCCCCGACCGAAGACCGACCGCCGTGCGGTGGCGGCCCGTCTGGCCGCACCATGGAAGTGAGACGGCCGGATCGAGTCAGCCCACGGCATACACACCGAGCCGGGGTTGCCATCCCCCGCCCCCTCTGGGGGAGGATGGCAGGATCCGTACGAAGGGAAAATCACGGTGACCATCGACCCGTCCTCGATTCCGAACTTCGGGGGCCAGCCCGAGCCGCAGCCCCAGGGACCGGCGGGCCCCGTCGTTCCGGATCAGGACCTCGTGAAGCAGCTTCTCGACCAGATGGAGCTGAAGTACGTCGTCGACGACGAGGGTGACCTCGCGGCGCCGTGGGAGGAATTCCGTACGTACTTCATGTTCCGCGGCGAGGGCGACCAGGCGGTCTACTCGGTACGGACGTTCTACGACCGGCCCCACCAGATCGACGACAAGGTGCAGCTGCTGGAGTCCGTCGACGACTGGAACCGCCGCACCCTGTGGCCCAAGGTCTACACGCACACCCACGACGACGGCACCGTCCGCCTCATCGGCGAGGCGCAGATGCTGATCGGCGCCGGCGTCAACATCGAGCTCTTCGTCTCCTCGACGGTGAGCTGGGTCCGGGCGGCCATCGAGTTCGACAAGTGGCTCGTGGAGCAGCTGGGCCTCGAGAAGGAGGTCAACGACGCGGACAAGCCCGACGAGGGCGACGACGCGTAACGCCCCGCTACAACGGCGTCCCGGCGACCACCGCCGCAGACGCCCCGTACGCGCACGAGAGCCCGGCCAGGCCCACGACCACGGTCGTTGTGCCGGGGCCGGGCTCTCGCCGTGAAGGGGCGGCCCTAGGCCCTGTCGTCACATTCCCGTCTGCCCCGCGACGCCATGCACGCACTCTCGCCGCACCGGGCCCAGACCCGAGTACATCCAGTACGAGGGTCAGGGCCCGGCACACCGAGAGCACGCACCTGACGCCGCAGGGCCGCCCTTCGGGCGACGACGGGAATGTGACGACAGGGCCTAGCCCGCGAGCGCCTTGAGCCGCCGCACGGCCTCCTCCAGGACGTGCGTCTGCTTGCAGAACGCGAACCGCACGAACGGGGCGCCCGCCTCCCGGTGGTCGTAGAACACGGCGTTCGGGATGGCCACCACGCCCGCCCGCTCCGGCAGCGAGCGGCAGAAGGCGAAGCCGTCGCTCACGCCGAGGGGCCGGATGTCGGTGGTGACGAAGTAGGTGCCCGCCGGCCGGAACACCGAGAACCCCGCCTCCGCCAGGCCCGCCGCCAGCAGGTCCCGCTTGGCCAGCATGTCCGCGCGGAAGGCGTCGAAGTAGGCGTCGGGCAGCGCGAGCGCCTCGGCGACCGCGTACTGGAACGGGCCGGAGGAGACGTACGTGAGGTACTGCTTCGCCGACCGCACCGCCGTCACCAGCCCGGGCGCCGCCGTGACCCAGCCGACCTTCCAGCCGGTGAACGAGAACGTCTTGCCGGCGCTCCCGATCGTCACCGTCCGCTCCCGCATCCCCGGCAGGGTGGCCACCGGCACGTGCTCGGAGTCGTCGAACACCAGGTGCTCGTACACCTCGTCGGTGACGACCAGCAGGTCCCGCTCCACCGCCAGCTCGGCGATCGCGGTCAGCTCGGCACGGGTGAGGACCGTGCCGGTCGGGTTGTGCGGGGTGTTGATCAGCAGCAGCCGGGTGCGGTCGGTGACCGCGTCCCGCAGCTCGTCCAGGTCGAGCCGGAAACGGGCCCGCCCGGGGTCCGGACGCAGGGTGACCGGCACGCGCGTGCCGCCCGCCATGGCGATGCAGGCCGCGTAGGAGTCGTAGTACGGCTCCAGGGCGACCACCTCGTCGCCCGGCTCCAGCAGCGCCAGCAGGGTGGCCGCGATCGCCTCCGTGGCGCCCGCGGTGACGAGCACCTCGGTGTCCGGGTCGAACGTCAGGCCGTAGTAGCGGCGCTGGTGCTCCGCGACCGCCGTGCGCAGCTCGGGGACGCCCGGCCCCGGCGGGTACTGGTTGCCGCGCCCGTCCCGCAGCGCCCGCACGGCCGCCTCCCGGACCTCCTCGGGCCCGTCCGTGTCCGGGAAGCCCTGCCCGAGGTTGATCGACCCCGTCCGCAGCGCCAGGGCGGACATCTCGGCGAAGATCGTCGTCCCGAAGGCGGCGAGACGGCGGTTGAGGAAGGGGCGCGCGGTGGAGGTCATGCCGGTCATCCTGCGCCGAAGCTCTGGAGTTCCTCAAGTGTGCTTTGGCGGCCGTGGCGGGCGGGCATCCCCCGGTCACGCACCGACCGCTCGGTTGCGCGAGGCGCCCACGGGGGGCCGCTTCGGGGGATTCGGAAGGAGGGTGACGCCATGGCATTCGGCATCATCCTGGCGGTGATCGCGCTCTTCGTCGTGGTGGGGGTCGCCATCGGCGCCGCACGCAGGAGCGGCAGCACCACGCGGCACCGGGGGACGTACCGGGCCGGCCGGTCGAGTGGCTCCGGCAGCCGCCGCAGCGACAGCGGCAGCACCAGCTGGTGGGCCGGCGGCGGGGACACCGGCTCATCCTCGTCCTGCGGCTCGTCCTCGGGCGGCCACTCCTGCGGCGGCGGTTCGTCCTGCGGGGGAGGAGGAGGCGGCGGATGCGGCGGAGGCAGCTGACACGGGGCAGCTGAGCTCCCGAGGGGGAGTCGCATCCGGACCGCGGGGCCGCCCCCGACCAAGGGCGCCCCGCGGTCGCACCATGTACGGGGCCCACGGCGGCCTCGCTGGTGGGGCGCGTGGAGGTGTGTGTGAGCCGCACGGCGTACGCCGTGGTTGAACAGTTGAGCTGTGGAGCCCTCTGAGGGATGGAAACCCCACGAAGTTGGGTAAAAACGCTGTGGCGGCGCCACCGTTCATGATTCCCTCTAAATCACCAACGCAGCCCCTCGGACCCCCCCTCGGACGTCCCGCGCGGACGTCCTTCCCAGACCGGGCCGGTTGGGGCCGACCCCCGGTGTCGACCGGGGCGCGCCGTACCTTCCCCTCTTCTTTGCGTTCTAGCGGAGCCGAGTCATGCTCACGACCCTGAACACCGCCTACACCGACACGCGCGCGGCCGACCTCGCCTGGGCCCTGGGGCGCGAACCGCTGCCCGCCCTGGCCACGCTCGACCTCGAACTGTCCGGTGCCAAGCTCCAGTTGCGATTGCTCGGAGCGTCGCACCAGGTGCTGCTGGAGGAGGAGCAGGGCTCTTGTTCCGAGACGGTCGCGTGCATCCCGGGCAGCAGCACGCCGCTCCCGCTCGGCGTCGCCAAGCGGGTCGGCGCCTGGGAGTACGAGTTCGCGGCCCGCGTCGAGGTCCTGACACCCGGCCAGTTCGCGGGCCGCGCCCAGGAACTGCTGGCTCTCGTCTCCGACCACCCCCACGGTCTCGTCGGCGTCTTCCCCGGCAGCCCCCACGCCTTCACCGCGCTCCTCGCCCAGCGCCACGAGGGCCATGTGCACTGGCGTACGTGGCACGCCTACCCGCAGGACGGGCAGTTGGTGGCGACGAGAACGAGGGTGGGGGCACGGACGACGGTGGCTTCGGCGAGCCCGTCGGGCGGGTGAGGACGCGTCCCGTGCGGGGCCGGGACGCCGGTCCGGGGGCGGTGGTCCCCGGCGGCACCCGCTCAGGGCTCCGGACAACAAGGGGTCGCGAGCCGGGTCCTCTTTCGTTCGGAGCTCTTAAACGTCCGGCGCCCGACCAACCCGGTGTTCCACACGTGTGGGTGACATAACGTCCCGCACCCGTGACGTAACGTCGCAGTCGTGATCGAACCGCACGCCCCAGCCCCGCCCGGTGCCCCACCCCCCTGGCGCGGCCCCGCCCGGCTCCCCGTCCGGCCGGACACCGGGCGGCTCATGGTCCTCGCGTGCGTCTTCGTCTGCGCGGCCTGCGGACTGGTGTACGAACTCGAACTGGTCGCCCTCGCCTCGTACTTGATGGGCGACTCGGTCACCCAGGCCTCCGTCGTGCTGTCCGTCATGGTCTTCGCGATGGGCATCGGCTCCCTCGTCGCCAAGCGGCTGCGCCGCCTCGGCGCGGCCGGCTTCGCCGCGATCGAGGTGGCGCTCGCCCTGACCGGCGGATGCAGCGCGATGGCGCTGTACGCGGTGTTCGCCTGGACGGGCGACTGGGGCGGCCTGTGGGCGAACGGCCCCCGGGCCCTGCTGGTCGCCTTCTCCCTCGCCATCGGTCTGCTCATCGGTGCCGAGGTCCCCCTGCTGATGGAACTGATCCAGCGCATCCGCCGCCAGGACGCGGGCGGCGCGGTCGCCGACCTGTTCGCCGCGGACTACGTCGGCGCGCTGGTCGGAGGTCTCGCCTTCCCCTTCCTCCTGCTGCCGTTCCTCGGCCAGTTGACGAGCTCCCTGCTGACCGGTGCGGTCAACGTGATCGCCGGAGGCGCCCTGGTCCTGGGCCTGTTCCGGCGCGACCTCACCCGCCGGTCCCGCCGGCTCCTGCCGGCCGCCACCGTCGCCGTACTCGGCGTCCTGGCCTGCGCCGCCGTCCACGTCGACGACTTCGAACGGGCCGCCCGCCACGCCCTGTACGGCGACGACGTCCGCGTGGCCCTGCACACCGGCGTCCAGGAGGTCGTCCTCACCGGCGGCACCGACGGCCGCCCCCTCGGCCTCTACCTCGACGGCCGGCAGCGCACCGTCGGCCAGGGCGAACGCCGCTACCACGAGGCCCTGGTCCACCCCGCGATGCACGGCCCCCACACCCGGGTCCTGGTCCTCGGCGGCGGCGACGGACTGGCCGCCCGCGAGGTCCTCACCCACCCCGGTGCCCACCACGTCGACGTCGTCGACCTCGACCCCGGCCTGATCCGCCTGGCCCGCACCGACCCGCCCCTCGCCCGCCTCAACGGCCACGCCCACGACGACCCCCGCGTCCACGTCACCGTCGCCGACGCCTTCGGGCTGCTGCGCCGGACCCCGCCGGGCAGCTACGACGTGGTGATCGCCGACCTGCCCGACCCCGGCATCACGGCCAGCACGAAGCTCTACTCCCAGGAGTTCTACGGCCTGGCCCGCCGCGCCCTGCGCCCCGGCGGCCGGCTCGTCGTGCACGCCGGCCCGGTCGCCTCCCGCCCCCGCGTCTTCTGGACGGTCGAGACGACGATGCGCGCGGCGGGCCTGCGCACGTCCCCCTACCGGGTCGACGGCCGCGACACCGGCGTCAGCACCGGCCCGGACCGCACCGAGGACACCTCCCGCGCTCCCCGCGACTGGGGCTTCGTCCTGGCCGCGGCGGCCACCCGGCCGGCCCTGCCCCGGGACCTCGACGAACGGCCGCTGGGGCCGCCGCCGGCGGGGGTGCGGGCCTCCACGCTGGTGTATCCGCGGTACTGAGGGACGCGGGGGAGCGGGATGCCGGGACGGAGGCCCCCGGCGAGGTCCGTGCCGGCGCCGGGCAAGTTGCGGCAGAGGGGAGGTGTACCGCCGCGCCCCTGGGTAGGCTCCGCAGCTATGGAGCAAGAGGTGTTCGTTCCGGTTCCGGTCGAGCGGTTGCGGGCGGCGCTCGCCGATCCCGCGCGGGTGGCCCGGGCGGTTCCCGGGCTCCAGCAGGACGCCGGCAGCGATCCCGTCGCCGGCCGGCTGAAGGTCCGCGTCGGCGGCCACACCATCACCTACCGGGGCACCCTGCGCGTCACCGCCCGCGAGGACGGCGCGTACGCCGTGGAGGGCGACGCGACCGAGGCCCGCGGGACGGGTGCGGTCAAGCTCGCGCTCACCGTGCGGCTCGCGGAGTCCGACGGCGGCACCACGCTCCGCGTCGAGGGCACGGCCTCCGCGGACGGCCGGATCACCGAACTCCCCGCGGAGGCGGTGGACGGGGCGGTCGTACGGCTGCTGAACCGTTTCGCGGAGAGCCTCGGGACGGTGGCGGGAGCGGAACCGGGGACGGCCGGGGAGGCCGCTCCGGGCCAGGCCGAGGGCACGGCCGGGGAGGCCGCTCCGGACCAGGCCGAGGGCACGGCCGTACGGGAGACGCCGGCGCCCGGTGACGGGGCACCGGCCGTCTCCGAGGACGAGGTCCCTCGGGCGGGCCTCGACGGCGTCGACGACCGGGAGGCCGTGGGCGACGCCGACGATGTCGACGACGTGGACGACGTGGACGACGTGGACGAGGGGGTGGACGACGTGGACGACTTCCCGTCCTCCGCCGAAGCCCCCGCCGAAGCCGCGCACGCGCGCCGGACGATGATCGGGCGCAGTGCGGAGGAGGTCGACCACGCCCCGCCGCGCGGCCGGTACGCACCGGTCCCGGCGCCGCAGACCGTCGCCCCCCACAGCACCCTGCGCTGGGCGGCCCCGGCCGCCGCGTTCGTCGTGGCGTCGGCGATCGTGGTGGGCAGGGCGCTGCGCCGCCGCCGCTGACCCCGACGCCCTCTTGATCGCCTGGGTAGGGTCGTCCCGTGAGTAACGAAGACATCACGCTGACCGCGGGCGACGCGGAGGTGACCGTGCAGCCCGGCAACGGCGGACGGGTCGGAGGGCTGCGCGTCGGCGGTACGGAGCTGCTGCGGCAGGGGGAACGGTTCGGCTGCTTCCCGATGGTCCCCTGGTGCGGGCGGATCAGGGACGGCCGCTTCCGGGACGGCGCGACCGTCCACCAGATGCCCCTGAACTCCCCGCCGCACGCCATCCACGGCACCGTCCGCGACGGCGCCTGGCGGGTGGCCCGCAGCTCGGCGGACGAGGCGGTCCTGACGTACGACCTGGTGGAGCCCTGGCCTTACCCCGGGCGGGTCACGCAGATCGTCGCGCTGACCGAGGACGCGCTGACCCTGTCCATGGCGGTGGAGACGTACGGGTCGTCCTTCCCGGCGCAGATCGGCTGGCACCCGTGGTTCAACCGGACCCTCGCCCGCGAGGACGGCAGGGCCGGTGAGGGCGTGCGGCTCGACTTCTCCCCCGCCTGGCAGGAGGAGCGCGGCGACGACCACCTGCCCACCGGCAACCGCGTCGAGCCGAAGCCGGGGCCCTGGGACGACTGCTTCGGCATGCCGGACGGCGTCGACGTCACCCTCACCTGGCCGGGACGCCTGGAGCTGAGGGTGAGCAGCCCCGAGCAGTGGGTCGTCGTCTACGACGAGCAGGAGGCCGCCGTGTGCGTGGAGCCGCAGACCGGCCCGCCCGACGGGCTGAACACCCTTCCGCGCCTGGTCACGCCCCTGGAGCCGCTGGAGGCCACCACCACCTGGAGCTGGACCCGCCTCTAAGCTGGTCGGCATGACGGACACACGCGGCGCGCTGCTGCAGCAGATCAAGGACAAGGCCGTGGTGCACGGCAAGGTGACCCTGTCGTCGGGCCTGGAGGCGGACTACTACGTCGACCTCCGCCGCATCACCCTCGACGGGCAGGCCGCTCCGCTGGTCGGCCAGGTGCTGCTGGACCTGACCGCCGAGCTGGACTTCGACGCCGTGGGCGGTCTGACCATGGGTGCCGACCCGGTCGCCGCCGCGATGCTGCACGCCGCCGCCGCCCGCGGCCGCACGCTGGACGCCTTCGTCGTACGCAAGGCGGCGAAGGCGCACGGGCTCCAGCGGCGGGTCGAGGGGCCGGACATCAAGGGCCGCCGGGTTCTGGTCGTCGAGGACACCTCGACCACCGGTGGTTCGCCGCTGACCGCCGTCGAGGCGGTGCGTGAGGCGGGCGCCGAGGTCGTCGCCGTCGCCACCATCGTGGACCGCGCGACCGGCGCCGCCGAGAAGATCCAGGAGGGCGCCGGGGTGCCGTACCTGTTCGCCTTCTCGAAGGATGAACTGGGTCTGGACTGACGAGCCCGTTTGACCTGGACTTGACCAGCGCGCGGACCAGGCATGGACCATCCGCGCATCTCTGGAAAGATGGGGACGACGATGACGTCGCACCCAAGGTCTAGGTCAGGGCCGTAAACGCAGAACGCCAACCCGCACACCCAAGGAGCGGACGAATGCCCATCGCAACCCCCGAGGTCTACAACGAGATGCTCGACCGGGCGAAGGCAGGCAAGTTCGCCTACCCGGCCATCAACGTCACCTCGACCCAGACCCTGCACGCGGCTCTGCGCGGCTTCGCGGAGGCGGAGAGCGACGGCATCATCCAGATCTCGACGGGCGGCGCCGAGTTCCTGGGCGGCCAGTACAGCAAGGACATGGTGACGGGCGCGGTCGCCCTCGCCGAGTTCGCGCACATCGTCGCCGAGAAGTACCCGGTCACGGTCGCCCTGCACACCGACCACTGCCCCAAGGACAAGCTCGACGGGTACGTACGCCCGCTGCTCGCGATCTCCGAGGAGCGGGTGAAGGCCGGCCGCAACCCGCTCTTCCAGTCGCACATGTGGGACGGCTCCGCCGAGACCCTCGCCGACAACCTGGACATCGCGCAGGAGCTGCTCGCCCGCGCCGCCGCCGCGAAGATCATCCTCGAGGTCGAGATCACCCCGACCGGCGGTGAGGAGGACGGCGTCTCCCACGAGATCAACGACTCCCTCTACACGACCGTCGACGACGCCGTCCGCACCGTCGAGGCCCTCGGCCTGGGCGAGAAGGGCCGCTACCTGCTGGCCGCGTCCTTCGGCAACGTCCACGGCGTGTACAAGCCGGGCAACGTCGTGCTCCGCCCCGAGCTGCTGAAGGAGCTCAACGAGGGCGTCGCCGCGAAGTACGGCAAGCCGGCCGGCTCGCAGCCGTTCGACTTCGTCTTCCACGGCGGCTCCGGCTCCTCGGAGGAGGAGATCGCGACCGCGCTGGAGAACGGCGTCGTCAAGATGAACATCGACACGGACACCCAGTACGCCTTCACGCGTCCCGTCGCCGACCACATGTTCAAGAACTACGACGGCGTCCTGAAGGTCGACGGCGAGGTCGGCTCCAAGAAGACCTACGACCCGCGGACCTGGGGCAAGCTGGCCGAGGCGAGCATGGCCGCGCGCGTCCTCGAGGCCACGCAGCACCTGCGGTCGGCCGGTACGAAGATCAAGTAACCCCTGGCCCGACAGGCGGCTCACGACGAGCCCGGTGCTTCGGCACCGGGCTCGCTGTATACCTGGGACCATGCCCGACGTCCGGCTGGCCTCACCGCAGGGCAAGTGGATTCTGCTCACCACGGTCCTCGGCTCCAGCATGGCCCTGCTGGACTCGACCGTCGTCAACGTCGCCCTGCCCCGCATCGGCCGTGACCTGGGCGCCGGCCTCGCCGCCCTCCAGTGGACGGTCAACGCGTACATGCTGACCCTGGCCGCCCTGATCCTGCTCGGCGGCTCACTCGGCGACCGCTACGGCCGGCGGAAGGTCTTCGTGGTGGGGGTGGTGTGGTTCGCCGCCTCCTCGCTGCTGTGCGGGCTCGCCCCGAACGAGGGCGTGCTCGTCGCCGCCCGGGCCCTGCAGGGCATCGGCGGCGCGCTCCTCACACCCGGCTCCCTCGCCCTCATCCAGGCCTCCTTCCACCCCGACGACCGGGGCCGGGCCGTGGGCCTGTGGTCCGGGTTCGGCGGGGTCGGGGCGGCCGTCGGCCCGTTCGTGGGCGGCTGGCTGGTGGACGGGCCGGGCTGGCGGTGGGTGTTCCTGCTGAACGTGCCGCTGGCCCTGCTGTGCGTGCCGGTGGCGTTGCGGCAGGTGCCCGAGTCGGCGGGAGGACGGACGCACGGCGGCTTCGACGTCCTGGGCGCGGTGCTGGGCGCGCTGGCGCTCGGGCTGGTGACGTACGCGCTGATCGAGGCGGGGGAGTCCCCGCGGGCCGCCGCCCTCGCCGGGGCGGGCGGTGTCGCCGCGGGGGTCGCCTTCGGATACGTCGAGCGGCGCCGGCCGGATCCGATGATGCCGCCGGACATCTTCGCCTCCCGCCAGTTCACCGCCGTCAACCTGGTCACCCTGTGCGTGTACGCGGCCTTCGGCGGCTTCTTCTTCCTCTCCGTGATCCAGCTCCAGGTCGTGGTCGGCTACTCCGCCCTCGGCGCCGGTACGGCACTGCTGCCGGCGACCGTGCTGATGCTGCTGCTGTCCGCGAGGTCCGGCGAGCTGGCCGACCGGATCGGCCCGCGCATCCCGCTCACGGTGGGCCCCCTGCTCTGTGCCGTGGGCATGCTCCTGATGCTCCGGGCCGGACCGGACGCCTCCTACGCCGCCGGCGTCCTGCCCGCCGTCCTGGTCCTCGGCCTCGGCATGGTCACCCTCGTCGCCCCGCTCACCGCGACCGTCCTGGCCTCGGTGGACGTCTCCCGCGCGGGCCTGGCCAGCGGCGTCAACAACGCGGCGGCGCGCGCGGCGGGTCTGGTCGCGGTGGCCGCGCTGCCGCTGCTGACCGGGATGGGTGCGGAGGCGTACCGCTCGGCGGCCGCCTTCGACGGCGCCTTCCGGCGGGCGATGGTGGTGTGCGCGGTGGTGCTGGTGGCGGGGGCGGCGCTCGCCTTCGCGATGGTGCGCCGACCGGGGGCGGACTGCTGTAAGCCGGAGTGCCGTAGGCACGCGAGCGTGACGGCTCCGCCGCTGGAGGCGGGGCGGTAGCGGGTGTGGGACGGGGCCTTGGGCGGGATGGTCGCCGTCGGTGGGGAGGGTGGCCTTCGGTGGGGCCGGTGGCCTTCGGTGAGGCGGGTGGCCTTCGGTGGGGCGGTTGCCGGCGGTGGGACGTCAGCGGGCGGTGCAGCGGTTGTCGTCGGTAGGACGGTAGCCGGCGAGGGAGGTGCCGGCGGGGGGCGGTAGTCGTCGAAGGGCCGGTCGCCGTCGTCGGCACCGTGGCCGTCGTCGACGCGCGGGGCATGCACGTGGCCCGCGCCCCCGTCCCGGGGACGGATCCTCCAGACTGGACCCATGTCCATTCACGAGAACCTCCTCGGGGGCCCGCCCCCGACCCACCTCCCCGACGACCCGGAGCCCCGTGAGCTCCTCGCCAACGGCACGGCCCCCGCCGACGTCGCCGGCAAGTACCCCACCTCCTCCCTCGCCTGGGCCCAGCTCGCGGACGACGCGTTCGAGCGGGGCAGCGTGGTGGAGTCGTACGCGTACGCCCGTACGGGCTACCACCGCGGCCTGGACGCGCTGCGCCGCAACGGCTGGAAGGGCCACGGCCCGGTCCCCTGGGAGCACGAGCCGAACCGCGGCTTCCTGCGCGCCCTGCACGCCCTCGCCCGCGCCGCGCAGGCCATCGGCGAGCAGGAGGAGTACGAGCGCTGCACGCAGTTCCTGCAGGACTCCTCGCCCACGGCGGCCCGCACGCTGGGCTGACCCGTCCGTAGCCCTGTCGGGCTGCTCTTCGAGTTGCGGGCCCGCCTGTGTGACCAGGCGGGCCTTGCACTTTCGGGTGACGATTGCGGAGGATGCCGTTGGGGACCGGGGCCCCCGTGTCGGTAACGGCAGGGGCGGACCGCTACCCGGAGTACACAACAGGAGACAGCGATGTCCCATGAGGCTCATGTGGCTCACGAGCCCGAGACCCCGCATCTCGATTTCGCCGGCACGACGCCGTACGAGGACTACGTCAAGGCGGACGTGCTCACCCACCTCCAGCAGACCCTCTCCGACGATCCCGGCGAGATGGTCTTCCTGGTCACGACCCAGGTGATGGAGCTGTGGTTCACGGTCGTCGTCCACGAGTGGGAGACGGCGGCGCAGGCCCTGCGCGAGGACCGGGTGCCGGTGGCGATCGCCGCGCTGAAGCGTTCGGTACGGGAGCTCGAGGCGCTGAACGCCTCCTGGAAGCCGCTCGGACAGCTCACGCCGGCCCAGTTCAACGCGTACCGCTCCGCCCTCGGTGAGGGCTCCGGCTTCCAGTCGGCGATGTACCGGCGGATGGAGTTCCTGCTCGGCGAGAAGTCCGCGTCCATGCTGGTCCCGCACCGGGGCGCGCCCCGCGTCCACGCCGAGCTGGAGAAGGCGCTGCACGAGCCGAGCCTGTACGACGAGGTGCTGCGGCTGCTGGCCCGCCGCGGGCACGCGATCCCGGAGTCCGTCCTCCAGCGTGACGTCTCACGCCGGTACGAGCCGTCGCCGGAGGTGGAGGCGGTGTGGACCGCGCTCTACGCCGGTGACGAGAGCGACGAACTCGCCCGTCTCGGCGAGGCGTTGACCGATGTCGCCGAGCTGGTGTGGCGCTGGCGCAACGACCACCTCGTCGCCACCCGCCGCGCGATGGGCGCGAAGGCCGGCACCGGCGGCTCCGCCGGGGTGGCGTGGCTGGAGAAGCGCGCGCAGAAGAACGTGTTCCCCGAGCTGTGGACGGCACGATCCCATGTCTGAACCGACCCTGAAGGCACGGGAGTTGGACGCCGGTGACGAACTGGCCTCCCTGCGCGCCGCGTTCGTCCTGGAGGACGAGGTCGTCTATCTCGACGGCAACTCGCTGGGCGCGCTGCCGGTCTCCGTCCCCGGGCGCGTCGAGGACGTCGTACGCCGACAGTGGGGCGAGTTGCGCATCCGCTCCTGGGAGGAGAGCGGCTGGTGGACGGCGCCGGAGCGGATCGGCGACCGGATCGCCCCGCTGGTGGGCGCCGGGCCGGGCCAGATCGTCGTGGGCGACTCCACGAGCGTCAACGTCTTCAAGGCACTGGTGGGTGCCGTGCGGCTGGCGGGAGAGGGCCGGGACGAGATCCTCGTCGACGCGACCACCTTCCCCACGGACGGGTACATCGCCGGGTCGGCGGCCCGGATGACCGGGTGCGGGATCCGTCCCGTGGTCCCGGCGGAGGTGCCGGCGGCCCTGTCGGAGCGTACGGCCGCGGTGCTGCTGAACCACGTCGACTACCGCACCGGCCGGTTGCACGACCTGCCCGGGCTGACCGCCGCCGTGCGCGCGGCGGGCGCGGTCGCCGTCTGGGACCTGTGCCACAGCGCGGGCGCCCTGCCGGTGGGCCTCGACGAGCACGGCGTGGACCTCGCGGTCGGCTGCACCTACAAGTACCTGAACGGCGGCCCGGGATCACCGGCGTACCTGTATGTACGACGCGACCTCCAGGACCGTTTCGACTCCCCGCTGCCCGGCTGGAACTCGCACGCCGAGCCCTTCGGCATGCGCCCCGCCTACGAGCCGGCCGCGGGCGCCCTGCGCGGGCGCGTCGGAACGCCCGACATCCTGTCCATGCTCGCGCTGGAGGCGGCCCTCGACGTCTGGGAGGGCGTGTCGATCGACGCGGTCCGCGCCAAGTCCCTCGCCCTGACCGACTTCTTCCTGGAGTGTGTCGGGGCGTACGTCCCGCGGGGCCGGGTCGCATCCCTGACACCGGTCGCCCACGAGCAGCGGGGCAGCCAGGTGGCGCTGCGCTGCGACGACGCCGGCAAGATCATGAAGCGCCTGATCGAACGGGGCGTCGTGGGCGACTTCCGCCACCCGGACGTCCTCCGCTTCGGCTTCACCCCGCTGTACGTGGGCTATGCGGACGTGGAACGGGCGGCGCGGGTGCTGGGGGAGGTGCTGGGGGAGGTGCTGGGGGAGGCGCTGGAGGGCTGAGGCCTTCGCCCGGTCAGCGCGGTGGCAGCAGGTGCACCCCGGCCACGGCGGCGGCGTGCGCGGCGCGAGCCGCTCGCTCCGCCGCCGAAGGCCCGGGCGGCACCCCGGTCGTCAGCAGCTCGTGGTACAGGGGCGCCGCCACCGCCCGTACGACCGCCTCCGCGTCCGTGGCCGCGGGCAACTCCCCCCGGGCCACGCCCTGTTCGACGCGCGGCGCCCACTGTGCCACCCCCACCTCGAGGAACCGCCGCAGCGCCCCCGCCGCCCGCCCGTCGCACGCCGCCGCCGCGAACGCCCCGCGAAGCACCGCGCCTCGACGAGGATCGGCCACCATGCGTTGCACCGCACGCGCGTTGGCCAGCAGGTCTTCCAGAACCGGCCCGGTCTCCTCCCGGGGCGCCGGCGTCCCGGCCAGGTCGGTGAGGAGGTCGGCGACCAGTCCCGGCACGGATCCCCAGCGCCGGTACACGGTCGTCTTGCCCACCTCGGCACGGCGGGCGACGTCCGCCAGATCGAGACGGTGGAACCCCTCCTCGGTCAGGACGTCCCCGGCCGCCCGCAGCACGGCCGCACGAACACGTGCGGTACGCCCGCCGGGGCGCACGGTGCCGGGCTCGGTGGACATCACGGCCTCCTCGGGGCGCGCCGGGGTGCGCGTACGGGCGGCGAACGGACCAGCAGGGAGAGCCTAACGGAACTGCAGAACCGTTTACCCCTCACCGAGCGTGACATCCCCGTGTCCGCGCACGTCACGGGCCTGATACCGTCCCCGCCAACGGCCGAAATTCCCACCTGGTCCGCCACATCCGTCCCGTCCAAATACGTTTCGTTGCTGAGAGGTTGGAGCATGCCGGACGACGTCGTCGCAGCCCGGGCCGCCGCTGAAGAGGAGTCGGCCTTCTCGCACCCGGCGGTCGACCCCGACACCACCGCCGCCTACGGCGACCACCCCGACCAGGTGATCGACTTCTACGCGCCGCGGGAAACGGCGGGGACAGCGGGAGCGGGCGGCCCGGGCGGCCTCGCCCCGCTGGTCGTCGTTCTGCACGGGGGTGCCTGGCGGGCGCCGCACGACCGGCGGCACGTCACACCGTTCGCGGACTTCCTGGCGCGGCGGGGGTTCGCCGTGGCCAACGTGGAGTACCGCAGGGGCGCGGAGGGCGAGTCCTCCGGGGCGTCTCCGGCCGCGGGCCGCTGGCCCGACACCCTCGACGACGTCGCCGCCGCGCTGGACGCGCTCCCGGCCCTCGTCCGCGAGGCCCTGCCGCAGGCCGACGCGCGCCGCACGGTGCTCACCGGTCACTCGGCGGGCGGTCACCTCGCCCTGTGGGCCGCGGCCCGTCACCTGCTGCCCGCCGACGCGCCCTGGCGCACCGGCGGTCCCGCCGCGCTGCGGGGCGTGGTCGCCCTCGCCCCGATCGCCGACTTCGAGGTCGCCGAGAAGCTCGACGTCTGCGGTGGCGCGCCCCGCCAACTGCTCGGCGGTGACGAGCACTTCGTCGAACGGCGGCCGTACGCCGACCCCGCGCTGCTGCTGCCGACCGGCATCGCGACGACCCTCGTCCAGGGCCGCACCGACCTGGTCGTCCCGCAGGCGGTCGCCGAGTCGTACGCGGACGCGGCGGCGAAGGCGGGGGAGGTCGTGGGCCTGACGCTGCTGGAGGACGTCGGACACTTCCCGCTGATCGACCCGGCGGCGGACGCGTGCGCGGTGGTGGCGGAGGAGATCGCCCAGCTGGCGTGGTGAGCGGGCGGGCCGGGTTGCTGACGGCAGGGTCGTGCCCGTAGGCCGGGGGCTGCGCTGCCCTGCCGACGGCAGGGTCGTGCCCGTAGGAGCCGTGCTCGTAGGAGTCGTGCCGGTAGGACGTCCGGCCGGTGGGAGTTGCGTGCCCGTAGGCCGGGCGGGCCGCCCCGTTGACGGCATGGTCGTGCCGGTAGGAGCCGTGCCGGTAGGAAGTCGCGTGCCGGTGGGAGTCGTGCCGGCAGGACGGGTCCCCGTAGGAGTCGTACCCGTAGTACCTGAGAGCTACGTGCGAGGACAGCTCTGCGGCGGGACGCGAGCGACGACGGCTGATCCGTAATTTCCCCACCAGAGACGCCCGAGGGCCGGGCGGAGCGGATGGGGAGGGTCGGGCGATGGGGGTCGGCGCGGGGAAGGGCCGTCGGGCACGAGGAGGCCGCGGGGGCGGAACGGCCGGCGGTGGGCAGGGGGTGCCGGACCGTAGTGAGTTCCCGGATCATCGTGTGGGGGCTGGTCGCGCCGTGGTGTCCGGCCGTCGTGTGGTGCCTGGTCGCACTGTGCTGTCCGGCCGTCGTGTGTTCCCCGATCGGCCTGTGCTCCCCGGCCGCCGTGTGTTCCGCCACCGGCGCGGGATCCGTGCCCTTCTCGCCGTCCTCGTCACCGCCGCAGTGGTGGTCCCCCTCACGGCCGCGGCCCGGCCGGGCATCCCCGCCCCGGCCCCCGCCGCCCTCGCCCCGGCGACGGCGGCGACGCTGGAGCGGGCGTACGCGGCGAACCGGGCCAACGCCGAGCTGGCCTCCCGGATGGCGGCGGCCCACGGGGACGCGCACCGCGCGGCGGCGGACCGCGCGCTGGCGGTGCCCTCCCGCAGACTCCTCTCCTACGACGGCCGCGGCGCCGGCCGTCTGACCGAGGTCCTCGGCGACCTCGCCCACGCCGACCACGTCGCGGTCGTCGTGCCCGGATCCGACACCTCACTGGACACCTACGAGCGGTTCCACGAGGCCGCTGCGTCCCTGTACCGGCGGCTCGCCGGGCAGGCGCCCGCGGGCACCTCCACCGCGGTCGTCGCCTGGCTCGGTTACACCACCCCGGGCACGGTCAGCTCCACGGTCCTCACCACGGACCGCGCCGACGAAGCGGCCCCGGGCCTGGGGGAGTTCCTCCGCGGGCTGCGCGCCCTCACCCGCCCGGACACCCACGTCAGCCTCTTGTGTCACTCCTACGGCTCGGTGGTGTGCGGTCGCGCCGTGGCCGGCCTGGACGTGGACGAGCTGGTCCTCCTCGGCAGCCCGGGCACGGGTGCCGGCTCGGCCACGGCCCTGCGCACCCGCGCGCGGGTCTGGGCGGCCCGGGGCGCCGACGACTGGGTGGCCGAGGTGCCACACGTCAGCGTCGAGCTGTTCGGGACCACCGTCGGCTTCGGCACCGACCCGGTCTCCCCCTCCTTCGGCGCGCGGGTCTTCACCGCCGGCGACGCCGGCCACAGCGACTACTTCCGCCCGGGCTCGGTCTCCCTGGCCAACCTCGCCCGGATCGTCCTGGGCGAGACCACGGAGGTCACCCGTGCGTGAGAGGTTCGCTTCCCTCACAACCGCGGCAGGCCGGGCGGCGCGGGCCGTCGACGCCTCGACCCCCGCCCACCGGGACCGGGCCGTGGACGCCCTGCGCGCCTTCGCGATCCTCGGCGTCGTCCTCGGCCACTGGCTGGTCACCGCCCTCGTCGCCGACGGCGGCACCCTCCGCGCCGCGAGCCCCCTGGCCCACATGCCCTGGCTGGCCCCGGTCTCCTGGACGTTCCAGACCCTCGCGGTGTTCTTCATGGTGGGCGGCCACGTGGCGACGAGGAGTCACGCCTCGGCCCGCGCGAAGGGGGGCACGTACCGCTCGTGGCTGCGGGCACGCCTGTCCAGGCTGTTCGGGCCGGTGGCGGCCCTCCTCGCCCTGTGGACGACGACCACCCTCTGCCTCCTGCTCGGCGGCGCGTCCTTCGTCACGGCGCGGACGCTGGTGAAGCTCGCGCTGTCCCCGCTGTGGTTCCTGCTGGTGTTCGCCGCGCTGACGGCGGCGACCCCGCTGCTGGCCCGCCTCAACCCGCTGTGGCCGCTGGCCGTCGTCCTCCATGTGGACCTGGTCCGCTTCGGCCTCGGCGGCCCCTCCTGGCTCGGCTGGGTGAACGTGGCGGCGGGCTGGCTGGTCCCGTACGCCCTGGGCGCCGCCTGGACGCGCGGTGAACTGGAGCGCCCACGCGCGGGCTGGGTGCTCCTCACCGGCGGAGCGGTGGTGACGGCGGTGCTGGTGGCCTGGGCGGGCTATCCGGCGTCGATGGTGGGCGTGCCCGGTGACACCGTCTCCAACCTCGACCCGCCGACGCTGGCGGCCGTCACCTTCGGCCTGGCGCAGTGCGGCGCGGCCCTGCTGCTGCGTGACCGACTGCGTGGCGCCATGCGACGCCCGCTCGCCTGGGCGGCGGTGGCGCTGGTCAACCTGTCCGCGATGACCGTCTCCTCTGGCACCAGACGGCCCTGATGGCGACCACCGCGACGGGACTCCTCGCGGGCCGCCTGCCCGGCCTGCACACGGTGCCGGACGGTCCGGGCTGGGTGGCGGCCCGGCTGCTGTGGCTGCCGGTGTTCGCGGCGGCGCTGGCGGTGTGCTGGGCGGCGTTCCGCTCCTGGGAACACGGGCCCCGCCGCCGCGACGGCCGCCGGTCCCGGGTGGTCCGTGCCGACCGTCGCGTCGAGAAGAGGGAAGTGAAGGCGGCCCGCGGTGCCTAGGGTTGAGCCCGTGACCGGCGAGGAGAGCAGCAGCCCGCACGACCGTGCCACGCCCGCACCCGCACGTCCCGTCCGCCTCGACCGCTTCCGCGTCCTCGGCCCCACCCGCACTCCGCCGCGCTGGCGCGGCCTGCGCTGGCTGCGGCTGCCCGGGTACCTGGTCGTGTGCTGGATCGCCCTCGGCATCGCCCTGGCCGGCACGGAGCAGATGCGCCGCTACGACCTGGGCGTGGAACTGGGCGTGCTGACCGCGTTGGCGCAGGGCGCGGCCGTCGTCCTCGCCCTGTGGCGGCCGGTCCCCGCGTGGACGCTGTCGCTGTCCGGCACCGTCGTCGCCGCGGTGGCCGCCCGGCCGGCCCTGCAAGGACATCCGCTCCCCGGTCCGCCCTGGCCCTGGAACACCGCCGAAGTCCTGGCCCACGCCATCGTGCTGCTGTTCCTGGCGCTCCGCGTGCCCAGTCGCGTCTCCCTCGCCGTGCTGGCCGGCACCGGACTGGCGACCTGGGTGGTGCAGGGCCTGATCGGCGGGGCGACGTACACCTCGACGGGGCTCGCCTCCTTCGCGGTCTTCGCGGCGGTCGTCCTCGTCGGTGCCGCCTTCCGCGGCCTCGGCGAGGCCCGCACCCAACTCGTCGAGCAGGAGACCATCACCGCCGAGGAGCGCGCCCGCCGCACCCTGCTGGAGGAGCGCAACCGCATCGCGCGCGAACTGCACGACGTGGTCGCCCACCACATGTCGGTGATCTCCATCCAGGCCCAGGTCGCCCCCCACCTCGTGGACAACCCGTCCGAGGAGCTGAAGGAGAACCTCGCCGGCATCCGCGAGAACGCCCTGGAGGCGCTCACCGAACTGCGCCGGGTCCTCGGCGTGCTGCGTTCCGAGAACCCCGAGGACCCCTACGGTCTCGGCGCGGCCGGAACCGGCACCGCGCCGGACACGCCTCAGCCCACCCTCGACCGTCTCGACGCCCTCATCGACAACACCCGCGCCGCCGGACTGCGCGTCGTCACCGAGGTCCGCGGCGAGGCGTCCGGGTATCCGCCGGGCGTGCAGCTGTCGGCGTACCGGATCGTGCAGGAGGCGCTCAGCAACGCCCTGCGGCACGCGCCGGGTTCCAGCGTGCGCGTCGGCATCACGCACGCCTCGCGCGGCGTGCACCTGGAGGTCACCAACTCCCGCCCGGACGGTCCCACGAGGCCCTCGCCGGGAGCGGGCCACGGCCTGCTGGGCATGCGGGAGCGGGCCGCGATGCTGGGCGGTCACGTGACGGCGACCCCGACGCTGCACGGCGGGTTCACGGTGTCGGCGTTCCTCCCGAAGGACGGCGCCGCACCACCGTCCGCCGACGACCCCGGAACCCCCGAGGGCCTCGAACTGCTCTTCCCGGACGACCCGCCCCGGACGACGGGTGGAACCTCAAGGACGGAGACGGGCGGAACCCCGCCGGGGACCACCGCCGCGGACCAGGCCTCGCCCTCGACCGACGAAGGAACACCATGACGAGCGGCACCATCCGCGTACTGATCGCCGACGACCAGCAGATGGTCCGGCAGGGCTTCACCGTGCTGCTCGACGCCCACCCGGGCATCGAGGTGATCGGGCAGGCGGTCGACGGCCTCGACGCCGTCGCGCAGGTCGCCGAGCTGTCCCCGGACGTCGTCCTGATGGACATCCGCATGCCCGAGCTCGGCGGTATCGAGGCCACCCGCCGCATCACCGTCGCGACCCCGCACATCAAGGTCCTCGTCCTCACCACCTTCGACCTCGACGAGTACGTGTACGAGGCGCTGCGCGCCGGGGCGTCCGGGTTCCTGCTGAAGGACGCCTCCGCCGACCAGCTCGCGGAGGCCGTCCGGGTCGTGGCGGCCGGCGACGCCCTGCTCGCGCCCGGCATCACCCGCAAGCTGATCGCCGAGTTCTCCCGGCTGGACGGCACGCCCCGCGCCCCGCTGAAGGAGCGCGTCGGCGATCTCACCGAACGCGAGACGGAGGTCCTCACACTGATCGCGCAGGGCCTGTCCAACGCGGAGATCGCCCGGCACCTCGTCGTCGCCGAGCAGACCGTGAAGACCCACGTGGGCCGCATCCTGGTGAAGCTGGGCCTGCGCGACCGCACCCAGGCCGCGGTGTTCGCGTACGAGTCGGGCCTGGTGAGACCGTCCGGATACTGACCCGGACCCCACCTGCGGGAGCCCCTGCCCCCCGTAGTACGGGAGCCCCTGCCCCCCGTAGTACTTGAGAGGGATCCCGCAGAACCCCCCTCACTGGTGACGACCGCGACACCGGCCCCCGCCTACCGTTTTCCACGTGACCGAGACGACGCAGACGCACATGACGCCCCCGGAGAACCCGTACGGCGCCTACCGGCCGCGCAGCCCGGAGTTCCGGGCGGCCATGGACGCCCTGCGCGGCCTGCGCGAGGACCTGTTCCAGGACGCCTTCGCCTACCGCCCGCTGCCCCGCAGGGAGCCCCACGGCCGCCTCACCGGCCGGCTGAAGGGCCGCAAGCGGGAGTACGCGACCTGGCGGTCGCACGCGCTGGTCGTGGCGGCCGGCGTGGTGGCGATGCTGACCGCCTGGACGGACGGCGGGGGCACCACGACGGCCGTCCTGTGCGGCCTGCTCGTCGTGGCACCGGTGCTGCTGACGCTGAGCCGCCCGGTCGGCGCGTTCTGGCTGTCGCTCCTCTCGACCACGCTCGTCGCCTCCGTCGGCTCGGCGTGGAGCAGCTGGCCCTGGCTGCCCGGCAGTTTCATCTCGCACCTGGTGGTGCTGGTGGTCGTCGCCATCCGCACCCGGCCGCGCACGGCGGCCTGGATGTGGCTGCTGACCGCCGCCTACGGCTTCGTCGCGGAGACCGCCTTCAGCTGGGGTCACTACGGCACCAACGTCGCGCCGATGCTGGTCTTCTCCGCGCTGGCCCTGCTCGCCGTGACCGTCTGGCAGATACGCCGGCAGGCCGAGCAGCAGGTGACGGCCCAGCAGACGGTGACCGAGCACGAGCGCTCCCGGCGCACCCTGCTGGAGGAGCGCACCACCATCGCCCGCGAGCTGCACGACGTGGTCGCCCACCACATGTCGGTGGTCGCCATCCAGGCCGAGGCCGCGCCCTACCGGGTGGAGAACCCGCCGCCGGAGCTGGAGAAGGCGTTCGCCACGATACGGGAGAACGCGGTGGCGGCCCTGACGGAGCTGCGCCGGGTGCTGGGTGTGGTCCGCGCCGAGGACTACGAGGCCCCGGACACCCCGCAGCCCACGCTCGCCGAGCTGGACGCGCTGCTCGCGAACGTGCGGGAAGCCGGGCTGGAGGTGGAGAAGGTGGTGACCGGCGCGGTGCGCGAACTTCCCCAGGGTGTGGAGCTGTCGGCGTACCGCATCGTCCAGGAGGCGCTGAGCAACACCCTGCGGCACGCGCCCGGGGCGGGCGCCCGCGTCGAGATCGGCTACGTCCTCGGCGGCCTGGGTCTGCGCATAGTCAATGGCCCGCCGCCCAACCCCTCCCTGCTGAAGCCGTCACCCGGCGCCGGACACGGCATCACCGGCATGCGGGAGCGGGTGACCATGCTGAACGGCGAGATGACGGCGGACACCACGCCCGACGGCGGTTACGAGGTGACGGTGTTCCTGCCGGTGGCGATGTCCTCCGCGGCTGAGGGTGGAGCATGACGATCCGGGTACTGATCGCCGACGACCAGATGATGGTCCGCGAGGGCTTCTCCGTCCTGCTGAACGCGATGCCGGACATCGAGGTCGTCGGCGAGGCGGTCAACGGCCGCGAGGCGGTGGAACGCGTCCGGGAACTGGCTCCGGACGTCGTGCTGATGGACATCCGCATGCCCGAGCTGAACGGCATCGAGGCGACGAGGGAGATCGTCGCCTCGGACGGCACGGCCAAGGTGCTGGTGCTGACCACCTTCGATCTCGACGAGTACGTGTACCAGGCCCTGCGCGCGGGAGCCTCGGGCTTCCTGCTGAAGGACGCCTCGGCGCGCCAGCTCGCCGACGGGGTGAGGGTGGTGGCCTCGGGCGAGGCCCTCCTGGCCCCTTCCGTCACCAAGCGCCTGATCACCGAGTTCTCCAAGCTGACCGACGGCCCCCGCCTGCCGCGCACCGCCCAGGCGTCCTACGGCGTCCTGACCGAGCGGGAGACGGAGGTCCTCGTCCTGATCGCGCAGGGCCTGTCCAACGCCGAGATCGCCGAGCGGCTGGTCGTCGCCGAGTCCACGATCAAGACCCATGTCAGCAGGATCCTGGTGAAGCTGGGCCTGCGGGACCGCACCCAGGCGGCGGTGTTCGCGTACGAGGCGCGGTTGGTGACGCCGGGCTAGGGACGGGCCGCCACGGGAGGGTCCTCCTCCCGCCGGACCGGGAACGGACCGGGAACGGGGCGGGACCCCTGGTCAGCGGCCGGTCCGACGGGTTAGCGTCCGGGCATGTCAGGCCCTACCGCTCTCGCATTCGACCCCTGGGACCCGGCGTTCGTCGCGGACCCGTACCCCGCCTACGCCGAACTGCGTGACCGGGGCCGGGTGATCCACTACGAGCCCACGAACCAGTGGCTCGTTCCGCACCACGCCGACGTCTCGGCGCTGCTGCGCGACCGGCGGCTGGGGCGGACGTACCAGCACCGGTTCTCGCACGAGGACTTCGGGCGGACGGCACCGCCGCCGGAGCACGAGCCGTTCCACACGCTCAACGACCACGGGATGCTCGACCTGGAACCGCCGGACCACACGCGGATCCGGCGCCTGGTGTCGAAGGCGTTCACCCCGCGCACGGTGGAGCGGCTGAAGCCGTATGTGGAGCGGCTGGCCGGTGAACTGGTGGACGGGCTGGTGGCGGCGGGCGGCGGAGATCTGCTGACCGATGTCGCGGAACCGCTGCCGGTCGCGGTGATCGCGGAGATGCTGGGGATCCCGGAGGCGGACCGGGCGCAGCTGCGGCCCTGGTCGGCGGACATCTGCGGGATGTACGAGCTGAGCCCGTCCGAGGAGACCGCGCGGAAGGCGGTGCGGGCCTCGGTGGAGTTCTCCCAGTTCCTGCGGGAACTGATCGCCGCCCGCCGTGAGAAGCCCGGTGAGGACCTGATCTCCGGGCTGATCGCGGCGCACGACGAGGGGGACCGGCTCACCGAGCAGGAGATGATCTCGACCGCGGTCCTGCTGCTGAACGCCGGCCACGAGGCCACGGTGAACGCCACCGTCAACGGCTGGTGGGCGCTGTTCCGCAACCCCGGCCAGCTGGCCGCCCTGCGCGCCGACCACTCCCTGGTCCCCTCCGCCGTGGAGGAGCTGATGCGCTACGACACCCCGCTGCAGCTCTTCGAGCGGTGGGTCCTGGACGACATCGAGATCGACGGCACGGTGATCCCGAGGGGAGCGGAGATCGCGATGCTGTTCGGCTCCGCCAACTACGATCCGGCGGTCTTCACCGCCCCGGAGCGCCTGGACCTCACCCGGGCCGAGAACCCGCACATCTCCTTCAGCGCGGGCATCCACTACTGCATCGGCGCTCCCCTGGCCCGCATCGAGCTGGCGGCCTCGATGACGGCCCTTCTTGAGCGGGCTCCCACCCTGAGCCTGGCGAAGGAACCACACCGCAAGCCGAACTTCGTCATCCGAGGCCTGGAGGGCCTCACGGTCCGACTCTGACTCGTCGCTTCCGACCCGCCCGGTTCCGACCGGTCCCGGTCCGCCCCGTCCCGACTCTGACCCGTCCCGGTCCGACTCCGGCCCGTCCCATCCCGGTACGGCTCCGCACCGGTCGGCGCCCGAGCCGAGACGGGCCGGTTCGGCGTGGGACGGCCATCCCGGCCTGCCCACCCCGGCGTGGCCCCGCCCGGCCCTGCCGACCCCGGCGCGGCTCACCCCACCGCCGACCCGTCGAGCCCGCCGACCCGTCCCGCCCCGGTCCCCTCACCCGCTGTATCCCCCCTCACCCGCCGGAACCGCCCCCTCACCCCCTGAACCCACCCCCTCACCCGCTGGTCACATCCCGCCGGCGTGCTCCCGCCAGGCCGGCCGTGACCAGGAGCGCCGCCAGGACGGTCAGGAGGACCACCGGTGTCCAGGACATGTCACCCCCCGGCAGCTTCGGGAGGTGGCCGAAGGGGGAGAGGTTCAGCACCGACCGGGGGAGGTCCAGCGCGGGGCCGATCCAGCCCAGGAGGAGGGCCGCGCCGGCCACGGCCCAGGCGGCGGGGGCCAGGCGGGGGGCCAGGCCGTGGAGGAGGACCGCCGTGCCGCCGATCACCCAGATCGCCGGGAGCTGGACCAGGGCGGCGGCCAGGAGAGGGCCGAGGTCCTTTCCGTGGCCCGCGGTGAAGCCGAGGGCCGCGAGAAGCATGATCAGGGCGGCGCCGCCGAAGGCGACGACCAGGTGGCCGGCGGCCCAGCGCAGCCGGCCGACCGCGGTCGCGAGGACGGGTTCCGCGCGGCCGGAGGTCTCCTCACCGTGCAGACGCAGGACCGACGCGACGATGTAGAGGGCCGCCACCAGGCCGAGCATGCCGACCATCGCGGAGAGGAAGGCGTCCGTGATCGCCGACTGGCCGCCCATCCGCTCGAAGATCTCGCGGGCCCGCGCGTTGTCCCCGACCAGGTCGGCCGCGCTCTCCGCCATCCCGCCGTAGACGACCCCGGCGAGGAAGAAGGCGACGCTCCAGCCGAGCACGCTGCCCCGGTGCAGCCGCCAGGCCAGTGCCCCGGCGGTGCCGAGGCGGCCGGCGGCCGGTCCCGGCCGGGTGGGCAGGAAGCTCATGCCGACGTCCCGGCGTCCGGCCAGCGCGTACGCGACCAGGCCCTGCGCGGTGATCGCCGCCGCGAACAGCGGCAGCACCCACCACCGTTCGTCCGCGAAGGCGCGCAGGTTCTCCAGCCAGCCCAGCGGTGACAGCCACGTCAGCACCGACGAGCCGTCGTCCGTCGCCGAGTCGCCCGCCGCGCGCAGCACGAACGCGGCGCCCAGCACGGCCGCGGTCAGGCCCCGGGCGAGCCGCGCGCTCTCGGTGAGCTGCGCGACGATCGCGGCCGTCGTGGCGAAGAGCATGCCCACGGCCGCCAGCCCCAGCCCGAGGGCCAGCGCTCCGGCGGCGCCGTGACCCGCGAGGCCGGCCGTGACCAGCAGCGCCAGGGCCATGTTGGCGACGGCCGCCGTCAGCAGGGCCGACGTCAGGGAGGCGCGGTGGCCGACCATGCCGGAGGCGATGAGTTCCTGACGGCCGCTCTCCTCCTCGTCACGGGTGTGCCGTACGACGATCAGCAGGCTCGTCACCGCCGCGAGCGCGCCCGCGTAGACGCCGGCCCGCCAGGCGGTGAGGGCGCCGAGGGAGTCGTCGAAGACGGGGCCGACCAGGGCCCGCAGCGAGGAGTTGGCCGCCACCTGCCGGATCAGGTCGGCGCGTTCGGCGTCCGTGCCGTACAGGCCCTTCAGGGTGTTCGGCATGGACAGGACCATCAGGGCGTTGACCGCGGTCCACACGGGGATCATCACCCGGTCGCGGCGCAGCGCGAAGCGCACCAGCGTGCCGGTGCCCGCCAGCTGGCCGGTTCCGCGGGCGGCGAGCGTCGTCATCGCGCGGCCACCTCGTCCTGGTAGTGGCTCAGGAACAGCTCTTCCAGGGTCGGCGGCGTCGAGGTCAGCGAACGGACGCCCGACGCGCTCAGCGACCGCAGGACGGCGTCCAGCCTGTCGGTGTCGACCTGCAACCGCACCCGGTTGCCCTGGACGTCGAGGTCGTGGACGCCGGGCAGTCCGGCCAGCCCGTCGGGGGCGCCCGCGAGGTCGGCGGTGACGCTGGTGCGGGTCAGGTGGCGCAGGTCCGCCAGCGAGCCCGTCTCGACCGTGCGGCCCTTGCGGATGATGCTGACCCGGTCGCAGAGCTGCTCGACCTCGCTCAGGATGTGCGAGGACAGCAGGACCGTACGGCCCCGGTCGCGTTCCTCCCGCACGCACCGCTGGAAGACCTCCTCCATCAGCGGGTCGAGTCCCGAGGTCGGCTCGTCCAGGACGAGCAGGTCGACGTCCGAGGCGAAGGCGGCGACCAGGGCGACCTTCTGCCGGTTGCCCTTGGAGTAGGTGCGGCCCTTCTTGGTGGGGTCCAGCTCGAAGCGTTCGACCAGCTCCGCGCGGCGCCGGGCGTCCAGGCCTCCGCGCAGCCGGCCCAGGAGGTCGATGACCTCGCCGCCGGACAGGTTCCGCCACAGGGTCACGTCCCCGGGGACGTACGCGATCCGGCGGTGCACCTCCACCGCGTCCTTCCACGGATCGCGGCCGAGGACCCGGGCGGCGCCGGAGTCGGCGCGCAGCAGCCCGAGCAGGACGCGGATGGCGGTGGACTTGCCGGCACCGTTGGGGCCGAGGAAACCGTGCACCTCGCCCGTCTCGACCTCCAGGTCGAGGCCGTCGAGCGCGTGAGTACGGCCGAAGGACTTGTGCAGTCCGGACACCGTGATGGCCTTGGTCATGCTTCGGAACATACGCTTGCTTCAGAAATTTGTGAAGTTAAGGAAGCTCGTGAAGCCCGGATAGGATGACCGCATGAGGGAACCAACCGGGACCGGGCGGGACGCGGAGGCCGTGTCGAGGTTCGTCGAGTCCTTCGCCGCCCAGCTCGTCGAGGCGGGGATGCAGCGCATGGCGGCGCGGGTCTTCGCGGCGCTCCTCTCCTCCGACGAGGGCGCGCTGACCTCGGCGGAGCTGGGCGAGCAGCTGCGGATCAGCCCCGCCGCGGTCTCCGGTGCGGTGCGCTACCTGGCCCAGACGCACATGGTGTCGCGCGAGCGGGAGCCCGGCTCGCGCCGGGAGCGCTACCGGGTGCACGGCGACCAGTGGTACGAGGCCCTGGCCAACCGGGAGACCGTCATCAAGCGCTGGGAGGGGGCCCTGCGCGACGGCGTGAGCAGCCTCGGCGTCGACACGCCGGCCGGCCGCCGCATGGCCGAGACGCTCGCCTTCTTCGAGTTCATCGAGGGCGAGGTCGCGGCCATGATGGACCGCTGGCGCGTCCACCGCGAGAAGACCTTCGGCCAGTGACGCGCGCCCAGCGCGTTCCCCCGGCCGGTGACACGCTCGTCATTCCCGTGGCCGGCGAGGCGCTCATCCTTCCCGCGCCCGGTGACACGCTCGGCGTTCCTCCCGCCAGTGAGGCGCTCAGCGTTCCTTCGTCTCCTCCAGCACCGTCCGCCCCAGCAGCCGGTAGCGGGCCGGATCGCGCCGCTTGAGGTACTGCGCGTACCCGACGCCCGCGACCGCGACCAGCGCCACGATCCACGGCGTCGCCCTCAGGACCCGTGAACCCGACTCCGGGCCGGCCGCGACGCCCATGTTGGACACCAGCAGCGCGACCACCGCGAGCATCGCGACCCCGCCGAGGAGCGGCGCGGTGAAGGTCCTGAACCAGTGCCGGCTCTCCGGGTGGTGGGAGCGGAAGTACGCCAGTACCGCGAACGAGCACACCGCCTGCACGACGAGGATCGCCATGGTGCCGAGGATCGCGAGCAGGACGTACGTCCCCGTGTAGGGGTCCTTGCCCGCGATCCAGAACGCGGCGATCAGCACGCCGCTGACCACGGTCTGCGCCAGGCCCGCGATGTGCGGGGAGCCGTGCCGGGCGTGGGTGCGGCCGACGGTGTTCCTCAGCGACGGCAGGACGCCCTCGCGGCCGAGCGCGTAGAGGTAGCGGGCGGCGCAGTTGTGGAAGGCCATGCCGCAGGCCAGCGAGCCGGTGATCATCAGCCACTGCATGACGACGACCGCCCAGTGGCCGACGTACTGCTCGGTGGGGTCGAAGAACATCGCCAGGGGGTTCGCGGAGGAGGCGGCGGCCACGGCCTCCTTCTCGCCGTTGCCGATGATGGCCATCCAGGAGACGAAGACGTAGAAGACGCCGACGCCGAGGACGGAGATCATCGTCGCCTTGGGGATGATCTTCTTCGGGTCGCGGGACTCCTCGCCGTACATCGCCGTCGACTCGAAGCCCACCCACGACCAGAAGGCGAAGAACAGGCCGAGCCCGGCGGACGTGCCGTGGAAGGCGTTGACCGGATTGACCGGGTCGAAGGTGAAGCCGTGCGGGCCGCCGCCGTGGAGGGCGACCGAGACCGCCATCGCCGCGAGGACCGTCACCTCGGTGGCCAGCAGCACGACGAGCAGCTTCTCGGCGACCGAGACGCCGAACCAGGTGCCGGTCGCGTTGATCGCGAGCATCAGGACCGCGAACGCCCACCACGGCACGTCGAGCCCGCTCTGGTCCTTCAGGGTCGTCGTCGCGAAGGTGGAGAAGATGCCGATCAGCGCCGGCTCGAAGACGACGTACGCGAAGGTCGCCAGCAGCCCGGAGGCGAGGCCGACGCTGCGGCCGAGGCCGTAGGAGATGAAGCCGTAGAAGGCGCCCGTGGACGTGATGTGCTGCGCCATCGAGGTGAAGCCGACGGAAAAGATGGCCAGGACGACCATTGCGACGAGGTAGCTCGCCGGGGCGCCGACACCGTTGCCCGACGACACCATGAAGGGCACGTTGCCGGTCATCGCGGTGATCGGCGCGGCCGTCGCGACGGCCATGAAGACCACGCCGAGCAGGCCCACGGCGTTGGGCTTGAGCCGGTGAACCGGCTCTTCGCCGCCTGTCCTCGCCGCCGGGGCGACGCCCTCGTCCACTGCCATCGGGTGGCCCCCTCCTGCCGTCGCGTGCGCCTCACGGACGCCCTGATGCAGGAGGATGCTGTACTCCTCGTGGGTCGCTCAAGGGGTGGGAGCGGTTAAATGTTTGTCAATCAGACCTTTGGCGAGGTCGCTCACGCCGGGTGACGGCGGCTCAGCGCGGCATGGCCCGCTGCAGTTCCTCGGCCTGTGCGAGCAGCCGGGCGGACCGGTCGGACTCGGCGGCCGACGGCACCTGCACGTCCGTGAACCCTTCGAGCCCGGCGGGCGGCCGCGGCGGGCGTACGTCGATCCCGGCCCGCGCGGCGAGCGCCAGCACCGTGGCGACGAAGCCGTCGGACAGGGCGTTGACCACGGCGTGCCGGGTCCGGCTGTGCCGCTCCAGCAAGGCGTTCACGAACGTGGTGAAGACGGCGACGTCGATCTGGCACTCGTCCCACTCCATCGGTCCGAGACCCGAGGGAACGCCCAGCCACTCCTCGTGGACGCGCACATGGGCCAGGAACAGCCGGGACGCCCCCTGCGACGGGTTCCACAGCGTCTCCCCGTCCACCTCGTAGTACTGGCTCACGGACGTCCTCCCCGCATGGTCGACGGCTGCGCACCCTAACCCGGCGCCCGGCCACCGCCCACGGAATTTCCCCTCGCCACCCGTCGCCGCCCCGCTCGCTGCCGCCTCCCTCGCCGCCCGCTCGCCGCGCCCCCTCGCCGCCCACGCGCCGTCCCGGGAGATATCCCTTCACCACCGGCTCGCCGCCCCCTCACCGCCCCGGCAGCACCAATCCCAGCGCCCCCTCCCGCACCACCCACGTCCGTCTCCGGACCGGGCCCCCCACCGCCGCGTCCGCCCGGTAGCGGAAGTCGGAGCCCGACACGGTCACCGTCCGCCCCCGGGCCTCCAGCGGCGACGCCTCCGCGCCCAGCGACAGGGGCCGTACCTCGACGACGGCCGTGCCGGAGGCGTCCGGGGTCACCGACACCGCCTCCACCGGCTGGTCCAGGTCGACGAGCGTCTCCCCGTCCACCTCGACCCGCAGCCGCGCGGGTCCCGACGGGACGGGGGCGGCGGCGATCCGGGGCGGCCGGGAGGGCACCAGGGTCCGTACGAGGGACTGGCACGTCCGCAGCCAGGGCCGGGCTCCTCCCGCGAGCGCCGTCTCCCCCTGGGAGGAGAGCGGGACCGCCGGTATCCGCAGCGCCCCGAGCACCACCCCGTCGCTGTCGTCGACGAGCAGGTCCAGCCGCCGCTCGGCGCCGTCCAGGACCGCCCGCGCCGCCGCCACGGCCCCCGTGGGCACCCCCAGGGACTGCGCGACGCCCAGGGAGCTGCCCACCGGCACCACCGACAGGGCGCATTCGGCCAGCGCCCGCTGCCGGTGCAGCAGGGCCACCGCCCGCATCAGGGCGCGGTCGTCGCCTATGACGACCGGCCGTCGCGAACCGCGGCGGGCCAGCGCCCGGGCGAATTCCTCCGGGCCGTCCGGCAGACACACTTTCGCGGCCGCACCCGCGCTGAGCACGTCTTTCGCGATCCGTACGGACTCCCCGTCGGTCCTCCGGGCGACCGGATCGATGATCACCAGCAGCTGATCCGGCGTCGCGAAAGTCGCCACCTCGGTCCTGCCTCGCTTCCTCGGGTAGCATCTTTGTGCAAGAGCCCCTTGCGCTATTGCGCCAGGGGCTTCGTCTATTCCGGGGCATCCGGGTCCGACGGTGTGCGACCGGTGACGGTCGAACAGCGGCCAACGACGGTCGCGGTGCACGCGGTGGAAACACCCTCCGCGTACGCCCCTGACCCTGGACATGCCCCACCCGGAAGGGGTGTACGCGCGTGCCCGCACTTGTGCTGCTCGGTGCTCAGTGGGGTGACGAAGGCAAGGGGAAGGCCACCGACCTGCTCGGTGGCTCGGTGGACTACGTAGTGCGCTACCAGGGCGGCAACAACGCCGGCCACACGGTCGTCGTGGGCGACCAGAAGTACGCACTCCACCTCCTCCCTTCCGGAATCCTCTCGCCCGGATGTACACCCGTCATCGGAAACGGCGTCGTCGTGGACCCGTCGGTCCTGCTCTCCGAGCTGAGCGGTCTGAACGAGCGCGGCGTCGACACGTCGAAACTGCTCATCAGCGGCAACGCGCACATCATCACGCCCTACAACGTCACTGTCGACAAGGTGACGGAACGCTTCCTCGGAAAGCGCAAGATCGGCACGACCGGCCGCGGCATCGGACCGACCTACGCCGACAAGATCAACCGCGTCGGCATCCGCGTCCAGGACCTGTACGACGAGTCGATCCTCCAGCAGAAGGTCGAGGCGGCGCTCGACGTCAAGAACCAGCTGCTCACCAAGCTCTACAACCGTCGCGCGATCGCCGTCGACCAGGTGGTCGAGGAGCTGCTCGGCTACGCCGAGAAGCTGGCGCCGTACGTCGCCGACACGGTCCTCGTCCTCAACCAGGCCCTGGAGGACGACAAGGTCGTCCTGTTCGAGGGCGGCCAGGGCACGCTGCTCGACATCGACCACGGCACGTACCCCTTCGTCACCTCGTCGAACCCGACCGCGGGCGGCGCCTGCACCGGTGCCGGTGTCGGTCCGACGAAGATCAGCCGCGTGATCGGCATCCTCAAGGCGTACACGACCCGCGTCGGCGCCGGCCCGTTCCCGACCGAGCTGTTCGACGAGGACGGCGAGGCGCTGCGCCGCATCGGCGGCGAGCGGGGCGTCACCACCGGCCGTGACCGCCGCTGCGGCTGGTTCGACGCGGTCATCGCCCGCTACGCGACCCGCGTCAACGGCCTGACCGACTTCTTCCTCACCAAGCTGGACGTCCTCACCGGCTGGGAGGAGATCCCGGTCTGCGTCGCCTACGAGGTCGACGGCAGGCGCGTGGAGGAGCTCCCGTACTCCCAGTCCGACTTCCACCACGCGAAGCCGGTCTACGAGACGCTGCCCGGCTGGTCCGAGGACATCAGCAAGGCGAAGTCCTTCTCCGACCTGCCGAAGAACGCCCAGAACTACGTCAAGGCGCTGGAGGAGATGTCCGGCGCCCCGATCTCCGCGATCGGCGTGGGCCCGGGCCGGGACGAGACGATCGAGATCAACTCGTTCCTGTAGGACGCGGTGAAAGGTGCCGGTGACCGAAGGCTGCTGCGGCGGCCCGGTCACCGGCCCCGGCCGAAGACGGGCGTCGCCGGGCCGCCGACGTCCACCCGGCGGCCCCTCAGCTGAAGACGATCATCGAGCCCTGCGCCAGGCTCCGCGTCGCCGCCGCGTGCAGCCCCAGCCAGACGTGCCGTTCGCGGGCGAAGGGGCTGGGGTCGTACGGTGCCGGGACCGCCGGTTCCTCCAGTTCCGTCGGCGCGGACGGGGGATGGGGGGCGGCCGGGGGGTTCGCCGGGTCGATGCCGATCGACGGGGCGACGTACTCGAGCTCCCGCAGCAGGGACTGCGAGGAGCCCAACGGGCCGCCTCCGGCGAGGAGTTCGTCGTTGGACAGCGGCTGCGGGAAGTCGACGGGGACGTAGGCGCCCGCGTGGTCGTAGTGCCAGACCAGGTGGGACTGCTGGGCCGTCGCCTCGAACATCTCCAGGAGTTGCTCGTAGTCGCCGCCGAGTTCGTCGACCGGGGTCACCGGAAGCCCGCAGACCTGCAACAGGTAGGCGCGGCGCAGGAAGTGCAGCGCGTCGTAGTCGAAACCGGCCACGGGGGCGACGTCACCGGACAGGCCCGGCATGTACTGGTACACCGGCACGGGCGGGAGTCCCGACTCGGCGAGCACCTTGTTGTACTGCGCGAGTTCCTCGGCGAACGGGTTGTCGGGGGTGTGGCACAACACGTCGACGAGCGGTACCAGCCACAGGTCACAGGCCAAAGAGAGCTCCTCACTCAGCGCGTTCGTCGGCTATTGCCCGGTCAGGGAAGGGTAGTCGGTGCGGCACGCCTCAGCTCCCCTCGTACGTCCTCGTGCAGGTCCCATACCCACACGCCGTCCACCCATCTACCGGGACGGCCCACCAGCTTCTCCACGGTCGTCCGCAGCACGCCGTCGCGCGGCTGGGGGACGAGCACCAGCGCGCCCGCCCTCCAGTGCGCGAGGTCGGCGCGCGTCTCGCCCCGGGCCCGCTCGTCGATCACCGGCGCGACGCCCGTGGCCCGCACGTCCCGCAGCACGCTCGCCGTCCAGCGCAGCGGGACGCCGTAGACGCCGCTGCGGTCGCCGTCGCCGTACGGGCCGTTGAAGTAGCCGCCGGGCATCGGGAAGCCGAGGCCGGCGGCGGTCTGCCAGTGGAGGGCCTCGGCGGCGGCCGGCTCCGGCAGCGGCACCGGCACGAGGGACTCCCCGGGGCGGACGTACGCCTTCCAGGTGCCCTCCGTGAAGAAGGCGGGCACCTCGGCGCGCGGCTCGGACCTCAGCGGGGCCGGGACGAGGGGCAGCAGGGCGAGGCCGGCGGCGAGCAGGCCGGCGTACCGCGTGCCCAGGGAGCGGGCCGCCGCGAGCCGGCCGATCGCGAGGGCGAGCAGCATGCCGAGGACGGGGGCGCAGACCATCGCGACCCGGCTCTCGATGACCGACTCGAACAGGGGGAGGCCGGCGAGGAGGGTCCAGGGGCCGGGGACGGTGGTGCCGGTGAGCGGGACGTGGACGCGCGGGCCCAGGGAGAGGACGGCCGCCGCGGCCGCGGTGAACGCCAGCGCCCTGGCGGCCGGCCGCCGCCACAGCCGTACGGTGATCGCGAGGGCCAGCAGGAGCAGGGGCCAGCCGTAGAAGGCGTTCTGCTCGGTGGGGTTGAGCGAGAGGGCGTCCGCGCGGTCGGCGTCGCCGAAGAGCAGGGAGCGTTCGGCGAAGGTGAGCAGGGCGCGCACGGTGTTGGCGGTGCCGGGGCCGTGATCGATGTGCGTGTAGCTCTGCGGACCGGAGAACTGCCAGGCCAGCGGATAGACGACGAGGAGGAGGCAGACGGCCGCGGCGATCGCCAGGCCGCGCAGCAGGGGGCGTACGGCCCCGCGGGCCACGCGCGGGCGTACGGCCGCGTAGGCGGCGGCGAAGAGCAGCATGCCGAGCGCGGCCAGCAGCAGGGGCTCCTCGCCCAGGAACAGCTGGTAGGCCGCCATCAGGCCGAGGACCACCGCGTCGCGGGTGGTCCGGGTGCCCGCGCACAGGCGCAGGGCCCGTTCGGCGATCAGCGGGATCATGAACAGCACGACGAAGTTCGGATGGGCGTTGGCGTGGCTGACCATGGGCGGGGCGAAGGCGGCCAGGGCGGCGCCGGCGAAGGCGGCCCCCCGCTGTGGCTCCAGCCGGCGCGCGATCAGCCGGTACCAGGCGGTGGCGGTGGCGGCCAGACCCAGCGTCATCACCAGGTTCAGGGTGACGGCCGGGCCGAGGAGGAGCGTGACCGGCGTGAGCGGGACGGACAGGCCGAGCATGGCCGTGTTCGCCATCAGGTTCACGCCCCCGGGGGCGCCCTGGAGGTCGCTGAAGAGCGGGTTGCGCAGGTGGGCGACGTTGTCGGCGGTCACCGCGAAGAACCACTCCCACTGGTTCTGGTCCTGGAGGGAGTCGGTGAGGTAGCGGTGGGCCGGGTCGAGGAAGCGGCCGGAGTAGAGCGCGACGGCCATCGCGAGGAACAGGGCGGCGGCGACGGCGTCGGCGGGTCCCGGCACCGGGGTCCGCAGCCGGACCAGGTCGCGCAGGACCCGCAGGTAGTCCAGCGGGCGCACCTTCGAGCCGCGCTGGTGCGACCAGTGCACGGGCACCTCGGCCACCGTCCAGCCGGCCTGCTGGAAGTGGCGCAGCACCTCCACGTCGACGGCCCAGCCGTCCAGCCGGGACGCGGCGAAGGCGGTGCGGGCCTTCTCGCCGTCGAACAGCTTGAACCCGCACTGGGTGTCGCGTATCCCGCGCACCGCCGTCCCGCGGATGAGTAAGTTCCCGGCGGCGCCGAGGAGTTCACGCACCCGGTGCTGGCGGTCGCCGAGCGTCGACCCCGGCAGCGCGCGCGATCCGACGGCCGCCGCGTGTCCCGCCGCGAGCGCCTCCTCCAGCCGCTCCAGCTCGGCCACGGGCGCGGAGAGGTCGGCGTCCGTGACGAGGACGCGGCGCCCCCGGCTGGCGGCGACCCCGAGGCGCAGGGCGTGGCCCTTGCCGCGGTTGCCGGGGCTGGTGACCAGCCGCAGACGGGGGTCGCGGCGGAGGGTGACGATCTCGCGGGTGGCGTCGGTGGAGCCGTCGTCGGCGACGACGATCTCCCAGCCGCCCCAGCGGGACGCGGTCTCGTCGAGGTAGCGGGTGACGGCGTCGAGGGTGCGGCCGAGGCGGTGTTCCTCGTTGTAGGCGGGGATGACGACGGACAGGCCGACGACCGTCGCCCGGCTCGGCACCGGCCTCCTCGCGCCCGTGTCCGCCGGTCTCATTCCGCCGTCGGCCGCTCGATCAGCGCGATCGAGTGGGCGTTGTAGGCGTCGAGGATCGAGCGGGCGGTGGCGGTGTCGCGCCGGTACAGGGCGTCGACCAGTTCCGTGTGGCCGGACCAGAGGCGCCCGCGCAGCTCGCTCAGCCGGCGCAGATGCTGCACCAGGCACACCCAGGTCTGCACGCGCAGCCGGTGCAGGAAGTCCGCGAGGTACGGGTTGCCGAACAGCGCGCTCAGCTCGCGCCAGAACCGCAGGTCGTAGCCGATGAGGACGGTGAGGTCACCGGCGGCCGCGGCGCGCTGGGCCTCCTCCCCTCGCCGGCGCACGCCCGCCATGGCGGCGGCGATCCGCGCGTCCTGCGGGTTCTGGAAGCCCTCACGGCCCTTGTCCAGGGCGAGGAACATGCCCTCGATGACCAGGCTGCGCGCCTCGATCATGCCCCGGAAGTCGTCGGGGGAGTACTCGTGGACGCGGAAGCCGCGATGCTGGTCGGCGTCGAGGAGGCCCTGCGCGGAGAGATCCACCAGGGCCTCGCGGACCGGGGTCGCGGAGACGCCGTACTGCTCGGCGATCTCCTTCACCGTGAACTCCTGGCCCGGCTGGAGCCGTCCCGCCAGCACCTCGTCACGAAGCGCGTCGGCGATCTGCTGCCGCAGGGTGCTGCGGGTCACGGCGCCGTTGCCGCTGCTGCCGGGCATGGTCGGGGCGTCTCCTCGTCGCGGACGTAAGGTGGCGTGCTCGTACGCGCACGTGTACTCACACTCGTACTCATCTACGAGCACGTCACCTTACGCGTTCGACGGAAGCGGGGTTCCGCTCGATCGGCGTCCCCGCCACGCGCCGTCCGGTCAGGGTGCCGGCCCTACTCCGTGTACGCGTCGGCCACCGTCAGCGCGGCGTCCAGCGCCGCCAGGCCCTCCTTCACCTCGGACGCGCTCGCGGTGCACGGCGGCACGAAGTGGGTGCGGTTCATGTTGACGAACGGCCACACCCCGGCCTTGCGGGCGGCGGCGCCGAAGGCGGCCATCGGCGCGTTCGCCTCACCGGACGCGTTGTACGGCACCAGCGGTTCGCGCGTCTCACGGTTCTTCACCAGCTCGACGGCCCAGAACATGCCGGTGCCCCGCACCTCGCCCACGCTGGGGTGGCGCTCGGCCAGCTCCCGCAGTCCCGGCCCGACGACGGACGCGCCGAGGTCCCTGGCGTTCCCGACGACCCCCTCCTCCGCCATGACGTTGATCGTCGCGACGGCGGCGGCACAGGCCAGCGGGTGCCCGGAGTAGGTGAGACCGCCCGGGTAGGGCCGCTTCCCGAAGGTCTCCGCGATGGCGCCGGAGATGGCCACACCGCCCAGCGGCACGTACCCGCTGTTCACGCCCTTGGCGAAGGTCATCAGGTCCGGTACGACACCGAACAGGTCGGCCGCGAACCACTCACCGGTGCGCCCGAACCCGGCCATCACCTCGTCCAGGACGAAGACGATCCCGTACTTGTCGCAGATCTCCCGCACGCCGGCGAGATAGCCGGGCGGCGGCACCATGATCCCGGCCGTGCCGGGGATGGTCTCCAGGATGATCGCGGCGATGGTCCCGGGGCCCTCGAAGGCGATCGTCGTCTCCAGGTGCTCGAGCGCCCGCGCGCACTCCTGCTCCTCGGTCTCCGCGTAGAAGCGGGAGCGGTACAGGAAGGGCGCCCAGAAGTGCACGACCCCGGCGGAGGCGCTGTCGGAGGCCCAGCGGCGCGGGTCACCGGTGATGTTCACGGCCTGCTGGGTGCCGCCGTGGTACGAGCGGTACGCCGAGAGCACCTTGGGGCGCCCGGTGTGCAGCCGTGCCATGCGCACCGCGTGCTCCACGGCGTCGGCGCCGCCGTTGGTGAAGAAGATCTTGTCGAGGTCGCCGGGGGTGCGCTCGGCGATCAGCCGGGCCGCCTCGGAACGGGCCTCGACGGCGAAGGCGGGCGCGAAGGTGGTCAGGTGTGCGGCCTGCTCCTGGATCGCGGCGACGACCTTGGGGTGCTGGTAGCCGATGTTCGTGAAGACGAGCCCGCTGGTGAGGTCGAGGTAGCGGTTGCCGTCGTAGTCCCAGAAGTACGACCCCTCCGCGCCGGCCACGGCGAGCGGGTCGATGAGCTCCTGCGCGGACCAGGAGTGGAAGACGTGCGCGCGGTCCGCGGCCTTCACGGCGGCGCCGGTCTGGGGGTTGGGCTGAGGGGTCATGCGGTGAGCGTAAATGTCCGCGATGCGGAAGCGGTATCGGCGTCCTGTCGGGTGGCGGGGGGTTTCCGCGACAGGTTGTCGCGCATGAGCGCCCCGGCTCCCGCCGACGGACCCTTATTGACAGTACGCTGTCTAAATGACAGTCTCCTGTCATCAGGGAATCCGAGGAGGCACCATGAGCCGCAAGCCCGTGCATCTCGCCGTCTACGACACCCTCGCCGACTGGGAAACGGGGTACGCCACCGCGTACCTGGCGCGGAACGGGTACGACGTCCTCACCGTCGGCCCCACCACGGAGGAGGTCCGTAGCGTCGGCGGCCTCCGGATCGGGCCCGACCTGGCCCTGGCGGACGTACGCCCCGAGGACAGCGCCCTGCTGATCCTCCCGGGCGCCGACCTCTGGGACACCTCCGACGGTCTCGCCCCGTTCGCCCGCGCCGCCCGCGCCTTCCTGGACGCCGGCACCCCCGTCGCCGCGATCTGCGGCGCCACCGCCGGACTCGCCCGCGAGGGCCTGCTCGACGACCGGGCCCACACCAGCGCCGTCCCCTTCTACCTCGCCGCCACCGGGTACGCGGGCGGCGACCGGTACGTCGACGCCGACGCCGTCACCGACCGCGGCCTGATCACCGCCGGCCCCACCGAACCCGTCGCCTTCGCCCGGGAAGTCCTGCGGCTCCTCGGGGTGTACGAGGGAGAGGTGCTGGACGCCTGGTACCGGCTGTTCCACGACTCCGACGCGGAGGCGTACGCCGTGCTGGAGAAGGCGGCCGCGCGGTGAACCGTGAACGTCAGGACCTGCTCAGCCGCGGCGCCCTCGGCGTCTTCCGGCTGAACGGCCAGTTCCTCGCCGTCGCCGAGGAACTGGCCAGGCCCGCCGGGCTCACCGCCGCCTGGTGGCAGGTGCTCGGCGCGGTGCTGACCGAACCCCTGCCGGTGTCCGGCATCGCCCGGGCCATGGGCATCACCCGGCAGAGCGTGCAGCGCGTCGCCGACCTGCTGGTGGACAAGGGGCTCGCCGAGTACCGGCCCAACCCGGCCCACCGGCGCGCCAAGCTGCTCGCGCCCACGCGGGAGGGGCGGGCCGCGATCGCCCGCGTCGACCCCGGGCACGCGGCCTTCGCCGACCGGCTGGCCCGCGCGTACGGGGAGGCGGAGCTCGCCGAGGCCGTACGGGCCCTGGAGCGGCTGTCGAAGGTGCTGGACGAGCTGGAACCGCCCGTTATGGAACCGTAGACCCCGCACCGCTCGACTCCCCGAACAGCCGGATTATTCTCGGCTCGTTCACACATGTGGGGGAGAGGCGGCGGGGCCATGGAGAAGCTGGAGCCGGGGGATCCCCAGCGCATCGGCGGCTACCGGCTGCTCGCGCGGCTGGGGTCCGGCGGGATGGGGCAGGTCTACCTCGCTCGCTCCGACCGCGGACGGACCGTCGCCGTGAAGCTGATCCGGCGGGAACTGGCGGCGCGCGAGGAGTTCCGGGCCCGGTTCCGGCACGAGGTGCGCCACGCCCAGCGGGTCGGCGGGTTCTGGACCGCGCCCGTCCTCGACGCCGACACCGAGGCCGCCGTGCCCTGGGTCGCCACCGGCTATGTCGCCGGGCCGAGCCTCCAGCAGGTCGTCGCCCACGACCACGGTCCGCTGCCCGAGCGCTCGGTGCGCGTCCTCGCCGCCGGGCTCGCCCACGCGCTCACCAACATCCACGCGGCCGGGATCGTCCACCGCGACCTCAAGCCGTCCAACGTGATGGTCACCATCGAGGGCCCCCGCGTCATCGACTTCGGCGTCGCGCGGGCCCTGGAGACGGTGCCCGGCGACAGCGGTCTCACCCGCACCGGCGCGGTGATCGGCTCGCCCGGCTTCATGGCGCCCGAGCAGGTGCGCGGCGACCGGATCAGCCCCGCGTGCGACGTCTTCTGCCTCGGCTCGGTCCTCACCTACGCCGCCACCGGCACCCTCCCCTTCGGCTCCGCCGACTCCGGCGTGCACGCCCTGATGTTCCGCATCGCCGAGGAGGAACCCGACCTGTCCGGGCTCCCCGAGGGCATCGCCGACCTGGTCCGCGCCTGCCTGCGCAAGGACCCGGCCGCCCGGCCGTCCCTGGAGTGGATCCTGGAGCGCACCGGCGCGCGGGACACCGTCGCCGAGGGACGCTCCCGCGACCCCTGGCTGCCCAACACCCTGGTCGCGCAGCTGGGCCGGCACGCGGTGCGGCTGCTGGAGACGGAGGACCCGGACGGCGGCGAGGCGGCCCCCGAGCACTCGGGCCCGCGCGGCGGCCTCCCCTCCCCGGACCACACCCCCACCCTGGTCGCGGGCTTCCCGCCGGTGGCCGCGGGCGGGACCGCCGCCCCGGCCCACCCGGCCTACGGCCACCCGCAGCAGCACCCACAGCCCGCGCCCGGCGCCTACGGCCACCCGCAGCCGCCGGTCCAGCCGCCGCAGCCGGTGCCGTACAACCCCTACGCGGCGGGCGGCCCCGGCGTGACCTCGCCGCAGCCCCCTTACCCTCCCCACGGAGGGGAGCCCCCGTTCTCCGCCCCCGGAGGCGAGCCCCCGGAGCCGCCCCGCCGCGGCCGCTCGACCGCGCTGCTCGTGGTGGTCGCCGCGGTGGTCGCGCTGGCCGCGGGCGGCTCGGTGTACGCGCTGATGAACGGCGGCGACACCGACACGCCCGGCGCGCGCCCCGCCGCCTCGACGGCCACCGCGCCCGGGTCACCGACACCGAGCCCGGCCGCCACCGGGTCCGGCAGCCCGTCGCCGTCCCCGTCCTCGTCGGAGGCCGGCGCCGTCCCCGCGGACTACCTGGGCACCTGGACGGCCACCATCGAGAACGCGACCGGCACGAACACCCGCCGGCTCACCCTCGCCCAGGGCGAGGTCGGCGACCAGGTCCTGAAGCTGGTCGCCGACGGGGACACGTACCACTGCGAGTTCACCGCCCGGCTCGACCGACGGCCGGACGACGGCGGCCCGTTGCGGATAGGCCCCTCCACGGTCACCACCGGCGAGCCCCTCTCCTCCTGCACCCCGGGCGCCGCCACCGAGGTCACCCTGCTGCCCGACGGCAGGCTGCAACGGCTCAACCCCACCACCGGGGAGAAGCTCACCTACACCCGCCGGTGAACGTCCGGCGAACTTCCGCCGACCCGTCCGGAATGCCCCCGCGGACAGCCGTACGGTGACCCCACGATCCGGTCGGCGGGAGTGGCGGGGGCACCCACAGTGGACTGGCTGAACGCTGAGAACCTCGTGGCCGTCGGGACGGCTTTCCTCGGCATCGTCGCGTCCGGGGTGATGGTCTGGTACGAGCGCCGGGTACCGCGCCGCAAGCGCATCGGCTACCGGGTGCAGATGGACAACCCGATCGGCGACGACGTCAGATCCGGCCGGCCCAACCGCCGCCTCGGCCTCTTCGACGAGGCCCCCGGCATGGCGGACGCCACCCTCGTCCTGCTGCGCATCGAGAACGACGGCTCACAGGGCATCGCCCGCGACGACTACACCGGCCCGGAACGCCACGGCCTGACCGCCGTCTTCACCGACCGCACCATCCGCGGCGTGTCGGTCACCCAGCCGACCGACACCGACCACCTCATGGACCACTTCACCGCGGACCGCGGCTTCGGCTACGAGGACAACACCCTGCGCATCCCGCGCGTCCCCCTCAACCCGCGCGAGCACTTCAAGCTGCTGGTCCTGCTGTCGGGCGGCGACGTCGGCCACGGCATACGGCTCTACGGCGGCATCCGCGACGGCGAGGTCCACCCCAACCGCAGCGCGACCCCCGACGACACCCCGCCGCTGTTCAGCCGTGCGGCCCGCCTGATCTCGGTCCTGCTGACCGTCTGTGTGATCACCCTGGCCACGATGGTCGTCGTCGGCGACGACGCCCCGCCCCCCATCGGCTGCGAGCGCGGCACCCTCACCCTCACCGGCTCGACGGCCTTCGCCCCGGTGATCCGCGAGGTGGCCCGCAAGTACGAGAGCGACTGCGAGGGCGCACACCTCACCGTGGACCCGCACGGCTCCACGGCCGGCCTGCGCGAACTCACCGCGGCCGGCGCCCGCGCGCGGGAGGGCTCCCCGCCCCTGGTGGCCCTCTCCGACGGCCCCAAGCCGTCCGGCCTGGCGGAGTTGCGCGAGAACCGGGTGGCGGTGTCGGTGTTCGCGCTGGTCGTCAACGACGGGGTCCGTCTGAGGAACCTCTCCACGGCCGACGTGCGCCGCCTCTACCTCGGGCAGATCACCAGCTGGCGGGAGCTCGGCGGCCCGGACCTGCCGGTGATCCTCGTCAGCCGCGACGCCAACTCCGGCACCCGGCAGGTGTTCCAGCGCCGGGTCCTGGGCCGGGGCGAGATCGCCAACTCCTCCGTCGACTGCCTGCACAAGGACGACCCGACGGCTTCCGTCGTCCGCTGCGAACTCGACTCCACCGAGCAGGTCCTCACGACCGTCGCCGCCACCCCCGGCGCGATCGGCTACAGCGAACTCAACGTCGCCGACCGCGCCGAGGGCCTGCACCCGCTGGACCTCGACGGCGCCCCCGCGTCCGTCGACGCCATCGAGAACGGCACGAGCGACTACCCGTACCGCGAGATCGAGTACGCCTACACCTACGGCCGCCCCCCGGCCGACTCCCTGGCGTCGAGCTTCCTGACCTACCTCACCCGCGGCAACGGCCAGGACGTCATCCGCACCCACGGCCACCTGCCGTGCTGGACGCCCGAGGGACTGCGGCTGTGCGCACAGCGGAACCCGGGTGGCGAAGCCGGCCCGTCGGGCGGCTGAGGAAGAAGACCCCGGAAGCAGGCCCCCTGCCGTCACCGCGGCTCGGGCGGCCGCTGCCGAGGCATGTTCGGCCGGGCCCCCGCCCCCGGAGGCAACGGGAACCTCCCCTGGGACACACCACCCTCCGTCCGACCGCCGGAGGCCACCGCCCCCTGCATCCCCAGCGGCGCCGACCCCGTCCGGAACTCCACCATCCAGTCGGCCGTCTCCACCCGCACCAACTCCGTCACGTCCTCCGAGAACCGCCGGAGCACCCCCAGACACCGCTCGGCGGCGTCGCTCGCCGTCCCCTCCGCCGGCCCCAGCACCTCCCGCACACTCTCCGACGCCCAGTCGAACTGCAGCACCTGCAACCGCCGCTGAACGGCCTGCGCGGTCGCCATGTCCCTTATCCACCCCGACGTCACCCCGAAATACCGGTCGACGCCCACACACGCCACCGCGAGCAGCAACGCGAGATACCCCCACGGAGCCACCCCGCCCAGCGCCCCGGTGAGATCCAGCAGCGGCAGCGCGGCCCCCACGGTCGCCCCCGCCGCCGCCCCGATCCGCAGCCCCCGCGCCCCCCGCCGCTTCCACACCCGGTCGGCGAGATACCAGGCCGCCGTCTCCAGCGCCCCCCGCTCCACCCACCGGTACAGCTCGTCCAGTCGTTCCGCGGGCTCACCCCAGTCCCCGAGCGGGAACGCCCGCCCGGTCAGATCGCCCGGCCGCAGTCCGGCCGCGCCCTCGCCCCGCCCGTCCTGAGGCGGACCCTCGGGCTGCATCTCCGGCTGCTGACCCACCCGGCACTCCCTACTGATCCCGCACCGACCGACACCCGACCGACGACCCGATCACCCTGCGTGACACCCGACGACGCCTGATGCGCCGCACCTTTCCTACCTCCCCATGGGTGGCGGGACGGAAGGTTTCACCGCCTTTACGCCCGTAAGTGGGCCTTGATCAGGTGTAGACCTGCCGCAGACTCACTCGAAAGAGTGGCGCGGCGGCACCCGCACAGACCACGTAGGCTCGTGCCGAGCGGGAAAACCCGCACCGACTCAGGCCCGGAAGAGGAGCTGATCGTGATTCCCGGTGGTGGCCAGCCCAACATGCAGCAGCTGCTTCAGCAGGCCCAGAAGATGCAGCAGGACCTGGCCCGTGCCCAGGAGGAGCTGGCGAACACGGAGGTCGACGGCCAGGCGGGCGGCGGCCTGGTGAAGGCGACGGTGACCGGCGCCGGTGAGCTGCGCGCACTGAAGATCGACCCGAAGGCGGTGGACCCGGAGGACACCGAGACCCTCGCCGACCTGATCGTCGCGGCCGTCCAGGCGGCCAACGAGAACGCCCAGAACCTCCAGCAGCAGAAGCTCGGCCCGCTGGCCCAGGGGCTGGGCGGCGGCAGCGGCATCCCCGGCCTGCCGTTCTGATGTTCGTCGCCCGCGCGACGCCCACACCGCCTTCCTAGGACGGGTGGCGGCCAACTACCGTACGTACTGCAAGGAACCCCAGGAAGGACGGCAGTCCGTTGTACGAAGGCGTGGTCCAGGACCTCATCGACGAACTGGGGCGGCTGCCCGGCGTCGGTCCCAAGAGCGCGCAGCGGATCGCCTTCCACATCCTCCAGGCGGAGCCGACGGACGTACGGCGCCTCGCGCAGGCCCTGATGGAGGTCAAGGCGAAGGTCCGCTTCTGCGCGACCTGCGGCAACGTGGCGCAGGAGGAACACTGCGCCATCTGCCGCGACACCCGCCGCGACCCGTCCGTCATCTGCGTCGTCGAGGAACCGAAGGACGTGGTGGCCATCGAGCGCACCCGCGAGTTCCGGGGCCGCTACCACGTCCTGGGCGGAGCGATCAGCCCGATCGAGGGAGTCGGTCCGGACGACCTCCGCATACGGGAACTGCTGGCGAGGCTCGCCGACGGCTCCGTCACCGAACTGATCCTCGCCACGGACCCCAATCTCGAAGGCGAGGCGACGGCCACGTACCTCGCCCGCATGATCAAGCCCATGGGCCTGAAGGTCACCCGCCTGGCCAGCGGCCTCCCGGTGGGTGGCGACCTGGAATACGCGGACGAGGTCACCCTTGGCCGCGCCTTCGAGGGGAGACGACTCCTAGATGTCTGACGCCACGCTGCACGCCAGCGACCAGAACCCGGACGACTTCGCGGTCCAGATCGCCGACCAGATCGAGAGCTTCCTGGTGGCCGTCACGGAGGTGGCGAAGGGCGACGAGCCCGACTCGGCCGTTCCCTTCCTCCTCCTGGAGGTCTCCCAGCTGCTGCTGGCCGGCGGCCGTCTCGGCGCCCATGAGGACATCGTCCCCGACGAGCGCTACGAGCCCGACCCCGGCCCGGAACCGGACGTGGACGACCTCCGCGAGAACCTCGCCCGCCTTCTGGACCCGGTCGACGTCTACTCGGAGGTCTTCGACCCGTACGAGCCCCGCAAGGCGCCCGTACCCGCCCGCATCTCGGACGACCTCACCGACGTCATCACCGACCTCCGCCACGGCATGGTCCACTACCGCGCCGGCCGCACCTCGGAGGCGCTGTGGTGGTGGCAGTTCTCCTACTTCTCCAACTGGGGCTCCACCGCCTCCGCGACCCTGCGCGCCCTCCACTCCGTCCTCGCCCACGTCCGCCTCAACCAGCCCCTGGAAGAACTCGACGGCCTCGACACCGACCAGGGCATGGGCGACGACACGCTGGAGTTCGAGGCGGGCAGGGTGATGGCGCAGGAGATCGGCGGCCGTGTGGGGCCGGTCAACACCTGACCTCCTGCCGCCCGCCCGGGACGGGCGGAGCACGCGCACAGCCGCACGATATTGCTTGAAAGTTAATTCACAGCTATCAGCCCGGTCGAAGTGGGCAGGGAACGTCCTGGACGGGCGGCCGACCCGTTCCCGAGGCGGTCTCGCCGCGCGATCTCACGATGCGATACCTCGGGGGCGGGATTCGGGCGCTCGTTAGACTGAGCCGACCCGCAGTACAAGGGCGTATGTGCGGAAAGAGACAAACTGAGCGAGGAGCGCACGTGGGCCTTGTCGTGCAGAAGTACGGAGGCTCCTCCGTAGCCGATGCCGAGGGCATCAAGCGCGTCGCCAAGCGGATCGTGGAAGCCAAGAAGAACGGCCACCAGGTGGTCGCCGTGGTTTCCGCGATGGGCGACACGACGGACGAGCTGATCGATCTCGCCGAGCAGGTTTCCCCGATCCCTGCCGGGCGCGAGCTCGACATGCTGCTGACCGCGGGAGAGCGGATCTCCATGGCCCTGCTGGCCATGGCGATCAAAAACCTGGGCCACAGCGCCCAGTCGTTCACCGGCAGCCAGGCAGGTGTCATCACCGACTCGGTCCACAACAAAGCCCGGATCATCGACGTGACGCCGGGCCGCATCCGTGACTCGCTGGACGAGGGCAACATCGCCATCGTCGCCGGGTTCCAGGGCGTGAGCCAGGACACCAAGGACATCACCACCCTCGGGCGTGGTGGCTCCGACACCACCGCCGTGGCGCTGGCGGCCGCCCTCGACGCCGAGGTGTGCGAGATCTACACCGACGTCGACGGCGTGTTCACCGCAGACCCGCGCGTGGTGAAGAAGGCCCGGAAGATCGACTGGATCGCCTTCGAGGACATGCTCGAGCTGGCCGCGTCCGGGTCCAAGGTGCTGCTCCACCGCTGTGTGGAGTACGCGCGCCGCTACAACATCCCGATCCACGTCCGCTCGTCCTTCAGTGGACTGCAGGGCACGTGGGTCAGCAGCGAGCCAGTCGTTCGAAAGACCCAGCAGCAAGGGGACAAGCAGGTGGAGCAGGCCATCATCTCCGGTGTCGCGCACGACACCTCCGAGGCCAAGGTGACGGTCGTCGGCGTGCCGGACAAGCCGGGCGAGGCCGCCGCGATCTTCCGCACGATCTCCGACGCCGAGATCAACATCGACATGATCGTGCAGAACGTGTCCGCCGCCTCCACGGGCCTGACGGACATCTCCTTCACGCTGCCGAAGGCCGAGGGACGCAAGGCCATCGACGCCCTGGAGAAGAACAAGGGCGGCATCGGCTTCGACTCGCTGCGCTACGACGACCAGATCGGCAAGATCTCCCTGGTCGGCGCGGGCATGAAGACCAACCCGGGCGTCACGGCCGACTTCTTCAAGGCCCTGTCCGACGCGGGCGTCAACATCGAGCTGATCTCGACCTCCGAGATCCGCATCTCCGTGGTCACCCGCGCCGACGACGTGCCGGAGGCCGTGCGCGCCGTGCACAGCGCCTTCGGTCTCGACTCCGACAGCGACGAGGCCGTCGTCTACGGAGGCACCGGGCGCTGATGGCAGGCCCTCGTGTGACCGTGCGACCGACGCTCGCGGTCGTGGGAGCGACCGGGGCGGTGGGCACGGTCATGCTCCAGATCCTGTCCCAGCGCGCCGACATCTGGGGTGAGATCCGTCTGATCGCCTCCCCGCGCTCGGCCGGCCGCAAGCTGGCCGTGCGCGGGGAGCAGGTCGAGGTGGTGGCGCTCACCGAGGAGGCCTTCGACGGCGTCGACATCGCGATGTTCGACGTTCCGGACGAGGTCGCCGAGCGGTGGGCGCCGGTCGCCGCCGCCAAGGGCGCGGTCGTGGTCGACAACTCCGGTGCCTTCCGGATGGACCCCGACGTGCCGCTCGTCGTCCCCGAGGTCAATCCGCACGCGGTGCGCATCCGGCCGCGCGGGATCGTCTCCAACCCGAACTGCACGACCCTGTCGATGATCGTCGCCCTGGGCGCGCTGCACGCCGAGTTCGGGCTGCGCGAGCTGGTGGTGTCGTCGTACCAGGCCGTCAGCGGGGCGGGCCGGGCCGGCGTGGAGACGTTGCGGCAGCAGCTGTCGCTGGTGGCCGGTACGGAACTGGGGACCAGCCCCGGTGACGTGCGGCGGGCCGTGGGCGACCGGACCGGGCCGTTCCCCGAGCCCGTCGCGCTGAACGTGGTGCCGTGGGCCGGGTCGCTGCGCGAGGACGGCTGGTCGTCGGAGGAGATGAAGGTGCGGGACGAGTCCCGCAAGATCCTCGGCCTGCCGAAGCTTCCCGTCGCCGTGACCTGCGTGCGGGTGCCGGTGATCACCGTGCACTCGCTCACCGTCCACGCCCGCTTCCAGGACGAGGTCACCGTCGACCGGGCCCGGGAGATCATCGCCACCGCCCCCGGTGTCGTCCTCTGCGACGACCCGGCCGCCGGAGAGTTCCCCACGCCCGCCGACGTCGTCGGCACCGACCCGACCTGGGTGGGCCGGGTGCGCCGGGCGCTGGACGACCCCACGGCGCTCGAGCTGTTCGTGTGCGGGGACAACCTGCGCAAGGGGGCCGCCCTGAACACCGCTCAGATCGCGGAGCTGGTGGCGGCGGAGTTCGGGTGAGGGTTCGGGTGACGGGCGTCCGGGTCACGACGTCCGGGTGACGGGTCACGACGTCCGGGTGACGGGTGACGGGCGGTGTGACGTCGGCGGCCCTCGCAACGCTTGGTGAGGACAGGGCCCTCCACCGGAAAATCCCTGGCCACGGCTCCCCGTGTTTGTAGGATCTATGGGGCGAATGTGAGCCGGTCGATCGTCCGGATCACTTGTATCGGACACCTTTGACAATCGAAGATGTATCCGAAGATTTCCTCCCCGCACCCCGCAACCACGCGGCGTGCGGGGAGCGTCTTTGCGGTCACCCTTCGGGGTGCGCGGAGGTGATCCCGGCGCATAGGGGGCGCCGTGATCGGGGCGTGGGGGCGCCCGTTCATATGGGATATAGGGGAAGAGCGGGACACATGAGGGCATGTGAGGCGCCGTCCGTGGTGCTGCCGGCCGGTGCGAGACGGGCGTCCGGGGCGGCGACCGGCATCAGACGGGTGCGCGTTTCGCCGTACGGCGCGAAAGGGATGCCCGGCGCGTACAACCCCCACGGGGGGACGTGTGTCCAACTGGCGTGGCAGAGGTACTCGACTTTCCTGTGGCGACCCGCGGCACGGCCCTACGGCCGGCCCGCGGCGCCCTCCGACCCCGCCTGGCCGGGGCGCCCGGTGGCATGCCGGTGATCGCGCCCATGCCCGCAGCGCGGCCCGCCCGCATACCCAGCCAGCGTGACGGTGCCGAACTCGCCGAGTACGCAGAGAACACGGTCGCCGCCGGCACCACCGTCGACCACCTCACCGAGACCTACCGGGCGCACTACCGCTCACTGCTCGGTCTCGCCGCCCTCCTCCTCGACGACACCGCCTCCTGCGAGGACGTCGTCCAGGAGGCCTTCATCCGCGTCCACTCCGCGCGCAAGCGCGTCCGCGACCCGGAGAAGACCCTCGCCTACCTGCGCCAGACGGTCGTCAACCTCTCCCGTTCCGCCCTGCGCCGCCGCATCCTCGGACTGAAGCTGCTGTCCAAGCCGATGCCGGACATGGCCAGCGCGGAGGAGGGCGCGTACGACCAGCTGGAGCGTGACTCCCTCATCAAGGCGATGAAGGGACTCCAGCGCCGCCAGCGTGAGGTCCTCGTCCTGCGCTACTTCGCCGACATGACCGAGGCCCAGGTCGCCGAGACCCTCGGCATCTCGCTCGGCTCGGTCAAGGCCTACGGCTCCCGCGGCATCGCCGCTCTGCGCGTCGCCATGGAGGCGCGGGCGTGAGCGGGCGCGGCGAGGGAGGCGATCCGCACGAGCGGCATGAGCCGTTCGCCCGCGGGAATCCGCCGGACGAGCCGATGAAGGCGCACAAGCAAGAGCCGAAGCAATCGCACGCTGGGAACGGAACCGTGAACCACCACCTCGACGACCAGAGCCTCGACGGGCTCGACTCGGACGAGCTGGCACTGCGCCGCATGCTGCACCAGGCGGTCCAGGAGATGGAGCCGCGCGACGGGACGCTGGACCACCTCCGGCGCGCCGTCCCGGCCCGCCGGGCCCGCAAGCGGCAGGCCGCCGTCGGCATGGCGGCGGCGGCGCTCTTCGTCGGCACCGCCGTCCCCGCCCTCCTGCACGTCTCCCGGGCCGGGGGCTCCGACCCCAACCCCGCCATGGCCGGCCAGGCCTCGCAGACGCAGGGCGGCGCCGGTGAGGGCAAGGTCCCCGACAGCGGCTCCTCCGGCCCGGCCGGCGGCTCCGCCGGTCAGACCGGCGAGCAGAGCAAGGACGCCTCCGAGGGCACCGGCCCGGGCAAGGACCCCGGCGGCGCCACCGGCTCCGCCGACGGCGACGACTCCGCCTCCTCGGCCGAGTCGTCGGACTCCGCCTGCACGGCGTCCCAGCTCGGCGAGTCCTCGGCCCATGTCGAGGTCCCCGACTCGGCCGGCATCGTCTACGGCACCTTCCGCGTCGTCAACGTCTCCGACAGCGCCTGTGCGGTCGGCGGGGGCGTCTCCGTGTCGCCCACCGCCCAGGGCGCCGCCGACGGCACGAAGATCAGCGTGGTGGAGCACACCTCCGGGGACGCGGCGGCCGGTCTGCCCGACCCCTCCCTCTACGTCTCCCAGCTGTCCCTCGCCCCGGGCTCGGCCTACGACGTGAAGTTCGCCTGGGTGCCCTCCGAGACCTGCCCCACCGACAGCGGCGGCGGCAACGGCGGCGGTGACGGCGGCAGCTCGGCCTCCCCCGACCCCAGCCCGAGCGAGCAGTCCGGCACCACCGGCACCACCGGCACGGGCACCGACGGCGCCTCCACCCAGATGCTCGTCGAGGACGGCACGGCCGACGGCAGCGTCGTGGTGACGTACACCGCCGACGGCGGCTCCCCGACGGTGTCGGCGACCGTGCCGAACGCGTGCGCGGGGACCATCTACCGGACGGGCGTGCTGGCCTCGTCGTGAGCCCCGGCGCCCGCCGCGGGTGACGGGTCGGTCCTCTCCGGGCCGGTCCCGTCCGGGGTGGTCCCCTCCGGGGCGATCCCCAGCTCCGCGTCCTGTGCGAACTCCACCTCGCGGCGCAGCAACCGGAACCACATGAACACCACGAACCCGGCGAAGACGAACCACTCGCCGGTGTACCCGAGGTTCTGGAACGCCTTCAGGTCCAGCCCGGAGCCGGTCGGCGCGCTCGCGGGCACCGCCTTCATGCCCGAGTCGGCGGTGTCGAGCGTGATCCAGGCGTCGTACAGGTCGTAGGAGACCAGGTTGACCAGCGAGGCGGCGCTGATCGCGGCCGTCTGTCCGGTGGGCAGGCCCCCCTGCGCGCTCACGCCGTTGTCGCCGGGCGTCTCGGACGCCTGGAGCGCCCCGGTGACGGTGACCTCGCCGGCGGGCGGGGCCGGGGCCTTCGCCGCGTCGGCCGTACCGGCCAGCCAGCCGCGCACGACGGGCAGGGCCTTCCCGGCGTCCGTCCGCAGCAGGGTCAGGACGTAGAAGCCCCGCTTCCCGTCGAGCTCGCGGTCCGGGACCAGGAGCTGCTCGCCGTACCGGCCGGTCGCGGTGACGCGCCTGCCGGAGGTCGCCTTGTCCACGGGCAGCATCTCGGCGAACGGGCGCGCCGCCTCGGTCCGCTCCGACGAGACCCGTTCCTGCGCGCTGCGGTGGTCGTCGACCCGCGACTCGAACCGGCTCAGCTGCCAGGACCCCATGAACACGCAGAAGGGGATGGCCAGCAGGACGAAGACGTTGATCCCCCACCAGCGGGGCGTCAGCAGAAACCGGTACACGCCCTCAACGGTACGGGGCGGACGTCGGGAAGCGGTCCGCGGGGTGGGGGTGAGGGGCCCGCGCGGTACGGCGGGAGTGAGGGTGCGCGGTGGGGTCCGTGCAAAGTTGTCCACAGCCTGGGGACCTCGGCGCTCGCTCGTCGCCGCGGACGGGCAGTATGGGGCCATGACTGAGAGCAACGGGTCCGCCGCGCCGCAGCGGTACGAGGAGATGCCGGACTGGGAGAAGCGCTTCCGGGCGCCCCGGGTGTCGCTGCCCGACTGGGCCGAGGACGCGCCGGACCGCTCCCTGTTCGTGTCGAACGCGACGGGGACCTATGAGCTGTACGCCTGGGACCGGTCCACCGGCGCCCAGCGCCAGGTGACGAACCGGGCGAACGGCACGACGGACGGCGTGCTCTCCCCGGACGGCGCGTGGATCTGGTGGTTCGACGACAAGGACGGCGACGAGTTCGGCGTCTGGCGCCGCCAGCCCTTCGAGGGCGGCGAGGACGAACTGGCCACGCCGGGCCTGGACCCGTCGTACCCGGCGGGCCTGGCCCTGGGCCGAGACGGCCGTACGGCGGTGGTGGGCCGCTCCACCGACGAGGACGGTACGACGATCCACCTGGCCCGGGAGGGCGAGCCCCCCTTCGAGCTGTACCGCCACCGCGAGTCGGCGGGCGTGGGCGACCTCTCCCACGACGGCTCCCTCATCGCCGTCGAGCACACCGAGCACGGCGACGCGATGCACTCCGCGCTGCGCGTCCTGCGTCCCGACGGCACGACGGTCGCCGAGCTGGACGACACCAAGGGCGGCACCCTGGAGCTGGGCCTGGAGGTGCTCGGCTTCGCCCCCGTCGACGGCGACAGCCGGCTGCTCATCGGCCACCAGCGCCGGGGCCGCTGGGAGCCGCTGGTGTGGGACGTGGCGTCGGGCGAGGAGACGGACCTGGCGCTGGAGCTGCCGGGTGACGTCAGCGCCGAGTGGTACCCGGACGGCTCGGGCCTCCTGGTCGTGCACAGCTTCGAGGCACGCAGCGAACTGTTCCGCTACGACCTGGCGACCCGCGAGCTGGTGAGGGTGCCGACCCCGCCGGGCACGGTGTCCGGGGCGACGGCCCGCCCCGACGGCAGCGTGGAGTACCTGTGGTCCTGCGCCGCCCGTCCGCCGGCGGTCCGCTCGACGACCGGTGAGGTGGTCCTGGACCCGCCCGGCATGAAGTCACCCGGCTCGGTCCCGGTGGAGGACGTGTGGGTGGAGGGCCCCGGCGGCCGCATCCACGCCCTGGTCCAGAAGCCGCAGGGCGCGACCGGCCCGCTGCCCACCGTGTTCGACATCCACGGTGGCCCCACCTGGCACGACAGCGACTCCTTCGCGGCGGCCCCGGCGGCCTGGGTGGACCACGGCTACGCGGTCGTCCGCGTGAACTACCGCGGCTCCACCGGGTACGGCCGCGCCTGGACGGACGCCCTCAAGCACCGGGTGGGCCTGATCGAGCTGGAGGACATCGCGGCGGTCCGCGCGTGGGCGATCGACTCCGGGCTTGCCGATCCCGACCGCCTGGTCCTCACCGGCGGTTCCTGGGGCGGCTACCTCACCCTCCTCGGCCTCGGCACCCAGCCCGACGCGTGGGCCGTGGGCATCGCGGTGGTCCCCGTCGCCGACTACGTCACGGCCTACCACGACGAGATGGAAGCCCTGAAGGCCATGGACCGCACCCTCCTGGGCGGCACCCCGGAGGAGGTCCCCGAGCGTTTCGAGGCGTCCTCCCCGCTGACCTATGTCGACCAGGTCAAGGCACCCGTCTACATCTCCGCCGGGGTGAACGACCCCCGCTGCCCCATCCGCCAGGTCGACAACTACGTCAAGCGCCTGGAGTCCCGCGGCGCGGTCCACGAGGTGTACCGCTACGACGCCGGGCACGGCTCCCTGGTGGTGGACGAGCGGATCAAGCAGGTGCGGCTGGAGCTGGAGTTCGCGGAGAGGCACCTGCGCAGGTAGAGGGCCGGGCGAGGGCCACTTCTCCGGGATACCGGGCGGAGTCGGGGCCACTCGCCGGGACGCCGGACTCCGGGCGGAGTCGGGGCCACTCGCCGGGACGCCGGACTCCGGGCGGAGTCGGGGCCACTCGCCGGGACGCCGGACTCCGGGCGGGGTGGGGGCCACTCGCCGGGACGCCGGGCCGGGACCCGGACTCCGGGTGGAGTGGCCCCAGGCCTCCTACACCCCCGAAGCCCTGCGCCGGCGTCCCAGCAACTCCGCCAGCCCCCTCCGGGTGGCCGCCAGCACCACCCGGTCCTCGGCCCGCAGCACATACGTCTCCGGCAGGTCCCACACCAGCCCGGACCCGCCCCGCCCCTCGTCCCCCGTGTCCAGCGCCAGCACCCGCCAGTACCCCGCCCGGAAGGCCTCCCCGACCGTCCGCCCCTCCAGTTGCCCGTGCCCCGCGACCTCCAGCGCGGCGAACAACAGCACCCGCCGCTCCACCGGGATCGCTCCCAGGATCTGCCGGCCCATCATCGCCCCGGCGAACGACGGCGCCGCCAGATGCGACACGCTCCGGCTCCGGGTGAGCGCATGAGGGTGCGCGGCCCGCAGGGTGCGGTACACGGCGGTCGCGAAGTCGTCGTCGTACAGCCGCAGCACCACCCGGAGATCGGGCCGCAGGGAGCGGGCGTACAGCGCGGCCTCGAGATTCGTCGTGTCGGAGCTGGTCACCGCGAGCAGCGCATGCGCCCGACCGATCTTGGCGGCCTCGAGGACCCCCTCCTGCGTGACGTCCCCGAGCACGACCGGCACCCGCAGCCGCCGCGCCACCGCGACGCCCCGCGCCTCGGGCGTGGCCTCGACGCACACCACGGGGATGTCCAGCTCCCGCAGCCGGGTCAGCACCCGCGTCCCGATCTTCCCCAGCCCGAGCAGCACCACGTGCCCGCCCAGTCCGCGCGGCGGCCTGCGCAGCGCCCCCGCCCCGCGGAACGTGCCCAGGGCCTCCAGCACCGCCGCCAGCAGCACCGGCAGCAGCAGTAACCCGATCAGCCCGGAGAGGAGTTGCAGCACCTGCCGTTCCGTCGACGACCCGACCGCCGGGTCGTTGATCGCGAACAGATCCAGCAGTGTCAGGTACAGCGCGCCCAGCGGATGGATCCCGGTGACCAGCCACAGCGCCACCGCCAGCGCGACCACACATCCCACGAGCCCGGCCAGGGACCACCGCAACCGCCGGGAGAACAACGAGGCGAACGGCGCCACGACTCCGACGCCCCGTCCGGACGGCAGCGCCGTGCCGGCCGAGTACGCCACCTGCTCCAGGACGACACTGCCCCGCCCGGTCGCGGCGGCCACGGTCGCCGCGTCCGGCAGCAGCCGGGGCCCCTGTTCCCCGCTGGCCTCGGAACCGTCCGCGAAGGCGGGGTCGTTGCTCGTCGAGGACAACAGCGCGAGGGTGGCCAGCCCGGGGTCGGCGGCCCGCCCCGGCCCGGGCGGCGGACGTTCGACGGCCCGCAGCAGCAGCCCGTCCGTCTGCACCACCTTGGTGGTCCCGGCGACGGCGGTCGCGGCCAGGGCGGGCGCGGCGGTGTCGGCGTCGGACAGCACGGTCGTCGACGCGTCGGCCACGACCGCGCCCTCCACCATGCCGTCCGCCGCGCCGCCCACCGCCAACGCTGCCGCCTGGTCCAGGAGTTCCTCGATGTGCTGGCCCAGCCGCCGGTTGTACAGCCGCAGGACGAGCCGCAGCCGGGGGTTGAGCCGACGGGCGGTGAGGGCGGCGCGGATGTTGGTCTCGTCGTCGTCGTACACGAGCGCCAGTGCGGCGGCGCGTTCCACCCCGGCCTCGGCGAGCACCGCCTCGGTGGGCTCGGCGGCCTCCAACACCGGTCCGAAGCCGCCGTGTTCGCCGCCGCCACCCGCGCCGCCGGTGCCGGTGCCGGTGCCGGTTCCAGTGCTGGTACCGGTACTCGCAGAACCGTTACTGCCGCTGCCGGACGCCCGGTTGACGGCCGCGCTCACCACCCGGTCCAGCAGCGCCGCCGACACCGAGCGGGCGCGCCCGACGACCGGCGGCCGTACCGTGCGCTCGGAGGGCGGCACGACCAGCGTGACCTGCTCCTCGTACACATGCCGCAACTCGGCGGCCAGCCGGTGCGCGAGCCCGTCGTCGCCGCACACCACCATGTGCGCGCCGGCGCCGCCCGACGGCGCACTCTGATTCGGAACGCTCCCCACAAGAGGAAAGACTGCCTCACCGGGACGGGTGGTTCCCTGCGTGCGGCAGGGCACGGCCGGGTGCGGTGAACGCGCGGGGCCGTGCGGCCGTAGGGGAGGGGAGGGACAGACACGGAACCCGGAGGTGCCCGCCCGTGGCCATCACCAGAGCGGCCCCGCACGAGGAGGGCACGGAGCTTTCGGCGTCCGGTCCTCCCCGGGAATCCCGGCGTTTGACCTCCCCCCTGGTCCTGACCCTGATCCTGCTCGTCTCGATGCTGCTGCAGGGCCCGCTCCGCCGGGCCCTGTCCGCACCGGTGATGCAGAGCTGGACGACGGTCTTCGTGGCGGTGGTCGTGCAGGCCCTGCCGTTCCTCGTGCTGGGCGTCCTGCTGTCGGCGGTGATCGCCGTGCACGTCCCCCCGTCCTTCTTCGCCCGCGCCCTGCCCCGCCGTCCCTCGCTGGCGGTCCCGGTGGCGGGGGCCGCCGGCGCGGTGCTGCCGGGCTGCGAATGCGCGTCCGTCCCCGTCGCCGGCGCCCTGGTACGCCGGGGCGTCCCGCCCGCCGCGGCGCTCGCCTTCCTGCTCTCCGCCCCGGCCATCAACCCGATCGTGCTGACGGCCACGGCCGTCGCCTTCCCCGGCGACCCCGAAATGGTCCTGGCCCGGTTCGTCGCGAGCCTGCTCGTGGCGTGCGCGATGGGCTGGCTCTGGCAGCGTCTCGGCCGCGCGGACTGGCTGCGCCCACCGACGCGCGCGCCGCACGGGGGCGGCGGCAGGGGAGCGGCGTTCTGGGGCTCGGTGCGGCACGACGTGATGCACGCGGGCGGCTTCCTCGTCGTGGGCGCGATGGCGGCGGCGACACTGAAGGCGTTCGCCCCGGAGAGCTGGCTGCGCACGGCCGCCGACAATCCCGTGGTGGCGGTCCTGGCGCTGGCCGTCCTGGCCGTGGTCCTGTCGATCTGCTCGGAGGCGGACGCGTTCGTCGCCGCGTCCCTGACCCAGTTCTCGCTCACGGCCCGGCTCACCTTCCTGGTGGTCGGCCCGATGATCGACCTCAAGCTGTTCGCGATGCAGGCGGGCACCTTCGGCCGCGCCTTCGCCCTGCGCTTCGCGCCCGCCACCTTCGTCCTGGCGGTAGCCGTGTCCGTGCTGACCGGGGCGGTGCTCCTGTGAACCGCCAGGCCCAGGCAGCGGTCCTGTTCCTCCTCGGCGCGAGCCTCCTGCACGCCGGCACCACCGACCTCTACCTGCGCTACGTCAAGGCGGGTCTGCAGCCGCTCCTCCTGGCCTCCGGCGCGGTCCTCATCGCCACGGCGCTGGCGACGGCGTACTACGAGTGGCGGCGACCGAAGGGGCCCCATCAGGACCGGGACCGGGACGGAGCCCAGGACCGGGGCCGGGACGGAGCCCAGGACCGGGACCAGGAGGAAGGCCAGGGCCAGGATGAGGACCAGTACCGGGACCACCATCCCGAACCCCGGATCTCCTGGCTGCTGATCCTCCCCCTCCTGGCCCTGATCCTCGTGGCCCCGCCGGCCCTCGGCTCCTACAGCGCGACCCGCACCGGCACCGCCCTCCAGGAACCCGTCGCCTACCCCGCCCTCCCCTCCACCGACCCGCTGCCCCTCGGGGTGGCCGACTACGCGGGGCGCGCGGTGTACGACCGCGGCCGCACCCTCACCGGCCGCCGCGTCGTCCTCACCGGCTTCGTCGCCCTCGACCGCGACGGCACCCCGTACCTGGTGCGCATGACCCTCAACTGCTGCGCGGCGGACGCCCAGCCGGTCAAGGTGGGCCTCGCCGGCCGCATCCCGCCGGTCCTCCAGCCGGACACCTGGCTGCGGGTCACGGGCACCTACACCGCGCGGCTGGCCCGCGACCCGGTCAACGACGGACCGATCCCGTTCATCGAGGTCGCCACCGCGGCGCCGGTGGCGGCACCCCGGGACCCCTACGACGAGACCTGGAACGACTGACCGGCCGGTGACGGGCCGGCGAGGCGCCCGCGGGACCCGTCATCCTCCCTGGTACGGCTGCCGCTGCGGCTGCCCGTACGGCTGACCGCCGGGACCGTCCGTGCCCTGCGCCAGCAGCTGCTCCGCCTGCTCCCTGGTCACCTTCTGCTCCGCGCCGCAGAAGGTGCACTGGGTGATGAACTTCGTGGAGACCGGGAACAGCGGCACGAAGAACAACGTGAACTTGGTGACGCGCTTCCTGAGCGTGTGCGCGGCGGGGTTGCCGCAGCGGCCGCACACCAGCGTCAGTATCGCGAGCTGGTACAGGTACCCCTTGGTGCCGAAGATGATCACTCCGCTGGCCTTCCCGTGATCTTGCCGTGGTTCTTGCTGTCGTCTTCCGTGGGTGAGTCGGTCCAGATCCTCTCCCGGCTTTCCCTTACGGGCCACAGAAAACGACGGCGACGGGGGCGAACAGAGACAACGGCGACGGAACGTCGCGGCGATCAGGGATGACGGGGCGACGGAACGTCGGGGGCGATCAGGGATGACGGGGCGACGGAACGTCGGGGGCGATCAGGGATGACGGGGCGACGGGGCGAGGGCGGCCGTACGGCGACGGGCCGCCGACAGCCCGCCCGCGACGAGGGCCGCGGCCAGGCCCAGCACGCCCACCGCACCCGCGAGGCTGCCGACCCACGCCTCCACGGCGAGCAGCACCAGCGGACAGACGAACTCACCGCCGAAGAAGGCCGCCATCCACAGCCCCGTGCCCCGGCCGCGGTCCTCGAAGGACAGCCGGGACATGGCGCTGGTGAGGAGGGCGGGCAGCAGCATGCCCGTTCCCAGGCAGTTGATCACCGCTCCGACGACGAGCAGCGGCGCGTTGCCGGCCAGGAACATCACCCCGAAACCGGCCGCGCAGACCGCGAGGACGGCGGGCAGCATCGGGTCGGGAGAGCGCTTCAGCCGGGCGAAGGTGACCGATCCGCCCACCGTGGCGGCGCTCGCGACGGCGGTGGCCAGACCGATCACACGGGAGTCCTCCACCCCGAGGTCGTCGAGCAGGTACGCCATCTCCACCGGGACCGCGTAGAAGACCATCGCCCCGAAGAAGGTGAGGGCACAGATGCCCGCCATCCGCCGCCAGGGGAACGGACGCCGGGCCGTGTCCCCGGTCTCGGCGGGAGTGACCGTCGTGGCCCCGTCGGCGGCGGTCCGGGCCGCGGGCCGGGGCAGGGCGGTGGCCATCAGCGGGGCGAGCACCAGACTCACGGCGTAGACCCAGAAGGGCAAGCGCCAGCCGGCCGAGCCGACGACGCCGCCGAGCACGAAGAAGGCGGTGGCCGACGCGGAGGAGCACATGGTCTGCAGGGCGAGGTACTTCACCCGCCGGTGACCGGAGTAGTAGTCGGCGATCAGTGTCGTGCAGCACGTCATGATCGCGGCCTCGGTGACACCGACCAGGGCGCGGCTGGCGATGATCCCGCCCAGGGAGTCGAGGTAGAGCGGGGCCGTGCCGAACACGGAGTACAGCAGGGTCGCCACGATCATCAGCCGCTTGCGCCCCAGCCGGTCGACGATCACCCCGGCGAACGGGGCCAGCAGCGCCAAGGAGAGCGCCGGCACGGTCAGCGCGAGGGGGACCAGCGCCTCGGCGCCCGGAGCCGACACGAAGTGGTCCTGCATCTTCGGCAGCACCGGGGCGATCAGCACCGCGCCCAGGATCGGCAGACAGCTGCCCGCCATCAGCAGGGTCACGCGCAGCAGATGGGCGGGGCCCGAGACGGCCACGGGGGAGGGCGCGGCGTCGTCCACCGCGAGAGGAGACGGTGGCGGGGCGGAACCGGGCATGGCGACTCCAGGTGACGGTGACGGGAGCGGGGCATGCCTTTCACGGGCACCGACGGCGCACGGCATGCTGGGGGTGACCGCACGTGGGCGGCTGGTCCGGTCAGCGGCGTGCGGGTACGGACGACTATGGGTCGTCCGGCGCCCGGTCGCCATCCTCCGAGTGATCCGAATCCCGTATCCGGGTCATCCACGCCGTGGATGCCCCTTCTCTCCCCCCGCTTCTCCTGCGGCCGATGAGTTTCCGGCTGCCGGCCGGTCCCCATGGTGAGAACGAAAACCCCGGAGGCGATCATGTTCGGTACGACGAAGGCGTACAGCGGCTTCTCGGTGGACGACATCGACGCGGCCAGGAAGTTCTACGGCGAGACGCTCGGACTCAGCGTGTCCGAGCAGAACGGACTGCTGACCCTGCACATCGCGGGTGACCGGGACATCCTGGTCTACCCCAAGCCCGACCACACCCCGGCCACGTACACGATCCTCAACTTCCCCGTCGACGACATCGAAGCGGCGGTGGACGAGCTGAGCAGCAGGGGAGTGCGATTCGAGCGGTACGACCACCTCGAGGCGGACGAGAAGGGCATCTTCCGCGGCGGCGGCCCGCTGATCGCGTGGTTCACCGATCCCGCGGGGAACGTGCTGTCGGTCCTCCAGGAACCCGCGTAAGGAGGAGGTGCGCCGTCGTGCGTCGGTGTCGTCACGCAGTCGCACGCTCGGCAGTGGAGGTAGGCGCCGCGCGCGCCTGGCCTCCTGTTTGGACCTCGCGGTTTGGCCCTCGGGCATGACAGAGGCCACATAGGAACGTTCCTATGTGGCCTCTGACCAGCGTCGGGGTGGCGGGATTTGAACCCACGACCTCTTCGTCCCGAACGAAGCGCGCTGCCAAGCTGCGCTACACCCCGATGTCGCTGCTCGTCGCGGCGACGTCGTTTACTTTAGCCCACCGGTGGCTAGAGACGAAATCCGGTTTTGGCGCGGTGGCGGATCGGGCTGGGGCGGGCGTGGTCGAGGGCGACCAGGACGATTGCCAGGGCGTAGAAGGACAGGCCCAGCAGGAGGGCGTTGGCGAGGGTGTCCTTGTAGCCGTGGGCGGCTGCGTCCAGGAAGGGGTAGAGGTAGCGGCCGGGGGTGTCCGGGGTGATCACTTCCGCGCGGAGCAGGGAGAAGGCCAGGTAGGCCAGGGGGTACAGCAGCCACGGTGCCGCCTGGCGCAGTCGCAGGCGGCCGGGGGGTGTCAGCAGCAGCCAGTCCAGGACGGCGGCCACCGGTGTGACCGTGTGCAGCAGGTGGCCCGCGACGGCGTGCCAGCCCGTCGGAGCGCCGGCCGTGCCCGTCACGGAGAACGGTCGGGCCGCGTCCGCGAGGAGCAGCTGGTGCACCAGGCCGGTGATCACGACGTAGAGCAGGGCCGCCCCGGTCCAGGCGGTGGGGACGGGGCGGCGACCCGTCCAGACGCGGCGGGCCGACAGTGCGGTCACGAGGGCCAGCAGGATGCTGCTCTGGACCGCGAAGTGGCTCAGTATGCGCAGGGGGCTGCCGAGCAGCAGCGCCAGCGTGACGCCCGCCGCCGCCGTGGCGGCGATCAGCAGACGGAGCACCCCGGCGAGGGGGCGGCGCACGGGGGGTACCACCGCCGAGGCGGGGACGAAGGAGGGAAGCAGCCTATGGGTCCGCGGGATCGCCGGCAGGTCCGGGAGGTCCCTGGGTATCGGGGCGGTCATGCCCTCACGCTAGGCAGGGGGGACAAACAGGGCCATGCGGGCGCGCCCGTCCGGGGGACCCTGTCCGGGAGGGGCTGGCCTGGAGGCCTGTCCTCCCGGCCCGCCACTTCCGACCTGCCTGGATTCCGCGACAGCGGTTCCTCGAGCCCCGGACCGCCAGTCCCCGGCCTCAGCGCCTGCCCGCTGGCCGTCTTCGTCGCCATCCCGCTCGCCGGACCCGCCAACCCCAGCCCCGCCGGCCACGACGGACCTGCCGGTCTCACTCCGCCAGCTCCGCCCCGCCAGCCGCGCCAGTCCCGTCGGCCTCAGCTCGCCGACCGCGCCCCGCGAGCCCCTGGCCTAACCCCCGCCTCCCCTACTCCCTCCCCACCAACGTCAGCAACGTGGCCTCCGGCGGGCAGGCGAACCGTACCGGGGTGTACCGGTTCGTCCCGCAGCCTGCCGACACGTGGAGGTACGCCGTACGGCCCTCCGCCGTGTGCGTGGACAGGCCCTTCACGCGGTCCGTGTCCAGGTCGCAGTTGGTGACCAGGGCGCCGTAGAAGGGGATGCACAGCTGGCCGCCGTGGGTGTGGCCGGCGAGGATCAGGGGGTAGTCGTCCGCCGTGAACGCGTCCAGCGTGCGCAGGTACGGCGCGTGGACCACGCCCATCGAGAAGTCCGCCGAGCGGGAGGGACCGCCGGCCACCCGCGCGTACCGGTCCCGCTTGATGTGCGGGTCGTCCAGGCCCGTGAGCTCCACGGACACGCCCTCGACCTTCAGCGTGCCGCGCGTGTTCGTCAGGTTGAGCCAGCCGGCCGCGTCGAAGGAGTCCCGCAGGTCCTCCCACGGGTTGTGGACCACGCCGACCGCGGGCGGGTTGCCGTTCAGGCCGTGGCGGCCCTGGGCCTTCTCCAGCAGGTAGCGGGCGGGGTTGCGCAGCTTCGGGCCGTAGTAGTCGTTGGAGCCGAAGACGTACGCGCCGGGGAACTCCATCAGCGGGCCGAGCGCGTCGAGGACCTCCGGGACGCCCTCCGGGTCGGAGAGGTTGTCCCCCGTGTTGATCACGAAGTCCGGGCGCAGGCCGGCCAGTGAGCGCAGCCAGCGCTGCTTCTTGCGCTGGCCGCTGACCATGTGGATGTCGGAGACCTGCAACACGCGCAGGGGACGCATCCCGGCGGGGAGGACGGGGACCGTCACCCGTCGGAGGCGGAAGGAGCGGGCCTCGAAGCCCGCCGAGTACAACAGACCGGCGGCACCAACCGCCGCGATTCCTACGGGTACTCCGTATCGCGCGCGCATACGTCCATCGTGTCAGACCCACCGCCCCTTAAATGAACGGGCGTCGAACTGTCCGTACCTGCGACAATCAAACCCATGACCACGCTCAAGTCGAAGCTGCAGGAAGACCTCAACGCCGCGATCAAGGAGCGCGACGAGCTCCGCTCCTCGACGCTCCGGCTGACGCTCGCCGCGATCACCAAGGAGGAGGTCGCGGGCAAGGAGAAGCGCGAGCTCTCCGACGACGAGGTGCAGAAGGTGATCACCCGTGAGGCGAAGAAGCGGCGTGAGGCGGCCGACGCCTTCGCGCAGGGTGGTCGCGCCGAGTCCGCCGAGCGGGAGAAGGCGGAGGGTGAGGTGCTTGCCGCGTACCTGCCCAAGCAGCTCAGCGACGACGAGCTGAACGACATCGTCGCCCAGGCCGTCGAGGAGGCGAAGGCGGCCGGTGCGGAGGGGCCGCGGGCCATGGGCGCCGTCATGAAGATCGTGAACCCGAAGGTGGCCGGCCAGGCCGAGGGCGGCCGGGTCGCCGCCGCGGTCAAGAAGCTCCTCGCCGGCTGACCCGGCCGGCCCCGCTGTCAGGGCGAACGGCCCCGGTCCGGCCTGTCCGGCAGGGCGAGCGGACGCGCGTCGCCCTCAAGACCACGGCCCCCGCCTTCCCTACGGAAGGCGGGGGCCGTTCGTCGTCTCCTACCGGGGCTCAGGGCCCGGGCTCAGCCACGCCCTCCGTTGCCGTTCCCGTTGCCCCCGCTGTTGGTCTGGCCCTGGAACAGGTTGTCCGGGAGGGTGATGCCGCCGGTGCTGCCGTCCGTCGTGCCGCCGTCGATCAGGCCGCTGATGAAGCCCTCGTCGCCGTTGCCGTCGTCGTTGTTGCCGCCGTTGCCGTTGCCGTTGCCGTTGCCGTTGCCGTTGCCGTTGCCCCCGTTGTCACCGTTGCCGCGGCCCTTGTCGCTGCTCGGGATGTCGACGAGGTTGAAGGACGGGGCCTCCTTGCCCTCGAGGGCGCCGGTCATGGCGTCCCGCCAGATGGGGCCGGGGGTGTCGCCGCCGTAGACCTGGGCGTGGTAGACGCCGCCGATGGTGATGTTGGTCATCTTGACCTTCTGGGTGGCGCTGCCGACCCAGACGGCGCCCGAGAGGTTCGGGGTGTAGCCGACGAACCAGGCGTTCCTGCGCTCGTCCGTCGTACCCGTCTTGCCGGCGTTCGCGCGGCCGCCGGACAGACCGGCCTGCTGGCCCGTACCGGAGTCGACCACACCGCTCAGCAGCGTGTTGATGCTGTCCGCGGTCTTCTCGCTCATCGCGCGTGAGCAGGTCGACTTAGGGACCTCCAGCGACTTCTTCTGGTCGTTCACGGTCTGGGCGATCGACTCGATGGCGATCGGCGTGCAGTACATGCCGCGGCTGGCGAAGGCGGCGTACGCGCTCGCCATCGTCAGCGGCGAGAGGCCGGTCGAACCGAGGGTCATGGACGACGGCACCTCGGGGACCTTGTCGCCGTTGCCCTGGACGACGCCGAGGGCGTCGGTCATCTTCACCACGGGGCACATGCCGATGTCGGCGAGCATCTGCACGAAGTAGGTGTTGACCGACAGCTCCATCGCCTTCCGGAGCTCGTACGGCCCCTTCTCGGACTCGCTCTCGTTCTCCAGCCGGTACTTCGGAGTGCCGTCGTTGACCCACGGCTTGCCGCTGCACGTCTGGACCGTGTCCGGGTACTGCATCTCGTACGGCGCCGGGTAGGACTGGTTCACCGGCCGGCCCTCCTCCAGGGCGGCCGCGGCCACGAACGGCTTGAACGTCGAACCGGTCGGGAAGCCGAAGTTCGAGCCGCCCATCGCCGCGTTGACCGAGTAGTTGTACTCGGTCTCGTTCTTGCCGTAGCCGTACGGCTTCGACTGGCCCATCGCGAGGATCTTGCCGGTGCCGGGCTCGACGAGGGTGGCGGCCGCGGCGACCTTGTCCGACTTGTAGACGTGGTCCTTCAGCGAGTCCTGGACGGACTGCTGGGCCTGCGGGTCGAGCGTCGTCCGGATGGTGAGGCCGCCCTGGTTCCAGACCTTGGCGCGCTCCTCCTTGGTCTTGCCGAAGACCGGGTCGCTGAGGAAGACCCGCTCGACGTACTTGCAGAAGAAGCTGGCGCCCTGCACGGCCGTGATGCAGCCGTTCTTCGGCTGGGTGACCTTCAGGCCCAGCGAGGCCTTCTTCGCCTGGTCGGCCTCGGCCTGCGAGATGTCGCCGACCTCGGCCATGCGCTCCAGCACGACGTTACGGCGCTTGGTGGCCTCCGCCTCGTCGTTGACCGGGTCGTAGCGGCTGGGCGACTGGACGATGCCGGCCAGCAGGGCCGCCTCGGGCAGCGTCAGGTCCTTGGCGTGCTTGGAGAAGTACCGCTGGGAGGCGGCCTCGACGCCGTAGGCCTGCTGGCCGAAGAACGTGATGTTCAGGTAGTTCTCGAGGATCTTCTTCTTGCCGAGCTCCTCCTCGACCTGGATCGCGTACTTCAGTTCGCGGATCTTGCGGCCGAGGGTCTGCTGGGTGGCCTGCGCGACCTTCGTCGGGTCGTCGCCGGCCTCCTCGACGAAGACGTTCTTCACGTACTGCTGGGTGAGCGTGGACGCGCCCTGGGAGACACCGCCGCTCTGCGCGTTCTTGTTGAGCGCGCGCAGGATGCCCTTCAGGTCCACCGCGCCGTGCTGGTAGAAGCGCGAGTCCTCGATCGCGACGATCGCCTTCTGCATGTACGGCGAGATGTTCTTGAGGTCGACGACCGTGCGGTCACGGGAGTAGACCGTGGCGATCTGCTTGCCCTTGGCGTCGAGGATCGTGGTGCGCTGGCTCAGTGGTGGCGTCTTGAGGTTGGCCGGTAGTTCGTCGAAGGACTCCACCGACCCCTTGGCGACCAGGCCCAGCGCGCCGAACGCGGGCAGGGCGATGCCGGCCAGCACGGCTCCCGAGAGCACACTGACACCGAGGAACTTGGCGGCCTGCTGCGTCGCTGTGAGACCACCGCCCGAGCGCTTCTTTGGCATGAGGGCAGCCTACGTTCTCATTCGCCGGACACGCGTATATGCCTTGGCCTAAGCTGCTCTCAACTGTCACAGCAGCAGGGCTACGTATCAATACGTCCGGCGACCCCGAATCGTTCCGGAGGTTCCTCACTTTTTTGGTGGGGGCGTGTCCGTATCCGCCTTGTGTGTCATCCGGCGTCCGTTGTGACCCAAGAGAACTGTCCCTTTTCGTCGGGATAGTCGTGCATGTCGCAGGCTCACTCCCCCGGGTGATCTGCCGCTTACGCATAGTCCGTTCGGGCCATTCAAGATTGGGCCCGAAGGGGGTGTTGCGCTGTGCCCACCTTCCGTAACGTCCTCAACTGGCGGCGGTGAATATGCCGCTGCCGCCGTGGGGGAGCCTCGATTCGGGAGAGGACGGCGCCGGTATGGGCTGGGTAACCGACTGGAGTGCGCAGGCTGCCTGCCGCACTACCGATCCGGATGAACTGTTCGTTCAGGGAGCAGCGCAGAACAGGGCCAAGGCGGTGTGCACCGGATGCCCGGTACGCACCGAATGTCTGGCTGACGCGCTCGACAACCGCGTCGAGTTCGGCGTGTGGGGAGGCATGACGGAGCGCGAGCGCCGCGCACTGCTGCGCAGGCGGCCGACCGTCACCTCGTGGCGCCGGCTGCTGGAGACGGCGCGCTCGGAGTACGAGCGCGGGGCGGGCATCGTGCCGCTCGACGACGACCAGGTGTACGAGAACTACGCGGCGGTGAGCTGAGGGGACCCCTCGGCTCCGGGCTCAGCTGTCGGACGACCTCCGGGTCCGGTTGCCGGGCACGCCCGGGCCTTGCCTGTCGGGCACGCCTCAGCTCAAGCTGTCGGGCACCCCTCGGCTCTTCCCGGCGGGTACGCCTCAGCTCGGGCTGTCGGGCAGCTCCGGCCGGTTGGCCGCGAGCCGGTCGCCGATGTCCCGCAACCCCGCGAGGTCGTGTACGTCGCCGGGCAGTGCGGCCACTTCGGTGACCGCCACCTCGGGATGAAGCGCGGTGAAGCGGTCCCGCGTGCGCTGCTCGCGGGAGAGCAGGTGCATACGGTCCGCGTGCAGCCTCAACAGGCCCGCGGTGAGCCGATCGGCGCTCTGATCCGTGCCGGGATCAGTGCCGCGATCTGGGCTCTTGTGGGTGCCTGAGGAGGCGGACTCGGGACCGGACGCGGGAGGAGCTGCGGGAGATTCTGAACTGCCGTACGTGTCGGGAGAGTTACGAAGTCCAGCTTTCCCGCCGTCCTGATCCACAATGCGGCGCTCTTCAAGATTTTCGGCGGCGGCGAGCGCCCGCTCGGCGGACAGCTGGGCGGCGCCGCTGCCATGGACCCGGTTGAGCACCAGACCGGCCAGCGGCATGTCCTCGGCGGCCAGCCGCTCCACGAAGTACGCGGCCTCCCGCAGCGCGTCCCGCTCGGGGGCCGCCACCACCAGGAACGCCGTCCCGGGCGCCTGGAGCAGCTTGTACGTCGCGTCCGCACGCGTGCGGAAACCACCGAACGTCGTGTCCATGGCGGCCACGAAGGTCTGGACGTCCTTGAGCAGCTGACCGCCGAGCAGCTTGCCGAGGGTGCCGGTCATCATCGACATCCCGACGTTCAGGAACTTCATCCCGGCGCGGCCGCCCAGCTTCGCCGGGGCCGTCAGCAGCCGGATCAGCCGTCCGTCGAGGAACGACCCGAGCCGCTTGGGCGCGTCCAGGAAGTCCAGCGCGGAACGGGACGGCGGCGTGTCGACGACGATCAGGTCCCACTCGTCCCTCGCCCGCAGCTGCCCCAGCTTCTCCATCGCCATGTACTCCTGCGTGCCCGCGAAGCCCGCCGAGAGCGACTGGTAGAAGGGGTTGCCCAGGATCGCGGCCGCCCGGTCACCGTCCGCGTGCGCCTCGACGATCTCGTCGAAGGTGCGCTTCATGTCCAGCATCATGGCGTGCAGTTCACCGTCCCCCTCGACCCCCTTCACCCGGCGCGGGGTGTTGTCGAGAGAGTCGATGCCCATGGACTGCGCGAGCCGGCGCGCCGGGTCGATGGTGAGGACGACCACCTTGCGACCGCGCTCCGCCGCCCGCAGACCCAGCGCGGCGGCGGTCGTCGTCTTGCCGACCCCGCCCGAGCCGCAGCACACCACGATCCGGGTGGCCGGATCGTCGAGCAGGGGATCGATGTCCAGTACGCGCGCGGAGGACAGGCCGTGTCGGGTGCTCCCCCGGTCGTGAGTCTGGTCCGGACTCATGACATCCCCTGCTTCCGCAGCTCGGTGGCGAGTTCGTACAGGCCCGCGAGGTCCAGGCCCTCGGCGAGCAACGGCAGTTCGTGCAGCGGCAGGCCCAGCTCGGCCAGGACGGACCGCTGCTCGTGCTCCAGCGCGTACCGCTCGGCGTACTCCTCGGCCTGTTCCAGCAGCGGGTCCACCAGCCGCTCGGCGTGCCCGCCACGCCGCGCCCCGCCGAGCCCCGCGGCGGACAGGGACCGCGCGACAGAGGAACGCCCGACCGCCCGCATGAGTTCCAGTCCGTCCCCGTCCAGCACCTCGGGACGGACCATGTTGACGACGATCCGGCCCACCGGCAGCTTGGCCGCTCGCAGTTCGGCGATGCCGTCCGCGGTCTCCTGGACGGGCATCTCCTCCAGCAGGGTCACCAGGTGCACGGCCGTCTCCGAGGACTTCAGCACCCGCATCACGGCCTGAGCCTGATTGTGTATGGGGCCGATCTTGGCGAGTCCCGCGACCTCGTCGTTGACGTTCAGGAAGCGGGTGACGCGGCCCGTGGGCGGGGCGTCCATGACGACGTAGTCGTAGACGAACCGCCCGTTCCTGTCCTTGCGGCGCACCGCCTCGCACGCCTTGCCGGTGAGGAGCACGTCCCTGAGGCCGGGCGCGATGGTGGTGGCGAAGTCGATCGCGCCGAGCTTTCTCAGAGCCCGGCCCGCGCCGCCCAGCTTGTAGAACATCTGGAGGTAGTCCAGAAGGGCCAGTTCGGGGTCGATGGCCAGTGCGTACACCTCCCCGCCCCCGGGAGCGACGGCGATCTTGCGCTCCTCATAAGGAAGCGCTTCCGTCTCGAAGAGCTGCGCGATGCCCTGCCGACCCTCGACCTCGACGAGAAGCGTCCGCTTCCCCTCCGTCGCGAGGGCCAGCGCGAGTGCGGCGGCGACCGTCGTCTTTCCGGTCCCGCCCTTGCCGCTGACGACCTGGAGCCTGCTCACGTCTTCGAGCGTAACCAGTCGGCGCCCGAGCCAATCGGGAGGCTGTGGACAACGGGGCGGACGGGCCCCCGTCACGCGGGCCGTAATCGGCCACATGGCCTGCGACGGACCCCGCCGTCCACAGCGGATACAGTCGGCCCATGACCAAGTGGGAATACGCAACCGTGCCGCTGCTCGTCCACGCCACGAAGCAGATTCTGGACACCTGGGGCGAGGACGGCTGGGAGCTCGTCCAGGTCGTCCCCGGGCCGAACAACCCCGAGCAGCTCGTGGCCTACCTGAAGCGGGAGAAGGCGTGAGCGCCGTCGAGGCGAGGCTGGCCGAGCTGGGCCTGACCCTGCCGGCGGTGGTGCCTCCGCTGGCGGCCTACCAGCCCGCCGTGCAGTCCGGGCCGTACGTGTACACGGCCGGCCAGCTGCCCATGGTGGACGGCAAGCTGCCGGTCACCGGCAAGGTCGGCGCGGAGGTCACGCCCGAGGAGGCCAAGGACCTCGCCCGCACCTGCGCGTTGAACGCGCTGGCCGCCGTCAAGTCGGTCGCGGGCGACCTGGACCGCATCGCGCGCGTGGTGAAGGTCGTCGGCTTCGTCGCCTCGGCCTCCGACTTCACCGGCCAGCCCGCCGTCCTCAACGGCGCGAGCGAACTCCTGGGTGAGGTCCTCGGCGACAAGGGCGTGCACGCGCGCAGCGCGGTGGGCGTTGCGGTACTGCCCCTGGACGCGCCGGTCGAGGTGGAGATCCAGGTCGAGCTGGCGTAGTCGGTTCGGCCCGAGGACGGGCGGCCGGCGCCCCACCGGCGCCTCACCGGCTCCGGGCCGGGACCGCGGGCGCGCGGCTGCCGCAGCCGGGCGCTCCCGGGCCGACGGACAGGGCCTTGCGTGCGGCTGGCGGACGGCCGTAGGGGCTCACCACGGCCGCCTACGGGGCCGGCAACGGCCGTACGGGCCGACAAACGGCCGGTACGGGCTGACAGGGGCTGGAAGAGGCTGACACGGGCCGTACGGGCCGATAGCCGTAGACGCTGGAATTACCTGTACGCGGCGATACACGGCGCCCTCGGCGGCGTGGCCGCCCCGGCGGGCGGTGCCCGAGAGCGGGTCGTCCTCCCGGTGCCCGCGCCTGCCGCGCCCCCTCGCCACAGGCACCTCTCGAACAATCGCGCATCGCGGGATAGCCTCCGGCCATGGCGAATGGGCAGTGGTTTCCAGCGGACTGGCCGGACCGTATCCGCGCGCTCGCGGACGGCACGCTCGAGCCGGTCGCCCCGAAACGCGCGGCCACCGTCATGCTCCTGAAGGACGCCGAGGGCGGTCCCGTCGTCCACATGCTGCGCAGACGTGCCTCCATGGCCTTCGCCGGAGGCGCGTACGCCTACCCGGGCGGCGGCGTCGACCCACGGGACGACGACCGGCACGTGCGCTGGGCCGGGCCCACGCGCGCGTGGTGGGCCGAGCGACTCGGTGTGGACGAGGCGGAGGCCCAGGCGATCGTCTGCGCGGCCGTACGGGAGACCTACGAGGAGGCGGGCGTCCTGCTGGCCGGGCCGACCCCCGCGTCCGTCGTCGGGGACACCACCGGCGCCGACTGGGAGGCCGACCGGGCCGCCCTGGTCGCCCGGGAGACGTCCTTCGCGGAGTTCCTCGGCCGGCGGGGACTGGTCCTGCGCTCCGACCTCCTGGGCGCCTGGACGCGCTGGATCACCCCGGAGTTCGAGCCCCGCCGCTACGACACCTGGTTCTTCGTCGCCGCGCTTCCCGAGGGCCAGCGCACCCGCAACGCCTCCACAGAGGCCGACCGCACGGTGTGGATCCGCCCCGTGGACGCGGCGGACGCCTACGACAGGGGCGAGCTGCTGATGATGCCGCCCACCATCGCGACCCTGCGCCAGCTGGTCCCCTGCGCCACCGCCGCCGAGGCCCTGGCCGCCGCTCCCGCGCGCGACCTCACGCCCGTCCTGGCGCGGGCGCGCCTCGTGGACGGCGAGGTCGAGCTGTCCTGGCCGGGCCACGACGAGTTCACCAAGCACATCCCCACAGGTGGAGCCCCGGCATGACGGACGCAGCAGCCCTTCCCGGCCAGCCCCGCGGCGGGGTCCTCTCCGGTCCCGCGACCGCCCGCGCGGTCAACGTGCTCGCGCCCAACGCCTCCGCGATGACCCTGGACGGCACGAACACCTGGATCGTCTCCGAGCCCGACTCCGAGCAGGCCGTCGTCATCGACCCCGGCCCGTTGGACGACGGCCACCTGCGCGCGGTCCTGCGCGCCGCCGAGGAGGCCGGCAAACGCGTCACCCTGACCCTGCTGACGCACGGCCACCCCGACCACGCCGAGGGCGCCGCCCGCTTCGCCGAGCTGACCGGCACCAAGGTGCGCGCCCTGGACCCGGCGTTGCGGCTGGGCGACGAGGGCCTGTCCGCCGGGAACGTGATCACCGTCGGCGGCCTGGAGCTGCGGGTCGTCCCCACCCCCGGCCACACCGCCGACTCGCTCTGCTTCCACCTCCCGGCCGACCGGGCGGTGCTGACCGGGGACACGATCCTCGGCCGCGGTACGACGGTCGTGGCGCACCCCGACGGCCGCCTGGGCGATTACCTGGACTCCTTGCGGCGGCTGAGGTCCCTCACGGTCGACGACGGCGTCCACACGGTCCTCCCGGGCCACGGTCCCGTCCTGGACGACGCCCAGGGCGCCGTCGAGTTCTACCTCGCCCACCGCGCCCACCGCCTCGCCCAGGTCGAGACGGCCGTCGAGAACGGACTGCGCACCCCCGCCGAGGTCGTCGCCCATGTCTACGCCGACGTGGACCGCTCCTTGTGGCCGGCGGCGGAACTGTCCGTGCGGGCCCAGATGGAATACCTGGAGGAGCACGGGCTCATCTAGCCGGCCCGCTCGGCTCGGGACGGGCCGGTACGGGCTCGGAGGGCCTGGGAGGGGCGGCTACGGGCTAGGACGGCCGGGGAGCTTTCACGCCGTGCACGCGCGCGTACTCCTCGGCGAGCCACGGCCCGAGGTCGTCGACGTACGAGCGCAGGACGGCCGCGTCGCCGGTCGGCTCACAGCCACGTACGGCGGCCGCCCGCACCTGCTCCGCGCGCGCGGGGTAGTACGCGGCGAACGCCTCCGCCATCGCGTGCAGTTCGCTGGTCCAGCCGTTCCAGCGGGGCATGACGAGAGTGAAGGCGGTGCGCACGAGGTGCCGGGACACGAAGCGGACCAGGGGGCGCCGGGCCTCGTCGGTGTCCTCGGCGTCGGCGACACGGGTCCGCCAACGGGGGAGGAGCAGGGCGAGGTCGCCGTTGGTCTCCCGCGCGAGCAGGGAGTCCGGCCGGTAGCGGGGCAGGTGCTCGGCGAGGTCCTCCCCGACCAGCGGGGTGCACAGGCACGCCACGAACCACCCCAGGTCGTGCCTCTCCAGGCCGCTCAGCAGCCGCTCCCGGCCGTAGAGCAGCGTGCCGACCCCGTCGATCTGCGGGAACTCCCCGTCGAGCGCCACCCCCAGCGCACGGGCGTCGGCCCGGTCCGCCTCCGTGGGCTCCTCCCTGAGGGCGACCAGCAGATCCAGGTCGCTGCGTCCCACGCGCGCGGTGCCGCGCGGCACCGACCCGTAGAGGTACGCGCTGTGCAGCCGCGCGCCGAAGACCTCGGGGAGCCGGTCCCGGGCCGCCGCGACCACGGGGCGGAAAACGGGCGGCACGCGCGCGAGGGAGCCCTCGCGGACGATGAATCCCTGGGAGTCGAGGCCTCGCTGACGCACCGTGTCGCTCATGGGACCACTGTGCCGCACGGGCGGCGTCCTGGCGGTCGGTTTCCGGGGCCGGCCGGGGCGGGCCGGGGCGGGCCGGGAAGCAGCCTCCCCCGGCGTCCGGGGACGAGTCCGTTCGGGCCGAGACGCGGGTCCCAGGTGGTACTGAGGACGAGCCCGTCCGGGCTGAGCCGGCAGTCCGGCGCGGAGGTTCCCGGGAGCCGACGGGCAGGGGGACGGGGCCCCGCCTGTCAGCAAGAGGGGCCCCGGGGCGTCGTACCGCCTGGACCGGCGTCAGCGCGAGCGCTTCGCCAGCCGCTCCACGTCCAGCAGGATGACCGCCCGCGCCTCCAGGCGCAGCCATCCGCGCTGGGCGAAGTCGGCGAGCGCCTTGTTGACCGTCTCGCGCGAGGCGCCGACGAGCTGCGCCAGCTCCTCCTGCGTGAGGTCGTGGACGACGTGGATGCCCTCCTCGGACTGCACGCCGAAGCGGCGGGAGAGGTCCAGCAGGGCACGCGCGACGCGGCCGGGAACGTCCGAGAAGACGAGGTCGGACATGGCGTCGTTGGTCTTGCGCAGGCGCCGGGCGACGGCGCGCAGGAGCGCGGCGGCCACCTCCGGGCGGGCGTTCAGCCAGGGCTGGAGGTCGCCGTGGCCGAGGCCGAGCAGCTTGACCTCGGTCAGCGCGGTCGCCGTGGCCGTACGCGGGCCCGGGTCGAACAGCGACAGCTCACCGATGAGCTCGCCGGGGCCGACCACGGCCAGCATGTTCTCGCGGCCGTCCGGGGACGTGCGGTGGAGCTTGACCTTGCCCTCGGTGACGACGTAGAGCCGGTCGCCCGGGTCGCCCTCGTGGAACAGGGAGTCGCCACGGGCGAGGGTCACCTCACTCATGGAGGCGCGGAGCTCCGCGGCCTGCTCGTCGTCGAGAGCCGCGAAGAGCGGGTTGCGCCGCAGAACATCGTCCACGAGTTCTCTCCTTGTCGACCTGCTCAGGGGATCTTGCTCCCCCGTGTGCCAGGGGACCGTGTTCCCCATTTTGCCGGACGGTCCAAACAGTGTGATCTGTCACAAGGATGCCGCACAGGTGTCCTGAGGTAAGCGGCAGGGGTCCAATCGGGGGCCGATCCCGACGGTCCGGGACGGATGGCGGTGGGTGGCTTTAGGCTGGCCGGGTGTCCAAAACGCCGGTGAGAACACAGGCCGAGGGAGCTGGGCGGGTGGTGGTACGTCGTGATTCCGCCGTGGGCGAACAGGGCTTGGGTGAGGGTGAGCAGACAGCCAGGAAGACGGCAAAGGTGACGAAGAAGGCACCCGGGAAGGACGCGGCCGCGACCGCGTCCGGCCAGCCCCGGAGGACGACCGCGGTCAGGAAGGCCGAGTCCCGTACCGCTCTGGTGCGCCGCGCGCGCCGGATCAACCGCGAGCTCGCCGAGGTCTATCCCTACGCCCACCCCGAACTGGACTTCGAGAACCCCTTCCAACTGGTGGTCGCCACGGTCCTGTCCGCCCAGACCACCGACCTCAGGGTGAACCAGACGACGCCCGCGCTCTTCGCGAAGTACCCCACCCCCGAGGACCTCGCCGCCGCCGACCCGGAGGAGGTCGAGGAGATCCTCCGGCCCTGCGGTTTCTTCCGGGCCAAGACCAGGTCGGTGACAGGGCTGTCGAAGGCCCTGGTGGAGAGGTTCGGCGGCGAGGTCCCCGGGAAGCTGGAGGACCTGGTCACACTGCCCGGCGTCGGCCGCAAGACCGCCTTCGTGGTGCTGGGCAACGCGTTCGGCCGGCCCGGGATCACCGTGGACACGCACTTCCAACGGCTCGTACGGCGCTGGCAGTGGACCGAGGAGACCGATCCCGACAAGATCGAGGCCGCGGTCGGCGCGCTCTTCCCCAAGAGCGACTGGACGGACCTCTCCCACCACGTCATCTGGCACGGCCGCCGCATCTGCCACGCCCGCAAGCCCGCCTGCGGCGCCTGCCCCATCGCCCCGCTCTGCCCGGCGTACGGCGAGGGCGAGACGGACCCGGAGAAGGCGCAGAAGCTCCTGAAGTACGAGAAGGGCGGCTTCCCGGGCCAGCGACTGAACCCCCCGCAGGCCTACCTGGACGCAGGCGGCAGGCCGGCTCCGCCGCTGGGGGCCACCGGGTGACGGGAGGGCGGACGGCGAAACCGTCCCTCGGTCCCCGGCCCACTCGCACGGCGAACACCGTCCTCGGTCTCCGGCCGGCCCGCTCGGTGAGCACCGCCGTCGGTTCCCGGCCGGCTCGCACGGAGAACTCCGTCCCTGCCCCCCGGCCGGCACCCACGGCGGTGCCGCCCCTCAACGCCCGGCCCCGCCCGTCCCGGCGTCGGGGCGCCGCGTGGAACGATCTACCGGACCTCGGGCGTTGTACTCGGCAGGACGGGGGGTGGTGTGGCGGTGGCACGGGTGAGTAACGCGAGTGACACGCAGGGCGGTTCGGTGACACTCAGCAAGGAGGGGCTGCCGGGCTGGCTGGAGCCGGTCGTGCAGGCCGTGGAGACGGTGAAGCCGGTGCAGCTGAGCCGCTTCCTGCCCCCGGAGGACGGCGCGGGGCGGCAGTCGGCCGTGCTGATCCTCTTCGGGGAGGGCGAGCGCGGCCCGGAGCTGCTGCTGATGGAGCGGGCCAGCTCCCTGCGCTCGCACGCGGGGCAGCCCTCCTTCCCGGGCGGCGCCCTCGACCCGGAGGACGGAGATCCGCACGGCGACGGGCCGCTCAGGGCGGCCCTGCGCGAGGCGGAGGAGGAGACCGGCCTCGACCCCTCCGGCGTCCAGCTCTTCGGCGTGCTGCCCAAGCTGTACATCCCGGTCAGCGGCTTCGTCGTGACCCCCGTGCTCGGCTGGTGGCGCGTACCCAGCCCGGTCGGCGTGGTCGACCCGAACGAGACCGCCCGCGTCTTCACGGTCCCCGTGGCGGATCTCACGGACCCCGGGAACCGAGCCATGGCCGTCCACCCCAGAGGACACACCGGCCCGGCATTCCTCGTCGAGTCCGCGCTCGTATGGGGTTTCACCGCCGGCCTCATCGACCGCCTGCTGCACTTCGCGGGGTGGGAGCGCCCCTGGGACCGCGAGAAGCAGGTCCCGCTCGACTGGCGGTCATGACAGGGTGTCCTTCGTGCTGTGTCTGACGGGGGCAGCCCCCGGACCCCCGGCCGACCTGCCCCGGCCGGGAAAGAAAGAGGCGAGGCCTGAACGGTGAACGTGCTGGACATCCTGTTGCTGGTCGCGGCCGTCTGGTTCGCGGTGGTGGGTTACCGCCAGGGCTTCGTCGTCGGCATCCTGTCGGTGATCGGCTTCCTGGGCGGCGGCCTCGTCGCCGTCTACCTGCTGCCCGTGATCTGGGACGCGCTGACCGACAACTCCGAGGTGAGTACGACGGCCGCCGTCGTCGCGGTGATCGTCGTGATCGTCTGCGCCTCCGTCGGCCAGGCCCTGACCACCCACCTGGGCAACAAGCTGCGCCGGCACATCACCTGGTCCCCGGCCCGCGCGCTGGACGCGACCGGCGGCGCCCTCGTCAACGTCGTCGCCATGCTGCTCGTGGCGTGGCTGATCGGCTCCGCCCTCGCCGGCACCACCCTGCCCACGCTGGGCAAGGAGGTCCGTAACTCCAGGGTGCTGCACGGGGTGTCCCGGGCGCTGCCCGACCAGGCCGACACCTGGTTCGCCGACTTCTCCTCCGTACTCGCGCAGAACGGCTTCCCGCAGGTCTTCAGCCCCTTCGCCAACGAGCCGATCACCGACGTCCGGCCGCCCGACCCGGCCCTCGCGGGCAGTGCGGTGGCGACCCGCGCGCAGCGCTCCATCGTCAAGGTCATGGGCACCGCGGAGAGCTGCGGCAAGGTCCTGGAGGGCACGGGCTTCGTCTTCGACGAGCGCCGCGTCATGACCAACGCGCACGTCGTGGGAGGCGTCGACGAGCCCACCGTCCAGATAGGCGGGGAAGGCCGCAAGTACGACGCCACCGTCGTGCTGTACGACTGGAAGCGCGACATCGCCGTCCTCGACGTACCGGATCTGGACGCGCCCGTCCTGCAGTTCACCACCGGGGACGCGGAGAGCGGCGACAGCGCGATCGTCGCCGGCTTCCCGGAGAACGGGGCGTACGACGTGCGCGCCGCGCGGGTGCGCGGGCGCATCACGGCCAACGGCCCTGACATCTACCACCGCGGCACCGTCCGCCGTGACGTCTACTCGCTGTACGCGACCGTCCGCCAGGGCAACTCCGGCGGCCCGCTGCTCACGCCCGACGGCAAGGTGTACGGCGTGGTCTTCGCGAAGTCCCTCGACGACGCCGACACCGGTTACGCGCTCACCGCGGACGAGATCCGGCAGGACATCGCCCAGGGACGCACCGCGAACCAGGAAGTGGACAGCGACAACTGCGCGCTGTAGCGCGGCGGGAGTGCCGCGGTGGGGACGTGGTCAGCCGCGCGGGTGACGCAGGCGCACCGAGACCCAGCGGGCCCGGCGGCGCAGGATGCGCGGAATGCCCACCCGGAGGTCGCTGCCCTCTTGCGGGGCGGTACCTCGTTGGTGGGAGCTCAAGCCGGAGGCCGAGCGGCGATTGCGTGGTGCGTCACTGTAGTCGTGCGTCCAGCCCATACCGGGACGTGTGCCCCCGCCCCAAGGTCGATAACCGCCCGGGGGGCCGCCAATTGGCCTATGCGCGGGGCAATTGGCTGTTCGTAGTACAGGTGTTCAGGGGTCGGATACCGGGCGCGATGGCCCGGTCACCGATCGGGTTCCGGATCCTTCAGCCAGTTGACCAGTTCGGTGGAGAACGCGACCGGATCCTCCTCGTGCGGGAAATGGCCGAGACCGTCGAACAGCCGCCAGCGGTACGGCGCTTCGACGTACTCCCCGGAGCCGGCCGCGCTGCGGGTGCGCATCACCGGATCGAGGGAGCCGTGCAGATGCAGCGTCGGCACGCGCACGGGCCGCTTCATGCGCCGGTAGAACTGGATGCCGTCCGGCCGCGCCATCGACCGCACCAGCCACCGGTACGGCTCCACCGAGCAGTGCGCGGTGGACGGGATGCACATCGCGCGCCGGTACGTCTCCAGCGCCCCGTCCTCCGGAAGCCGGGGCCCGGACCACTCCCGGATCAGCCGGCCCACCAGCTCCCCGTCGTCGGCGGTCAGCTGCCGTTCCGGGATCCACGGCCGCTGGAACCCCCAGACGTGGGAGCTCGCGGCGGTCTGCCGGACGTCGGCGAGCATCGCCGCGCGCCAGCGCCGGGGGTGTGGCATCGAGGCGACCGCGAGCCGGCGCACGAGCTTGGGGCGCATCACGGCCGCCGTCCACGCCAGGTAGCCGCCCAGGTCGTGGCCGACCAGCGCGGCGTCCGGCTCGCCGAGGGAGCGGATCACGCCGGTGATGTCGAGGGCCAGGTTGGCCGGGTCGTAGCCGCGGGGCGTGCGGTCGCTGCCGCCGACGCCCCGCAGGTCCATGGCGACGGCCCGGAAACCCGCGTCGGCCAGCGCGGCCAGCTGGTGCCGCCACGTCCACCAGAACTGGGGGAAGCCGTGCACCAGCATGACGAGGGGGCCCTCGCCCACCTCGGCGATGTGGAAGCGCGCGCCGTTCGCGGCGACCTCGCGATGGGTCCAGGGGCCCTCCGGCCGGACGACCGAGGTGGGCTGCTCCGAAGGCGTGGCGGGGTCCGTCATGACGATGAGCGTGCCACAGGCTCGATGGCCTGGGGGGCCCGGTCCGGCGCGAGCCCGGTCCGCGGGTGCGGCTTGGCCTTCTGCAGGACGCCCGCCGTCTCCTTCATCGACGCGGCGACCTTCTGCGGTCCCTTGCCCTTCTTCGCCTTCTTCGCGAAAGCGACGCCGATCAGGGCCAGGGCGACCGCGACCAGGACGTTCGCCGCGAAGGAGAGCAGGAAGCAGATCGCCAGGTTCCAGTCGCTCCACGTGCGGATGCCGTACGCGAGTGCGAAGTTCAGCATTGGCAAGGAGAACAGCAGCACCGCGCCGGCCGCCGAGAACGCGCCGCCGCTCGTGGCGCCGCGCTTCACGTCCTGCTTGAGCTGTGCCTTCGCCAGTGCGATCTCGTCGTGCACCAGCGCCGACATCTCGGTCGTCGCCGAGGCGAACAGCTGGCCGATACTGCGTTCGGCGCCGACCGGGCTGCCGTCGGGTGCGCTCATCGCGTTCTCCCTCGTCTCGTACGGTTCCGCCGTCTTCTGCCTGACTGCGTACGGTCCCGTCTTTTGTACCGTCCCGTCAGATCATGCCGGACGGTCGCCCTCCTCGCCCGCCCCGCTCCCCACATCGGCGGCCCGTGGCGGCGCGGCGGCCATCTCCTCGGCGATCCGGCGGTGCTCGGCGGCTTTGCGGTCATGGATCTCGGCCATGCGCAGGTGGTACGCCGGGTTGTGCTCCTCGTAGACGTCCGGGATGCCGTCGAGGTCGTCGTCGCGCTCCTCGGCCTCCGACAGCCGCCGGTACTTGGTGTTGCGCACCTTCAGCAGGATGGTCGCCAGGATCGCCGCGATCAGCGAGCCCGTCAGGACGGCGGCCTTGACCTCGTCGGTCAGGGCCGAGTCGCCCCCGAAGGCCAGTTCCCCGATGAGCAGCGAGACGGTGAAACCGATGCCCGCCAGCGAGGCGACGGCGAAGACGTCCGCCCAGGCGAGGTCGTCGCTCAGCGAGGCGCGGGTGAAGCGGGCGGTCAGCCAGGTCCCGCCGAAGATGCCGACCGTCTTGCCGACGACGAGCCCGAGGACGACACCGAGGGTCTCCGGCTGGGTGAACACGTCGCCCATCGCGCTGCCCGAGATCGCCACACCGGCACTGAACAGGGCGAACAGGGGGACGGCGAGGCCGGCGGAGAGGGGCCGCACGAGGTGTTCGATGTGCCCGCCGGGGGAGTGCTGCTCGCCTTCGCGGGTGGTGCAGCGCAGCATCAGGCCCATGGCGACGCCGGCGATGGTGGCGTGGATGCCGCTGTTGTACATCAGCGCCCAGACGACCAGCGCGAGCGGGACGTACACGTACCAGCCGCGTACGCCCTTCCTCAGGAGCAGCCAGAACACGGCGAGGCCGGCGACCGCGCCGCCGAGTGCGGCGAAGTCGATCGTGTCGGTGAAGAAGACCGCGATGATCAGGATCGCGAACAGGTCGTCAACGACGGCGAGCGTGAGGAGGAAGGCGCGCAGGGCGCTCGGCAGGGAGGTGCCGATGACGGCGAGCACGGCGAGCGCGAAGGCGATGTCGGTGGCGGTGGGCACGGCCCAGCCGCTCATCGAGCCGTCACCGATGAGGTTGGTGAGGGTGTAGACCAGGGCCGGTACGGCCATGCCGCACAGGGCGGCCGCCACGGGCAGGACGGCGGCCCTGGGGTCCCTGAGGTCGCCCGCGACCAGCTCGCGTTTGAGTTCGATGCCGGCGACGAAGAAGAAGACGGCGAGGAGGCCGTCGGCGGCCCAGTGCTCGATCGACAGGTTCAGGCCGAGGGCCTCGGGGCCGAGGTGGTAGTGGCTGACGGTCTCGTAGCTGTGGTGCAGCGCGGGTATGTTCGCCCAGGCCAGCGCGGCTACCGCGGCCAGGAGCAGCAGCACGCCACCGACGGTCTCGGTGCGCAGCGCGTCCGTGATGTAGGTCCGCTCCGGCAGGGACAGGCGTCCGAGAACCTTGCGGGGTGTGGTGGGGCGGGTAGGCGCGGTCATGGGGGAGACCTCCGGTCGGGGGCAGCACGAAGCACATGCCGACCAGACTTCCCGGCGCACCTATTTGGTTAGTTTACCTAAGGTGTGCCAGGAGGGCCCGGCGATCTTCCCAGCAGGCACGAAGAGGGCACCCGGCACACTGGTCACCGGGTGCCCCTCCGGAGCGTTTGCAGTCGGTCCCGGCGGGCTCAGTCCTCGCTCGGCGCAGCCGGCAGCTTCGCCTGGATGAGGTCCATGACCGTCGAGTCCGTCAGCGTGGTCACATCACCGAGCTGGCGGTTCTCCGCGACGTCCCGCAGCAGGCGGCGCATGATCTTGCCGGAGCGGGTCTTCGGCAGCTCGGCCACCGGAAGGATCCGCTTGGGCTTGGCGATCGGGCCGAGGGTGGCCCCGACGTGGTTGCGCAGCTCGTCGACGAGGGTCTCCGTCTCCGCCGCCGTACCGCGCAGGATCACGAAGGCGACGATGGCCTGCCCGGTGGTCTCGTCCGCCGCGCCGACGACGGCCGCCTCGGCGACCGAGGGGTGGGAGACGAGCGCGGACTCGACCTCGGTGGTGGAGATGTTGTGGCCGGAGACGAGCATGACGTCGTCGACCCGGCCCAGCAGCCAGATGTCGCCGTCGTCGTCCTTCTTCGCTCCGTCACCGGCGAAGTACTTGCCCTCGAAGCGCGACCAGTACGTGTCGATGAACCGCTGGTCGTCGCCCCAGATGGTGCGCAGCATCGATGGCCACGGCTCGGTGAGGACGAGGTAGCCGCCTCCGCCGTTCGGCACCTCGTTCGCCTCGTCGTCGACGACGGTCGCGGAGATGCCCGGCAGCGGTGTCTGCGCGGAACCCGGCTTGGCCGCGGTGACGCCCGGCAGCGGGGAGATCATCATCGCGCCGGTCTCGGTCTGCCACCAGGTGTCGACGATGGGTGTGCGGTCCGCGCCGATGTGCTTGCGATACCAGATCCAGGCCTCGGGGTTGATCGGCTCACCCACGGAACCCAGGACGCGCAGGCTGCTGAGGTCGAACTTCGCGGGGATGTCGTCGCCCCACTTCATGAACGTACGGATCGCGGTGGGCGCCGTGTACAGGATGGTCACCCCGTACTTCTGCACGATCTCCCAGAACCGGCCCTGGTGCGGGGTGTCGGGCGTGCCCTCGTACATGACCTGGGTCGCGCCGTTCGCCAGCGGCCCGTAGACGATGTACGAGTGCCCGGTGACCCAGCCGACGTCGGCGGTGCACCAGTAGACGTCGGTCTCCGGCTTGAGGTCGAAGACGGCGTGGTGGGTGTACGCGGCCTGGGTGAGGTAGCCGCCGGAGGTGTGCAGGATGCCCTTCGGCTTCCCCGTCGTACCGGAGGTGTAGAGGATGAACAGCGGGTGCTCGGCCTCGAACGCCTCCGGGGTGTGCTCGGCGGACTGCCGCCCGACGATCTCGTGCCACCACACGTCGCGGCCCTCGGTGAAGGCGACGTCCTGGCCGGTACGGCGGACCACGAGCACGTGCTCGACGTTGTCCACCCGCGCGACCGCGTCGTCGACGGCCGGCTTGAGCGCGGACGGCTTGCCGCGCCGGTAGCCGCCGTCGGCGGTGATGACGACCTTGGCGTCGGCGTCCTGGATGCGGGTCGCCAGCGCGTCCGCCGAGAAGCCGCCGAAGACGACGGAGTGCGCGGCGCCGATACGGGCGCACGCCAGCATCGCGATCGCCGTCTCGGGGATCATCGGCATGTAGACGGCGACCCGGTCGCCCTTGCGCACCCCCAGCTCCAGCAGGGCACCCGCGGCCTTGGAGACCTCGTCCTTGAGCTCGGCGTAGGTGATGGCGCGGCTGTCGCCGGGCTCGCCCTCGAAGTGGATCGCGACCCGGTCGCCGTGCCCGGCCTCGACATGCCGGTCCACGCAGTTGTACGCGACGTTGAGTTCGCCGTCCTTGAACCACTTGGCGAACGGCGGGTTCGACCAGTCCAGCGTCTCCGTCGGCTCCTTGGCCCAGGTCAGCCGGCGGGCCTGCTCGGCCCAGAAGCCGAGCCTGTCAGCCTTGGCCTGTTCGTACGCCTCCGCCGTGACGTTGGCGTTCGCGGCCAGGTCGGCGGGGGGTACGAACCTACGCTCCTCACGAAGCAGGTTGGAAAGGGAGGAAGACTCGCTCACTGTTCCCTCTCCTCCCGCAGCACGTCGGCCAGGCTCTCGTTGCTCACGACATCTCCCTCTCGCAGGGTGTCCGTTGTGTCCCAGGCCACAGCTCATCAGACCCGGGGGGCCGGTGACAAGGGCCGACGGAAAATTGGTTTAGACCTGTTGAGGCAGGTCCGGTGCTCTTCCGTCGGCCGTGGTCACCCGTACCCACGGACGCCGACCGGGCGGAGTTCAGCCTCTGTAACGCCTTTCACATCCCGACGCGAGAACAGGTGACGCGCGCCTACGAGAGATCACCGACCGGAAGCGTCTACGCGGTCGAGGGCAAGCTGTCGCCCTGCGTGCGGGTGAAGCGGTGACCGTGGCTGCGGATCAGTGAGGCGCCGGTGACGGCTCCGGCCTGGCATTGGCGCCGGTACCGCTCGCGGCGCTCGTGCCGGTTCCGGTCGCGGCGCTGGTGCCGGTCCCGGCGCCGGTGGCGGTACCGGTCACGGCGCCGGTGGCGGGGACGGTGCCGGTGCGCGTCCCGCCCCGACGGGGGTCGCACACCGGCACCGTGCTCATGCCGACACGTCCACTACCCCCACGTGGTCGAACAACCCTCCGTCGCCCTCACCCGCCTCGGCGAGCAGGTACGTCTGGGCCTCGCCCACGTGGAAGTACATCCCGTGCAGCTCCAGCGCCCCGGCCCGCAGCGCCCGGGACACCGACTCATGGGCGCGCAGATGGTCCAGCTGCTGGACCACGTTGGTCAGGCAGAGCTGCTCGACCGCGTCGGCGGGCGCCCGCCCGGCCAACCGCGCCCAGGGGCGGCTGTCGTCGGCCATCCGCTCCAGACTCGGCAGTCCGTGCCGCAGCCACCGCCTCAACGGGGTCTGCGCACCGCCGGGTTCCGAGCTGAGCAGCGCCTGCATGGCCCCGCACCCGGAGTGCCCGCACACCGTGATGGACCGCACCTGCAGCACGTCCACCGCGTACTCGATGGCGGCGGCGACCGAGTCGTCCCCGCTCTCCTGCCCGGGCGGCGGCACGAGATTGCCCACGTTGCGCACCACGAACAGGTCGCCCGGACCACTGGAGGTGATCATCGATGTGACCAGCCGTGAGTCGGCGCAGGTGAGGAAGAGCTGGGACGGCCGCTGTCCCTCCCGGGCCAGCCGCGCCAACTCACCCCGCACCAGCGGCGCGGTGTTGCGCTGGAAGGCGCTGATGCCACGGAGGAGCCGCTGCCCGCTCGGCTCGGAGCCGGCGGACCACCCCGAGCCGGTGGACTTGCCTGAGCCGGCCGAATCGGCGGAACCGGCCGAGGCGTTGGGGTCGGGGGTGGTGGAGGCGGTGGGACTGGTGGACGCGTCGGAATCGGTGGAGGGGCGAGGTGTGGTCGGAGCATCGGATCCGGCTGACGCGGTGGGCGTGGAGGAGGCGTCGGGGCCGGTGGACGCGTCGAAGGTGAGGGAGGCGTCAAGGCCGGCTGACGCGTCGGTTGTGGCGGACACGTCCGATCCGGTGGACGCGTTCCATCCGGCGGACCCGTCGGCTCTGGCGGACCCGGTCGGAGACCCCGCGGGAGACCCGGCCGTGGGCCCGGCGGTGGACCCGGTGGCAGATCCAGCTGGAGACCCGGTGCGAGCCGCCCCGCCGGGCTCCCCGCCGCTTTCCCCTACTGGGTCCCTGGTCGGCGGTCCCACCTCCGCGTCCCTGTCGTCGGGGGAGTGAGAGGGCGTGGACCGTGGACCCTCGCACTGGTGGTTGCGCCAGGGTGTCCAGGGACGGCAGCGGCAGTCGGCGAGGGAGGTGCCCGCTGCCGGGATGGGGTCGGGGGTCTCGATGGCGGTGGGCTCGGCGGCCATGCCATCGGTGCCGGCGCGACGGCCGGTCAGTTCTACGGAGCCGCCTCGCGCGGTGTGCGTCTTCTGCCAGTCCTGCAAGGTTTCGTACGCCGCGTGGTCCATGAAGGAGCCGTCCAACTCGACGACTACATGGGTGCCTTGGGGCACGTGATGCAGAGCGCGGCTGAGCCGTGGCACCGCGAGGAACGTCAACTGGCCTCGTACGCGTACGTGATGGACTCCTTCCTTCTCGTCGTGCGTGATCCGGGTGCGGGCGAGGCGGTGCAGGGAGACGGCGACGGCCACGGCGATCCCCAGCGCCACGCCCTCCAGGACGCCGAAGACCACCACGCCGAGGGTGGTGACGGCGTACACCAGCACCTCTCGGTGGCGGGTCACCGTGCGAATGTGGTGCAGGGACACCATCTGGATGCCGACGGCCATCACCAGGGCGGCGAGCGAGGCGAGCGGGATGAACTCCAAGGCCGGGACCATCAGCAGCGCGGCGACTACTACGAGAACGCCGTGCAGCATCGTGGAGTTCCGGCTGACGGCACCGGCATGCACATTCGCGGAACTGCGCACGGCCACGCCCGCGACGGGCAGTCCGCCGAGCGCGCCGGAGACCATGTTGGCGGCACCCTGTCCGAGCAGCTCGCGGTCGAGGTCGGAGCGCCCGACCTGGGCGGGCAGGCCCGGGCGGGAGGCGATCAGCTTGTCCACGGCGACCGCGCCGAGCAGCGACTGCACGCTGCACACCAAGGTGGTGGTGAGCACGGCCGCGAGGAGACCGAGCACCGGCCCCTCGGGCAGCCCGGCCAAGGCGTGACTGCTCCAGGACGGCAGCTCGACCCTGGGTTGGGCCAGGCCGGCGAGCGCGGCGGTCGCGGTGGCCCCGGCGACGGCGACGAGCGCCGCCGGCACCGTGCGCAGCAGGCGGCCCACCCGGCCGGGAAGGCGCGGCCAGAGCAGCAGCAGGGCCAGCGTCAGCACGCTCACGGCCACGGCGCCGGGGTGCAGGTCCGCCAACTGGGCGGGCAGGGCGCGGAGGTTGTCGAGGACGGAGCTCTGCGGGTTGCCGCCGAGGACGATGTGCAACTGGGCGACGGCGATGGTGACACCGATACCGGCGAGCATGCCGTGCACGATGGCCGGGCTGACGGCGAGCGCGCTGCGCGCCACGCGCAGGCAGCCGAGGCCCAGTTGGGCCAGTCCGGCGAGGACGGTGATCGCACACGTCGTCCGCCAGCCGTAGCGGTGGATGAGGTCGGCGGTGACGACGGTCAGTCCGGCGGCGGGGCCGCTGACCTGGAGTGGCGCGCCACCGAGCCATCCGACGACGAGGCCCCCGACGGCGGCGGCGACGAGGCCGGCCTGCAGGGGCGCGCCGGTGGCGAGGGCGATGCCGAGGGACAGGGGCAGGGCGATCAGGAAGACCGCGATCGAGGCGGACACGTCGGCGCCGGCGACATGGAAGCGGCGGCGCCGGGCCGGTGGGGGGTTGTGCGGTGGGTCGACGCGTGGGGTGTGTGTCGAGTCGGACGTGCGGGTGGGGACGCAGGCTGACATGTTTCCCGTCTCCTCCGGGGCAGCGCGGTCGCGGAACAAGTGGTCCCCCGTCGATGTCGGGGGTGGTCGCGGCCGTGGGTCACGGCGTGCAGCGGCGGGATGAAAAATCAACGCTCGGTAAACAGATCGTAATGCAGAGTAAAGGCCAAGCATGGGTATTTCGGGCAAATGGGTCAATAGATCACTCGCAGGGATGAAGTGAGCATTTGATCGGCTTGTCGTACTAATTCCTTCTCGGCCCCGTGCGACCTTGGCGGCGCTGTCGGCTCGTCCCGGCACACCACCGAGAACGCCCTTGGCGGCGTTGGTCCGAGAGAAGGAAGAAGGTGGGCGGAAGATGGCCGCCACCCAGAGGATCGCCGCGGGCGTCGTGGCCGCCGCGGCCGTCGCCGCATCACTCGCGGGATGTACGACAGGAACCGGCGGACCCGACGCTTCCCGGGAAGGAGCGCACGGTCCGCAGAAGGGGAAGCCCGCCCCGGCCCCGGGGAGCGCGGTCCGCCTGATCGGCGACGGCTCCACCGCCTTCACCGGCGCTCAGCCCCACCTGCCCAGACCCGAACGCCTGCGGCCGGGCCAGAAGCCGCCGCAGTTCGTCGTCTTCTCCTGGGACGGCGCCGGCGAGGACAGCCAGCGGCTGTTCTCCCACTTCCGCGAGGTGGCCAAGGCCAACAACGCCACGATGACGTACTTCCTCAGCGGCGTGTACCTGCTGCCGGAGGAGAAGCGCGACCTCTATAAACCGCCGCAGCACTCGCCGGGCCGCTCCGACATCGGCTTCAACGACCGGCAGGGCATCGCCGACACCGTGCGGCAGCTGCGCCTGGCATGGCTGGAGGGCAACGAGATCGGCACTCACTTCAACGGCCACTTCTGCGGCAAGGGCGGCGGTGTCGGTGAGTGGTCGGTGGAGGAGTGGAAGGACGAGATCACCCAGGCCAAGCAGTTCGTGAAGACCTGGAAGACGAACACCGGCCTGAAGCGGGCGGCCCCGCTGCCCTTCGACTACGACAAGGAACTCATCGGCGCCCGCACCCCCTGCCTCGAAGGCCGGGAGAACTTCATGAAGGCGGCCCGGGAACTCGGCTTCCGCTACGACACCAGCGGCGTCAACAACCAGGTCTGGCCCGGCAGGAAGGAGGGCCTGTGGGACCTGTCGATGCAGCTCGTCCCCTTCCCGGGGCGCTCCTTCGAGCAGCTCACCATGGACTACAACTTCATGGTCAACCAGTCCGGCAACAAAACCCAGGGCGACCCCGCCAAGCACCGGTACTGGGGCGACCAGATGCGGGACGGCCTGCTCAGGGGCTTCCAGCGGGCCTACGACGGCAACCGGGCGCCACTGATCATCGGCAACCACTTCGAGTCCTGGAACGGCGGCACGTACATGCGCGCCATCGAGGAGGTCGTGGAGCGCGTCTGCACCAAGGAGGAGGTGCGCTGCGTCTCCTTCCGGCAGCTGGCCGACTGGCTGGACGCTCAGGACCCGAAGACGCTGAAGAAGCTGCGCACCCTCGGGGTCGGCCAGGCCCCGAAGCAGGGCTGGGCGTCCTTCCTGTCCGGCCACCCCGCCCCGGCCCCGAGGGGCGTGCCCGGGGCGCCGGCGGCCAGGCAGTGACCTGCGGGCGGGGCGGCCGGGCGGCCGTCACACGGAGGCGGTGACGCTCTCGCCGAGGACGAAAGCGGGGTCGATCTGCGCTGCCAGGTCGGCCCCGGTCCGCTCATTGCCCCACGACCGGGCGTTCTTCAGGTGGAAGTGCACCATCTGACGGGTGTACCGCTCCCAGTCGCGCCGCTCGTACGCCGAGTCCACGGCCGTTCGCAACCGGTCCAGGGCGTGGCGGTTGGTGTCCTCCAGTGTGTCGAACCGGGGTGGCCGGCCCTTCTCCATGGCGCGCACCCAGTCCGAGTGCCCGACGGTCACGAGCAGGTCGTCCCCGACCTCGGCGCGGAGGAAGTCGAGGTCGTCCTGGCCCTGCACCTTGTTGCCGACGACTCTCAGCTCGACGCCGAAGTCACGGGCGTACTCCTTGTACTGACGGTAGACGGAGACCCCCTTCCGGGTCGGCTCGGCGACGAGGAACGTCATGTCGAAGCGAGTGAACATGCCGGAGGCGAAGGAGTCCGAGCCCGCTGTCATGTCGACCACGACGTACTCGTCAGAGCCGTCCACCAGGTGGTTCAGGCACAGTTCCACCGCTCCCGTCTTGGAGTGGTAACAGGCGACCCCCAGGTCGGCGTCCGTGAAAGGGCCCGTGGCCATCAAACGGACGGCGCCGCCGTCGAGTTCCACGGTCCGGGCGCAGGCGTCGTACACCGCGTTGTCCTCGCGCACCCGCAGCAGCCGGGAGCCCTCGCCGGGCGGCGTCGTCTTGATCATCGTCTCGGCGGAGGCGATGCGGGGGTTCGAGCCGCGCAGATAGTCCTTGATCAACGGCAGCCGGTCGCCCATGGCGGGCAACGCTGCGGCCTCCGCCTCGTCGAGGCCGAGCGCGGCTCCCAGATGCTGGTTGATGTCAGCGTCGATGGCGATGACGGGTGCGCCTTCGGCTGCCAGATGCCGGATGAACAGGGAGGACAGGGTGGTCTTGCCGCTGCCACCCTTCCCGACGAAAGCAATTTTCATGTTCACCAAGCGTAGTTCCGTGATAGCTGTACGTGGCAGGCGGCGTGAAGAAGACCACTCCTTCGAGGGGCGCGCCCTCCTGTTGCGTAGTGTCGTACTCATGAGTACGACAGGCGCTACCGCCGACCCGCTCGCGGCCCTTGGCTCCCTGCCCGGTGTGGCCGAGTCCGTGGAGACCGTGCGCAAGGCCGTGGACCGGGTCTACGGGCACCGCGTCATGCGACGCCGCAGCACCGAGATCACCTCGGAGGCGGCCCTGCGCGGCGCCCGTGGCTCGGCCGCGCTGTCCGGCGCCGACTGGGCCCTGGAGGAGGTGCGCCGGCGGAGTGACTTCGGCGTCGACGACGAGGCGCGCGTCGTCGGGGCGGCGCTGCGGCTGACCGCCGAAGCGGGTCAGCTGCTGTCCATCTGGCGTCAGTCACCCCTTCGGGTGCTGGCACGGCTGCACCTGGTGGCCGCGGCGAGTGAGGGCGACGAGGTCGGGCGCCCGCGGCAGGCCGGTGAACCGGTCGACGAGCCGCTGATCGAGCTGCCGCCGCCCAGCGCGGACGAGGTCTCCGGCCGGCTCGAAGGGCTGGCCGCCTTGATAGTGGCGGGCAGCTCCGCTCCGGCCCTGGTGTCAGCCGCCGTCGTGCACGGCGAACTGCTCGCGCTGCGCCCCTTCGCCTCCCACAACGGCCTGGTCGCGCGCGCCGCCGAGCGCATCGTCCTGATCGGCAGTGGTCTCGACCCGAAGTCGGTCTGCCCGGCCGAGGTGGGCCACGCGGAACTCGGCCGGGCCGCCTACCTGGCCGCTCTGGACGGCTACGTCTCCGGGACCCCCGAGGGCATGGCGGCCTGGATCGCCCACTGCGGCCGGGCGGTCGAGCTGGGCGCCCGGGAGTCCACGGCGGTGTGCGAGGCGCTCCAGCGCGGGGCGGCATAACGAGAAACAGGCCCCTCGGAGGGGCCTGCGCAAAGATGCGGCGGTACGAGTTCTCGTACCGCCGCTGGCATGCTCGCCGAGTTACCAGGCGTCCTCGAATGTCGCCCATCAGGTCGGGAACTTTGCCCGTCACCTGGTGCGGCTGGCCCGTAATCGACGGGTCGACGTCGCGTGGGTGCCCGGCGTTCATGCTTCGGTCCGTGGGGCCAATTGCGTTGTTTAAGGTGATCCTTTCGGATGTCCTTGGTCTCGCGGGCCGTTGAGTCATTTGTACTCCAGGACCCAGGCAAGCGGAAGTGCTGCCACCGGTTCTTTACTTTTACTCGCGAACGGGCGTGAAAGGGACGCCCGGGTGGGGGCGGTGGGGTCGCTGCTCAGGCGCTCGGCGCCGCCCTGCGCCGACTCGCGTACCAGACCAGGCCGGCCGTGGCGGCCGCCGCTCCTATGGCGGCCGCGGCGACCAGCACCGGGCGGTGCGGAACGGAGAACGACGGGATGCGCTGCTTCAGCCGCACCGGCCGGTGGAAGTCGAGGATCGGCCACCCGCGCGTGAGGGCCTCGCGGCGCAGCGCACGGTCCGGGTTCACCGCATGCGGATGGCCGACTTCCTCCAGCATCGGCAGGTCCGTCGCCGAGTCGCTGTAGGCGTAGCAGCGCGAGAGGTCGTACCCCTCGGACTCCGCCAGCTCCTTGACCGCCTCCGCCTTGGTCGGGCCGTACGCGTAGTACTCCACCTCGCCGGTGAAGCAGCCGTCCTCGCCCACGACCATGCGGGTGGCGACGACACGGTCCGCGCCGAGCAGCTCGCCGATCGGCTCGACCACCTCGGCGCCCGACGTCGACACGATCACGACGTCGCGGCCGGCGGTGTGGTGCTCCTCGATCAGGGAGGCCGCCTCGTCGTAGATGAGCGGGTCGATCAGGTCGTGCAGGGTCTCGGCGACGATCTCCTTCACCTGTTGGACGTTCCAGCCGCGCACCAGCGCGGACAGGTACTCGCGGGTCCGCTCCATCTGGTCGTGGTCCATACCGCCCACGAGGAAGACGAACTGGGCATATGCGGTGCGCAAGGCCGCCCTGCGGTTGATCAGCCCGCCTTGGTAGAAGGACTTGCTGAAGGTGAGCGTGCTCGACTTCGCAATGACCGTCTTGTCCAGGTCAAAGAACGCCGCTGTGCGGGGCAAGGAGTGGTTTTCCACAACCCAGAGCATAGGGGCAGCCCATTCGGCGTAAGGTGGGCGCGTGGGTTTGCCTGAGAGGCCTCTCGGGTACACCATGGAAGTCACGGATCGTTCGCGACCGTGCTAACCCGGTCCGGCTCCTCCCCCCCCGAGTCGGCCGTGGAGACGACCCCCGCTCTCCCCCCCGGCGGGGGTCGTCGCATGTCCGGGTGGGTTTTTCCTTTCTGTGGGCGTCTGTGGTGCCGTCTCGTGGCGGCTGCGGTCGCCCCTTTCGCATGCCCGCGATCCGTCACTGTGCGTAGTCGTCGGACTCCTCTGCGGAAGTCGCACAGGAAGCGGCATGGCAGTCACCGGTATGGGTGACAGCGATATTCACAACCAGGCAATCGTCCACAGTTATCCACCAAGATCCACACCATTTTCCGGGTTCGTTGCACCGTGATTCCACCGCGTCCCGCTCGAGCCGAGTTCATGGTCGGCTCCGTTTGCCGACACGGTGGCCGGTATCCGCCGGCCGTTCATCCGGGGACCTTGTCGCCGGTCTTCACACGCAGGGGAATCGCGAGGCCGCAGAGAGGTGCGTGCCACGCAGCGAAGGGGGATGGAAGCCGTGACCGGAGCCGTCACACACGACCCGCCACCCGCCGCCGGACGGCAGGGCAGGCCGCTGATCGTCACCGAGGACGCCGAGCTCCTCGACGACCTGCTGCGGCTGTGCGCCGCGGCGGGCGCCACACCGGAGGTGCACCCCTCGGTGCCCGAACACCGGGGTGGCTGGGAGTCCGCGCCGCTCGTCCTGGTCGGCGACGACGCCGCGCGCCGCGTCCGCGGGGCCGCCCGCAGACGGGGAGTGGTCCTCGTCGGACGCGACCAGGACGACTCCGGCGTGTGGCGCAGGGCCGTCGAGATCGGCGCCGACCACGTCCTGGTGCTGCCCGACGGCGAACAGTGGCTCGTCGACCGCATCGCCGACGTCGCCGAGGGCGTCGGCCGGCCCGCTCTCACCGTCGGCGTCGTCGGCGGGCGCGGCGGGGCCGGGGCGTCCACGCTCGCGTGCGCGCTCGCCGTCACCTCCGCGCGTGAGGGACTGCGCACCCTCCTCGTGGACGCCGATCCACTGGGCGGCGGACTCGACGTACTCCTCGGCGGCGAGACCGCGGAAGGACTGCGCTGGCCCGCCTTCGCCGCCTCGCGCGGGCGGGTCGGCGGCGGCGCCCTGGAGGAGTCGCTGCCGGAACTGCACCAGTTGCGGGTGCTCAGCTGGGACCGCGGCGACTGCGTCGCCATCCCGCCCCCGGCCGTGCGCGCGGTGCTCGCCGCGGCCCGGCGCCGCGGCGGCACGGTCGTCGTCGACCTGCCGCGCCGCATCGACGACGGCGTCGCCGAGGCTCTCGCGCAGATCGACGTCGGGCTCCTCGTGGTCCCCGCCGAGCTGCGCGCCGTCGCGGCGGCCGGACGGGTTGCCTCCGCCATTGGCATGGTCCTGCGCGACCTGCGGGTCGCGGTACGCGGGCCGTACGCGCCCGGACTCGACGACCGCGAGGTGGCCCGGCTGCTCGGACTGCCCCTGGCCGGCGAGGTGCCTGTCGAATCGGGTCTGCTGCGCCCGGACGGCGGCAGGACACCACCCGGCGCCGTCCCTCGAGGCCCTCTCGCCCGGTTCTGCACGGAGTTCTGGGAGCGGGCGCTGGTCCAGGCGGGTGGCGCATGAGCACGCTGCCCGGACTGGAACGGCCGAGGGGCACGGGCGCGCTGCTCGACGGTGTACGGCAGTGGCTCGCCGAGAGCGGCGCCGAACCGACCCCCGCGCGCGTGGCCCAGGCACTGCGGGAGCAGGGGCGGGTCCTGGGGGACGCGGAGATCCTCGGCGCGGCGGAGCAACTGCGGTCCGAGCTGGTCGGCAGCGGTCCCCTCGAGCCACTGCTCGCCGATCCGTCGGTGACCGACGTGCTGGTGTCCGCCCCGGACCGGGTCTGGGTCGACCGCGGCGGCGGCCTGGAGCTGACCACCGTCTCCTTCCCGGACGCGATGGCCGTACGACGCCTCGCGCAGCGCCTGGCCGCGGTGGCCGGACGGCGTCTGGACGACGCCCGGCCGTGGGCCGACGCGCGACTGCCCGACGGCACCCGGCTGCACGCGGTGCTGCCCCCGGTCGCCGTCGGCTGCACCTGCCTGTCGCTGCGGGTGGTACGGCCGCGGGCGTTCACGCTCGACGAACTGGTGGCCGCGGGCACGGTGCCTCCGGGCGGCGACCAGGTGCTGCGGGACCTGCTGCGGGCCCGCCTGTCCTTCCTGGTCAGCGGCGGCACCGGGAGCGGCAAGACCACCCTGCTCAGCGCCTTGCTGGGGCTGGTCGGGCCGGGGGAGCGCATCGTGCTCGCGGAGGACTCGGCGGAGCTCCGGCCGGATCACCCGCACGTCGTCCGGCTGGAGACCAGACCCGCCAACCAGGAGGGAGCGGGGCTCGTCACGCTCGAGGACCTGGTGCGGCAGGCGCTGCGCATGCGGCCGGACCGGCTGGTCGTGGGCGAGGTGCGCGGGCCCGAGGTCGTCCACTTGCTGGCCGCCCTGAACACGGGTCACGAAGGCGGCTGCGGGACGGTCCATGCCAACGCCGCCGCGGACGTGCCCGCCCGCCTGGAGGCGCTCGGCACGGCGGCCGGGCTGGACCGGGCGGCGCTGCACAGCCAGTTGGCGGCCGCGCTGTCGGTGGTGCTGCACCTCGTGCGGGACCGGGACGGGCGGCGGCGGATCGCCGAGGTGCACGTGCTGGAGCGGGACCCGTCCGGGCTGGTCCGGACGGTACCGGCGCTGCGGTGGCAGGCGGAGATGTTCCGCCGCGAGCGCGGGTGGGAGCGGCTGCGGGAGCTGCTGCGAGGCGAGAGGAGCGGAGCGGGAGATGAGCGTGATGCCTGACGTGCCGATGGCCGCGGCCGGGGTCTGCGCCGGGACGGCGATCTGGCTGCTCGGAGGGCCGTACTCCGGGGGTCGGCGGGCACAGCTGCTGCTGGCGGGAGGCGGGGTGGTCGGCAGCGGGCCCCCGTCATGGCCGGACCTGGCCCGCGACCTGCGGAAGATCCGTGGTCGGTGGCGGCCCGAGTGGTGGGGGCCGGTTGCCGGACTGGCTTTGGCGGTGCTGGGCGCCTCGGTGCTGCCGGTCGTCGCGGGGGCGGCCGGAGTGCCTCTGCTGCGCCGGGTGCGGCGGGCGCGCCAGGTGCGGCGGGCCGGGGAGCGTCGGGGTGACGCCGTGATCGCGCTGTGCGCGGCGCTCGCCGGGGAGGTGCGGGCGGGACGGCAGCCCGGGGAGGCGTTGCAGCGGGCCGCCCGCGACTCCGGAGGGCTGGGCTCGGCGCAGGCCGCCGTGCTGGCGGCGGCGCGGTTCGGCGGGGATGTTCCCGGTGCGCTCGCGGCCGCGGCCCGGCAACCGGGGGCCGACGGACTGCTGGGGCTCGCCGCGTGCTGGCGGGTGGCCGTGGACCAGGGCGCGGGCCTCGCCGCCGGACTCGACCGACTGGAGGGGGCGTTGCGAGCGGAGCGAGACCAGCGAGCCGACCTGCGGGCGCAGTTGGCGGGGGCGCGCTCGACGGCGGTGATGCTCGCCGGCCTGCCGGTCCTGGGCCTGGCTCTGGGTACCGCGCTCGGCGCCGACCCGTTGCGTGTCCTGCTGCACACCGGCCCGGGATGGGGGTGCCTGCTGGTCGGCGGCTTGCTGGAGGGGATCGGGATGTGGTGGGCGGTGCGGATCGTGCGGGGCGCGGAGGGGGTGTGAGGCGGGGTGGAGGTGCGTGAGGCGCAGATGGGATGTGAGGCGGGAGTGAACGGTGGGGCGTTCGGGCGGGCCGTGTGCGGCCCGTCGAGGGAAACGGAGTCGGAATGAGTGCGGAAGTTGTCCACAGGTTGGGGGCGGCCGTGGGGATCGCGATGCTCCTGGCGTGGCTCGTGCGCTGGTTGTCGGGTGTGCGGCGTGAGCGGAGGGCGCGGCAGCGGCTCATTGAGTCGCTGGCCGTGCCGTCGGTGCCGGAGATCTCTCGTCCCGGAGCGCGGGAGCTGGTGCGGCGGTGGCTGCCCGAGGTGGCGGTCCTGGGTGCCGGCTGGGCGGTGGGCGGTGGTGTCGTCGGGCTCGTCCTGGGGCTCATCGGCGCGGTGGTGATGCGATGGTGGCGCCGTCGGCAGCGAGCGGCCGACGCCGTGAGCGAGGCGGACGTGCGGGCTGCCGCCCGGCAACTCCCGCTCGCCGCCGACCTGCTGGCCGCGTGCATCGCGGCGGGCGCCGGTCCGGTGGTCGCGGCACAGGCGGTGGGCGAGGCCCTCGGCGGTCCCGTCGGGGACGGACTGGCGCGCGGTGCCGCGGAGGTGCGGCTCGGCGGCGAACCGGCCACCGCTTGGCGGAGGTTGGCCGCTGCGCCCGGTGCGGCCGCCCTGGCCCGCCTGCTGGAGCGGGCCGACGTCTCGGGGCTTCCGGCGGCCGGACCGGTCGCCCGGATCGCCGCCGACGCCCGCGCCGAGTGGGCACGCGCGGGGACGGCCCGGGCCCGCCGTGCGGCCGTCATGGTGACCGCACCGGTGGGGCTGTGCTTCCTGCCCGCCTTCATCACGGTGGGCATCGCGCCCGTCGTGATCGGCCTGGCGGGTGGTGCGCTGGGAGGAGGTGGGCCGTGAGGCCGTGACGGTGAGGTGAGCGAGGACGCCGTCGGGAGTGAGGGGAATGGCTGGACGGCGGGAGATCGGCAGGCAGGTCGAGCACCAGAGAACCGACAGAGTCGGCGAGGCCGGCGGGGTCGGCGGGAACCGGCTGGCGTCCGTTCCGACGGACCCTTCGGGATCAAGTGACTTCAACAGCACTTACAGGTCCAACAGAACCATCGACCAGGACCAAGCGGGACCCATCGGGTCCGGTGAAGCAGCGACAGAACCTCACGGGGGTTGAGATGTGCAAGGTGGTACGGGCGCGGTTGCGTGCCCTGGTGTGCAGGGGGCGTTCGGCGCGGCGGGACGCGGGGATGGTGACGTCCGAGTATGCGATGGGGATCGTCGCGGCGGTCGCGTTCGCGGTGATCCTCTACAAGGTGGTGACGAGCGGGACGGTCACCGCGGAGCTGCAGGGCCTCGTTCAGAGGGCGCTCAGTGCGAGTACGTGAGTGGGCACGGGAGCGGGGAGCGGATCGGGGGTTCGTGACGGCGGAGTCGGCCGTCGTGCTGCCGGTGCTGGTGGCGTTCGCCCTGGCGCTGGTGTGGGGGCTGCTCGTCATGGCGGCTCAGCTCCAGTGCGTGGACGCGGCCAGGTCAGGCGCCCGGGCCGCGGCCCGGCAGGACCCGACCGAGGCGGTGGTCGAGGTGACCCGGGCGACGGCACCCCGCGGGGCACGAGTGACGGTCAGCCGGGAGGGCGACCAGGTCCGAGTGGTGGTCGTGGCGGAGCCGCCGGTGCTGGGCGGGCTGCCGTTCGAGGTGCGGGGGGAAGCCGTGGCGGCGGCTGAGGACGTCGGCTTGGCGGAGGACGTGGGAGTGGCGCAGGACGTGGCGGCGGCTGAGGGCGTGGGGGTGGGGCCATGAGCGGGCGTCGAGCCGGGTTGGGGAGAGGCCGGGGCGTTGGCAGGTACCGCGGTCGTGGCTCCGACCGCGGCTCGGCCACCGTCTGGACCGTCGGGGCGATCGCCGTGCTGTGCGTGGTGTTCGGTGCGGTGCTCGCCCTGGGGCAGGCAGTCCTGGCCCGGCACCGGGCCGCCGGCGGCGCGGACCTCGCGGCGCTCGCGGCCGCCGGCCACTGGACGGACGGTGCCACGGCGGCCTGTGCGCGGGCGGAGCGGGTGGCTCGGGCGCAGGGCGCGCGGCTGGTGCGGTGCGCGGTCGTGGGGGAGATCTCGGACGTGACGGCGGCTGCCGGGCAGGGGCCGTTCGCGGCGGAGGTCAGGGCGAGGGCGGGCCCTCCGGGGGCGGAGGAGGTGGTGCCGGAGGAGCGAGGGCCGTAGCTCTGGCCCCCACTGACGCCCGGCCTTGCCTCCGCGGCCCTCAGGCGCGCCAGGAGCGCCTCACCCCCGTTCTTGCCGTGCCACCCGGTCGGCCGCAGGGAGGCGTGGGTGCTCCGCCGACCCCCTACCGCCCGCCGCGAGGGCGCCGCGACGCCGCCGCCCGCCAGGTGGGTGCCTCCGCCCGCCAGGGGGTGCCCCACCGCCGCATGGCGGGTGCCCCATCCACCCCACCGCAGGCGACCCGGGTGCCCCCGCTCCCTCCGGGCCCCCGCTCCCTCCGGGCCCCGTCCGCTGATCCGCTAATCCGCCGGCTTCTCCTCCGGAGCCGCCCGCAGTAGTTCCGTGAGCAGCCGTACCGCTCCTCGCTTGTGCAGCGGATCGTTGCCGTTGCCGCACTTGGGGGACTGGATGCAGGACGGGCAGCCGGCCTCGCACTCGCAGGAGGCGATGGCCTGGTGGGTGGCGGTCAGCCAGGCGCGGGCCGTGTGGAAGGCGCGTTCCGCGAAGCCCGCGCCGCCGGGATGACCGTCGTAGACGAAGACCGTCGGGAGCAGGGTGTCGGGGTGCAGGGGGATCGACACTCCGCCGATGTCCCAGCGGTCGCAGGTCGCGAAGAGGGGCAGCATGCCGATGGAGGCGTGCTCGGCGGCGTGGAGGGCACCGCCGAGGATCTCGGGGTTGATGCGGGCGGCGTCCAGTTGGTCCTCGGTGACCGTCCACCACACGGCGCGTGTGCGCAGCGTTCGAGGAGGGAGGTCGAGCTTCGACTCGCCCAGTACTTCACCGGTGATGAGCCGTCGACGCAGGAAGGAGACCACTTGGTTGGTGACCTCGACGGAGCCGTAGCACAGCCGGCCGTCGCCCCAGGGCACCTCGACGTCCGTCTCCAGGACGGAGATCGACGTCGTGTCGCGGGCGACCGTCGCATACGGCGGGTTGGCCTCCTCGACCAGGGCCACCGAGTCCTCCAGGTCCAGAGACCGCACCAGGTACGTGCGGCCCTGGTGCAGGTGGACGGCGCCCTCGTGGACGGTGGCGTGTGCGGCGCCCTGGTCGACGGTGCCGAGGAGGCGGCCCGTCCCCTCCTCGACGATCTGGACCGGCCGGCCGCCCTCGCCGCGGATGTCGGTGAGGTCGGCGGCCCGTTCCCGGCGCGTCCAGTGCCAGGCCTTCGTCCGGCGGCGCAGCAGCTTCGCGGCCTCCAGCTGCGGCAGCAGTCCCTCGGTCTCGGGGCCGAACAGCTTCAGGTCCTCCTCGCCCAGCGGAAGTTCGGCGGCGGCCGCGCACAGGTGCGGGGCGAGGACGTAGGGGTTGTCGGGGTCGAGGACCGTCGATTCCACGGGCCGGTCGAACAGTGCCTCGGGGTGGTGGACGAGGAAGGTGTCCAGGGGGTCGTCGCGGGCGATCAGGACGGCGAGGGCGCCCTGTCCCGCCCGGCCCGCGCGGCCGGCCTGCTGCCACAGGGAGGCGCGCGTGCCCGGGTAGCCGGCGATCAGGACGGCGTCCAGGCCCGAGACGTCGATGCCGAGTTCGAGGGCGGTCGTGGCGGCCAGGCCGAGGAGTTCACCGGAGTGCAGGGCCTGTTCCAGGGCGCGGCGCTCCTCGGGGAGGTAGCCGCCGCGGTACGCCGCGACACGCCGGGCCAGGGAGCGGTCGACCTCGGCGAGGCGTTCCTGGGCGATCACCGAGATCAGCTCGGCGCCGCGCCGGGAGCGGACGAAGGCGACGGTGCGTACGCCCTGGACGGCGAGGTCGGTGAGCAGGTCGGCGGTCTCGGCGGTGGCGGTGCGGCGGACCGGGGCGCCCTTCTCGCCCTGCATCTCGGTGAGCGGGGGTTCCCAGAGGGCGAACACCAGTTCACCGCGGGGTGAGGCGTCATCGGCGACCTCGACCACCGGGAGGCCGGTCAGGCGCCCGGCGGCCACCGCGGGCTCGGCCGCGGTCGCGGAGGCCAGCAGGAAGACGGGAGAGGCGCCGTAGCGGGCGCACAGGCGGCGCAGACGGCGCAGCACCTGGGCGACGTGGGAGCCGAAGACACCGCGGTAGGTGTGGCACTCGTCGATGACGACGTACTTCAACGACTTCAGGAAGGAGGCCCACCGGGGGTGGGAGGGGAGGATGCCGCGGTGCAGCATGTCCGGGTTGGTGAGGACGTAGTTGGCGTACTGCCGGATCCACTCGCGTTCCTCGAACGGCGTGTCGCCGTCGTAGACGGCCGGCCGTACGGCGCTGCCGAGGGGTTGTGAAAGTTTCTTCACGGATCGGCACTGGTCCGCCGCGAGAGCCTTGGTGGGGGCCAGGTAGAGGGTGGTGGCGCCGCGGCCGTTCGGGGCTTCGGAGCCGTCGAGGAGCGTCGACAGCACGGGCACGAGGTAGGCGAGGGACTTGCCGGAGGCCGTGCCCGTCGCGACGACCACCGAATCGCCGTCCAGGGCGTGCTCGGCGACCCGGGCCTGGTGGGCCCAGGGGTGTTCGATACCGCACGCCTGTACGGCCGCGATCACCTCCGGGCGAATCCGGTCAGGCCAGACGGCATGGCGGCCCGCGCGCGGGGGCAAGTGCTCCGTATGAGTGATGCGCGACGCCCGGCTCGGTCCGGGGGCGAGCCGGTCCAGGACCTCGCCCGGCGACAGGCGGGAGGCGGGCTGTGCCGTGGGTCGATCGGGTCGGTGATTCTTGGCCATCGGCACCGAGTGTGTCACTGGCGTGACGGACAATGGAGCCAAGGCGTCGTGCACGCCTGCCGGTAAGTGATTGAATGCCATCGCGGCTGGCGAACCGTCCCGGGGGCTCCTGCCGAGGTGTCCCGAGGGGCGACCGCTCGATAGCAAGGTGCTGGAGGATCCGTGGACCTGTCCCTGTCGACCCGTACCGTCGGCGATCGTACGGTCGTCGAGGTCGGTGGCGAAATCGACGTATATACCGCGCCCAAGCTGCGCGAGCAGCTGGTCGAGCTGGTGAACGACGGGAATTTCCACCTCGTCGTCGACATGGAGGGCGTGGACTTCCTCGACTCCACCGGGCTCGGCGTACTGGTCGGAGGCCTGAAGCGGGTGCGTGCCCATGAGGGCTCGCTGCGCCTGGTCTGCAACCAGGAGCGCATTCTGAAGATCTTCCGCATCACCGGTCTCACCAAGGTGTTCCCGATCCACACCTCGGTCGACGAAGCGGTGGCGGCCACCGACTGACCCACCGAATCCGGGCGCACGAACGGGTGCGCCCGGTTCGGAACAGTTGAACACCGGGGGACCGGGCTCTCGGCGGCCCGGCCCCTCGACAGCACGCCCGTAGTTCCGAGGGGGATGCATGGCCACCGTTGAACTCCGCTTCAGCGCGCTGCCCGAGCACGTCAGGACCGCCCGACTGGTGGCGGCAGCGGTGGCGCGCAGGGCCGGAGTGGACGAGGCCGTTCTCGACGAGGTCAGGCTCGCCGTCGGTGAGGCCTGCTCCCGGGCCGTCGGACTGCATCAGACCGGCGGCATCACCGCGCCGGTGAAGGTCGTGCTCATCGAGGAGGAGAAACAGTTCTCCATCGAGGTGGGCGACGAGGCGCCGCACGCGGTCCCCGGGGACCGCGTCGAGGGCTCCGGCGAAGAGGCCGAGGTGGAGGCCGAGGAGGACGAGATGGGCCTCGCGGTCATCAGCGGCCTCGTCGACGACGTGGAGGTCACCGCCGGCGCACACGGCGGGTCGATCCGTATGACCTGGCCGTCCGCATCGGTGGCCACGCCGCTGGCCTGACACCCGCGGCCGTATCCGGCGGTCCCGGCGACATCATCACCCGAAGGGCCCCCTCGTGGGGCCCTTCGGCATGTGCGGAGATCGCCCCCCGCGCTTACAGTGGTGCCAGGAAGTGAATCTTGAAGAAGTGAATCCTGCGCCCGGGAATTTCGTGAACCAATTCACGACGGCAATGCCCTCAAGGCATTACTTTCCCATCGATCTTCCCCCGATCTCCCCCGGATCTTCCCCTCGATCTTCCGGTTCGGGCGCGAAGGCGAATTCCATTTGCCGCGCACTGTTTTGATCAGGTTCCGGTACCTACAATCCGTCCACATCTTGAGCTCAGCCCAAGCGTCAAGGAGGACGAATGGCGGGGCTTTCTTTCCCTCATCGGTTGGACCAGCCCACAACCTTCGCAGCCGCAGTGCTGACCGACGGCAACCGTCTCCTCGTGGTGGTCATCGGGGTCGTCGCACTGGCCGCGCTCGTGGTCGCGGGCGTACTTCTGCGCCAGGTGCTCGCGGCCGGCGAGGGCACCGACAGCATGAAGAAGATCGCGGCAGCGATCCAGGAAGGCGCCAACGCCTATCTGACCCGGCAGCTGCGCACACTCGGCGTATTCGCCGTCGTCGTGTTCTTCCTGCTCATGCTGCTGCCCGCGGACGACTGGAATCAGCGTGCCGGACGATCAGTGTTCTTCTTGATCGGTGCGGCGTTCTCGGCGGTCACCGGCTATATCGGCATGTGGCTCGCCGTACGCAGTAACGTGCGCGTCGCGGCGGCGGCCCGGGAAGCGACTCCGGCGGAGGGTGAACCGGAAAAGGATCTCACCGCCGTCTCGCACAAAGCGATGAAGATCGCATTCCGTACGGGCGGCGTCGTCGGCATGTTCACGGTGGGGCTCGGTCTGCTCGGCGCCTCCTGCGTGGTGCTGGTGTACGCGGCCGACGCGCCGAAGGTCCTGGAGGGCTTCGGTCTCGGTGCGGCGCTCATCGCGATGTTCATGAGGGTCGGCGGCGGCATCTTCACCAAGGCCGCCGATGTCGGCGCCGACCTGGTCGGCAAGGTCGAGCAGGGCATTCCGGAGGACGATCCGCGCAATGCCGCGACCATCGCCGACAACGTGGGCGACAACGTCGGCGACTGCGCGGGCATGGCGGCCGACCTCTTCGAGTCGTACGCCGTGACGCTGGTGGCCGCGCTGATCCTGGGCAAGGTGGCCTTCGGCGACGCCGGACTCGCGTTCCCGCTGCTCGTGCCCGCGATCGGCGTGATCACGGCGATGATCGGCATCTTCGCCGTGGCACCGCGCCGCACGGACCGCAGTGGCATGTCGGCGATCAACCGGGGGTTCTTCATCTCCGCGGTGATCTCGCTCGCGCTGGTCGCGGTGGCGGTCTTCGTCTACCTCCCCGGGAAGTACGCGGACCTCGAGGGCGTCACCGACGCGGCGATCCAGGGCAAGAACGGCGACCCGCGGATCCTCGCCCTCGTCGCGGTGGCGATCGGCATCGTGCTGGCCGCCGTCATCCAGCAACTGACCGGCTACTTCACCGAGACCAGCCGACGACCGGTCCGGGACATCGGCAAGACGTCGCTGACGGGCCCCGCCACCGTCGTCCTCGCCGGCGTCTCCGTCGGGCTCGAATCGGCCGTCTACACCGCCCTGTTGATCGGTCTGGGCGTGTACGGCGCGTTCCTGCTCGGCGGTACGTCGATCATGCTGGCCCTGTTCGCGGTGGCGCTGGCCGGCACCGGCCTGCTCACCACGGTCGGCGTGATCGTCGCGATGGACACCTTCGGACCGGTCTCCGACAACGCGCAGGGCATCGCCGAGATGTCCGGCGACGTGACCGGCGCGGGCGCACAGGTGCTCACCAACCTGGACGCCGTCGGCAACACCACCAAGGCCATCACCAAGGGCATCGCCATCGCCACCGCCGTCCTCGCTGCGGCGGCGCTCTTCGGGTCGTACCGTGACGCGATCACGACCGGCGCGCTGGACGTCGGCGAGAAGCTCAGCGGTGACGGGGCGCCGATGAGCCTGATGATGGACATCTCGCAGCCGAACAACCTCGTCGGCCTGATCGCGGGTGCGGCGGTCGTCTTCCTCTTCTCGGGGCTGGCGATCAACGCGGTGTCGCGGTCGGCGGGTTCCGTGGTGTTCGAGGTGCGGCGGCAGTTCCGTGAGAAGCCCGGGATCATGGACTACAGCGAGAAACCGGAGTACGGCAAGGTCGTCGACATCTGCACGAAGGACGCGCTCAGGGAACTGGCGACCCCCGGTCTGCTCGCCGTCCTGGCGCCGATCTTCATCGGGTTCACGCTGGGTGTCGGCCCGCTCGGCGCGTATCTGGCGGGCGCGATCGGCGCGGGCACGCTGATGGCGGTCTTCCTCGCCAACAGCGGTGGTGCCTGGGACAACGCCAAGAAACTCGTCGAGGACGGCCACCACGGCGGCAAGGGCAGCGAGGCCCACGCGGCGACCGTGATCGGCGACACCGTCGGCGACCCCTTCAAGGACACCGCGGGGCCCGCGATCAACCCCCTGCTGAAGGTCATGAACCTCGTGGCGCTGCTCATCGCGCCCGCGGTGATCAATTTCAGCTACGGCGACGACGAGAACCTCGGCGTACGGATCGTGATCGCGGTCCTCGCGCTCCTCGTGATCGTCGGCGCGGTGTACGTCTCCAAGCGGCGCGGGATCGCCGTGGGTGACGAAGACAACGCCGACACCCCCTCCAAGTCGGCGGATCCGGCGGTCGTTTCATAGGTCCCTGGGATGGTCCGCAGCTCAAAAGGCGGGCGGCAGGCGCGTGTTGACGCGTCTGCCGCCCGTTTCGGTGCGGGGTGCGCCCGGCCCGTGAGCCTTCTCTCTCGTGGTGCAAATGGCCCTATGGATGTATGGAGCGGACATACGTCCTGGGGTTGTCGCCCGGTTGGCGTGTATGTTTCCGGGGCCGAGAGCCATGGAAGGGACCAATCCGGTGAACAAGAAGCTCACGGCCGCACTGTCCGGCGGTGCGGTACTGGTACTGGCGCTGTCGGGTTGCAGCAGCGACGACGGCAACAAGGAGCTCGACGCCTGGGCCAAGCAGGTCTGCGACGCGCTGCCCGCCCAGGACGCCAAGGTCGACGCGGCCAACGACGCCATCAAGAAGGCCGCCACGGACAACAACGCCCCGGCGAACGTCCAGAAGACCGACTCCCAGGCTTTCCAGGACATGTCCGACGCCTACAAGGCGCTCGCGCAGGCCGTCCAGAAGGCGGGGACGCCGCCCGGCGTCGAGGACGGCGAGAAGAAGCAGCAGGACGCCGTCACGGCCCTCAACGGCCTGTCCGCCTCCTACGCCGACCTGAAGAAGCAGGTCGACGCACTCGACACGAAGGACCAGGCGAAGTTCGCCGACGGCCTCCAGGGCATCGCCACCGAACTGGGCAAGCTCAGCCAGAGCGGCAACACCGCGCTGAAGAACCTGGAGCAGGGCGACGTCAAGAACGCCATGGCCAAGCAGGACAGCTGCAAGAAGGTGGCCGCCTCGGCTTCGGCCCGCGCCGCTACGACCAGCTGATGCGGGGCGGGACCGGCTGGACGCGGCCGGCGACCGGGCTGACGCCGCCCACGCCCGGTTGACGCCGCGCACGCCCGGTTGACGCCGCGCACGCCCGGCAGACGCCGGCCGTGATGTGTGGACGACGGCTGATGCCCGGCCGCGTCCTGGCAGACGCCGGGGACCGTGAACGGCAGACGTGGGCCGGGGCCCCCTCGCACCGCCCGGCGACCGGCAGCGTCGAAGCACGACCCGCGGACGCCGGCCGGTCGGCTGGTCCGGCCCGGGTGTGGGGCACGCGCGCGGGACACCACGCGGGACACAATGGGGGCGTGAGTAACGCCACCCTGTCCCCCCTGCCCTCCGTCGATCGCCTCGACGTCGCCGCCCGGCTGCGTGTGGCCCTCCTCGCGGCCTCCTTCACCGCAGACGGGCTGCTCGAACTGCTCGGCGCCCCCGCATACGCGGCCCTGGCCCGCAGCGAGGTCGTGCCCGCGCTGCGGGCGACCCGCGGGGACACTCCGCTCGAGGCGCTCGTCCGTCTCTTCCTGCTCCAGCAGCCGGTGCCGCGCGCGCGCGTGGAGGGCGTTCTGCCCGTGGACGCGTGCGTGGAGAGCGGTTGGCTGAGGCGCGCGGGCGCGGACGACGTCGCCGCGACCGTCGACGTACGGCCGTACGGAGGGCCGGGCGGTGAGGACTGGTTCATCGTGTCCGACCTGGGATGCGCGGTCGGCGGGGCCGGCGGGATCGGCAGCCGGGACGAGAACGTCGTCCTCGGCGTCGGGGGAGCGTCGACGACCCTCGCCGGGATCACCGTCCGTACGCCCGTCGCCTCGGCCCTCGACCTCGGTACCGGTTCCGGGATCCAGGCGCTGCACGCCGCCCGGCACGCCACGCGTGTGACGGCGACCGACCTCAACCCGCGCGCGCTGCACGTCACCGCGCTCACGCTCGCGCTGTCCGGCGTCCCGGCGGCCGACCTGCGCGAAGGATCCCTGTTCGAGCCCGTGCGGGACGACGAGACGTTCGACCTGATCGTGTCGAACCCGCCCTTCGTGATCTCACCGGGCGCCCGGCTGACCTACCGGGACGGCGGGATGGGCGGGGACGATCTGTGCCGGTCGCTCGTTCAACAGGCGGGGGAACGGCTGAACGAGGGCGGGTTCGCGCAGTTCCTCGGCAACTGGCAGCACGTGGAGGGGGAGGACTGGCAGGACAGACTCAGGTCGTGGGTGCCGCGCGGCTGCGACGCGTGGATCGTGCAGCGCGAGATGCAGGACGTCACGCAGTACGCCGAGCTGTGGCTCAGGGACGCCGGTGACCACCGGGGCGACCCCGAGGAGTACCAGGCCCGGTACGACGCGTGGCTGGACGAGTTCGAGGCCCGCAAGGTGAAGGCCGTCGGCTTCGGCTGGATCACGCTGCGGAAGACGGCGTCCACCGAGCCCGCCATCACCGTCGAGGAGTGGCCGCACCCGGTCGAACAGCCCCTCGGCGAGACGGTCCGGGCGCACTTCGCACGCCTCGACTACCTGCGCGCGCACGACGACGCGGCCCTGCTCACGGGGCACTTCACACTCGCCGCGGAGGTCGTGCAGGAGCAGGTCGGGCTGCCGGGCGCCGAGGACCCGGAGCACGTCGTGCTGCGCCAGCACCGTGGCATGCGCCGGGCCACCAAGGTGGACACGGTCGGCGCGGGCTTCGCGGGCGTGTGCGACGGTTCGCTGAGTGCGGGCCGCATCCTGGACGCCATCGCGCAGCTCGTCGGCGAGGACCCGGTGTTGCTGCGCGACCGCACCCCGGCGCAGATCCGGTTGCTGGTGGAGCAGGGGTTCCTGGAGCCGGCCTGAGACGCCGGGCGGCGCCCGCCTCAGGGGCCGGCGCCGGGCGGCGCCCGCCCCAGGCCGTCAGCGGCGCCGCCCCAGCAGATCGGTGATCGGATCCGTTCAGGCGCCCGACAAAATGCGCTACAAGAACGGCCTCGACAACGCGATCAAGCTCCGCGCCGACAAATTCGAGTCGATTCGGGCGCCCGGTTCCGAGCACATCGCGGTCGCCGGATCGCCGGCGAGGCCGACGGGAACGCCGGATTCGCCAAGATCATGTGCGTGGTGCGCGGGACCGGCGGCGGGAAGAGCGCGGGAAAGACGGCGGGAAAGACACCTCCGCCCGGTTCGGTGTGAGGCCGGTCGCATCTGCCGGCGCCGCTTCCGGCGGCCCGCCGACCCCGCCCGTCGACCGGACGTTCACCTCGGGTTCGCGCGGCAGCCGCCCGTGCGTGTCAGCCTCCCAGGGGCCGGGGCACACGCGGGTGGGAGAAGAGAGGCCAGGGCGATCATGGAGAGCGGACCGGCGATCTTCACCGGAGTGGTGTTCGCACTGTTCGGAGGCGGTCTGCTGGGGTGGACCGCGATCCGCGTACGGCAGCGCCAACCCGTCGCCCAGGGTGTGAACCCCGTCGCATCGGCGACCCTCGCGACGCTGGTCGCACTGGTCGCGCTGGCCCTCGGAACATGGTCCCTCAGCCGCCTCTGAGGCACCCCAGAAGATCTTGCTGAAGCGCCGGTGAGAACCGCGTAGGGGCGGCAATACGGATAATGGAGAGGTCGTGCTCCGGTCCGGCGGAAAAGTGCCGGTCGGGACTCCGGGCGGCAGGAATGGCGGTAGTCGGGTTACCGTTCGAGTGGCCGTTGCGGGCTTTTCCCGTTTGACACGGGGGCGGGATGTACCGTCACACTCCGCAGCGTCACGAGCGAGTGAGCCGAAGGTGCGCCGGTGGCGAGGGCGCGAGCGCGCGGAGGCCTTGAGGGCTGAGCACGGTCGCGGTCGCGGTACCGGTTCCGAGCGCCCCGGAGGCGAACGAGCCACTGAAGGCAGACCCGACCCCGGGAGCAAGGCCTGGGGAGGCCCCAGCGTCGACCGGAGAGAAGAGCGAAGTTGTCCCCGACCAGCGAGACCGCGAAGGGCGGCCGCCGACTCGTCATCGTCGAGTCGCCTGCCAAGGCGAAGACGATCAAGGGCTATCTCGGCCCCGGATACGTTGTCGAGGCGAGCGTCGGGCACATCCGCGACCTCCCCAACGGCGCCGCGGAGGTGCCGGAGAAGTACACCGGCGAGGTGCGCCGCCTCGGTGTGGATGTCGAACACGATTTCGAGCCGATCTATGTGGTGAACGCCGACAAAAAGGCCCAGGTCAAGAAGCTCAAGGACCTGTTGAAGGAGTCCGACGAGCTCTACCTCGCCACCGATGAGGACCGCGAGGGCGAGGCCATCGCCTGGCACCTCCAGGAGGTGCTCAAGCCCAAGGTCCCGGTCAAGCGGATGGTCTTCCACGAGATCACCAAGTCCGCCATCCAGGCCGCGGTGGCCAACCCGCGCCAGCTCAACCAGAAGCTGGTCGACGCCCAGGAGACCCGCCGCATCCTCGACCGCCTCTACGGCTACGAGGTCTCGCCGGTCCTGTGGAAGAAGGTCATGCCGCGCCTGTCGGCCGGCCGTGTCCAGTCGGTCGCCACCCGGCTCGTGGTCGAGCGGGAACGCGAGCGCATCGCGTTTCGTTCTGCTGAGTACTGGGACCTGACGGGCACCTTCGCGACCGGCCGCGCGGGGGATCCGTCGGACCCGTCGTCGCTGGTCGCGCGCCTGCAGACCGTCGACGGCAGGCGGGTCGCGCAGGGCCGCGACTTCGACTCCCTGGGACAACTCAAGAGCGCGAACACCCTCCACCTCGACGAGGCGAACGCCCGCGCCCTGGCCGCAGCCCTGGAGAACACCCGCTTCTCCGTGCGCTCCGTCGAGTCCAAGCCCTACCGCCGCTCGCCGTACGCACCGTTCCGTACGACGACGCTGCAGCAGGAGGCCAGCCGCAAGCTCGGTTTCGGCGCCAAGGCGACGATGCAGGTCGCGCAGAAGCTGTACGAGAACGGCTTCATCACCTACATGCGTACGGACTCCACGACGCTGAGCGAAACCGCCGTCGCGGCGGCCCGTGCCCAGGTCACGCAGTTGTACGGCGCCGACTACCTGCCGGCGCAGCCGCGCACCTACGCCGGCAAGGTCAAGAACGCGCAGGAGGCGCACGAGGCGATCCGCCCCTCGGGTGATCGCTTCCGCACCCCTGCCGAGACGGGCCTGACCGGCGACCAGTTCAAGCTCTACGAGCTGATCTGGAAGCGGACGGTCGCCTCCCAGATGAAGGACGCGACCGGCAACTCCGTCACGGTGAAGATCGGCGGCGCTGCGGCCGACGGGCGGGACGTCGAGTTCAGCGCCTCCGGCAAGACGATCACCTTCCACGGCTTCCTGAAGGCGTACGTCGAGGGCGCCGACGACCCGAACGCCGAGCTGGACGACCGCGAGCGCCGTCTGCCGCAGGTCAACGAGGGCGACGCGCTCAGCGCCGAGGAGATCACGGTCGACGGGCACGCCACCAAGCCCCCGGCCCGCTACACCGAGGCGAGCCTGGTCAAGGAGCTCGAAGAGCGCGAGATCGGCCGCCCGTCGACGTACGCGTCGATCATCGGCACGATCCTCGACCGCGGGTACGTGTTCAAGAAGGGCACGGCGCTCGTGCCGTCCTTCCTGTCCTTCGCCGTGGTCAACCTCCTGGAGAAGCACTTCGGGCGGCTCGTCGACTACGGCTTCACCGCCAAGATGGAGGACGACCTCGACCGCATCGCCCGCGGTGAGGCACAGTCCGTGCCGTGGCTGAAGCGGTTCTACTTCGGCGAGGGCACCGTGGAGGGTGTGGCCGCCGACGCCGGCAACGGCGACGGGGACCACCTCGGCGGCCTCAAGGAGCTGGTGACCGACCTGGGCGCGATCGACGCGCGCGAGGTGTCGTCGTTCCCGGTGGGCAACGACATCGTGCTGCGGGTCGGGCGCTACGGCCCGTACATCGAGCGCGGGGAGAAGGACGCCGAGAACCACCAGCGGGCGGACATCCCGGAGGACCTGGCACCGGACGAGCTCTCCGTGGAGCTGGCGGAGGAGCTGCTCGCCAAGCCGAGCGGCGACTTCGAACTGGGCACCGACCCGGCCACCGGCCACCAGATCATCGCCAAGGACGGCCGCTACGGCCCGTACGTCACCGAGGTGCTTCCCGAAGGCACCCCGAAGAGCGGCAAGAACGCCGTCAAGCCGCGTACGGCCTCGCTGTTCAAGTCGATGTCGCTGGACACGGTGACCCTCGACGACGCGCTGAAGCTGATGTCGCTGCCGCGCGTCGTCGGCACCGACGCCGACGGCCAGGAGATCACCGCCCAGAACGGCCGCTACGGGCCCTACCTGAAGAAGGGCACGGACTCGCGCTCCCTGCAGTCCGAGGAGCAGCTGTTCACGATCACGCTGGAGGAGGCGCAGGCGATCTACGCCCAGCCGAAGCAGCGTGGCCGCGCGGCCGCCAAGCCGCCGCTGAAGGAGCTGGGCGCGGACCCGGTCAGCGGCAAGCCGGTCGTCGTCAAGGACGGCCGCTTCGGGCCGTACGTCACCGACGGGGAGACCAACGCGACCCTGCGCTCCGGCGACAGTGTCGAGACGATCACCCCGGAGCGTGGCTTCGAGCTGCTCGCCGAGAAGCGGGCGAAGGCGCCCGCCAAGAAGACGGCGAAGAAGGCGCCCGCCAAGAAGGCGCCCGCGAAGAAGGCGGCTCCGGCGAAGAAGACGGCCGCCAAGAAGACCGCGGCGAAGAAGACGACCACGGCCGCGAAGAAGACGACGGCGAAGAAGGCGACGGCCTCGAAGACGACGACCGAGGACTGAGCTCTCGCCCGGGGAACCGGGTTCCGATACGGACCGTCCCGAACGGGCCGACGTTTCGGACGGATTGAGGTCCTGAGCGGGACGGCACCGCCTGAACCGCGCGGGGATTCCCCGTACCGGCTTCGCGAAACGCACGCCCCGGCATCACTTTGGTGTCGGGGTGTGCGCACCTGTGGACGGGCCCTCTGGCCTGTCAGTCACTGCCGATAGGCTGAAAGCATGACGCGAGCCGAGCAGCCAACGGCCCACCACCCGGCCCCAGACGACGCCCTGGTAGCGGACTCCCGCGAGCGCGCCGTTCGCGCTTTGTTGCGCCAGCCTCAGCTCAAGCGGCTGTGGGGCGCGCAGTTGGTGAGCGGCGTCGCCGACGCCCTCGCCCTCCTGGTGCTTGTCCTCCTCGCCCTCCAGGCGGCCATCGCCGAGGGCTCCTTCGGAGGCGGCTACCGGGGCGTGGCGTTCGCGGTCGCGACCGTCTTCGGGGTGCGGATCCTCGCCACCCTGCTTTTCGGTGCCGTCCTCCTGGGGCCACTGACCTCACTGACGTCGCCGGACGGTCCGCTCGACCGTCGCTGGACGATGGTCGGCGCGGACGGCCTGCGCGCCGCCCTGCTGATCGTCGCGCCCCTGTGGATCGACTGGACCCCGGACGACGCTCTGGCGCTGCTCCTGGTCACCGTGTTCGTGACCGGGGTCGCCGAGCGTTTCTGGACGGTCGCCCGCGAGAGCGCGGCCCCCGCGCTGCTGCCCGCCCCGCCGCCGGAGGGCGCGACGGTACGGCCGCTTCCGGACCACCTCGACGCACTGCGCCGCCTGTCGCTGCGCACGACCTTCGTGGCGATCCCGCTGGGCGCGGCGATGCTGCTCGTGGCGGCATTGCTCAACAATCTGCTGGGTGCCGGGATCGAGTGGTTCGCCCAGCACCAGGCGTCCCTCGCCTCGTACGTGGCGGCGGGCCTGTTCGCCGGGTCGCTGTCCGTCGTGACCCTGCTGGAGCTGCCCGGCACGCGCACCCCGCGCGCGCGGTCCCCGCTCGAGGGGCTGCGCCGGCCCCGGACGGCCACCGGTGTCGACGCGGGCCGCACGGGCGCGATCCCGCTGCTGGTCCTCGCCTGCGCGGCCGTCGCCGGCGCGATCGCGGCCGCGGTCGCCGTGGCGGTGCTGCACGCCAAGGACCTGGGCGGCGGCCCCGTGACGTACGGCCTGCTCGTGCTCGCGCTGACCGGCGGGGTCGTCGTCGGCGTCCGTATGGCGCCGAAGGTGCTGGTGACGCTGTCGCGGCGGCGTCTGCTCGCGCTGGCCATCGCCTTCACCGGCGTGGCGCTGCTCGCGGCCGGGCTCGTCCCGGACGTCACCACCGTGCTGCTGATCACTGCCCTCGCCGGCGTCGGCGCGGGCGTGGCCGCCAACACCGGGCACACGCTGCTCGACCAGGAGACCGAGGACCACCGCCGCACGCGCGTGACGGAACACCTGCACGCGGTCGTCCGGGTCCTGGTCGCGCTGGGCGCGCTGATCGCCCCGGTGGTGGCGGCGCTGATCGGCCCGCACCGCCTGGAGAACGGCAAGTTCGTCTTCGCGCACGGCGGCGCCGCGTTCACGCTGATGCTGGTGGGCGCGCTGCTGCTGCCGGTGGCCGCGCTGGTGCTGGCCAAGGTCGACGACCGCTCCGGCGTGCCCCTGCGGCACGACCTGCGGGACGCGGTGCTCGGCGGCGACGACCCGGTGCAGACGCCGACGTCGAACGGTTTCTTCATCGCCCTGGAGGGCGGCGACGGCGCCGGGAAGTCCACGCAGGCCGAGGCACTCGCCGAGTGGATCAGGGCCAAGGGCCACGAGGTCGTCCTCACGCGCGAGCCGGGGGCCACGCCCGTGGGCAAGCGGCTGCGGTCGATCCTGCTCGACGTGTCGAGCGCCGGCCTCTCGCACCGCGCGGAGGCGCTGCTGTACGCGGCGGACCGCGCGGAGCACGTCGACACCGTCGTACGGCCCGCCCTGGAGCGGGGCGCGGTGGTGATCACCGACCGGTACATCGACTCGTCCGTGGCCTACCAGGGTGCCGGCCGCGACCTGTCCCCGACCGAGATCGCGCGGATCTCGCGGTGGGCGACGAACGGACTGGTACCGCATCTGACGGTGCTGCTGGACGTCTCCCCGGAGACCGCCCGGGAGCGCTTCACGGAGGCGCCGGACCGGCTGGAGTCGGAGCCCGCGGAGTTCCACGCGCGCGTGCGCTCCGGTTTCCTCACGCTGGCCGCCGCCGACCCCGGCCGTTACCTCGTCGTCGACGCCGGTCAGGAGCCGGAGGCCGTGACCGCGGTCGTCCGGGCCCGGCTCGACCGGATGCTGCCGCTCTCCGAGGCCGAGATCAGGGCCCGGGAAGAGGCGCGGAAGAAGGCCGAGGAAGAAGCGCGCAGAAAGGCCGAGGAGGAGGCCCGCCGCAAGGCCGAGGAGGAGCGCCTGGAGCGGGAGCGCCAGGAACAGCTCGCCCGGCTGCGCGCCGAGGAGGAGGAGCGCAAGCGGCGCGAGCTGGAGGAGGCGCAGCGGCGCGAGGCCGAACGGCAGGCCGAGGAGGCCCGTCAGCGGGCCGAGGAGGCGGCCCGGCGCGCGGAGGAGGAGCGGGTGCGTCTCCTCGCCGAGGAGAAGGCCCGCGCCGAGGAGGAGGCCCGCCGCAGGGCGGACGAGGAGCGGCGCCGCAAGCAGGCCGAGGAGGAGGCCCGGCTGCGCGCCGAGGCCGAGACCCGGCGCCTGGAGAAGCAGCGGAAGGCCGAGGAGGCACTGCTGCGGGCCGAGCAGGCACGGCGCGCGGCGGAGCAGGCCGCTGCGGCGGCCCAGGCCGGCCCGAAGCGGAAGCCGACGCCGCCCGCGCCGGCCTCGGTCGCGCCGGACGCGGCGACCGTGCCGACGCCCGTGGTGACGCCGACGAACGCCTCGGGCGGGCCGATCGAGGAGACGGCCGTGCTGCCCCGGGTGCGGATGGACAAGGAGCCGGTGGCGGACTCGCGGGAGTCGGCGGCCAGGACTTCGGGGACGCGTTCGGGCGCGTCGACCGGGACGTCCCGGTCGCCCGAGGGACCAGGGCCCGACGCCGAGGTCACGGCCGAGCTGCCGCAGCCGCCGGCGCCCGCCGGTGCCGCCGACGAGACGGCCGTCCTGCCGCCCGTGGCTCCGTCCGGCGCCGCCGACGAGACGGCGGTGCTGCCCCCGGTGCGCGCGGAGGACCCCGCGGACGAGGCGGCCGTGCGGCCGCCGGTGTCCGGGGACAGCCCTGCCGACCGGGTGCCGCCGGGCTACTTCCGTGACGAGCGGCCGGGGCCGGGGCCGGACGGCTCCGAGGACCGTACGCGCGAGCTGCCGCAGGTCGACGAGGAAGGCTCGCCCCGCCACCGGCCGCGTTCGGACTGGGCCGAGGAGACCCCCCTGGACGACCTGCCGACGCTGGCGGACGAGCTGCTGGGCCCGCACCGCGACGACGACGGGCACGACCGCGGGCACGATGACGGGCGAGACGGTGGCCGCGGCGGCGGTCGCGGGCGGGGCCGCCGCCGCTGAGCTCCGGTCCGGCTCCGAGCGGTCCGGCCGTGGCTCCGTGCGGTCGCGTCGCCTGATGGCGAGGTCCCCGGTCTGGCTGCGTCGCGGTCTCGGCCGCCCGGTGGCGAGGTCGGGGGCCGGCTGGGCGTGGTCCGGTTGTCCGGTGGCGAGGTCCCCGGTCTGGCTGCGTCGCGGTCTCGGCCGCTTGGTGGCGAGGTCGGGGCCGGCTGCGCGTGGTCGGGTCGCCTGGCGGGGCGGGGCCTGATGCACGCGTGCGTCCCCGGCGGCGGTGACCGACGCCCGGCCGCCGGTCTCGTGCCGGGCGGCTTCCGGCCGGCGCCGGGGTCGCTGTCAGTGGCAGCCCGCACAATGGAACCCACACCGCGCACCGTGACGAAAGGGGCGGCGTAACCCATGACCGTCTGGGACGACCTCGTCGGGCAGGAGAGGGTGAGTGAACAGCTCGCCGCCGCTGCCCGGGACGCCGACGCGCTCGTCACCGCGGTCGCCTCCGACACGCCGCGGCCCGAGGCGTCGAAGATGACGCACGCCTGGCTGTTCACGGGACCGCCCGGCGCGGGCCGGACGCAGGCCGCCCGCTCCTTCGCCGCCGCGCTCCAGTGCGTGAGCCCCGACCGGGCGCTCGGCGGCATTCCGGGCTGCGGCTTCTGCGACGGCTGTCATACGGCCCTGATCGGCACCCACGCCGACGTCACCACCGTCGCCGCCGTGGGCACGCAGATCCTCGCCGAGGACATGCGCGACACCGTGCGGAAGTCCTTCACCTCGCCCGCCAACGGCCGCTGGCAGGTCATCCTCGTCGAGGACGCCGAGCGGCTGAACGAGAAGTCCGCCAACGCCGTCCTCAAGGCGGTCGAGGAGCCCGCCCCGCGCACGGTGTGGCTGCTGTGCGCCCCCTCCATCGAGGACGTCCTGCCGACGATCCGCTCCCGCTGCCGCCATCTGAACCTGAGCACGCCCTCCGTCGACGCCGTCGCCGACATGCTCGTACGGCGCGAGGGCGTCGAGCCCGCCGTCGCCGTCGCCGCCGCCCGCGCCACGCAGGGGCACGTCGACCGGGCCCGGCGCCTGGCCACCGACCCCGCCGCACGCGAGCGCCGCGCCGCCGTACTGAAGTTGCCGCTGCGCGTCGGGGACGTCGGCGGCTGCCTCAAGGCCGCGCAGGAGCTCGTCGACGCGGCCACGGAGGACGCCAAGCAGCTCGCCGAGGAGCGGGACGGCAAGGAGACCGAGGAGCTCAAGGCGGCGCTGGGCGCCGTCCAGGGCGGCCGGATGCCACGCGGCACGGCGGGCGTGATGAAGGACCTGGAGGACAAGCAGAAGCGCCGCCGGACGCGCACCCAGCGCGACAGCCTCGACCTCGCGCTCACCGACCTCACCGCCTTCTACCGCGACGTCCTCGCCCTGCAGCTCGGCTCCCGCGTCGCCCTGGCCAACACGGACGCCGAGGACACCCTGGAGCGGCTCGCCCGCAGCAGCACCCCCGAGTCCACCCTCCGCCGCATCGAGGCCATCTCCGCGTGCAGAGAGGCCCTCGACCGCAATGTGGCTCCGCTCCTGGCGGTGGAGGCGATGACGATGGCGCTGAGAGCGGGCTGAGACGGGACGTCGGGACGGCGGGTCGGCGGCGGCCGCGCGCCGTCCCACCGATCCGCGACCCGCCGGCCTCACCGTCCCCGCCGACGCACCACCCGTCTCGTCGTCCCCACAGCGAGCCCGTCACTCGTCCGTGGCACTTCATGCACGCAGCGCGTTCACGGCATCGCGCAGAGTTACGCTCACTGGATGCACATCAGGCGCTCCCCCCGCAGGTCCCGTACCGGCGTCACCCTGCTCTCCCTCGCCGCCCTCGCCACCCTGCTCCTCTCCGGCTGCTCCTCCGGGGGCGTGACGAGTTCCGCCACGCCGGCTGCGGCGGAGGCGACGCTGGCCCCGCTGCCCCGCGCCACCCCGTCCGCGCTCGCGCCGTACTACGGGCAGAAGCTGAGCTGGCGCGGCTGCGGCGTCCCCGGCTTCGAGTGCGCCACCCTCAAGGCGCCGCTCGACTACGACCGGCCCGGCGCGGGCGACGTCCGGCTCGCCGTCGCCCGCAAGAAGGCGACGGGCCCGGGCGGGCGGCTCGGCTCGCTGCTCGTGAACCCGGGCGGGCCGGGCGGCTCCGCGATCGGCTACCTCCAGCAGTACGCCGGCGTCGGCTACCCGGCCGGGGTCCGCGCCCGCTACGACATGGTCGCCGTCGACCCGCGGGGCGTCGCCCGCAGCGAGCCCGTGAAGTGCCTCGACGGACGCGAGATGGACGCGTACACGCGGACCGACGTCACGCCCGACGACCAGCGGGAGACGGTCGGACTCGTCGACGCCTACAAAAAGTTCGCCGAGGGGTGCGGGGCGCAGTCGGCCAAGCTGCTGCGGCACGTCTCGACCGTCGAGGCGGCCCGCGACATGGACGTCCTGCGCGCGGCACTGGGGGACCGGAGGCTGACGTACGTGGGGGCGTCGTACGGGACGTTCCTCGGGGCGACGTACGCGGGGCTGTTCCCGGACCGGGTGGGGCGGCTGGTGCTGGACGGCGCGGTGGACCCGGCACTGCCCGCCCGGCGTCTGAACCTGGACCAGACGGCGGGCTTCGAGACGGCGTTCCGGTCGTTCGCGAAGGACTGCGTACGGCAGCCGGACTGCCCGCTGGGCACCAAGGCGGGTGACGTCGGCAAGAACCTCAAGGCGTTCTTCGATAAGGCCGACGCGCGGCCCCTGCCGACCGGTGACGCGGACGGCCGCAGGCTCACCGAGTCCCTCGCCACCACCGGCGTGATCGCGGCGATGTACGACGAGAGCGCCTGGGAGCAGCTGAGGGAGGCGCTCACCGCGGCGATCAAGGAGAACGACGGATCGGGACTGCTGGTCCTCTCCGACAGCTACTACGAGCGTGACGCCAAGGGCCGTTACACCAACCTGATGTTCGCCAACGCGGCCGTGAACTGCGTCGACCTGCCGCCGGCCTTCGACGGCCCGGACGCGGTGCGCAGGGCGCTGCCCGCGTTCGAGAAGGCGTCCCCCGTCTTCGGCGAGGGCCTCGCCTGGGCTTCCCTGAACTGCGCGTACTGGCCGGTCGCGCCCACCGGTGAGCCGCACCGCATCGAGGCGAAGGGCGCGGCCCCGATCGTCGTCGTCGGCACCACCCGCGACCCCGCGACCCCCTACCGCTGGGCCCAGTCCCTCTCCCGGCAGCTCTCCTCGGCCCGCCTCCTCACCTACCAGGGCGACGGCCACACCGCCTACGGCCGCGGCAGCGCCTGCGTCGACTCCACGATCAACGCCTACCTCCTGCGCGGGGCGCCCCCGGCAGCCGGGAAACGCTGCTCGTAGCGCCGGCGGCCACCCCGCCAACCGGCTCCTCCGGGGGTGGTACGGAGCACCCCCCGAAACTGTGTAGACTTACCGACGTTGCTGATCGCACCATGGTGTGGACGGCGCGCCGCCTTAGCTCAGATGGCCAGAGCAACGCACTCGTAATGCGTAGGTCTCGGGTTCGAATCCCGAAGGCGGCTCTGTGGAAGCCCCAGGACTCACTCGCCGTGGCCTGGGGCTTTTGCTTTCAGCGGATACGACGGCGGCGCCGTGCACGGGCTGTGGGCGTGCGCTTCCCCCCTCCTCCACCGTGCCGCACCGACACCGGTACCCCTGGCCCGTTGCCGGGTGAGTGCTGGCGCGTGATCACCGCCTCGTACCGCGTTGTTTCCGCCGACGCGCCGATGTGATGATGGCGATCGTGTCCAACAACGGGGAAGTCAGCACGTCACACGCGTACAAACCAAGGTTCCGCTTAATCGGCTCACGGCCGACTGGAGCGGCGTCCTTCGGGCCCTCGTCCGGGGCCCGCGCGGAGGAAGCCGCCCGGCAGCGGGGCGGGGGTGAGCGGTAGTGGGCATCGTCGACGACATCAAGGGCGGCCTCAACACCGGCCTGGAAATCGGCGAGAACCTCATCGACGAGGGCAAGAAGAAGCTCGGCGA
>NZ_JBITEN010000004.1:0-493991 GCF_044455165.1 Streptomyces sp. NPDC051315
CCGGTCTGGACCTTACGCACCCCCTCCACCAGATTAATCGCCGGCGCGGGTTTTAATACGTGCAGCCGCATCAGGTCGGGGGGGGGGGGGGGGGGGGGGCCCCGCGCCCCCCCCGGCAGCGAGGAGGTGGTGGTGGCCAGCACCGCGCCGGGCCTGCACACCTTGTCCAGGGCCGCGAACAGCTGCCGCTTGACGTCCAGGTCCTCGGCCACCGCCTCGACCGCCAGATCGACGTCGGCGAAGGCGTCGTAGGTGCCGGCCGGGGTGATCCGGTCCAGGGTCTGCGCGGCTGCCTCGGCGGTCAGCCGGCCCTTGTCGACGGAGCGGGACAGCGACTTGCCGATGCGGGCCTTCGCGGCCTGCGCCTTCTCCTCGCTGCGGGCGGCCAGGACGACGTCGTAGCCCGCCTTGGCGAACACCTCGGCGATGCCCGAGGCCATCGTGCCGGAGCCGGCGACCCCGACCGAGCCCACCGTACGGCCGGGGATCCCGGTGCCCCCGGCGGCGGGCGTCAGGGCGTCCGGCACGACCGTCGCGCTGCCCGGCGCCTCGTAGGTGTAGAAGCCGCGGCCGGACTTGCGGCCGGTCAGGCCCGCCTCGCTGAGCTGCCTGAGGATCGGCGCGGGGGCGTGCAGCCGGTCGTGGGACGCGGCGTACATGGCCTCCAGGACCGTGCGCGCGGTGTCGATGCCGATCAGGTCGAGCAGGGCCAGCGGGCCCATCGGCAGGCCGCAGCCCAGCCGCATCGCGGCGTCGATGTCCTCGCGGGAGGCGTACCGCGCCTCGTACATCGCGGCGGCCTGGTTGAGGTAGCCGAACAGCAGCCCGTCCGCGACGAATCCGGGCCGGTCGCCGACCGCGACGGGCTCCTTGCCCAGGTCGTGGGCGAGGTCGGTGACGGCGGCGACGGCGGCCGGCGCGGTCAGCACCGAGGAGACGACCTCCACCAGCTTCATCGCCGGCGCCGGGTTGAAGAAGTGCAGCCCGAGCACCCGCTCGGGGTGCGCCGAGTCGGCGGCGAGCCGGGTGACGGACAGCGCGTTGGTCCCGGTCGCCAGGATCGCCTCGGGCCGCACGATCCCGTCCAGCTCCCGGAAGATCTGCTGCTTGATCTCGTACGACTCCGGCGCCACCTCGATGACGAGGTCGGCGTCGGCCGCCGCGCGCAGGTCGGTGGAGGTGCGGACCCGGGCGAGGGCGTCCGCGCGCTCCTGCTCGGTCAGCCGGCCGCGCCCCACGGCACGGGCGGTGGAGGCCTCCAGCGCGGCGACGGACCGAGCCGCCTGGGCCTCGCTGATGTCGACGCCGATCACGTCGCGGCCGGCCTTGGCGAGGACCTCGGTGATGCCGGTGCCCATGGTGCCGAGGCCGACGACGGCGATCGTCCGCAGCGGGGACGGGGAGGCGGGGGACAGGGGAGTGGCCATCGCGGGACTCCAGAAATGAGGGTGACGACTGGGAATGCGCCCGGGTGCGCCGAGGGACCTCCGGGGGGAGGCCTGGACGCACCGGGTGCGGAAAGGAGTGCGGGTGTTGCCGGGCTACTGGCGCACACGCCCGGGACCGTCGCTGCGGGCGTGCACACGTCCGAGGAACGGTGAGACCGACCGGCCCTGTCCCGAGGCCGGGTCGTACAGGTACAGGGTGTACCGAACCGACTGCTCCTGGACGGCTGCGTCACCAGGCCGTCGCAAGCAGGGGCGCGAGTGGGTAACTCGCTCGTATGAGCTTAACCGGTGGGTAACGAGCGCGCCAGCCCCTGTGACTGTGACGTAGCTCCCCGGGACCGGGGGCGGTTCCGGTCTCACATCCCGTCGTCGGTGCCGTCCTTGCGGCGGATGTGCAGGTAGACGGTGACGCAGACACCGATGCCCGCCACGCCGACCGATGCCAGCCCTACGTACACGCCGGCCAGGACGGGCCGGTCGGAGACCTGCCCGATGGCGAGGCCGATGGCGCAGAGGCAGCCGGCGACCAGTGCGTAGATGGTGGCCTTGAGGGTGCGAAGGCGGCGGCGCAGCCGTCGGGCGGCGGCGTGGTCGCGTCCGGCGGCGGCCCCGCCCGGGGCCGGGGGCTGCGGTGGGGTCTTCTGTTCCGGAGGGATGCCGTGGGTCGCCATCGTCGTGCGCTTTCTGCTCGGGGGGTCGGGTGCTGCGCCGGATGCCGCCGCTCCGGAACGTGACGGCCGGAGGAGCGGCGGCTCGTGCGGGGCGTCAGCCGGCTAGCGCCTCGGCGCTGTCCAGCGGCGCGACGATGGTCCGGCCGCCACGGGCGGGCGGGCTGGTCGTGGCCTCCTTTCGGCGTGTTCGGGCGGGCGGCCGGGCGTGGTGGGCGGGCTGCTCACCCGCCGCCGCGACGTCCACGAGGGGGTGTGCCCCCGGGCCGCTTTTGGGGCGGCCGCACTTCCCGCGGAGCGCCTCGGACAGGAAGCACACGCGGGTGACCGCTTCGTGGGGCAGATGGCGCAGGGAGAGCAGGGCGCGTCGCGCGAGGGAGCCGTCGTGGGTGGCGGCGTCGAAGTACAGCGGTGACGCCCACGGGGCCTCCTCGGGCTCGCCCCCCTCGGCCCTGCGCTGGATCTCGGCCTCCACGTCCGCGAAGTACCGCGCGTCGTTCTCCAGCCACTCCCCGGGAGTGGGCGGTGCGGCATGGTCGACCAGACGCGCCGTGCGGCGATCCGACGTCGGACGGATCATTCCTTCTCCTTCCTTCTTTCGATCTCTACGTCGAAGAAGTCCGTCTGGAGCTCCTCCACGGAGACGCCGGCGGTCGTCAGGGTGCCGCGGGCCCGGCTCATGAGCTTGCTGGTCCATCCCTCGGAGAAGCCCAGTACCTCGGCGGTCCTGGCGTTGCTCCAGCCCAGGGAGGCGATGAGCCGGTAGACCGCTCGCTCCGTCCGCGGCAGGGCGTCGACCTCGACCAGCCACGGCCGGAACTCGTCGTCGACCTCGAGGAGTCGGAAGCCGTACAGGGACACGAGGGGCACGATGTGCACCTCGGACAGGCCCGTACGGCTCTCGAAGTCCTTCCGGTGCCCGGCCGCGAGGCGCATGGTCTCGTCCATCAGCCGCTCGTAGGCCTCCTCCTCGCGGACGTCGGCCGGCAGGACGGGCAGGATCCTGGTGAAGGACTCCAGGGTGAAGGCCGTGACGTTGCAGCGGGGGTCGTCGTAGGCCTCGAACGTGTCGAACCGCACCTTGTGGAACAGACCGCGCATCAGTTCCCCCCGGCGGGACGGATCGAGGGGTCGGGTAGGACTCATAGCTCAGGGCCCTTCGGACAAACGGTGGCGCGCGCCGGCGCCTCGGTGCAGGAGCGCATCCGCTCCGCATCGACGGGTCACATCATCGGGGGAGTGGTCGACGACCCTTTCCTGTCGGTTCCAGGGCCCGTCTGACGGCTCATTACTTATCAGTAGCAACGCTCTTTGATCGTTCTCGGGCAGGCCGCCGCCCACGGCCGCGGACATCCAGGGGTGCGTCAACGGCACCGCCCCGCAGGGCGTTGCGGCGCCGTCGCCGCTGTTGAGGGCGACATAGTACTGACGCGCGAGGCGGTACCTTTCCGCCTCGCGAATTCGCACCAGCGAATGATCTGAGTTCGAAAAGGCGCCGAACGTGTCCTGGTGTGACCAGAGTTGTTTCCCGCGGTGGCGTGTCGTGTTTGTGCCGCACGCCATTGCTGCACGTCACTGCTCCGGACGGGAGCGGATGGGAGGCCTCCCACGACGGCCGCGCGGGGTGGGGCGTGCGCAAACCGCCGGCGCTCGCCGGAGGAGGTCCGGTGCGCCGACCGTGCTTCCGTGCGCCTGCGCGCGCCCTGCGGCCCCACCACCTGCCTTACGCTCGGCATCATGGACGAAGAGTGGCGAGCGCTCACGGAGCGCTTACGGCGGGAGTCGGGCGGCACGCCGGAGTACGAGCGGCTGGCGGACACCACCGACCGCGACGAACTGGCGGGCGTGCTCACCGAGTCGGGACGCCCGCTGTGGGCCCGGGAACTGGCCGCGTTCCGGCTCGGGATCACCGGGGACCGGCGCGCCTTCGAGTCGCTCGTCCTGCTCCTCAACCACCGCGACCCGCCGCGCTGCGCGTCCGCCGCCTACGCCCTGGCCCGCCTCGGCGACCCGCGCACCGCCCGCGCCGCGGCCGCCCTCGCCACCAACGAACTGCGCGTCGCCTACGCCCTGCACCCGGTGCGGCTCCTGGTGGAGCTGCGCGCACCCGAGTCCGTGCCCGCGCTCATCACGACTCTGCAGCGACGGCTGCGCCCGCACGACCCCTACCGGCGGGTGGCCCTCGCCTGCGTCGACGGCCTCGGCACCCTCGGCGACGGCCGTGCCCGCCCCGTCCTGAACGAGGCCCTCGCCCACCCGGCCCTCGCGGAGGCGGCCGTCCGGGCGCTGGCGCGGATCCCCCGGCAGCGGTGATGTGGGCGGCGGTGACGTGGGCGGCGGTACGCGCGGGGGTGGATGCGGGCCGCGGCGGGCCGGTCGCGCCCGTGCGGTGGCACCGCGCCCCGACGCGGCGCCGCCCGCCCCTGGAGGATCCGCCCCGCCGGCGGACCGGGGCGCGCGGGCCCGCCTCCCCGCGCGGTGACCGTCAGGCCGTCAGGTGCCGTACGTACCGCACCTCCGGCACGGCGGTCCCCTCCACGTCGAAGGGCTCCTTCGCGCCGTCGGCGTGGAAGCCGGCCCGCTCGTAGAAGCGGCGGGCGCGGACGTTCTCCTCGAGGACCCACAGGTACACGCGCCGATGGCCGCGGAACGCCGTACGCCGCACCGCCTCCGTGAGGAGCGCCCGTCCGGCGCCGGTGCCGACGTGGGCGGGGTCGACGTAGAGCGCGTACAACTCGGCGTCCTCCGTGCGGTCTTCGCCCTCGCGGTAGGGGCCGTGGGCGGCCCAGCCCACCACCGCGCCGGCCCGCTCCGCGACGAGGTTCACCACGCTGCCGTCACCGCCGAGCAGGCCGGCGCGGCGCCGCTCCACGTCCTCGGTCACGCTGAGGGCGTCGAGGTGGGACTGCGGCATCAGGCCCCGGTAGGCGGTCTGCCAGCCGCGGACGCGGATCTCCGCGACGCGGTCGCAGTCGGCGAGCGTCATCTCCCGGACGAGCGCGGCCGCGGGGGAGGCCGGGGAGGCGGTCACTCGGCCACCACCGCGAACGCCTCGATCTCCATCAGGAACTCCGGCCGCACCAGCGCGGCGACCTGGACGGCCGAGGAGGCCGGAAGGCGGTCGTCGGGTATGTGCGCGGCGCGGGCCGCGCGGATGGCCGGCATGTGGGCCATGTCCGTGACGAAGTAGGTGAGTTTGACGACGTCGTCGAAGGTCGCCCCCGCGGCGGCGAGGCAGCGCCGCAGGTTCTCGAAGACCTGGCGGGCCTGGGCCCCGGGATCGCCCGCGCCGACCGGCCTGCCGTCCTCGTCGAGGGGGAGCTGGCCGGAGACGGCCACGAAACGGCCCGTGCCCAGGACGACATGGGTGTACTGGGTGGCCGCGGCGACACCGTCGGGGGCGGGGATCCTGGTCAGCTCGCTCATGCGTCCATGGTGGACCACGGGACTGACAGCGCCCCCGACGGGGTCGCCGGACGGCGCCGGGCTCAGCCGCGGAAGCCGAGCAGCCCGTGCAGGTTCGGGCCGTGGGTCGTCTCCGAGGCCGACTTCGCGTCCAGCGGCTGAGGGTCGGGCAGCGCGGGGCACACCGCGTCGACCCCGCCGGTGCCGCGCGGCACCGTGCCGTCGGTCAGGTACGCTGCCAGGTGCTTGTCCAGGCAGGTGTTCCCGCTCAGCGTGATGCCGTGGTTCCCGCCGCCCTCCTCGACGACGAGGCTCGAACCGCGCAGCAGGGCGTGGACCGTCGCGCCGCCCTCGTACGGGGTGGCCGCGTCGCCCGTCGCCTGGAACAACAGGACCGGCGGCAGTTTGCCGTTGGCGACGTTCACCGGACCCTGCGCGGGGGTCGGCCAGAACGCGCACGGCGCGTTGTACCAGGCGTTGTTCCAGGCCATGAACGGCGCCTTCGCGTACACCGCCCAGTTGTCCGAGCGCCACTGGTCCCAGTCGCGCGGCCAGGAGGCGTCACGGCACTGCACCGACGTGTAGACGCTGTAGCCGTTGTCCCCGGAGGCGTCGACGGCGGCGAAGTTCTCGTACGCCTTCACCAGCGGGCCGGTCTTGTTGTCGTTGACGTACGCGGCGAACGCCTCGGCGAGGTGGGGCCAGTAGCCGTTGTAGTAGGCGCCCGGCAGGAAGGTGTCCTCCAGCTCCGCCGCGCCCACCGTGCCGCCCGCGGGCTTCCGCGCCAGCGCCGCCCGCATCGCGTACCACTTCGCCTCGATCTTCTCGGGGTCGGTGCCGAGCCTGTACGTGGCGTCGTGCTGGGCGATCCACGCCATCAGGGCCCGGTGGCGGTCGTTGAAGGCGTAGTCCTGCGCGAGGTTGTCCTCGTACCACACGCCGGTGGGGTCGACGATCGAGTCGAGGACCAGGCGCCGCACCCGCTGCGGGTAGAGCTTGCCGTAGACCGCGCCCAGGTAGGTGCCGTAGGAGTAGCCGAGGTAGTTGAGTTTCCGCGCGCCGACGGCCCGCCGGATCGCGTCCATGTCGCGTACGGCGCTGAGGGTGTTGATGTGCGGCAGCACGCTCGCGTACTTCCTGCCGCAGGCGGCCGCGAAGGACCGGGCGCGCTGGAGGTTGGCCCGTTCGACGGCCGCGGTGGACGGCACCGGGTCGGGGCGCGCCGGGGCGAAGTGGCCCGGCCCGCAGTCCAGCGCCGGCGTGCTCCTGCCCACCCCGCGCGGGTCGAAGCCGATGACGTCGTACTGGGCCGCCACCGCCCTCGGCAGCGCCGAGGCGACGAACCCGGCGAGCGTCAGCCCGCTGCCGCCGGGCCCGCCGGGGTTGACCAGCAGCGGCCCCTGGTACGTCTTCGCGGTGTGCGGGACCCGGGACAGCGCGAGCGTGATCTGCTTCCCGCCGGGGTCGTCGTGGTCCAGCGGCACCTTCAGGGACGCGCACTCCAGCGTCGGGTGGTCCTTGGTGGCGCACTTCTTCCACGTGAGCTTCGCCGCTCGGGCGGCCTCCGCGGTGTGCGACGGGCTCGCGTCGGCGGGCACGGCGGTGAGCGTCCCGGCCACGACGACGGCGGCACCGCACAGCACGGCTGCGCGTTTGTTCATGGAGTCCTCCCAGGACGGAGGTCGACGGACCGCGTGGGTCACGGCCCTCGGCGCATCGTCCCGGAAAGACAGCCAGGAAGAACCCGTTATCGCCAGACTTGACCCGATTGGGTCGCGGGATGCCCTCGAACGCGCTCAGATCAGCGTGAGTTGGGTCGGCCCGGTCTCGGCGGGCTCCTCCGCCGGCTCGGGCGGCCGGATCCTGCGCGGCATCCCCGCGCGCGTGGGGCCGATCCCGTACTCCTCGGCCAGGTCGTGGACCTGACGGGTGATCCGGCGCTGGTACCACTTCGGCGCGTAGGCGCCGTCCGCGTACAGCCGCTCGTAGCGGCGCACCAGGTGCGGGTGGTGCTGTCCGAGCCACGCCATGAACCACTCGCGGGCGCCGGGCCGCAGATGGAGCACCAGCGGCGTGACGGAGGTGGCCCCGGCCGCCGCGACCGCCCGCACGGTGTCGCGCAGTTGGGCCGGCCGGTCGCCGAGGAAGGGGATCACCGGCGCCATGAGTACTCCGCAGCCCAGGCCGTGCTCGCCGAGGGTCCGTACGACGTCCAGGCGGCGCTCGGGGGCCGGCGTGCCCGGTTCCACGGTGCGCCACAGCTCGGTGTCGGTGAAGCCGACCGACACCGAGACGCCGACGTCCGTCACCTCGGCGGCCTGCCTCAACAGGTCGAGGTCGCGCAGGATCAGGGTGCCCTTCGTCAGGATCGAGAAGGGGTTCGCGTGGTCGCGCAGGGCGGCCAGGATGCCCGGCATCAGCCGGTAGCGGCCCTCCGCGCGCTGGTAGCAGTCGACGTTGGTGCCCATCGCGATGTGCTCGCCGTGCCAGCGGGGCGAGGCCAGCTGGCGGCGCAGCAGCTCCGGCGCGTTCACCTTGACGACGATCTGGGTGTCGAAGCCGATCCCGGTGTCCAGGTCCAGGTAGCCGTGCGTCCTGCGGGCGAAGCAGTACACGCACGCGTGCGTGCAGCCCCGGTAGGGGTTGACGGTCCACTCGAACGGCATGCGGGAGGCGCCCGGCACCCGGTTGAGGATCGAGCGGGCCCGCACCTCGTGGAAGGTGATCCCGCGGAACTCGGGCGTGTCGAAGGTGCGGGTGGTGACCGTGTCCGCGCCGAACAGGGCGGGGTCCGCCGCCCGGTCGTGACGGGACTCCACCGAGAGGTTCTCCCAGCGCATGACGCCTCCTGTGCCGTGCCGCCGCCGCCCGTCGGTAGCGCTGGGCCCACAATAGAACATGTGTTCCCATGATCGTGCGACGGTCGCGCGGCGGTTCTTTTCGATCGGGCGGCGACCGCTTGCGAACCCCGATTTGGGCGGCCGGGGACCGGGGTGGTTGGCTTGGCCCGAACCCGAGGAACCCCGAGCAACACGGACCTGGAGGAACCCCATGGCGCAGGTCGAAGCCACCACCGAGCGGGTCGTCGCGGCGGACCCGGAGAAGGTGTTCGACACGCTCGCCGACTACAGCGGCACGCGCGCGAGGCTGCTGCCCGAGCACTTCAGCGAGTACGAGGTGCGCGAGGGCGGCGACGGCGAGGGCACCCTCGTCCACTGGAAGCTCCAGGCCACCAGCAAGCGCGTCCGCGACTGCCTCCTGGAGGTCACCGAGCCCACCGACGGCGAGCTCGTCGAGAAGGACCGCAACTCCTCCATGGTCACCGTCTGGCGCGTCACCCCGGCCGGCGAGGGCAGGTCCCGGGTCGTCGTCACCACCACCTGGACCGGCGCCGGCGGCATCGGCGGCTTCTTCGAGAAGACCTTCGCCCCCAAGGGCCTCGGCCGCATCTACGACGAGATCCTCGCCAAGCTCGCCACCGAGGTCGAGAAGTGACCCACCCGGGTCGAAGGACCGGCGCCCCCTGATCCTTGCCGCTCCGCACCGGTTCGGGTGGTTCTCCCTCCGGGCCGGCCGGCGCCGTGACCCGTCGCGTCCGCGCCCTGGTCGCCGCTGCACGCGGGAATCGTGCGGCGGATGCGGCGAGGGGAGCGGCAGCCGGCCGGGACCACTCCGGGCCGGGACCACTCCGGTGCGGGGCGGACGGCCCGGCGGGCCGCGGAGCACCCCGGCGGGCCGCGGAGCACCCCGGCGGCACCGCCCCCGCTTCCCCCGGCCCGCCCGCCGCTGGACAAGCCGAGAACCCGCTGCCCCTCGGCGGCGACGCTTTCCCCGGCCCCCGAGCCGCCCCCGGCCGCCGGACCCGGCCCGCGCCGGGTGCGGCTGGTGTTCCGCGGCCTCCTGCTCGCGGCGCCGGAGCAGACGACCGTCGCCACCGCCCTGCCGACGATCGCCGGCGAGCCGCACGGCCTGGACCGGATGTCCTTCACGAGCACCCACCTCCTCACCGCGACGACCGCGCTCCCCGCCCACGGCAGGCCCGGCGACCTCCTCGGCCACAAGGGCGTCTTCCCGTGCGGGATCGGGCAGGCCCGATCGCCGTACCCGCCTTCCGTCGCCGTACCCGCCCCCGTAACCGTCCCCGTCCGTGGCACGGTGCGCCGCCCCGACGGGGCCGCCGTGCCCCGCGCCGCGCTCACCCTCGTCGACGTCGTCGGACGGCAGACCGGACGGGGCGCGAGCGGCGGGGACGGGCGGTACACGCCGGCCACACCGGGTACCGGTGCGTGCGTCCTGGTCGCCGCCGCCGCGGGCGCACCGGCCGCTGGCCCTCTCCGTCACCGTCGGGGAGCGCCCGGTCGGCCTGTCCGGGCCGCCACCGTGCCGCACCTCGCGGGCGGCGCCCGCACCGAGCGTGACCTGCGGCTCGGCCATGGAGAGGGGCCGGAACCGGGGCGGGTGCCACCCGCGCACGCGGAGCTGAAACCAATTCAGGTATTGCCGCCCATCACGACCGGCGTGCGCCGTACGGTGGTGGCTGCGGAACAGATCTTGTGTAGCTCCGGGGAGAAAGGGCCTGGGCCATGGACCGTGGCACCGACAGGGACGCATCCCCCAGCCGCTCGGTCGGCGGCGGCACGGCGACCGGGCCCGCCGACACCGGGCGTGTCCCGCTCGCCGTGGTCGTGGTCGATCGCGACGGCCTCGTCTCGCACTGGAGCACCGGCGCCCGCAGGATCTTCGGCGTCCCCAGGGACGCGGCGATCGGCCAGGCCGCGATCGACCTGCTCCCCGTCTCCGGCGCCCTCCCCGAGGTGGACGAGGACCTCCCGTACGAGGGGTACGCGCCCTACGGCCTCGGACCCGGTCCGGGCAACTCCCGCGACGGCGGGCTCGGTCACCCGGCCGCCGGACGGGCCCGGCTGACCGTGCCAGGCCGCAGCGAGGGGGCGGTCCCCCCGCCCGCGGGGTGGGAGAGGAACCGGGCCGACGTGCTGTGGTGGGCGTACCCGCTCGTCGGTCCGGGCCCTGAGCGGCTGCTGGTGCTGGCCGCCGACGCGGAGGGCCTGCACCGGCACGAGGAGCGGGACCGTGCGACGGTCGAGCGCATCGTGCCCGGTTTCGCGCTGCACACCGACTTCCCCGGCGCCGAGGAACTCGCCCGCAAGCTGCCCGAGATCCTGCCCAGCATGAGCGTCGGCGAGAGCGCCCGCATCGTCGCCCAGGTCCTCGAACTCGGCTACCCCGTACTGGAGTTCAGCCAGAACGACCGGGTTCCCGTCACCCCCGACTGGGGCGTCGCCCGGCGCACCGCGCGCCGAGCCCGCCGCGAACGGGCCGCCCGCGCCTCCGCCGAGGGCCCGCCCCCGGCGGAGGACCCCGACGACGAGGGCGAGGACCTCGAACACGTGGCCGTCCGTGAGCGCCTCGAGTTCCTCAACGAGGTCAGCGGAAAGATCGGCACCTCCCTCGACCTCTCCCGCACCATCGTCGAGGTCAGCCGGGCCGTCGTCCCCCGCTTCACCGACGTGGCCGGCACCTACCTGCGCGAACAGGTCGTCGCCGGCGAGGGATTCCCCGAGGGCGTGCCCGACACCACGACCATGTGGCACCGGGTCGCCGTCGAGCACACCGACGAACCCGGCCGCTGGGACGACGTGATCCCCGTCGGCGAGGCCATGCCCTTCCCGGCGCACACCCCGTTCTTCCAGTGCATGACCACGGGCGAACCGGTCCTCGTGCCGCGCATCAGCGAACGGGCGGGCCACGCCATCGCCTCGCAGTTCGAGAAGCGCGACATCCGGCCCCTGATCACGGGCCGCTCCATGCTCGTCGTCCCGCTCAAGGCCCGCAACGTCGTCCTCGGCTTCATGGTCCTGCTGCGCCACCCCGAGCGCGCCGAGTTCAACGACATGGACCGGGTCACCGGCGCCGAACTCGCCGCCCGCGCGGGCCTCGTACTCGACAACGCGCGCATGTACACCTACCAGGAGTCCGTCGCCGAGACGCTCCAGAGCAGCATGCTGCCGCGGATCCCGCCGCGCATGGCGGGCTGCGACATCGCCACCCGCTACCTGCCGGGCACTCTGCTGGGGCGCGTCGGCGGCGACTGGTTCGACTCCGTCAAGCTGCCCGGCGCCCGTACCGCCCTCGTCGTCGGTGACGTGATGGGTCACGGACTGAACTCGGCCGCGATGATGGGCCAGTTGCGCACCGCCGTGCAGACCATGGCCGCCCTCGACCTGCCGCCCGCGCAGCTCCTGCGCAACCTCGACGACCTCGCCCAGCGCCTCGGCGACACCTACCTCGCCACCTGCCTGTACGCCGTCTACGACCCGATCGCGGGTGACCTCCACCTCGCCAACGCGGGCCACATCCCACCCGTGCTGGTCCGCGCCGGCGACGGCCGCAGCGAACTGCTCGACCTGCCCACGGGCGCGCCGATCGGCGTCGGCGGGGTGCCCTTCGAGGCGGTACGGGTGCCCGTGGAGCCCGGCGACCGGCTGGTGATGTGCACCGACGGCCTCGTCGAGGTGCGCGGCGCGGACATCGGTGTGGGCCTCGCCACCCTGTGCGAGTCCGCCGCCCACCCGGCCGCCTCCATGGACGACGCCTGCGACAGCATCGTCCGCGCGCTCGCCGTGACCTTCTCCGCAGCCGGCCGCGGGAACCGCAAGGACGACGTGGCCCTGCTGATGGCCCGCCTCAACGGCATCGCCCCCGACGACGTCGCCGAGTGGACCTTCCCCCTCGACCCGCTCCAGGTCGGCCGGGCCCGCGCGGTGGTCCGCGAACAGCTCCACGCATGGGGGCTGCCCCGGCTCGTGCACCCGGCCGAGCTGATGGTCGGTGAACTGGTCACCAACGCCGTACGGCACTCACACAGCCGGCCCGTCACCGTGCGCCTGGTCCGCGGCGACACCCTGCTGTGCGAGGTGGACGACGACGACCACGAACTGCCGACCCTGCTGGACGCCGGTCCCGGTGACGAGTTCGGACGCGGACTGCGCGTGGTGAGCGCGCTGGCCCGCGAGTGGGGCACCAGCCGTACGGGCCGCGGCAAGTGCGTCTGGTGCGAACTGACGCCGCCGAGGCGCTGAGCAGGGCGCGCGCCGGCGGGCGTCTCTCGAACGCGGCGTGAAGGAACGCGTGCCGCGCTTGTCCGTACCATCGGGGAGCGATACACCGTACGGGCCCGTCACTTACGGCGGATCGGCGTCGCACCCTGGGGAGTTGGGCATGAGCGTGACGAGTCGGTACCGGGAGGCCTGGGAGGGTTTCTGGCGGGAGGCCCCCGAGGAGCCAGGCGCGGTGTTCTGGGACGCGGACCCCGCGGTGACCGCCGCCCGCCACCTCGCCTTCTTCGAGCCCCGCCTCGTCGACGCCGGACTGCCGTTGATCGACCTCGGCTGCGGCAACGGCACCCAGACCCGTTTCCTCGCCGACCGCTTCCCGCACGTCATCGGCACCGACCTGGCCGCCGCGGCCCTCGACCACGCCCGCCGTGCCGACCCCGCCGGGCAGGCGACGTACCGGCAGCTGGACGCGGCGGAGAAGGGTGAGGCCGAGGCGTTGCACGCCGAACTCGGTGACGCCAACGTCTACATGAGGGGCGTCCTGCACCAGTGCGAGCCCGGCGACCGGCAGCCGCTGGTGGACGGGATCGCCGCGCTGCTCGGCGACCGGGGCCGGGCCTTCCTCGTCGAGCTGTCGGAGGCCGCCCGCCCGGTCCTCGGCACTCTGGTGCAGGGCTCCGACGGTCCGCCCCCGAAGCTCGCGCCGGTCTTCCGGCACGGCATCGCCCCCGGTGAGGTCGCCGACGACGCGGTGCCGGTGTACCTGGGCGCCGCCGGACTCACCGTCCTCGCCTCCGGTGACCTCCCGCTCACCACGACCGAGTTCCTGCCCGAGGGCACCCGGATCGAGCTGCCGTCGAGGTGGTTCCTGGCCGGTCGGGAGATCTGAGCGCGGTCGCGTCGGCAAGCGGCTCCCTTCCCGTCACACGCGGGCGGCCCGCGGTGTCAGGGGGTGGAGGAAGCCCCTGGGCTCCGGGCCCCGGACCCTCATGAGGAGTTGCCGAGAGGTCCACCGCCCACGTCGTCGTCACCGTGCTGGGAGCCGTCATGGCCGGGTCCTCGGCCGCCTTTTGTCCTCCTCGGAGCCGGGTGGACCGTCAAGCCGACGGCCACGGGGCACCGGCGGCCGCCTCGCGGCGTTCGCGCGGAGGTTTCCGCGGGGACATCGGAGCAGGGAACGGTCTTCGGGAGAAGGGCGGGGTACGGGTGCCCCCGGGACCGGGTGCCGCTTCCGCCGTGGAACGGGCGGTTACCGACCGCAAGTGCGCCGACCTCCTCGTCTTCGTGGCCGGCCGCTCCGCCGGGGCGTAACGTGACGGCCCATGAAGATCCTGATCAGCGCTGACATGGAAGGTGCCACCGGTGTCACCTGGCCGGCCGACGTGCTGCCGGGGACGCCGGAGTGGGAGCGGTGCCGCACCCTGTTCACCTCCGACGTCAACGCGGCCGTCGTCGGCTTCTTCCGCGGCGGCGCCGACGAGGTTCTCGTCAACGAGGCCCACTGGACGATGCGCAACCTGCTCCTCGAACGACTCGACGAGCGGGCGCAGATGCTCACCGGGCGGCACAAGGCGCTGTCCATGGTGGAGGGCGTCCAGTACGGCGACGTCGACGGCGTCGCCTTCGTCGGCTACCACGCCGGCGCCGGCATGGAGGGCGTCCTCGCCCACACCTACCTCGCCAACTCCATCACCGGGGTGTGGCTGAACGACGTGCGGGCGAGCGAGGGACTGCTCAACGCGCGGGTCGCCGCCGAGTACGGGGTGCCGGTGGTCCTCGTCACCGGGGACGACGTGGCCTGCGAGGACGCGCTCGGGTACGCGCCCGAGGCGTTGAAGGTGGCGGTCAAGGACCATGTGTCGCGGTACGCGGCCGTCTGCCGGACACCGGCCCGCACCGCCGCCGACATCCGGGCCGCGGCGGCCGAGGCGGCGGCACTGGCGGTGCGGCAGGAACCCGTGTCGGACGGTCCGTTCACCGTCTCGGTGGAGTTCGACGCCGAGCACCTGGCGATGGCCGCGACGGTCGTGCCCGGTGTGGCGCGGATCGGGGAGCGCAGGATCGCCTGCACCAGCGGCACCATGTACGAGGGCATCCGCACGTTCAAGGCGGTCACGACGGTGGTGTCGGCCGCGGTGGAGGAGCAGTATGGCTGACGCGCAGGCGAGGGACGAGGTGGTGCGGTTCACCTCCGACCTCATCCGGATCGACACCACCAACCGGGGCGGCGGGGACTGCCGGGAGCGGCCCGCCGCCGAGTACGTGGCCGAACTGCTCGCGGAGGCGGGTGCCGAGCCGGCGCTCCTGGAGCGCACCCCGGGGCGTACCAACGTCGTCGCCCGCGTCGAGGGCACCGACCCGGCCGCGGACGCGCTGCTCGTCCACGGCCATCTCGACGTCGTGCCCGCCGAGGCCGCCGACTGGAGCGTCCACCCCTTCTCCGGGGAGGTGCGCGACGGCGTCGTGTGGGGGCGCGGCGCGGTCGACATGAAGAACATGGACGCGATGGTCCTCGCCGTCGTCCGGGCCTGGGCACGCCACGGCGTCCGGCCCCGGCGCGACCTCGTCCTCGCCTTCACCGCGGACGAGGAGAGCACCGCCGAGGACGGCTCCGGCTTCCTCGCCGACCGGCACGCCGCCCTGTTCGAGGGGTGCACCGAGGCCATCGGCGAGTCCGGGGCGTACACCTTCCACGACGGGGGCGGACGCCGGATCTATCCCGTCGCGGCGGGGGAACGGGGCACCGCCTGGGTCCGGCTCACCGCGCGGGGGCGGGCCGGGCACGGGTCCAAGGTCAACCGGGAGAACGCGGTGACCCGTCTCGCCGCCGCCATCACGCGGATCGGCGAGCACCGGTGGCCGCTGCGGCTGACGCCGACGGTGCGGGCCGCGCTCACCGAACTCGCCGCGCTCCACGGCCTCGACGGCGGCCTCGACGACGTCGACGGCCTGCTGGAGAAGCTCGGCCCGGCCGCGAAGCTGGTCGAGGCGACCGTCCGCAACAGCGCCAACCCGACCATGCTGGACGCCGGTTACAAGATCAACGTAATTCCGGGGGAGGCCGTCGCGTATGTCGACGGGCGGTATCTGCCGGGCACGGAGGACGAGTTCCGCGCCACCCTCGACGAACTCACCGGCCCCGAGGTGGACTGGGAGTACGAGCACCGCGAAGTCGCCCTCCAGGCGCCGGTGGACTCGCCCACGTTCGCCAGGATGCGGGCCGCCGTCGAGGAGTTCGCGCCCGAGGGGCACGTGGTGCCGTACTGCATGTCCGGCGGCACGGACGCCAAGCAGTTCTCCCGGCTCGGCATCACCGGCTACGGCTTCGCTCCGCTGAGGCTGCCCGAGGGCTTCGACTACCAGGCCCTCTTCCACGGCGTCGACGAACGTGTCCCCGTCGACGCCCTCCACTTCGGTGTCCGGGTCCTCGACCGCTTCCTGCGGACGGCCTAGGCGAACGGGGAAGAACATGCAGATCCTGCCGTACGGTTCCTGGCCGTCGCCCCTCGACGCGCGCCTCGCCGCCGCGCACGACGGGCGGCCCGAGTACGTCGGCTTCGTCGGCGACGAGGTGTGGTGGACGGCGCCCCGGCCCGCCGAGGACGGCCGGCGCACCCTCGTACGGCGGCGCGAGGACGGGCGGGAGGAGTCCGTCCTGCCCGCGCCGTGGAACGTACGCAGCCGGGTCCTCGAGTACGGCGGGCAGCCCTGGGCCGGCGTGCTGCGCGACGGCCGGCCCCTGGTGGTGTTCGCGCACCACGCCGACCAGCGGCTGTACGCGTACGAGCCCGGCGGCGAACCCCGGCCGCTGACCCCCGTCTCGGCGGTGGGCGGCGGACTGCGCTGGGCGGAACCGCAGGTGCTGCTCGGGCGGGGCGAGGTGTGGTGCGTGCTGGAGGAGTTCACCGGAGACGGGCCCACCGACGTGCGCCGCGTGCTCGCCGCCGTACCGCTGGACGGGACGGCCGCGGACGACCGGCAGGCCGTCCGCGAGCTCACCGACGACCGGCGGCGGTTCGTCACCGGGGCGCGCCTCTCGCCGGACGGGCGGCGGGCCGCCTGGCTGGCCTGGGACCGTCCGCGCATGCCCTGGGACGGCACGGAGGTCGTCGTCGCCGAGGTCGCGGCGGACGGGACACTCGGCACGGGCCGCGTCGTGGCCGGTGGGCCGCGGGAGTCGGTGGCCCAGGCCGACTGGTCGACGGACGGCTGTCTGCTGTACACGGGCGACCGTACGGGCTGGTGGAACCTGTACCGCGACCACGAGCCCGTCTGCCCGCGCGAGGAGGAGTTCGCCGGACCCCTGTGGAAGCCGGGCCTGCGCTGGTTCGCCCCGCTGGAGGACGGCCTCGTCGCCGTCGTGCACGGCCGGGGCGCCGCCGCCCTCGGCGTCCTCGACCCGGAGACCGGCGAGGTCGTCGACGTGGCCGGCCCGTGGACCGAGTTCGCGCCCACCCTCGCCGTGCACGGCGAACGCGTGGTCGCCGTCGGCGCGAGCCCGCGCAGCGCCCACGAGGTGGTGGAGCTGGACACGCGGACCGGCCGGGCCCGCGTGATCGGCGCCGCGCACGACGACACCGTGGACCCGGCGTACTACCCCGAACCGCAGACCCGCACCTTCACCGGCCCCGACGGCCGGGAGGTCCACGCGCACGTCTACCCGCCCCACAACCCCGGCTGCGTCGCCCCGGGCGCCGAGCTGCCGCCGTACGTCGTCCGGGCGCACGGCGGGCCCACCGACCGGGCGCCGCTCGTGCTGGACCTGGAGATCGCCTACCTCACCTCCCGCGGCATCGGGGTCGTCGAGGTCGACTACGGCGGGTCGACCGGATACGGACGCGCGTACCGCGACCGGCTGCGCGAGCAGTGGGGTGTGGTCGACGTCGAGGACTGCGCGGCCGTCGCCCTGGCCGTCGCGGACGAGGGCACCGCCGACCGCCGGCGGCTCGCCGTCCGCGGCGCCAGCGCGGGCGGCTGGACCGCCGCCGTCTCCCTCGCCACCACCGACGTCTACGCCTGCGGCACGATCGTCTACCCCGTCCTCGACCCGGCGGCCTGGGCGGCGGGCGGCACCCACGACTTCGAGTCGCGCTACCTCGACACCCTCGTCGGACCGCTCGCCGAGGTACCCGCCCGCTACGCCGACCGCTCACCCGTCGAGCACGCCGACCGGATCACCGTGCCGTTCCTGCTGCTCCAGGGGCTGGACGACGTGATCTGCCCGCCCGCCCAGGCCGAACGCCTGCTGTCCCGCGTCGTGGGACGCCGGGTGCCGCACGCCTACCTGGCCTTCGAGGGGGAGGGGCACGGCTTCCGGCGGGCGGAGACGATGGTGCGTGCCCTGGAGGCCGAGCTCTCCCTGTACGCTCAGGCGTTCGGGCTCCGCCCGCCCGGCATCCCGACCCTGGAGCTCGTGACGTGAACGACCTCGCGCGTCCCGCCCGGCTCGCCCCCGGCGCCCGCGTCGCGGTCGTCGCGCCCAGCGGACCCGTCGTGGAGGAACGGCTCCAGGCCGGCCTCGACGTCCTGCGCGGCTGGGACCTCGACCCGGTGGTCGCCCCCCATGTGCTGGACCGCCACGCCGGGCTGGGCCATCTCGCGGGCACCGACGCGGACCGGGCCGCCGACCTCCAGCGCGCCTGGTGCGACCCGGACGTCGACGCGGTGCTGTGCGCGCGGGGCGGCTACGGCGCCCAGCGCATGGTCGACCTGCTCGACTGGGAGGCGATGCGGGCGGCCGGCCCGAAGGTGTTCGTCGGCTTCAGCGACAGCACCACGCTCCACGAGGCGTTCGCCGTCCGCCTGGGCCTGGTCACGCTGTACGGGCCCGTCGCCGCCGGCGTCGACCTCATCAAGAACGCCCGTGCCCAGGAGCACCTGAAGGCCACCCTGTTCGCCCCGGAGACGGTCCGCACCCTCACCTCCTCCGGCACCGCCCTCGCCCCGGGCCGGGCGCGGGGCGTCACCCTCGGCGGCTGCCTCGCCCTGCTCGCCACCGGCCGCGGCACCCCGCACACCCACCCCGGCGTCCGCGGGGGGCTGCTCCTGCTGGAGGACGTGGGGGAGCAGCCCTACCGCGTCGACCGTGCGCTCACCCAGCTCCTGCGCACCGGCTGGCTCGACGGCGTCGCGGGGATCGCGCTCGGCTTCTGGGACCGGTGCGGTCCCTACGAGGAACTGCGCCCGGTCTTCGCCGACCGGCTCGGCGGGCTCGGTGTGCCCGTGGTCGAGGAACTCGGCTTCGGGCACTGCGACGGCGCGTTGACCGTGCCCTTCGGGGTGAGCGCGGAACTCGACGCCGACGCGGGCACCCTCACCCTCGATGTGCCCGCCCTCGCCTGAGACACGGCTCCGCAGGCGGGGCGGCCGTCGCCGGCGGTGCCTCGCCGAGGCGCCCGCGCCGCCCGCTCCCGGACACGGCGCCGCCGAGCGGGTCGTAGGCTGAAGCGGTGCCGCACAACGCATCACGCTACCTCGCCGAGGGCCCCCGGGTGGGCATACGCCACTTCACCTACGCGGACGGGGCCGAGTTCACCGCGCGGGTCCGCGAGAGCAAGGACCTGCACCACCCGTGGCTGTTCCCGCCGGCCACCGCCCAGGCGTACACCGCGTACGCGGGCCGGCTCATCGAGGACCCGACGAAAGCCGGCTTCCTCGTGTGCACCCTGGACGACGACGCCATCGCCGGGTTCATCAACATCAACAACATCGTCGAGGGCGGCTTCCAGTGCGGTGCGCTGGGCTACGGCGCCTTCGCGCACGCGGCCGGACGCGGGCTGATGCGGGAGGGGCTCGACCTGGTCGTGGGGCACGCCTTCGGGCCGATGCGGCTGCACCGGCTGGAGATCAACGTGCAGCCGCGCAACGCCGCCTCGATCGCGCTGGCCCGCGCCTGCGGGTTCCGCCTGGAGGGCTTCTCCCCGAAGATGATCTACATCGACGGGGACTGGCGGGACCACGAGCGCTGGGCGCTCACCGTCGAGATGCGGACGTCCCGCGCTGCCGGCTGACGCAACCCGTTGGACGGCCGGGCGTACGTCGGCGAGGATGCCCCGCATGCGGAATCTCGTCCTGCTCGACGCCCCCTCCAACCTGGGCCTGCGTCCGCCGGCCCCGGGGACCGTGCCCGGCTGCCACAAGCTCGCCGGCGCCCTGCGCGAGCAGCGGATCCTGCGGCGGCTGGACGCGCGGGAGGGCGGGGTCGTCGTTCCGCCGCGCTACGACCGGGGAGACTGGCGGGAGGGCGACGGCGTCTTCAACGCGGCCGCCCTCGCCTCGTACACCCGCAAGCTCGCCGACCGGATCGAGCGGCACGTCCGCGCCGGCGACTTCCCCGTCGTCCTCGGCGGGGACTGCTCGATCGGGCTCGGCGCCTCGCTCGCCCTGCGCCGCGTCGGCCGGTACGGTCTGGCCGCCGTCGACGCCTCGCCCGACTTCCGGCACCCCGGCAACTCCGACCGGGTCGGCGCGGCGGGCGGCGAGGAGATCGCGCTCGCCACCGGGCGCGGACAGGAGGACCTCACCGACCTCGAGGGGCTGCGGCCCTACCTGCGCGACGAGGACGTGCGGTTCTTCGGCATCCGCGACTACTTCGCGGACGACTGCGCCGAACTCCTCGCCCTGAGGATGCCCGTCGTCACCGTCGGCGAGCTGCGGGCGCGGGGACCTGAGGCGCTCGCCGACGCCACCGCCCAGGCCTTCGCGATCCCCGAACTCGACGGCTTCTGGGTGCACTTCGACGCCGACGTGCTCGACCCCACCGTCATGCCCGCCGTCGACAGCCCCGACCCCGACGGCCTGCTCCCCGACGAACTCGTGGCGCTGCTGAGCCCGTTGCTCGCCTCCCCGCGCTGCGCCGGCCTCAACGTCACCATCTACGACCCCGATCTGGACCCGGAGGGCACGGCGGGCGCCCTCCTCGCCGACATCGTCGTCGCCGCGCTCGGCCGGGCCTGACCGGCACCCGCATCACCCCTGACGGCGGTCGACGTACTCGTACACCGAACCGTCCGGGTGCCGGGCGATCAGGTTGCGGCCCACCGGCGTCGGCACCGGGCCCGCGATCACGTCCGCGCCCAGCTCGGTGAGCGTCTTGTGGGCCTCGTCGACGTCCGTGACGGCGATCGTCGCCGCGACCTTGCGCAGCACCTCCAGCTCGCTCTCCGGCCCGCTCATCAGCAGGAAGCAGCCGACCGCCGCCACCTGCACACCGCCGCGGCCGAACCGCAGCGCCGGGGCGTCGGCCAACCGCTCGTAGAAGGGGACGGCGGCTTCGAGATCGTCGACACAGACACGCAGTGTGGCTCCCAGAATGTCCATGGGAGGAGCCTAGTTGGGGCGGACGGAGAGGGAAGATCCCTTCACCCGATCCCCTCGCCCCCGGCCGCCCGCCCCATGACGGGCCGGGGTGCCTGGCGCCTCGGGCTGGGGTTCGCCCACGACGGGCCGGGTGCCTTGCGTCTCCGGCTCGGACTCGCGTACGGCGGGCCGTGCGCCGGCGCCTCCGGCTCGTGGGCGGCGCACGGTGCACGGTTGGGCGATGGGGCCGGGCCGGGCCCGGGTGGTGACCGGGGCCGGTGACGGCATCGGCGGGGGCGTCGGGCCGTGGCTCCTTGGCCGCGGTCGGTGACCGGGGCGCCTTCCCGGCCCCGGACGCTAACCCATGGCCTTGCGGACGGCCTCCCGGGTGCGGTCGATCACGGTCGGGACGGAGGCCGCCGCCACGTCCCGCGCGGCGGCGTCCGTGCCCGGGTGTGGCCGGGTGGGCGCGAGGGCCTCCGCCGCCCGCACGGCCCGGGCCAGCTCCTCCAGCCTGCCCCGGTCGGCGACCCGGTCGAAGTGCGCGAACTCGTACCGTTCCTCGTTGTCGGCGTGCGCCAGCACGTCCTGGCGCAGGGCCGCGACCAGGTCGAGGAACTCGGGCGCGTCCGGATCCATGCCGTCGAGACGGGCCAGCGCCCGCCCGGCCCGCTCCTCCTCCAGGACCCGGTCCGCGACGACGCGCTCACCGCCCTCGACGGCGCCGCGCGCGAAGGGGTGGACGACCTCCTCCTCGACGGTCTCGTGCACCGTGAGCAGACGGACCAGGTCGTGGAAGGCGCGCCCGCGCTCGTCGCCTCCGGTCCGCACCACCTCGTCGAACAGCTCCCGGATCCGCGTGTGCTGCGCCGTGAGCAGCTCCACGGCGTCGGTTCGCCGGTCCATCCTCTTCTCTTCCCTCGTGCGTCGGTGGACGGGCTCCACGAGTACCCCCGGCCCGCCCGCGTTACCCGACCGTCACGCCGGGTACCCGGCCGCCATGGAGCCCATGGATCACCTGGAGCATCTGGACAGGCATCTGGTCGACGAGCTGGCGCAGGTGGCCCGCGAGACGATCCGTGAGGAGCTGCGCGAGCAGACCCGCAAGCAGCGCCGTACGGCCATGCTGTACGCCGCCTCCGGCGCCCTCGCCCTCTACGCGGGCGCCGCCGTCGCGCTCGCCGTGGGGCTGGCGCTCGACATCGGGCTGCCCGACTGGGCCGCCGCGCTGATCATGGCGGCGATCCTCGGCGTCCTGGCGTACGTGCTGCGCGGTGCCGCCCGGCCGCACCGGCACCCGGCCCACCAAGGGGCCGGTCCGACCGCCGGGCACGGCCGGGTCGTCGGCGGCACGCCGCCCGCCGGCCCGCCCGGCGGCCTCGGCATGCCGTACCCGCCGATGCCCTCCACCGCGCCCGGCGCGGACATGAGGGGTGCGGGCGAGGCGCCGCGGCCCGACGACATCGACCCCGAGACCCCGCACCACCGGGCGTGATGCGGGGTGCGGACGCCTGGGAACCCGACCGCCCGAAAGGGCCGGGCCGTGGTGGTGACCGGGGCCAGCGGCGGCGTCGGCCGGGCCACGGCCTGTGCCTTCGCCGCGCGCGGCGACCGGGTCGCCCTCCTGGCCCGGGGACGCGAGGGCCTCGCCGCGGCGGCGGACGACGTACAGCGCGCCGGCGGTGAGGCGCTCGTCGTCAGCGTCGACATGGCCGACGCCCACGCGGTCGAGGACGCGGCGCAGAAGGTCGCCGACGCCTTCGGCCGGATCGACGTATGGGTCAACAACGCCTTCACCGGCGTGTTCGGGCCGTTCACGGAGATCACCCCCGACGAGTTCCGCCGGGTGACGGAAGTGACCTACCTGGGCTACGTGTCCGGCACCCGCGCCGCCCTGCGGCACATGCTGCCGCGCGACCGCGGCACGATCGTGCAGGTCGGCTCCGCGCTCGCCTACCGCGGGGTGCCGTTGCAGACGGCGTACTGCGGGGCCAAGCACGCCATCCAGGGGTTCAACGAGTCCCTGCGGTGCGAGCTGCTGCACTCCGGCAGCCGGGTGCGCACGACGATGGTGCAGCTGCCCGCCGTCAACACCCCCCAGTTCGACTGGGTGCTGAACCGGATGCCGGGGCGGCCCCGGCCGGTGGCGCCCGTGTACCAGCCGGAGGTGGCCGCGCGGGCGGTCGTCCACGCGGCCGGGCACCCGCGGCGGCGGGAGTACTGGGTGGGCGCGTCGACGGCGGCGACACTGATCGCCAACGCCGTGGCTCCCGGGCTCCTCGACCGCTACCTGGCGCGGACCGCGTTCGACTCGCAGCAGGAAGAGGGGGAAACGGCGGCCGGGAACGGTGGTCCGGGCAACCTGTGGAGCCCCGCCGACGGTCCCCACGGCCACGACCACGGGGCGCACGGACGCTTCGACGAGGAGTCCGTCGCCCGCGACCCGCAGGAGTGGGCCTCCCGCAACCGGGGCCGGGTGGGCGCCGGGCTGCTCGCCGCGGGCGTCGGCGCGGCGGTGACGGCCGGACTGCGCCGCCGGGCCCACGCCTGAGACACCGGCACCTGGCACGACACCGGCCGGACACGGCCGCACGCGTCACCACTCACCACCGGGACCGCCCCGCCCGTCGCACCTTCGGCGACCACGGCGGGGCGGTCCGGCGTCACGGCCGGTGTGGGACGGCCGGTGTCACGGCAGCTGCGGCAGCACCTTCGTCCGGTAGAAGTCGAAGAAGCCTCGCTGGTCCGGGCCGATCTGGTTGACGTAGACCCGGTCGAAGCCGGCGTCGGCGAACGCCTTCAGCGTCGCCACGTGCTCGTCGACGTCGTCGCCGCACACCGTGTTCTCGCTCACCATCTCCTCGGTGACCAGCGGCTGCAGCTGCTCGAAGTGGCTCGGCGTGGGCAGGATCTGGCCCATCTCACCGGGCAGCAGCTGGTTCGACCACAGCCGGTGGACCGTACGGACCGCCTCGTCGCGGTCGAGGCCGTAACAGACCTTCGTGCCGCCGCTGACCAGTTTCGTGCCGCCGCCGCCCTTGCGGAACTGCTCCACCATCGACTCCTCCGGCATCATCGTGATGTAGCCGTCGCCGACGCGGGAGGCGAGCGCCGTCGCCTTGGGGCCGAAGCCGGAGATGTCGATCGGCACCGGCTCCTCGGGGACCGTGTAGAGGCGGGCGTTCTCCACCGTGTAGTGGGTGCCGTGGTGGCTGACCTCCTCGCCGGTGAAGAGCCGGCGCATCACCTGGATGGCCTCCTCCAGCATCTCCAGCCGCACGTGCGCGGGGGGCCAGGCGTCGCCGAGGATGTGTTCGTTGAGGGCCTCGCCCGAGCCGACGCCGAGCCGGAAGCGGCCGTTCGTCATCACCGCGCTCGTCGCGGCGGCCTGCGCCACCACCGCCGGGTGCATCCGGACGGTCGGGCAGGTCACCGCCGTCTCGATGGGCAGCGACACGGCCTCGGACAGCGCGCCGATCACCGACCAGACGAACGGGCTCTGGCCCTGCTCGTCGTTCCACGGGTGGTAGTGGTCGGAGATCCACAGCGCCTGGAATCCCGCCTGTTCGGCCATTCGCGCCTGCTCGATAAGGTCCGCGGGGCCGAACTCCTCGCAGGACAGGAAGTAGCCGTACTCGGCCATGGGGTACCTCCGCTGGTGTGCCGCGGGTGGGGGTAGGTCGCGGTCCGGGTACCCGGCGCGAGGGCGGGAAACCGGCGGCCGCGTGCCCCCGCCCACACCCCGCCGCACGTTTGGCGGCCCTGGCCAGGGGGACGCGGAAACCCTCGTACGCGCAAACGCCCGTACGGCACAGACCGCCGGAGGCGAACCGTGAGTCGACCCCGCATCGTGATCGTCGGAGCCGGTTTCGCCGGGTACCGGACGGCCCGCACCCTGGCGCGGGCGGCCCGGGGCCGGGCCGACATCACCCTGCTGAACCCGACCGACTACTTCCTCTACCTCCCCCTGCTGCCCCAGGTGGCCGCCGGGATCCTCGAACCCCGACGGGTCACCGTCTCTCTCTCCGGCACCCTGCCGGGAGTGCGGCTGGTGCTCGGCGAGGCCGGCCGTATCGACCTCGACGCACGCACCGTCCACTACACCGACCCCGAGGACACACCGGGCACCCTGACCTACGACCGGCTGGTGCTCGCCGCCGGCAGCGTCAACAAGCTGCTGCCCATCCCCGGAGTCGCCGAGCACGCGCACGGCTTCCGAGGCCTGCCCGAGGCGCTCTACCTGCGCGACCACGTCACCCGCCAGGTGGAGCTCGCCGGCACCGCCGACGACGCCGAGGAGTGCGCCGCGCGCTGCACCTTCGTGGTGGTCGGCGCCGGCTACACCGGCACCGAAGTCGCCGCGCACGGGCAGCTGTTCACCGACGCGCTGGTGCGTTCCCACCCGCTGCGCACGGGCATGCGGCCGCGCTGGCTGCTCCTGGACGTCGCCGAGCGTGTCCTGCCCGAGCTGGACGAGCGGCTCTCCCGCACCGCCGACCAGGTGCTGCGCGAGCGGGGCGTCGACGTCCGCATGGGGACCTCCGTGAAGGAGGCCACCCGCGACGGAGTCCTGCTGACCGACGGCGAGTTCGTCGACACCCGCACCCTGGTGTGGTGCGTGGGCGTACGGCCCGATCCGCTCGCCGAGTCCCTCGGACTGCCCCTGGAACGCGGCCGGCTCCTCGTCGAGCCCACACTCCAGGTGCCGGGCCGGCCGGAGGTGTTCGCCTGCGGTGACGCGGCCGCCGTACCGGACCTGGACAAGCCCGGCCAGTACACGCCGATGACCGCGCAGCACGCCTGGCGGCAGGGCAAGGTCGCCGCGCAGAACATCGTGGCCTCGCTGACCGGGGGCACACCGCGGCCCTACCGGCACAAGGACCTGGGCTTCGTCGTGGACCTCGGCGGGGTCAAGGCCGCCGCCAACCCGCTCGGCGTGCCGCTCTCCGGGCTGCCGGCCGGCGCGGTCACCCGCGGCTACCACCTCGCCGCCATGCCCGGCAACCGCGTCCGGGTCGCCGCCGACTGGCTGCTGGACGCCGTACTGCCCCGCCAGGCCGTGCAGTTGGGCCTCGTCCGCTCCTGGTCGGTGCCGCTGGACACGGCGTCGCCGGAGCTGGCGCGGGTGCCGGGCGGACGGGAGCGGCAGCGGCAGACGGCGGGGTCCGCGCCCGAGCCCGACGGGACCGCCGTGGAGAGCGCCGTGGGCGGGGGCGGCGGTGAGGACACGTCCCGGACGATCACGTCGCCGACGCCCGCACCGGTGAAGAGGGAGCCCGCGAAACGCCGGCCGGGGCATGCGGCCGACGGGACCGCCGTGGAGAGCGCCGTGGGCGGGGGCGGCGGTGAGGACACGACCCGGACGATCACGTCGCCGACGCCCGACCCCGTGAAGAGCGAACCCGCGAAACGCCGGCCCGGCCCCGAACGGGGGGAGAACCCACCCGGGTCCGCGCCCGCCGACAACGACTCCACCCCCGAGGAAGGACACCACTGACCCGATGGACACCGCCGAACTCACCGAACTCGGGCGGCAGTTGCGCGTCGACAGCGTCCGCGCCGCCGCCGCCGCCGGCTCCGGGCACCCGACGTCCTCCATGTCCGCCGCGGACCTGATGGCCGTACTGCTGGCCAACCACCTCCGCTACGACTTCGACCGCCCCGCCCACCCCGGCAACGACCGTTTCGTGCTGTCCAAGGGCCACGCCTCCCCGCTGCTGTACGCGGCCTACAAGGCGGCCGGGGCCATCGACGACGAGGAACTGCTCACCTTCCGCAAGCTCGGCAGCCGGCTCGAGGGCCACCCCACCCCGCAGCGGCTGCCCTGGGTCGAGACGGCCACCGGATCGCTCGGGCAGGGGCTGCCGGTGGGCGTCGGCATCGCGCTGGCCGGGAAGCGGCTGGACCGCTCCGCGGCGCGCGTCTGGGTGCTGAGCGGGGACAGCGAGCTCGCCGAGGGCTCGGTGTGGGAGGCCGCCGAGCACGCGGGCCACGAGCACCTGGACAACCTCGTCCTGATCGTCGACGTCAACCGGCTCGGGCAGCGCGGCCCGACCCGGCACGGCCACGACCTCGACGCCTACGCCCGCCGCTTCCAGGCCTTCGGCTGGCACACCGTCGAGATCGACGGCCACGACGTCGACGCCGTCGACCGCGCCTACGGGGAGGCCCTGTCCACCAAGGGCCAGCCCACCGCGATCCTCGCCCGCACCCTCAAGGGCAAGGGCGTCGAGGCCGTCCAGGACCGCGAGGGCCTGCACGGCAAGCCGCTGCCGGACGCCGACGAGGCGATCGAGGAACTCGGCGGGCCCGGCGACCTGCGGGTGGAGGTGCACGAGCCGCCCGCCACCCGCATGCTGCACTCCGTGCCCACCGGCCACCTCGAGCTGCCCCGCTGGGACGAGGGCGACGAGATCGCCACCCGTGACGCGTTCGGCCAGGCGCTGGCCGCCCTCGGTACGGCCCGCGGCGACGTCGTCGCCCTGGACGGCGAGGTCGGCGACTCCACCCGCACCGAGTTCTTCGCCAAGGAGCACCCCGAGCGGTTCTTCGAGTGCTACATCGCCGAGCAGCAGCTCGTCGCCACCTCCGTGGGCCTCTCGACGCGCGGCTGGGTGCCGTACGCCTCCACGTTCGCGGCCTTCCTCACCCGCGCCCACGACTTCGTGCGCATGGCGTCGATCAGCGGGGCCGGCATCAACCTGGTCGGCTCGCACGCCGGGGTGGCCATCGGGCAGGACGGGCCCTCGCAGATGGGCCTGGAGGACCTGGCGATGTTCCGGGCCGTGCACGGTTCCACGGTGCTGTACCCGTGCGACGCGAACCAGACCGCGCGCCTGGTCGCCACCATGGCCGGCTTGGACGGCATCCGCTACCTGCGCACCTCGCGCGGTGACAGCCCGGTGATCTACGGGCCCGACGAGGAGTTCCCGGTGGGGGGCAGCAAGGTGCTGCGCTCCTCCGACGGGGACCGGCTGACGCTCGTCGCGGCCGGCGTCACCGTGCACGAGGCGCTGAAGGCCGCCGACGCCCTCGCCGGCGAGGGCATCCCGGTCCGGGTGATCGACCTGTACTCGGTCAAGCCCGTGGACCGGGCCACCCTGCGGCAGGCCGCCGAGGAGACCGGCTGCCTGGTGACCGTGGAGGACCACCACGAGGAGGGCGGCCTCGGCGACGCCGTCCTGGACGCCTTCATCGACGGGCGGCCCGTGCCCCGCCTGGCGCGTCTGGCCGTGCGCACGATGCCGGGCTCGGCCAGCCCGGCGGAGCAACTGCACGCGGCCGGCATCGACGCCGAGTCGATCGCCGCCTCCGCCCGGCTGCTGGTGGAGACGGCGGTGGTGCCGTGAGCGACGACGCTGTCCGCACGGTCCGCGTCGGACGGCGCAGCGTCGACCTCCACCGTCCGGACAAGGTGCTCTTCCCCGGCGGCGCGGGCCGCGGACCCGCCGCCGGGGACGGCAGGGAGTACGGGGAGTACACGAAGGACGACCTGGTCGCGTACTACCGGGCGGTGGCCCCGTTCATGCTGCCGCACCTGCGCGGCCGGCCGCTGATGCTGGAGCGGCACCCCGACGGCGTCGACGGCCCCCGCTTCATGCAGAAGAACACCCCGGAGCACTACCCGGAGTGGATCACCCGGGTCGAGGTGCCGAAGGAGGACGGGACCGTCCGCCACACCGTGTGCGACGACTCCGCCACCCTCGTGTTCCTCGCCGACCAGGCCTGCCTCACCCTGCACCGCTGGTTGTCGCGGGCCGGCCGGGTGGACCACCCGGATCTGATGATCTTCGACCTCGACCCGGCGGTCGACGACTTCGACACCGTCCGTGAGGCCGCGCGCCGGGTGGGCGAACTGCTCGACGAGGTCGGGCTGCCGTCGGCGCCGATGACGACCGGCTCGCGCGGCCTGCACCTCGTCGTCCCCCTCAACGGGCACCACGACTTCGACGAGGTCCGCGCGTTCGCCCGGGACGCCGCCGAGCTGCTCGCCGCCGAGCACCCCGACCGGCTCACCACGGCCGCCCGCAAGAAGGACCGCGGCGACCGCCTCTACCTCGACGTGCAGCGCAACGCCTACGCCCAGACCGCCGTCGCCCCCTTCACGGTGCGCGCCCTCCCCGGCGCGCCCGTCGCCACGCCCCTCACCTGGGAGCAGCTCGACGACCCCGGCCTCGGCCCCCGCCGCTGGACGATCGCCGACGCCGTCGAGCAGGCCCGCACCCACCCGTGGTCCGGGGTGACCGGCCGCGGCCGCGCCCTCGGCCCCGCGCGACGCCGCCTCGACGCCTTGCGTGGCTGATGCACGTACCGCCGGTACGCAGCCCGTCCGTCCCCGCGGCACAGAACCAGGCGCTCGTGAAGGTTTGGCCAAGGACCTACCGGCCACCCGGAAGAAGAGGTGGCCATGGCGAACACAAACAACACATCACATTCGCAGACTTCACAGAACTCGGACGACAGGGACGACGACGTGGCGGACGACCGGCCGACCCCCATGGAGGTGCTGCGCCAGGCGCGCAGTCAGCTCGCGGAACTGACCGGCATGGCCGCCGAGAGCGTCTCTTCCTTCGAGCAGACGGAGGACGGCTGGTCGCTGGAGATCGAGGTCATGGAGCTCGCCCGGGTGCCCGACACCATGAGTCTCATGGCGAGCTACCAGGTGGAGCTCGACCCGGCAGGGCAGCTCACCGGTTACCGGCGCGTTCGCCGTTACGAACGCGGGAGGGCCGACTCGCACAGGCCCGGCGGCCGTTAGGCCCCGCTCCCGCACCGACATCCGAACACCACACCAGAGATAAGGAGGCGCGGTCGGCATGACCGTTGTCCCGGCACAACAGAGCGGCGGCGGAGGCGGCAGCAGTGGCCTCTACGACGTCCTGGAGCTCGTCCTGGACAGGGGGCTCGTCATCGACGCGTTCGTACGGGTCTCCCTGGTCGGCATCGAGATCCTGAAGATCGACGTCCGGGTCGTCGTCGCCAGCGTCGACACCTATCTCCGCTTCGCCGAGGCGTGCAACCGTCTCGACCTGGAGGCCGGCCCGCGCAAGAGCCCGGGGCTGCCCGACGTGGTCGGTCAGGTCACCGAGTCCGGCGCGCGCGGCAAGTCCAAGGGGGCCCTCTCCGGTGCCGCTGAGACCATCTCCGGCGCCTTCAAGCAGGCCCGCGAGGAGAGCGAGGCCGAGCGGCCGCGCGCCCGCAAGTCGACGTCCGCCCGCAGGAAGGAGGAGCAGGAGTGAGCACGTACGTCTACGGCATCACCGCGCGCTCGCACGCGGCTCTGCCCGAGGGCCTGGCCGGGGTCGGCGAGCCGCCCATGCCGGTGCGCGTGCTGACCGAGGGCGACCTGGCGGTGATCGTCAGTGACGCGCCCGAGAACCTGCGCCCCAAGCGCCGGGACCTGCTCGCCCACCAGACCGTGCTGGCCGAGGCGGGTGCCGAGGGCTGCGTGCTGCCCATGCGGTTCGGCAGCGTCGCCCCCGACGACAAGGCCGTCACGGGGGTGCTCGCCGAGCGTGCCGAGCACTACCAGGAACGCCTGCGGGCCCTCGACGGCAAGGTCGAGTACAACGTCAAGGCCACCCACATCGAAGAGGCCGTGCTGCACCAGGTGATGGCCGAGAGTCCCGAACTGCGGGCCCTCGCCGAGGCCAACCGGCAGGCCGGCGGCGGCACCTACGAGCAGCGGCTGCAGCTCGGCGAGATGGTGGCCTCCGCGGTCAAGGCCCGCGAGGCCCAGGACGCGGCCGAGATCCAGCAGACCCTGGAGCCGCTGGCGGCCGCCGTCAGCGTGGGCCCGGAGTCCACCGGCTGGCTGGCCAACGTGTCGTTCCTGGTGGCGCGGGACTCGGCCGCGGAGTTCGCGAACGTGGTGGAGGAGCTGCGCAAGGACCGGCCGCACCTCGACCTGCGTCTCAACGGTCCGCTGCCGCCGTACAGCTTCGTGGAGCCCGGCCCGGCGCAGCCGGCGGGCACAGCGGGGGAGTAGCACAGGAACACAAGCGACAGGAGCGGGGAGATGGGCCTGATCTCGGAGGTGCTGCTGCTGCCCTTCGCACCGGTGCGCGGCAGCGGGTGGGTGATCGGACAGGTGGTGCGGGAGGCGGAACGTATCTACTACGACCCCGCCACGGTCCGGGCCGAACTCTCCCGGCTCGAAGAGAAGTTGGAAGCCGAAGAGATCACGGAGGAGGAGTTCGACCGGATGGAGGACGAACTCCTCGAGCGGCTGGAGATCGCCACGCGCCGCAGCGCGGGGACGGACGACGGGACGGCACGATGAACCGAGTGGGACTGGGCCTCGCGATCGGGGCCGGGTACGTCCTCGGGCGTACGAAGAAGATGAAGCTGGCGGTCGCCGTCGGCTCGATGGTGGCCGGCAAGCGGTTGAACCTGACTCCGAAGGGCGTGGCCGACCTGGTCTCCCAGCAGCTGCGTGACAACCCGCAGTTCAAGGAGATCGGTGACCAGCTCCGCCAGGACCTGCGGGGCGTCGGCAAGGCAGCTTCCGGCGCCATGGTCGAGCGGCAGATGAGCACGCTCGCCGACCGGCTGCACGGCCGCACCTCGCAGGTCCGCGACCAGCTCCAGGGCGTCGTCCCCGACGTGACGGGCAAGAAGCCGCGGAAGGACGACGAGGCGGACGAGGCGGACGAGGAATACGAGGAGCCGGAGTCCGCGCAGGACGAGGGCGAGGGCGACGAGGGCGCCGACACCGATGAGGGTGCCGGGGCCGGCGAGCGCACCGAGGGCGACGAGGCCGACGAGGGCGACGAGACCGACGAGGGCGAAGAGCGCGCCGAGGCCGACCAGAGCGGCAAGGCCGACCAGAGCGACGAGGAGCCGGCGCCGAAGAGGCCGATGGCCAAGAAGGCGTCCGCGAAGAAGGCCGCCAAGAAGGCCCACAACCGCGGGACGGCCGCCAAGAGGGCCACCGCGGTCAGGAAGACGATGACGAAGACGGCTTCCCGGGCTCGGGGACCGAAGGGAGGCGGTGAGTGATGACCGAGACACTCGGATCGGCGACGTCCGCCGCCGGCAAGGCAACCGGTAAGGCGACCGACAAGGCGACCGGCGGCAACCCGCTCGCCGGACTGGCGCAGAGCGAGGCCGCCGACCGGCTGAAGGCCGAGGTGCAGGAGTACCTCGCCGCCCAGACCCAGCGCATGCTGGTCGGCGTCGGCCGCAAGCTCGGCGAGACCACCGGCAGACTGAACGACATCGCCGAGGGCAAGAGCCCCGGCTTCGCCAAGCTGGCTCTGGACGGCGGCCGCAAGCTGGCCGAGGGCAAGGGCCCGATGCGCACGGCGCTGGAGCTCGGTGCCTCGCGCGCCAAGGACAAGGTCACCGGCGCGTTCAAGAACCTGGGCGGCGGCAAGGGCAAGCGCAAGGGCGGGGCGGGCTCCAAGCCCACCGTCATCATGGAGCAGATCGACGTCGGCGTGTCGCTGCGCACCGCCTACGACCAGTGGACCAAGTACCAGGACTTCAGCACCTTCGCCAAGGGCGTCAAGAGCGCGAGCCGCGCCGACGACACGACCAGCGACTGGCAGATGAAGGTCTTCTGGTCCAACCGCAGCTGGAAGGCGAAGACCACCGAGCAGATACCGGACGACCGGATCTGCTGGTCCTCGGAGGGCGCCAAGGGCACCACGAAGGGCGTCGTCTCCTTCCACCGCCTCGCCGACAACCTCACCCGCGTCCTGCTGGTCATCGAGTACTACCCCACGGGGCTGTTCGAGAAGACCGGCAACATCTGGCGTGCCCAGGGCCGCCGTGCCCGCCTCGACCTGAAGAACTTCGCCCGCTTCATCACCCTCAAGGGAGAGGTGGAGGACGGCTGGCGCGGCGAGATCCGCGACGGCGAGCTCGTCCGCTCCCACGAGGACGCGCTCGCCGAGGAGGAGCGCGAGGAAAAGGAGCGCGCGGAACAGGAGGAGACCCCCTCCGACGAGGAGAGCGAGGACCAGGAGGGCGAGGAGGAAGAGGCCCGCGGTGACGTGACCGCGGAGGACGAGGACGAAGAGGACGAGGAGGACGAGGAGGACGAGGAGGACGAGGACGAGGAGTACGACGAGGAAGCGCCGGAGGCGGAGTACGAGGAGGACGAGGACGAAGAGGACGACGAGGACGAGGGCGAGGTAGAGGGCGAGGAGGCGTACGAGGACGAGGGCGCGTCCGACGACGGGAGCCGGCGATGAGCATGCCGAGCCGGATGCCGGAGCCGTACGGCCAGGGGAGCGGCGCCAATCTCGCCGACATCCTGGAGCGTGTCCTCGACAAGGGCATCGTCATCGCCGGCGACATCCGGATCAATCTGCTCGACATCGAACTGCTCACCATCAAGCTCCGCCTCATCGTCGCGTCGGTCGACAAGGCCAAGGAGATGGGCATCGACTGGTGGGAGGACGACCCGGAGCTGTCCACCCGCGCCCGCCGCGACGAACTCGCGCGTGAGAACGCCGAGTTGCGTGAGCGGCTGGCGCGGCTGGAACAGCTGGAACCCAGTCGTGCCCCCCGCACCCGGGAGGAGTCGCCATGACGGGACTGCGGTACGTGTACGCCGTCTGCCGGCCCTTCAGCACGCCGCTGCAGGCCGAGCTGACCGGCGTGGGCGGCGCGCCCGCGAAGCTGCTGCACCACCACGGCCTGGTCGCCGTCGTCAGTGACGTACCGGCGCGCGACTTCGCCGAGGAGCCGTTGCGGGCGCACCTGGAAGACCTGGACTGGCTCAGCGCGACCGCGCGCGGTCACCAGCAGGTGATCGACGCGCTCACGGTGGTCACGACGCCGCTCCCGCTCCGGCTCGCGACCGTGTTCCGGGACGACAGCGGCGTCCGCGTCATGATCGAGGAGCGCGAGGAGGACTTCCGGCGCACCCTGGACCGGCTGCAGGGGCGCGTGGAGTGGGGTGTGAAGGTGTATGTCGAGGCGGAGGCGGCGGAAGCCGCCCCGTCCGGGGCGGCGGCGAAACCCGCCTCCGGCCGGGACTATCTGCGCCAGCGCCGTATGCGGGCCCGGGCGCACGAGGACACCTGGCAGCGGGCCGAGCGGTTCGCGGGCCGGCTTCACACCCTCCTGGCCGAGCACGCCGACGCCGCCCGGCTCCACCCGCCGCAGAACTCCGCGCTTTCCCGGGCCTCCGGACAGAACGTGCTGAACGCGGCCTATCTGGTGCCCCGCGCGGAATCCGAGGAATTCGTGGAAATAGTCGACCGCACGAAGGGCGAGGAGCCCGGAATGCGTGTGGAACTCACCGGGCCGTGGGCTGCCTATTCCTTCGTGGATCTCGAGTTCTCCGAGACGCCGGAAAGCGCGGAGGAGATCACCGGGGAGAGCGAGAAAGAGATCCGGGAACGGGCCGACGCGCAGGCCGCGGAGGAGGGCGCATGACCGTCGTGGAACGCCGTGAGGTCGCCCTCGTCGACCTGCTCGACCGGCTGCTGGCCGGCGGGGTCGTCATCACGGGCGACCTCACGCTGCGGATCGCGGACGTCGATCTCGTCCGCATCGACCTGAACGCCCTGATCAGTTCCGTGAACGAGAACGTTCCTGCGCCTTGGGGGGAGCGGGCGTGACCACACCGAGCTCACCACGCAACCGTCTCGAACTCGAGCCCGACACCGTCGAGCGCGACCTGGTCAAACTCGTCCTCACCGTCGTGGAGCTGCTGCGCCAGCTCATGGAACGGCAGGCGCTGCGCCGGTTCGACCAGGGCGACCTCAGCGAGGAGCAGGAGGAGCGCATCGGGCTCACCCTGATGCTGCTCGACGACCGCATGACCGAGCTGCGCGAGCGCTACGGACTGCGGCCCGAGGACCTGAACCTGGACCTCGGGCCGCTCGGACCGCTGCTCCCCCGGGAATGACGGCATGACGGAATGGCAATGACAACGGAATGGAAAAGGGGATGGCCGTGTCGGACACCCATGTGGTTCCGATGCCCATCCCCTTTTCGGTGAACATTGCCGGGGGTTAATTCACCACCTGTACCAACGGCCCCTGCCTCCGGCTGCGGTCGTTCCGCGCATCAGGAACCCCAGCAGCCAGATAACGAGGACCGCCAACGCGATCCACCAAAGTACCTCCACCGCGAATCCGGCGCCGAAGAGAAGCAACACCAGAAGCAGTACCAGCAGGATGGGAACCATAGTGTGAACCTCCTGCTTTTCAGGTTTCCGCAATTGTGCGAATCAGGCGTCCTTTCGGCACAGAATCTCTCCGTGCAGGACACTGAACCACCCGTCCTCCCGCTGCCCCCATTCCCGCCAGGCCTCCGCGACGGCCCGCAGTTCGCCCTCGGTGGCGTGCCCGCCCAGGGTGGCGCGCTCGGCGTACGAGGAGGCCACCGTCCGGTCGGCCCACAGGCCGCTCCACCACGCCCGCTCCTCGGGGGTGCTGAAGGTCCAGGTGCTCGAGGTGGCCGCGACCTCGGCGAAGCCCGCCGTCAGCGCCCAGGACTTCAGCCGGCGTCCGGCGTCCGGCTCCCCGCCGTTGGCGCGGGCCACCCGCCGGTACAGGTCCAGCCAGGCGTCCATGCCGGCCGACTCGGGGTACCAGGTCATGGCCGCGTAGTCGGAGTCCCGCACGGCGACGAATCCGCCGGGCCGGGTGACCCGCCGCATCTCGCGCAGCGCCTGCACCGGGTCGCCGACGTGCTGGAGGACCTGGTGGGCGTGGACCACGCAGAAGGTGTCGTCGGGGAAGTCGAGTGCGTGGACGTCGGCGACCGCGAAGTCGACGTTGGTCAGACCGCGCTCGGAGGCGGTGGCCCGCGCCCGGTCCAGGATGCCCGGCGCGTGGTCGACGGCGGTGACGTGCCCGTCGGGGACCAGGGCCGCCAGGTCGGCGGTGATGGTGCCCGGCCCGCAGCCGACGTCCAGGATCTTCATGTGGGGCTTCAGCGAACCGAGCAGGTAGGCGGCTGAGTTGGCGGCGGTCCGCCAGGTGTGCGAGCGCAGCACCGACTCGTGGTGCCCGTGCGTGTAGACGGCGGTCTCCCGTGCTTCCGGCATGGCTCTGCCCCTTCTCGACGGACCGGCCCCCGGGCTCCGGGAGAGCCCGGGGCGATGCGCGTCACCGTACGCGCTCCGCCGAATGGTGAGACAGTTTGTTCTGGCATGTGGACTGACGGTTCGTCATCGACGGGCGGGGCGTCCCTCGGAGCCGAGTCGCAGCGGCCGTCGGAGCCGCTCTGGAGGAACGGTCGGAGAAGAGCCGGCGTGGCCGTCGGCCTCAGCTCAGCGGCCGGTACACCGTCAGCGCCTCGGGGAGCTTCTCCAACGTCACCTCACCCTCGACCTCGGTGACTTCGCCGTCGTGGGCGAGGAGCGTGCCGGGGGCGACGCCCTTCAGGTGGAGTCGGCCGACCTGCACGGCCGCGTGGGCGGGGGAGCGGGTGAGGGGGCCCGCGAAGGCCGCGGCGAGCAGCCGCAGGGCGGGCCTGCGACCCCCGTGCACCACCCGCACGTCCAGGCGGCCGTCGGCCAGGTCGACACGGCGGCCCGGGGCCAGGCCCATGCGGTGGTAGGTGCCGTTGCCGGCGAACAGCAGCCACAAGGGATGGGGCTTCCCCCCGAGTTCGGCCTGGAGCGGGTGCCGGTCGGCGCGCAGCACGCGCAGGGCCGCCACGACCCCGGCGGGCCAGCCGCCGATCCGGCGCGACCAGCGGTCCCGCTCGCGCACCAGCTCCGGATACACCCCCAGGCTGCACGTGTTGAGGAAGACGCCGCGCCGCTCCCCGCAGACGAACCGGCCCACGTCCACCCGCACCGCCTCGCCGTCCCGCACGGCCCGGCCCAGCGCCCGGACGTCCTCCACGCCCAGGTCGTACGCGAAGTGGTTGAGGGTGCCGCCGGGCACGACGGCCAGCGGCAGACCGTGCCGCAGGGCGACCTCGGCGGCCGTGTTCACCGTGCCGTCGCCGCCGCACACCCCGAGGACCCGGGCCCGGCCCGCCGCCTTCTCCAGCTCGGCCGCCACATCGGCGGGTTCGCACTCGACGACCTCGGCGAGGGGCAGCGCGTCGTGCAGCGCCCGGACCCGGTCGGCGGTCCCGGCGGCGGTGTTCACCACGACCACCAGGCCCTCCCCGTCGGGCAGCGCGGGCGCCTCCGCGCGCGGCCGGGCCGGCGGGACGGCCGGGGCACGGGTCGGCACCAGACGCCGTACGGCGAACGCGGCGCCCGCGCCCAGGGCCGCGCCCGCGAGGACGTCGCTCGGGAAGTGGGCCCCCGTGTAGACGCGGGACATCGCCACCGAGAACGCGACCGGCGCCACCACCGCCCCCCACGCCGGCGACTCCAGGGCCACCCCGGTCGCGAAGGCCGCCGCCGACGCGGAGTGGCCCGACGGGAAGGACGTGGTGATGGGCTGCCGCTTGAGCTGCCGGACCAGCGGCACCGGATCGAGCCCCGGCCGCGGGCGGCGCACCGAGCGCTTGCCGAGGGTGTTGATCGTCAGGGAGGCCAGGCTCAGCGAGGCGAGCCCGCGCGCGGCGGCCCGGCGGGCGCGCGGGGTGCGGCTCGCCGCCATCGCGGCCGCCGTGGCGAACCACAGCACGCCGTGGTTCGCGCCACGGCTCAGCCGCGGCAGGACCGGTTCGGCGCCCGGCCAGTGCTGTTCGGCCGCGAACTCGAACAGCCGGCAGTCCAGGGCGAGCAGCCGGTCGCGCAGGGCGTGCCGGCCGGGTTTCGGGACGGTCAGATCGACGTCTGGGCTCATGACCTGCGGGTACCCTGGGGTGGCCGTTTCCTGCGCGGGGACGGCGTGTCGACACCGGAGGGTGACCGTATGCGTCTGATCCTCGTCCGCCACGGCGAGACCCCCACCAACGTGGACTACCTGCTCGACACCGCCGCTCCCGGTCCGGGACTGACCGAGCTCGGCGAGCGGCAGGCGGCCGCGCTGCCCCAGGCCCTCGCCGACGAGGACATCGAGGCCGTCTACGCCTCCACCCTCGTGCGCACCCAGCTGACGGCCGCCCCGCTGGCCGCCGCCCGCGGCCTCGACGTGCACGTCCGCGACGGCATCCGGGAGATCTCCGCGGGCGACCTGGAGATGCTGCCCGGCGACTCCGAGCACGGCGCGCTCTACATGCGCACCGTCTTCGCCTGGGCGGCCGGGGACACGGGGCTGCGCATGCCGGGCGGCGAGAGCGGCAGCGAGTTCCTCGCCCGCTACGACGCCGTGGTCGCCGAGGCCGCCGGCAGCGGCGCCTCCACCGTCGCCCTGGTCAGCCACGGCGCCGCCATCCGCACCTGGTCCGCGGCCCGCGCCCACAACGTCGACATCCCCTTCGCCGCCGCCCACCGCCTCGCCAACACCGGCGCCGTCGTCCTGGAGGGCTCCCCGGCCGACGGCTGGAAGGCGCTGTCCTGGGCGGGCGCCACCGTGACCCCCTCGGGCGAGCCCGGCCCCACCGGAGAACCACTGGGGTGACCCCGTCGCGGAGGGGAACCTCCGCGCCCGTCGATCCGGGCGGAGGGTCGCCGCGGTCTGCGGGCCCGGGTGGCGTGCGGGCCGTGGGCCCGGGTCACCTCCGGTCCGCGGGGGCGGGGCGTCCGGGGCGTGGCCCTGGTCCTTCCGGTCCGCGGGGTGCGTCCGGGCCGTGGCCCCGGGTGGTCTTTTTGACTTTCGGCCAGCGGTTCGGGTGACCGCCGGCCCGCCGCTCCGGATGATCCCCGGCCTGCGGGGATAACGGTTTGCCGCGCTCCGGGGGCGGCCCGCAGAATGCGTCCCCATGGGACATCTGGAAGCCGCGCACCTCGAGTACCACCTCCCCGACGGGAGGGCGTTGCTCGGCGACGTGTCCTTCCGGGTGGGTGAAGGGGCCGCCGTGGCCCTCGTCGGGCCCAACGGCGCCGGCAAGACCACCCTGCTGCGGCTGATCTCCGGCGAGCTGAAGCCGCACGGCGGCACCGTCACGGTCAGCGGCGGGCTCGGCGTGATGCGGCAGTTCGTGGGGTCCGTCCGGGACGAGACGACCGTGCGGGACCTGCTCGTGTCCGTCTCCTCGCCCCGGATCCAGGAGGTCGCGAAGGCCGTCGACGTGGCGGAGCACGCGATCATGACCGTCGACGACGAGGCCGCGCAGCTCGCGTACGCGCAGGCCCTCTCCGACTGGGCCGAGGCGCGCGGGTACGAGGCCGAGACGCTGTGGGACATGTGCACGACGGCCGCGCTCGGCGTGCCGTACGACAAGGCGCAGTTCCGGCTCGTGCGCACCCTCTCCGGCGGTGAGCAGAAGCGGCTCGTGCTGGAGGCGCTGCTGCGCGGCACCGACGAGGTGCTGCTGCTCGACGAGCCCGACAACTACCTCGACGTGCCCGGCAAGCGCTGGCTGGAGGAGCGGCTGAAGGAGACCCGCAAGACGGTCCTCTTCGTCTCCCACGACCGCGAACTCCTCTCCCGCGCGGCGGAGAAGATCGTCTCCGTCGAGCCCGGCCCGGCCGGCGCCGACGCCTGGGTGCACGGCGGCGGCTTCGCCACCTACCACGAGGCGCGCCGCGAACGCTTCGCCCGCTTCGAGGAGCTGCGCCGCCGCTGGGACGAAAAGCACGCCCAGTTGAAGAAACTGGTGCTGAATTTGCGTCAGGCCGCCTCCGTCAGCCACGAGCTGGCGTCCCGCTATCAGGCCGCGCAGACCCGCCTGCGCAAGTTCGAGGAGGCCGGCCCGCCGCCGGAGCCGCCGCGCGAGCAGGACATCACCATGCGCCTGAAGGGCGGCCGCACCGGCGTGAGGGCCGTCACCTGCAAGGCACTCGAGCTGACCGGCCTGATGAAACCCTTCGACCTGGAGGTCTTCTACGGCGAACGCGTCGCCGTCCTCGGCTCCAACGGCTCCGGCAAGTCGCACTTCCTGCGCCTGCTCGCCGGCGACGACGTGGCGCACACGGGGGAGTGGAAGCTCGGCGCGCGGGTGGTCCCCGGGCACTTCGCCCAGACCCACGCCCACCCCGAGCTGCAGGGCCGCACGCTCCTGGACATCCTGTGGCAGGAGCACTCCCAGGACCGGGGCGCGGCCATGTCCCGGCTGCGCCGCTACGAGCTGACCCAGCAGGCCGAGCAGACCTTCGACCGGCTCTCCGGCGGCCAGCAGGCCCGCTTCCAGATCCTGCTGCTGGAGCTGGAGGGTGCCACGGCCCTGCTGCTCGACGAGCCGACCGACAACCTCGACCTGGAGTCCGCCGAAGCGCTCCAGGAGGGCCTGGAGGCCTTCGAGGGCACGGTCCTCGCGGTCACCCACGACCGCTGGTTCGCCCGCTCCTTCGACCGCTACCTGGTCTTCGGCAGCGACGGCCGCGTCCGGGAGACCCCGGAGCCCGTGTGGGACGAGCGCCGCGTGGAGCGGGCCCGGTGACCGCCGGGGCCGGGCCCGGTGACCGCGCGGGCCGGGGCTGATCGCGCCGGCCGGAGGCCGACAGCACGGGCCGGGGGCTGACCGTACGGGGGGCCGGGACGTCCCCAGCCACCGGCCCCGGCCGGGGGAAACGTCACTTCCAGCGCAACAGCGCGCCCAGACCGCCCACCGGGGTCTCCTCGTCGACCGCGGGGACCACGAGGACGGGTGCGTCCGTGGCGACCGCCGAGCGGATCAGCGCGTCGTCCGCGCGGGCCGCCCACGAATGCTGCTCGCCGAGTGCCTTCAGCTCCGTACGGCGCACGGCCAGCTGGTCGGGGTCCTCGCCGATCCACACCTCGCGGTGTGTGTCCGGCCCGTCGGCGCGGATCAGCAGCTCGTCGATCCGGTGCTCCCGGGCCGCCTCGACCAGCGCGGGCACGCCCTCCACGGCCCCGGCGCGCCCCTCGGCGTCCGGCGTGCGGGCGGCCAGGAACCGCTCCAGCTCCGCCTCCGCCCGTCGGCGGGCGTGCTCGGCGCGGGCCGCCTCCACGTCCTCGTCCAGCAGCCGGCTGCCGGCTCCGTGCGAGGCCTCCACCACGCGGTCCCGCAGCCGCTGGGGCAACCGCTCGTGCACGGCCCGCCGCTCCCGGTCGTCACCGACCAGGATCAGCAGGTCGGCCCGGGTCTCCTCCTGGCAGGCGGCGAGCGCGTCGGCGACCTCCGCCGCGTTGTGCTCCCAGGTGTTCTCCACCTTCAGCTGGAAGTGCCGCTCCGACCAGTCGACGCTCGACGTGCGGTGGACGGGATACTGCCGACCGGTGACGGAGCCCGCGTCCTCCCGGCCCAGCCGCCCGCTGCGCAGCTCGAAGTCCGCGCCCCTGCGGTCGACGTACGCCACCACGCACACCGGGTCCTGGCCTGCCAGCTCCAGCAGCGGCGTGACCCGCGGCAGCGGCGCCCACTCGGCCGTGTCGCCCTGCGGGGGCCGGGCCAGCGGCGGGTCGAGCACGACCTCGCCGGCGCGGGCGAACAAGGCCCGCCCGTGGGGTTCGGAGGAGTGCCGCAACTCCTCGATCGCGTTCTCCACGGCCCGGCAGGTGGCCTCGTCCGCACCCTGGTCGGCCAACCGGCGCGCCATCGCCGACGCCGTCAGGTGCCGTTCGTGGGGGTGTTCTCCGTGTGCCGCGAGGTGTCGACGTACACGGAGGCCCAAGGGCCGGATTGTTCGTACAGTGGATGCAGGAAAGCGAGATCCATGGCTCCCTCCGGATGCCGCTCGAGGGTCGGTGCTTCTCAGGCGGGTACCCGACCCCCATGGACGAACACGACAAGTGGGGTACGACGATGACCGGAGTCGACCCGGACCGGCTGGACGACCAGCAGCTCATGAAGGAGCTGGAGACGATCCACCGGACGCGCCACGACACCCTGCTGTACGGCTCGAACGACGCGCTGCGCGCCCACAACGACCGCATGGCCCAACTGGAGGGCGAGTACCTGCGGCGCAACCCGCGCCGCTCCGTCGCGCCGGGCCGAACCCGTGAGGGCGCCCGGGACCGCGATGCCGCCGAGGACGGCGGCAGGACCCCCGGCGGCACCCCGGTCGGCAAGTGGGGCCCGGGCAGGACGGGCGGCCCCGGCGGGGCCTGAGCCCACCGGGGCCGTGCGGGGGAGCGGACGGGACGGTCCTCGGACCGTCCCGGGTCAACGGTCCTCGAAGGACGGTCCCGAAGAAGGACGTTCCTCGAAGGACCGTCCCGGGTCGGTGACGTGCCGGCGAAGCCTCTGGCGGGAAGACCGGCCCCGGTGACCCGGTGGCGGTGACACCGGCCCCGGTGACCCGGTGGCGGTGACACCGGTGACGCCGGGTGAACACGGCGCGGGACGCGCACGGTTCGAAGCGGCCGTACGTGTCCCGCGTCCGCGCGTGCGCCACACGCTTCCCGTGGCCCGCCCACCCGTCAGGCCCGTGGGCCACCCGTCAGGCGGCTTCCGCGGCGAACACCTCGAGGAACGTCTCGCAGAAGGCTTTCAGATCGTCCGGCTTGCGGCTGGTCACCAGCTTGTTGGGCCCGTGGTCACAGACCTTGACCTGCTCGTCGACCCAGGTGCCGCCCGCGTTGCGGACGTCGGTCCGCAGGCTCGGCCACGAGGTCAGCTCCCGGCCGCGGACGACGTCCGCCTCGACCAGCGTCCAGGGGGCGTGGCAGATCGCGGCGACCGGGCGGCCCTGTTCGAAGAAGTCCTTGACGAAGGCCACCGCCTTCTCGTCGGTGCGCAGGAAGTCAGGGTTGGCGACGCCGCCCGGCAGGACCAGCCCGCCGAAGGACTCCGCGGGCACCTCGCCGACGACCTCGTCCACCATGAACGTGTCGCCCTTGTCGAGGTGGTTGAAGGCCTGGACCTCACCCGGCTTCGTCGACACCAGGACGGGCTCGTGGCCGGCGTCCACCGCCGCCTGCCAGGGATCGGTCAGCTCCACCTGCTCGACGCCCTCGGGTGCCGTCAGAAACGCGATGCGCATGATCGTTCAACGTCCTTTCGTGGCACGCCAGTGGGCCTCGTCGCCCCCGGCACGCTGCTTCTTCCTTGCCTTGGCCGCACGCCGGCGGCGCAGCAGCTCCTCGCCGTCGGGGCAGGAGCACGCACGTGCCGGCCCGCGGTGTCCTCGATCCGGGTGCGCCGGTGCACGGCCCGGTCGGCGACCCCGGGCACGAACCAGCCGGGCAGCGGTCCGCACGGCAGGCGGCGGGGTCGTCGCCTCGCCCACGTCGACGGTGACGCCGGCCGCGACGATCCCGCCGACCTGCTCGCGGCCCGTCATCCGCCGCCCCTGACCAGCGTCTCCGCCAGCTCCTGCACATTGGTGTAGCGCGTCTTGTGCGGCAGCCGCCGCACCGCCTCCACGAGGGCGTCCGGCGCGTTCTTGCGGCGCAGGATCCGGGCGAGCTCCTCCGCGCCCGCGGGGAAGGAACTGCGGCCCAGGATCCGGGCCAGCTCCAGCCGCACGGTCGCCAGCGACGCCCGGGAGGTGCCCGGCACCACGGGCCCGCCCCAGATCTCCGGGTCGTCCTCGGCGGACGGCTCGGGGTCGTGCCACTCCTCGGACCGCGTGGGGTGCCCGGACCTCAGCAGCCCCTGCAGTTCGTGCTTCATCTCGTCGTCCCGGTGGACACTCAGCCGGTCACTGCCTCGCTGCATGTCTCCCTCCAGATCTTCGGGGTCGGCCCACCGCGTACCCGTGGGGCGGGAGCCGACACGGGATACCTCTCGTCGATGTCCGCGTCGGACGGGGGCTCCTTCCGCCGGGTCCCGGCCATCGGACGGGGGGCTCCTCGCGCCGGAACCCGGCCATCGGACGGGCCTTCCAGCCGGTTCCCGCCTCGGGCGGGGGCTCCCTTCCGCCGATGGCCGGTGGCGCGGACCGGTGGCGCGGACCGGGCTACTTCCTCTCCCGGCCCGGCAGGAACTCCTGCACCTTCGCCATGAACCCCTGCTTGATCACGGAGCCCCGGTCGGCGTCGCCCCTGAGGATCGACGCCGCCGTCGCCTCCATCTGCTCCCAGGTCGCGTGCGGCGGGATCGGCGGGACGGCCGGGTCGGTGAGGAACTCCACGACCGCGGGCCCGTCCGCCTCCAGCGCCGTACGCCAGCCCGCCTCGACGTCCTCCGGCTTCTCCACGCGCACCCCGGTCAGGCCCAGGGAGCGGGCGAACGCCGCGTACTGCACGTCCGGCAGCTGCTGCGAGGGCAGGAACGACGGGGCGCCCCCCATGGCCCGCATCTCCCAGGTGACCTGGTTGAGATCGTGGTTGTTCCACACGGCGACCACCAGCCGCGGATCCAGCCAGCGGTCCTTGTACTTCGCCGCGGTGATCAGCTCCGCCAGCCCGTTCATCTGCATCGCCCCGTCCCCGACCAGCGCGATCACCGGCCGGTTCGGGTGGGCGAACTTCGCGCCGATCGCGTACGGCACCCCGCAGCCCATCGTCGCCAGTGTCCCCGACAGGGAACCGCGCATACCCGGCCGCATGGTCAGATGCCGCGCGTACCAGTTCGCCACCGACCCCGAGTCGGAGGTGACGATCGCGTTCTCGGGCAGCAGCGGGTCCAGGGTCCGGGCGACGTACTCCGGGTTGATCGGGTCGGCGGACACCTCCGCCCGCCGCTCCATCACCTCGCGCCAGTGCCGTACGTTGTCGCACACCGTCTCGAACCACTCGCGGCCGCGTTCCTCGCCCGACGTCAGCATCGGGATCAGCCGCCGCAGCGTCTCGCGCGCGTCACCGACCAGGTTCACCTCGTACGGGTAGCGCATCCCGACCATGTGCGGATCGAGGTCGATCTGCACGCCCCGCGCCTGGTCGAACTCCGGCAGGAACTGCGTGTACGGGAACGAGGAACCGATCGTCAGCAGGGTGTCGCAGTCGCGCATCAGCTCGTAGGACGGGCGGGTGCCCAGCAGCCCGATCGAGCCGGTGACGTACGGGAGTTCGTCACTGAGGACGTCCTTGCCGAGGAGCGCCTTGGCCACGCCCGCGCCGAGCAGTTCGGCGATCCGCTCCACCTCGGCGCGCGCCCCCGCCGCGCCCTGGCCGACCAGGATCGCCACCTTGTCGCCGGAGTCGAGGATCTCCGCGGCCCGCCGCAGCGACTCCTCGGACGGCACGGTCGTCCACGTGCTCCGGTCGAGGCTGGAGGGCACCATCTTGAACTCGTGCGTGGGCGGCGAGTAGTCCAGCTCCTGCACGTCTCCCGGGATGATGATCGCGGTGGGGCAGCGGCGCGCGTAGGCGGTGCGGATCGCCCGGTCCAGCACGTTCGGCAGCTGCTCGGGCACGGTCACCGTCTCCACGAACTCCGAGGCGACGTCCTTGAACAGGGTGTGCAGGTCCACCTCCTGCTGGTAGGAGCCGCCCATGGCGCTGCGGTGCGTCTGGCCGACGATCGCCAGCACCGGCACATGGTCCAGCTTCGCGTCGTACAGGCCGTTGAGGAGGTGGATCGCCCCCGGTCCGGACGTCGCCGCGCACACCCCGAGACGGCCGCTGAACTTGGCGTAGCCGACCGCCTGGAACGCCGACATCTCCTCGTGCCGGGACTGCACGAACCGTGGCTGGTTCTCCGCCCGCCCCCAGGCGGCGAGCAGCCCGTTGATGCCGTCGCCGGGATAGCCGAAGACCTGCTCCACACCCCACTCGCGCAGCCGCTGCAGAACGTGGTCGGAGACCGTGGTGCTCATGAAGGGGACCTCCCCGGGCGTCGGGAAACGAGGGCATGGAGGTGTTTGTCGTGACCCCTCCCGAGTCACCCCCCACACCGCCCGAAAACCTGGGCGGAAACCCGGGCGGTGTTTGCGGACAGGGGCGGGGGCAGGCGCGGTCACAGTGCTTCGGACCGGAGGCACGTCCGTGGGACCCCGCGTGCAGCGGCCCCGGCAGGACCGTCCGGCTGCTGCCGCGCGCTTCCCCGCTGACCGGCCAACACAGAGCACTTCCAAGGGAGTTGCTACGCACCATGCGAAACCGAGCGAGCGCGAGGCACCACCCGCACGACGACGCCCCCGACACCGCGCAGGCGTTCCGCAGGCTCGCCACCCTGCCGCCGGGCCCCCGGCGCGACGCGCTCCGCGGCCAGATCGTCGAAGCCTGGCTGCCCATGGCCGACCGCCTCGCCGGACGCTTCCGCAGCCGCGGCGAGAGCTACGAGGACCTGCGCCAGGTCGCCGCCCTCGGCCTGGTCAAGGCCGTCGACCGCTATGACCCCGACCCCGGCAACGCCTTCGAGAGCTACGCCGTGCCCACCGTCACCGGCGAGATCAAGCGCCACTTCCGCGACCACATGTGGACACTGCACGTGCCGCGCCGCGTCCAGGACCTGCGCAACCGGGTGCGGTTCGCCGGCCAGGACCTGTCCCAGACCGTCTCCGGACGCCGCCCCAGCGTCGCCGAGATCGCCGAGCGCGCGCAGCTGAGCGAGGACGAGGTGCGGGAAGGGCTGGAGGCGCTGGAGAGTTTCACCGCGCTGTCGCTGGACGCGGAGATGCCGGGCGGCGAGAACGGTTACTCGCTGAGCGACGCGCTCGGCGCGCCCGACCCCGCCCTCGACACGGTGGTGGACCGGGAGGCCGTGAAGCCGCGGCTCGCCGCCCTGCCGGAGCGGGAGCGGACGATCCTGTACATGCGTTTCTTCGGCGACATGACGCAGAGTCGGATCGCCGAGCAGCTGGGGATCTCGCAGATGCACGTGTCCCGGCTGATCAACCGGTGCTGCCACCGGCTGCGGGAGCAGGTGCTGAACGACGCCGCGTAGCGGCGCGTGGGCGCGCCGCGAGGGTGCCGCGCACGGTGTGGCGCGAGGGGGTGGCGGCGCCGTGGTGCGGCGCCATGGTGGGGCGTGAGGGGGTGGCGCCGTGGTGCGGCGCCATGGTGTGGCGCGAGGGTGCCGCGCCGTGGTGGGGCGCGAGGGTGTGGCGCCGTGGGTGCGCCGAGACTGCCGCGCCGCGGGCGCGGCGCGTGGGTCTGACCCGCCCCTCGTGACGAAGTCACCCGGTTGGCGGGCCTTTCTCCCGCCAATGGCGGGCGGCCACGCGCGGTCCGGGCCGGCGCGGGCTGTCATGGCTGTGGGACACGGACGTCGTGCCCCGCAGTCGTCGGCCGAAGGAGCCGTCCCATGCGCCGCACCGCCCGTGTCCTGTCCGCCGCCGCCCTGGCCGGTGCCGTGCTGGCCGGTGCCGCCCCGGCCGCGTTCGCGGACCCGGCGGCGGAGATCGGCCCGGCCACGAACGCCCCGGACACCCGCGTCACCGTCTCCGTCACCTGCGACCCCCTGGGCGCTCCCGCCCCCATGACCATCGACGCCACCTCGCGGGCCTTCGCCGACGGGACCGTCCGGCTGAGTCGGGTGCCCGGCAACGACGAACTGACCGCCCCCGCCTACCGGGGCACCGCCCGGATCGCCCCCGCCGGCGCCCTCGGCATACCTCAGCAGCCGGCGGGAGCGGCATCCGCCATGACCGTCGACGGCACCTGCCCGGCGCCGCCGGGCGGACAGGGCGCACCATGGAGCGCGGACCTCGACGTCTCCGGTGGCGACTCCGGCGGCGACGACGAGGGTTCCGGTGAGGCTCCCGGCGGTGTGCCCGGTGTCGAGGAAGGCGAGGACGGCGGCGAGGGTTCCGGCGAGGTGCCTGGAGGTATTCCCGGCGGTGTCCCCGGTGTCGACGAAGGCGAGGACAGCGGCGGCCTCGGTGACGGTGGTGACCTGGGTGGCGGCGGTGACGTCGGCGGCGGTGACGGTGGTGACCTAGATGGCGGCGGTGACGATGGTGACCTAGGTGGCGTTGGTGACGTAGGCGGCCTGGGTGACATCGGTGACATCAGTGACACCGGTGACATCGGTGACATCGGCGGCGAGACGGTGTGCACCCCCTCCCACGGCGTCGGCTGCGACGGCGGCAAGACCTGCGCGCCGGGCCGTGAGGAGTCCTGCCCTCCGGCCAAGCCCTGTCCCCGGAGCCACGGCGCGTCCTGCGACACGACGAAGCCGTGCCCGCGGGGCCACGGCGACCCCTCCTGCGCCACCGCGCCCGTCCAGCACGGCGTCCGTGCCGGCGCGGGCGGCGCGTTCAGCGACTCCCTCCCCGCCCTCGTCGCCGGCGGACTGCTCATCGCGGGCGCGCTCGGCGCCGCCGTGCACCGGCTGTGCCGTCGCGGCCCCGCGGACGACGCCTGACGCCGCCCGCGGGCCCGCCCTGCTCGCGCTGTGACCGGCGCAACCCGGCCGGACGGCCATGGGAGGGCGGCACGCGGGGTACTCAGAGCCCGAGAGCACACCCGGCACCGTACGACTCCGCACGAGTCGTCACGCACCACCCGGCACACGGGGAGCGGACAGCCCCGGCGCAGCGGAGCGGCGCACCACCGGCCGGCGACAGAGGGCACCAGGGACGGACTGCGCGGAGGACCCCATGCGGCGGACGGAACCGGAAGGGCACGGGCCCGTCCGCTACGGGCCGCCGCTCCCTCCGGACGGGCTGCCCGTGCTGCCCGGCCTCGCCGCGGTGCTCGCCGATGCCGCCATCCGCGCCGAGAGCGAACCGGTCGGCGGCGGCCCCGTCCTGCGGGAGGCCGCCTGCGGCTACTGGGAGCGGCGCGGCACGCCCACCGGGCCCGAGCGGGTCGTGGCCGGCCCCGGCGCCCCCGCCCTGCTGCTCGCGCTGACCGCCGCCGTCGGCGGTGACGTCCTGGTGCCGAGGCCGTGCGCGGCCTGGTGGGCGCCGTACGCACGCCTGTTGGGAAGACCCGTCTTCCATGTCGCGACGCCGGCCGAGTGCGGTGGCGTCCCGGACCCGTTCGCCCTGCTGGAGACCGTGCGCCGGGTTCGCGCCGAGGGCGGGGATCCGCGCCTTCTGGTGCTGTCCGTCGCCGACGACCCCACCGCCACCGTCGCCCCGCCCGAGGTACTGCACGAGGCGGTGGAGGCGGCCGCCGACGAGGGTCTGCACCTGGTCAGCGACGAGACCTGGCGCGACACCCTGCACGACCCGAACGACACCGTGCTGGTCAGCCCCGCCGAGATGCTGCCCGAGCGGGTCACGGTCGTCAGCGACCTCGCGGGCGCCCTGCTGCCCGGCGGCTGGCCGGCCGCCGTCGCCCGCTTCCCCGCCACGGCGGCCGGGGACGACCTGCACGCGCGCGTGCTCGACGTCCTCACCGCCCTCGACGCCCGTGTCGCGGCACCGGTCGCCGCGGCCGCCGCGCACGCCCTCACCGAGCCCGAGCACGTCACCGCACGCGTGCGTGCCTCCGTACGCCTGCACGCGCGCGTGGCCTCCGCCGCGCACGCCGCCGTGGAGGCAGCGGGCGCCCTCTCCCGGCCGCCGCGGGCCGGCCGGCACCTGTACGTCGACCTCGCGCCCCTGCGCACCGCCCTGTCCGCGCAGGAGGTCGGCGACGCGCAGGACCTGGAGGACCTCCTCACCGCCCGGCTCGGCATGCCCGCGCCGGGCGGCCACCGCTTCGGCGACGACCTCGGGGCGCTGCGCGTCCGGCTGTCCACCGCCGTGCTGCTGGGCGGCACGGACGCGGAGCGCGCGGAATGCCTCACCTCACCCACTCCGTTGGAACTGCCACACGTGCAACGCGCGTTGAGTCTTCTGAGGTCGGTCCTCGACGATCTCCGTGACGACGCTCAGCGATGGGAGCCTCCTCGATGACGCAGCAGTCCGAGTCGACCACCACCAGTGCGCCCGTACGGGAGAGCGACGCCCCGGCGATCGGGTCCCCGCTGGCGTCCCCCGTACCGCCGCCGCTCACCGCGCCCCGTCCGCTGGGGGAGCGGCGGGTGTGGCCGCGCACCTTCCACGACCGGTTGACCGCTCCGCTGCCCGGCCTCAAGGCCATGGCCCGCTTCGCCCGCGAGGGCGCCATACGCCCCGGCCCGGAGGGCCTCGCCGACATCGCACGGCTGCCCGTCGAACCCGGCCCGCTGCCCGCGGTGGACGCCCGCACCGTCGCCGTCACCTGGGCGGGACACGCCAGTTGGGTGGTGCGCGTCGGCGGGCTGACCGTCCTGACCGACCCGGTCTGGTCCCGCCGCATCCTCGGCACCCCGGCCCGCATCACCCCCGTCGGCGTCCCCTGGGAGGCGCTGCCGCCCGTCGACGCGGTCGTCATCAGCCACAACCACTACGACCACCTGGACGCCCCCACGCTGCGCCGACTCCCGCGCGACACGCCCGTGTTCGTGCCGGCCGGGCTCGGCCGCTGGTTCCACCGCCGCCGTTTCACCCGCGTCACCGAACTCGACTGGTGGGAGGCGGCCGAACTGTCCGGCGTCCGCTTCGACTTCGTGCCCGCCCACCACTGGTCCAAGCGCAGCCTCACCGACACCTGCCGCTCCCTGTGGGGCGGCTGGGTGCTCACCGACCCCGACGGACAGCGCGTGTACTTCGCGGGCGACACGGGCTACGGCCACTGGTTCGCCCGCATCGGGCAGCGCTACCCCGGCATCGACCTGGCCCTGCTGCCCATCGGCGCCTACGACCCGCGCTGGTGGCTCAGCGACGTCCACTGCGACCCGGAGGAGGCGGTGCGGGCGGCGCAGGACCTGGGGGCGCGCCGGATGGCCCCCATGCACTGGGGCACGTTCATCCTGTCCGCGGAGCCCGTCCTCGAACCGCTCACCCGGGTGCGGGCCGCCTGGGAGAAGGCGGGAGGCAGCCGCGAGGACCTGTGGGACCTGCCGGTGGGCGGCTCACGGATCCTGGACTAGACGGGCCGCCCGAGGGGGCCTGGCGTTCGGCGGGCTCCACCCCTCACCACTGCCTCCCCACCCGGGAGGCAACCCCTGTGCCCCACCCTGCTGAACACGACGGACGGCGTGGTGTGGTAGGTCTCGTTCTCGTCATCGGCGCTGTGGTGAGTTGCGTGGGGGAGCCGTGAAAACTGATCCGAGCTCGTGACACTGGGCCGGTGGTGGGTCAAGACATGGCGGAGGGCTGATCCTCGTCGTGTGCACGACGGTGTACTGGACCGCGGATCTCTGCACACCGCGATTCAGGTGGCACTGATGATGGCCATTGGAGGCGCGGCGGCGACCATCCCGCGATCCAGCAGGCCGGCCCGGCGAACCACCCCTGACGCTTAGCCGGGTGAGCGGGACGCGCAGCGTCCCGCTCCGCTCCCGCCGGCGGGCGGCTCTGCCCGCACTCCATCAGGCGGCCTTGGCCCTCCGTACACGCCGCCACACGCTCGGGGCCGCGCTGATCACCAGGGTCAGCGCGACCACGGCGACCACGCCCTCCCACGGCTCGGGGAACAGCGAGCCGCCCAGTATCCCGATCAGCTGGTAGGTCACGGCCCAGGCCAGGCAGGCCGGCAGGTTGCCCCGCGCGAAGCGGCGCATCGGCCACTTCGCCAGCAGACACGCCAGCATCACGGGTATCCGGCCAGCCGGCACCAGCCGGGACACCACCAGCACCGCCGTGCCGTGGTCGGCGAGCTTCGCCTGCGCCTGCCCCAGCCGCTCCTCCGGCGCCCGCGACCGTATCGCCTCCAGCCAGCGGGAGCCGTTCTTCGACTTCATCCCCCGCCGCCCCAGCCAGTACAGCGCCACGTCCCCGAGGAACGCCGCCAGCGACGCCGTCAGGAACACCAGCGCCAGCGAGAAGGGCGCCGCCCGGTGGACGGCGACCACCGCCGCCGAACTCACCAGCGCCCCGGTCGGCACCACCGGCACCAACGCCCCGATCAGCACCAGCAGGAACAGCGACGGATAGCCGATCGCCTGCTGCGTGGACTCCGTCGGCAGCACCGTCGTGAAGGTGGCGGACAGCGGCGTCACCGCGCGTCCCCCAGGCGCACGCTCTCCCCGTGCTCGAGCCGGTGCACCACCACCTCCGGCGCCCGTTCGGCCGCCAGACGCACGAACTCGGTACCCGGCGCGTGGAATTCGTGGGGGCGCACGGAGTCCATCCCGATCGGCCAGTACGTGCCGTAGTGCACCGGCACAGCACTGCGCGGCGCCAGCCGGGCCAGCGCCTCCGCGGCGCGCCCCGCGTCCAGGTGCCCCTCACCGAGGAACGGCCCCCAGCCGCCCACCGGCAGCAGCGCCACGTCGACCGGCCCGACCTCCTTGGCCATGTCCTCGAACAGGCCCGTGTCCCCGGCGAAGTACGTGCGTGCCCCGCCCTCGACGACGTATCCCAGCGCGGGGGAGCGGTGCGGGCCGAACGGCAGCCGCCGCCCGTCGTGCCGCGCGGGCACCGCCCGGATCCGCACCCCGCCGACGCCCCTCTCGTCGCCGGGCTCCATCTCGGTCAGCCGCAGATGGGCGAGGCGGCGCAGCCCCGGCACGGCGCGCGGCGCGCCCCGGGGCACCAACAGGCGCGTGCCCGGCGCGAGGCGCGCCAGCGACGGCACGTGCAGGTGGTCGGCGTGCAGGTGCGACACGAGCGCCACGTCCGCGCGCCAGGCGCCGGGCGGGGGCGGCGCGCCCCGGCGGCGGCGCAGATGCGCGAGCCTGCGGGCGAACAGGGGGTCGGTGAGCACACGGACGTCCGAATCCTCGACCGTGCAGGTGGCGTGACCCCACCAGGTGATCTCCACCGGCACCTCTTTGCCTCCTTCGCGCGACTCCCCGAAGCCTACGGGCAGGAGTAGGGTCGGCGGCGAAACCCGGAGGTGAGGGGGACGCCATGGGACCGGTGCGGGTCACGGCGATCGCGAGTCTGACGCCGCTGGAGGAACTGGACGCCGATCCCTTCCTGGTGGACTCCCGCAGCCAGCACGCGATGTGCGCGCGCTGGGCCGCGGAACGCGGGTACGTCGTCCGCCGCGAACTGCTCGTCCGCGGACTGCGCGCCGACCACGGTGTGCTGTGGGACGGAGTCAGACCCGGCGTCGACCTGTTCGTCGCGCCCAGCCGGCGGGTACTGGAGAGCGCGCTGTCCTGCGTCGAGGAGTTCGCGGCGGAGTGCGCCCGGCGCGGGGTCCGCGTGGAGACGGTCGGCTTCGCCGAACCCGCCTACGACGCCCAGATGAAGGCCCGCGTACACCGCCGCCTGTCGATGCCGACGGCCGGGTACGACGGCCGGTGAACACCGGGCCCCGGGCGGCGGGTGTACACCGGGTCCATGGACGACGACGGAGCGTGACCACCGGGCCCGTGGACCACTGCGGATGAACACCGGGCCCGTGGACCACGGCGGGTGAACACCGGGTGCGGGTACGACGGCGGATGAACACCGGGTGCCGGTACGGACGCGGGTGGACGCCAAGTCCCGGGAGGACGGCGGATGAACGCGGGGTCCGGGCACTCGCGGCGGACGGCGGCACGGGCACCACCGCCCCGACCCCGCACGCCCGTCAGCGCGGTATGACAGGGTGGAGGCGGCCTCCACGGGCGACGGGGCCGGATCGTGAGGTGTGCGGGGCGTGCGTGCGGGGCGTTGGCGGCGGGCCGTCAGTCAGGCCGGGCGGAGCGTCGCGGTGTGGGGCGTGTCCACGGTCACGATGCTCGTGCTCGCGGGCATCCTGCCCGACTTCCGGCTCCAGTCGCCCGACGGCGACAGCGCCACCACCATCGCCGTCACCGCGGCCGTCGGCGCCGGCGTGTTCGGTCTGCTGTCCGCCCTGGCCTGGCCCCTCCTGGTCCGTCTGCTGCTGCTCGTACCGGCGCTCGTCCTCGGCCTGCTGGTGTTCTTCCTCAACGGCTCGCTGCTCCTGCTGACCCTGCGTCTGAACCCCTCCGGGCAGAGCGAGGCGGCCCCCGAGACCGCCGTCATCGTGGCCGCCGTGATGTCGGCCGTCGCCTCCGCGACGGGCGCCGCCCTCGCCGTCCGCGACGACGACGCCTACCGGCGCCGCCTGTACCGCCTCGCCGACCGCCGCCGCCGCCGGACCGGACCCGCCTGCCCCGCCACCCACGGCACCGTCTTCCTCCAGCTCGACGGCGTCGGCCACGACGTCCTCGTCGCCGCCGTCGACAAGGGGCTCATGCCGACGATCGGCCGCTGGCTGGGCCACGGCCCCGGACCGGACCGGCGACACCCCCGCCCCACCCACCGCCTCACCCCGTGGCGCACCGACTGGTCCAGTCAGACCGGCGCCAGCCAGCTCGGCATCCTGCACGGCAGCAACCACGACGTCCCCGCCTTCCGCTGGTACGAGAAGGACAGCCGGGAGGTGATGGTCTGCAACCGTCCCACCAGCGCCGCCGAACTCCAGCGCCGCGCCGTCGAACGCACCGGCGACGGCGGACTGCTCTCCGCCGACGGTGCCAGCCGCGGCAACCTCTTCGGCGGCGGCGCCGACGAACAGGCCCTCGTCCTGTCCATCGCCACCCGGCGGCGCAGCCCCGAAACCCGCTCCCGGGCCGGCTACTTCGCGTACTTCTCCGACCCGGCCAACGCGGTCCGCACCGCCCTGTCGTTCGTCGCGGAGGTCGCCCGCGAGATCGGCCAGTCCACCCGCGCCCGCCTGCGCAAGCAGCGCCCGCGCGTCGCCCGGGGCGGCCTCTACCCGTTCATCCGCGCCTTCGCCACCGTCGTCGAACGCGACGTCGTCGTCGCCGCGGTGATGGGCGACATGCTCGCCGGCCGCAGCGCCGTCTACGCCGACCTCGTGGCCTACGACGAGGTCGCCCACCACTCCGGCCCGCTCAGCCGCGACGCCGAGCAGGTCCTCGCCCGCCTCGACCGGGCGCTCGCGCTCATCGAGACCGTCGCCGAGCACGCCCCCCGGCCGTACCGGATCGTCGTCCTGTCCGACCACGGGCAGAGCCCCGGCGAAACCTTCCGCGCCCGCTACGGGCTCACCCTCGGCGACCTGGTGCGGGCCGGCTGCGGGCTGCCCGTGCCGCGCCGGGCCGAGCGCACCCACAGCGGCGCCGAGGCCCGTGCGGCCGTCCGGGCGGCACTGCGCCGCCCGGTCGAGGAGGGCGGTGAGCAGCACCGCCCCTCCCGCCGCTCGGAGCCGGTCGTGCTCGCCTCCGGCAACCTCGGGCTGGTCTCCTTCCCCGACGTGCCGCACCGGATGAGCAAGGAGGAGATCGACGCCCGGTACCCGGCGCTGCTGACCACCCTCGCCAACCATCCCGGCATCGGCTTCCTCCTCGTCCGCAGCGAGGAGCACGGCGGGGTGGTGCTCGGCGCGCACGGCGCCCAGATCCCCGTGGACCGGCTCGACGAGGAGCCCGGCCCGCTCGCCGGACTCGGCCCGGGAGCCGCCGAGGCGGTCCGCCGCACCCACTCCTTCCCGCACACCGCCGACATCATGGTCAACTCCTTCCACGACCCCGCCGACGGCGAGGTCCTCGCCTTCGAGGAGCAGATCGGCTCCCACGGCGGCCTCGGCGGCGCCCAGTCCAAGCCGTTCCTGCTGTCCCCGCTCGCCCTGTCCGCGCCCGTCGCCGACGGGGAGGACCTGACCGGCGCCGAGCACGTCCACCGCGTCCTGCGCCGCTGGCTGCGCGAGTCCGACGGGCCCCAGGTGCCGCTGGAGACGGCGTCGGAGGAGCGCGCCGCCTGAAAACCGGCTGCGCCGACGGATCCGTACGCCCACACTGTCCGTACCGGTCCCGCGCCCTCGTCGCGGTGCCCCGGCGCCGCGGCGACCGCGCGCGCCCTCTCCACCCCGCATCCCGCAAGGAGCCGCCGCGTTGCAGGCAGCCGTCACGGTCACCCCCGCCCGCATCCCCGAACTGCTGCTCGGTCTCGCCACCGTGCGGCCGGTGTTCCTCTGGGGCGCCCCCGGCATCGGAAAGTCCTCCCTGGTGCGGGACTTCGCAGAGTCCCTGGGCCTGGAGTGCGTGAGCCTGCTCGGCACCCAGCTCGCGCCCGAGGACCTCATCGGCGTGCCGCAGATCCGTGACGGGCGGTCGGTGTTCTGCCCGCCGGAGGCGATCGCCCGCGACGAGCCGTACTGCCTGTTCCTGGACGAGCTCAACGCGGCCACCCCGGACGTGCAGAAGGCGTTCTACTCGCTGATCCTCGACCGCCGGATCGGGAACTACGAGCTGCCCAAGGGCTCGATCGTCATCGGCGCAGGCAACCGCGCCACCGACAACGCCCTCGCCCGCCCCGTCGCCTCCGCGCTCGTCAACCGCCTCACCCACGTCCACCTGGAGGCCTCCGCCAAGGACTGGCTCACCTGGGCCGCCGCACACGGCATCCACCCGTGGGTCCTGGACCACGTCACCGACCGCCCCGACCACCTGTGGTCCAAGCCGCCCAAGACCGAGGAGCCGTTCTCCACGCCCCGCTCCTGGCACATGCTCTCCGACGCCCTGCACTCCTTCGGCCGTGACCTCGACGAGGACACCCTGAAGGTCCTCGCGCACGGCACGCTCACCCCCGCGCACGCCACCGCCTTCTGCGGCTACGTCAAGATCGTCCGCAGCCGGTACGGCATCGAGGCCGTCCTCAAGGGCGACGCGCCCTGGCCGCACCGCGTCGAGGACCGCGACCTGCTGTACTACCTCGCCGAGTCTTTCCGCGGCCGCCTCGTCAAGGAACTCCCCGCCGTCAAGGAGCACATGTCGGCCAACGGCCGGCAGACCGCCTACCGCGCCAAGTCGCTGCTCGTGCAGCTCGCCGAGATCTCCGTCGAGGTCGCCCAGACCGTCATCGCCTCCGACGCCGACGGCAACCCCGTCCTGCCCGCCTGGTTCCTGGTCGAGGCCGCCCGCGACATGCCCCGGCTGGTGGAGGCGCGACGGTGAGCCGTGGCCGCGGCAAGAAGAAGCGGGACCTGGCCGGGGAGGCGTTCGCGGAGGGCATGCGCCTGGTGCGCGCCAACCCGGCGCTGGCCGCCGTCGACTTCGACGTCTGCCGGCACGAGGACTGCACCCTCGCGCCCCGGGACGGCCTCCTCACCGTCCACTCCGACGGCACGGTGCACGCCCACCCGGACCGCCTCGCCGAGCCGGCCCGCTGGGCCTGGTCGCTCGCCCACGCAGCCCTCCACCTCGGCTTCGGGCACGTCCCGGCGGCCAAGGGCGACCGGGTCCAGCCCGACCGGTTCGACCTCGCCGCGCGCTGCACGGTCGTCAACCGGTTCCTGCTGACCTTCCCCGTCGGCCGCGCCCCGGACGAGCTGCCGCGGACCTACCCCGACGGCGACGAGGAGCAGCTCGCCGACCGCTGGCGGCGCACCGGCATCCCTCCCGTCCACGAGCACTGCGGCACGGCGGGGACCCAGCCCGACCAGGTGCTCGTCCCGTGGCACGGCTGGTACGCCACCCAGGCCCCGGACTGGCAGCTCGCCTTCGCCACCGCGCTCACCCGGACCGTGTCCGCCGCGATGGACATGGCGGGCGGCCGCCGCGACTCCCTCGACGGCGAGGCCCCCGACCGGCGCCCCTGGCAGAACGCGCTGAGCTGGTTCATCTCCTCGTATCCGCTGCTGGGCGGCATCGCGGCCGGCATCACCCTCGTCGCCGACGCCGAACTCGCCCGCGCGCACGGCATCCAGATCGCCGCCGTGAACGCGGAGGCGGGCGAGATCTACGTCAATCCGCTGCGGACGTTCGAGGACGAGGAGTGGCGCTTCATCCTCGCCCACGAGATGCTGCACGCCGCCCTGCGCCACGGCGACCGCTGCGGCACCCGCGACCCCTATCTCTTCAACGTCGCCTGCGACTACGTCATCAACGGCTGGCTGCGCGAGATGCAGGTCGGCACCATGCCCGAAGGGCTGCTGTACGACGCGGAGCTGACGGGCCTGTCCGGCGAGGAGGTCTACGACCGCATCGCGGGCGACCTGCGCCGGATGCGCCGCCTGTCCACCCCGCGCGGCAAGGGCACCGGCGACGTCCTCGGCGCCCCCCTCGGCCCGCCCGGCGACCACGTCGACCTCGACGGCTTCTACCGGCGCGGCCTCGCCCAGGGCCTGGACCTGCACCAGCGGCAGGAACGCGGCTTCCTCCCCGGCGGCCTCGTCGAGGAGATCCGCGCCCTCAGCCACCCACCCCTGCCGTGGGACGCCCGGCTCGCCCGCTGGTTCGACGAGTTCGTGCCCCGCCCGGAGCCGGTCCGGTCGTACGCCCGGCCCGCCCGCCGCCAGGCCTCCACGCCCGACATCCCGCGCGCGGGCCGCCTCTTCCCGCCCGAGGAGGTCGCCCGCTGCACCTTCGGCGTCGTCCTGGACACCTCCGGCTCCATGGACCGCACCCTCCTCGGCAAGGCACTCGGCGCGATCGCCTCCTACGCCGAGGCCCGCGACGTACCGGCCGCCCGGGTCGTCTTCTGCGACGCGGCCCCGCACGACGCGGGCTACCTCCCCGTCACCGAGATCGCCGGCCGGGTCCGCGTCCACGGGCGCGGCGGCACGGTCCTGCAGCCCGGTGTCGACCTGCTGCACCGCGCCGACGACTTCCCGCCCGGCGCGCCGGTCCTCGTCATCACCGACGGCTGGTGCGACACCCTGCGGATACGGCGCGAGCACGCGTACCTGATCCCGCAGGGCAGCCGGCTGCCGTTCACGCCGCGCGGGCCGGTCTTCCGGGTGCGATGAGGGCCCGGCGCCGCGGGCGACAGCGCCGACGCGCCCGGCGTCGTTGCCCCGTCCGCTGGGTACGGCGGGGTCCGGTGTGATCGGATGGGGCACAGGCACCCGGAAACGGGACCGCCCCCGCCGTATCAGCCAGTACTTGGAAAGGAATCGTCGTGGCCACCACGCGCTCCGCACACACCGTCTGGGAAGGCAACCTGCTCGAGGGCAACGGCGTCGTCAGCTTCGACTCCTCCGGTGCCATCGACCAGCAGCCCGTGACGTGGGCCTCCCGCTCCCAGGAGGCGAACGGCAGGACCAGCCCGGAGGAGCTGATCGCGGCCGCCCACTCCAGCTGCTTCTCGATGGCCTTCTCGCACGCCCTCGCCGGTGCCGGCACCCCGCCCACCAAACTCGTCGCCTCGGCCGACGTCACCTTCCAGCCGGGTGAGGGCATCACCGGCATCCACCTGACCGTGGAGGGCACCGTGCCCGGCCTCGACCACGACGCGTTCGTGGCCGCCGCCGAGGAGGCCAAGGCCAACTGCCCGGTCAGCCAGGCCCTGAAGGCCGTACCGATCACGCTGTCGGCGAAGCTCGCCTGAGCCGACACCCCACCACCCGCCGGGGGTGCGGGCCGTCCACCACGGACGGCTCGCACCCCCGTTCGGTTCGGGGCGGCCGGGCCGGGTATAACGGGCTGCGGTCCGGGCGACCGGACAGGCCGGGTGACGTCCCGGCGGCGGACAGGGACGACGACGGTGCCGCAAGCGGCCGGACACCGGACAGGGAGGTGAGCCCATGGGGCCGTACCCCGCCGTCTCCGCCCACCGCGGCGGCTCCGAACGACGCGGCGCCGCCACCCGCGAGGCGTACGAGGACGCACTCGCCTCCGGCGCCGAGTACGCCGAGTTCGACATCCGGCGGACCGCAGACGGCGTGCTCGTCGTCCACCACGACGCGCGCGCCTGCCGCACCGGACCACCGCTGTCCCGGATCGGCTACGCCGAGCTGTGCGCCCGCGCCGGATACGCCGTCCCGGTCGTCGAGGACGTCATGGCGCTGGTCGCCGGGAAGCTGGTCGGGCACCTCGACCTGAAGGAGACCGGCTACGAGCGCGAGCTGATCGACCGTGCGGTGGCGCTGCTCGGCCGGGACGGGTTCGTCGCGACCACCCTGGAGGACCGTTCCGTCGCCGCGATCACCCGGTCCTTCCCCGGGGTGCGGACCGCCCTGTCGCTGGGCCGCGACCGCGCCGAGATCGCGGCGGGCCGGCTGGTGGGGACCCGGGCGAGTGAGCTGTTCCCGCTACGGCGCCTGCGGGCCTGCGGCGCGCACGGCGTCGCCGTGCACCGGCGGCTGGCGCGCGCCGGCGTGCTGCGGGGGGCGGTCCGGCACCACCTGTTCACCATGGTGTGGACGGTCAACGACGACGCGGGGCTGCGCGCCTTCCTCGCCGACCGGCGCGTGGACGTGGTGATCACCGACCGGCCCCGGCGGGCGGTGGAGCTGCGCGGGGAGCCGCATCGAAAGCGTCCGGCGGGGCACCTGTCCTCCTGACCGGCGGAACCGTCCGCCGGGTGCCCGGCAGGGCTCACGGCCCTCCTCGGAGGGCGCGCGCACCCGAGAGCGCGCGGGGCGCACGGCCCACGACCGCGGGGGCGGCGCACGCCCCCATTGACAGAAGCCCGCTCAAGTTTTGTGCTGGAAGTCCGGAAGCGCGGGGCTCCCTGGCGGAAGGGGACAGCGATGGGACGCTCGGTCGGGATCGATCTCGGCACCACGAACTCGGTGGTGGCCGTCCTGGAGGGCGGCGAGCCCACGGTCATCGCCAACGCGGAGGGGGCCAGGACCACCCCGTCGGTCGTGGCCTTCGCCAAGAACGGCGAGGTGCTCGTCGGCGAGGTCGCCAAGCGGCAGGCCGTCACCAACGTCGACCGCACCGCACGCTCGGTCAAGCGCCACATGGGTGACGCGCACTGGCGCTTCCCCGAGCACGGCGATGTGGACGGCACCCGCTACCGCGCCCAGGAGCTGTCCGCCAGGGTCCTGCAGAAGCTGAAGCGGGACGCCGAGTCCTACCTCGGAGAGGACGTCACGGACGCGGTGATCACCGTGCCCGCCTACTTCGACGACGCCCAGCGGCAGGCCACCAAGGAGGCCGGGGAGATCGCCGGCCTGAAGGTGCTGCGGATCATCAACGAGCCCACCGCGGCCGCCCTCGCCTACGGCCTCGACCGCGGTGAGGAGCAGACCGTCCTCGTCTTCGACCTCGGCGGCGGCACCTTCGACGTGTCGCTGCTGGAGATCGGCGACGGCGTCATCGAGGTCAAGGCCACCAACGGCGACACCCACCTCGGCGGCGACGACTGGGACCAGCGGATCGTCGAACACCTGGTGAAGACGTTCAAGGGCCAGTACGGCATCGACCTGAGCAACGACAGGATGGCGCTGCAACGGCTGCGCGAAGGCGCCGAGAAGGCGAAGATCGAACTGTCCAGCTCGACCGAGACGACGATCAACCTCCCCTACATCACCGCCTCCGCCGAAGGCCCCCTGCACCTCGACGAGAAACTGACGCGCGCCCAGTTCCAGGAGCTGACGGCCGACCTGCTCGACCGCTGCAAGACGCCCTTCCACCAGGCCGTCAAGGACGCCAACATCAAACTCTCCGTGATCGACCACGTCATCCTCGTCGGCGGCTCGACCCGGATGCCCGCGGTGACGGACCTGGTGCGGGAGCTGACCGGCAAGGACCCGCACAAGGGCGTCAACCCCGACGAGGTGGTGGCCGTCGGCGCCGCCCTGCAGGCGGGTGTCCTCCGCGGCGACGTCAAGGACGTCCTGCTCCTCGACGTCACCCCGCTGTCCCTGGGCATCGAGACCAAGGGCGGCATCATGACGAAGCTCATCGAACGGAACACCACGATCCCCACCCGCCGTTCGGAGATCTTCACCACGGCCACCGACAACCAGCCCTCGGTCGGCATCCAGGTCTACCAGGGCGAACGTGAGATCGCCGCCTACAACAAGAAGCTCGGCGTCTTCGACCTCACCGGCCTTCCGCCGGCCCCGCGCGGCGTCCCGCAGATCGAGGTGGCCTTCGACATCGACGCCAACGGCATCATGCACGTCTCCGCCAAGGACCTGGCGACCGGCCGCGAACAGAAGATGACGGTGACCGGCGGCTCCGCCCTCCCCAAGGACGACATCGACCGCATGATGCGCGAGGCCGAGCAGTACGCGGAGGAGGACCGCACACGCCGGGAGGCCGCCGAGACCCGCAACCAGGCCGAACAACTCGTCTACCAGACCGAGAAGTTCCTCCGCGACGACGCGGGCGAGGGCGCGCGCGTGCCGGCCGACGTCAAGGGCGAGGTCGAGGCGGCGATCGCGGAACTGAAGACGCTCCTGGAGCAGAACGCCGACACCGGCGCCCTGCGGGCCGGCGTCGACAAACTCGCCACCGTCAGCCAGCGCATGGGTCAGGCCATGTACGCACAGGCCCAGCAGCAGACCCCGCCGGGGTCCGACGCGGCGGGCGGCGGCGCGGGTGGCGGTTCGGCCCGGAAGCAGGACGACGAGACGGTCGTCGACGCCGAGATCGTCGACGACGACCAGGACCAGGCCAAGGGCGCCTAGGCCGCTCCGGCGGGGCGGTCACCGGGTCGTCAGGGGCGCGCGTCGGTGCCTGCGGCCGGCACTGTGGCGCACACCGCGTTCAGGACCGCCGCATACGGCGTACCGCAGCCGGTGAGCCGCGCGCGGAGCCGCTCCAGGCCGTGGCGGTGATCGGTGAGCGGGCCGGTGTCGCCGGTGCGGGCCGCGAACTCCAGCACGGCCGGCAGGAAGTCGGGCGGCTCCTCACCGGTGACCTCCAGCCCGTACCGCCGGTAGAGGTCGCGGAAGCGGGCCGGGGGCGTGCCGGGCCGCCGGGGGTCCGTGTCCCGCCACCGGCTCAGGTACAGGCTGTGCCGGTTCTCCCCGTCGAAGACCCGCAGATAGTGAGCGGCCAGCTCCCGGGGCGGCGTCACGGCCGCGTGATCGGTGAACTCCCGCAGCTGCGGGGCGGCCTCGCGCAGCAGCGGTAGCCGGGCGTGGAAGTCGTCGTCCGGGTGGGTCAGGCAGAGCGCGGCCGCCTGGTACAGCACGGCGTCGGTGGGCATCAGACCTCCCTCGCGTCACCGGCGCCGACGCTGGTGACGACGCCGACAGCTGTGCCGGTGCCGGTGTCGGAGCCGGTTCCGGCGGACTCGGCGAGGTGCGCCGTGCCGGGCTCGGTGGGCGGTGTCCGTGGTGCGGTCACGTGCGCTCCCTTGCTCACCCCCGTGTCTCGAACCTAGGGGCGGGCGCGGGAGCGCACCCGTTCACAGCGCCCGTACGGGTCACCCCGCGCCGACGGGTCAGGGTTTGCGCGCGACCCCCGCGTACACCGGCACGATCCCCTCCGCCTGCAGCGCCACGTCCTGCGGCTCCGGCCGCCAGCCGGAGACCGGGATCACACCCGGGCCCAGCAGCTCCAGCCCCTCGAAGAAGCGGGAGAACTCCGCCAGCGAGCGCGGGTGGAACGGGGTGCCGCTCTGCCGGAAGTGGTGCGCCGCCTTCTCGATGGCCTCGGGGTTCAGGTCGGGGGTGACCTGCGACAGGATCAGGTGGCTGCCCGGCGCGAGCGCGGACACGTACCGCTTCAGCAGGCCGTACACGTCGTCGCCGGCCGGGTCCTCGCCCAGGTAGTGGGTGAGCGCCACCAGCGACAGGGCGACCGGCCGGTCGAGGTCCAGGGAGTCGGCCGCCCGGTCCAGCAGGCCGTCGACGTCACGGACGTCGGCGTGCACGTAGTGCGTGGAGCCCTCGGGCGAGCCGTGCAGCAGCGCCTCCGCGTGCCGCAGCACGATCGGGTCGTTGTCCGCGTACACGACCTTCGACTCCGGGGCGACGGTCTGCGCGACCTGGTGCAGGTTCGGCTCGGTGGGGATCCCGGTGCCGATGTCCAGGAACTGGCGCGTCCCGGCCTCGGCGACGGTGCGCACGGCCCGCTGCATGAACCGGCGGTTGGCGCGCGCTCCGCGCAGCACCGTGCCGTCCACGGCGAGGATCCGGCGGGCCAGCTCCTCGTCCACGGGGTAGTTGTCCTTGCCGCCCAGCCACCAGTCGTACACGCGGGCCGGATGAGGCCTGCTGGTGTCGATGCGGACGGATGCTGCGGACTCGGATCCGGTCATGCGGGTCTTCTCCCAGGGGTCGTGACGGCTGAGGCGGTGCGGTGACGGCTGGACTGGAGCGGTGTGGTGGGCTGGACCCAAGCGGTGGACCGGAGCGGTGCGGTGGCGGCCTGGGGCTGGTGTGTGGGGCGGGGCGCGGGGGTGACGCGGGATCCGGCGCGGCGGGGTCCGCTCAGCCGGCCCCGCGGATGTCCCGCAGGATCTCCCTCGTGCGCTGCGCCGACGCGGCGTGGGTCGTCATGTGGTCGAGGACCTCCAGATGCGCGGAGACCTCCTGGCGCGAGTCGAGGTACAGGGCGCCGGACAGGTACTCGGTGACGACCATGTCGGGCAGCTCGGGCTCACCGAACCGGAACAGGGAGAACGGCGCGTACGTCCCCGGGTGCGGACCGGTCGCGAACTCGGCGACCTGCAGGGTGATCCGGTCGCGGCCGGCGAGCTCCAGGAGACGGTCGAGCTGTTCGTACATCACCGTGGCGTCGACGCTGACGGGGCGGCGCAGCACCGTCTCGTCCATCACCACCCACAGGTGCGGCGGGTTCGGGCCGTCCAGCAGCCGCTGCCGGGCCATGCGCAGCGACACATGCCCCTCGATCGCCTCGGGGCTCGTCTGCCCGACCGTCCCGGCCTCCAGCACGGCCCGCGCGTACGCCTCGGTCTGCAACAGCCCCGGCACGAAGTGCGGTTCGTAGGAGCGGATCAGCCGCGCCGCGCCCTCCAGGCTCACGTACAGGCTGAACCACTCCGGCAGCACGTCGTGGAACCGCTGCCACCAGCCCGGCCGGTTCGCGTCCTCGGCGAGCGCGACGAACGCCGCGGTCTCCTCCTCGGATACCCCGTAGGTCTCCAGCAGCACCTGCACGTACGGGATCTTCAGCGCGACCTCGGCCGTCTCCATGCGCCGTACGGTCGCCGGGGCCACGCGCAGCGCGCGGGCCGCCTCCTCACGGCCGAGGCCGGCCGCCTCACGCAGGTCCTGCAACCGCCTGCCGAGTACCACCTGGCCCACCGTGGGCGCGGGCCGCCGCTCACTCACGCCACGTCTCCCCTGCGTGTCGAGGCACGCGGGTCAGTGTGTCATGTCCCGGCCCTGCTCTCACAGGGGCGACGGTGAGGTGATCGCCACGCGGGAGCACCGGGCGGGAGCCGCGACGGACCGGATCGGGCCCGCGGTGGGGACGAGACGGGACGAGACGGGAGGGGACGGAGGGCAGGGGAGGGGACGGGAAGAGACGGGAGGGGACGAGAGGAGACCGGGGGAGGGTGGGGCGCCGGTCAGGACGGCGGGTCGGGCATTACCTCATGGGTAATCGACCGGATCGGGCGCGGACGGGATCGTGGAGGCGGCGGGTTCCGGGCCGGCGCACTCCGGTCCGGGACCCGCCACCCCAGGCCGCGTCCCGACCTCCTCGGACCGGGCGCCTTCCTCGCGGTGTACGCCGCCGGCGTGGGCCCGCTCGCCTCCCGCGCCCGTCCGGCCGCGCTGCCCTGGACGGCCCGCCGCGACTGACGGGACTCGGACTGACGGCCCGCCGCGTCCGACGGAACCGCCGAGACTGACGGCCCACCGCGACTGAGGACCGACGGACCGCCGGACCGCTGCGACTGACGGCCCGCCGGACCGACGGCCGGCCCGCAGCGACCGACCCCACCTCGTTGACCTGACGTCACGTCAGCCACTGAGGGAGTGCAGGTACTTGACCGTCGCCGGGTCGGCCGGGAGCAGCGTCTCGATGGCCAGCTCGGCGACGGTCACGTCCATCGGCGTGTTGAACGTGGAGATCGACGAGATGAACGACAGCGTCCGCCCCTCGTGCTCGATCTGCATCGGCAGCGCGAAGTACGGCACGGGCTCCGCCGGTTCGGCCGCGGGCGCGTTCTCCGGCACCGGATAGGCGGCGACCTCGTCGTACAGCTCGCGCAGCGGAGTGGAGCGGTACAGGGCGATCTGCCGTTCCATCTGGGCGAGCAGGTGCCCCCGCCACTCCGGCAGGTTGCGGATCCGCGGCGCGAGGCCCTGCGGGTGGAGCGTCAGACGCATCGCGTTCACCGGCGGACCCAGCAGGAACTCCGGGACGCCGTCCAGCAGCATCATGATCCCGCGGTTGGCCGCCATGACGTCGTACATCGCGTCCACGACCAGCGCGGGGTACGGTTCGTACCCCTGGATCAGGCGCTCCATGCCCGCCCGCAGCGCGTCCAGCGCCGGGTCGTCCAGCGGGGTCTCGCGGTAGTGGGGAGCGTAACCGGCCGCCAGCAGCAGGGCGTTGCGCTCACGTACGGGGACCTCGAGGTGCTCGGCGAGCCGCAGCACCATCTCCTCGCTGGGCCGGGAGCGGCCGGTCTCGATGAAGCTGATGTGCCGGGCCGAGGAGTCCGCGCGCAGGGCCAGCTCCAGCTGGCTCACCCGCCGCCGTTCCCGCCATGCCCGCAGCAACGGGCCGACGCCCTGGGCGGAGGGGGCGGCGGGGGAGGAGGCGCGGGTGCCGGTCGCGACAGTCGTCATGCTGTCGACCGTAGCCTAGGAGCGGCGCGTGGCACGAGGACGGCTCCGTGGCGGTGCCGGCCCGGCCGGCGTGGCGCGCCGGCCGGCCGGGGACGCTCCGACCAGGGCCGCCTCGCCTCTCCTGTGGCAGTCTGGACGGGTACGCGACACCCAGGAGAGGAGCCGGTCCATGGCCGTCGAACCGCTGTCGCAGAAGGAGATCGAGGACCGGCTCGCCGAGCTGCCCGGCTGGTCCCTCGACGCCGGCCGCCTCACCCGTTCCTACCGGCTCGCCTCCCACTTCGCCGCGACCGCCCTGGTCGTCCATGTCGCACAGGTCCAGGAGGAGCTGAACCACCACTCCGACCTCACCCTCGGCCACCACACGGTGTCCCTCGCCGTGCGCACCCACAGCGCGGGCGGCGCCGTCACCGAACGCGACTTCGAGCTGGCCCGCCGGGTGGAGGACCTGGCCCCGGGCCACGGGGCACACTGACCCACGCGACGCACGGACCGGACGGACGGAAACGGGGGGACGCGCGTGCTGGACTACGACAAGGAAGCCGAACGCTACGACGCCTCACGCGGCGGCGAGCCACGCGCGGCCGCCGCCGCGGAGGCCGTCCTGGGGCTGATCCCCGGCCGGGCCCGCAGCCTGCTCGACGTCGCCTGCGGCACGGGCATCGTCACCCGCAGGCTCGCGGCCGGACGCGAGGGACTCCGGGTGACCGGCGTCGACCTGGCGTCCGCGATGGCCCGCCAGGCCGCCCTACGCCTGCCCGGTGCCATCGTCAGGGCCGACACCCGGCAACTGCCCTTCCCGGCGGGCCGGTTCGACGCCGTCAGCAGCGTGTGGCTGCTGCACCTCGCGGAGAGCGACGCGGACGTGCGGGGGATCGTCGCCGAGTGCGCCCGGGTCCTGCGGCCCGGCGGCGTCTACGTCACCACGGTCGACAAGGCCGCCGCGCACAACGTCGGCAGCGACATCGACGCCGTGCTCGCCTCCCGCCCTCCCCGGGCCGCCCGCGACGAGGCGGCGCTCGTGGAGTCGTACGCCGCCGCGTGCGGCCTCGTCCCCGCCGGACAGGCCCGCTTCCCCGGCCGGGGACAGGGCCGCAGTCCGCGCCGCACGATCGCCGACCTGCGGCGCGGCTGGTTCGTCACCCTGCCGCCGGGCGAGCCGCTCGCCGAGCGGTTCGCCGAACGGCTGGCCCGGCTGCCCGACCAGGACCGGCCCCGCCCCGACCCCTGGTTCACGCTCCGCGCGTTCCGGAAACCCGGGGTGCCGTCCGGGGACGCGTGAACCGCATCGTCCAGTTGGTCACCCAGGTGTCCCCGCCGTCCACCGAGAACGCCTGCTCCCAGCGGGCCGAGGACTGCGACACCTGCGACCACACGAAACGCACCCGCACGTCCTTGCCGTCATGGGTGTCGTCACCGTGGAACTCGCCCCGGCCGCCCACGAACGCGCCGGTGACGGGCGGGAACAACCGTCCCGTCGAGCTGGAGGACCAGTGCAGCGACCACTGGCCGGTCGACGGGTCGAACAGCCGCAGCGTCAGCCCCTTCGAGCCGAGGCGGGGGAGGTCGATCTCGTCGAGGTTCGCCGCGCCGTCGAACAGCGGCCGGCAGTGACTCGTACTCGTGAACTCCGGCTCCCAGGGGCTGTCCGGGTCGAGGAAGCCGGCCCGGCGACGGTGCGTGACGTGCCAGTCGCCGTGCAGGAAGTCGAAGTCGTGCGCGGTGCTCACGGGCGGTCTCCGGTGGTTCCTTCGGGCAGGGAATCGGTCACGTAGGCGTCCAGGTCGGGCACCCGCGGTGCGAGCAGGTGCCGCACCCACGCGTCCCGCTCGTGCAGGAGCGGCGGCAGCTCCCAGACGCAGCCGATCCACGGCTTGTCGTACGTGACGAAGTGGGCCGGGTCGCGGTCCGGGCAGCCCAGCGCCGGCTGGCCCGCCGCGGCGCCCCGGAAGTGCAGGACGTTGTCCCACACCCAGCTGTACGCGTTCAGGTAGGCGCCGTCGTCGCCGCCGCGGTGGAGCACCACGAACGTGGCCGGCGGGGTCCCGTCCGGCTCCGGCAGCAGCTCCGGCAGGATCGCGTACGCCGCCTTCTCCACCTCGGGCGCGATCCCGGCCGGGTCGGCGGTGACGTGGTAGCGCTTGATCCGCCGTCCCGCCACCTCGATCGGCGGCGGCACGGTCAGCAGTTTCTCCGAAAAGGCCATGACGCGACGCTAGGGCCGCTTCCCTGACATCCTGTGTCAGTGAAGTCCAGCCGACTGGTGTCGATCCTGCTGCTGCTCCAGACCCGGGGCCGGATGACCGCCGCTCAGCTCGCCGAGGAGCTGCAGGTGTCGGTGCGGACGGTGTACCGGGACGTGGAGGCGCTCGGCGCGGCGGGCGTCCCGCTCTACGGCGACGCGGGGCACGCGGGTGGCTACCGGCTCCTGGACGGCTACCGCACCCGGCTCACCGGCCTCACCGCCGACGAGGCCGAGGCCCTCTTCCTGGCGGGGGTCCCCGGCCCGGCCGCCCAACTGGGGCTCGGGCCGGTGCTGGCCGCCGCCCAGCTGAAGGTGCGGGCCGCCCTGCCGGCCGCGCTGCGGGCACACACCGACCGGATCAGCGGGCGCTTCCATCTGGACGCGCCGGGCTGGTACGCGGAGGTGGAGGAGGCGCCGTATCTGCCGACGGTCGCCGACGCGGTGTGGAACAACCGTGTGCTGAACGCCGTCTACCGTCGTTGGCGTACACCCACCGACGTGGAACGCCGACTCGAGCCGTACGGGCTCGTCCTCAAGGCCGGCCGCTGGTACGTCGTCGCCGGACCGGGCCCCCGCACCTTCCGCGTCGACCAGATCCTCCGCCTCACCCCCACCGGCGAGGGGTTCGACCGCCCGGCGGACTTCGACCTGGCCGCCTACTGGAGGGCGTACCAGCGCGACTTCCACGCGCGGCTGTACCGGGCTCAGGCGGTGGTACGGCTGGCGCCCGGCGTGACCCTCCCCAGGGCGACCAGGACCGACGCCGACACGTACGCGGACGCAGACGTGAACGCGGACGCAGACGTGAACGCCGACGGGGGCGCGGACGCGAACGCCGGCGGGGGCGCGGACGAGCACGGCTGGACGACGGTGACGGTCCCCATCGAGTCGATCGAACACGCCCACGCGGAGTTCCTGCGGCTCGGCGCGGACATCGAGGTGCTCGGCCCGCCGGAACTGCGGGCCCGCATCGCGCGGACCGCGGCCGAACTGGCGGACCGGTACGGCCCCGCCCCCGGCAACCTTCCCTCGCCGGGCGGCGACTGACGGGGTGCAACCCGTCCGTCCTCCCGGGAGGTACGTCTCGTGCAGCACCCGCACCCGCAGACACACCCGCATCCGCCCACGCACCGCAGACGCCGCAGGACCGCTCTCCTGGCCGCGGCGGCCGCCGTGTCCGCGCTGGTCGGGGCCGGTCTCACCACGCTCTCCACGGACACCGCCGCGGCGGCCACCGCCCGCCAGGTCGAGAAACTCGACCGGGGTGTCGTCAGCGTGCATACCGACAGCGGCAACCTGGTCAGCTGGCGCTGGCTCGGCACCGACCCGGGCGACGTCTCCTTCAACGTCTACCGGGCCGGTACGAAGGTCAACTCCACCCCGATCACCGGCAGCACGAACTTCTTCCACTCCGGCGCCCCCGCCCAGGCCGACTACACGGTCCGCGCGATCGTCGGCGGCGTCGAACAGGCCGACTCCGTCCACGCGGTCCAACTCCGCACCGGCTACAAGGACGTGCCCATCAGCCCACCGGCCGGCGGCACCACCCCCGACGGCGTGGCGTACACCTACGAGGCGAACGACGCCTCCGTCGGCGACCTCGACGGCGACGGCGCCCTGGACTTCGTCCTCAAGTGGCAGCCCACCAACGCCAAGGACAACTCGCAGTCCGGCTACACCGGCAACACGATCGTCGACGGCGTCAAGCTCGACGGCACCCGCCTGTGGCGCGTCGACCTGGGCCGCAACATCCGATCCGGCGCCCACTACACGCAGTTCCAGGTGTACGACTACGACGGCGACGGCAAGGCCGAGGTCGCCATGAAGACCTCCGACGGCACGGTCGACGGCACGGGCGCCGTGATCGGCAGTTCCTCCGCCGACCACCGCAACTCCAGCGGCTACGTCCTGTCCGGACCCGAGTACCTGACCATGTTCAACGGCCAGACCGGCAAGGCGATGCAGAGCGTCGACTACGTCCCGGCCCGCGGCACGGTCTCGTCGTGGGGCGACTCCTACGGAAACCGCGTCGACCGCTTCCTCGCGGGCACGGCCTACCTCGACGGCTCCCGCCCGTCGCTGATCATGGCGCGCGGCTACTACACCCGTACGGTGATCGCCGCCTGGGACTGGCGGAACGGGACCTTCACCCGCCGCTGGACCTTCGACACCAGCTCCTCCAGCAACGCGGGCAAGGGCTACGACGGCCAGGGCAACCACAGCCTGTCGATCGCGGACGTCGACGCCGACGGCAAGGACGAGATCGTGTACGGCGCGATGACCGTCGACGACAACGGCAACGGCCTGTGGACGACCAGGCTCGGCCACGGCGACGCGGGACACGTCGGGGACCTCAACCCGTCCCGCGCGGGCCTGGAGTACTTCAAGGTGTCCGAGGACTCCAGCAAGCCCGGCTCCTGGATGGCGGACGCCCGCACGGGCCAGGTCCTGTGGCAGACGGCGTCCGGCGCCGACAACGGCCGGGGCGTCGCCGCCGACGTCTACGCCGGCAGCGCGGGCGCCGAGGCCTGGTCCGCCGCCGACACCACCCTGCGCTCCGCGACCGGCGCCTCCCTGGGCCGGGAGCCGTCCAGCGTCAACTTCCTGTCCTGGTGGGACGCCGACCCCGTCCGTGAACTCCTCGACGGCACCCGCATCGACAAGTACGGCACCTCCGGTGACACCCGCCTGCTGACCGCCTCCGGCGTCCACTCCAACAACGGCACCAAGGCCACCCCGTCCCTGTCCGGTGACATCCTCGGCGACTGGCGCGAGGAGGTCGTCTGGCCGACGACGAACAACACGGCCCTGCGCGTCTACTCCACGCCGGTCGAGACGAGCACGAGGATCACCACCTTGCTGCACGACACGATGTACCGCACGGCCCTCGCGTGGCAGAACACCGCGTACAACCAGCCCCCGCACCCCAGCTTCTTCCTCGGCAACGGCATGCCGACGGCCCCCCGGCCGACGGTGTACACGCCGTGACCCGCGCGGACCCCGGCCGGGCCTGACAGAAGGAGGCGGCCTCCCGTTCCGAAGGGAGGCCGCCTCTTCCGTCACGCGCCCGCGGGCGTCAGGTCACCGTGCAGGTCCGGTCACCCAGCCTGAACGCCGTCGGTTTCGTGTTCGTGCCCGACCAACTGCCCGTGAAGCCGAAGCTCACCGCGGAGCCGGCCGCCACGTTGGCGTTCCAGCCGACGTTCTTCGCCGTCACCGCCGTACCCGACTGGGTGTGCTCGGCGTTCCAGGCCTGCGAGATCGTCTGGCCGTTCGGGAAGGTCCAGCCGAGGCTCCAGCCGGACCAGGCGCCGGTCCCCGTGTTGGCCAGCTTCACGTCCGCCTGGAAGCCGCCCGACCACTGGTTGGTGATCGTGTACGTCACCGCGCAGGCGCCCGTCGGGGTCGGTGCCGGATCCGTACCGCCGCCCCCGCCGTCGCCCCCGCCGGTGTCGGAGGTGTCGCCGTAGATCACGCCGCGGCCGTTGGTCGCGATGTAGACCCGGCCGTAGACCCTCGGGTCGCCCGTGATGGCCGCACCCGTCCAGCCCCACTGGTGGGCGTCGTCGTTGACGCGGGTCCAGGTCGCGCCCTTGTCCGTGGACCGGAAGATGCCGCGGACACCGGCGATCTTCGCGCTGGTGTAGAGCGTCTGGTACGAGGCGCCCGACGCCGCCTTGCCGAAGCCGATCGTGTCGGCCTCCTGCACGTTCGACAGCTTGGTGAACGTCGCGCCGCCGTCCGTCGAGTGCCACAGACCGTACGCCCCGTCGCTCGCCCCGCCCGCCAGCCACACGTCACCCCTGACGCCCGGCAACGCCTTGAAGCGCACGCTGTCACCGCTGGGCAGACCGGTCGCCGCGGACGCCGTGAACGTCGCGCCGCCGTCCGAACTGACGTAGAACCTGCCCGACTTGAAGCCGTAGAACGTCCTCGGGTCCACCCGGTCGGACTCCACGATCGCGCCGGCCGGGATACCGCTGGACGGCGCCCACGACGAGCCGAAACCGGTGGCGTAGTGCACTCCCGTGCCCGCCGGGCTCCACACGAAGCGGCTGCCGTCCGCGGCCGCGGCCACCGTGCCACCGCCGCTGACACCCGAGGGGTCGCTCCCCGCGAACCAGTTCGCGCCGTTGTCCGTCGAGAACGCCACATGCGGACCGGAGTCCAGGTTGCCGACCCGCACCACGGTGTTCGGCTGGGTCTCGGCGTAGTCCAGGCTGGTCGTCGACGTGAAGTTCGGCGAGGTGAACATCATCGACGGGACCTTCGTCAGATCCGTGTGCCGGAACCCGCCGATGTCACCGAGCGCGCTCAGCAGCGGCGCACCCGACGGGGGAGAGGCGAGGTCGTTGACGGCCGTCTCCTCCAGGCCCTGCACCATCGGCCTGATCGTGAACGGGGTGTCGGCGTCCCAGTTCGTGAGGTTCTCCGTGCCGTAGATCGTCGCGCCCGTCCCGTACATCATCCGGTCGGAGTCGAACGGGTCGATCTCCAGCGCCTCCGTCATCCAGCCCAGCTTCGGTGTCTGCTCGGGCGGCGACGGGTTCGCGCCCCAGGTCAGCCACGGCGACGACGACACGTCCATCGTGTACCGGTTCGCGCGGTTGGGATACGACGTGTAGTCCCACGCCTTCGTCCACGTGCCACCGCTGTCCGTGGAACGGAAGATCTGGGTGTCCGGCCACCAGGAACTGTACGCGGTGGCCATCACGGTCCCCGGCTTCTGCCGGTCGACCGTCAGTCCGCTGAAGCCGTAGTACGTGTCGGCCTCCGCCACGGGGCTGATGTCCGTCCAGGTGCCGGTCGCCGTCGCGTACCGCCACAGCCGGCCCTTGCCGCCGTCGTACGGGCCGCCCTTGTCGCTGTAGGCGAGGTACAGATGGCCGTTGACGGTGTCCAGTACGCCCTTGTGCGCCAGGTGTCCCGTCGGCTGCCCGGCCAGCCGCGACCAGGTCGCGCCCGCGTCCGTCGAGCGGTACACCGCGTTGTCCTGGTCCGCGACGCCGACGTAGATCGTCCTCGTCGCGCTGCCCGACGTGCCCGTCGACTCGTCGAAGGTGACCCAGACGATGCCCTGGTTGTCGGAGGCGTAGCCGCTCGTGTCGCTCGGATCCTGGACGTAGGTGCCGACGTTGGGGAAGTTCGTCACCTGCGACCAGGTCACCCCGGAGTCCGTCGACCGCCACAGGCCCTTCCCGCTGGGCGCGCCCAGGTACAGCACGCTGTTGCGGTTCGGGTCCACCGCCAGCCGCTCGCCCATGCCCCGGCCCGGCATGTTGCCGCCCAGTTTGAATGGCAGGTCCGTCTTCTGCCAGCTCGCCCCCCGGTCCGAGGAACGCAGCACGGCACCGTTGCCCGGGTCCCAGCTGTTGGTGTACGTCCCGACGGCCGCGAACACCTTGTCCGGGTCGACCGGGTCGGAGGCCAGGCTCACCACACCGGTGTGCCCCCAGTTCGCCCAGCCGACCGAGTCCAGCAGCGGCGTCCAGGTCTTGGTGGTCTGCTGCCAGCGGTAGGCACCGCCGATGTCGGTGCGCGCGTAGGCGAGGTTCTTCTCCTTGCGGTTGAAGACGATCCCGGGAACGAAGCCGCCGCCGTCGATCCGGGCGTTCTTCCAGGTGTACGACTCTGCCGCCGCCGTCGTCTGCGGGCCGGCGCCGGCCGCCAGTACGGGCGGGGTGCCCGCGAGCAGTCCGGCGGCCAGCGCCAGGACGGCCGTGAGGATGCGGGTTCTTCGCACGGTGGGGGTCCTTCCTCGCGAAGCCATGGGGAGGGATGTGCGGGGGGACGGGCACAGGACGCGTGGGGGGTGCGCGACGACCGGGCGGTCCCCTGTGCGGGTGGGGACCGCCCGGCGCGGTACGCGGAGCCTTAGCGGGGGCTTATTCGAGGAGCTCCGCGTACGAGCCCATGGCCAGGGCGATGTCCGCCTGGGCCCAGAACCGGTGGTACGTGAAGGACGGCGCGGCCCCGCCCGCGAGGTAGGCCTCGATCTTCGACCAGGCCGGGTCGTCCTCGTAGAAGGAACGGATCGACTCGAACGTCGACGACGAGTTGATCGCGTCGCCGTTCGGCATGGTGCCGGTCCAGCCGCTCGGGACGTAGAGCGCGTCGTCGAAACGGTTGTAGTCGGCGCGGGTCTCCGGGACGGCGATGCCCAGGCTGTCCTGGTGGTGGCTCCACATGCCGTCGAGGAGCGCCTTGGCCGTGGTCGCGGCCGCGGTGTCACCGGAGCGGTCGGCGTAGTACGTCAGGGTCTTGGCGTACGCGGCCGCCACACCGACGTCGTTGGTGTAGTCGGCGACGGTGACGTGAAGTCCCGTGTTGGCGCCGGGGCTCGACGGGTTCCAGGTGTCGGGCTGGCCCGACCACTGGAGCGTCGAGGGGAACCGGAAGGTGCCGTCCGGGTTGATGGTGGTGTGGGACAGCGCCCAGTCCACCCACTTGTCGAGGACGGCCTTCGCGGACGCGTTCCCCGTCTGCTGGTAGTACTCGGCCACCCTCTCCATCGACCACGCCTGGAAGCCGAACCACTGGTTGGACGGCGGGTCGTGGTAGACGGGCTGCTGGTCGTAGTACATGCCGTAGAACGTCGACTTCCCGGCTGGCGGGGTCGCGTAGCGGCCCGCCCAGCTGTTGGTCGCACCGCCCGCGATGGCGCCCTCGCTGGACTGCAGCCAGCGGTAGAACTCCACCTGCCGCTCGAGGGACTTGGCCCAGTCCGCCTGGCCGGTCGCCGACTTCGGCTTCAGCGGGGCGTAGTTGCTGAGCGCGTACGCGGCCAGGGGGTTCTGGTAGCCGCCGTGCGCGTGGCTGGAGCCGATGCGCCAGGCCCAGCCGGCGCTGGTGTCGGTGGCACCGCCCCAGGCGTAGTACCAGGAGAGCAGGTAGTGCGAGGAGTCCTTGCCGGTGCCCGCCGGGCAGGCGGAGGGACCGACGCAGTTGCCGACCTTCTTGAAGTACTTGTCGAACATGGCGTAGCGCAGGTAGTCGCCCATCTTCGCGGCCTTGCCGACCGTGGCGGAGACGTCGCCGCCCTTGCCCTGCTGCTTGGCCCAGATGTCCGCCCAGTACGCGGCCTGCACGGCCCGCGCGTCGGCGTCCGGCGCGTTGGTGAACTTCCACTGCTTGGCGTAGGAGGCGTCACCGGTGAACAGGTCCAGGTACCCGTTCCTGCCGCCGTACTTGAAGGCGTCGCAGGTCGGCTGCGGTACCGTCTCCCACACCGACTCCTGCGCGCCGCGCTGGAAGGTGTTGATGTACGACGGGCCGGTGTCCGACGGGCCGGCCTCGCACTTGCCGGGCGAGTTGCCGAAGCCGTAGACGTTGTCGACGTCCTGGAGCCAGTGCATGCCGTAGACGTCGTCCGTACCGTACGCGGTCTTCAGCTCACCGGCGATCGGGTCCGGTCCCACCGGCACCGCGGCGTCCAGCTTCGCCGGGTACTCGTTGGGCGTGTCCAGCTCCGGCGCGTACGTCGCCGGCTTGGACGCGTTGTAGAAGGAGTTCGTCGGCTGGTCGGCGTGGGTGGGGATCATGTACTTCTCCATGATCTCCCAGGCGCCGTTGAACTTGGTCCAGTCGCCCGTGACCTTGCCGTACATGGCCTGCAGCCAGAGAAGGTAGCTGTAGGCCTCCGACGTGGTCTCGTGGCCGTGGTCCGGGGCCTCGACGATCAGCGTCTCCACCGAGTGGTAGGGGATGCCCTCGGGGGAGAAGTAGCCGTTCGCCGGGTTGGTGATCTTGCCGTAGAGCTCCAGGAAGCGGGCGTCGTACTCCTTCGACGCGGCGATCTGGGTGACGGTGACGGAGGCCTTCGCGTGGCCGGTGGCCGTCGACTCGAAGGTGGCCGCGCCGGTGCCCGTGGCGTTGCCCGTGACGGTCACCTTCTGCGCGGTGCTCCAGTTCGACGGGGTGAAGGTGAGGGACGCGCCGCCGGTCACCGTCAGGCCCGTGTTCCCACTGGCGCGGGCGGTGGTGACGGTCACGTTGGCGGACGGCTGGGTCGACAGCTTCACCTCGTACGTGCCCGTCTTGCCCTGCTGCACGGCGAGCTGGTTGGTCGACACCACCACGGCCGGTCCCGAGGCGACCGTGATGCCGACCGGCGTGGACGACGCGGACGCGCCCAGGCTGTCGTACGCCTTCGCCACCAGGGAATGACTGCCCGCGGTCAGCCCGGAGGCCGACAGCGTGTAGGGGGCGCTGGTGTCCGTGCCGAGCAGGGTCGTGTCGTCGTAGAACTCGACCTTGGTGATGGTCGCGCTGTCGGCGGCCGCGGCACTCGCCGCGAGCGGCACCGCGTCTCCCTGCGTGTAGACGGCTCCTGGCACCGGGCTGGTCAGCACGGTGACGGGGGGCTGATGGGCGCCGACGCAGGGGGTGCCGTTGACGGAAAAGCCCGTGGGGGCCGCGTTGGCGCCGCTGTAGGTGAACTGCGCTCCCGTGCCGACCGCCGCGCCCGCGGCGATCGTCCCGTTGTAGGAGGCGTTTTTCACGGTGATCTGCTGACCGGACTGCGACCAGCTGCCGTTCCAGCCGTTCGTCAGCTTCTGGTTGCCCGCGTAGGAGTACGTCAGGGTCCAGCCGCTGATCGGGTCCGTACCGCGGTTGGTGAGGGTGAGGTCCGCGGTGAAGCCGGAGCCCCAGTCGTTGGTCTTGTAGTCGACACTGCACTGGAGCGCGGCCGCCTGGGCCGACGTCGTGCTCGTGCTCAGCAAGGCCACGGGGAGGGCGAGGGCCGCCACGACGGCGGTCCACAGCCGCCGCGCCGCGCGGCGTCTGCGTGAGGGATCCATGGTGCTGGTTCCTCCTTGCGGCTCGGAGATGTGGGGAGGAGCAACAAGCCTTGAACCAGTGGGAGCGCTCCCATAGTGAGGATGGGGGTGAGGGCGGTCAAGGTGCTTGAAGAGTCGAAAAGATTCGACGGCAGATGTTGAGGCAAAGTCAGTGACTCCCCTGTTCTTTGCCGACGCTTGGCGCTAGCTTCGTTGACACCAGTGGGAGCGATTCCATCAGTCGGCGCGTCCGTCTCGACGTGCCCGAGCTGCAAGGAGTCGCTCATGCGACACCCCCCGCACTCAGTACTTCCAGCGTCGCCGGCACGGTCGCCCTCGGGGCGGGCGCGGCCCTGCCCCTCGTGACGGCGCAAGGGAGCCACGTCCGCCCGCACGGTGAGGTCACACCGGGCTGGAACGCCACGTCGTCCCCCGTCCCGCACGACCGTTACCGCGGTGAACGAGAGTCACGACGGCGTCCACGGCACCGGCGCGAGCGTCAGCGCCGGGTTCCTCGCCACCCGGGCGGGGAGCAACGCCGTACCGACGACGTTCGAGCTCGACGGCACGACCTGCGACAGTGGCTGACCCCCAGGCCGACCGGCCCGGCGGGCCGTCCCGCCGCCCGGCACGGGCACGACGTCAACTCCCGCGCCGACGCGAGCCGCCGGAACTCCACGCTCGCCCCGGTCGCCGCCCAGCTCCCCTCTCCGACCACGCCGGGACCCCCACGGCGTACGACATCGGGCTGCGCGACCACCTGCGCGCCCTGAACGGATGTCCCCCACCGACCGGCACCGGCACCGACCGGCGCCCGCACCGACCGACACCCGTACACCAGAAGGAAAGCGCACCGACCGACACCCGCAGACGAGAAGGAAACCCGCACTCATGAGCCGTAGCAGAACAGCGATACTCGCCGCGCTGGCGCTGGTCGCCGGTGCCTCCGGGACGGCGCTCGCGGTCGTCCCCGGCGACGCCGGCATCGCCGCCGTGCCCTGCACCGTCGACTACAAGGTGCAGAACGACTGGGGCAGCGGCTTCACCGCCAACGTCACCGTCACCAACAACTCGGCCGCCAAGTCCAGCTGGGCGGTGAAGTGGACGTACGCCGGGAACCAGAAGGTCACCAGCGGCTGGAACGCGAAGGTCACCCAGTCCGGTACGGCCGTCACCGCGGCCAACGAGGGCTACAACGGGGCACTGGCGACCGGCGGTTCGGTCAGCTTCGGGTTCCAGGGCACCTACAGCGGCACCAACGCCGTCCCGGCCACGTTCACCCTCGACGGCGTGACCTGCAACGTCGACAGCGGCGGCCCCACCACCCCGGGCCCGACCGACCCCGGCACCCCCGGCAGCAGGGTCGACAACCCGTACGCCGGCGCCAAGGTGTACGTGAACCCCGAGTGGTCGGCGAAGGCCGCCGCCGAACCGGGTGGCAGCCGCATCTCCAACCAGCCCACCGGTGTCTGGCTGGACCGCATCGCCGCGATCAACGGCGTCAACGGCGGTATGGGCCTGCGCGCCCACCTCGACGAGGCGCTGCGCCAGAAGGGCTCCGGCGAACTCGTCGTCCAGCTGGTCATCTACAACCTGCCGGGACGAGACTGCTCGGCCCTCGCCTCCAACGGCGAGCTCGGCCCGACGGAGATCGACAAGTACAAGACGCAGTACATCGACCCGATCGCCGCGATCCTCGCCGACTCCAAGTACGCCGGGCTGCGGATCGTCACCACGATCGAGATCGACTCGCTGCCCAACCTCGTCACCAACACCGGCAGCCGGCCCACGGCCACCCCGCAGTGCGACGTGATGAAGGCCAACGGCAACTACCAGAAGGGCGTCGGCTACGCGCTGAACAAGCTCGGTGACGTGCCTAACGTCTACAACTACATCGACGCCGGGCACCACGGCTGGATCGGCTGGGACGACAACTTCGCCCCCTCCGCCAACCTGATGAAGGAGGCGGCCACCACCGAGGGCGCCACCGTCAACGACGTCCACGGTTTCATCACCAACACGGCCAACTACAGCGCCCTGAAGGAGAACAACTTCACCGTCAACGACTCGGTGGCCGGCAAGTCGGTCCGCGAGTCGAAGTGGGTGGACTGGAACCGCTACGTCGACGAGCTCTCCTTCGCCCAGGGCTTCCGCAACCAGCTGGTGACGGCGGGCTTCAACTCGGGCATCGGCATGCTGATCGACACCTCCCGCAACGGCTGGGGCGGCACCGCCCGGCCCGCCGGCCCGGGCGCCACGACCACCGTCGACACCTACGTCGACGGCGGCCGCTACGACCGCCGTATCCACATCGGCAACTGGTGCAACCAGTCCGGCGCGGGCCTCGGCGAGCGTCCGCAGGCGTCCCCGGCGGCCGGGATCGACGCGTACGTGTGGATGAAGCCGCCGGGTGAGTCCGACGGCGCCAGCAAGGAGATCGCGAACGACGAGGGCAAGGGCTTCGACCGGATGTGCGACCCGACGTACACCGGCAACCCGCGCAACGGCAACAACCTGTCGGGCGCCCTCCCCGACGCCCCGCTGTCCGGGCACTGGTTCTCCGCCCAGTTCCAGCAGCTGATGCGGAACGCCTACCCGCCGCTGTCCTGACCGGGTGAGACGCGGGCGGAGTTCCCACCGGGCACGTCCCGGTGGGAACTCCGCCCGCACCGCTTCCGGTGACGGCCGGGAGGGAGTGCGTGTCGGGGTGCGCGTTCCGCACCTCGTTTTTGCCGCATCGGCAACAGCGGTGGCCCCGGTCCGGTGCGTCGGCGCACCCTGTCGGCATCCCGGACGAGAGGCTGACCACCATGGCGCACCAGCAGCACGCACACCACGGCCACCAGGCCGGGGCTCACGGCCACCAGGCCGGGGCCCACGGCCGACAGAGCCACGGCCACGGACATGGCCACAGCCACGGCACCGACATCGACTGGGCCGAGATGGCCCCGCACCTGGAGGCCCAGGCCGAGCTGTTCACCCCCCTGTACGAGCGGGCCCTGTCCTGGCTGGGCAAGGAGGTGACCGAGCCGGGCCTGATCGTCGACGCGGGCAGCGGCCCGGGCGTCGTCTCCTGCCTGTTCGCCGAGGCGTTCCCCGGCGCCCGCGTCCTGGCCGTCGACGGCTCCGAACCGCTCCTGGAACGGGCCCGTGCCCGGGCCGCCCGCCTCGGGTACGGCGACCGCTTCGGCACGCTCGCCGGCGAACTGCCCGACATCCTCGATCAGTTGGACTACCCGGCCGACCTGCTGTGGGCAGGCCGCAGCCTGCACCACCTCGGCGACCAGCGGGCCGCGCTCGCCGCGTTCGGCGAGCGGCTGGCGCCCGGCGGCACGCTGGCGATCATGGAGGGCGGTCTGCCGCCCCGGTTCCTGCCGCGCGACCTGGGGCTCGGCCGCCCGGGCCTCGACGCGCGGCTCGACGCGCTGGAGGCCGAGTGGTTCGCCCGGATGCGGGCCGACCTGCCCGGATCCGTCCACGAGACCGAGGACTGGCCGGCGCTGCTGAACGCCGCCGGTCTGCGGCACACCCGCACCCGCAGCTTCCTGCTCGACCTGCCGGCCCCCGTCTCCGACCGGGCCCGCGCGTACGTCACCGCCTCCCTCTCCCGGCTGCGGGACGTGTTCGGCGACGCCCTCGACGCCGACGACCGCGCCGTGCTGGACCGGCTGCTCGACCCGCAGGACCCGGCGGGCGTGCAGCGCAGGCCGGACGTGTTCGTCCTGGCGGCCCACACCGTGCACACGGCCGTCAAGCCGGCCTAGGGTCCCCGGCCCGGCCTGTCCGGGCTTGACTTGGAGAGCGCTTCAAGTGGTGGACTCCGTGCCGTTCACGCAACGCGATGGGGGTACACCATGAGCAACTCTCCGGCCGCATCCGACGCATCCGAGGCACCCGCCGTGTCGGATGCGGCCCCGGCGCCGGTCGCACTGATCACCGGCGGCGGCAGCGGCATCGGCGCCGCCGTCGCACGGCGGCTGCTGGACGCCGGGTACCGGGTCACCGTCACCGGGCGCGGAGAGGAGCGGCTGCGCGCCTTCGCCGCGGAGCTCGGTGAGCCGGAGGAACTGTTGACGGTCGTCGGCAGTACGGCGGACTACGGCTGCGTACAGTCGGCGGTCGACCGTACGCTCCGGGCCCACGGTCGACTGGACGCCGTCGTCGCCAACGCCGGCACCGCCACCCACGACTCCGTGGCCGAGGGCGATCCGACCGGCTGGACCGACATGGTCCTGACGAACGTGCTGGGTCCCGCCTTCCTCATCCGCGCCTCCGTCGACGCCCTCAGGCGGACCCGGGGACGGATCGTGCTCGTCGGCAGCGTCGCCGGTTTCGTGCCCACGCCGGGCAACGTCTACGGGGCGACGAAGTGGGCGGTGACCGGGCTCGCGGAGAACACCCGCCGTCAGGTCACCGAGTGGGGCGTCGGGGTGACCCTGGTCGCGCCGGGCCGCGTCGAGACCCCGTTCTGGGACGGTTACGGCAGCCTGCCGCCCGGGCACCTGCTGACCGCCGACCAGATCGCCGACTCGGTGGTGTGGGCGATCCGGCAGCCCGAGGGCGTCGACGTCAACACGGTCGTCGTACGGCCCATCGGGCAGCCCAACTGACGCGTCGGGGGCGCCCCCGGACCGGGAGCGCCCCCGACGGGGAGCGGACGCTCAGCCCAGGTCGAACTCGGCCGGGTCCGGACCGATGCGCCGGTCCTCGTTCAGCGCGCTGATCGCGGCCAGGTCCTCGGTGTCCAGGCTGAAGTCGAACACCTCGATGTTCTCCTTGATCCGGGACGGCGTCACGGACTTCGGGATGACGACGTTGCCGAGCTGGAGGTGCCAGCGCAGCACGACCTGGGCCGGGGTGCGATCGTGCTTGCGGGCGATGGCGACGATCGCCGGAACCTCCAGCAGACCCTTGCCCTGGCCCAGCGGGGACCAGGCCTCGGTGGCGATGCCCTGCTCCGCGTGGAACTCCCGCGAGGCCTGCTGCTGCAGGTGCGGGTGGAGCTCGATCTGGTTGACCGCCGGGATGACCGACGTCTCGCCGATCAGCCGCTCCAGGTGCTCCGGGAGGAAGTTGGAGACGCCGATGGCGCGCGTACGACCGTCCGCGAGGAGCTTCTCGAACGCCTTGTAGGTGTCGACGTACGTGTCCCGGGCGGGCAGTGGCCAGTGGATGAGGTACAGGTCGACGTAGTCCAGGCCCAGCTTCTCGAGCGAGGTGTCGAACGCGCGCAGCGTCGAGTCGTACCCCTGGTCGCTGTTCCAGAGCTTGGTGGTGACGAAGATGTCCTCGCGGGGCACGCCGGCGGAGGCGATGGCCTTGCCGGTGCCCTCTTCGTTGCCGTAGATCGCCGCTGTGTCGATGCTGCGGTACCCGGCCTCCAGCGCGGTGGTGACCGCCTGCTCCGCCTCGTCGTCCGGCACCTGCCAGACGCCGAAGCCCAGCTGGGGCATCTCGACGCCGTTGTTGAGGGTGATCGGGGGAACCTTGCTGCTCACGAGCTCTTGATCCTTCGGTTGTCCGTCAAGTGTTCCTGCCATCGTCAACGATCACGAGGCGCAATGCATTCCTGACCCCCGCATTCCCAGCCGACGATCGTGTCACTCCTCAGGACGGCCCCCGCCCGCGGACTCGGTGACCTCACGTGCGGTACAGCGCGTCGACCTCGTCGGCGTAGGCGTTCTCGATGGCCCTGCGTTTCAGCTTCAGCGACGGGGTGAGCAGGCCGTGCTCCTCGGTGAAGGGCTGGGCGAGGATACGGAAGGTGCGGATCGACTCCGCCTGCGACACCAGCGTGTTCGCGGCGACCACGGCCCGGCGCACCTCCGCCTCCAGATCGGGATCGCGCACCAGTTCGGCCGGGGTCAGCCGCGGTTTCCGGCGCATCTGCAGCCAGTGGTCGACCGCCTCCTGGTCGAGGGTGACCAGCGCGGCGACGAACGGCCGGTCGTTGCCGACCACGATGCACTGGTTCACCAGCGGGTGGTCCCGCACGCGTTCCTCCAGCAGACCGGGCGAAACGCTCTTGCCGCCGGACGTGACGAGGATCTCCTTCTTGCGGCCGGTGATGGTGAGGTAGCCGTCCTCGTCGAGGGAGCCGAGGTCACCGGTGGCCAGCCAGCCGTCGTGCAGTGTCTCGTCGGTGGCCTTGGGGTTGTTGAGGTAGCCCTGGAAGACGTTGTCGCCGCGCAGCCAGATCTCGCCGTCGTCCGCGATGTGCACGGTCATGCCCGGGATGGCCTGGCCCACGGTGCCGTAGCGGGTGCGGCCGGGAGGGTTCGCGGTCGCGGCCGCCGTCGACTCCGTCAGGCCGTAGCCCTCGTAGATCTGCACCCCGGCGCCGGCGAAGAACAGGCCGAGCCTGCGGTCCATCGCGGAGCCTCCGGACATGGCGTGCCGCACCCGGCCGCCCATCGCGGCGCGCACCTTGGAGTAGACGAGCTTGTCGAACAGCTGGTGCTGCATGCGCAGTCCCGCCGAGGGACCGGGCCCGGTGCCCCAGGCCTTGGCCTCCACCGCCTCCGCGTAGTTCACGGCCACCTCGACGGCCTTCTCGAACGGCCCCGCCCTGCCCTCCCGCTCGGCCTTGCGGCGGGCGGCGTTGAAGACCTTCTCGAAGATGTACGGCACGGCCAGGAAGAACGTCGGCCGGAACGCGGCCAGGTCGGGCAGCAGGGCGGCCGCCTGCAGCTGGGGCTGGTGGCCGAAGCGGACCCTGCCGCGGATCGCGGCGATCTGCACCATCCGCCCGAAGACGTGCGCGAGCGGCAGGAACAGCAGCGTCGCCGCCTCGTCGCCCTTCTGGGAGTGGAAGACCGGTTCCCAGCGCTCGATGACGGTGTCCGCCTCGAACATGAAGTTGCCGTGCGAGATGAGGCAGCCCTTGGGCCGGCCGGTCGTACCGGAGGTGTAGATGATCGTGGCGACCGAGTCGGGCGTGACGGCCTCCCGGTGTCGGTGCACCACGTCGTCCTCGATGGAGGCGCCCGCGTCGTACAGCTCCTGCACGCACCCGGCGTCCAGCTGCCACAGACGCCGCAGCCGCGGGAGGCGGTCGATGACGGTGGCGATCGTCATCGCGTGGTCCTCGTGCTCCACGACGGCGGCCGTGACCTCCGCGTCGTACAGCATCCAGCAGCACTGTTCGGCCGAGGAGGTCGGGTAGACGGGCACCACCTGGGCGCCGATGGTCCACAGGGCGAAGTCGAAGAGGGTCCACTCGTAGCGGGTGCGGGACATGATCGCGACGCGGTCACCGAAGCGGACGCCCTGGGCGAGCAGGCCCTTGGCGAGGGCGAGGACCTCGTCGCGGAACTCGGCGGCCGTCACGTCCCGCCACTCGCCCTGCTCGTCCTTGCGCCCGAGGGCGACGTACCGGGGGTCGTCCCGGGCGTGCTGGAAGACGACGTCGGCCAGCCCGCCCACCGGCGGTGCCAACGCCAACGGAGGGTTGGTGAACTCGCGCAAACCCCGCACCCCGCTTCTCGTGGCCCCACAGCGCCGTGAAAGCTACCCCACGCCCGGACGGGGCGGGAGGGGGCCGGAAAGCGAGCGATGCTCTCGTCCGGGCTGGTCAGGGACGCAAAATGCGCGCACATGCGGAAGGGTCGGACAGGAAACTGACGGATGAGTAAGTTTCGGTGCCGTAATCTCCACCGAATCTGCGCGCTCCGCTCACGCGGCGCGGCCCCGCCCGCCCGGCCGGAGCTCCGGGCACCCGGGCGCCCCCCCGCGCGGGCGTCACGTTCCCCGATGCGGCGGGCCGGCCGCACGTCCGCGGCCTCCCTACGGACAGCGCCGCCGCCGCGCATTCCGTTACGGCGCCCCGTCACCTGTCGCCACCCATCAGGGCCCCCGCGCCGTACGGTCCGCAGCCCGCGTCCGGTACCGCCCGGCAGCGCGGTATCGCGGCCGCCGTCGCGGCGGTGCGGCGGCGCGGGGGCCGGCGGACCGACGTCGCGGCGGCGGGGCCGGCGGATCGGCTCACATGGCGGCGGCCGGGCCGTCGGGCCCGGCCGACGCGGTGGGGCGTGGGCGTGTCCCGCGGCGGTGCAGCCGGTCGCCTCCCGCCAGGATCGCCGCGGCCAGCGCGTCCGCCGCGCCCTGGGCGGACGTGCGGCGCCGGCCGTGCACGAGGACGAAGTCCACCCGGCCCAGCTCCGGCAGGCCCCACCGGTCGGGGACACGGACCAGACCGGGCGGGATCAGCCCGCGCGAGTGCGCCATCACGCCCAGGCCGGCCCGGGCCGCCGCGACCAGCCCGCTGAGGCTGCCGCTCGTGCACACGATCCGCCACGCCCGCCCCTGCCGCTCCAGCGCCTCCATGGCGAGGGCCCGGGTGATGCCGGGCGGCGGGTAGACGATGAGCGGGACCGGGCGCTCGGGGTCGGGGCGCAGCCGTTCCGCGCCGATCCACACCAGCTCGTCGTGCCAGACCAGCTCACCGCGTGGATCCTCCGGACGCCGCTTGGCCAGCACCAGGTCCAGCTTTCCGGACGCGAGCTGCTCGTGCAGTGTCCCGGACAGCTCCACCGTCAGCTCGAGATCGACCTCGGGGTGGTCGTGGCGGAAGCCCTCCAGGATCTCCGGCAGCCGGGTCAGCACGAAGTCCTCCGAGGCGCCGAACCGCAGCCGGCCGCGCAGCCGGGTGCCCGTGAAGAACGCCGCCGCCTGCTCATGGACCTCCAGGATGCGGCGCGCGAACCCGAGCATCGCCTCGCCGTCCTCCGTCAGCTCCACCGAGTGCGTGTCCCGGGAGAACAGCGTCCGCCCGGCCGCGTCCTCCAGACGCCGTACGTGCTGACTGACCGTGGACTGCCGCAGCCCGAGCCGCCGGGCGGCCTGGGTGAAACTGAGCGTCTGGGCCACCGCCAGGAAAGTGCGCAGGTGGGAGGGGTCGTACATACCGGCCACCGTACCCGGTTATCGCGGCCTGTGATGACAGTCAGAGCAGTATGACGGATTCCCGATCACGGGGACGAGGGGGACGATGGAGGGGGGCCCTGCGGGCCCGCGCACCGTGAACGAGACCGAGCGCACCCGAGCAGGTGACGCACCCGAAGAGCAAGTGGAGCACCGTGAAACGCCTGCGTTGGCCCGGCCGGCTGCCGATCGACCCCTACATCCTGCTGCTGCTCGGGACGGTGGGCCTCGCGGCACTCCTCCCGGCGCGCGGCGACGCCGCCGACGTGGCCTCCGGCGCCTCCACCGCCGCGATCGCCTTCCTCTTCTTCCTCTACGGCGCCCGCCTGTCCACCCGTGAGGCGCTGGACGGACTGAAGCACTGGCGGCTGCACGTCACCGTCCTCGCCTGCACCTTCGTGATCTTCCCGCTGCTCGGGCTGGCCGCCCGGGGCCTCGTCCCGGTGTTCCTCACCGAGCCGCTCTACCAGGGACTTCTGTTCCTCACCCTCGTCCCCTCCACCATCCAGTCCTCGATCACCTTCACCTCGATGGCCCGCGGCAACGTGCCCGCCGCCATCTGCGCCGGCTCCTTCTCCTCCCTCGTCGGCATCGTCGTCACCCCGCTGCTCGCGGCCACCCTCCTGGGCAGCACCGGCGGCGGGTTCTCCGCGGACTCCCTGGTCGAGATCGTGCTGCAGCTGCTCGTGCCGTTCGTCGCCGGGCAACTGCTGCGCCGCTGGATCGGCGGCTTCGTCACCCGCCACAAGAAGGCCCTCGGCTACGTCGACCGGGGCTCGATCCTCCTCGTCGTCTACACCGCGTTCAGCGAGGGCATGGTCCAGGGCATCTGGCACCAGGTCAGCCCCGCCCGGCTCGCCGGACTGCTGGTCGTGGAGGCCGTGCTGCTCGCCGTGATGCTCGCGCTGACCTGGTACGGAGCCAAGGCGCTGCGCTTCGACCGGGAGGACCGGATCGCCATCCAGTTCGCCGGCTCCAAGAAGTCCCTGGCCGCCGGCCTGCCGATGGCGAGCGTCCTGTTCGGCGCGCACGCCTCCCTGGCGGTGCTGCCGCTGATGCTCTTCCACCAGATGCAGCTCATGGTGTGCGCGGTCATCGCCAAGCGCCGCTCGCGCGACCCGCAAGCGGAGCCCGCCACCACGCCGGGGTCCGCCGCAGCGTCCCGAACCGCGGTCGACACGGGGCCCCGGTCGCGCTGAGCCCGGCGGCGCGGGGCCCGCCGGCCTCCGCCGAACGCGGCCGGTTCACGAAATGGTCGAGCCGGATTTCCGGTACGGACGGCTGGCGGGGGATAACGTTCCGTCATGACCGCACCCCTCGCGCTGGACCCGGCGCGCACCGCACTCGTCCTCATCGATCTGATGGACCGCATCGTCGCGCTGCCCCTGGAGCCCCGCAAGGGCGCCGAAGTGCTGACTGCCGCCGAGGAGCTGGCAGCCGCGTTCCGCGCGGCCGGGGCCCTCGTCGTGCTCGTCCGCGTCGAACGGCCCGGCGTCGCCGAGCAGCCGCCCGGCAGCGGTCTGGCCGACGGGCTGGCGCGCGACGGCGACGTCGAGATCGTCAAGCGGACCATCGGCGCTTTCCAAGGGACGGGCCTGGACGACCGCCTGCGCCGACACGGCGTGACCACCCTGGTGTTCGGCGGCATCGCCACCAACCTCGGCGTCGAGTCCACCGCCCGCGCCGCCGGGGACCTCGGCTACGACCTCGTCTTCGTCGAGGACGCGATGGCCGCGCTCACCGGCGCCGAGCACGAGGCGTCGGTGCGGCTCGACTTCCCCCGGCTGGGCACGGTCGTGCGGACCGACGAGGTGCGGTTCGTGGCAGGGCGAGCGGAGGGCTGAGACGGGGCCCCTGCGGCGCAGGGGGCGCTCCCCGCCGGTCGGGGCCCCGCCGCCGTGCCGCGGGCAGCCGCCTCAGCCCCGGGCGGTCGCGGTCCGCAGGGCGATGCGGTCCTCACCCGCGTACACGTTCATGGAACTGCCCCGCAAAAAGCCCACCAGGGTCAGTCCGGTCTCCGCGGCCAGGTCCACCGCCAGCGACGAGGGCGCCGAGACGGCCGCGAGCACCGGGATGCCCGCCATCACGGCCTTCTGCGCCAGCTCGAACGAGGCCCGGCCCGACACCAGCAGAATCGAGCGGGACAGGGGCAGCTCCCCGTTCTGCAGGGCCCGCCCGACCAGCTTGTCGACCGCGTTGTGCCGGCCGACGTCCTCCCGGACGTCCAGCAGTTCGCCGTCCTCGGAGAACAGGGCCGCCGCGTGCAGGCCCCCGGTCCGGTCGAAGACCCGCTGGGCCGCCCGCAGCCGGTCGGGGAGATCCGCGAGCAGCTCCGGTTCGACCCGCACCGGGGGAGTGTCGGCGATGGGCCAGCGGGCCGTCGTACGGACCGCGTCCAGGCTCGCCTTGCCGCACAGGCCGCAGGAGGACGTGGTGTAGACGTTCCGCTCGAGGGTGATGTCGGGGATCGTGACGCCGGGGGCGGTCTTCACGTCGACCACGTTGTAGGTGTTCGATCCGTCCGCTGTCGCCCCGGCGCAGTAGACGATGTTCAGCAGATCGGATGCGGCGGCCAGTACCCCCTCGCTGACCAGGAAGCCGGCGGCCAGCGCGAAGTCGTCACCGGGCGTGCGCATGGTGATGGCGAGCGGTCTGCCGTTGAGCCGGATCTCCAGCGGCTCCTCGGCCACGAGCGTGTCCGGCCGGCTGGAGACGACCCCGTCGCGTATGCGGAGCACCTTGCGTCGTTCGGTGACTCGTCCCATGTCGTGATCAGCCCCGGTTCTGTACGTGCTGGTAGCCGAAGCGGCCCTTGATGCAGAGGTTGCCGTGGGTCACCGGGTTGTCGTGCGGCGAGGTGACCTTCACGATCTCATTGTCCTGCACGTGGAGCGTGAGGGCGCAGCCCACACCGCAGTACGCGCACACCGTCGTCGTCCGTGTCTGCGCCGACTCGTCCCACGTGCCCGCCGCCCGCCGGTCGAACTCCGACCTGAACGACAGCGCCCCCGTCGGACACACCTCGATGCAGTTGCCGCAGTAGACGCACGCCGAGTCGGTCAGCGGGGCGTCGTGCTCGACGGCGATCCGGGCGTCGAAACCGCGTCCCACCACGGAGATCGCGAAGGTGTTCTGCCACTGGTCGCCACAGGCGTCGACGCACTTGTAGCACAGGACGCACTTGTCGTAGTCGCGGACGTACAGGTCGTTGTCGAGCCTGGGCCGCTCGTTCAGGCGGGCCGCGTCGGGGCCGAAGCGGTCCGGCTTCGCCTCGTACTCCTTGAGCCATTCCGCAACCAATGGTGTCGTGGAGAGATCGACCGAGGACGCCAGAAGCTCGAGGACGATCTTGCGGCTGTGCCGGACGCGTTCGGTGTCGGTACGCACCTCCATGCCGGGTTCCGCCCGGCGGGAGCAGGCCGGTACGAGTGTGCGTGAGCCCTCGACCTCCACGACGCAGACACGGCAGGCGTTCTTCGGGGTGAGCGTGTCCCCGTGGCACAGCGTCGGCACGTCCTTGCCCGCCGCCCGGCACGCGTCGAGTACGGTCGAGCCCTCCGGCGCGCGGACCGGCTCGCCGTCGAGGGTGAACTCCAGCAGCCGACGGGGGATTCCCAGCGGTGTCACGGTCATTCGTACGCCCCCAAGCGGTCGATGGCGGATTCCACGGCGTTCCACGCGGTCTGCCCCAGACCGCAGATCGAGGCGTCCCGCATCGCCCGCCCGACCTCCCTGAGCAGGGCGATGTCGTCGGCGGCGGCCGCGCCCGTCCGGTCCGTGATCCGGCGCAGCGCCTCCTCCTGGCGGACGGTTCCGACCCGGCACGGCACGCACTGGCCGCACGACTCGTCACGGAAGAACTCGGCGATGCGCAGCAGGAGCCGAGGCAGCGGAACGGTGTCGTCGAAGGCCATCACGACCCCCGAGCCGAGCGTCGTGCCGGCCGCCCGCGTGCCCTCGAAGGTGAGGGGGATGTCCGTCTCGTCGGGCCGTACGAAGCCACCGGCCGCCCCGCCGAGCAGCACCGCGCGCAGCCGGCCGCGCACCCCGGCCCGGGCGAGGAGCTCGCCCAGCGTCGTCCCGAACGGCAGCTCGTAGACACCGGGCCGCTCCACGCTGCCCGACACGCAGAACAGCTTCGGACCGGTGGACCCGCCCGTGCCGACCGCCGCGTACGCCGGCGCCCCCATGGTCAGGATCGGCAGCACGTTGACCAGCGTCTCCACGTTGTTCTCGACCGTCGGCCTGCCGAACAGGCCCTTCTCCACCGGGAACGGCGGCTTCGAGCGGGGCTCGCCCCGGTAGCCCTCGATGGAGTTGAACAGGGCCGTCTCCTCGCCGCAGATGTAGGCGCCCGCGCCCCGGCGGATCTCGATGTCGAAGGAGTAGCCCTGGCCGAGGATGTCGTCGCCGAGCAGACCACGGGCCCGCGCCCGGTCGACGGCGTGGTGCATGCGGTGCAGGGCCCGCGGGTACTCGCCGCGCAGATACAGGTAGCCCCGGTGCGCGCCGACCGCGTACGCGGCGATCGTCATCGCCTCGACCAGGGCGTACGGGTCGCCCTCCATCAGCACGCGGTCCTTGAAGGTGCCCGGCTCGGACTCGTCGGCGTTGCACACCAGATAGTGCGGACGGTCGGGCTGGGACGCCGTGGCCTGCCACTTGCGGCCGGTGGGGAAGGCGGCGCCGCCGCGCCCGAGCAGCCCGGAGTCGGTGACCTCGCGGATGACACCGGCGGGACCGAGCGCGAAGGCGCGGCGCAGCGCGGTGTAGCCGCCGTGGGCCCGGTAGTCGTCGAGGGACGCCGGGTCCACGACACCGACGCGGCGCAACAGGACGAGGCCGTCGTCGCCGGCCTGCGGGACCGCCGACACCGCGGGCGGTTCCTCCGGCGCGGAGTCCGGCGCGGTCGCGGCGAGCACGGCCTCGCGTACGGTCGCCGGCGCCGACACCGCCGTACGCACCGGGTCGCCCGCCCTGATCGCGAGGGCGGCCGGGGCGCGTTCGCACAGGCCCAGGCAGGGGCCGCGCTCGACGTGGACGCCGGGGCCGAGGCCGGCCTCGACGCCGGCGCACAGCTCCTGCGCGCCGGCGGCCGCGCACGCGAGGTCCGTGCACACGTGCAGGACGGTCGACGGGCGGGGCCTGACGGAGAACATCGCGTAGAAGGTGGCGACCCCGTAGGCCTCCGCCGGCGGCACGGTCAGGCGGCGGCACAGGTAGTCGAGGGCGCCCTCACTGATCCAGCCGACCCGGTCGTTGACGGCGTGCAGTCCCGGCAGCAGCAGGTCGCGCCGGTCTCGGGCCTCCCGTCCGCCACGCGCCCACCGCAGGTCCGCGTCGGTGCGGTCGGCGCCCTCCCAGGCGGACTGCGGGGGACCGAGCAGGGCGTCGACGGCCGCCCGTTCGTCGTCCGTCGGTTTGCTGTCGCCGAAGTGCAGGTCCACGACGTCACCTCACGTAGGTCGGGGCCGGGAGCTTCTCGATCCGGATCGCCGACGCCTTGAACTCCGCCGTCCCCGCGATCGGGCAGTTCGCCTCGATCGTCAGCTGGTTGGTGTCCACCTCGTCGGGAAAGTGCATGGTCATGAAGGCGAGCCCGGGCCGCAGCGCGGTGTCGACCCACACCGGGGCCACCACCGATCCGCGCCGGGACGTCACCCGCACCTCCTCGCCGACCGCCACTCCGTAGCGTTCGGCGTCCTCCGGACACAGCTCGATGTACTCGCCGCGCCGCAGCGGGGAGGCGTAACCGCCGCTCTGCACACCGGTGTTGTAGGAGTCGAGCCGCCGGCCGGTGGTCAGCCGGATCGGGTACTCCTCGTCCGTCAGGTCGACCGGCGGGTCGTGCTGCACGAGCCCGAACGGTGCCCGCCGGCCACGTCGTCCGGGGTCCGTCTCCCACAGTCGGCCGTGCAGGTAGGTGGTTTCGAGCCGGTCGGTGCTCGGGCACGGCCACTGGATGCCCTGGTGCTCCTCCAGGCGCCCGTACGTCATCCCGTAGTGGTCCGGCGACACCGACCGCAGCTCGTTCCAGACGGTCTCGGCGTCGGCGTACTTCCAGTCGTGGCCGAGACGGGCCGCGAGGTCGCACAGGATGTCGATGTCCTCGCGGGCCTCACCGGGCGGCGTCACCGCCCGGCGCACGCGCTGGACGCGCCGCTCACTGTTGGTGGTGGTGCCCTCGGTCTCCGCCCAGCCGGCGGTCGCGGGCAGCACGACGTCCGCCAACCGGGCCGTCTTCGTGAGGAAGATGTCCTGGACGACGAGGAAGTCCAGGGCCTTCAGGCGCCGTACGGCCTGCTCGCTGTCGGCCTCGGACTGCGCCGGGTTCTCCCCGATGCAGTAGACGGCCTTCAGCGTGCCGTCCTCCATCGCCTCGAACATCTCCGTGAGGTTCAGCCCGTAGTGAGGCTGGATCACGGTGTCCCAGGCCGACTCGAACTTCAGCCGTACGTCCGGGTCGAGGATGTCCTGGAAGCCGGGCAGGCGGTTGGGGATGGCGCCCATGTCGCCGCCGCCCTGGACGTTGTTCTGGCCGCGCAGGGGCTGCAGCCCCGAACCGTAACGGCCGACGTGCCCGGTGAGCAGGGAGAGGTTGATCAGCGCGCGGACGTTGTCGGTGCCGTTGTGGTGCTCGGTGATGCCGAGGGTCCAGCACAGCTGGGCGCGCTCGGCGCGGGCGTAGGCGTGTGCCAACTCCCTTATGGCCCGCGCCGGTACACCGGTCACCTTCTCGGCGAGCGACAGCGTCCACGGCTCGACGAGTGCCCGGTACTCCTCGAAGCCCGTGGTCGCCCGCTCGATGAACGTCTGGTTGGCGAGGCCCGCGTGGATGATCTCGCGGCCGATCGCGTGGGCCATCGGGATGTCGGTGCCGACGTTGAGGCCGAGCCAGCCCTCCGCCCACTCGGCGGTGGAGGTCCGCCGCGGGTCGACCGCGTACAGCCGACCCCCGTTCCGGATCCCCTTGAGCACGTGCTGGAAGAAGATCGGATGCGCGAAGCGGGCGTTGGACCCCCACATCACGATGACGTCCGTGTGCTCGATCTCCTCGTACGACGACGTCCCCCCGCCGGAGCCGAAGGCGGCCGACAGGCCGGCGACGCTGGGGGCGTGACAGGTGCGGTTGCAGGAGTCGACGTTGTTGGTGCCCATGACGACCCGGGCGAACTTCTGCGCCACGTAGTTCATCTCGTTCGTGGCGCGGGCGCAGGAGAACATGCCGAACGCGCCGCGCGCGGCGGCCAGGCCGCGCGCCGCGCGGTCCAGCGCCTCGTCCCAGCTCGCCTGCCGGAACGGCTCGTCGCGGGAGTCACGGACGAGCGGGTGGGTGAGCCGGGTGTAGGTCTTCGGCCCGCGTTTCCTCGTGCTCTTCATGCGGCGCTCCTCAGCGCGAGCAGGTCCGAGATGGCGTGCACGGTGCGCAGGGTGGGCACCTCCACGCCGGTGATCTCCGCCAGCTCGACGACCGCCGCGAGGAGGACGTCGAGTTCGAGCGGTTTTCCGCGCTCCAGGTCCTGGAGCGTGGAGGTGCGGTGGTCACCGACCCGCTCGGCGCCCGCGAGCCGGCGTTCGATGGAGACGCCCACCTCGCAGCCGAGGGCCTCGGCGACCGTGAGCGTCTCGCGCATCATCGTCTCGATGACCTGGCGGGTGCCGCCGTGCAGGCACATCTGCCGCATGGTGGCGCGGGCCAGCGCGCTGATCGGGTTGAAGGAGATGTTGCCGAGCAGCTTGAGCCAGATGTCGTTGCGCAGGTCGGGCTCCACCGGGCACTTCAGCCCGCCCGCCTTCATGGCCTCGCCGAACGCCAGACAGCGCGCCGAGACACTGCGGTCGGGCTCGCCGATCGAGAACCGGGTGCCTTCCAGGTGCCGTACGACTCCCGGCCCTTCGAGTTCCGTGGCCGCGTAGACGACACAGCCGACGGCCCGTTCGGGCGCGAGCACCGCACTGACCGCGCCGCCGGAGTCCACGCTCTCCACGCGGTGGCCGTCGTAGGGGCCGCCGTGCCGGTGGAAGTACCACCAGGGAATGCCGTTCTGGGCGGCGATCACCGCCGTGGTCCCGTGCAGAAGGGGCTCGATGAGCGGCCCGCACGCCGCGTACGAGTGGGCCTTCAGACCGAGGAAGACGTAGTCGACCGGGCCGATCTCGGCCGGGTCGTCGGTGGCGTGCGCGCGGGCGGTGAAGTCGCCGCGCGGACTGAGCACCCGCACCCCGTGCCGCCTCATGGCCGCGAGATGCGGTCCACGGGCGACGAGGTGCACGTCGGCGCCGGCGCGGTGGAGGGCGGCACCGACGTAGGCGCCGATCGCACCGGCGCCGAGGACTGCGACTTTCATGGTGAGGGAGCTCCGTTCGGTCGAGGGTACCGAGGAACTGCCGAACACTGTCGACTGAATATTGTCTACAGTATGGGTGTTGGGGCGACAAGGGGTCGCGCAGGACCCGGCGCAGCACCCCGCGTGGAACCACGTCGCCGATCCATGTCGGCCGCAGGACCGCCTAGCCGGGCCACGTCTGCCGCCGATCCGCCTCGCCGGGCCATGTCTGCCGTCGCCCGGGCCTTCCCCCTCCACCGCCCCGCGGATCACGCTCCACCGCCCCGCGGATCACGCTCCACCGCCTCCGCGGGGCCCCGCGTACTCCGCCGGCGGCACGATCGCCTGGGCGTCCGCTCCCTCACCCACCCACAGCCCGATCAGCAACGCGGCGGTCGCCTCCAGCAGGGCCGCCCGGTCGAGACCTCCGCCGTCGAACGGTGCGCAGCCGAGGTCGCGCACCAGGCGGCGTACGGTCTCCAGGGCCGCTGCGTCGTCACCGCAGAGCGGGACCGCCAGGGGGCGGCCGTCGAAGACGGGCGGGGTCAGACGCCACACGCTCTCGTGACAGAGGTTGAACGCCTTGACCACGCGCGCGCCGGGGGCGGCCGTGGCGATGCGTTCGGCGGCCGAAGGCCCGCCCCGCGTCTGGAGAACGAAGCCCGGCGCGACCGGGTTGGTGCAGTCGACCAGCGTCCGCCCCTCCAGGGCGCCGGCGAGCCCCGACGTCACGCTGACCGCCGCCGCGAACGGAACCGCCAGCAGCACCGCGTCCGTGCCGTGCCCGGCCGCCTCCCGCGCACTCCCCGCCCGGGCGCCGATACGTTCGGCGAGGGCGGCCGCACGGCCCGGGTCCCGTCCGCCCACCAGGACGTCGTGGCCGGCCCGCGCCCACTGCCCGCCCAAGGCGTCCGCCATGTTCCCGGCGCCGACGATCCCGATCCTCATCCCGATGCCCATCGTGTCCGCTCCCCGTGTGGTGGTCCTGTCCTCGGATACGGCACGACCTTAGGGAGCCGTTCGGGCACCATTCGGTAAGTGACCGCCGACCAGAGCCTTCTCGCCGACTGCCGCGCCCGGCTCGCCTTCGACCTGCTGGCCAACACGTGGAACGCCGTGGTGATCTGGGCCCTGCGCGACGGTCCGGAGCGCCCGGGCCGGCTGCGCGAGCGGATCGGAGGGATCAGTCCCAAGGTGCTGACCGAGACCCTGAGCCGGTTGCGCTTCAACGGGCTGGTGGAGCGCCGCGCCCACCCGGGGGCACCACCCCGCGTCGAGTACGGACTCACCGAGCTGGGGCGGAGTCTGCTGCCGCCGATCGAGGCGTTCGGAGCGTGGGCGTTCCGGCACGGTGACGAGGTCATGGCGGCCCAGGAGCGGGCGGAGTCGACCGACCACCGCCGGCCGTGACGGGGTGACCGCGGCGATCCCCCACGGTTCGCGGTCCTCGGCGACCACGTCCCAGCGCTCCGGCCGGGAGCGGTGCCCGGGCTTCGCCGGCGGCGCGCCGGTCCTCGTCAGGGCGTCCGGGGGAGCGGGCGTCCGTCCCCCGGAATGCCCAGCCCCGGTCGTGGCCACGCTTCGCAAACCGGCCGGTCCGACCGTTCGCCGCAGCCCGCATACCGCTCATCGCATACCGTCGACCGCCGCCTTCTCAACGCCCGTGTTCCTGCCTACCGTTCGGGACTCATGAGTCCCCCTGTCGCGCCCCCCGGCTGGAGTCGCTGGCTCGTCCCCCCGGCCGCCCTCTCGGTCCATCTCTCCATCGGGCAGGCCTACGCCTGGTCCGTCTTCAAACCGCCGCTCGAGTCCGCCCTCGGCCTCAGCGGCACGCAGAGCGCGCTGCCCTTCCAGCTCGCCATCGTCATGCTGGGCCTGTCCGCCGCGTTCGGCGGCACCCTCGTCGAGCGCAACGGGCCGCGTTGGGCGATGACCGTCGCCCTGGTCTGTTTCTCGTCCGGCTTCCTGATCTCCGCCCTCGGCGCCGCCACCGAGCGGTACTGGCTGATCGTCCTCGGCTACGGCTTCGTCGGCGGCATCGGCCTCGGCATCGGATACATCTCGCCCGTGTCCACCCTGATCAAGTGGTTCCCGGACCGGCCCGGCATGGCCACCGGCATCGCCATCATGGGCTTCGGCGGCGGCGCGCTCATCGCCTCCCCCTGGTCGGCGCGGATGCTGGAGTCGTTCGGTGCCGACCACTCCGGGATCGCCCTCACGTTCCTCGTCCACGGGATCTCGTACGCGGTCTTCATGACGCTGGGTGTCCTCCTGGTGCGGGTGCCGCGGGCCGCCGAGCCGGTCGCCGGCGGCGGGCCGAGCGCCGTGCGGGGGGTGCAGGTCTCGGCCCGCAGCGCGGTGCGCACCCCGCAGTTCTGGTGCCTGTGGGTCGTGCTCTGCATGAACGTCACCGCCGGCATCGGCATCCTGGAGAAGGCCGCCCCGATGATCACCGACTTCTTCTCCGACACCTCGACCCCCGTGTCCGTCACGGCGGCGGCGGGCTTCGTCGCCCTGCTGTCGGCGGCCAACATGGCGGGCCGCATCGGCTGGTCGTCGACCTCCGACCTGATCGGACGCAAGAACGTCTACCGCGTCTACCTGGGCGTCGGTGCCGTGATGTACGCGCTGATCGCCCTGGCCGGGGACTCCTCCACCCCCCTGTTCATCCTGTGCGCGCTGGTCATCCTGTCCTTCTACGGCGGCGGCTTCGCGACGATCCCCGCCTACCTCAAGGACCTGTTCGGGACCTACCAGGTCGGCGCGATCCACGGGCGGCTGCTCACCGCCTGGTCCACGGCGGGCGTCCTCGGACCGCTGATCGTGAACTGGATCGCCGACCGGCAGGAGGAGGCCGGCAGGCACGGCTCGTCCCTCTACACCCTCTCCCTGTTCATCATGATCGGCCTGCTCGCCGTCGGCTTCGTCGCCAACGAACTCGTCCGCCCCGTCCACACCCGCCACCACCACGTCCCCGTCCCGGAGGAGGCCGCCGATGCCGCACGACCCCAACCCCAGCAGCCCGAGTCCGCCTGACCGGCGGCCGCTCATCGCCTTCGCCTGGCTGTGGGTGGGAGCCCCGCTCGCGTACGGCCTCTACGAGCTCGTACGGAAGGCGACGCAGTTGTTCACCGGGTAGCCGGGGCGGCGGACGCGCGGCGTTTCGTCACCCGTCCGGGGGTGGACAGCGCGGGGGCCCGGGTTTTCGAGCTCCGAACAAAAGGGGCGCCCGGCTCGCGACGCCTGACGCGCACGCTCGCCGCGTTGCCGGAAGGCCCTGGTGGCTCCGCTACAAGGATCTTCCGGCGCCTTGCGATCGCACGCACCTGACGCCGCGAGCTGACCGGACTCCCCTTTTGTTCATACCACCCGCAGCTACCGGCCCTCGGATCACGGGCCGTGCGCTGGAGGCGCCGTGCGGCGCGGCGCTGCTGGTGCGGGGCTGTCGACCGACGCCCGCTGTGGTGCATCGCCGGCTGAGGCGCTGATCCCGGGCTCCGGGCCCTCACCCTCGGCTGTCTCGCCGGACTGCTCCGCCGTCGCTGTCGCTGTCCAGGCGGCGCAGTACAACAGCAGCCTGGCCATGAAGTTGATCCACAACACAACGGCGACCGGCACGGCGAACGCGCCGTACATGCTCTTCCCTGCGACACCCTGCAGATAGCCGGTCAGCAACCACTTGAGCAGTTCGAAGCCGACCGCACCGATCAGGCCGGCCACCACGACCGCGCGCCGGCCGGGATGCACCCGCGCCAGCCGGGTAAGCAGGTAGACCAGCAGCAAGAAATCGACGAGCAGGGCGATGGCCAGACCCGCGAAGAACAGCAGCGCCCGTCCCACCCCGCCCTCGATGCCGACCTTGTCGGCGGCCCAGCCAACCGCAATGTTCGCGAACACCGAACTGCCGATCGCGACGAGCCCGACCACGCCGAGACCGACCAGTACCCCGGTGTCCTTGATCTTCAGCAGGATTGGATTCCCCGGATCCTGCTCCTTCTCCCACACCGCGCGCAGACACCCGCGCAGGGCGCCGACCCAGTTGATCCCGATCACGAGCAGCAACACGCCCGCGATGAGCCCGACGGCTCCGGCGTTCGCGACGAGACCGTCCAGGTCCAGCAGGTCCGAAAGGCCCGGCGCCTGGTCGGCGATCTTGTCCTGGAGTCTCCCGAGCTGCTCCTCGCTCAGCAGCTTGGCACCGATCGCCGCGCCTACAGTGATCAGCGGAAAGAGCGCGACGAAACTCGTGAAGGTGATCGCGGCGGCGAGCCGCGCCCAGTGGACCGTGACCAGCCGCTCGAACGCCCGCCACACGTGCGTACGCCTCAGCCGTGCGACGCCAGGCAGCCTCGTCAGCCATTCCATGAAGAACACCCGCTCCCAGCGTACTCACGGCGAGAGCAGAGGGCATCCAGCAGCGAAGCCCCATCACATTCTGTAGCGAGGACGGCGGGGCGGGTGCGCTGCGCGTGAAGATGAGTGCGCATCCGGGGGTGAGGAATGCTTCGTGGATGTCGGCGCGTATCTCACAGCGGATCCGCAGGCGGTGGAACCAGCGCAGGTGGGCGCGCTCCACGACCCAGCGTTGGGTGCCCAGGCCGGAGCCGTGCTCGGTGCCGCGGCGGGCGATCAGTGGCTTCACGCCGAGGTCCCAGACGAGGCGGCGGTACGTGTCGTGGTCGTAGCCACGGTCGCCCAGCACCACGTCCGGGCGGCACCGGGGCCGGCCACGCTTGCCGCGCACGGGCGGCACCGCCTGGAGGAGTGGGATCAGCTGGGTGACTCGTTGCGGTTGCCGCCGGTCAGCGTCGCGGCAAGCGGGATGGCGGTGGCGTCGGTGATCAGGTGATGTGCGCTGCCCGTCCTGCCCGTCCTGCCCGCTCAACGGGGCTTCGTCCGGTCTTGGAGCCCCCTTCAACGCGCGGATAGGGAGCCGTCGACGGCCGCCCGGGAGAAGTCCAGGGCGTTCGCGCTGCGGAGCTCGGCGAGGAGGACCTCGTGCAGCCGGGGCCACACCCGGCCTCGGTCCACCCGGCCAAGCGGCGCCAGCACGTCATGCCCGATCCGAAGCCGAGCTCCTGCGGCAGGTGTTCCCAGGCGATCCCGGTGCGCAGCAGGATGCCCTGGAACACCAGCCGGTCCGGATGCCGCTTGCGTCCCGGATGCCGGGTCCGAGGCTCAACGTTGGGCAACAGCGGCTCGACCACCGCCCACAACTCGTCATCGACTTCCCACGGCTTCGGCCGAGCCACCCCACACCCCCAGATCACCAGTCCCGCAGTGATCCCCCCCGCAGATCATTTCGTCAGGAGTTCTTAGAGGGAAGCCGACAACCCCGGCGACCGATTCCTGTCGCTTCACGCGCCCTCGTACCCGTGAGTCACTGAACAGACTGGTGCATCCCGCTACCCACAAGGCACCGAGGGGATCACCCAATGAACGGCTCGCGCATCGTCGCCGTCGGCCATTACCAGCCCGCCAAGGTACTCACCAACGAGGACCTGGCGGGTGTGGTCGACACCAGCGACGAGTGGATCAGGAGCCGGGTGGGCATCCGCACGCGTCACATCGCCGGCCCCGACGAGCCCGTGGACGAACTGGCCGCGCACGCCGCCGCCAAGGCACTCGCGACGGCCGGGCTCACCCCCGCCGACATCGACCTGGTGCTGGTCGCGACCTCCACGGCCGTCGACCGCTCGCCCAACATGGCCGCCCGGGTCGCCGCCCGCCTCGGCATACCGCGGCCGGCCGCGATGGACGTCAACGTCGTGTGCGCCGGATTCACCCACGCCCTGGCCACCGCCGACCACACCGTGCGGGCCGGCGCCGCGAGCCGGGCACTGGTCATCGGGGCCGACAAGATGTCCGAGGTCACCGACTGGAGCGACCGCACCACCTGCGTCCTCGTCGGCGACGGAGCCGGCGCCGCCGTGGTCGAGACGAGCCCCGCCGGTGCCGAACCCGGCATCGCGCCCGTGCTGTGGGGATCCGTGCCCGAGATGGGGCACGCGGTGCGCATCGAGGGGCAGCCGGCCCGGTTCGCGCAGGAGGGGCAGAGCGTCTACCGCTGGGCCACCACCCAACTCCCGCCGCTCGCGCGACAGGCCTGCGAGCGGGCCGGACTCGCCCCCGCGGACCTCGCCGCCGTCGTCCTGCACCAGGCGAACCTGCGCATCATCGAACCCCTCGCGGAGAAGATCGGCGCCGTCAACGCCGTCGTCGCGCGTGATGTCATCGCGTCGGGGAACACGTCCGCGGCCAGCATCCCGCTCGCCTTCTCCAAGCTGGTGGAACAAGGCGCGATCTCCACCGGCGATCCGGTGCTGCTGTTCGGCTTCGGCGGCAACCTCTCGTACGCGGGGCAGGTCGTACGCTGCCCGTGAGGGGCGAGTGCGGTGCCCGTGAGGGAGTCGGCGCGCTGCCGGTGAGAGGCGAGCGGGGTGGCCGTGAGGAGGCCAGCGCGGTGGCAGTGAGGGGCCGAGTGCGGTGGACGGGCGGTCGGTGTGACGCGGTCCACTGCGCCCGGGACTGGCTACAGTGAGCCGTAGACTGTAGACGAAAGACAATCGATACTGGCTTTCCGGCTGCAGGCGCCCGGCCGCTGCCCAGGAGGGGGACGACCGATGTTGTCGACAGGACTGCCGCAGGGTGCGGTGCCCAAGCTCGAACGCCCCGGCCCGCTGCGCGAGCGCGTCTACGAGGCGCTGCTCGAACTCATCACCACCCGCGCGCTCCAGCCCGGCCAGCACCTCGTCGAGAGCGAACTCGCCGGCCACCTCGGCGTCTCCCGCCAGCCGGTGCGCGAGGCGCTGCAACGGCTGAACACCGAGGGCTGGGTCGACCTGCGGCCCGCCCAGGGCGCGTTCGTGCACGAGCCCACCGAGGAGGAGGCAGACCAACTCCTCACCGTCCGCACCCTGTTGGAGGCCGAGGCCGCCCGGCTCGCCGCCGCCCACGCGGACCAGGCCGGCGTCGAGGCCCTGAACGCCCTGCTGGCGCAGGGCATGCAGGCCGTCGCCTCCGACGACGTCGACGCCGCGGTCGCCCTCAACGCCCGCTTCCACGCCAAGATCATGGAGATCGCGGGCAACGCGGTCCTCGCCGAACTGGCGGCGCAGGTCGACCGCCGCGTGCGCTGGTACTACACGCCGGTCGCGCGACAGCGCGGACACCAGTCCTGGATCGAACACCGGGACCTCATCGCCGCGATCGTGGAAGGCGACGAGCAGCGCGCCACGCAGCTCATGCGTGAGCACACGGAGCACACGCGCCGCTCGTACCACGCGCGTCAGGGGGCGTAACGCCGCTCGGGTGTTCCTCCGAGGCGGCCGTCGCCAGGCGGAGGGTGGACCGCGGCTGTGTGCGGCCGCCGGTACACGTGCCACCCGGCCTTTCGCGCGTACCACGGGTTCCGCTGCCGACCGCCGTGGCTCCGGGCATCGGGGGCAGAGTTCGCATGCCGTCCGCCGTGGCCCCTGCGCGCGTCCGGGATGCGAGCTCCGGCACCCGGACCCGGCGCCCCCTCCCCACATCCCGCACCCGACCTCCGGCACCAGGCCCCCGGTCGCCCCGCGCCGGGGGCACGTCTTTGTCCTGTGAGTGGAGAAAGTTCACAGCAATTCGCGCATGACTTCTTCCCCGCCCCGGCATCCACTGCTACGTTCCCCTCGAAAGCCCGACAGCAGGCGGCCGATCGAGGCGGGGAGGGGTTCGTGAGACGCATGACGGCACGACCCGCGAACGCGCATCAGGCCCGGCTGCTCAAGCTGCTGCGTGACGGGGGCCCCAACTCCCGTGCCCAGTTGGGCGACCAGGTCGACCTGTCGCGGTCCAAGCTGGCCGTGGAGGTGGACCGGCTGCTGGAGACGGGGCTGGTGGTGGCCGACGGACTCGCCGCCTCACGCGGCGGCCGACGCTCCCACAACATCCGGCTCAACCCCCAACTGCGTTTCCTCGGCGTCGACATCGGCGCGACGTCGGTCGACGTCGCGGTCACCAACGCCGAACTGGAGACGCTCGGACACCTCAACCAGCCCCTCGACGTGCGCGAGGGACCGGTCGCGGTCTTCGAGCAAGTCCTGTCCATGGCGGCGAAGCTGAAGGCGACGGGACTCGCCGAGGGCTTCGACGGCGCCGGCATCGGCGTCCCCGGCCCGGTCCGCTTCCCCGAGGGCGTACCGGTCGCGCCGCCGATCATGCCGGGCTGGGACGGCTTCCCCGTGCGGGAGGCACTCAGCCAGGAACTCGGCTGCCCCGTCATGGTCGACAACGACGTGAACCTCATGGCGATGGGGGAGCAGCACGCGGGCGTCGCCCGCACCGTCGCCGACTTCCTCTGCGTCAAGATCGGCACCGGCATCGGCTGCGGCATCGTCGTCGGCGGCCAGGTCTACCGCGGGACGACCGGCAGCGCCGGTGACATCGGGCACATCCAGGCCGTACCCGACGGACGCCCGTGCGCCTGCGGCAACCGCGGGTGTCTGGAAGCCCACTTCAGCGGCGCGGCCCTGGCCCGTGACGCGGTGGAGGCGGCCCAGCAGGGCCTCTCTGCGGAGCTCGCGGCGCGGCTGGAGACGAACGGCGGCCTCACCGCCGCCGACGTCGCCGCCGCGGCCGCCGCGGGCGACGCCACCTCCCTCGACCTGATCCGCGAGGGCGGCACCCGCGTCGGCCAGGTCATCGCCGGACTCGTCTCGTTCTTCAACCCCGGCCTGGTGGTGATCGGCGGCGGGGTGACCGGCCTCGGCCACACCCTGCTCGCCGCCATCCGCACCCAGGTCTACCGCCAGTCACTTCCCCTGGCGACCGGCAACCTGCCCATCGTGCTCGGGGAGCTGGGCCCCACCGCCGGCGTGATCGGCGCGGCCCGCCTGATCAGCGACCATCTGTTCTCACCCGCGTGACGCCGCTCTCGTAGACCATCGAGCCCCGCACGCCCACCCGTACAGCGCCCTGCCCTGCCCTGCCCCGAGAACGCTCACCCACCCCGCGTTCCGCCCTGATCCGGCCCGCACGTCCGCCGAGGGGAACCCACATGGCACCAGAACCACCGCTGCTCAGCATGTCCGGCATCACCAAGTCGTTCCCCGGAGTCCGGGCCCTGGACGGCGTCGACCTCGACGTCCAGGCCGGCGAAGTGCACTGCCTGCTCGGCCAGAACGGCGCCGGGAAATCGACCCTCATCAAGGTCCTGGCCGGCGCCCACCAGCCCGACGGCGGCACGATCCGCTGGCGCGGCGAACCCGTCACCCTGCGTTCGCCGATCGCCGCCATGCGTCTCGGCATCGCCACCATCTACCAGGAACTCGACCTGGTGGAACACCTGTCGGTGGCCGAGAACGTCCACCTCGGCCACGAACCCACGGCCGCCGGCTTCGTCGTACGGGGAAGGGCCGCTCGCGCGTCGACAGCGGCTCTGCTGCGCCGACTCGGTCATCCGGAGATCGATCCCGCCCGGCTGGTCGGCGGGTTGTCGGCGGCGCAGCAGCAGATCGTCTCCATGGCGCGGGCGCTCTCGCACGACGTCCGGCTGATCGTGATGGACGAGCCGTCCGCCGCCCTCGACCCCGACGAGGTCGACAATCTCTTCCGCATCGTCGGCGACCTCACCGCCGACGGGGTCGCCGTCGTCCACATCTCCCACCGTCTGGAGGAGATCCGCCGCATCGGGGACCGGGTGACCGTGCTCAAGGACGGCCGGGCGGTGGCCGGCGGACTGCCCGCCAAGACGACACCGACCCGTGAGGTGGTCGCGCTGATGACGGGACGCAACGTCGAGTACGTCTTCCCCGAACGGCCGGCGCGGGAGGCGGCGGCCACCGGGACACCGCTGCTGGAGGTGCGGGGCCTCGCCCGCCACGGTGAGTTCGAGCCGCTCGACCTGACTCTGCGGCCGGGGGAGATCGTCGGCCTCGCGGGACTGGTCGGCTCGGGACGCTCCGAGATCCTGGAGACGATCTACGGCGCCCGCAAGCCGACGGCCGGTCAGATCCTGGTCGACGGTCGACCGCTGAAGGCCGGCAGCGTACGGGCGGCCGTCCGCGCCGGACTCGGCCTCGCCCCCGAGGAACGCAAGGCCCAGGCACTGCTGATGCTGGAGTCCGTCACCCGCAACGTCTCCGTCTCCTCCCTCTCCCGCTTCTCCCGCGCCGGCTGGATCGACCGCGGCGCCGAACGCGGCGCGGCCCGCGCCGCCACCCGTGAACTGTCGCTGCGGCCCGACAACCCCTCCGTGCCGGTGCGCACCCTGTCCGGCGGCAACCAGCAGAAGGCCGTCCTGGCCCGCTGGCTGCTGCGCGGCTGCCGCGTCCTGCTGCTCGACGAGCCCACCCGCGGTGTCGACGTCGGCGCCCGCGCCGAACTGTACGCCGTCGTGCGCCGACTGGCGGCCGAAGGCATCGCCGTGCTGCTGGTGTCCAGCGAGGTTCCCGAGGTGCTCGGGCTCGCCGACCGAGTCCTGGTGCTCCGCGAGGGCCGCGTCGTCCACACCGCGCCCGCCCGTGAGCTCGACGAACACCGCGTACTCGACCTCGTCATGGAAGGAAGCCCGGCGTCATGACGCAGCCCGTCTCCCCGCCGCGGGACAGCACCGACAAGGTGCCCCAGGTCCACCTCCCCGCCTGGCGCGGCCTCGTCGCCCGCGCCGACGTCCGCACCCTCTCCCTCCTCGGCGTGCTGGCCGCGCTGATCGTCATCGGCGGCATCACCAGGCCCGACGAGTTCCTGGACACCCGCAACCTCCAACTCGTCCTCACGCAGGGCTCGGTGATCGGTGTCGTCACCGTCGGCATGACCTTCGTCATCACCTCCGGCGGCATCGACCTGTCCGTCGGCGCGATCGTCGCGCTCGCCTCCGTGTGGGCGACCACCGTCGCCACCCAGGAATACGGTTTCGGCGGCATCCTCTTCACCGCCGTCCTCGTCGGCCTGGGCTGCGGCCTGGTCAACGGCCTGCTCATCGCGTACGGCGGGATGGTCCCGTTCATCGCGACCCTCGCCATGTTCGCCTCGGCCCGCGGACTCGCGCTGCAGATCACCGACGGCAAGACGCAGATCGTCACCGTCGAGGGCATCCTCGACCTCGGCGAGCGCGACGCGTACGTGCTCGGCGTGCCGCCCCTCGTGATGGTCTTCGCAGTCGTGACGATCATCGGCTGGCTGCTGCTGAACCGCACCACCTTCGGCCGGCGCACGGTCGCCGTCGGCGGCAACGCGGAGGCCGCCCGGCTCGCCGGCATCGACGTACGCCGGCAGCGGCTCTACCTCTACCTGCTGTCCGGACTGTGCTGCGGCATCGCCGCCTTCCTGCTGATCATCCTGTCCGGGTCGGGCCAGAACACCAACGGCAACCTCTACGAACTCGACGCCATCGCGGCCGCGATCATCGGCGGCACCCTGCTCAGCGGGGGCCGCGGCACCATCACCGGGTCCGTGCTCGGCGTACTGATCTTCACCACGATCACCAACATCTTCGCCCTGAACAACCTGCAGAGCGACGTCCAGCAGATCGCCAAGGGCGCGATCATCGTCGCCGCCGTGCTGGTCCAGCGCCGTACCGCGAGCACGACCTGAGGAAAGGGTTCACCGCCATGCCAGAGCCGACGTCTTATCCGAGCCGCTTCGCCAGCCGCAGAGGACTGCTCCTCGGGACCGCCGCCGTCTCGGCCGGTGCCCTCCTCACGGGTTGCACCAGCAACGACCCGAAGGACGAGGAGCCGGCCGCGAACGACCGGCCGGCCGCCGCCGACAAGCCCGGCAAGCAGGTCACCATCGGCTTCGCCGGACCCCAGGCCGACCACGGCTGGCTCAACGCCATCAACGACAACGCCAAGAACCGCGCGAAGAACTACTCCGACGTGACCCTGGAAATCACCGAGGGCTCGAACGACACCGCCCAGCAGATCGGCCAGATCGAGACCCTCATCAACAAGAAGGTCGACGTCCTCGTCGTGCTGCCCGCCGACGGCAAGGCACTCACCCAGGTCGGCCTGCAGGCGATGCGGGCCGGCATCCCGGTCATCAACCTCGACCGCATCTTCAACTCGCCTCAGGCGTACCGCTGTTGGGTCGGCGGCGACAACTACGGCATGGGTCTCAACGCCGGCCACTACATCGGCGAGAAACTCAAGGGGAAGTCCGACGCCCGCGTCATCGAACTGGCCGGCCTGGACAACCTGGAGCTCACCAAGCAACGCACCCAGGGCTTCGACGACGCCCTGAAGAACTACCCCAACATCAAGAAGGTGGCCCGTCAGGCCGCCGAGTTCACGGTCGAGTCCGGGCAGGCCAAGATGGCCCAGCTCCTCCAGGCGCAACCGAAGTTCGACGCGCTGTGGAACCACGACGACGACCAGGGCGTGGGCGCGCTGCGCGCCGTGGAGCAGGCGGGCCGGGACGACTTCCTGATGGTCGGCGGGGCCGGTGCCCTCTCCGCCTTCCAGGCGATCAAGCAGGACAACGGCGTCCTGAAGGCGACCGTCCTCTACCCGCCCACGATGGCCGCCTCCGCCATCGACCTCGCCCGAGCCCTCGGCCAGGGCAAGGGCGTCGGCGGACTCGCCGAATACGAGATCCCCGCGTCGATCACCCTCTACTCGGCGGTCGTCGACAAGGAGAACGTCGACCAGTACATGTCCACCGGCTTCCGGTGAGGCGGGCGGTCCGCCCGGGGGCGAGGGCCCTGCGGGGCGGCTTCCGGGTGCCGGGCGGGCGGGAGCGTTCCGGTCGGTGCGGACCGGGGCGGGCGCCGGCCGGGGGCAGCGGCTGCCGAGGGAGGTTGTCCGCCCCCGGCGGGGCGAGCGCACCCGGCTCCGGCGGCCCGCCCGACGGGCGCCCGCCCGGCCACGGCCGGGCCGCGCCGGCGAGCATCCGCAGCCGCTCGCCGCGCGGAGGCCGCCGGCCGTCCGCGAGGCACGGGGCACACAGCGGGGAGGGCACGGTGCCGTTCGGCTGGGTGCAGGCCGATGACTTCGGTTGTGGGTCCGTGCCGTCCGGCCGGGGGCAGGCCACCGGCTTCGGCCGCGGGTCCGTCCCGTCCCGCCGGGTGCACGCCGACGGCCCCGGGCCCGTCCCACCCAGCCGTCCGGCGCCACGCCCAGACCGCCGCCTTCACCTGAGGCGTCTTGCCCGGACCGTCGCCTTCACCTGAGGCGTCTCGCCCGAACCGCCCGCGCCACCCACCGCGCAGGCCCCACCCCCCACCGCGCCACGACGACGAGGAGGACACCTGCATGGAACAGCCGCAGCAGTCAGCGGGACCGGAGGCCGGCAAGCCACCGCTGCGCGTCGGCATGGTCGGCTACGCCTTCATGGGCGCGGCCCACTCCCAGGGCTGGCGCACCGCGGGCCGCGTCTTCGACCTGCCCCGCCGCCCCGTCCTCGCCGCCCTCTGCGGCCGTGACGCGGCCGCCGTGCGCGCGGCCGCCGACCGGCACGGCTGGGCGGCCACCGAGACCGACTGGCGGGCGCTGGTCGAACGGGACGACGTCGACCTCGTCGACATCTGCACACCCGGCGACAGCCACGCCGAGATCGCCCTCGCCGCGCTCGCGGCCGGCAAGCACGTCCTGTGCGAGAAGCCCCTCGCGAACACCGTCGAGGAGGCCGAGACCATGTCCCGCGCCGCCGAGGCCGCCTACGCGGAGGGCCGGTTGGCGATGGTCGGCTTCAACTACCGCCGGGTGCCCGCCACCGCCCTGGCCCGGTCGATGGTCGCCGAGGGCCGTCTCGGCACCCTGCGGCACGTGCGGGTGACGTACCTCCAGGACTGGCTGACGGATACGGACTTTCCGCTGACCTGGCGACTGCGTCGCGAGTCGGCCGGTTCCGGCGCGCTCGGCGACCTGGGCGCCCACATCGTCGACCTCGCACAGCACCTCGCGGGGGAGCGGCTCGCCGGCGTCTCCGCGCTCACCGAGACGTTCGTACGGCAGCGGCCGCTGCCCGGCGGGGCGACCAGCGGCCTCGCCGCGGGAGCCGGCGCCGGCACCGGCACGGTCACCGTCGACGACGCCGCCCTGTTCACCGGACGCTTCCCCTCCGGCGCCCTCGCCTCCTTCGAGGCGACCCGCTACGCCACCGGCCGCAAGAACGCCCTGCGCCTCGAACTCAACGGCGAGCGCGGCTCCCTGGCCTTCGACCTGGAGCGCCTCAACGAACTGTGGTTCCACGACGCCACCGAACCCGCCGCCCACGCCGGCTTCCGCCGCATCCTCGTCACCGAGCCCGACCACCCCTACCTGGACGCCTGGTGGCCGCCCGGTCACGGCCTCGGCTACGAGCACACCTTCGTCCACCAGGCCCGCGACCTCGTCCACGCCATCGCCGCCGGCCGCCGGCCCGAGCCCTCCTTCGCCGACGGGCTCCAGGTGCAGCGCGTCCTCGCCGCGGTGGAGGAGAGCGCCGAGAAGAACTCCGTCTACACCCCGATCGCCGACTGAGGAGGGCCCGCACCATGCCGCGCAGCTTCACACTCTTCACCGGCCAGTGGGCCGACCTGCCCCTGGAGGAGGTCTGCCGCCTCGCCCGCGACTTCGGCTACGACGGCCTCGAACTCGCCTGCTGGGGAGACCACTTCGAGGTCGACAAGGCCCTCGCCGACCCCGCCTACGTCAAGTCCCGCCACCAGCTCCTGGACAAGTACGGCCTGAAGTGCTGGGCCGTCTCCAACCACCTGGTGGGGCAGGCCGTCTGCGACGCCATCATCGACGAACGCCACCGGTCCATCCTGCCCGACCGCATCTGGGGCGACGGCGAACCGGAAGGCGTCCGCCGACGCGCCGCGGCCGAGATCGCCGACACCGCGCGCGCCGCGGCCGCCTTCGGCGTCGACACCGTCGTCGGCTTCACCGGCTCCGCCATCTGGCACCTGGTGGCGATGTTCCCGCCCGCCCCCGAGACGATGATCGAGCGCGGGTACACGGACTTCGCCGAGCGCTGGAACCCGATCCTCGACGTCTTCGACGCGGAGGGCGTGCGGTTCGCGCACGAGGTCCACCCCAGTGAGATCGCCTACGACTACTGGACGACCGTGCGCACCTTGGACGCGGTCGACCGCCGACCGGCTTTCGGCCTGAACTTCGACCCCAGCCACTTCGTCTGGCAGGACCTCGACCCGGTCGGCTTCCTCTGGGACTTCCGTGACCGCGTCTACCACGTGGACTGCAAGGAGGCCCGCAAACGCCTCGACGGCCGCAACGGCCGCCTCGGCTCCCACCTGCCCTGGGGCGACCCGCGCCGCGGCTGGGACTTCGTGTCCGCGGGCCACGGCGACGTCCCCTGGGAGGACGTCTTCCGCATGCTGCGTTCCATCGGCTACCAGGGCCCCGTCTCCGTGGAGTGGGAGGACGCCGGCATGGACCGGCTCCAGGGCGCCCCCGAAGCCCTCACCCGCCTCAAGGCCTACGACTTCGAGCCGCCGTCGGCCTCCTTCGACGCGGCGTTCGGCAACTGAGCACCACAGGACCTCTCCCCTCTCCCCTCGGCACTCCGGGATGACGGCGCATCCCGGCGTAAGCACCCGCCCGTACAACCGGCCCCATCCTGGAGGCACCCGTGCACGGGAACGACCCCACCGCCCGCACCGGCAGACACCTCACCCCCGGACGACGCCCCTCGCTGCGCAGAGCGATCGCCTTGCTGAGCGGAGCCCTGCTGGCCGGCGCGTCCCTCACCCTCACCGCACCCCAGGCCGGCGCAGCCGTCGCCGGCCAGGCGCCCGCGGCGGCCGCCGCCGCGGAGGACTTCCAGCAGGTCACCCTCGCGAAGGGCGAGGCCGAGGTCGGCGAGCCGATGTCGCTCGCCGTCCTCCCCGACCGCTCGGTCCTGCACACCTCCCGCGACGGCGAACTCCGCATCACCGACGCCGCCGGCAACACCCGCCTGGCGGGCCGGCTCGACGTCTACTCGCACGACGAGGAAGGCCTCCAGGGCATCGGTGTGGACCCGCAGTTCACCACCAACCGCTTCATCTACCTGTACTACGCGCCGCCGTTGAACACCCCCGCGGGCGACGCCCCGGAGACCGGAACGGCCGCCGACTTCGCACCCTTCGACGGTGTCAACCGCCTCTCCCGGTTCGTCCTGAGGGCCGACGGGACACTGGACACCGCGAGCGAGACCAAGATCCTCGACGTCCCCGCCTCCCGTGGCCTGTGCTGCCACGTCGGCGGCGACATCGACTTCGACGCGGCGGGCAACCTGTACCTGTCGACCGGTGACGACACCAACCCCTTCCAGTCGGACGGCTTCACGCCCATCGACGAACGGCCGAACCGCAACCCCGCCTTCGACGCCCGGCGCTCCTCCGGCAACACCAACGACCTGCGGGGCAAGATCCTGCGCATCAAGGTCAACGCCGACGGCTCGTACTCCATCCCCGACGGCAACCTCTTCGCACCCGGCACCGACAGGACGCGGCCCGAGATCTACGCGATGGGTTTCCGCAACCCGTTCCGCTTCAGCGTCGACCAGGAGACCGGAATCCTGTACGTCGGCGACTACGGCCCCGACGCCGGTGCCGCCGACCCGGCCCGCGGACCGGCCGGACAGGTCGAGTTCGCCCGGGTCACCGGGCCCGGCAACTTCGGGTGGCCGTTCTGCACGGGCGACAACGACCCGTATGTCGCATACGACTTCGCGACGGGTGTGTCCGGCGCGCCCTTCGACTGCGGCGCCCCGAAGAACACCTCACCGCACAACACCGGACTCACCGACCTGCCCCCGGCCCAGCCCGCCTGGATCCCGTACGACGGCGCCTCCCTGCCCGAGTTCGGTGACGGCTCCGAGTCCCCGATGGGCGGCCCGGTCTACCACTACGACCCCGCGCTCGACTCACCGGTGAAGTTCCCCGAGGCCTTCGACGGGGACTTCTTCGCCGGGGAGTTCGGCCGCCGCTGGATCAAGCGGATCACCAGCGACGCCGACGGCACGGTGCGGACGATCAGCGACGTACCGTGGACCGGCACCCAGATCATGGACATGGCCTTCGGCCCCGACGGCGCCCTCTACGTCCTCGACTACGGCGTCTCCTGGTTCGGTGGCGACGAGCACTCCGCCCTGTACCGCATCGAGAACGCCACCGACGGCCACTCGCCGGTCGCCCAGGCCGCGGCCGACCGCACCTCCGGCCAGGCGCCTCTGCGGGTGCGCTTCTCCTCCGCGGGCACGACCGACCAGGACGGCGACACCCTCACCTACCGCTGGGACTTCGGCGACGGCGCCACGTCCACCGCGGCGAACCCCACCCACCGCTACAAGAAGAACGGCACCTACACGGCGACCGTGACCGCGCAGGACCCGGGCGGCCGCACCGGCAGCGCGAGCGTGCAGATCGTGGTCGGCAACACCGCCCCCAAGGTGACGCTCGAACTCCCCAGGGACGGCCAGATGTTCGCCTTCGGCGACGCGATCCCGTTCAGGGTGCGCGTCACCGACCCCGAGGACCGGACCGTCGACTGCGCCAGGGTCAAGGTCACCTTCATCCTCGGCCACGACAGCCACGGCCACCCCGTGACCTCCGCGAACGGCTGCACCGGCACCATCCGGACCAGCGCCGACGGCGGCCACGACGACGACGCCAACATATTCGGCGTGTTCGACGCCGAGTACACCGACGGCGGAGGCGGCGGCCAGGCCGCGCTCACCTCCCACGACCAGAACCTCCTCCAGCCCCGCCACCGCCAGGCCGAGCACTTCGGTGACTCCTCCGGCGTCACCGTGACCCCGCGCGCGTCCGCGCACGGCGGCCGGACCGTCGGTGAGATCACCCACGGCGACTGGATCTCCTTCACGCCGTACGTCCTCGCCGATGCCGGGAAGATCACCGCGCGCGTCTCGTCAGCGGGCGCCGGCGGCACCCTCGAGGTCCGCGCCGGCTCACCGACGGGAACGCTGCTCGGCAAGGCGACCGTGCCGGTGACCGGAGGCTGGGACACCTTCCAGGACGTCGACGCGGGCCTCTCCCGCACCCCCAGGGGCACCACCACCCTCTACCTCGTCTTCAAGGGCAGCGGTTCCGGCGCCCTGTACGAAGTCGACGACTTCACCTTCACGACAGGCTGAGAGGAGGCTCTCGTGCGCTCAACCGGTCGACTGACCACAGCGGTCGTCGGAGCCGCCCTGCTGCTGGGCTGCCTCTCGGGGCCCGCCGCCTCGCAGTCCACGCCCACCGCGGACAAGCGGGTGCTGGTCTTCTCGAAGACGGCAGGCTTCCGGCACGACTCGATCCCCGACGGCATCGCGGCAGTGAGACAACTCGGCGCAACCAGCGGCTTCACGGTCGACGCCACGGAGGACGCGGGCGCGTTCACCCCGTCCAACCTGCGGCGCTACGACGCGGTCGTGTTCCTCTCGACGACCGGAGACGTCCTCGGCGACACCCAGCAGCGGGCCTTCGAGGACTACATCCGGCGCGGCGGAGGATACGTCGGCGTCCACGCGGCCGCCGACACCGAGTACGACTGGCCCTTCTACGGCGGCCTCGCCGGCGCCTACTTCCGGTCGCACCCGGCGATCCAGCCCGCGACGGTCGTCGTCGAGGACCGCGCCCACCCGGCGACCTCGGCGCTGGCGAGAACCTGGCAACGCACCGACGAGTGGTACGACTACCGCTCCAACCCCCGCGAGCGGGCCCACGTCCTCGCCTCCCTCGACGAGTCCTCGTACACCGGCGGAACCATGGACGGCGACCACCCGATCGCCTGGTGCCAGAACTACCGGGGCGGCCGCGCCTTCTACACCGGCGGCGGGCACACGAAGGAGTCGTACGCGGATCCCGTGTTCCGCGCACACCTGGTCGGCGGGATCCTGTACGCAGTCGGCGAGGTGCGGGCCGACTGCCGGCCGGAGGCCGGATACCGTCCACTCTTCGACGGCACCTCGCTGGAGGGCTGGAGACAGGCCGGTCCCGGGTCCTTCACCCTGGACGACGACGGCACCCTCACGTCCTCGGGAGGGATGGGCCTGCTCTGGTACGCCGCGTCGGGTTTCTCCTCGTATTCGGTGAAACTCGACTGGAGGATGTCCGGGGCCTCCGGTGACGACAACTCCGGGGTGTTCGTCGGTTTCCCGCCCTCCGACGACCCGTGGTCGGCGGTGCACCACGGCTACGAGGTCCAGATCGACGCCACCGACGTGCCCGAGAGGACGACCGGGTCCGTCTACGGCTTCCGGTCCGCCGACCTGAGGAAGCGCGACCGCGCGCTGAATCCGCCGGGGGAGTGGAACACGTACGAGATCCGGGTGGAGGGCGAACGCCTCCGCGTCTGGCTCAACGGTGTGAAGATCAACGACTTCACCAACACCGATCCGGTCCGGAGCCTGCGCGACGGACACCTCGGCCTGCAGAACCACGGAGCCGACGACCAGGTGTCCTTCCGCGACGTCCGGATCAAGGAACTGCCCGCCCGGGGCGACTGAACGGCGGCGGGCGGAGGACGCCGGACCTCCGCCCGCCGTCACCACGCCTCACCACCCCTCTCCGGCTCTCCCCGGTCCTTCCGGCTTTCGCGGTCCTTCCCCGCCGAGGTTCCCGCACGACAAGGAGGCTGCCCATGTCCGAGCCCCGCTCGCTCCCCCCTCGCGTCGGCGTCTGGCTGATCGGGGCCCGTGGCTCCGTCGCCACCACCGTCGTGGCGGGCTGCGCCGCCCTGACCGCGGGCCTGCACCCGCCGACCGGCCTGGTCACCGAGACCGCGGCGTTCGCCGGCAGTGGCCTGCCCGCCCTGCCGTCCCTGGTGTTCGGCGGCCACGACACGCTCGACTGCCCCCTGCCCAAACGTGCCGAGCAGCTCGCCGCCGGCGGGGTCCTCCCACCCGGTCTGCCCTCCGCCGTCGCGGCCGAACTCACCGCCGCCGACCGGGAGATCCGACCGGGCGGCCCCCTCCCCGGCGACACCCGCGACGACGATCAGCTGATCGGCGCCTTCACCAAGGACCTGCGCGACTTCGTACGACGCAACGGACTGGCCCGCGCGGTCGTGGTGAACGTCGCCTCCACGGAACCCGCGCCGCCGGGCCCCGCCCTCCCACCGAGCTCGCTGTACGCGGCGGCCGCCCTGCGGGCCGGCTGCCCCTACGTCAACTTCACCCCCTCCGCGGGCCTGCACCATCCCGCCCTCGCCCCGCTCGCCGCGTCGAGCGGTGTGCCGTACGCCGGCCGTGACGGCAAGACCGGCCAGACCCTCCTGCGTTCCGTCCTCGGCCCGATGTTCACCCAGCGGGCGCTCACCGTGCGGGCCTGGTCCGGCACCAACCTCCTGGGCGGTGGCGACGGGGCGGCCCTGGCCGACCCGGCGGCCGCGGCGGCCAAGAACGCCGGCAAGGAACGCGTCCTCGCCGACACCTTGGGCGCCACTCCCGAGGGCCAGGTCCACATCGACGACGTGCCCGCCCTCGGCGACTGGAAGACGGCCTGGGACCACATCGCCTTCGACGGTTTTCTCGGCACCCGCATGATCCTGCAGACCATCTGGCAGGGCTGCGACTCGGCCCTGGCGGCCCCGCTCGTCCTCGACCTGGTCCGTCTCCTCGCCCGCGCCCACGAGCGGGGCCTGACCGGCCCCCGCCCGGAACTCGCCTTCTTCTTCAAGGACCCCGTCGGCGACGCGCCGTCGTCCCTGGCGGAGCAGTACGCGGAACTGGAGCGGTTCGCCCGCCGGTTGAGCGGCGGAGCGCAGGGGTGAGCGGGGGAGAGGCGGTACGTCGGGCCGGCGGTCCGGACTCCGTCCGGACCGGGCCGTCCACCGGGCCGTCCACCGGGCCGTCCACCGGGCCACGCACCGCGCCGTCGCCGCCGCCCGACGGAGCCGAGCCCCCCGACGTGGGGCGCCGCCCCGGCACCCCTCCGCCCGGAGCCCGCGCAACCCGCGCCCACCACCTGCGCGCCTGGGCCGAACTCCTGCGCCTCCCCGCCCTCTGCACAGTCCCCGGAGACGCCCTCGCCGGCGCGGCCGCCCTGACCGCCCGCCCCAACCGCCGCACCCTGCTCGCCATCGCTTCCTCCCTCTGCCTGTACGAGGCCGGCATGGCCCTCAACGACTGGGCGGACCGCACGGAGGACGCCGCCGAACGCCCCCACCGCCCGCTCCCGTCCGGCCGCGTCCGGCCCACCGCCGCCTTCACCGCGGCCTGTGCCTTCACCGCCGCCGGGCTCGCCCTGGCCACCCGGGCGGGCCGCCCGGCCCTGGCGGTCGCCGCGCCTCTGGCCGCCACCGTCTGGTCGTACGACCTGGCGCTGAAGCACACACCCCTGGGCCCGGCGGCCATGGCCGCCGCCCGCGGCCTGGACCTCCTCCTGGGTGCCGCGGCCACCGACGGCCGCATCCGCCCGGCCCTCCCCTCGGCGGCACTGCTGAGCAGCCACACCCTCGCCGTCACGGCGGTCTCCCGCCACGAGACCCGCGACGGCACACCGGTGGCCCCCCTGGCGGCCCTGGCCACGACAGGCGCGCTGACGTGGCTGCTGACCCGCCGGCCACGTCACCGACCGCCCTACAGCCGGCCACCGCATGGGCTGCCACCGCAACAGGGGTCACCGGGCCGCCCAGACACCCACCTGCCGGCGCTGCTGACCACGGCACTCGCCACCACCTACGCCACGACCACCGTCCGCCCCTACCTCCACGCCGCCCTCAACCCGTCACCCCCTCTCACCCAGCGAGCCGTCGGCGCCGGCATCCGCGCCACGATCCCCCTCCAGGCCGCCCTCACCGCCCGGTCCACGGCCACCGCCTCCGCGCTGCTCACGGCCGCGCTGGCCCCACTGGCCCGGACACTCGCGAGGCGGGTGAGCGTCACATGAGGCCGCGGCTCCCCGAAGCCGGCGCCACCCCCCGCGCCCCGCGTTTCGGGTACGGCACCAACGGCCTCGCCGACCTCCGCCTCGACGACGCCCTCTCCCTGCTGGCCGACCTCGGCTACGACGGTGTCGGGCTGACCCTCGACCACATGCACCTCGACCCACTCGCACCGGACCTGGCCGCGCGTACCCGGCGTGTCGCGCACCGACTGGACGCGCTGGGGCTGGAGGTCACCGTGGAGACCGGCGCCCGCTACGTCCTCGATCCGCGTCGCAAGCACGGTCCCTCCCTCCTGGACGCGGACCCCGAGGACCGGGCCCGCCGGGTCGACCTGCTGATCCGCGCGGTGCGGGTGGCCGGCGACCTCGGTGCGCACGCCGTGCACTGCTTCAGCGGAACCCTCCCGCCCGGCACGGACCCGGACACCGCCTGGCAGCGCCTCGCCGCATCCCTCACCCCCGTCCTCGACGCCGCCGCCACCGCGGGCATCCCTCTCGCCGTCGAGCCGGAACCGGGCCACCTCCTCGCCACCCTCGCCGACTTCCACCACCTGCGTCTCCTCCTCGGTGACCCGCAGCCCCTCGGCCTCACCCTCGACATCGGCCACTGCCAGTGCCTCGAACCGCTCCCTCCCGCCGACTGCGTCCGTGCCGCAGCTCCCTGGCTGCGCCACGTCCAGATCGAGGACATGCGCCGCGGCGTCCACGAACACCTGCCGTTCGGAGACGGCGAGATCGACTTCCCGCCCGTCCTCGCCGCCCTGTCCGCCACCGGCTACCAGGGCCTGACGGTCGTCGAACTGCCCCGCCACTCCCACGCGGGACCTCACCACGCCGGCCTCTCCCTGCCGTTCCTCCGCCGCGCGGCGGCGACCGCACCACCCGGCGAGCCCTCCGCCACCCCAGAAGGGAGCACCCCATGACCCGCCCCCACGCCACGGCGGCGACCCCCGCCACGGCAGCCCAGGACACCACCCCCACCCCGCCACCGCCCGGCACCCCGCGCACCCGCCTCGAGACCGACCTCCCGCCCGCCGCCCGCACCTGGTTGCGCCAGGCGCTCGAGGAGGCCGCCGCACACCCCGGCATCCACGGCCCCCTCTCGGTGTGGGAGCTTCGCCTGGCCGAGGCCGGCCGCCGCTGCGGGAGCCGGTACGCCGATGCCGCCCGGGTGCTCATCCTCGACGCCGCCCGCGCCGACCCCGCGGCGCTCACCCGGGTGTACTTCCAGGGCACCGCCGACGAACGGCGCGCCGTCCTGAAGGCCCTGCCCCACCTCGTGCCCGGCCCGGACGCCCTGCCGCTCGTCGAGGACGCCCTGCGCACCAACGACACCCGGCTCCTCGCCGCCGCCGTCGGCCCCTACGCCGCCCGTCACCTCGACGCCCACGCCTGGCGCCACGCCGTCCTGAAGTGCCTCTTCATCGGTGTGCCCGTCGAGGAGGTGGCGGGCCTCGGGGACCGCGCCCGCGGTGACGCGGAACTCGCCCGCATGCTCGGCGACTACGCCGCCGAACGCACCGCCGCGGGCCGTCCCGTCCCCCCGGACCTGCACCGCGTCCTGGCCCTGACCGGCTCCCCCCACGCCAAGGAGTCCTGATGCGCATCCTCGACCCCCACATCCACATGACCTCCAGGACCACCGACGACTACGCGGCCCTGTACGAGGCCGGTGTCCGTGCCGTCGTCGAGCCCTCCTTCTGGCTCGGCCAGCCCCGCACGTCGCCCGCCACCTTCCTCGACTACTTCGACTCCCTCCTCGGCTGGGAACCCTTCCGTGCCGCCCAGTACGGCATCGCCCACCACTGCACCCTCGCCCTGAACCCCAAGGAGGCGAACGATCCTCGCTGCGTCCCGGTCCTGGACGAACTGCCCCGGTATCTCGTGAAGGACCGGGTCGTGGCCGTCGGTGAGATCGGCTACGACTCGATGACCCCCGCCGAGGACACCGCGTTCGCCGCCCAGCTGCAGCTGGCCGCGGAGCACGGGCTGCCCGCGCTCGTGCACACCCCGCACCGGGACAAGCTCGCCGGCCTGCGCCGCACCCTGGACGTCGTCCGGGAGTCGGCCCTGCCCGAGGAACGCGTCCTGGTCGACCACCTCAACGAGACCACGGTGAAGGAGGCCTGGGACAGCGGGTGCTGGCTGGGCTTCTCCCTGTATCCGGACACCAAGATGGACGAGCGCCGGATGGTCGGCATCCTGCGCGCCTACGGCCCGGAGCGGATCCTCGTGAACTCCGCCGCCGACTGGGGCAGGAGCGACCCCCTCACCACCCGCCGCGTCGGCGACCTGATGCTGGCGGAGGGCTTCACCGAGGACGACGTGGACCGTGTCCTGTGGCGCAACCCGGTCGCCTTCTACGGTCTCAGCGGCCGGCTGAACCTCGAGGTCACGGCGGCGCCCGGGACCACCCATGAGGGCAACTCCGTGCTGCGTGGCGGGGAGTGACCGATGCGTTTCCGCCACCCCGACGGAACGACCGTCCACCTCGCCTACTGCACCAATGTGCACCCCGCCGAGACCCTCGGCGGGGTCCTCGCCCAACTCCGCGACCACTGCGAACCCGTCCGGCGCCGACTGGGCCGCGACCGGCTCGGCATCGGGCTGTGGCTCGCCAGGGACGCCGCCCGCGCCCTCGACACCGACCCGTCCGCGCTGCGTGACCTGCGCACCGAACTCGACCGGCGCGGCCTCGAGGTGGTCACCCTCAACGGCTTCCCCTACGAGGGTTTCGGCGCCGAGCAGGTCAAGTACCGCGTGTACCGGCCGGACTGGGCCGACCGCGAACGCCTCGACCACACCACGGCACTCGCCCGTGTCCTCGCCGGACTCCTCCCCGACGACGTCACCGACGGGACCATCTCCACCCTCCCCCTCGGCTGGCGCACCACCTGGAACGCCGCACGCGCGGACACCGCCCACCGCGCCCTGCTCACCCTCGCCGAGCGGCTGGACGCGCTCGCGGACCTCACCGGCCGTTCGATCCGCGTCGGCCTGGAGCCGGAGCCGGGCTGCATCGTCGAGACCACCGGCGACGCCCTCGCCCCGCTCACCGCCGTCGGCCACCACCGCATCGGTGTCTGTGTCGACACCTGCCACCTCGCCACCTCCTTCGAGGACCCGCACACCGCCCTGGACGCGCTCACCGAGGCCCGCGTCCCCGTCGTCAAATCCCAGCTGTCGGCCGCCCTGCACGCCGAACACCCCCGTCTCCCCGCCGTCCGCGCGGCCCTCGCCGCCTTCGACGAACCCCGTTTCCTGCACCAGACCCGCACCGTCACCGCCACCGGCCCGCACGGCACCGACGACCTGGGCGAGGCCCTGACCGGCCACGCCCTGCCCGACACCGCGCCCTGGCGGTGCCACTTCCACGTCCCGCTGCACGCGGCCCCCGCCGCGCCCCTCACCTCCACGCTCGCCGTACTGAAAGCCACGCTGACCCGCCTCGTCGGCGGCCCGCGCCCGCTCACCCGCCACCTCGAAGTCGAGACCTACACCTGGCAGGCCCTGCCTCCCGCACTGCGGCCCCGGGGCCGCGGCCGGCTCGCCGACGGCATCGCCGCCGAACTGGCACTCGCCCGCGACCTGCTGACCGACCTCGGACTCAAGGAGCTGCCATGACCCCTCCCCGGCCCGAGACCACGGCGCCACCGGCCGGCCGCGGGGCCCCGGACCGTCCCGTCCCCCTGCTCGTCGTCGACGTGGTCGGCCTCACCCCCCGTCTCCTCGACCACATGCCGCACCTCGGGGCGCTCGCCCGGGCCGGCTCCCGGGCGCCGCTCGGCACGGTCCTGCCCGCCGTCACCTGCGCCGCCCAGTCGACCTTCCTCACCGGCACCCTCCCCTCCGAGCACGGCATCGTCGGCAACGGCTGGTACTTCCGTGAGCTCGGCGACGTCCTGCTGTGGCGGCAGCACAACGCCCTCGTGGCCGGGGACAAGCTGTGGGACGCCGCCCGCCGGGCGTACCCGGGCTACACGGTCGCCAACATCTGCTGGTGGTACGCCATGGGCGCCGACACCGACGTCACCGTCACCCCCCGTCCCGTCTACTACGCCGACGGCCGCAAGGAGCCCGACTGCTACACCCGGCCCCCGGCACTGCACGACGAACTCACCGAGCTGTTCGGCACGTTCCCGCTCTTCCACTTCTGGGGCCCGGGCGCGGACCTGGTCTCCAGCCGCTGGATCATCGACGCGACCCGCCACATCCTGCGCACCCGTCACCCCGACCTGGCCCTGTGCTACCTCCCCCACCTGGACTACGACCTCCAGCGCTTCGGCCCTGACGACCCGCGCTCCCTACGGGCGGCCGCCGACCTGGACGCGGTCCTGGCACCGCTTCTGGACGACGCCCGCGCCGAGGGCCGTACGGTCGTCGTGCTGTCCGAGTACGGCATCACCCGGGTGAACCGGCCCGTCGACATCAACCGCGCCCTGCGTCACGCCGGCCTCCTGGAGGTGCACACGCAGGACGGAATGGAGTACCTCGACCCGATGGCGTCCCGTGCCTTCGCGGTCGCCGACCACCAGATCGCCCACGTCTACGTGCGCCGCCCCGAGGACCTGGCCGCCACCCGCGCCGCGCTCGCCGCCCTGCCCGGTGTCGAGCAACTCCTCGACGACGAGGGCAAGAAGGCGCACCACCTCGACCATCCGCGCTCCGGCGAACTCGTCGCCGTGGCGGAGCCGGACGCCTGGTTCACGTACTACTACTGGCTCGACGACGCCCGCGCGCCCGACTTCGCCCGGCTGGTCGAGATCCACCGCAAACCCGGCTACGACCCGGTCGAGCTGTTCATGGATCCGCTCGACCCGTATGTGAAGGTCAAGGCGGTCACGGCCCTGGCCCGCAAGAAGCTCGGCATGCGCTACCGCATGGCGGTCGTGCCCCTGGATGCGTCAGCTCTTCGCGGCAGCCACGGCCGCCTTCCCACGAGCGACGACGACGGTCCACTCCTCATCTGCTCCACCCCCCGCTGCGTCGGTGACCGTGTCGCGGCCACCGACGTGAAACCACTCCTGCTCCACCTGGCCGGCCTGTCCTGACGGACCCGGCCGCGCCGCCCCTTCGGGCTGGCCGTACTGCCCGAACTGGCCGGCCTGTCCTGACTGGTCACAAGTGAAGCACTCACCACTGACAACGCCCTCCGACCCCGAGGAGTTCCAGGCATGAGCCGCATCTCCCAGCCCGACCCCGAACTCACCCACCGCCTCAGCAGACGAGGCATGCTCGGCGTGGCCGCCGGCGCCACCGCCGCCGCCCTGCTGGGCGCCGCGTCTCCCGCCACCGCGGCCGGCGCACCCATCACCGCACCCGCCAGCACCGGCCGTGGCCGTCCCGTCCTGCCCCCCGGCCGGCTCGGCATCCAGCTGTACAGCCTGCGCGACAAGGTCTCCACCCTCGGCTTCGCCCCCGTCTTCGCCGAGTTGGAGAGGTACGGCTACGACGAGGTCGAGTTCGCCGGATACGGTCAGGGCTCCGCGGGCCCGATCACCCTCGCCCAGTTGAAACGGCTGGCCCGCGACCACGGCCTGACCCCCATCGGCAGTCACGTCGGTTACCACTCCGACGACCCGAACGCGTACACCTTCGCCCAGAACCTCACCAAGGTCCTCGACGACGCCCAGGCCCTCGGCCTGAAGCACATCGGCACCGCCGCCGGCCCGTTCCGCTACGGCTCCACCGTCGACGCGTGGAAGCGTGCCGCCGAGGACTTCAACACCTACGGCGCGGCGGCCAGAGCACGCGGCATGAAGTTTTACCAGCACAACCACTCCGAGGAGTTCTCCTTCGCCTCCGACAACCCCAGGGTCCGCCTCTACGACGTGCTGCTCGCCGAGACCGACCCCGACCTGGTGTTCCTGGAGATGGACATCTTCTGGGCGTACGTGGGCCAGTTCCGCTTCTCCAAGCGGCCCGACGGGACGCCCGCGCCGTTCGAGCCGCTGGACTACGTGCTCAGGCAGCCGCACCGCTACCCGCTTTTCCACGTGAAGGACGGGGTCAGCGACCCGGCGAACCAGTTCGGCTACCGCATGGTCGACGTCGGCGACGGGGACATCGACTACCAGCGGTTCATCTCCGCCGTGACCCGGCTGCGCGGGCACCGCATGGCCCACCACTGGCAGGCCGAGCACGACAACCCGGCCGAGTCGTTCACGTTCGCGCGGCGGTCGAGTGAGCACCTGCACTCGCTGCGCGAGAAGTGCTGAGCACACACGCGCGTGAGGCGGCCCTCCCGGTACCAGGACCCGGGAGGGCCGCCTCATGAAGGGGTGACAGCGGTGTCATCCGGCCGACTGCGGCCGGGCGGCCGAGGCCCCGCCCCTGTCGTGCCCCGGCAGCGGCGCGATCCCCGCCGCCACCCTCGACACCCCGTCGGCCAGGGCGCGCGCCGTCGGCGGGTCGCGTGGACCGGGCCGGCGCCCCCGTCGCCACACCGAAGCCGAGGAGGGCGAGCCACACGGTGCCCAGGTGCGACCGGCAGGGACGCCTCGCGGCGTCGGGCTGTGCCGACGAGTTGCTCGGTGCGACGGGCTCAGCCGTCATGTCACGCCGTCTCCTCGCCGAGCGGCTGCGGGTTGGGTACGACACGCCGGGCCGTCGGCCTGCCCGGTGCCTTGAGGAAGAGGGCCAGTACCGCGGAGGCCAGCCCGATGCAGCCCGCTATGACGAACGCGCCCTCGTAGTCCCACGCGCCGACCACGACCGCGCCCATGCCGGAGCCCACCAGACCCGAGATCAGCTTCGAGCTGTAGACCATGCCGTAGTTGGAGGCGTTGTTGTTCTCGCCGAAGTAGTCCGCCGTCATGGCCGCGAACAGCGGGAAGATCGCGCCACCGCCGAAGCCGGACACCATGGAGCAGAACAGGAAGAACGGCATGCTGCCCATCTGTCCGGAGACCAGCACCCCGAACTGGGCGGTGCCCAGTACCAGACACACGATGATCAAGGTGTTGCGGCGGCCGAACTTGTCGGAGATCCAGCCGATCACCCCGCGCCCGGTGCCGTTGACGATCGCCTTCAGTGACATCGCCGTGGCGACGATCCCGCCCGCGAAGCCCATGTCCTTGCCGAACGGCACCTGGAAGGCGATGCCGAAGATGTTGATGCCGGCCGTGCACAGCAGACAGAACCACATCATCCACAGGACGGGGGTACGGGCGGCCTCCTTCGGGGTGTACTGCTTCACCGCCGGCGGGTTCTTCTCCAGCGCCCGGCGGATCTTGGGGTCGTCGGTCTGCCTGAGCGGGTCGACGTGCGCGGGCCACCAGTTCTTCGGCGGGTCCTTGAAGAACCAGCCGGCGAAGGCGACGACGGCGCAGCAGACCAGGCCGACCATCACCAGGACACCCTGGTAGTTGCTCAGGTCCATGTACGAGGTGAACAGGAACACGAAGGGCACCGAGCCGTAGGCGAAGCCGCCGTTGACCATGCCGGTCTTGCCGCCCTTGCGCTCCGGATACCACTTGCCGACCATGTTCACGCAGGTCGCGTAGACGAGGCCGGCGCCGATGCCGCTGAACATGCCGAAGCCGATGTAGGCCACGATCACGTGCGGCGCGAACGCCAGCGAGAGGTACCCGCAGATCGTGCCCAGCGCGCCGAGCATCATCGCGTACCGAGCGGGGAGCTTTCCGCTCTCCCGCAGCTGCCCGGCGGGGAAGGCGACGGCGGCCTGGAAGAAGACCCAGACGCCCATCAGCCAGAAGATGTGCCCGCTGTCCCACAGGTGGGCCTCGTGCAGGGTGTCCTCGGCCGACGTGAACGCGTACTCCGAGGAGCTGATGCCCAGCATGCCCATCCACGGGAAGAGCACCATGGTCCAGCGTGGCCGCCCCATGATGTCCCGGTCGGTCTCGCCGGTCCGGTACACGCGGCCGTTGCGGTCCGTCACCTCCCTGTAGGGGAGGGACGTCGAGAAGTCGGTGGTTGTCATGTGTGTCGCACCCCTTGCGTCGAAAGTTCTGGCCAGCGCCCCCTGTCCAATGCCTTTCGTGTGCGCACGGGTCCCGGGGCCGGCCGACGCGCACCGCCGGCCGGCCCCGTTCCGGGTCACCTCATGAACCGCCCCCCAACAAGCCCGCCGCGCGCGCCCAGCGGTACTTGGCGCCGAGTACGGCCACCGGCCTCTCGGTCGTGTACGGGTACGCGACGACACCCCGCTCGTAGAGGTACTGGCAGGCCTCCTCGACCTCCACGTCCCCCGCGAGCGACGCGACCACGGGCTTCTCGACGCCGCGCTCGCGGAACTCGGCCACCACGCGCGCGGTGAGCTCCGCGAAGACCATCGGAGGAGTGACGATGGTGTGCCAGTAGCCGAGGACCAGCGCGTGGATCCGCGGGTCCTCCAGACCGAGCCGGATCGTCGCCTCGTACGTCGACGGCGGCTCGCCCCCGGTGATGTCGACCGGGTTGCCCGCCGCCCCGAACGGCGGGATGAACTCCCGGAACGCCGCGTCGAGGTCCGGCGGGATCTCCATCAGCGTCAGCCCGTTGTCGGTCACCGCGTCCGACAGCAGCACCCCGCTGCCGCCCGCACCCGTGATGATCACGACGTTGTCGCCCCGGGGGGTGGGAAGCACCGGCAACGCGCGCGCGTACTCCAGCATGTCGTGCAGCCCGGGCGCCCGGATGACGCCGGCCTGGCGCAGGATGTCGTCGTACACGGCGTCGTCGCCCGCCAGCGCCCCGGTGTGCGAACCGGCGGCCTTGGCACCCGCGGCCGTACGCCCCGCCTTCAGCACGACGACGGGCTTCTTCGGTACGGTCTCGCGCGCCGCCTCGACGAAGGCGCGCCCGTCCTTGAGGTCCTCCAGGTGCATCGCGATGCACCGGGTGTTGGGGTCCTCGCCGAACCAGGTCAGCAGGTCGTCCTCGTCCAGGTCCGACTTGTTGCCGAGCCCCACGATCGCCGACACGCCCGTCCTCGTGGTCCGTGCGAAGCCCAGGATGGCCATCCCGATGCCACCGGACTGCGAGGTCAGCGCCACCGAGCCCTTGACGTCGTACGGCGTGCAGAACGTGGCGCACAGGTCCTGCCAGGTGGAGTAGTAGCCGTAGATGTTCGGCCCGAGCAGCCGGACGCCGTGCCGCTCGGCGATCTCCACGATCTCCGCCTGGAGTTCGTGCTCGCCGGTCTCCGCGAAGCCCGACGGGATGAGGACGGCGTTGGGGATCTTCTTGCGTCCCACCTCCTCCAGGGCCGAGGCCACGAACTTGGCGGGGATCGCGAAGACCGCCACATCCACCTCACCGGGAACGTCGGTGACACTCTTGTACGCCTTGCGGCCCAGAATGTCATCGGCGCGGGGGTTCACCGGATGGATGTCCCCGGCGAAGCCGCCGTCGACGAGGTTGCGCATCACCGAGTTGCCGATCTTGCCCTGCTCGTTGGAGGCACCGATCACGGCGACGGACGCCGGCTGCATCAGACGGCGCATCGAGGTGAGGATCTCCGCGCGCGTGTAGCGCCTGCGTCGCTTCACGGGCGTGTCGGACAGGATGACGCGGATGTCCGCGGCGACCGCGCCCCGCGCAGTGGCGATGACCGGGTTGAGGTCGACTTCGGCGATCTCCGGGAAGTCCGCGACCAGTTGGGACACCCGCCGGATCTGCTCGGCGACCGCCCACCGGTCCACGCCCTCCTGCCCGCGCACCCCGCGCAGGATCTCCGCCGACCGGATCGAGTCCAGCATGGACAGCGCCTCGTCGGCGTCCACGGGCGCCAGCCGGAAGGTGACGTCCTTGAGCACCTCCACCAGCACCCCGCCCAGCCCGAACGCCACCACCTTCCCGAAGGTCGGGTCGGTGACCGCGCCGACGATGACCTCCTGTCCCTTCGGCAGCAACTCCTGGATCTGCACGCCCTCGACGCGCGCCGCCGCGTCGTAGGCGCGCGCGTTGCCGACGATCGTGTGGAAGGCCGCCCGTACGTCCGCCGCACCCTCCACGTCGACGATCACCCCGCCCGCGTCGGTCTTGTGCAGGATGTCCGGCGAGACGATCTTCATCACGACGGGTCCGCCGAAACGTGCCGCGTACGCCACGGCCTCCTCGACGTCCCGCGCCAGCTCCTCACCCGGTACGGCGATCCCGTACGCGTCGGCGACCACCTTGCCCTCGGGCGCGGTCAGCGCCGTCCGCCCCTCGGCCCGCACGGCGTCGAGCAGCGCGCGCACCCGCAGTATCCGGTCCTCGGCCATCACGTCAGATCACCCCGTTCGACTTGAGCAGGCGCAGCTCCTCGTCCCCGAGGCCGAGTTCGCCGACGTAGACCTCTGCGTTGTGCTCGCCCAGCAGCGGTGACCCGGTGACCTCGACGGGGGAGTCGGAGAGCTTGAGCGGGCTGCCGACGGTCACGAACTCGCCGCGCTCCGGGTGCGGCACGCGCACCACCATCTGGTTGGCGATCAGCGACTCGTCCTCGATGATCTCCCTGGTGGACAGGATCGGCCCGCACGGGATGTTGTGGGCGTTGAGCCGCTCCAGCACCTCCCACTTGGGCAGGGTGGAGGACCACTCCTCGATCAGCTGGAACATCTTGTTCAGCTTGGGCAGACGGGCCTCCGGGGTCGCCCACTCGGGGTCGTCGGCCAGCTCGGGCCGGCCGATGAGCTCGCTGACCGGCCGCCAGCCGACGGGCTGCACGATGACGTACACGTAGTCGTTGGGGCCGCCCGGCGCGCACTTGACCGCCCAGCCGGGCTGGCCGCCGCCGGACGCGTTCCCGGACCGGGGAACCTCGTCGCCGAAGTCGTCGTTGGGATATTCGGCGAGCGGGCCGTGTGCCAGGCGCTGCTGGTCGCGCAGCTTCACCCGGCAGAGGTTGAGCACGGCGTGCTGCATGGCCACGTTGACCCGCTGACCGCGCCCGGTGGTCTCGCGCTGGAACAGCGCCGCGAGAATCCCCGCCACGGCGTGGACGCCCGTGCCCGAGTCCCCGATCTGGGCCCCCGTCGCCAGCGGCGGTCCGTCCTCGAAACCGGTGGTCGACATCGACCCGCCCATGGCCTGCGCGACGACCTCGTACGCCTTGAAGTTGGTGTACGGGCCGTCCCCGAACCCCTTGATGGAGGCGTACACGATCCGCGGATTGATCTCCTGGATGCGGTCCCAGGTGAAGCCCATCCGGTCGACCGCGCCCGGACCGAAGTTCTCGACCATGACGTCGGAGCGCCGGATCAGCTCGGTGAGGATCTCCTTGCCGCGCCCGGTCTTGGTGTTCAGGGTGATGCTCCGCTTGTTGCAGTTGAGCATCGTGAAGTAGAGGGAGTCGACGTCGGGGAGGTCACGCAGCTGCTTGCGCGTGATGTCACCGGACGGCGCCTCCAGCTTGACGACGTCCGCCCCGAGCCAGGCGAGCAGTTGGGTCGCCGACGGCCCGGACTGGACGTGCGTCATGTCCAGCACGCGGATGCCTTCGAGAGCCTTGGTCATGACAAGCGCTCCTCACTTGTACATGGTCTGGTTCATGGTTCCGGGGGCGTACGCGTCGGGGTCGACCCAGACGTTGATCAGCGAGGGCTTGCCGGACTCGCGGGCGCGCCGCAGCGCGGGGCCGATGTCGGCGGGGTCGCGCACCTCCTCGCCGTGACCGCCCAGCATCTGCGCGAACTTGTCGTACTGGACGTCCCCGAGGGTGTTGCCGACCCGCTCGCGCTCCTTGCCGTACTTGGCGGCCTGGCCGTAGCGGATCTGGTTCATGGAGGAGTTGTTGCCGACGATGCCGACGAAGGGGAGGTCGTAACGGACGAGCGTCTCGAAGTCCCAGCCGGTCAGGGAGAACGCGCCGTCGCCGAAGAGGGCGACGACCTCCTTGTCGGGGCGGGCCTGCTTGGCCGCGAGCACGAACGGGACGCCGACGCCGAGGGTGCCCAGCGGGCCCGGGTCCATCCAGTGGCCCGGCGACTTGGGCTGCACGACCTGCCCGGAGAAGGTGACGATGTCGCCGCCGTCGCCGATGTAGATCGAGTCCTCGGTGAGGAAGTCGTTGATCTCACTGACCAGGCGGTAGGGGTGGATGGGTGAGGCGTCCGACCGCAGGTGCGGCAGGCGCTTGTCCAGCGCGCCCTGTTCGGCGGCGCGCAGTTCGTCGAGCCACTCCTTGCGCCTGGACGCCCCGCCGTCGAGGCGCCCGGAGGCCGCCTCGGTCACCGACTTCAGCACCAGGCCGGCGTCGCCGACGATGCCGAGGTCGATGTCGCGGTTCTTGCCGACGGTGCGGTAGTCGAGGTCGATCTGGACGACGGTCGCGTCGGGCGACAGCCGCTTGCCGTAGCCCATGCGGAAGTCGAAGGGCGTGCCGACGATGACGATGACGTCGGCGTTGGTGAAGGCGTAGCGGCGGGAGAGCTGGAAGTGGTGCGGGTCGCCCGGGGGCAGGGTGCCGCGGCCGGCGCCGTTCATGTAGGCGGGGATGTTCAGCGTGCGGACCAGCTCGACAGCTGCCTCGGTACCGCGGGTCGTCCACACCTGGCTGCCCAGGAGGATCGCGGGTTTCTCGGCGTGCACGAGGAGATCGGCGAGCCTCTCGACCGCCTCGGGGTCGCCGGCCGAGCGGGTCGAGGCGCGGTAGGCGCCGGACCGGGGCACGCGCGCCTTCGCCGCCGGCACCTTGGCGTCGAGGACGTCGCGCGGGATCTCCAGGAAGGACGGCCCGGGCGCGCCGTGGTAGCACTCGCGGAACGCCATGGACACCATGTCCGCCGCGCGCGCCGTGTCCGGCACGGTCGCCGAGAACTTGGTGATCGGCGCCATCATGTCGACGTGCGGCAGGTCCTGCAGGGACCCCATCTTGTGCTGGGTGAGCGCCCCCTGGCCGCCGATCAGCAGCATCGGGGACTCCGCGCGGAAGGCGTTGGCGACACCGGTGACGGCGTCGGTGGTGCCGGGGCCGGCCGTGACGACCGCGCAGCCGGGCTTGCCGGTGATGCGCGCGTAGCCGTCGGCGGCGTGGGCGGCGACCTGCTCGTGGCGGACGTCGACGACTTCTATGCCCTCGTCGACGCAACCGTCGTAGATGTCGATGATGTGGCCGCCGCAGAGGGTGTAGATGCGGTCGACTCCCTCGGCCTTCAGCGCCTTGGCAACGAGATGACCACCGGAAATCACGTCCTGGGTGTCGTCGGGCATGGCGAAGTCCTGTCCCTTCGTAGGGGGTTGGAAGGCTTTCGCGGTACATTGCATACAGTCGACGAATACTGTATGAATCTCGTTATCCCGCATCCGGTGGGTGGTGTCCAGGGGGCGTGCGGCACTTTCAGTCATCGGAGTTCGGCCTCGCGATGACTTCGCAGACGGGAGCCGAGATGGACCTGTACGAACACCAGGCAAGGGAACTCTTCGAGGAACACGGCATCTTGGTGCCGAGGGCCGAGGTGACCGACTCGCCCAAGGAGGCGCGGGAGATCGCCCGTCGGCTCGGTGGCCGCGTCGTCGTCAAGGCGCAGGTCAAGACGGGTGGCCGCGGCAAGGCGGGCGGCGTCAAGCTCGCCGCCGACCCGGCCGCGGCCGAACTGACCGCACGCCAGATCCTCGGTATGGACATCAAGGGGCACACGGTCGGCACGGTGATGGTGGCCCAGCCCGTCGACATCGACAGCGAGTTCTACGTCTCCTACGTCCTGGACCGAGCGGCCGGCCGTTTCCTCGCGATCGCCTCCGCCGAGGGCGGCATGGACATCGAGGAGGTCGCCACCGGCCGACCGGATGCCGTCGCCCGCGTACCCATCTCCCCGGCCGAGGGCGTCACGTCGGCGAAGGCGGCCGAGATCGCCGCAGCCGCCGGCCTGCCGCCGCAGACCGTCGACACCCTGGTACGGCTCTGGCAGGTCCTGGTCCGCGAGGACGCCCTCCTCGTCGAGGTCAACCCGCTCGTCCGTACCCGGCAGGGGCACCTGGTCGCCCTCGACGGCAAGGTCACCCTCGACGACAACGCCTCCTTCCGGCAGGCGCGCTGGGGCGACGCCGCCACCGAGGACGGCGACCCGTTGGAGGCGGCGGCCGCGGCCAAGGGCCTTCACTACGTCAGGCTGGATGGCGAGGTCGGCGTCATCGGCAACGGCGCCGGCCTCGTCATGTCCACCCTCGACGTGGTCGCGGCCTGCGGAGCGCGCCCCGCCAACTTCCTCGACATCGGCGGGGGAGCCTCGGCCCAGATCATGGCCGACGGCCTGTCCGTCATCCTGTCCGACCCCGCCGTGAGGTCGGTCCTCGTCAACGTCTTCGGCGGCATCACCGCCTGCGACGCGGTCGCCGAGGGCATCGTGCGCGCCCTGGACACCGTACGGCTGACCAAGCCGCTCGTCGTCCGCCTCGACGGCAACAACGCGGCCCGCGGACGCGCGATCCTCGACCAGCACCGCCATCCGCTCGTCGAGCAGGCCACCACCATGGACGGCGCCGCCCGCCGTGCCGCCCGACTCGCCACCGCAGCCTGAGGAGACCGGACGCCATGGCCATTCACCTCACCAAGGAGAGCAAGGTCCTCGTCCAGGGCATGACCGGCGGCGAGGGCATGAAGCACACCCGGCGCATGCTCGCGGCCGGCACGAACGTCGTCGGCGGCGTCAACCCGCGCAAGGCGGGCCGCACCGTCGACTTCGACGACCGGGCCGTCCCGGTCTTCGGGTCGGTCGCCGACGGTATGCGGTCGACCGGCGCCGATGTCACCGTCGTCTTCGTCCCGCCCGCCTTCGCCAAGGCGGCCGTCACCGAGGCCGCCGACGCCGGCATCGGCCTGGCCGTCGTCATCACCGAGGGCATCCCCGTCCACGACTCCGTCGCCTTCACCGCGTACGCCACGGCATGCGGCACGCGCGTCGTCGGACCCAACTGCCCCGGCCTGATCAGCCCCGGCCAGTCCAACGCCGGGATCATCCCGGCCGACATCACCAAACCCGGCCGTATCGGCCTGGTCTCCAAGTCGGGGACCCTGACGTACCAGCTCATGTACGAGCTGCGGGACGTCGGCTTCTCGACCTGCGTCGGCATCGGCGGCGACCCGGTCGTGGGCACCACCCACATCGACTGCCTGGCCGCCTTCGAGGACGACCCCGACACCGACCTCGTCGTCCTCATCGGCGAGATCGGCGGCGACGCGGAGGAACGGGCCGCGGCCTACGTCCGCGACCACCTCACCAAGCCGGTCGTCGGTTACATCGCCGGCTTCACCGCGCCCGAGGGCAGGACCATGGGGCACGCGGGGGCGATCGTGTCCGGTTCCTCGGGGACCGCGCAGGCCAAGAAGGAGGCGCTGGAGGCGGCCGGGGTGCGGGTGGGGAGCACACCGACCGAGACGGCGCGGCTCGTGCTGGACCTGCTCGGAAGCGGGGCGTGAGGTCCGCACCGCCATGGTGCCCCCACCGGTGGGGGCACCGGTGGGGGCACGCGCTCTTCGCCGGTGCTCCCTACCCACACCAAGGGATGCCAGGCCGCCCCGGTCGCCCCGGCGGCCCGGGGAGCCCGGCCCGACCGCCTCGGCAACACTGCCCAGCCGATCCCGCACCCGTGCCCGGCCGAGCCCGCCGCATCCTTGCCCGACCGTTCCCGCAGCCTGCCCAAACTCCCGGAGCCGGAGCCGGAGCCGGAGCCGGAGCCAGAGCCGGAGCCACAGGGCCAGGGCGAGAGCGACAGGACCATGGCCGGAGCAGCCACACGGCCGCAGTCAGAGAACCACCACCACGACCACCGCCGCCGCCCGGCAACCGCGGCAGCCCCGTCCGACCGGACCCTCACAGCCATGTCCGACCGGCCCCTCACAGCATGACCTTGCAGCCATGACCGACCGCCCCCGACCGTGCACCGAGAGCGGAGCAACCCGATGGCCACCACCCTCACCCTCAAATCAGGCACCTCCTGGTCCGACGCCTGGCGCCGCTGTCTCGCCGCCGCACCCGAGGCCTTCCGTGACGACCGGGTCCTCAACCTCTGGAACGGCGCCTGGCACGCGGACGGCCGGGCCCTGCCCGCCACCAGCCCGGTCGACGGCAGCCCCGTCGCCGGCCCGCCCCGCCTGGACCGGGCCACCGCCCACCAGGCGGTCCGCGCCTCGCTCGACCAGCACCGCGCCTGGCGGCACGTCCCGCTGGACGAACGCCGCGCCCGCGTGGCGGCCACCCTCGACGCCCTCGCCGCACACCGCGAACTCCTCGCACTGCTGCTCGTCTGGGAGATCGGCAAGCCCTGGCGGTCGGCGCAGGCCGACGTCGACCGGGCCGTGGACGGCGTGCGCTGGTACGTCGACGGCATCGAGGAGATGGCCGCCGGGCGGTCCCCGCTGGACGGCCCGGTGTCCAACATCGCGAGCTGGAACTACCCGATGAGCGTGCTCGTTCACGCGGTACTGGTCCAGGCCCTCGCGGGCAACGCGGTCATCGCCAAGGCCCCGACCGACGGCGGCGTCGCCTGTCTGACCCTGGCCTGCGCGCTGGCCGCACGCGAGGGCGTCCCGGTCACCCTCGTCAGCGGCAGCGGGGGCGAGCTGTCGGAAGTGCTGGTGCGGGCGCCCGAGATCGGCTGCGTCTCCTTCGTCGGCGGCCGCGACACCGGAGCCGCGGTGGCCACGGCCGTCGCCGACCTCGGCAAACGGCACATCCTCGAACAGGAAGGACTCAACACCTGGGGCATCTGGCACTACTCCGACTGGGACACGCTCACGGCGGTCGTTCCCAAGCTCTTCGACTACGGCAAGCAGCGCTGCACGGCGTACCCGCGCTTCGTCGTCCAGCGTGAGCTGTTCGACGCGTTCCTCGCGGCGTACCTCCCGGCGGTGCGCACACTGACCGTCGGACACCCGCTCGCCGTCGAAAAGCGCGACGACCCCTACCCGCGGCTCGACTTCGGGCCGGTCATCAACGCGGCCAAGGCCAAGGAACTGCACGACCAGGTCGCCGAGGCCGTCGACCGGGGCGCCGTCCCGCTGTACCGGGGGAGCCTCGCGGACGCCCGCTTCCTGCCCGGCCAGGACACCTCGGCGTACGTCCAGCCGGTCACGCTGCTCAACCCGCCGCCGTCCTCCCCGCTGTACCACGCGGAACCGTTCGGCCCGGTCGACACCATCGTCCTCGTCGACACGGAGGCGGAGCTGCTCGCCGCCATGAACGCCTCCAACGGCGCGCTCGTCGCCACGCTCTCCACGGACGACCGCACCACCTACGACCGGCTGGCCCCCCAGATCCGCGCCTTCAAGGTCGGCCACGGCGCGCCCCGCTCCCGCGGTGACCGCGACGAGCTCTTCGGCGGCTTCGGCGCGTCGTGGCGCGGAGCGTTCGTCGGCGGCGAGCTGCTGGTACGGGCGGTCACCCGGGGACCGGCGGGGGAGAGGCTGCCGGGGAACTTCCGGGAATACCAGCTCATGCCCTGACCTTCCCGGGCCGGGGGCGCCGACAGAGGCGGCGCCCCGGCCCGCGTCCGGTGCGGCGCAAGGCCGGGGACGCCGCCCGCGCAGGAGCCGCACGCACATCAGTGGACGCCCCCGCGTGTCCTCTTGAACCAAGTGGCCCGCGGCCCGGTGACAGTGACCGTTCGGTCACTCGCCGTCGTCCGCCGTCGTCCGCCGTCGACCGGCCCGAAACCGCCCGTCGGCCGGCCCCGGCCGGCGGCCCGGCCAGCGGATACGCAGGTGAAAGGCACTCCGAAAGCTTGGTATTGTTGTCCATGTCGCCGCGGGGAACACCCCGCACAGCGGCAGACACCTGGTCCGGGTGGCGGAATGGCAGACGCGCTAGCTTGAGGTGCTAGTGCCCTTTATCGGGCGTGGGGGTTCAAGTCCCCCCTCGGACACTTATCACTCTCCGTGGCGAGCGGATGTCGCTCGGTGAGTGACCACGGCAGTCACACGACCCGTATCCGGGATTCCCGGATACGGGTTTTGTCGTTTCATTACCTCTCGTTTCCCTTCGGTTTCCGGAAAAGGTTCCGTACATCTCTATTACCTCCCCAATGGGGCGGAAGCGCGTTTATCGGTTGTCCCGGAGGCGGGCTGTCGCCCCGCTGTCGGCCTTCTGTCTGATGGGTCGTCAATGCCCGTCATAGGCCCCTATGTTGGCTGTCGGTGAGTGCATCGTGTGGTGATACGATCACCGCGCTTGTAGAGCGGGCGGATGGGTGCAAGACGACATCTCCGACTACGGGGACAGTCCGGGCGGTCACCCCGGTGCGGGCGGTCCGCCGGTCCACCCGCATTGACGGGAATTCAGCAACTGGCCGTCAGTCGCCTGAAGAGAGTCTTATGACTGATTACATACAGAACCCGGTACTCTGGGCTCTCCTCGTCGCCGTACTCGTCGCAGTCGCCACCATTGTTCGTCAGCGCAGGGCGACGCGGACGTTAAGGCAGGAGTTCGCAGATCTCCGGGATCGGCACGCCGAGCTGGAGAACGGGTACGCGAAATCCGTCGAGGCAGCTCAGGAAAGAGCCGAAGAGGCAACGAAAACGGTCCTCAAATCCGCCATGCGGACGCTTCAGGGCCTTGCCGCGGAGCAGCAGTTGATTGTCTCCCGGCTGCAGAACAAATACGGCGAGTCGGTCATCCTCCAGGATCTGCTGGAGATCGACCACACGAACTCCCAGTTCGGCCGCCGTGCCCAGTCCATCGCCGTGCTCTGCGACGGCTGGCTGGGTCGCCAGCGCGACGTGGCCTCGGTGTACGACGTGGTCCGCAGCGCGCAGGGAAGGATCCGCCATTTCCGGCGGGTGGAAATTCTCTCGCAGGTCGACTTCGGCATCACGAGCCGCGCCGTCGAACCGGTGGCGCTGGCTCTCGCGGAACTCCTCGACAACGCCACGAGCTATTCGAGCCCGGACACCGTCGTCGAAATCAACATTCGCACCGTGCCCAAGGGTATTTGCATCGTCGTCGACGACGCCGGTGTCGGTATGAACGACGAAGAGCGGGCCCGCGCGGAGAAACTTCTCTCCAGCGAACGCGTCTCCGGTGTCTCCGGACTCGGTAACCCCCCGCAGTTCGGCTTCGCGGTGATCGGCGTGCTCGCCGAACGCTTCGGCTTCGAGGTGTCCGTCGACTCGACGTCGCCCTACGGCGGTGTGCGGGCGGTCCTCCTCCTCCCGCACGACCTGCTCACCAGCGCGCCCGAACAGAAGGAGCCGGCCCCGGTCGTTCCCGCTGCCGCCACCCCCGCCCGCGGCGGCCCGGAACCCGCCCCGGTCCCGAGCACCACCACCGCCGACGGGCTGCCCAAGCGGCGCCGGAAGCGGCCGATGGCCATCGTGCCGGGCAGCGCGTCGAACGCCCCCGCCTCCGCCCGCTCGGGCGCGGAGCGGGCGTCGATCATGGGCGCCTTCCAGCGCGGCACCCAGTCCGGCCGGGCCACGCACACGGACCCCGCGGAACAGTCGAGCAGCACACGTGGCGCAAGCAGTGAAGGGCATGAGGTCTCGTGAACGACGATCTGTCATGGATGCTGGACAGCGCCCTGGAGATTCCCGGGGCCCTGCACGCCGTCCTGATCTCCGCCGACGGCCTGTTGATGGCCCGGACGCAGGACTTCGACAAGGACGACGCCGACCGCGTGGCCGCGGCGATGAGCGGCGTGCAGTCGCTCAGCCGCTCCCTCGCCTTCTTCTGCGAGGACGCGCAGCAGCGGTGGCGGCAGACGCTGGTCGAGTTCGACGGGGGCTGGGTCTTCCTGATATCCGCGGGTGAGGGCGCCTACCTCGGCGTGTCCGCCTCCCCGGACGTCGACATGGCGGACATCACCTTCCGGATGCAGCAGCTCGTCGGCCAGCTCGGCAAGGCCCTGACGACGCCGCCGCGCGAGAACCTCGGCGCACGGTCATGACCGGTTTCGACGAACTGGAGCCGCAGACACCGGAATTAGTGCGTCCGTACGTCATCACCAAAGGGCGCGGACTGCCCGACGAGGAGCAGCTCTCCCTCATCACGCTGGTCACGGCCGCCGCGGACCAACAGCAGCGGCCCACCCGGCTGTCCCCGGAGGAACAGAGCCTGCTCGACCTGTGCTCCGCCGGCTACCTCTCGGTCGCCGAGATCGCGGGGCACACCCAACTGCCCCTCGGCGTGGTGAAGATCCTCCTCGCCGCCCTCACCGAGGGCGGCTACCTCATCACCCGCCCACCCGTACAGCGGGCCCCGCTCGCCGACCGGGAGATCCTGGAGGAGGTGCTGAATGGTCTCAGGGCCAAGTTTGGATGAGCAGGCGTACGTCCGCGGCGGTGCGACGCAGACGGCCGTGAAGATCCTCGTCGTCGGTCACTTCGCGGTCGGCAAGACCACGTTCATCGGGGCGATCTCCGAGATCGAACCGCTGACCACCGAAGAGACGATGACGCGGGCCGCCGAGTCCATCGACGACCTCAAGGGCGTCCAGGGCAAGACCACCACCACGGTCGCCATGGACTTCGGCCGCCTGACCATCAGCGACCGCGTCGTGCTCTACCTGTTCGGAACGCCGGGCCAGCAGCGCTTCGTGCAGATGTGGGAGGACATGGCCCGCGGCGCGCTCGGCGCCCTGGTGCTCGTCGACCCCGAGCGACTCGCGGACTCCTTCGCCGTGATCGACCTGATCGAGCAGTACGGACTCGACTACGCCATCGCCGTCAACCACTTCGACGGCACCCCCCTGCGGGACGAGAGAGCCCTGCGCGAGGCGCTGGACCTGCTCGACGACACCCCCGTCGTCACCTGCGACGCGCGGGACGAGCAGTCGTCGGCCGAAGCGCTCATCACCCTCGTCCGCCACCTGCAGGACCGTGCCCACTAGGAGCAGACATGGACCACCCCACCGCTCCCGTGCCCCCGCCCGGGTGCCCGGCGCACAACTCCGGCGGCCGAGTGCCGCTGTACGGGCCGGAGTTCGCGGCCGACCCGCAGGCGTACTACACCTACATGCGCCACTACGGGCCGACCGCGCCCGTCGAACTCGCCCCCGGAGTCGAGGCGACCCTCGTCACCGACTACGCCACCGCGCTCCAGCTCCTTCAGGACTCCGGCTCGTTCCGCAAGGACGCGCGCCGCTGGCGCCACTTCAACGAGGGCAAGATCGCCCCCGACAGCCCGGTCGCACCCGTGCTGGCCTACCGCCCCAACTGCATGTTCAGCGACGGCGCCGAGCACCTGAGGCTGCGTCAGGCCGTCACCGACAGCATGGCCCGCGTCGACTCGAGCAAGCTGAGCCGGAGCACCGAACAGGTCTCCGACTACCTCATCTCCCAGTTCGGTTCCCGCGGTTCGGCCGACCTGCTCGGCGACTACGCCAAGCAGCTGCCGCTGTTCGTGTTCAACGAGCTCTTCGGCTGCCCCGCCGACATCGGCGACCGCGTCGTGTACGGCATCACCGGCATGTTCGACGGCGTCAACGCCGAGCGCGCGATGGGGGTGCTGTTCGGGGCCGTCGGCGAACTGGTGGCGCTCAAGCGGTCCCGGCCCGGCGAGGACGTCACCTCCTGGCTGATGCAGCACCAGTCCGCCCTCACCGACGAGGAGATGGTCCACCAGCTCGCCCTGCTGCTGGTGGGGGGCAACGAACCGCTGCGCAACCTCATCGGCAACACCCTGCACCGGCTCCTCACCCATGACGCGTACGCCCACCAGGGCGGTCTGATCGACGAGGCGATCGACGACACGTTGTGGGAGAACCCGCCCATGCAGAACCTCGCACCGCACTACCCGGCCTCCGACATGGAGTTCGCCGGGCAGCAGTTCCAGGCGGGCGACCTGGTGCTGGTCAGCTTCGCGGCCGCCAACACCGGTCCGGCGCTGACGGCCGCACGCCAGGCGGGCAGCAACCGCGCGCATCTCGCGTGGAGCGCGGGCCCGCACGCCTGCCCGTCCAAGGAGCCGGCCCGGCAGATCACGGTGACCGCCATCGAGAACCTGCTCAACAAGCTCCCCGACGTCGAACTGGCGGTACCGGAGGACAGCCTGACCTGGCGCCCCGGCCCCTTCAACCGGGGTCTCGCCGCCCTGCCCGCCCGTTTCACCCCCGTCACGACCGGGCGCCGGCCCGCCGCCCAGGCCCGCGCCGAGGAGTCCGCCCGTCCCGAGCCCGGCCAGCAGGCGGGGCGCAAGTCCGAACGCAGTGGCGTGTGGAGCCAGTTCCTCAACTGGCTGACGAGGTGATTCACACAACATCCGCCGACTTCCCACCGTTGTATGAAGTTTCAACCTCGGGGGTAGTGAGCCCTGCGGTAATCCGTGTTGCTCACGAGCCGAAGGAAGTGCCGTGGACCACATATCCACCGACCCGGACCTCATACAACAGCCCGTCGTCCTGAGCCTCCCGATACCCGCCTTCGCAGGCGGGTATCTTCTTGCCCGCTCCGGCCCGCGGCGGGAGGGCCGGTGACCGCCCGCCGGCCGGGCTCCGCGACGCCTCCCGGTCCCGACACCGTGGGCGGTCGTACGGCGCGCCAGTTGCTGCGGCTGTGCGAGGTCGCGGGCCTGGACACCGCGGACTCCGAGGCCTACGCGCTCACCCTGACCGAGATGCTGGGAGGGGTCGCCGAGCGGCCGCTGGACCTGCCGCCCGCCTGGCCGACGTTCCTCTCCGACGACCACACGCCGGTGGAGTTCTCGCTGGCCTTCGTGCCGGGCGGGGCGCCGACCCTGCGGGTGCTGCTGGAACCGGGGTGCGGCGCGGGCGGTCTGGCGCGCAACGGGCGCACCGGCCTGCGCGCCGTCCGGAAGGCGGCGCGGCGCTGGGGTGTCGCGACGGACCGGCTCGACGAGCTGGAGGACCTGTTCTTCCCGCCCTCGCCCAAGGGCCCGCTGGCGCTGTGGTGCGCGCTGGAACTCAGACCCGGCGGCGTGCCCAGGGTCAAGGTGTACCTGAACCCGGCGGCCTCCGGGCAGAATCGTGCCGCCGGAACCGTGGCCGAGGCGCTGCACCGGCTCGGCCACCGGGAGGCGTTCGCCGCGCTGCCGCCGGGCGACCGACACCTGTTCTTCGCCCTGGACCTGGGCGACTGGCAGGAACCCAGGGTGAAGGTCTACCTCGCGCACCACGACCTGTCGGCGGCGCAGGCGGGTGCCCTGTCCCGCATGGCGGGCGGGGCCCCACCCGCTCAGACCGAGGCCTTCTTCCGGATCGCGACCGGCGACGAGGCCCGAGGCCCGGACGACGCCGGACCGGTCCGCCGGCCCGTCCAGTCCTGCCACGCCTTCACCGAGACGGCGACCGGCCTGCCCAGCGGCTTCACCCTCTACGTCCCGGTCCGCGACCACGTCCGGCACGACGGTGAGGCCCTGGCCCGCGCCACGGCCCTGCTCGGACACCACGGCCTCGACCCCACCCCGCTGGTGCGGGCGCTGGACGCCGTCACCTCGCGCCGGCCCGAGGAGGGCGTGGGGCTCATCGCCTACCTGGCGCTCGCCCACCAGCAGGGTCGTCCGCCCCGAGTGACGACGTACATCTCCTCGGAGTCGTACGAGGTCCGCCCGCCCGTCGGCCTGGTGCCCGCCGAGGCCGCGACCGCGGGGTAACGGCGGGACAGCGGGACCTGTGCGGGGGGAGCCGTACGCCGATGTCGCCGAACCGCTCCCCTCGATCCACGGCGACGCCCCGCCGCACGCGCGCCCGGACCGGACCGTCCGGCCGGCGGCGCGACCGAGGGGCCGGCCACGGAGGGAGACCCCCCGCGTGTGCCGACCCCATGAGGACTCGCGCCGTGCCTCTGACGCCTGCTCAGTCCCCTTGCAGTTCCTGCAGATACGGCGCCACGTTCACCTGGATCGAGGCGCTCTCCGCCTGGCCGTACTGGCCCGCGATGCCGCTCAGGTACGTGGCGATCTCCTTGCGCATGACCTCGGGCTCCGGCAGCACCGACCGGCCGGTGACGATCCGGGCGATCCAGCGGGACTGCGCCTCCACGAGCCGGGTGATGGAGCCGTGCGGGCGCACCAGGCCGACGAAGTACAGGCCGGGGTGGCCAGGCGCGACGACCCGCTTGTACAGCTCGACGGAGCCCCGCGGTCCGATCGGGCAGTCCGGGGGCAGGAACGGGAAGGCCATGCGGTACCCGGTGCAGTAGACGATCGCGTCGGCCCGCGCTGACGAGCCGTCGGTGAAGACCACACGAGGGCCGTCGAGGAAGTCGATGGCGGGCTTCGGGGTGACCCCGCCGTGGCGGATGCGGCTGAGGATGTCGTCCGAGATGGTCACGGCCGAGGCGAAGATCGGGTGGTCCGGCTCGGGCAGTCCGTAGTCCGAGAGCTTGCCGCGGGCGACGAGCAGGGCCTGTTCGATGAAACGGCGTTGTTCGTCCAGGGACATGGCCGTCCACCACGGCGCCTCGGCGACCTCGTCGAGCGGCATGCCGAAGAGCTGCTTGGGCAGGACGTGCAGCCCCCGGCGCACGGACAGCAGGGTCTGCGCGGCGTACCGGGAGAGGTCCGCGGCGATGTCCACGGCGGAGGCGCCGAGCCCCACGACGACGACGTCCTGTCCGGTGTGGTCACTGCCGTCGCGGTAGTCGATGGCGTGCAGAATCGTTCCTGTGAACGTGTCGTGACCGGCGGGCGGCGTCGGCAGGGACGGCTCGGTGTTGTGCCCCGAGGCCACGATCACCTGGGCGAAACTCCGTGAGGTCCGCCCGCCGCGGGCGTCCACGGCGACGACCGTCCAGGAACCGTCGTCCTCCCGCCGCACCGATTCGACGGTCGTCTCGAGTTCGATGTGGTCCAGCACGTCGGCCCACTCGGCGAACGAGCGCAGGTAGGAGGCGACCTGGCTGTGCCGGGGGTAGACGGGGTACGAGGCAGGCATCGGGTGGTCGGCGTAACCGGTGAGTTGCTTCGTGGTGTTGAGGTGGAGCGACAGGTAGCCCGGCCCGCGCTCGCCGGCCTGCGGCCGACGCCAGATCCCGCCGACGTCGGACGCCTTCTCGAGGCAGACGAAGTCGACTCCCGCCGCCTTGAGGGCGTGCGCCGCCGCCAGTCCCGACAGGCCTGCACCGATCAGGCACACACTCACGGATTCCCCCACAGGAAAGACACGACTCTTGCGCACACGCGCAATGCCTGCCCATCCGGCACTCTCCTCACGCCAGCGACGAAGATCACAGAAGTCGCTCTTGTGCCGGGCAGCGGCCCGGTGTCCCTAGGGGTGCGCGGACGCCCACAACCCCCGGACATGCCCCAGGTGCCGGGTCATGACCTCCTGTACGGCCCGCTCGTCACGGGCCAGCAGGGCGTCCAGGAGTTCCAGGTGCTCCTCGGCGGAGGCCAGCAGACGGCCGGAGGCCGAGAGGGCGGTCAGACCGTAGAGGCGGGCGCGGCCGCGCAGGTCGCGGACCACCTCGACGAGGTGGGCGTTGCCGGCGAGGGCGAGCAGTCCGAGGTGGAAGCGGGTGTCGGCCTCGACGTAGGCGATGAGATCGCCCGCCACCGCCGCGGTGACGATCTCGCGGGCCGCGGGGCGCAGCGCCTCCAGTGACACCGGGTCGGCGGTCGTCGCCAGGGCGACCACCGTCGGGATCTCGATGAGCGCGCGGACCTGGGTGTACTCGTCGAGCTGCCGGTCGGAGACCTCGGTGACCCGGAACCCCTTGTTGGGGACCGCGTCGACCAGGCCCTCCTTCGCGAGATCCAGCATCGCCTCCCGCACCGGGGTCGCCGAGACGCCGAAGCGGGCGGCCAGGGTGGGCGCCGAGTACACCTCGCCCGGCCGCAGTTCACCCGCGATCAGCGCGGCCCGCAGCGCGTCGGCGACCCGTTCGCGGTAGCTGTTGCGGCGGCCGCCGAGCACGGGCAGAGCGGGTGCGGGCACGGCCGCGGCGGTCGAGGAGCTGCTGCGGGGGGCGGCCATGGAGGGTCTCCTTGGTGGGCGCTGTGCCATGTCACGTGTCATCAGTATCCACGGCTGTCTGCCATGGCCCGGCCCGGGAGCGGACGCGCGGACTCTGTATGCGATACGCGGCATGTCGTCGACCCGGGAACGGGGTCACAGCACGAATCCGGCCGGGAACGGGTCCGTCGGGTCCAGCAGGTACTGGGCCGTGCCGGTGATCCAGGCCCGGCCGGTGAAGCTGGGCAGGACCGCGGGTACGCCGGCGACATCCGTCGTGCCGAGCAGCCGGCCGGTGAAACGGGTGCCGATGAACGACTCGTTCACGAACTCGGTGTGCAGGGGCAGTTCACCCCGCGCGTGCAGTTGCGCCATGCGCGCGCTCGTCCCCGTACCGCAGGGGGAGCGGTCGAACCAGCCGGGGTGGATGACCATCGCGTGCCGGGAGTGGCGGGCGGTGGAACCGGGCGCGTACAGGTGGACGTGATGGCAGCCCCGGATGGACGGGTCCTCGGGATGGACGGGCTCCCCCTCGGCGTTGACGGCCGCCATCAGCGACAGCCCGGCCCGCAGGATGTCGTCCTTGCGAGCACGGTCGAAGGGCAGCCCGAACCGCTCCAGCGGCAGGACGGCGTAGAAGTTCCCGCCGTAGGCGAGGTCGTACGTCACCGTCCGGCCGTCGGGCAGGGTGATCGCGCGGTCCAGGGCGACCGCGAACGACGGGACGTTGTGCAGGGTCACCGCGGTGGCCGCGCCGTCGCGCACCGCCACCCGCGCGACCACCACGCCCGCCGGGGTGTCCAGGCGGATGGTCGTGACGGGTTCGACGACCTCGACCATGCCGGTCTCCACGAGCACCGTCGCCACGCCGATCGTGCCGTGCCCGCACATCGGCAGATAGCCGGAGACCTCGATGTAGACGACGCCCCAGTCGCAGTCCGGACGGGTGGGCGGCTGAAGGATCGCGCCGCTCATCGCGGAGTGGCCGCGCGGCTCGTTCATCAGCAACTGCCGGATGCCGTCCCGGTGGTCACGCAGGTGCAGCCGCCGCTCGTTCATGGTCGCGCCGGGGATGGTGCCGATCCCGCCGGTGATCACGCGGGTGGGCATGCCCTCGGTGTGCGAGTCGACGGCGTGCAGGACGAGTGTGCTGCGCATGGCTTCCCTTTCCCGCCGGTGGCGATGTGCGCGGCCGGCGTCACGCGAGGCCCGCGGCGAGCGCCTTCTCGGTGGCCGCGCGGACGGCCGCCTCCTGCTCCGGCAACAGCGGTACGCGCGGCGGCCGGCAGCGTCCGCCGTGCCGGCCGACGACGTCCATCGACAGTTTGATGGCCTGGACGAACTCCACCCGCGAGTCCCAGCGCAGCAGCGGGTGCAGCTGACGGTACAGGGGCAGCGCGGTGGTGAGGTCCCCGGCGACGGTGGCACGGTACAGCTCCACCGACGCCCGGGGCAGCGCGTTCGGGTAGCCGGCCACCCAGCCCTTCGCGCCGGCCACCGCCAGCTCCAGCAGGACGTCGTCGGCGCCGACCAGCAGGTCGAGGTCCGGGGCGAGTTCGGCGATCCGGTAGGCGCGGCGGACGTCACCGGAGAACTCCTTGACACCCTGCACGAGACCCTCGCCGTGCAGCAGGGCGAGCAGTTCGGGCACGAGGTCGACCTTGGTGTCGACCGGGTTGTTGTACGCCACGACCGGCAGCCCCGCCTGCGCGACCTCCGCGTAGTGCGCCACGACCGCGCGCTCGTCGGCGCGGTAGGCGTTGGGCGGCAGCAGCATCACCGCCCCGCATCCCGCCTCCCGCGCCTGCTCGGCCCAGCGGCGCGCCTCCGCCGCACCGTACGCGGCGACTCCGGGCATGACCCGCTCCCCGCCGATCGCGGCCACCGCGGTCTCGACGACCTTGGCGCGCTCCTCGGGCGTGAGCACCTGGTACTCGCCGAGCGAACCGTTGGGCACGACGCCGTCGCAGCCGTTCGCCACCAGCCAGGCGCAGTGCTCGGCGTAGCGGTCGTGGTCGACGCGGAGATCGTCGTCGAGGGGGAGGGCGGTGGCGACGAGGACGCCGTGCCAGGGGCGGGGATGGGGAGCGGTCATGGGGAGAGCCTCTCTTCCGGGGGTGGCGGGTGATCGAGGTGGTAGGTGATCGAGGTGGCGCGGGCGGTCCAGGTGGCGGGCGGTCGAGATGGGCGGTCCAGGTGGCGGGCGAATCCAGGTGGTGGGCGGCGTGGCGGGCCGTCCAGGTGGTGGGCCGTGCGGGAGGCGGGTCACCCTGGAGCAGGGTCACCCGGGGGCGTGTCGGTCATCGAGGTGGTGCCCTGCGGGGGGCGTCGGACAGAGGGGGTGGCACAGCGAGGGGCACACAGGGGTGGCGTGTGACATATCACTGGGGCTGCGGCGGCGGCTCGCCATGACATCGCCCTGGGTCGGGCGCCGCGGCCAGCACGCCCAGGGGCACGGGGCGGGCCAACAGCCGCCGTGCCGGGATGAGAGCGCACCCGGCGACCCCCGCGACACCGGGCTCGCACATCCGGCCCTGGCACCAGCCCATGCCCGCCCGGGTCAGCAGTTTCACGGTGCGCAGATCGCCCGCGCCCAGGCCGCCGACGGCCTCCCGGACGGCACCGGCGGTGACCTCCTCGCACCGGCACACGACCGTCGCGTCGGTCACCCGCTCGGCCCACCGCACAGGTGCCGCGTACACGCCGTCGAGTTCGGCGGAGAACGCCCGCAGCCGGGCACGGGACCGCGCGGCCGCGGCCCAGGTGCGCGGGTCGGGTGCGGTACCGCTCAGGCGGGCCGCGGCGGACCGTCCGGCGATGTGGCCCTCGGCCAGCGACAGGCCCGCGCCTCCGACCCCGGTGGTCTCGCCCGCGGCCCATACGCCGGGGACGTCGGTGCGCTGTTCGTCGTCGACGCGCACGCCGGGCCCGTCGAGGCGGCAGCCGAGCCCTTCGGCGAGATCGGTGTGCGGCAGCAGGCCGTGGCCGACGGCGAGGGCGTCGCAGGCCAGCCGCCGTTCGGTACCGGCCACCGCTCGGCCCTCGGTGTCGAGTGCGGCGACGGTCACCGACTCCAGACGCTCCCGGCCGTGGGCCTCCACGACCGCGTGACGCGCCATCACCCGCGTGCGGGAGAGCAGGAGCCGGGTGGCGTAGCCCGCGGCCTCGACGAGCTTGGCGGGTTCCGCGATCAAGGCGCGGGCACGGCGTACGGAGTCCCCCGGTCCTCCCGGCCGGCCCACGACGGCCCGCGGGTCGGCCGACTCGACGAGTGCCGTGACGCGGGCGCCCGCCGCCGCGAGTCCGGTGGCGACGGGCAGGAGCAGGGGACCCGTACCGGCCACGACGGCCGTGCGGCCCGGCAGGGCGAGGCCGCCCTTCAGCATGGCCTGCGCGCCGCCTGCGGTGACCACGCCCGGCAGGGTCCACCCGGGAAACGGCAGGACCCTCTCGTACCCGCCGGTCGCCAGGAGCACCCCGTCGGCGCGGACCGTCACGCCCCTCTCCTGCTCCGGGCCGAGCAGCGCGTGCACCGTGAACCCGGCCGGCTCGCGCTCCACGCACCACACATGGTGGTCGCTCAGGTGCGTGACGCGTCCGGCGGCGAGGTGGGCGTCCAGGCCTTCGCCCAGCCGCTGCCACGTACGCCACTGGTGGTGGAGGGCCTGGGGGCGCCGGGCACCGAGGCGGTGGGCGGGCCGGCGGTAGAACTGTCCTCCCGGCTCCGCGGCGGAGTCGACCACGACGACGTGAACGCCCCGCGCGGCGGCCGCCAGCGTGGCGGCGAGCCCCGCCGGACCGGCCCCGACCACCGCGAGCACCGGCCGCTCAGTCGTCATGGCCCGTTCCCTCCTGCGTACGGACGTCCGTGCCCGGCACGGCCGGGACCAGGCAGGCCCGCTGGTTGGGGCGGCCGTCGACGGTCACCAGGCAGTCGAAGCACACGCCGATCCCGCAGAACACACCGCGGGGCCGGCCGTCGTTGCGCGTGGTCCGCCAGGAGGTGACGCCCGCCGACCAGAGCGCGGCGGCGACCGTCTGGCCGGGCAGCGCCTCGATCTCCCGGCCGTCGAACGTGACGGCGAACGGGGGGCCGGGGCGGGCCCGGACCAGCTTCAGGGGGTTCACGGCGCGGCCTCCTCGGGGAAGCGGTCGGGGCGCAACGGCGCGAGGTCCAGGTCGGGGGTCTTCCCGGTCAGCGTCTGCGCGATCAGGTGCCCGGTGCCGGTCGCGAGACCGATGCCCGCGCCCTCGTGGCCGCAGGCGTGGAACAGGCCGGGCACCCGCGGGTCCGGGCCGACGGCTGGCAGGTGGTCCGGCAGGTAGGGGCGGAAGCCGAGGTAGGCCCGCACGGCCCGGACGTGCGCCAGGAACGGGAAGAGCCGGGTCGCCCCCGCCGCCAGCTCGCGGACCACCGGCAGGGAGAACGACCGGTCGAAGCCGACCCGTTCACGGCTCGCGCCGATCAGCACGGGCCCGGCCGCGGTCCCCTCGACGACCGGTGAGGTCTGCAGGGCGGCCGAGTCGCTGGCGACGTCGGCCACGTAGTCGGCCGCGTACACCTTGTGCCGCACGCGGCGCGGCAGCGGCTCGGTGACCAGGACGAAGCCGCGGCGGGGCAGGACGGGCAGGGTGACCCCGGCGAGCGCGGCGACCTCACCGCCCCAGGTGCCGGCCGCGTTCACCACGGCCGGCGCGAGGACGTCACCGCGGTCGGTGCGTACGCCGCGCACGGCACCGTCGGTCCCGCGCAGTACGCCGGTCACCGTGCGGCCGGTCGCCAGGCGCGCCCCGGACGCCCGCAGCAGGTGGGCGGCGGCCAGAGTGGGCATGACCTGGGCGTCCTGGGGATACAGGACGCCGCCCGCGAGGTCCGGCGCCGCATACGGTTCGGCGTCGCGCAGCCGGTCGGCGGCCACGTCGCACGTCTCCACCCCGGCCGCGCGCTGTCCCGCCGCCCGCGCGGTCAGGGCGGCCAGCGCCTCGGGCGTGCCGGCGACGACGAGGCCGCCCTTCGCCTCGTACTCGACCGCCCCGCCCAGCTCTCGCGCCAGCGCGCTCCACAACCGGGCGGACAGCAGGGCCAGTTCGAGTTCGGGGCCGGGCTCCTTGTCGGAGACGAGGAGGTTGCCCTCGCCCGCGCCCGTCGTGCCGCCGGCCACCGGCCCGCGGTCCACCACGACGACGTCCAGCCCGGCACGCGCCGCGTACAGCGCGCAGGCGGCACCCACCATGCCGGCGCCGACGACCACGACGTCACAGCTCGGTCGGTTGGTCACGCCAGTAATATGTCACATGGTGCTGGGGGAGGGAACAGGCCGAACGGCGGCGGCCGTTCGGCGGTTCAGCCCAGCCGCCCCGGCGAGGCCGTCGGGGTCCGCCCGGCCAGCACGTCCTTCAGCCGCTGGGTGCCTTGCTGCACGGCGGTCACGGTGCTGTCGTGGTCGGCTCCGGCGAGCCCGCCGTTGGTGACCGTGATCGCGTCGGTGCCGACGCGTACGGCGGCCACGTCCAGGGTGAGAGTCACCGGGGCGCCGTCCGTGGTGCCCTTCACCGTCACCGTCAGGCCCTGCCGGACGTCGCCCTCCTCGGGCAGTGAGGCCTCGACGACCTGCACGGTCCGCTGTCCGCCGCTGCCGCCGGTCACGGTGAACTGGTCACACGTCTCGGGCAGCGACTCCAGCCAGTCCAGCGACTTGTCCAGGTCGGCCCGCTCGTAGGCGGCGACCTGGTAGAGCAGCCGGGACTGGCCCTCCTGGAACCCGGTGAGCGCCGACGCCCCGGACGGGCGGCCCAGCAGGGTGTCGTCGTAGAGCGCGTCGAGCAGGCGCTGGCAGTCGGCGGCCCCGGTCTTGCCGGTGAGGAACGCGGCCGCGTCCACCTGCCCGATGAGCAGCGAGTCCTGCCAGGTCTCCGCGTTCTTCACCTGCGTCCAGTCGTCCTCCAGGTCCGCCTCCGTGATCAGCGCGGTCCGCGCGCGGTCCTCGGTCAGAGCCGGGGAGGCCGACGGGGAGGTCGGCGGGGTGACGGTCTGCCGGGCGAGCGGCCGTTCGGCGAAGAGCCGTTGGCCGAGCGGCTGCTGGGCGGCGGAGGCGGCGGCCGTGTCCGCGTCGGTCGCCGTACCGCCCTCCCCGCCGGAACAGGCTTGCGTGGCCAGCAGCGCCCCGGTGGCCAGCGCGGCGGCCAGGACACGGGCGGAGCGGACGGCATGGAGCGGGCGAGCCGCGGGGGGCGTGCTGGACGTACGGCCAGCGGTGGGCGTACGGGCAGCGGTGGGCGTACGGGGAGTGCTCGCCGTACCGGGCTCACGGGCCGCACGAGCCGTACGGGCCGTGCATGACCGGCGAGCCGTACGAGCAGCGGGTGCCTGGCGGGACGGGCGCGAGGTGGTCACGGATGCCTCCTGAAGGCGAGAGTGTTCCCCGGCGCGTGCGTGCCCCGGGCGGTTGCCCCCCTGCCCCTCCACCGCACCACCCGCCCGGGTGCGTGACCAGTGCACTGAGCCGGACGAGTGAACCCGCCGACGGACCGGCGATGGCCCGGAAGCCCGCCGCGGCCTCGAAAATGCGAGGTGACCGGGCCGGTCGCCGAGGCATCATGACGGTCCCGCCGCCCGCCCGCGGCGTCGGCAGATCACCACGGATCACCACCGGGGGCACCTGTGACCGTCCAGAACGTCCTGCTGTCCGGGATCGTCGGCTCGACCGCCTACGGGCTCGCGCACGAGGGGTCCGACGTGGACCGCCTCGGCCTGTTCGCGGCCCCCACCGAGGCGCTGCACGGCCTGCACCCGCCGAAGGAGTCCCACGTCAGTACGGCCCCCGACCGCACCCTGCACGAGGCCGCGAAGTGGTGCCGGCTCGCCCTCGGCGGCAACCCCACCGTGACGGAACTCGTCTGGCTCCCCGAGGACCTGTACGAGACACGGACCCCCCTGGGCGACGAGCTCGTCGGCATCCGTACGACGTTCCTCAGTGCCCGCCGGGTCCGTGACGCCTACCTCGGCTACGCCACCCAGCAGTTCAGAAAACTGCACAGCCGTGGCGACGGCTCCTTCTCCGCGGACACCCGCAAACGCACGGCCAAACACGCCCGTCACCTCAAACGGCTGTGCCGGCAGGGCTACGAGCTGTACACGACGGGCCGGTTGACCATCCGGGTCGAGGACCCGGAGAGCTACCACCGGTTCGGCGAGCAGGTGGCCGCGGACGCCGACGCCGCGCTGCCGCTGCTGCGCCGGTTCGAGGCGGCGTTCGAGGAGGCACGCAGTGTCCTGCCCGAACAGCCCGACGAGCGGGCCGCCGACGCGTGGCTGCGGCGGGTGCGCCGGCACTTCTACGGGGCGCGGGACGCCGAGGAGACGGCGGGCGCACTCGCCTGACCGCGGGAGCGGGGCGTGCCCGCCTGTTCCGCGGGGCGGGGCCCTCTCGCCTGTTCCGCAGGGGCCGGCGCCCGAAAAACCCCGTGCGGTGCCCGCCCTTTCCTCCCTACACTCACCACACGTCCTGCGCCGCCCACGACACGGGGGCAGCGCGTCACCGAGCCGAACGAGAGGAGCCCGCCATGCGTGACCACACTGCTGTCGCCGCTCCCCGTTCCCGCTACGAGGTGATCCTCGTGTCCTCGTCCGTCCGGTGTCCGCTGCGCGGCCGACACCGGATGACCTGACGAGCCCTCAGCGCCTCGGAACTCCGGGAACTCGAAACTCCGGGAACGCACTCCGGGAACTTGAAACTCCGTCAATCCGGAACCAAGACCCCCGGAACTCCGGAACTCCGGAACTCCGGAACTCCCAGAACCCCGGACGCCTCCTTCGGCGGTCCCCCGCGGCCATGACCTGTCCCGCCGTGAGGGAACCGTCGATGCGTCAACACCGCTCGTCGGAATCGCGCTGCCCGTTCTCGGAAACACCCTGAAAGGCCAAGGGCCGTGCGCAACAACCTCGACCGTCACCTCGCCGCCGTGCGCAACCTGGGCATCCTCGCCCACGTCGACGCGGGCAAGACCACCGTCACGGAGCGGATCCTGTATGCCACCGGGACCACGCACAAGCGCGGCGAGGTCCACGACGGGACGACCGTCACCGACTTCGACCCCCAGGAGCGCGACCGGGGCATCACCATCTTCGCCGCGGCCGTCAGCTGTACCTGGGACGGTCACCGCGTCAACCTGATCGACACCCCCGGTCACGTCGACTTCGCCGACGAGGTGGAGCGTTCCCTGCGGGTGCTCGACGGGGCGATCGCCGTCTTCGACGCCGTCGCGGGCGTGGAGCCGCAGAGCGAATCGGTGTGGCGGCAGGCCGACCGGCACGGCGTGCCGAGGATCGCGTTCGTCAACAAGATGGACCGGGCGGGCGCCGACCTCGACACGGCCGTGGCGTCGATCCGCGACCGGCTCCACCCGGCCCCGCTGGTGGTCCAGTTGCCCATCGGTGTGGAGGACGCCTTCACCGGCGTCGTCGACCTGCTGCGCATGCGGGCGCTGACCTGGGACGACGGAGACGGAACGGTCGCCGACGGGCCCGTGCCGGAGGAACTGCGGGACGAGGTGTTGCGCCGGCGCCGACTGCTGGAGGAGGCGGTGGCGGAACGCCATCCGGCCGCGCTGGAGGAGTTCTGCGACCGGGAGACGCTGTCGGCGGAGACCCTCACCACCGCCCTGCGCGACCTGACCCGCACCGGCGACGGTGTGGTCGTGCTGTGCGGCTCGGCCTACCGCAACCGTGGCATCGAGCCACTGCTCGACGCGGTGGTGGGCTGTCTGCCCTCGCCCCTGGACGTGCCGGCCGTACGCGGTGTGCCGGCGACGGTGTCCGGTGGGCAGGGGGCATCCGGTACGCGCCGTGCCGCCGGGGAAGAACGCCCCGCCGACCCCACCGCCCCCTTCGCCGCCCTCGCGTTCAAGGTCGGCGCCACCCCGACCGGCCGGCTCACCTACCTGAGGGTGTACTCCGGAACGATCGAGAAGGGAGACACGGTGTGGGACGCGACCGCGGGGCGTACCGAGCGGATCGGGCGGATCCTGCGCGTCCAGGCCGACCGGCACGCGCCGTTGGAGCGGGCGGTCGCCGGGGACATCGTGGCCGTGGTGGGGCTGAAGTCGGCCCGTGCGGGCTCGACCCTGTGCGCGCCGGACGCCCCGCTCGTCCTCGAGCCGCCCGGTGTCGCCGACCCGGTCGTCTCGGTGGCGGTCGAACCGCGCCGTGGTGCCGACGCCGAACGGCTGGTCTCCGCACTCGCCCGGCTGGCCGAGGAGGACCCGTCGCTGACGGTCCGCACCGACCCCGAGACCGGGCAGACGGTGCTGTCGGGCATGGGCGAACTGCACCTGGAGGTCGCGGTGGAGAAGATCCGCCGCGGCCTCGGGCTGGAGGTCAACGTGGGGCGGCCGCGTGTCACCTACCGTGAGACGGTCGGCCGTGGGGTGTCCGGACTGGTCTTCCGGCACGTCAAACAGGACGGTGGGGCCGGGCAGTTCGCACATGTCGTGCTCGACGTGGAGCCGTTGGAGGACGGGTTCGACTTCCGGTCGGCCGTCGTCGGCGGGCGGGTACCGCAGGAGTACGTCCGCGCCGTCGAGGCGGGCTGCCGGGACGCCCTCGCCGAGGGTCCTCTCGGCGGGCACACGGTCACCGGGCTGCGCGTCACCCTGACCGACGGGGCGACGCATGTGAAGGACTCCTCCGAGACGGCGTTCCGGACGGCGGGCCGGCTGGGGCTGCGGGAGGCCCTGCGCCGCTGCGCGATGGTGCTGCTGGAGCCGATCGTCGAGGTCACGGTCACCGTGCCCGAGGACGCCGTCGGCGGGGTCCTCGGTGACCTCGCCGCCCGGCGTGGCCGGGTCACCGGATCGGTGGTGCGCGGCGGCGCGGCGGTGGTGACCGCCACCGTGCCGTTGGCGGAGCTGTTCGGCTACGCCACCCGGCTGCGCAGCCGCTCCCAGGGCCGGGGCACGTTCACCGCCCGGCCCACGGGGTACGCGCCGGCGCCGACGGCGGTGACGACGCCGTAGCCGCCGACCCGGTGAGGCGTCCTCGCCGGCTCGCACCGCGAACGCATGGCGTCCGCGGTGCGAGCCGGCGGCGCGACCGCCGCCGCGACCGCCCGGCACGGCCCTGTTCTCCCGAAGCTGCCACGAAGTGACAGGTAGCTCTCCGTAGCGGATCTGAGTCTGCTTGTCAGGGTTTTGGATCTTCTGGGCTGATCGAGCGCCGTGCTCAGCGAGGTTGGTCCGGTCATGACGACCGGAAGGAGCCTGGGGTGCGGCAGGAGTGGGAGCCGGAGGACCGGACCGGGTCCCAGGAGGTGTCCATGCTCGCCCTGCACCTGCTTCGGTCGGAACCGAGCGCCACCCTCGCCCGCCCCGATGCGTTTCGGGTGGTGCCGTCCGGGTGGTCAGTTGTCGTGTTCGGGGGCGGGCATGTCGCCTCCCGTGGCCCGTCGTTCAGTCCGGTGTCTCGCCCGAGTCTGCGGGCTGGGAGTCGTTAGCCGACGCGGACCGCTCGATGCCGTCGTCGGTCACGGCCCAGCTGGCCAGCAGGTTCAGGGCGTCCTGCGAGGGCGAGTGGGGCTCGGCGATGTAGGTGAGGAGGAACTGGCTGGGCCCGTCAGGGAGCGGGAAGGTTTCGAAGGGCAGGTCGAGGTCGCCGACGACCGGGTGGTGGAGGAGCTTCACGCCGGTGGTGTGCATCCGGACGTTGTGGGCCGCCCAGCGGCGACGGAATTCCGCGCTGCGGGTGGACAACTCGCCGATCAGGTCCGTCAGCCGTCGGTCGTAGAGATCGCGGCCGGCCTCGGCACGCAGCATGGCGACCGTGTCGTTGGCGACTTCGTCCCAGTGGCGGAAGAACTCGGTCGCGTGCGGGCTGAGAAAGACAAAACGGGCATTGTTCGGCGGCCGTACCGGGTCGGCGTAGACGGGGGAGAACAGGGCGCGCCCGAGGCGGTTGGCGGCCAGGATGTCCCCGCGTCCGCTGAGGATGAACGCGGGTGTGCCTCTCATCGAGTCGAGGACGCGCTGCACCGTGGGCCGGACACGCTTCTGGGCCGGGCGGCGGCGTGGCGGACGGGTCGTGCCGGCGCCACGCAGGAGGTCGAGCAGGTGGACGCGTTCGGCCTCGTCGAGCTGCAGGGCTTGTGCGATGCCCTCGATGACGCTGTCGGAGACGCCGGTGGCATTGCCGCGCTCCAGCCGGGTGTAGTACTCGCTGGAGATGCCCGCGAGGAGGGCCACCTCCTCGCGGCGCAGCCCGGTGACCCGTCGGCGCTCTCCGCCGTACACGGGCAGCCCAGCCTGCTCGGGGGTGACCCTGGCCCGCCGCGTGCCCAGGAATTCCCGGATCTCCGCACGGAAATCATCACGGATGTCGCGGCTTGTGCCGTTGGGGTCGTTTCTGCCTGCCATGCGCTTCACTCTACGAGCGCATCCGCCGGGTTGGGGGTCCCTGTCAGTGACCCCCTCATCAGGGACTCCCACCCTCGCGTGACAGCCGGTTCTGTTGGTGGTGCACCGCCCACGGCGGTGTGAACCGTCCGGACAGACGGCGCTCGTGCCGTCGGTCCCAGCCCCCTCTGTGGCGCCGTCTGCGCTGCATGCATCACCCCCGCACACCGCGGGTGCCGGAGCACGGCGCCTGAAAGGAGATCCTCCATGAGCAAGGTCATTCTCGTCACCGGTGCCGGACGCGGTCTGGGCACGGACATCGCCCGCGAGGCCCTCGCCGTCGGCCACCAGGTCGTCGCCACCGGCCGCCGCCCCGAAGAGGTCGAGAAGACCCTGGGCGGGCCGCAGGACAATCTGCTGGTCACCAGGCTCGATGTCACCAGCCTGGAGGACGCCGAGGCCGCCGCGCAGGCAGCTGTCGACCGCTTCGGCCGCATCGACGTCCTGATCAACAACGCCGGGAACCTCTTCACCGGCTACTTCGAGGAGATCTCGCCCGTGCAGATGCGCAAGCAGTTCGAGACCAACCTCTTCGGCCCGATGAACGTCACCCGCGCCGTCCTGCCGATCATGCGCGGGCAGCGCGCTGGCCACGTCATCACCATCACCTCGACCGCCGGGCTGGTCGGTATGGAGTTCACCTCCGCCTACGCCGCCTCCAAGTTCGCGGAAGAGGGCTGGATGGAGTCTCTGCGCTACGACGTCGAGCCGTACAACATCCAGACCACGATCGTGGAGCCCGGCTACTTCCGCACCGAACTACTCGTGGACGGCTCCACCACCTGGCCCGAGCTGTCCATCGATGACTACGCCCCGCGCACCGCACCCCGGATCGAGGGCATGAAGGGCATGAACGGCAAGCAGCCCGGCGACCCCGCCAAGCTCGCCCGCGCCCTGCTCACCATCGCCCAGCAGGAGAAGCCGCTGCTGCGTTTCGTCGCCGGTGCGGACGCCATCGAGGCCGCCGAGGCCAAGGCCAAGGAGCTCCTCGCCCAGGCCGAGGCATCCCGCGAACTGGGCGGCGCCCTGGCCTACGACGACGCCCACGCCTGAGCACCACGCCCCGCACCCCGGCCAGGACGGAGCAGTGCGCCGGGTGCGCGTTTCGACAGCACGGAGAGAGTCAACATGCCCCTCAAAGGCGAGTACGAGCCGAGCAAGGCGCAGTTTGCACGGGACCAGGTGGAGCTGTACGAGAGCTCCGGCGGTACGCAGGGAACGACGCTGAGTGTCCTGGTCGCACGGGAGGAAGACGAGAGGCTCCGGGACCTGCCCGTCGTCATCCTGACCACCCTGGGCGCGAAGAGCGGCAAAATCCGCAAGATCCCGGTCATGCGGGTGGAGAACGAGGGCGTCTACGCCGTGGTCGCCTCCATGGCAGGAGCCCCCAAACATCCGGTCTGGTACCACAACGCGGTGGCCGACCCTCGGGTCGAGCTTCAGGACGGCCCGGTGCGTCAGGACATGCTGGCCCGCGAGGTGACCGGGGACGAGAAGGCCCTGTGGTGGGCCCGAGCCGTCGAAGCGTTCCCCGACTACGCCGAGTACCAGAAGAACACGGACCGTGAGATCCCCGTCCTCGTTCTGGAGCCGGCGGCCCACGAGCACTGACCCGGCGCAGCCGGTTCAGCCCGCGGATCCGCCGCGGCCTGGCCCTGGCAACACCAGGGTCGGACCACCCCACCTGACAGCGGCCAGCTCCAATCCCCCACGGTCGGCCGCCCGGCCGCCGGGACACATCACGGACGACCGCGGCATCGATGTCCTCGGCAGTCTGACCGGTGACGACACCCACACCTAAGCACCATGCCCGGCCGAGGCGGCCGCCGGATGCACCTACGGCGCTGACCCGCCACCCGGGCAACGGCGCCCGCGCCGGCAGCGCGCGGATCACCCCAGCACGGTTTGCCAACGGGCGGCGCCCCCTACTCACGACCACCGACCGGCCTGACGGCCGTCACGACAAGGAGTACCTGATGAAGCACGTATCACTGGGCGGGATCGATGTCTCCCGCATCGGCCTGGGAGCCATGACCATGGCCGGCACCTACACCACGGGCGGAGGGCTCGACGACGCCGAGTCGATCCGCACCATCCACCGGGCCCTGGACCTCGGGGTCACCCACATCGACACCGCCGAGATCTACGGCCCCTTCCACAGCGAGGAAATCGTCGGCAAGGCCATCAAGGGCCGCCGCGACGACGTCGTCGTGGCGACGAAGTTCGGCCTCGTCTCCCACGCCGGCGACGGCCCCGGCGTCGTCGACAGCAGCGCCGGCAACGTGAAAACCGCGGTCGAAGGCTCGCTCAAGCGGCTCGGCACCGACCACATCGACCTCTACTACCAGCACCGCGTCGACCCGAACACGCCCATCGAGGAGACCGTCGGCGCGCTGGCCGAGCTGGTCACCGAAGGCAAGGTGCGCCACATCGGCCTCTCGGAAGCCGGTCCCGAGACGATCCGCCGGGCGCACGCCGTGCATCCCGTGTCGGCGCTGCAGACCGAATACTCCCTCTGGACCCGCGACGTCGAGGCCGAAATCCTGCCGCTGCTGCGCGAGCTCGGCATCGGGTTCGTGCCCTACTCGCCGCTCGGGCACGGCCTGCTGACCGGGCGGATCCGCACCGTCGACGACTTCGCCGACGACGACTGGCGCAAGACCAACCCGCGCTTCATCGGCGAGAACTTCCAGCGCAACCTGCGCATCGTCGACGAAGTACAGGCCATCGGAGCCGAGATCGGCGCCACCCCGGCCCAGACCGCGCTGGCCTGGCTGCTGACCCGCGGCGACGACATCGCCCCCATCCCCGGAACCCGCCGAGTCGCACGCGTCGAAGAGAACACCGCCGCCGACGGCATCGAACTCAGCGCCGCTCAGCTGGACCGCCTGAACAACCTCACACCGGCCGCGGGCGAACGCCACAACGAGGCGAACATGGCCACCATCGACCGGTGATCCGGGCTCGACACCGCGGCCCGCAAGAGCAAGCACGGCGGCCGGCCCCCGGTCATCACCGACGACACGTTCCACACCGTGCTCCTGCGCCGCGCAGGCGGCGGGTCCGTCGAGCAGATCCAGCCCGACCTGATCATCCCCACCGGCAAGCGCAAGGGACAGAACCCCTCGGTGGCCGGCATCTACCGGGCGCTCGCCGAGCACGCCAAGCGCGAGGCGTACCCCGAAGCCGTCGAGCAGGCTCACGCTGACTTCGCCGCCCTCACCGGCCCCGAAGTTCCTGAACCTCGCACGGAAACCGCGGCCCTGATGACACGCTGAGTGACTTGTCACTTCGTGGCAGCTTCGGGAGAACAGGGCCGGCACAGGAAGCCGTCGCCTCGGATACGACCCCCGAGACCGCCGGCACAGGAAGCAGTCGTCCCGGAGACGCCCCCCGAGAGTGACGGTGTCACCGAGACGACCTCGGAACGTGACAGCGCCACCGGGACGACCCCGGGCAGCGGCGGTGTCGCGGAGCCGGCGTCGGGAGTGACGGCGTCAGGGACGGGGGCGGCCGATCCCTGCGCACCGTCCGAGCCGCGGCCGCGGGCGCCGTCGTGATGTCACTCGCCCTGGCCGTGACGGCCTGGGGCGGCGGTTCGCCGACGGACGGCGGGCACCGGCCCCGGCCCGAGGCCGGTGCCGCCCCGTCCGTGCGGGACGTGCCCCGTCCGTGCGGGACGCGCCCGGTCAGTGCCCGTGGGACTCCGGACGCCACACCCGGAAGCCGCTGATCCGGAAGTGGCTCCAGGTGGTCCGGAAGGCGAAGTGCCCGGCCGTGTACGGCTGCGGGTCCCGGTGGTCGAAGACCAGGCGGCCGTTGTTCCACCAGCGCACGGTGGAGCCGTCGGAGACGATCCGAACGTGGTTCGGCTCGTTGGGGACGAGCAGCGGCTCGGTGTAGTCGTACACCAGCGGGCGCACGCCCGCCTCGCCGACGTACCGGCGCAGCCGGGTGGTGGTGTTGGTGTTGGCGCCGTAGCCGACGTAGTACGTCCGCAGGTGGTCGTACTCGGCCAGGGCGCCGCCGCGGCTGGTGGCGAAGAGGTCATGGGGCGAGCGGGTGTCGGTGGCGTTCCAGAAGTTGTTGAGGTCCGAGACGCGGTCGTTGGCACCGCCCTCGGCGACCGGCGTGGCGGTGTACTCCAGGACGTACGGCCCTTCCAGGCGCTGCCTGAACCAGACGGTCGCCCCGCTCGGCACGTCGATCTCCAGGATGCCGCGGGAGGCGGTGACGGTGCCGCCGTCCTGGAGTTCGACGGCCCATCGGCGCAGTCCGTGGCGGAAGTCGTCGCGGGCGATCAGACGTGCGCGGCCGCGGTGGGCGGGGGACGCCTGCGCGGCGCCGACCGGGGCGAGGGCGGCCAGGGCGGCGCCCGCCGCGAGGGCTGCGAAGGCTCTACGCGTGGTGGTCACGGGACACGGCTCCTCCGGGTGTGGTGAGGGTGGGCCTGGGGACACGGCGGGTCTCCGTGCCGAGGTAGTAGTCGGTGTAGGTGGACTGGAGGTAGCCGCGCACGGTCCAGCCGAGGCGGTAGGCCGGGTTGTGCGCGAGGGTGTAGAGGCGGGTCGAGGTGGGCTCGGTGGTGGTGTACAGGCGCAGGGCCGTGTGGTCGGTGGTCTCGGCGAGGATCTCCTCGCGCCAGTCGCCGATCAGGTCCCCGTGGAACGGGGTCGCGTTGCGGGCGCCGGAGACGACACCGGACGGGTCGAAGACCGTGGTGCCGGTCGCGGTCGCCGGGTCCCACTTGTCGACGTGCGTGAAGTCGAGGAGTTCGGCGGCCTTGTCGCCGTCCCACCAGATGCGGAAGTTGACGCTGGGGGTGGTCGTGGCGACCCTCCCGTCGCGGACGTTGAACACGCCGGCGCCGGGCCGGGTGACGTCGGCGGTGGAGGTCCAGTACTCGTAGCCGGGGTGCCCGGGGTCGATGTCGGCGGCGTTGCCGCGGCCGACGTCCAGGTCGGCGTCGCTCACCGGGTTCGCCGGGTGCGCGCCGGTCGCGAGCCGCTCGCCGGTGGCGGCGTCGTAGTAGTACCAGGGGAAGTTCGACACGATGCCCAGTTCGGACTGCTGGATGGCGAAGCCCTCCAGGCCGGGGCGGGCGGGGTCGAGGTCGGCGATGTCGAAGCGGTCGCCGTGTCCGGCGCCGGCAACGACGTAGCGCAGGGTGCCGTCGTCGTCGACGACGTAGTTGCCGTCGGCGATCTCGTCCCGGCCGTCGCCGTCGAGGTCGACGGTGCGGATCTGGTGGAAGCTGGTCGCGCCGCTGTCGGCGGGCACCACGTACTTCCAGCGGCGGGTGAGGCCGGTGCCGTCGAAGTCCCAGGTCTGGAAGAGGACGCGGAACGCGCCGCGCCTGGCGCCGACGCGGGTGACCAGCTTGGTGACCAGGCTGGGGTGTTCGCCGTCGAGGTAGGCGATGCCGAAGTGGCCGCCGGAGGGGCCGTCGGCGGTGAAGTCGTCGGGCACCGGCTGCCGGGTGCGTTCGGCACCGGTCGCCCCGTCGACGACGGAGACGAACTGGTCGGCGGGCGACGGGGCGTCGACCTGGGAGCCGTCGGCGAAGGTGGTGCCGTCGGCGGTGTGCAGCAGCACCTCGGCGCGGCCGTCGCCGTCGAGGTCGTACACGGTGACGTTGTCGTCGTTGCGGTAGCCGCCGATGGCCGTCGAACCGCTGACGGCGGCGGGCGCCGGGTCGTTGGCGCCGTTGCCCGGCGCCTGGGCGAGCGAGCCCGGCCCGAGGTCGACGCGCCACAGCCGTTCACCGGTGAGCGTGTACGCCTCCAGCAGGTCGGTGCCGGAGCGGTCGGTGGACAGCCGGCTGACGACCAGTTCGTACCGTCCGTCGCCGTCGAGGTCGCCCGGCCAGGCGTGCTGGACGGTGTAGCCGTCGGCGGCCGCGAGCGGGATCTCGGCGTGGCCGTCGGGGAGTTCGAGCGCGGCGCGGCCCGCCCGGCGCTCCTGGCCGTCGACGACGGCCCGGACGGTGTAGGTGCCCTCGCCCCGGGTGTCGTCCTGGTAGGTCGTCGAGCGGGTGACCGGCGTGCGGTTCAGCCGGCGTCCGTTCTTGTACACGTTGAAGGCGATGTCGTCGCCCTCGCGGGCGTACTCCGTGCCGAGCAGCCGCCAGCTGAGGAAGGTCCCCTTGCCGGAGGGGACGGCGACCAGGCCCCGGTCGAGGTCCTCCACCACCCGGCGGGGCGTCGCCGCCGCGGTTGCGGCATCGGCGGCGGGCGCGGCGAGCAGGCCCGCCAGCAGGGCGGCGGCGACGGTCGCGCCGGTTCTTCGGTGGTGCGCCACGTGCACGGTCGGTGCTCCTTCGTGAGGGGCGGAGGTCGGCTCCGGGAGGGGGAGACGTGTGGGGACGGACGGCGTGGGCCCGCGGTGAAGATCACCTGGGTTCAGCCTGCCGCACCCTGCGCCCTCCCGATCGTTCTGCCACAAGAGCGCAATGAAACGATCACAAACGAACGGAAGGGGACGCCTGGTCGTCATGTGGCGCGGCCCGCCCGACAGCGCGCCACCGCCGCACCCCGCCCGGGCGTGAACAGCTCGTGACAGCCCTCCGCCTGCTCCGCCCAGGGGTATCCGCCCGTCGACCCTGCCTCTAACCTGACGCGATGCGCGCGGTGACAGGACTCAGGGAGGTGGCGGAGCGGGCCGGGGTGTCCATGCGGACCGTCTCCAACGTGGTCCGGGGCACCGGGCGTTTCTCGGAGGCGACGCGGGAGCGGGTGCAGCGCGCGGTCGAGGAGCTGGGCTACCGGCCCAACACGGCCGCCCGGCGCCTGCGCACCGGCCGCAGCGGGGTGCTGCTGCTGGCCGTGCCCGAACTCACCATGCCCTACTGGGCGGAACTGACCGGGCACCTGCTGAGGGAGGCGGCGGCCCACGGCTGCACGCTGCTCGTGGAGGTGACCGGCGGCCGCCCGGAGACGGAGCTGGACATCGCGCTCGGCCGCACGGACCCGCTCGTCGACGGGGTCATCCTCAGCCCGCTCGCGCTCGACGACCGGGCCGCCGCCCGCGCCCCGGACCCCACACCGCTGGTACTGCTCGGCGAACGCGTCCACGATCTGCCCTGCCCGCACGTCACCGTCGACAACACCGGCGCGGCCCGCGAGGCGACCGCCCATCTGCTGGCCCGCGGACGGCGCCGGATCGCGGTGGTCGGCCGGCAGACCGCGCCGCACGCGGCCACGTCGGCCACCCGGCTGGCCGGTCACCGCCAGGCCCTCGAGGCGGCGGGCCTCGCCTACGACGAGACGCTCGCCCCGCCCGTCGCCGCCTACCACCGGGCCGACGGCGTCGCCGCCGCGCACGCGCTGCTCGACCTGCCCGAGCCGCCCGACGCGGTGTTCTGCTTCGCCGACACGCTGGCGGAGGGAGTGCTGCACGCGGCGCGCGCACGCGGTCTTTCGGTGCCCGGCGACCTCGCGGTCGTCGGCTTCGACGACATCGAGGCCGCCCGCTACACCGCGCCGCCGCTGACCACCGTGGCCCCGGACAAACGGGAGCTGGCCCGCCTCGCGGTGACCGCCCTGCTGCGGACCGTCGACGGCGCCCGCGCGACCCAGCCGCGGGTACTGCCGGCGGGGCACCGGCTGGTGGTACGGGAGAGCGGCTGACGTCGTACCTGCCGTGGAGGTCGCTTGCCGACCCCGGTGGTGCCCGCCGTCCCCCCGTGGTGCTCACCGGTACGCGGCAACGCCCGCCGTACCGGTGCTGCCGAGCCGGGCCCGGTACCGGTGCCGCCGGGCCTACCCCCGTACCGCCCCCGTCGTCAGGCCCGCCACGAAGTGACGCTGCAGCAGGACGTAGACGACGACCACCGGGGCCGAGGCGATGACGACGCCCGCGAACAGCAGGGGGTACTGCGTGAGGAACTCGCCCTGGAAGTCGAGCAGCGCCAGAGGCAGGGTGCGGTGCTCCTGGGAGCGGATGAACAGCAGGGGATAGAGCAGGTCGTTCCAGTCCATCACGAACAGGAAGATGCCGGTGGTGGCGAGGGCCGGCCGGGTCAGCGGCAGCGCGATCGAGCGGAACGCCCGCAGCGGCGAGGCCCCGTCCAGCTCGGCTGCCTCGTACAGCTCCTCGGGGATGGTGCGCAGGAAGCCCCCCAGGATGAACACGGCCGTCGGCAGGGTCGTCACCGCGTCGACGAGGGCCAGGCCGAGCAGACTGTCGGTCAGCCCGAGGCGGTCGAAGAGGACGTACTGCGGGACGATCGCCGCCTGCGCGGGCACCGCCAGCCCGGCGACGAGGACGCCGAAGACGGCCCAGCCCACCCGACCCGGCACACGGGCGCAGAAGAACGCGGCCAGGCTCGCCACCACCAGGGTCAGCGTCACCGCACCCGCCGTGACGACGGCGCTGTTGGCGAACGCGGCGCCGAGACCGCCCTCCTCCACCGCACGCCGGTAGTTGTCCAGAGTCGGCGACGACGGCGGGGCCAGCGGCGCGTCGAACAGCTGCGGCAGCGTCTTGAACGTGCCGAACACCACCACCAGCAGCGGCAAGACGACGACGGCGGCGCCCGCCAGCAGCGCGACCGGGCGTACGGTCCTGGTCATCGGGTCGCCCCTCCCGTCGCCCGCCGCTGCACCCAGGTGAGCAGTGCGATGAGCGCCATGAACACCACCGACTGGGCGGCCGCGTAGCCGAACTGGTTGTTGGAGAACGTCGTGTAGATGCGGGTGGAGAGAATGTCGAGCGCGGGGCCGGGCGGATTGCCCGACAGACCGAGGACGAGGTCGAACGCCTTGAACGACTGGACGGTGGTGTACGCGACGACGATCGCGGTGGCCGGGGCGACGAGCGGCCAGGTCACGTAACGGAACCGGGCCAGCCGGCCGGCGCCGTCCAGCTCCGCCGCCTCGTACAGCTCCTTCGGTATCGCCTGGAGCCCGGCGATGAAGACGACCATCATCTGGCCCGCGTGGAACCACACCTGCGTCAGCGCCAGCCAGAACACGGCCGTGTCCGGGTCGCCGAGGTAGACCGACTGGAAGGAGGCAAGTCCGAGCGCGCGCAGCGCCGAGTTGAGCAGGCCGCCGTCGGGGTCGTAGACGAACCGCCACACGAACGCGACCGACACCGACGACAGGACCGTGGGCAGGAAGAAGACGGCCCTGAGCAGCGTCGAGGCGCGGGTGGTGCGGACCAGCCAGAGGGCCAGCAGCAGGGCCAGGGCGGTCTGCGCGACGACGACGGTGAGGGTGAGCTCGAGGTTGTTCTCGGCCGCGTTGCGGAACATGTCGTCACCGGCGGCGAGTTCGGTGAAGTTGCGCAGGCCGACGTCGTGGTAGCCGGCGCTGTAGCCGTCCCAGTCGGTCAGCGCGTACTGCACGCCCTGGACGACCGGGTAGGCGAAGAAGAACAGGTAGAGGGCAAGGGCGGGCACCGGGAACAGCCACAGCGCCCGCGCCGTGCGCCGCCGCCTACGACCGCTTCTGGTCGATGACACGCTGCGCCTCCTCGGCGGCCCGCTCCGGCTTCTTGCCGCCGACGACCGCCACGGTCGCGTTCTCGACGGCCGTGCGGATGTCGAGGTCGAGGAACTGGAAGCGCGGCGCGAGCAGCGTCTTCCGGGTCAGCCAGGGGGCGACCGCCCTCAGGTCGGCGTTGGTGTACTCGACGCCCTCGACGGTGACGTGCTGACCGGTGCCGTTGGCGTAGGCGCCGGCGTTCTCGGGGTCGCTGAGGAACTCCAGGAAGGCGTAGGCGGCGGGCTGCACCGTGGAGGCGCTGTTGACGCCGAGGATGAAGGTGGTGTTGAAGACGCCCTCGTACTTCGCCTTCCCGGCGGCGGTGGTGATGGGGGCGACGAGGTCGAAGGGGAACGTCGCGCCGAGCGCGCGCACGCCCGCCATCTGGAAGGATCCCGTGGCCAGCAGACCGGCCCTGCCCTCGGCGAACAGCCGGGTGACGGCGTCGGTGCTGGATCCGGTGGCACGCTCCTGGAGGTAGGGGCGCAGAGCGGCGTACTGCTCCAGCGTGCCGAGGAACCAGTCGTCGGTGACCTTCAGGGTGCCGGACTCGATCCGGGCGAACGCGTCGTCGCTCGGCGCGTTGTTCATCACCATCACGTTCAGCAGCTGACCGGCGTTGGCGGAGTCGCCCCCCGGCCAGGCGAGCGGGGTGTAGCCCTTGGCCTTCAGGTCGTCCAGCAGCTGCAGGAAGCCGTCCCAGTCCTTGGGCGCCGCGGTGTGGCCGGCCTTGTCGAGGGCGTCGGTGTTGGCGAGCGGCATGTTGAAGACGAGCTGGTAGGGCAGACCGTACTGCTTGCCGTCCTGTGCGCCGGGGCCCATGAGGAGTCGCTGGTACGCGTCGACGACGTCGGTGCCGGTCAGCGGCGCGTACACCCCCGCCTTGACGATCTGCTGGAACTGGGCTCCCCGGAACGCGGTGAACACGTCACCCGTCCTGGAGCCCTGGATGCGGCGCAGGGCGGTGGACTGGTAGTCGGCGGACGGGGCGATGTCCTGCTCGACGCCCGCGTCCGGGTACTTCTTCACGAACGCCTTGACCAGGCCGGCGAGCACCGCCTTGTCCTCGGCCCGCCAGTGCGCGAAGGAGACGGTGCCCTTCACGGCGCCGGACGTGGCGAGGCCGGAGGGGGAGGCGCCGCTCGCGGTGCCGGAGGAGCCGCCGCCGGGCCCGGCGCAGGCGGCGAGGCCCAGGCCGAGGCCCGCGGCGCCGAACAGCCGGAGGGCGGACCTTCTGTCGAGAAAACGAGTCATGGTGGAGTCCTGTCCGCTGCAAGGGGTTGGGTGAAGGAAGGTCAGAACGAGCTAGGCGGGAGCAAGTCGGCGGTTCAGCAGCGGCCGGACGCACTCGCCGAACCGGATCGCCTCCTCCAGGTGTGGTTGACCGGAGAGGATGAAGTGCTCGATGCCGAGCGCGGCGTACTCCTCGATCCGCTCGGCGACCTGCTCGTGGCTGCCGACGAGCGCGGTGCCCGCGCCGGGACGGACCAGCCCGAAGCCGGCCCACAGGTTGGGGTGGATCTCCAGCCGGTCGGTGCGCCCGCCGCTCAGCGCGGCCATCGCGCGCTGCCCCTCCGACTCCGAGCTGCTGAAGCGCTCGTGGGCGGCCCGGATCGCGACCGGGTCCAGGGCGTCGAGGATGCGGTCGGCCTCCGCCCACGCCTCGGCCGCGGTGTCCCGGCTGATGACGTGCAGCCGGATGCCGTAGGACAGCTCACGGCCCTGTGCGGCGGCCAGTTCACGCACCCGGCCGATCTTCCGCGCGACGGCCGCCGGGGGCTCGCCCCAGGTGAGGTACGTGTCGGCGTACCGGGCGGCGACCGGCAGGGCGGCCGGGGAGGAGCCGCCGAAGAAGACCGGCGGCCGGGCCAGCGGCGGCCTGCGCAGACGCCCGCCCGCGACCCGGTAGTGGTCGCCCTCGAAGTCGTACGCCTCCCCGCGCCAGGCGGTGTGCAGCAGGCGCAGGAACTCGCCGGTGCGGGCGTAGCGCTCGTCGTGGGCGAGGAAGTCGCCGTAGGAGCGCTGCTCGTCGGCGTCGGAGCCGGTGACGACGTTGAGCAGCAGGCGCCCGCCGGACAGCCGCTGGTAGGTGGCGGTCATCTGGGCGGCGAGCGGGGGCGCGATGACGCCGGGGCGGAAGGCGACCAGGAACTTCAGCCGGCTGGTCTGCGGGATCAGCGCGGCCGTGGTCAGCCAGGAGTCCTCACAGTCGCTGCCGGTCGGGGTCAGCACCGCCTCGAACCCGGCTGACTCGGCGGCCCGGGCCACCTGGGCGAGGTAGTCGAGGGTGGGCGGACGGGAGGTGGTGCGGGACTGGAGGGAGTCGCGGGCGGTCACGCCCACCACGTCACGGTCGTCGCCCGTGGTGGGCAGGAACCAGTGCAGGCGCACGGTCATGAGATCTCCAAGGGGGTTCCGGTGTCCCGGAGGTGGGGCGCGGGGCGGAGGGGGGAAGTGAGCGAAGCGGGTCACCCCGGCGGTCACGGCGGTCACGGGCGGCCGACGGCCGGAGAGGTCCGGGCGAGGTCCGGGCGGTCCGGGCGAGGGCCGGACGACGGGTGCGGATGCAACGTTGAACCAGGCCGTTGGACCACGCCGGCCACGCCGGGAGTGCGTGAGACGAGGAAGGCGAACCCTTGACGGGCGGGGGCCCTGAGGGGCGTGCGCTGCCCTGCCGGGCGCGGGGCGCCGGCGGGCGTGCGCTGCCCTGCCGGGCACGCGGAATCAGCTACAGAGCGCCGTGGCTACCCTGAGCAGGTCGATGTGCGCGCGCTTGACGAGCTCGACGCCGGATTCCATGGGCCGGGACTATACACACCGCAGGTGAGGGGCGAGACGCCGGTTCCACGGAGTGGACAACCGGGCTGGTTCGGGCGGAGGTTGGGAGGTGACGGGAGTGTTTCCTCGTGTTGCGGGCGTAAGCGCATGCCGGTCGGGGGCCACTCCACGGCGCGCGTGGGCCATGGGTCGGCGCGGCCGCCGTTCGGATCCGGCCACCACCAGTACGTGATCCTTGACCTGGCCCCCGACGGCGCGTACCTGGCTGGACGACTTCGTCGTCGGCGACCACCGGTCGGCGACAGGGGCCCCGCCCGCTCTTTGTCCCTCACGGGAAGTCCGGTATTGAAGTGGCTCCGCTGATGAGGGGGGCTTCGTCGGCCGTGTCGCGCCGAACCGGTGGCCGGAGGGCGCAGAAACACCAGGGGGGTACATGACGCATCCGTGCGGTCTCGGTGAGCGGTCGCTGTCCGCCGGGCAGCCGTCCTCTGTCACGGAGGGCGCGCCGTGCCGGTGAACCTTCCCGACCGCATCGGCCCCTACCGGCCGACCCGGCACCTCGGGACCGGTGGCATGGGCAGGGTCTACTACGCGACCGAGCCCGACGGCGGCCGTCCCCTCGCCGTCAAGGTCCTGCACCAGGACTTCGCCGCGGACGCCGCGCACCGAGCCCGCTTCCGCCGCGAGACCACGATGCTCCGCAAGGTCACGGGCCCCTATCTCGTCCCGCTGGTCGACGCCGACCCCGACGCTCCGCTGCCGTGGCTGGCGACCGCCTACGTCCACGGCAACACCCTCCACCAGCACGTCCGGGACAGCGGACCCATGGACCCGGACCATGTGCTGACGTTCGCGGCGGCCGTCGCCCACGCGCTGGCCTGCATCCACGACGCCGGGGTCGCCCACCGTGACCTGAAACCGACGAACGTGCTCCTCGCGGCCGACGGCCCCCGCGTCGTGGACTTCGGCATCGCCCACCACCTGGACGCCACCGCGATCACGGCGACCTCGGTGACGACAGGTACCCCGGGCTGGATGGCACCGGAGCAGCTCACCGACGGCCTCACCCTTCCGGCCGGCGACATCTTCGCCTGGGGGCTGCTCGTCGCCTACGCCGCGTCCGCAGCCCACCCGTTCGGCACCCCCACCGGGATCACGCACCGCATCGTCAGTGCCGAGCCCTCGCTCGCGGGCGTGCCCGACGTGCTGCTGCCCCTGGTCCGTGACGCCCTGCACAAGGCGCCCGGGCAACGCCCGAGCGCGGCGGAACTCGCCGAACGGACCGCCGCGGTGTACGGGCCGACGGGCACCGCCGTCTTCCCGACCGTGTCCTACACACGCACCCTCGACAGGGGTTCCGGGCACGACGCGGGGGTCGACGCCGACCTCACCGTGCGCCTGGACCGCGCGCGGTGGAACGTTCCCCAGCCCGCGGAGCATCCCGCCGACGAGGACCCCGGAGTCGAGCAGCCCGCCCAGGAGGAACCCGCCCACGAGCAGCCCGCCACCGAGGAACCCGCCACCGAGAAGCCCTTTGCCGGGCAGCCCCTTCGTCCGGAGGTGACCGGCGGAGACTCCGCGTCACCGGCAGCGGAGCAGCGGGCACGTCGAGTTCCCCCGCCTCCCTCCTCACCACCCGCTTCCCCGCCTTCTCCCGCCGCGGGGGCTTCTCCCGTCAGGCGTCGTACGCGCCGCCGGGTCGCCGCCTACACGCTGGCCGCCGCCGCGGTCCTGGGTGCCGCCGCCGGCGGAATGGCGGCCGGCATCACGGCCGGTGACGAGGAGACAGAAGCCGTCGGCCGGGACACCGCCGCCAGTACGCCGGCCGCGCCGGAGCGGACGGCGCCGAGCGCGGACGCGAACACCGCGCCTCCCTCCGGGGACGAGTCGCCGGAGGCGGAAGCGGCCGCCGTCGAACAGGAGCCGGAACCGGTGGCCGTCTTCGGCGGCCTGCGCGTCACCGTTCCCGCCGGCTCGAAGCTGGAGTTCCAGTCGAGCGACGCGAGCACGGACTCCGCGGCCACCTGGGAGACACCCCAGGAACCGACCGTCGCGACCAGCGTCGACTTCGCCCTGCGGGGGGACCCCGGCACCGGCGTACGGATCCTGTACTCGCCGACCCTGACCCCCGACCAGATCCGTGAAGGTCAGTTGGACTCCGGCGCCATGTGGTCCACCGAGAGCGAGGACGGCATGAGTTCCACGGACGAGTCGGTGATCTCCGTGAAGGACCGGCCCCTGAGCGACATCGGCGGCAGGAAGGCCATGAGCTGGACCCTCGGCACCGACGTGCTCCCCGACTACGACGGCTCGCGCAAGAACAGCCACCGCGTGTGGTGGCTGCCCTACAGCAGGTACCTCCTCTACACCTACGGAAAGCATGACCAGAGCACCGACGCGGCAGTGGACGACCTGATCGACGGGATCGGCTTCGAGGCCACGAAGATGCCGCGCGACTGCGCGGACGCCGTCGTGGCCCTGGACAAGGCCGCCGCGAGCGGTGAGCCGGCGGACGACCACGGCGCCCATGCCAACTGCCTGGACGCCGCGCTGTACGGCGCCGAGCAACTGGACCCGGGGACGGTGGACACCGAGAGCGAGGCCGCCTGCGTCGCCCTGGCCGAGTCCTACAGCGGGTACGGAGCCGACCTCACCTACGACGAGGCCAAGGCGTACAAGGAACTGCGCCCGTGGTGCGACCTCCCCGGAGCGGTCAGCGAGCCGCGCCTGCCGTACCCCTGGGGGCTCTGACGCCGGTCGCCGGGCGGGTCAGTTGGCCAGGGCCACTCGCTCGACGTGGGCGACCTTGACCGAGGCGATGTCGGACAGTTCGTGGTCGCCGTCGAGCTCGGCGTACTCGTCGAACTCGCCGGTGTCGGCGTCGGACTTGCCCGGGGCGAGGTGGGTGGCGCTGACGAACGCCTGCCCGACGAAGTCGCCGTCCTCGTCGAAGCCGTTGACGATCACGGCGTAGTTGGCGGGCTCGTCGCCCTCGTTGGTGATCTTGTAGACGAACTCGTAGGCGGTGGTGGCGTCGCAGTCGTTGTAGCTGAACTCGTCGGTGTCGTCGCACTCCTCGCCGTCGTCGAGCAGGCTGTTCTCGCTCTCCGTGAGCTTGCCGCCCGAGACCTCGACGTGGGTCATCGGGTCGTCGCCGTCCGCCAGGGCCCACCAGGTGACGCCTGCGCCGGCGAGCAGGACCGCGACGACGCCGGTGGCGATGAGGGCGCGCCCGCGGGGCCGGCGCGGCGGAACGGCCGCCGGCGGGAGCGGGGGAGCGGTGGGTGGCGCGGTGGGGGGCGGGGGCTGCGTGGCGGTGGCCGGGACCGGGGCCGGCGCCGGGGCAGCGGGTGCCGTCTGCGGTGTGTCGGGCGTGTTCTCGTTCTCGGTCATGTGGCGGCTCCTTGTTTCGGTGGACGGCCTGTGCCCTGGGCGGGCGGCGGTGAGCGGTCGGAGTCGGTGGCGGTCAGGCGGAGGGGGTGTCCTGGCCCCGCGCGCGTCGTGGGGCGTTCATGCGCAGGCCGGTTCCGGCCAGCAACAGCAACGCGGCGAGGACGGAGGTGACGCAGGCGGCCACGAAGACGTCGGACTTCTCGTCCGCGAACATGCCGCCGGCGGTCAGCGCGAGGAACACTCCGACGGCCTGCGGGCCGGTCCCGGAGGGCATCGGGCTCGGCGTCCGCCGGTTCCTGCGGGGGATCCACAGACGCAGAAGCTCCGCGGTGGCCGCGAGGGCCAGGAGCCGGGAGGCGATCATCAGCGCCGGGGGCGCCGTGTTGTCGCCCAGCTCGCCCACGCCGACGACGGTCGTCAGGGTGAAGTAGAGGATCGGCACCAGCCAGCCGAGGCTCGCGCGGACACCGGGAGCGGGAGGGGGAGTGTGAGCTGGAGCAGGCGCGGGGGCCGAAGGTGAGCTGGTCTTGGTGAGGTCGACCGGCCTGCGGGGAGAGGGGACGGCGGGCAGCGCGGGGACCGGGCGCAGTGCGCGGGACTGGGCGCGGCGGACGCGGCGGCCCACATCCCCGTACCGGTCGATGTGGGCGGAGAGTTCCGCCTGGAGGGTGAGGAGTTGTTCCGCCATGGCGTCGAACTCGGCCCGGCGTTCGGCGGCGACGCGGGCTGCTTCGCGTTCGGTGGCGGTGAGGCGCCCGAGGGCCTCGGTGTGGACGCGTACGGCTTCGGTGCGGGCGGCTTCCGCCGTGCGCGGTGCGTCGGACAACTCGGCGCGCAGCCGGGTGCGCTCGGATTCGATGATCTCGGCGATGCGGTGCCGTTCGTCCGGGGGGAGTTCGCGCGGGGCGCGGGCTTCGGCGCGGGCGACGGCCGCGCGGCGCCACTCCATCAGAGGACGGCCCCGGTGTTGGCCGATGCCGTTGATGTGGACCTTGCCGCCGTGGGTGCGGTGGATGTAGAGGACTTCGCCGCCCTTGCCGTTCGGCGCCCTGCCCCAGCTGACCCGTTTGAAGTCGGCGGCCGTGCTGATGCCCTGCGCCTTGAGGGCACGGACCAGGCCGCTGCCGATGCCGTTCACCTCGCTCGCGGTGAGGCGGGTGCCGGTCAGCGTGCGCTCGACGGACTCCCGGCGCAGGACGGCGAGGGCCTGCCTCTCCTGGCTCTGGCGTTTGCCGTCGAGGCCGTTGAGCCGGCGGGTGAGGGAGCGCTCCTGGCGGGCCTGCTTCTCGTGGACGCGTTGCAGGGCCTTGCCGTGGGCGGCTTCAGCCCGGTTGCGGTCGCGCGCCTCGCGGTTCAGACGACGGCGGGCGGCCGTCTCGAAGGCGCGGCGCCTGTCGAGGAGGTGGTGGAGGGCGCGGATCGCCTCTATGAGACGGCGGCGCTCGGCGCGTGTCTCGGCCGGGGAGGGCGCAACGGTGGTGATGCCGTCCCGCTGCGGGGTGGTGCTGTCGATCAACTGGGTCTCACTCGGAGGGCGGGGTGCCCGGGATTCCCACCCGGGCATGTGCACGTACAGGCGGACAGCCCAGATGTGGGAAAGGTTGCACGAACGTGTGAGGGAATCGTGTTCTCGTGAGTCGCCCGCCGCCGGGATGCCTCGCACGGTGCGCGTTCGCGGCGCCGTAGCGGTCGGTCGTGGAGGGGGGCGTCGACCGTTCGCTCGGTTCCCGTCGAGCGGTTTCTCCGCTCCGCCGCTACCTACGGCACCAGGGATCGCAGGGCGGTTGTCGTGGCGGTTCCGCCGAGAGTGATGGCGGAGGACGCGGGCCTGTTCTCCGAGGAGGAGCTGGTGGCGGGCAGGGGCGGGGCACTTTCCGTGGCGGGACGACGCCGGGGGGTTCGTGGCGGTGCCGGCCGCTTTCCTCGGAGGGCCCTCCTAAACGCCGGTGAGCGCGGTGCTGTCCTCCACGAACAGTTTCAGCGCGCCCTGGTGCTCCTCCGCCCGGGCCGTGGCCGTCCCACCGAGCTCCTCGACCCGCTGGACGGTGCGGTCGAAGAACCCGCGGAGGCCGGGCTCCAGGGTGCTGAGGCACAGCTCCTCGTAATAGACGCGGACGACCCGCTGGTCGGAGCGCAGCGTGACGGTGAACTCCTTGTCCCGGGTACGGTGCGCCAGTTCCTCACGGGCTCCCGGCTCCCAGGGCGCCCAGTGACCGATGAGGGCGAGAATCAGGTCCGGCCGGACCGTCCGGGCGCAGGCGACGGCCATCGTCTGGAGCTCTTCCCACCAGGGCAGCATCAGGCGGGGTCCGTCGACCGCGTACCTGGTGCCGTCGGCTGCGCGCGCATGGAGGCCGACGTCCTCGCCGTCGTCCACGTCGTCCGGGTGGAGCGGCTCGAGATCGACGAAGGCGTGGCAGCCGAGCGGGTGGTCCGTGAGCGCCGCCAGGCTGCGGAGTGCTCCGCCGAGGGACACCAGGTTCCGGTCGTACATGTAGCCGAGGTGTCGCTCGATGTCCGTGCCGCCGTGTGCGGGAGGCGCGGCCACGCTGATGGCGTGGGGGTTGTACGCGTTGTCGGGACGGGGGACGAGCTGAACGGTGACGTGCAGTCTGCGTCCACCCCCGGAAGGGCCCGGCGGCGTCAGACGTCCTGTCCGCCGTCCGGCTTCAGCTTGAGCTTCCGCTTCGGACAGTTCGCGCTGGACGAAGGCGCTGAAGGGGGCCAGGGTGTCGTCCCACAGGCCGACCCCCACGGCGAACTTCGCCTTCCCCGCCGGGATCATGAGCATTCCCGACGCGGGGTCGCGGGTGATGAACTGCGGTGTTCCGTCCACGGGGTCCGAACCTCTCCGGCAGAGCGGTTCGAGTGGGGCGCACCGCGTTTCCTGATCATCGGCGAGCAGAATACCCAGCGGTGCGCGCGGCGGACCCGCGCTGCCCGGCCGTCCGGCGCAGGAGCGGGCGTCCACGGAGGGCGACCAGGAGCACTCGGGCCGACCACGCAGGGTTCGCCGTGCCGGATCAGCAGTCCCGCAACTCCGCCGACTGGTTCAGCACCTGCGCCCGCGTGGACGTGAACCGCCCATGCCTCTCCCCGCCCCGCGCCTCCGGCCGGAAGGCCGCCACCCGGTGGCAGTTCTGGAAGGCCAGGGTCACGCCGAAGTGGCGTTCCAGGCTGCCGCGGATCGCGTCGCTGGCGAGGGCGCGCAGGAGCTGGCCACGCTCCCGCTCGGACGGGGGAGGGGTCTGGTTGTCGGTGAACTCGGCCGTGCCGTCGTGGAGTCCGGCGGCGAGGGAGGCGATGAGGTCGTAGGCGTAGGGGAGGGACGTGCGGACGGTGTCCACGAAGTCCTCCTCGCGGATGTCACCGGCTTCGGCCTGGGCGAGGAGCTTCGGGGAGACGTCGAGAGACATGGGCGTCCTGTTCCTGTGCGGGGGAGAGCGAGGGGAGGAGTGGGGCAAGCGGGGGCGTCAGGTCAGTGCCGCCGGTCCCGGTACGAAGTCCGGGTCGACCTGGGACGCCAGGTCCTGACCCGTCGCCGCGTCCGCCCACGCGCGGGCGTTGCGCAGATGGAACTCGACGGCGTGGCGGTGCAGGGTCGGCCAGTCCTTCTCCCGGGCGTCGACGGCCGCACGCAGGACGGACAGGGCGTGGCGGTTGGTGTCCTCCAGGTCGCCCCGGGGGCTGCCGCGTTCGGCGGAGCGGACCCAGGGGGAGTGGACGAGGTGGGTGAGGAGGTCGTCGCCCACCTGCTCCTTGAGGAAGAGGAGGTCGTCCTCGCCGGTCACCTTGTTGCCGACCACGGCGAGCGGGATGCCGAACTCGCGGGCGTGGTCGCGGTACTGGCGGTAGACGGAGACGCCCTTGCGGGTGGGTTCGGCCACCAGGAACGTCATGTCGAAGCGGGTGAACAGGCCGGAGGCGAAGGCGTCCGCGCCCGCCGTCATGTCGACCACGACGTACTCGCCGGGGCCGTCCACCAGATGGCTCAGGTACAGCTCCACCGCGCCGAGCTTGGAGTGGTAGCAGGCCACGCCGAGGTCGCTCTCGTCGAACTCGCCCGTCACCATCAGGGGCACGCCGCCCACCCGCCGGACGTGGCGGGTGTGCAGGTCGTCGTCGCCGAGGAGGCGCAGCAGCCGTGAGCCGCGGCCGGGCGGGGTCGTCTTGACCATCGCCGCGGCGGAGGGGACGCGCGGGTTGGTGCCGCGCAGGAGGTCCTTGATGTCGGTGAGGTGCTCGGCCAGGGGAGGGGCCGTGAAGCGGGCCGTGCCCGCCGGGTCCAGCGCCTCGGCCAGGTGCTGGTTGATGTCACCGTCGACGGCGAGCACCGGGGCGCCGGAGCGGGCCAGTTCGCGGGCGAACAGGGCCGACAGGGTGGTCTTGCCGCTGCCCCCCTTCCCGACGAAGGCGATGCGCATCAGCCCACGACCTTTTTGAAAATGAATGTCATGTGGCTAGGTTTAGGGGTGGCGTGCGGGCCCTGTCAAATCCCGTGGCGCCGTCCCGCTGTGGCGTCCGGGTGATCAAGCTCCCGGCTTAATGCATATGATGTGCAAGTGCGTGACTACTGCGTGAGGCCCGCGGGCCCCGACGACCTCGACGGCGCCCGAGCCGTCATGCTCGACACCGTCTACCGCGACTTCGGCACCGGTTACGTGCCCCGCTGGCACGGCGACATCGTCGATCCGGCCGCCGCCTACCTGGTCCCCGACCGCCACACCCTGCTGGTGGCGGTCGACGCCGGGGGCGAGATCGTCGGCACGGGCGCCCTCGACTCGCGCGGCCCCCTCCACCCGCCCAACCCGCGCCCGGTCGCCGAGCGCTATCCGTCCGGCGAGACCGCGCAGTTGCGCCGGGTCTACGTCCGCCCGGAACACCGCCGGCGGGGCCTCGCCCGGCGGCTGGTCGCCGAACTGCTCGCGTTCGCGGCCGCGGACGGCGGCTACCGCGCCGTCTACCTGCACACCGACCCCACCGTGGCGGGCGCCGAGGACTTCTGGCGGTCGCTCGGCACCGTCGTCCACGACGAACGCGCGGACCCCGGCGGCGGCCACGGCGTCGTGCACTTCGACATCCCCCTCGACGCCCTGCTCCCCGCCGCCGTCTCCCCCCACCCCACAGACCGGTGACCCCCATGCGCTTCCCCCGCGGACCGCGGCTGCTCGCCGCCCTCCTGGCCACCCCGCTGCTCGCCGGCTGCTTCGCCTCCGGCGGTGGCGACGGCGCCGCGACCGGCGCCCGGGACGGCTCCCGGTTGCGGGTCGCCCTCGCCTTCCCGCCCGCCGAGAACCTCTCCCCGTACGGCGCCGACGCCACGATCCTCAGCCGTCTCGGCGTCACCGAGGGACTGACCGCCCTCGACGCCAACGGCGCCGCCGCCCCCGCGCTCGCCGCCTCCTGGCGCCGTGAGGACGACCGCACCTGGCTGTTCACCCTGCGCGAGGCCGAGTTCCAGGACGGCACGGAGGTCACCCCGGCCGCCGTCGCCGCCGCCCTCACCCACGCCACCGAGGCCCGCCCCGCCCCCGCCGCCCTCTCCGGCGTCACCCTCACCGCCGAGGCCGCGGGCGACACCGGCGTGCGCGTCACCACCGGCGCCCCCGACCCCGTCCTGCCCCTGCGCCTGTCCAGCCCGAGCCTCGCCGTCCTCTCCCCGAAGGCGTACGACGACAAGGGCGCCGCCGACCCGGTCGGCACCGCCACCGGCCCCTTCGAGCTCACCCGGGTCAACGGCACCACCAGCGCCGACCTGGACCGCTTCGACGACTACTGGGGCGGTCGCGCCCAGGCCTCCGGCATCGACGCCCGCTTCATCGCCGACGGCACCGCCCGCGCCAACGCCCTGCGCACCGGCGAGGCCGACCTCGCCGAGGCGATCCCCGTCGCCCAGGCCGCCGGCCTCGACGCGGACACCCGCCGCGAGACCGCCACCACCCGCACCACCAGCCTGCTCCTCAACGCCCGGTCGGGCGTCTTCGAGGACGCGTCACTGCGCGCCGCCGCCCGCGCCGCCGTCGACACCTCCGCCCTCGCGAAGGGCGTCTACGAAGGGCACGCGGACGCCGGCGCCGGCATCTACGGGCCCGCCGTGACCTGGGCCGAGGGCAAGCGCGTCCGGCCCGCCGGCCGCGCGCGGGCGGGCCGGCCCGCCGGTGCCTCCCTCACCCTCGCCACCTACGACAACCGGCCCGAACTCCCCGAGGTCGCCCAGGTGGTGAAGCAGCAGCTGGAGAAGGCCGGGTTCACCGTGCGGCTGGAGGTGCGCGAGTACTCGCGGCTGGAGAGCGACGCGCTCGCCGGCTCCTTCGACGCCTTCGTCCTCGCCCGCAACACCCTCGTCGACACCGGTGACCCCGTAGCCGTCCTCGCGAGCGACTACACCTGCGACGGCGGCTACAACATCGCCCAGCTGTGCGACACGACCGTCGACCGGGCCGTGGCCAAGGCCGAGGGCACCGCCGACCCGGGCGAGCGGCAGGACGCCGCCATGGCCGCCGAGGCCGCGATCCTCGGCACCGACGCCGTCGTCCCGCTGGTCCACCAGCGCGTCGTCACCGGCGTCGCCGGCGCGGTCCGCGGCGCGCTCCTCGACCCGTACGAGCGCACCCTCGTCGGCACCGGGACGCGGCGCTGACCCATGGCGAGCAGGGTGAGCGCCTCCATGGCGAGCAGGGCGGGCGCGCTGCTGTGGCGTGCCGGGCTGGCCGCGCTGCTGGTGTGCGGCATCGGGCTGCTGCCCTGGCTCTCGCACACCGACCCGGCGCTCACGATCCTCAGGACACGGTCCGCCGACCGTGACCCGACCCCCGAGGTGCTCGCCGACATCCGCGCCCAACTCGGCCTCGAGGACGGGCCGGTGCGTCTGCTCGGCCAGTGGCTCGCCGGGCTGCCGCGCGGGGACGCCGGGCGGTCCTGGATCTCCGGCGCCGAGGTCACGCCCGCCGTGCTCCAGGCCCTCGGTGTGTCCCTGCTGCTGATGGCGGTGGCGCTCGTCGTCGCCGTGTGCACGGCCGCGGCCGTGTGCGCCCGCACCCTGTACCTCGGCGCGCACCGGCGCCTCGCCGGCCGGCCCGCCGGCGGCTCCGGCTCCGCCGTGCTCGCGGCGCTGCCCGAGTTCCTCACCGCGTCCGTCCTCGCCACCGTCGTCGGCGTCCAACTCGGCTGGCTGCCCGCGCTCGGCTGGTACGGCCCGCAGTGGACCGTGCTGCCCGCGCTCGCCCTGGGCCTGCCCGCGGGCGCGGTGCTCGGGCGGCTCCTCGACGACCAGTTGCCCGGCGCGTTCGCCGAGCCGTGGGCGCTGGCCGCCGCCGCCCGGGGGCTGCCCGGCCGCGCCGTCGCCCGCCAGGCCCTGCGGCGCTGTGTGCCCGGACTGCTGCCCAACCTCGGGCTGTTCGTCGTCGGACTCACCGGCGGCTCCGTCGCCGTGGAGCAGATCTTCGACATCCCCGGCCTCGGCCGCACCACCCTCCAGGCGGCGATCGCCCAGGACCTGCCGGTCCTCCAGGCCGGCACCCTCGTCCTCGTCGTCCTCGCCGCCGTCACCACGGCTGTCGCCCGCCTCGCCGCCGGCCGGCTCATCGGGCCCGCCCTGCGCGACGGCGCCCTGCACGCCCCGCACCGGCCGACGCCACCCGTCCGCAGGCTCCTGCCTCTTGCGTACGGTCTTCTGCTGGCGGGCGTCATCGTGCTCGGCCTGCCCCGCGACCCGCTCGCCCTCGACACCGGCGTCCGCCTCCAAGCCCCGTCCGCCGCCCATCCGTTCGGCACCGACGCGCTCGGCCGGGACATGCTCGCCCGGGTCGCCCACGGCGCCCTCGACACCCTCCTGCTCGCCCTCACCATCAGCGCGATCGCCCTGGTCACCGGAGTGCTGCTCGGCTGTCTGCCCGCGCTGTCCGGGCCGCTCGTCGACACCGTGAACGCCGTCCCGCCCGTCCTCGCCGCCCTCCTCGTCACCGCCGTCCGGGGCAGCGGCACCGCCACTCCCGTGCTCGCCGTGGCCGTCGTGGCCTGGGCGCCGCTCGCCGCGCACACCTCCGCGCTGCTGCGGCAGGAACGCGCCACCGTCCACCTCACCGCCACCCGCGCCCTCGGCGCCGGTCCCTGGTACCTGCTGAGGAGCGAACTCCTGCCCGCCGTCCTCCCGCCCGTCCTCGGCCACGCCCTCCTGCGGCTGCCCGGTGTCGCCCTCGCCCTCGCCTCCCTCGGCTTCCTCGGCCTGGGCGCCCAGCCGCCCTCCCCCGAGTGGGGCCTGCTGCTCGCCGAGAACCAGCCCTACGCCGAACGCGCCCCCTGGGCCGTCCTCGCCCCCGCCACCGTCCTCGCCCTGCTCGGCGCGCTCGCGGTGACCGCGGCGAGCGCGGCGCGGCGCGGACCCTCCCGGCAAAAGGCCGCAGGAGTGCTGCCCCGGCCACGGCGCCGTACGGCGGACCGGACCGTCGAACAGGCCGCGCGGGACACCGGACGGGCGGGTGCCCGGTGACCGCGCTCGCCCCGCCCCCGGGCCGGTGGCGAGCCAGCCGTCTCCCGGCGCTCCTGCGGCTGCTGATCCTCACCCAGCTCGCCTTCAACCTGGGCTTCTTCGCCGTACTGCCCTTCCTCGCCGAGCATCTCGGCGGGACGGTCGGCCTGGCCGGGTGGACGGTCGGCTTCGTGCTGGGCCTGCGGACCTTCAGCCAGCAGGGGCTGTTCGTGGTGGGCGGGGCACTGGCCGACCGGTACGGCGTCCGGCCCGTCGTCCTCACCGGATGCGCGCTGCGCGTCGCCGGGTTCGCCTGGCTCGGCCACGCCGAGCAGGTGGGGTCGGTGGTCGGGGCGGTGCTGCTGATCGGGTTCGCGGCCGCGCTGTTCTCCCCGGCCGTCGAGTCCGAGGTGGCCCGGCAGGCCGTCGCGTGGGAAGAGGCGGGCGGCGGTCCGCGCACCCGGGTGCTGGCCTGGTTCACGGTCGCCGGGCAGGCCGGGGCGTTCGTCGGCCCGCTGCTCGGCGCGCTGCTGCTGTCGGTCGACTTCCGCGTGGTCTGCCTGGCCGGGGCCGGCGTCTTCGTCCTCGTCCTCGCCGGCCACGCGTGGCTGCTGCCGCAGCACATCCCCGGCCGCACCCGCGTCCACGTCAGAGGCGGCCTGGGCCCGCTGCTGCGCAACCGCCGTTTCCTCGCCCTGTGCTGCGCGTACGGCGCCTACCTGCTCGCCTACAACCAGCTGTATCTCGCCCTGCCCGCCGAGGTGGAGCGCGCGGCCGGCTCCCAGGCGCCGCTGGCCTGGCTGTTCGCGCTGTCCTCCCTGCTGGTGGTGACCGCGCAGCTGCCGGTCACCCGGTGGGTGGGGGAGCGGCTCACCCCGCGCCGTTCGACGGCCGCCGGGCTGGCGGTGATCGCCGCCGGGTTCGCGGTCGTGGCCGGCGCCCTGCCCGCCCGCCCGACCGGTACGGCGGGACTGCTGCCCGCGGCCGGGTTCGTCGTGCTGCTGACCCTCGGCCAGATGCTCGTCGCGCCCGCCGCCCGCGCCTGGGTGCCCGACCTGGCCGAGACCGGCCGGCTCGGCCTCTACACCGGCGCGCTGTCCTCCGTCTCCGGGCTGATCGTGCTGGCCGGCAGCGCCGCCACCGGCACCCTCCTCGACACGGACCTGCCCCCGGCCGTGCCCTGGCTGCTGCTGGCCGCCGTACCCGCCGCCGCGATCGCCCTGCTGCCGCGGAGGGGCTGAACGGGGGAGCGGCGCCGTATGGTGGCGTGGCGGAACACGGCGAAGGGCCCGGACCGTGCGCACGGTCCGGGCCCTTCGCCGTCGGGTCAGCGGCCCGCCAACTCCAGGGCCGGCCGGGCCGGGACCGTGGCCGGGACCCGCGAGGTGCGCCACAGCCACCGGACGTCCCGGCCGAAGGACCACACCAGCAGGCCCAGGGCCAGCAGCGCCACACCGAAGCTGGCCGCGTGCGGGAGCAGGCCGGCGCCCGCCAGCAGCAGGCAGATGCCCTGGAGCGCGGCGACCGTCTTTCGGGCGGTGCTCGGCGGCAGCGGCGCGTTCAGCCACGGGGCGACGCGGGCCGCGGCGACGAAGGCGTACCGCATGAGGCCGATCAGCAGGACCCACGGGCCCAGCGCCATCGACACGTACACGCTGAGCACCAGGATCAGGAACGCGTCGACCTCCATGTCGAAGCGCGCGCCCAGCGCCGTCGAGGTGCCGGTGCGGCGGGCGACCTTGCCGTCGACGCCGTCGAGCAGCAGCGCCACCGCCGTCAGGCCGACCAGCACGGAGACGGGGGGCGCGCTCTCGAAGGAGTCCGCGACCAGCGCGGTCACCCCGCCCACCAGGGTGGCGCGGCCGAGGGTGACCCGGTTGGCCGGGCCGAAGGAGCGCAGCCGGGAGCGGTGCAGTGCCCGGGAGAGCACCGCCCACAGGGCGACGGCGAAGACGAGTCCGGTCACCCAGCCCGCCGGCCCCATGCCGATCGCCGTGCCGAGCAGGGCCAGCACCAGGATCTGCACGCCCGCTCCCACAGCGGTCTCCTGCTGGACCAGCCTCGCGTCGTAAGTGTTGTTCAGGGCCACCGCACGTCCTCCGGCCAGATGACAGAGTCGATCAACGCCGCGTACTGTGCGCGGCCTGTGCACACCTCGGTACGTGAGCCAGTTCCCGATCGTTCAGGAGGAGGCCGATGAACCGCGCCGCACGTGCGTTCTGGATCGGTTCGCCCGGTCACGGCGAGATCCGCGACGTCACCCTGCCGGACCCGGCCGACGACGAGGTCGTCGTCCGCTCGCTGTACTCCGGTGTCAGCCGCGGCACCGAGACCCTCGTCTTCCGCGGCCAGGTCCCCGTCAGCCAGCACACGGCGATGCGGGCGCCGTTCCAGGAGGGCGACTTCCCGGCGCCCGTGAAGTACGGCTACCTCAACGTCGGGCTGGTGGAGGAGGGACCCAACGCGCTGGTCGGCCGTACGGTGTTCTCGCTCTTCCCGCACCAGACCCGCTTCGTCGTTCCGGCGAGCGCGGTGACGGTCGTCCCCGACACGGTGCCCGCCGAACGGGCCGTGCTCGCCGGCACCGTCGAGACCGCCGTGAACGCGCTGTGGGACGCGGCGCCCCTGGTCGGCGACCGGATCGCGGTGGTCGGCGGCGGCATGGTCGGCTGCTCGGTGGCCGCGCTGCTGGCCCGCTTCCCGGGCGTGCGCGTCCAGTTGGTCGACGCCGACCCGGCGCGGGCGAAGGTCGCCGAGGCGCTCGGTGTCGGCTTCGCGACCCCCGAGGAGGCCCAGGGCGGCTGCGACCTCGTCGTGCACGCCAGCGCCACCGAACAGGGCCTCGCCCGCGGCCTGGAACTCCTCACCGCCGAGGGCACGGTCCTCGAACTGAGCTGGTACGGCGACCGGAAGGTCTCCCTCCCGCTCGGCGAGGCCTTCCACTCCCGGCGCCTGGCCATCCGCAGCAGCCAGGTCGGCACCGTCTCCCCGGCCCGCGCCCACCGCACCTACGCCGACCGGCTCGCCCTCGCCCTCGACCTCCTCGCCGACCCTGCGCTCGACGCCCTCATCACCGGGGAGAGCGCGTTCGAGGAGCTGCCGGAGGTGATGCCGGGGCTCGCCTCCGGGGAGATCCCCGCGCTCTGTCACCGCGTCCGGTACCCGGCCGCGACCCGCGAACCGGTCACTGTTCCGGCAGCGGAGCGCCTGACCTGAGAAAAGAGTGAGAACCGGCTGAACGCGGGGAAGCGAAGAGCCGTACTACACGGCATCCCCCGGCGGCAGATGGCCGGGGGACCAGACGCGCCGCACCTGGAGGGTCGTCCGTTGTTCAGTGTCACCGTCCGCGATCACATCATGATCGCCCACAGCTTCCGCGGCGAGGTCTTCGGACCCGCGCAGCGCCTGCACGGAGCGACGTTCCTGGTGGACGCCACGTTTCGCCGCGAGCAGCTGGACGACGACAACATCGTCGTCGACATCGGACTGGCCACCCAGGAACTCGGTGCCGTGGTCAGCGAGCTGAACTACAGGAACCTCGACAACGAGCCCGACTTCGCCGGCGTCAACACCTCCACCGAGTTCCTCGCCAAGGTGATCGCCGACCGGCTCGCCGAGCGGATCCACCGGGGCGCGCTCGGCGAGGGCGCCCGGGGTATCGCCGGCATCTCCGTCACCCTGCACGAGTCGCACGTCGCCTGGGCGAGTTACGAGCGTGCCCTGTGACCGACGTGACCCTGGAGAAGGCCGTGCAGCAGGCCCCGCTCGCCTACGTGCCCGCACCGGCCGCGGCGCCCGCGCAGGCCGTCGCGCCCGCGCAGACAGCGGTTCCCACGATCGGCGGGATCATCCCCATGTCCCTGCGCACCGTGCACTTCGTCATGCCGGGCGGTGTCGACGACCCGGCCAACCCCAGCGGCGGCAACGCCTACGACCGGCGCGTCTGCCTAGACCTGCCCGGCTTCGGCTGGCAGGTCCACAAGCACCTCGTCACCGGCGAGTGGCCCCGCCCCGAGGCGGACGCCCGCGCCGAACTCGCCCGAACCCTGCGCGAGTTCCCCGACGGCACGGTGGTGCTCATGGACGGACTCGTCGCCTGCGGTGTCCCGGAGACCGTCGTCCCCGAGGCGCAGCGCCTGCGGCTCGCCGTCCTCGTGCACCTCCCGCTCGGCGACGAGAGAGGCCTCGCCCCCGAGGTGGCGGCCGAACTCGACGCCCGGGAACGCGAGGTGCTGCGCGCCGTCCCCGCGGTGATCGCCACCAGCGACTGGGCGGTCCGCCGCCTCGTCTCCCACCACGGCCTGGCCCCCGAGAAGGTGCATGTCGCCGCCCCCGGCGCCGACATCGCCCCCCTGGCCTCCGGCACCGACGGAGTCTCCCGCCTGCTGTGCGTGGCCTCCGTCACCCCGCGCAAGGGCCAGCACCGGCTGGTGGAGGCGCTGGCCGCGGTCACCGACCTGCCGTGGAGCTGCGTGTGCGTGGGCGGCCTCTCCCAGGACCCCGAGTACGTCACCCATCTGCGGGACCTCATCGGCAAGTACGGCCTCGAGGACCGGCTGGAGCTGGCGGGCCCCAAGACCGGCGCCGAACTCGACGCCGCCTACGCCACCGCCGACCTGATGGTCCTCACCTCCTACGCCGAGACGTACGGCATGGCGGTCACCGAGGCGCTCGCCCGCGGCATCCCCGTCCTCGCCACGGACGTCGGCGGTCTGCCCGAGGCGGTCGGCCGCGCCCCGGACGGCGGTGTCCCCGGCATCCTCGTCCCGCCGGAGGACCCCGCCGCCCTCGCGGTCGAACTGCGCGGCTGGTTCGGCGAGGCCGACGTACGACGCCGTCTGAAGGCCGCCGCACGCGGCCGCCGGGCGGCCCTGAACGGCTGGGCGTCCACCGCCCAGAGGCTCGCCGGCGTCCTGGGCCGGCTTCCCGGAGAACCCCGGAGGGCGGCATGAGGAAGACGACGACGATCCCGGCGGACGGGGCACACCGCGTGGGGCACATACCGGCTCAACCCGGCCCCCGGGAGGCCTCCTTGAACGCGGACACGGATGCCGAGACGGACACGGACCCGGACATGGACCCGGACACGCCGGGCGTCATCGCCGGCGCCGGGCCCGTGACCCGCCCCGGCGAGCGGCCCACCGTACGCCTGCGCGACGACGACGCCACGCCGGACGAACCGCCCCGCTACGCCCCCGAGTGGCTGCAGCTGCGCGAGCCCGCCGACGCCGCGGCGCGGGCGGTGGACCTGCTGGACCCGTTGCGGATCCGGCTCGCCAACCTGCCCGGCCGCTCCGGCGGGCTGGCCGTGCACGACCTGGGCTGCGGCACCGGCTCGATGGGGCGCTGGCTCGCGCCCCGCCTGGACGGCGCCCAGCACTGGATCCTGCACGACCGCGACCCGTACCTGCTGCACTTCGCTGCCGTCGGCTCGCCACGGGCCGCCGCCGACGGCAGCCGGGTCACCGTCGAGACCCGGCGCGGCGACGTCGCCCGGCTGACCCCGGACGCCCTGGTCGGCGCCTCGCTGGTCACCGCCTCGGCGCTGCTCGACGTCCTCACCCGCGAGGAGATCGAGACGCTCGCCGCGGCCTGCGCGGGCGCCGGCTGCCCGGCCCTGCTGACCCTCTCGGTGGCCGGGCGGGTCGACCTGACCCCGCACGACCCGCTGGACGAGGAGATCGCCGCGGCCTTCAACGAGCACCAGCGGCGCGGCGGCCTCCTCGGCCCCGACGCGGTGACCGTCGCCTGCGAGGCGTTCGCCGCCCACGGCGCCACGGTCAAGGTGCACCCGAGCCCCTGGCGGCTGGGCCCCGACGAGGCCGCCCTGACCGAGCAGTGGCTGCGCGGCTGGGTCGGCGCGGCCGTCGAGCAGCGCCCCGAACTCGCCGCCCGCGCCGAGAAGTACCTCGCGGCCCGGCTCGCCGCCTGCGCGGCCGGCGAACTGCGCGTCACCGTCCACCACAACGACCTGCTGGCCCTGGCCCGGCCGACGGGGGGCGCCTGATGAGCGCGGACGGGGTGGGCGCGCGGGCCTCGGCCGACAGCGCCGGGCCGGCCTCCGTCAGCGTCACCCGGCGGGTCGTCCGTGCGGGGCGCGCGGCGCCGTCGGCGGTGCGCGCCGAGGGCGCGGGACCGGCCGTACGGCGCCGGCGGACCGGTGCGCCGGCGCGGCGCGCGACGACCAAGGCGACCGCCGTGGCCCGCATCCGCCCGGCCCGTTCCGTCGCGGCCCCGGGCGGGGCGCCGACTGGTGCGGCCCCGGTGGCCGCCGGCCCCGACTCGGGCGGGGCCGGCGGTGCTCCGGCGCCGGATTCGGGCCGTGCGGGTGCGGGTGGGGCGGCGGTGGGTGCCGTCAGCGGCGGGGCCGGTGCCACGCCGGGACCGGGCCGCGCGGGTCCGGCCGTCCCGGCGGACAGCACTGGATCCCGCACGACACGGACGGGCGTCACCGTCACCACGCCCCCCGCCGACGCCACCGTCGCCCCGTCCACGGGCCGGACGCGTGTCCTGCGCGCCGTGCGCACCCACGGCGGCACCGTCGCCGGAGCCGCCGTCCTCGCCGTCCTGTTGTGGCGGATGGGCACCGGCGTCTTCCTGGACGGGCTGCGCCGGATCGACGCCCCCACGCTGCTGGTGGCGCTCGGGATCGGCGCGGTCACCACCGTGTGCAGCGCGTGGCGGTGGGCGCTGGTCGCGCGCGGCCTGCGCATCCGGCTGCCGCTCGGCGAGGCCGTCGCCGACTACTACCGTTCGCTGTTCCTGAACGCGGCCCTGCCCGGCGGCATCCTCGGCGACGTGCACCGCGCGGTGCGGCACGGGCAGAGCGCCGGTGACGTCGGCCGCGGCGTACGGGCCGTGGTGCTGGAACGCACCGCGGGCCAGCTCGTGCTGGCCGTCGCCGGAGTGACGGTGCTGCTGATCCTGCCGTCCCCGGTCCTGGCGGACGTACGGCACTTCGCGCCCCTCGTCGCCCTGGGCGCGGTGGGCGCGCTCGCCGTCGTCCTCGCCGTCCGGATGAACGCCCCGGCCGGGCGCCGGAGCGGGCGGGTGCGGGCGACGCTGACCGAGGCGCGCGAGGGGCTGCTGTCCCGGCGCGGCGGGCCCGGCGTCGCCGTGTCGTCCGTGGTCGTCCTGGCCGGGCACCTCGCGACGTTCGTCGTCGCCGCCCGGGCCGTCGGTTCCGCCGCCTCAGTCGTCACGCTGCTGCCGCTCGCGCTCTTGGCCCTGCTCGCGATGAGCCTGCCGCTGAACGTCGGCGGCTGGGGCCCCCGGGAGGGCGTCACCGCCTGGGCGTTCGGCGCGGCCGGCCTCGGCGCGCACACCGGGCTGGCGGTCGCCGTCGTGTACGGGGTGCTGGCCTTCGTGGCGGCGCTGCCGGGCGCCGTCGTCCTCGTCGCGCGCTGGTACGCGGGGCTGCGGGCGAGGACGACGCCCGCAGCGGCGGCGTACGAGGCCGCCCCCGGCGTCGTACCGTACGCCGACGGCGGCCACACGGCCGACGGGCACTACCCGCGCTCGTCCTCCGTGCCCCGCGCCCCGGCACGGCCCGCGCTCGCGGCCGGCGCCGTCAATATCGAGAAATACGCTCCGAAGGAATCCACCAGGCTCGCCAGGAGTTCCTTCCCCTTTTCCGCGGACCCCAGGGAAGGACGGCCGATGACGCCCGAATCGGTATAGGCGGACATTCCCAGAGTGAGCAGATGGCGACGGTCGTCCGCGGTGAAATCGGCGGACTCATAACCGGGCCGGACGACTTCGGGACGGGTGTGCAGCAGGATCGAGGTCTCGATTTCCCCGGCGTGCATGTCGGTGAGCAGCGAGGTCGACACCCCGGACCGCTCCCGGGCCGTCTCCCAGTCCTCCGGGGCCGGGAAGAGCGCCATCCGCTCGCCGCGGGCGGACGACTCCTGGACCGCGTTGCCCAGGACGTAGTTCCCGCCGTGCCCGTTGACCAGTACCAGGGCCTCGACGCCCGAGCGGCGCAGTGACGCCGCGATGTCCCGTACCACCGAGTGAAGGGTCACGGAGGAGATGCTGACGGTCCCCGGCCAGGCCGCGTGCTCGTGCGAGCAGGCGATGGTCACCGGCGGGAGGAGGTGCACCGGGTACGCTGCGGCGATCTCGTGCGCGATGGCGCACGCGACGAGCGTGTCGGTGGCCAACGGCAGGTACGGGCCGTGCTGTTCGAAGCTCCCGACGGGGAGGACCGCCACCTGCGTCGAGAGGTCCGCTCCGCGCGTCCGTACGTCCTCGGTGGTGTCCGTCGGCAGCAGCCCGTACGCCGCCGCCCGTATTCCCGAACCACTCATCTTTTCCCGGCCTTTCGTCTCTGCTTAGGAACCAGATCATGACAGAAAAAATCGGCCTGCTCGGTAAGAAGTCCCCGCAGCGCACCGGTGTGGAACGCGTGGTGAATGCGCCGCTTCCCACCGTGTACGGGAAATTCCAGGCGGTCGGCTACCTCGACCACGACCGCGGTGACGAGCAAGTGGCCCTGGTCTACGGCGAGATCGGCAGTGAGGACGTGCTGACGCGGCTGCACTCGGAGTGCCTGACCGGTGACGCGTTCGGCTCCCAGCACTGCGAGTGCGGCGACCAACTGGCGTCCGCGCTGCGGGCCGTGGTCGCCGAGGGGCGTGGCATCGTCGTCTACCTGCGCGGGCACGAGGGACGCGGGATCGGTCTGCTGGCGAAGCTGCGGGCGATGGCCCTGCAGGCGGAGGGCCTGGACACCGTCGAGGCGAACCTCGCGCTGGGCCTGCCGGTGGACGCCCGCGACTACGGCGTGGCCGCCGAGATCCTGAAGGACCTGGGCGTGCGCTCGGTCCGCCTGATGTCGAACAACCCGCGCAAGCGCGAGGCGCTCGTGGACAACGGCGTCCAGGTCGCCGAGCAGGTGCCGCTGCTGATACCGCCGTGCGAGAACAACATCACCTACCTGCGCACCAAGCGCGAGCGGCTGGACCACCACCTGCCCCACCTGGACGCGGTGGCGCACTGGTCCTGAACCCGCTCCCCGCTGTCTCATGGTGACCACCGGCGCACCGGGGACAGCGACGGCGCACGACAGCCTCGGCCTCCGCGTCCGGGCCGGGGCCGCCCGCCGAAAGGAGCCGCCCGCGTGAACACGCACGCATCGGTCGTCGTCATCGGCGGCGGCGTGATGGGCACGAGCATCGCCTACCACCTGGCCGCCGCCGGCGTCCCCGACGTCCTCCTGATCGAGCGGGACGAACTCGGCGCCGGCTCGACCTCGAAGGCCGCCGGCGGAGTGCGGGCCCAGTTCTCCGACGAGGTGAACATCCGGCTGGGGGCGCGCAGTCTGGAGGCGTTCGCCCGGTTCGGGCAGGAGATCGGCACCGACATCGGGCTGCACCGCGTCGGCTACCTGTTCCTGCTGTCCGCCCCGCAGGACGTCGCCTCCTTCGAGGCGAGCGTGCGGCTGCAGAACGCCCTGGGCGTGCCCAGCCGTTTGATCGACCCGGCCGAGGCCCGCCGGCTCTCGCCGCTGATCAGCACCGACGGGCTGCTGGCGGCCGCGTTCTCGCCCGACGACGGGCACTGCACCCCCGAGGCCGTCGTCCACGGCTACGCGGCCGCCGCCCGCCGCCACGGGGCGCGCATCCTGCGGCACACCGAGGTCACCGGCATCGACACGCGCGGTTCCACCATCACCGGGGTGACGACCACCCTCGGCCGCGTCACCACCGACACGGTGGTCTGCGCGGCGGGCGCCTGGTCCCGGGCGGTCGGCGCGATGGCCGGTGTGGACCTGCCGGTACGGCCGCTGCGCCGCCAGATCGCGGTCACCGAACCGCTCCCCGGCGGTCCGCCGCCCGCGCTGCCGATGACGATCGACTTCTCCACCAGCCTCTACTTCCACGCCGAGGGCCCCGGCCTCCTCGTCGGCATGTCCGACCCCGACGAGCGGCCCGGCTTCGCCACCGACACCCACGACCGGTGGATCCCCCGCCTGGCCGCGGCGATGGAGCGGCGCGCCCCCGCCCTGCTCGACCTGCGCCGCACGGGCGGCTGGGCAGGCCTGTACGAGGTGACCCCGGACCACAACGCCCTGATCGGCGAGGCGACTTCGGTGTCCCGTTTCCTGTATGCGACCGGCTTCTCGGGCCACGGCTTCCTGCAGGGCCCGGCCGTCGGCGAGGTCGTCCGCGACCTCTGCCTCGGCCGCGTACCCTTCGTGGACGTCACCCCCCTCGGCGCCGGCCGGTTCGCCGCCGACGCCCCGCGTCCGGAGGTCAACCGCGTATGACCGAACTGCACCTGTGGCTGCGCCACGAGGTCCGTTCCACCGAGCGCCGCACCCCGATCGTGCCCGACGACGCCGGACGGCTCGTGGCGGCCGGAGTGGACCTGACCGTCGAGGAGTCCCCGCAGCGGATCTTCGCGGCGCGGGAGTACGAGGCGGCCGGCGCGCGGATCGTCCCCCCGGGCTCCTGGGCGTCGGCGCCGCGCGACGCCGTGATTCTCGGCCTGAAGGAACTCCCCGACCGTCCGGCCGAGCTGATCCACCGGCATGTCTTCTTCGGACACGCCTACAAGCGGCAGCCGGGCGCGACCGGTCTGCTGGCCCGGTTCGCGGCCGGGCGCGGGGCCCTGCTGGACCTGGAGTACCTGGTGGACGACCAGGGACGCCGGCTCGCCGCGTTCGGCTTCTGGGCGGGCTACCTGGGCGCCGCCCTGGCCGTGCTCCAGCACCGGGGCCGGCTGACCGCGCCCCTGCGCCCGACCGACAAGGACGCACTGGACGAGGCCCTGCGCGCGGCCCCCGGCGACGAGGACTTCACCGCCCTCGTCGTCGGCGCCCTCGGCCGCAGCGGCCGGGGCGCCCGGACCGCGTTCGCCACGGCCGGCGTCGAGCCCACCTGCTGGGACCTGGCGGAGACCCGTGACCTGGACCGCCGCGCCCTGCTCGACCACGACGTGATGGTCAACGCGGTCCTGGCCACGAGCCCCGTCCCGCCGTTCCTGCGGGAGGAGGACCTCGACGACCCCGCCCGCCGGCTGCGCACCCTCTCCGACGTCACCTGCGACGTCGGCTCCCCCCTCAACGTCCTGCCGGTCTACGACCGCACGACCGAGTGGAGCGATCCGGTACGGCGGCTGCGCAAGGAACCCCCGCTCGACCTGATCGCCATCGACAACCTGCCGTCCCTGCTGCCCCGCGAGTCCAGCGCCGACTTCTCGGCGGCCCTGACGCCCCAGCTGCTCGACCTCGGGGTCGGCGGGCCGTGGGGGCGCTGCCTGGACCGCTTCCACCAGGCGTGCCGGGAGCTCGGGGTGACGGAAGGGGAGTCCGGCCGTGCCTGAGCGGGTCGACGCGAGCGGAACCGTTCACTGGATCGGCGCCGGCCTGTCCACCGGCAGCGGGCTGGCCGCGCTGTGCGAGCACGCCGGGCGGGTGCGGCTGTGGCACCGCACCGAGGAGCGGGCCGCCGAGGCCCTCGGCCGGCTGGGCCTGACCGGACGCGCCGAGCCGCGCCCGTACACCCTCGACGCGCTCACGGCGGAACTGGCGCCCGGTGACGTCGTGGTGTCGATGCTGCCCGCACCCGAGCACGCCCCGCTGCTGGCGGCGTGCGTGGACCGGCGCGCCCACTTCGCGTGCTCCAGCTACGTCTCGGACGCGGTGCTGCGGCAGGTGCCCGCGGCCCTCGACGCGGGCGTCGTCGTGCTGACCGAGGCAGGGCTCGACCCGGGGGTCGACCACCTCTTCGCGCACGGCCTCGTGGCGCGTGCCCGGGTGGCGATCGGCGACGGCACGCCCGCCTCGTACCGCTTCACGTCCTACTGCGGCGGCGTGCCGGCCGTTCCCAACGACTTCCGGTACCGCTTCAGCTGGGCTCCGCTCGGTGTCCTCAACGCCCTGCGCTCGCCCGCCCGTTACGTCGAGGGCGGCACCGAGAGGACCGCCGAGCGGCCGTGGGAGGCCACCCGCGCCCACCTCGTCGACGGCGAGGCCTTCGAGGCCTACCCCAACCGCGACAGCGTCCCGTTCGTGCAGCAGTACGGGCTGCCGACGGCCTGGCGGCCGCGGACCTTCGTGCGCGGCACGCTCCGCCTGGGCGGATGGCGGCGGGCCTGGGCACCGGTGTTCGAGGAGCTGAAGGCCGGCGACGACGAGCGGATCGCCGCCCTCGCCCGGGAACTGGCCGAGGCCCACCCCACCACGGACGCGGACCGGGACCGGGTGGTGCTCGCCGTGTCGCTGACGGTGAACGCCCGCAGCGGCGCGTCCTGGTCGGGCGGTTACCTGCTGGACCTGGTGGGCGACGAGGAGGAGAGCGCGATGGCCCGCTGTGTCTCCCGGCCCCTCGCGCTCGGCGTCCGGCACGTCCTCGACGGCTCCCTGCCGGCGGGCCTGAGCCGTGCCGCCGAGACGGACGAGCGGTCGCGGGAGTGGCTGGGTGAACTCGCCGTGGACGGCGTCCCCTTCACCCTGCGCGTCGACGGGGACGGGGACGGCGGACGGGACGGGGACGGACCGGTCGGCCGGTAGGGGTCCGGCCGGTGCGCGGCGCGGGCGGCCCGGTCAGTCCGTGACCGCCTCGTGGATCAGGCGCTTGAGGTCGGCGTACAGCTTCAGCGACTTCCTCGGCCTCACCTGCGTCAGGAACTGCACCGTCAGGTCGCGGCCCGGGTCGACCCAGAACGTCGTCGTCGCCACCCCGCTCCAGCCGTAGGTGCCGAGCCCGGAGGGTGCCTGGGTGCGCTCGGGGTCGATCACCACCGAGACGCCGAGACCGAAGCCGACGCCGTCGTTGCCGGGTTCGTCGTGCGCGGGGAGGCTGCCGACGGTGCGCAGGTCGGCGCCGCCGGGCAGGTGGTTGCGGGTCATCAGGTCCACCGTCTCGGGCCGGAGCAGGCGGATGCCGTCGAGTTCGCCGCGGCGGCGCAGCAGCTCCATGAAACGGTGGATGTCGTACGCGGTCGCCACCATGCCGCCGCTGCCCGACAGGAAGCGGGGGCGGCCGAACAGCGGCAGCCCGGGGATCGGCTCCAGACGGCCGTCGTCGGTGTCGCCGTACAGCTCGGCCAGCCGGCCCGCCTGTTCGCCGGTGACCTGGAAGCCGGCGTCGGGCATGCCGAGCGGGCGGAAGATCCGCTCGGCGAGGAACTCGTCGAGGTCCCGGCCGGAGACGACCTCGATGATCCGGCCGAGCACGTTGGTGGCCACCGAGTAGTTCCACTGCGTGCCCGGTTCGAACTGCAGGGGCAGCCGCGCGTACGCCTCGACGGTCTCGGCCAGGTTCGAGCCCGGCAGCACCGCCGATTCCAGGCCGGCCTCGCGGTAGAGGGCGTCCACCGGGTGGCAGTGGTAGAAGGCGAAGGTCAGGCCCGCGGTGTGCGTCATCAGGTGCCGCACCAGGATCGGCTGGCCGACCGGGCGGGTGGTCATGGCGGAGCCGGAGCCGGAGACGTGGACCCGCTGGTCGGCGAAGGCGGGGAGGTGGTCGGCGACGGGGTCGTCGAGGGAGAGCCGGCCCTCCTCCACCAGCATCAGCGCGGCGACCGAGGTGACCGGCTTGGTCATCGAGTAGATCCGCCACAGCGTGTCCGGCTCCACGGGGAGCCCGGCGGCGACGTCCCGGTGCCCGTGCGTGGCGAGGTGCGCGACGCGGCCGCCGCGGGCGACGGACAGGAGGAAGCCGGGCAGGCGCCCCTCGTCGACGTAGTGGGCGACGTGCTGGTCGAGGCGGTCCAGCGCCTTCGCGTCCAGACCGACCTCGCGCGGGTCGGCCTCTTGTCGCAGCTGTGCCATCGCTCTCCTCCGGTGCGCTCGTGCGAGGTGTGCTCCGGCGTGCCCCGCCGGAACACAGCTCAGTTTTCATGGTCCCGTAGGGACGGCGGGAAAGGACCCCCTTCGGCGCCCTGACCGGTGTGCTCTGTACCGCTGTGCTCTGTACCGCGTCGACCGGCGGCGACTGTCGCGGGGCGGCTCGCCGAGGGAGCCGCGGGGGCGGGCCGCGACCGGCCCGGCAGCGCCCGGCAGATCGGTACCGCCGCCGCGGCCGCCACGGCGAGCACGACGAGCGGGGACCGGGTGCCCGTCTGTCCCATGAGCACGGTCGCCGCCGCCACACCGAGCGCCGGCCCGACGTTCATCGCCGTCTGCTGCAGGCCGCCCGCCACCCCGGCGGCCCGGGCGGGCGCCCGTCGTACGACGACATGGGTGGCCGCGACCATCACCGTGCCGAAGCCGGCGCCCAGCAGCGCGAAACCGAGGCAGAAGGCGGTGGCGCCGGAGGCGCGCGCCAGGACGAGCAGGCCGGTGGCGAGGACGGCGGTCGCCCCGGCGACCGTGGGGCGGGCGCCGGCCCGGCGCAGCAGGACGGCGGACGCGGGCGCCGCCGCGATCAGCAGCACGGCCAGCGGCAGGCTGAGCAGGGCGGTGCGCACAGGGGTGAGACCCAGGTCGTCCTGGAGGACGTAGACACAGGCGAAGAGCCCGCCGTTGAGGGCCGCCGAGGCGATGACCAGCAGGGTGAGGGCCGCGCCCACGGCCGGCGAGCCGACGACGTCCGGGGGCAGCAGCGGGGAGGGCGTGCGCCGCTCGTGCCGCACGAAGGCGGTCCCGGCGACGACGGCCGTCGCGGCCACCGCGGCGCCGGCCACATCCGTCACGCCGAACGGGGTGACCAGGGTGTGCACCAGACACGCCAGCGCCACCGCGAGCAGCAGCGCGCCGGGCACGTCCAGCGCCACGAGGGCCGTCGGCCGCTCCCCCGGCTCCCGCCCCGTCCGCTTCTCCCGCCCCGGCTCCTCCCGCTTCTCCCGCTTCTCCGGGGTGACGAGGGCGAGCGCGCCGAACAACAGCGCGGGCGCGATGGTCAGCAGGAACACGGCCCGCCATCCGAACCCGGTCGCCAGCGCCCCGCCGACCACCGGTCCGGCGGCGGCCGCCACCCCGATCGCCGCCGTCCGCACCGCGACCGGCCGCCGCAGCCCTTCCGGCGGGTACGCCACCCGCAGCATGCCGAGCGTCGCCGGCTGCAACAGCGCCCCGAACACGCCCTGGACGACCCTCAGCGCGATCACCCAGCCCACGCCGGGCGCCAGGGCGATGCCCGCCGAGGCGGCCGAGAAGCCGAGCATGCCGACGGCGAACGTGCGCCGGTGCCCGTACCGGTCGCCGAGCCGCCCGGCGAACACCAACAGCCCCGCCACGGCGACCAGATACCCGGTGCTGGTCCACTGAACCTGGGCGAAGGAGGCGTGCAGGTCGCGCTGGAGGGTGGGCTGGGCCACGGTCAGGACGGTGCCGTCGAGGGCGACGACCACGGCACCGGCCACGCTGCTCGCCAGGGTCAGGGCGCGGTTCACCGGCCCGGCTCCGGCCCCAGGTGCGCGTCGAGCGCCGTCCGCAGCAGGGGTACGAAGTCGTCCTCGCCGGTGGCCAGTTGCAGACTTCCCCAGCGCCACAGCTGGGCGATGCCGTGCAGGTTCGCCCACAGCGCGCCCGCGACCGCGCGGGCGTCGGCGTCCGGGCGGACCCGCCCGACCAGCTCCACCAGCACACCGAACAGCGGCAGGCTGGTCTCCCGCAGCCGCAGGTGTCCGCTCTCCAGCAGGTCGTGACGGAACATCAGCTCGTACATGGCGGGGTTGTCCAGCGCGAACCGCAGGTAGGCGTGCCCCAGTCCGGTCAGCTGCGCGCGCGGTGGAGCGGTGCCGTCGCCGAGGGCCGTCGTCACCCGTCCGGCGAGGTCGGTGAAGCCCCTGCGGGCGATGGCCGACAGCAGCTCCAGGTGGGTGGGGAAGTAGCGGCGGGGCGCCCCGTGCGAGACACCCGCCCGCCGGGCGATCTCCCGCAGCGTCAGCGCCCCGAGGCCCTCCCGGGCCAGCAGCTCCACGCCCACGTCCACGAGCCGGAGCCGCAGGTCCGGTTCCGGCTTCTCCGCATCACTCATAGACAGTGTCTACCAGTTGTGCGTAGACACTGTCTACGGAGGGCGGGGGAGCGGTTTCCCCGCAGGGGAATGCGGACGGCTCGCTTGCCGGTTGTGCCGTACATGACTCAGGACACGACGCAGCGCCACGCCCTGCTCGCCCTGCTCTCCGAGGGCCGCGGCGGGGTCCTCGTCACCCTCAAGCGCGACGGCCGCCCCCAGCTGTCGAACGTCAGCCACCACTACGACCCGGACGAGGGCGTCATCCGGATCTCCGTCACGGACGACCGCGCCAAGACGCGCAACCTGCGCCGGGATCCGCGGGCCTCGTACCACGTGTCCAACCCCGACCGCCGCGCCTACACGGTCGTCGAGGGCACCGCCGAGCTCTCGCCGGTCGCCGGGCACCCCTACGACGAGACCGTCGAGGAACTCGTCCGCCTGTACCGCGACGTCCAGGGCGAGCACCCGGACTGGGACGACTACCGCGCCGCCATGGTCCGCGACCGGCGTCTGGTGGTGCGCCTGAGAGTGGAGCGGGCGTACGGCATTCCCAGGGGGACCGAGGAGGGCTAGCGCCGCAACGGTGCTGGTTCCAGCGCCAGGATGTCTCCACACCGTCGCGGGTCTTTCCCCCGCGCGTCCACTCCTGGGCCGTGAGCCCGGAGGCCGCGCCCTCGGCGGTCAGTGGGGTGAGGCCACCGAAGCCCTTCCGGCATTGCGGTCACCGCGGCCACGAGGCCTGCGGTGCCGACGGTTTTCAACGCGGCCGGTCCGAGCCGTCGGGCCTGGGCGATGTCGGTGCGCCTGCCGGGCCGGACCGGGCCGCGGAGCGCCCCGCCCCCCTCGGCGTCCGTAGCGCTCGACGCGCCAGACCGGCCACGGTTTCGACCCGCCGCGCTCGGTTCCTGCACCACACCGTCGACGAGCGGTACACGGCCGCGGCCTGTCCCGGCGGGTTGTGGTGCGGCAGCAACCGCTGGGGGTCCACCGCGTGGCCTCGCGCGGCCAGTTGCTCCCACAGTCGGGCGGCGGAGGAGACGGACACGGGCACGGGCCCGAACTTCGCCACGAGGACGGCACCCACCCCGAGACCGAGACCGAGGCCCACGAATCTGCGCACGGGACGGTGCCCGGACCGACTGCTGTTTCTTGCCATGGCCGCACGCTACGGCCGCTCAGGAGCCACCGTCATGCGCGCCCGTACTCAACATCCCGTAGGTACCTGAGCCGGGGGCGCGCCCGCGGCTCCCCAGCCCCCCCCGGCCGTCACCTCGCGACCCCCGCCGGGGCCGGCGGCGTCGAGCTCGGCGTGAGTGTCGCCTGTCCGACCCCTGTCTCCGGCCGCGCGTCACCTCACGGTCGGCTCGCCGCAGGGTGCCGCAGTCGCCACCGCCGCCTCCTGCCTCTCTCCGCACCACACCCAGGACAGCGAGGACGACATGGCCCGCTTCCGGTACCGCCAGGCCCTCACCCCGAACCGCCCCACCGGACGCGACCTCCGCCTGCGCATCGACACCGAACCCCCGCCTCTCTCAACGGCAGTTGTTCCACCTCCGTGCGGTGGTCGCCGCCATGGCCGCGATCGCCCCGCCACGGCCCGGCGGACACGACCCAGCGCGCGTCGGCGCACCGCCGGGTCGGCGTCCGGCCCGGCCTGAGTTCGCGCCCGGCACCTGAGTTCCGCCCTGCACCTGAGTTCCCGCCCGGCACACGGGCTCCCCGCTCTCGGCCCGAGCCTTCCGCTCTCGGCCCGAGCCCTCCGCCTGGCCGGAACCGGAGCTTCCTGCCTGACCCCAGGTCCACCCCGAGCCCCCTGAGCCCCCGGAGCCGTGAAAGCGTCCGGGGGCTCGGAGGGGGAAGTGGGCCGGTCGGCGGGCTCAGGCCGTCACCGTCTCCGGCTCGGCCGCCTCCCGGCGCGTGCGCTCGCCGAGTTCCTCCGTCGGCACCTTCGCGGTCTCCCGCGCCGACAGGGCCGCGATCACCGGCGGGACGCACAGCGCCGCCGTGAACAGGGCCACCGCCGCCCAGTCGTCGCCGTCCGGGCCGGCGATCTGCGCGGCGAAGGTGACCGCGAAGCCGGCCACGGCGAAGCCGATCTGGGTGCCGATCGCCATGCCGGACAGCCGGACCCGGGTGGAGAACATCTCGCCGTAGAAGGAGGGCCAGACGCCGTTCGCGGCGCTGTAGACGACACCGAAGGCCACGACGCCGAGGACCAGGGTGAGGGGGTAGGAGCCGGTGGAGATCGCCCACAGGTAGAGGAACATCGCCGCCGCGCTGCCGGCCGCGCCGATCAGGAACACCGGGCGGCGGCCGATGCGGTCGGACAGCGTGGCCCACAGGGGGATCGCCGCCAGCGCGACCAGGTTGGCCAGCGCGGCCACCCACAGCATGGAGGAGCGGCTCATCCCGACCGAGTCACCGGTGGCGTACGCCAGCGCCCACACCGTGAAGATCGTGGAGACCGAGGCGACGAGCGCGCCCGCGATCACCCGCAGCACGTCCGCCCAGTGTTCGCGCATCAGCACCGCCAGCGGCAGCTTGACGACACCCTCGCGGGTGGCCTGCTGGGCGAAGGCCGGCGTCTCGTCGAGCTTGCGGCGGATGACGTAGCCGACGACGGCGACCGCGATGCTGAGCCAGAACGGCACCCGCCAGCCCCACGACAGCAGCTGCTCCTCGGGCAGGGCCGCGATGGGGATGAAGACCAGCGTGGCCAGGAGCTGACCGCCCTGCGTGCCGCTGAGCGTGAAACTGGTGAAGAAGCCGCGCCGGTGCGGCGGTGCGTGCTCCAGCGTCATCGAGTTGGCGCTGGCCTGCTCACCGGCCGCGGAGATGCCCTGCAGCACCCGGCAGAGCACCAGCAGCACCGGGGCGAGCGTGCCGACCTGGTCGCGGGTCGGCAGACAGCCGATGAGGAACGTCGACACGCCCATGAGGATGAGCGTGAACACCATGATCTTCTTGCGGCCCACCCGGTCCCCGAAGTGACCGAGGAAGAGCGCGCCGATCGGGCGGGCCGCGTACGCGACACCGAAGGTGGCCAGCGACAGCAGGGTCGCGGTGGCCGGGTCGGACTCGTCGAAGAAGACCTCCGGGAAGATCAGCGCCGCCGCGCTGCCGTAGATGAAGAAGTCGTAGTACTCCAGGGCGCTGCCGATCCAGGCGGCGGTCGCGGCTTTCCTGGGCTGACCGGGCGGGGCGGCGTCGTGGGGTGCTGCGGGGACGGACACGGCGTGCTCCTTCGGGGGGACTCCAACGTACGCGGAGTGAGAGGGACGGCGAGGGAGGGGGGGAGGGGCCGGATCCCGGGGGTGGTGGGGCGGCGCAGCCGGGTGCTACCCGACTCAATTAACGCACTGGATAGTTAATAGCGGTTGGGTAGGGATGTTGCGCCCGTGTTTCGCCGGTGTCAAGGGGTCCAGCGCGGAAGTCCCGGGGGCGGCCTCAGCCGTCCGTCCGCTCCGCCGTCAGGTAGGCGATCACCATGTCGCCGAGCATGGTGCGGTAGTGCTCGCGTTGCGCCGGGTCGACCAGGTCCCGCCCGAACAGGGCGCCGAAGGTGTGCCGGTTGGCGACCCGGAAGAAGCAGAACGAGCTGATCATCGCGTGCAGGTCGACGGCGTCGACGTCGGCCGTGAACAGGCCGGACTCCTGTCCGGCGGCCAGGATGCGGCGGATCACGTCGAGGGCGGGGGAGCCGATCCTGCCGAGCTTCTCGGAGGCGGCGATGTGCTCGGCCTCGTGGATGTTCTCGATGCTGACCAGCCGGATGAAGTCCGGGTGCTGCTCGTGGTGGTCGAAGGTCAGCTCCGCCAGCCGGCGGATGGCCGCGACCGGGTCGAGGTGCTCGACGTCGAGCCGCTGCTCGGCCTCGCGGATCACGCCGTACGCGCGCTCCAGGACGGCGGTGAACAGCTGCTCCTTGCCGCCGAAGTAGTAGTAGATCATCCGCTTCGTGGTGCGGGTGCGGGCGGCGATGTCGTCGACGCGGGCGCCGGCGTAACCGACCCGGGCGAACTCCTGGGTGGCCACGTCGAGGATCTCGGCCTGGGTGCGGGCGGCGTCACGGATCCGCCCGCCGGGTCGTGCCGGTTCGTCGACGCTGGTCATCGGGTTCCTTCGGGCGTAGGGCGCTTGTCACTCGCGTGCCGCGATTCTAGAAGCCGATCACCTCCCGTGGGGCGGGAGGGCTTTCCCCGGGGCCGGACGGGATGTTATGAGTAACTCACTAGTTCGTACATTAGCTGCCCAGGAGGTCCGCGTGACCAAGGACTCGTATCTCGTCGGGCTGATCGGCTCCGGCATCGGACCGTCGCTCAGTCCGGCCCTGCACGAGCGGGAGGCGGACCGCCAGGGGCTGCGCTACCTGTACCGGCTGATCGACATCGACGACCTGGGTGTGCCTCCGGAGGCGGTGGGCGACCTGGTGCGGGCCGCCCGCGACCTCGGCTTCGACGGGCTGAACGTCACGCACCCGTGCAAGCAGCTCGTCATCCCCCACCTCGACGCCCTCGCGCCGCAGGCTCAGGCGCTCGGCGCGGTCAACACCGTGGTCTTCGAGGACGGCCGGGCGGTCGGCCACAACACGGACGTCACCGGCTTCGCCGCCTCCTTCGCGCGCGGACTGCCCGACGCCCCGCTGGAGCGGGTGGTGCAGCTCGGCGCGGGCGGCGCGGGCGCGGCCGTCGCGTTCGCCACGCTCACCCTGGGCGCCGGGCGCGTGACCGTGGTGGACGCGCTGCCCGAGCGGGCCGCCGCCCTCGCCGACTCCCTGAACCGGCACTTCGGCGCGGGGCGGGCCGCCGCCGGCACCCCGGACAGCCTCGCCGGTCTGCTCGCCCGCGCCGAGGGCATCGGCGGCGTCGTGCACGCCACGCCCACCGGCATGGCCGCCCACCCGGGCCTGCCGTTCCCCGCCGAGCTGCTGAGTCCCGGGCTGTGGGTGGCCGAGGTCGTCTACCGGCCGCTGGAGACCGAGCTGCTGCGCACCGCCCGAGCCGCCGGCTGCGCCACCCTGGACGGCGGCGGCATGGCCGTCTTCCAGGCCGTGGACGCCTTCCGCCTGTTCACCGGCCGGGAACCCGACAGCGCGCGGATGCTCGAGGACATCGCCGAGCTGGCCGGCGCGGTCCCGGCCCCGAAGTAATCCCGCGGTCACCGCCGCGCGACCCGAGCCGCAGGGCCTCGCGGTCTCCGCCGCGCGCCCCCCGGCCCCGGAGAGGTCCCGGGAAGGGGCGGCCCCGGAGCACCAGCCCCGGAGCAGCCGTCCGGGAAGGCGGGTGTCGAAGAAGCAGCCGCCGGAGAAGCGGCCCCTTAGGAAGCAGCGCCACGGAAGCGGCCCCGAAGAGGGCCTGCGACGAGCAGCACGGCCAGAAGCAGGAGAAGAGGTACCCAGGTGCGTACGTCCATCGCCACCGTCTCCCTGAGCGGTTCCCTCACGGAGAAGCTCACCGCCGCGGCCCGGGCAGGCTTCGACGGCGTCGAGATCTTCGAGAACGACCTCCTCGCCAGCCCCCTCACCCCGGAGGAGATCCGCGCCCGCTGCGAGGATCTCGGCCTGCGGATCGAGCTGTACCAGCCGATGCGGGACATGGAGGCGGTGCCCGCCGAGGAGTTCGCCCGCAACCTGCGCCGCGCCCGCGCCAAGTTCGCGCTGATGAACCGGCTCGGCGCCGACCTGGTCCTGGTCTGCTCCAGCGTCTCCCCGCTCGCCGAGGACGACGACGCGCTCGCCGCCCAGCACCTGCACGACCTCGCCGAGCTCGCCCAGGACTTCGGGATCCGCGTCGCCTACGAGGCACTCGCCTGGGGACGGCACGTCAGCACCTACGACCACGCCTGGCACATCGTCGAGACCGCCGGCCACCCGGCGCTCGGCACCTGCCTGGACAGTTTCCACATCCTCTCCCGGGGCTGCGACCCGAAGGGCATCGAGGACATCCCCGGAGACAAGATCTTCTTCCTCCAGCTCGCCGACGCCCCGCTGCCCGCCATGGACGTCCTGCAGTGGTCCCGGCACCACCGCCGCTTCCCCGGACAGGGCGGCTTCGACGTCGCGGGCCTGCTGCGGCACGTGCTGCTCGCCGGCTACGACGGCCCGCTCTCCCTGGAGGTCTTCAACGACGTCTTCCGGCAGGCGGAGGCCGGCCCGACCGCCGTGGACGCCCGCCGCTCCCTGCTGCTGCTCCAGGAGGAGGCCGGCCTGGACGTCCTGCCCGCGCCGGTCGTTCCCACCGGGGTCGCCTTCGCCGAGCTGGTCACCCCGGACGCCGAGCCCGTCTCCGCGCTGCTGGGCTCCCTCGGTTTCGCCCGCACCGCCCGCCACCGCGGCAAGCCCGTCGAGCTGTGGGAACAGGGCGAGGCGCGGGTCCTGGTCAACACCGGGCCGGCCGCCCACCCCCACTCTCGGCTCCGCTCGCGCGGGGGGACCCCCGTCGACGGCACCTGCCTGGCCGCGGTGGGTCTGGAGTCGCCCGACCCGGCCGGCGCCGCCCGCCGCGCCGAGGCCCTGCTGGCCCCCGTGCTGCCGCGCCGCCGCGCCGCCGGGGACGCGCCCCTCGACGCGGTGGCCGCGCCCGACGGCACGGAACTCTTCCTGTGCGCGACCCGCCGCCCCCCACTGCCCGACTGGCGGGCCGACTTCGAGGACGTCGCGCACCCGCCCGCCGATCGCGCGGCCACCCGTATCGACCACCTCTCCCTCACCCAGCCCTGGCACCACTTCGACGAGGCCGTCCTCTTCCACCGCGGCGTCCTCGGCCTCGACGCCCAGGAGAGCGTCGACGTCGCCGACCCCTACGGCCTGCTCCGCAGCCGCGCCGTCACCAGCGCCGACGGCGGCGTCCGCTTCCCCCTCACCGTCGGCGCGGCACCCGCCGACGACACCGCCCATGCCCGGCACATCGCCCTGGCCACCGACGACGTGGTCGCGGCGGCCCGCCGCTTCACCGAGGCCGGCGGCCGGCTGCTGCCGATCCCCGGGAACTACTACGACGACCTCGCGGCCCGGCACACCTTCGCCGAGGGCGAGCTGGAGACCTACCGCGAGCTCGGCATCCTCTACGACCGCGACGCGCACGGCGTCTTCCGGCACTGCTACACCCGCACCGTCGGCCGCGTCTTCTTCGAACTCGTCCAGCGCGACGGCGGCTACCGGGGATACGGCGCCGCCAACGCGCCGGTGCGGCTGGCGGCTCAGCACGCCGCCAGGTGAGTCACTGCCGGCTGACGGTCCGCGTCACGCCCGCGACGACCGTGGTCGCCAGGATCCAGCCGGTGACGACGAGGACGTACGACAGCGTCTGGTAGCCGCCGGACGGGGCGAACGCGGACTCCTGCCCGAAGGAGATGACGGGCAGCAGCAGGTCGAGCGTGTAGAAGACCGGGTCGAAGTCGGGTGCCTCGGACGCCTTCAGGGGGCGGGGGTGGTGCCCGGCGAAGACGGCCGAGCCGACCACGAGCAGCGACAGCAGCCAGACGGCGGCGCGCAGCGGCCGGAAGCCGTAGCCGACGGCCGCGTCCTGGAGGTGGCCCCACAGCCGGCCGTACCAGGGAAGGGTGGACCGGCGGCGGCGCTGCTTGGCGAGTTGCACGAGCCGGGCGGCCTGGTCGTCACCGATCCGCCGGTACGCGGCGGTGAGCTGCTCGTAGGCGTGCGGGTCGAAGCCCTCGCCGTCGCGTTCCAGCATCGGCAGCCGGCGCTCGGCGGGCTCGTGCGGGGTGAGGAAGGTGTAGGTGAGGTCGATCAGACGCACCTCGTCGGGCAGCATCTCCGGCTCGAGGTCGAGCTGGTTGATCTCGGCGCGCCGCAGGTTGAGCCGGCCCTCGACCCGGTCGCCCCCGCGCAGCCAGAACTCGCCGATCACGCTGCTGCTGGCGCGCAGCGCGGTGTCGCCGGGGTGGGACAGGGTCGCCCGCAGCAGATCCACCCGGCCGGGTATCCGGGCGCCGCGCAGGTCGATCCGGCCCCGGGCGCGCAGCCGCCGGCCGAGGAGGTTGGCGCCGACGTCGAGGGATTCCGCGTCCAGGACGTGCGCGCCGGGGTTGCTGAGCTCGGCGTCCTCCAGGTCGAGGGAGCCGGCGACGGTGGCGCCGTCGAGCCGGACCAGGCCCCGGGCGCGCAGGCCGCGGGCGCACACGTCGTCGTCGACGGTGATCTGGTTGAGCTGGAGCACCGGTCGCCCGGGTGTCCCGCCGGTGAGGTCGGCCTCGTCCAGGAAGAGGGCGCCGGCGATCTGGGCGCCGTCGAGGCGCACCGGCCCGCCGAAGCGGCAGCGCGTCAGCCGCAGGCTGCCGTCGAGGCGCGCCCGGGTCACCGACAGGCCGGGCATCTCGGAGTCGCGCAGGCTGACGTAGCGCAGGTGGGCGCCGATGAGGTCGGGGGCGTCCTCGAAGCGGCAGTGGGTCAGGTGGATGACGCTGCCGACCGTCGCGTAGCGCAGGTCCAGCGGGCCGGTGACGTGCGCGCCCCTGACCTTGAGGGCGGCTGTCTCACCGGGTTCGGCGGGGCCGTTGAGGAGCAGGGTCCGCACCACCGCGGCGCGCAGGGTGTTGTCCTGGTCCCGGCCGCCGGCCCCCGCGCGGAAGTCCACTTCGGTGCCGGTGGCGAAGGCCCGCCAGACGCGCTGTTCGGCCGGTGTCAGATCGTTGATCTCCATCAGCCGCGACTCTGGCGGGCCCCCTGTGCGGTGTCAACCGGCTATGCCCGCACGTTCCATTCGGCGACGACCGGCCGTCCGTGCTCCGTCGACAGCCGGCTGACCGTCCCCGTGGCCAGCTGGAACAACCGCCCCTCGGCGGGCGCCAGTCCGAGCCGACGGGCGGTCAGGACCCGCAGGAAGTGGGCGTGGGCGACGAGCACGACGTCACCGTCGCCGTCCCCGAGGGCCGCGTCCACGCGGGCCAGCACCCGGTCGGCGCGCCGGCCGACCTCCGCGGGTGACTCGCCGGGGTGGCCGTCGGGGCCGGGCGGCACGCCGTCGGTCCACAGGTCCCAGGCGGGCCGCAAGCGGTGTATCTCGACGGTGGTGACGCCCTCGTAGGCCCCGTAGTCCCACTCGTGCAGATCGGGGTCGGGCACGGCCCCGGTGACGCCCGCGAGTTCGGCGGTGCGGACCGCGCGGGACAGCGGGCTGGTCAGGGCCAGCGAGAAGGTCCGGCCGGAGAGGAGCGGAGCGAGGGACTTGGCCTGTTCCTCGCCGTGCTCGGTGAGGGGCAGGTCGGTGAAGCTGGTGTGCTGTCCCGACAGGCTCCACTCCGTCTCCCCGTGACGGACCAGCAGAAGGTCCCCCACGGCCGGACTACGCCTTCTTCGCCGACTCGACGGCGTGGCCGCCGAACTGGTTGCGCAGCGCCGCGATCATCTTCATCTGCGGCGAGTCCTCCTGACGGGAGGCGAACCGCGCGAACAGGGACGCGGTGATCGCCGGCAGCGGTACCGCGTTGTCGATGGCGGCCTCCACGGTCCAGCGGCCCTCGCCGGAGTCCTGCGCGTAGCCGCGCAGCTTGTCGAGGTGCTCGTCCTCGTCGAGGGCGTTGACGGCGAGGTCGAGCAGCCAGGAGCGGATCACGGTCCCCTCCTGCCAGGAGCGGAACACCTCGCGCACGTCGGTGACCGAGTCGACCTTCTCCAGCAGCTCCCAGCCCTCGGCGTAGGCCTGCATCATGGCGTACTCGATGCCGTTGTGGACCATCTTCGAGAAGTGCCCGGCGCCTACCTTGCCGGCGTGGACGTAGCCGTACGGGCCCTCCGGCTTGAGCGCGTCGAGGATCGGCCGGAGGCGGTCGACGTGCTCCTTGTCGCCGCCGACCATCAGGGCGTAGCCGTTCTCCAGGCCCCACACGCCGCCGGAGACGCCCGCGTCGACGAAGCCGATGCCCTTGGCGCCGAGCTCCGCCGCGTGCTTCTCGTCGTCCGTCCAGCGGGAGTTGCCGCCGTCGACGACGGTGTCGCCGGCCTGGAGCAGGCCGCCGAGTTCGTCGATGACGGACTGGGTGGGGGCACCGGCCGGGACCATCACCCAGACGGTGCGCGGCGCGTCGAGCCGCTCGACGAGTTCGGCGAGGCCGCCCACGTCGGAGAGGTCGGGGTTGCGGTCGTAGCCGATGACGGTGTGGCCCGCGCGGCGGATCCGCTCGCGCATGTTGCCACCCATCTTGCCGAGACCGATCAGACCGAGCTGCATGTCAGTGCACTTCCTTGAGTTCGCGGTAGGCGGCCACGAGGGCGGCGGTGGAGGGGTCGAGGCCGGGCACGTGCGCGCCCTCGGTCAGGGCGGGTTCGACGCGCTTGGCGAGGACCTTGCCGAGCTCCACGCCCCACTGGTCGAAGGAGTCGATGTCCCAGACGGCGCCCTGGACGAACACCTTGTGCTCGTAGAGGGCGATGAGCTGCCCGAGGACCGACGGGGTCAGCTCGCGGGCGAGGATCGTGGTGGTGGGGTGGTTGCCCCGGAAGGTGCGGTGCGCGACCTGTTCCTCGGGCACCCCCTCCGCGCGGACCTCGTCCGCCGTCTTGCCGAAGGCGAGCGCCTGCCCCTGCGCGAACAGGTTGGCCATCAACAGGTCGTGCTGTGCCTTGAGTTCGTCGCCCAGCTCGTCGACGGGACGGGCGAAGCCGATCAGGTCGGCCGGGATCAGCTTCGTGCCCTGATGGATCAACTGGTAGTAGGCGTGCTGCCCGTTGGTGCCGGGCGTGCCCCACACCACCGGCCCGGTCTGCCACGCGACGGGCCGGCCCTCGCGGTCCACCGACTTGCCGTTGGACTCCATGTCGAGCTGCTGGAGGTAGGCGGTGAACTTCGACAGGTAGTGCGAGTACGGCAGCACGGCGTGCGACTGGGCGTCGAAGAAGTTGCCGTACCAGATGCCCAGCAGGCCGAGGATGAGCGGGGCGTTGGCCTCGGGGGGCGCGGTGCGGAAGTGGTCGTCGACGATCCTGAACCCGTCGAGCATCTCGCGGAACCGCCGCGGACCGATCGCGATCATCAGGGACAGGCCGATGGCCGAGTCGTAGGAGTAGCGGCCGCCGACCCAGTCCCAGAACTCGAACATGTTGTCAGGGTCGATGCCGAACTCGGTGACCTTCCCGGCGTTCGTCGACAGCGCGACGAAGTGCCGTGCGACGGCCTTGTCGTCCCCTCCCAGACCCTTCAGCAGCCAGGAGCGGGCCGACGTGGCGTTGGTGATCGTCTCGATCGTGGTGAAGGTCTTCGACGCGACGACGAACAGCGTCTCGGCGGGGTCGAGGTCCCGTACGGCCTCGTGGAGGTCGGCGCCGTCGACGTTCGACACGAACCGGAACGTCAACTCGCGTGCGGTGTACGCCCGCAGCGCCTCGTACGCCATCGCCGGGCCCAGGTCGGAACCGCCGATGCCGATGTTGACGACGTTGCGGATACGACGGCCGGTGTACCCGGTCCACTCGCCGGAGCGCACCCGGTCGGCGAAGTCGGTCATCCGGTCGAGGACGGCGTGGACCTGCGGCACGACGTTCTCGCCGTCGACCTCGATCACCGCGTCCGCCGGAGCGCGCAGCGCGGTGTGCAGCACCGCCCGCCGCTCCGTGATGTTGATCCTCTCGCCGCGGAACATGGCGTCGCGCAGCCCGAACACGTCGGTGGCCGCGGCGAGTTCGCGCAGCAGGGCGAGCGTCTCGTCGGTGACCAGGTGCTTGGAGTAGTCGATGCGCAGGTCGCCGACGCGCGCGACGTACCGCTCCGCGCGCCCGGGGTCCGCCGCGAACAGCTCGCGCAGGTGCGCGTGCCACTGGGCGCGGTGGTCCTCCAGGGCGGCCCACTCGGGCCGCCGGGTCAGCAGGGGGGACTCAGACATGAGAGGCGGTCTCCTTGGTGCCCTCGCCCCGCAGGGCGACGGCGTACATCTCGTCCGCGTCGAGGCGCCGCAGCTCCTCGGCGATGAGTTCGGAGGTGGCGCGCACCTTCAGCGCGAGGGTGCGCGACGGCTGGCCCGGCAGGGTCAGCGTGGCCAGCGGGCCCTCGGGGCGGTCGATGACGATCTCGCCGCTCCCGGTGCCCAGGCGCACGGCCGTGACGACGGGGCCGGCGGTGACGACCCGTTCGACGGGCACCTTCAGCCGGGCCTCCAGCCAGCGCGCGAGCAGCTCGGCGCTGGGGTTCTCGGCCTCGCTCTCGACGGCCGCCGACGTGATCGGCACCCGCGCCTGGTCCAGGGCGGCCGCCAGCATCGAACGCCACGGCGTCAGCCGGGTCCACGCCAGGTCGGTGTCGCCGGGCGCGTACGACCGCACCCGAGCCTCGAGCGCCTCCAGCGGCCGCTCGACGGCGTACATGTCGGTGATCCGGCGCTGGGCGAGCGCGCCCAGCGGGTCCTTGGCCGGGTTCGGGGGCGCGTCCACCGGCCACCACACGACGACCGGCGCGTCCGGCAGCAGCAGCGGCAGCACGACGGAGTCGGCGTGGTCGGACACCTCGCCGTACGTCCGCAGCACCACCGTCTCGCCCGTGCCGGCGTCGGCGCCCACCCTCACCTCGGCGTCCAGGTGGGAGTTGGTGCGGTCGCGCGGGGTGCGGGCGTGCCGCTTGATGACGACCAGGGTGCGCGAGGGGTGCTCGTGCGAGGCCTGCTCGGCCGCCTTGATCGAGTCGTAGGCGTTCTCCTCGTCCGTGACGATGACCATCGTCAGGACCATGCCCACGGCCGGTGTGCCGATGGCGCGGCGGCCCCGCACCAGCGCCTTGTTGATCTTGCTTGCCGTGGTGTCGGTCAGGTCGATCTTCATGGCCTGCGCCAGCTCCGTCCGTCTCGTGCGAGCATCTCGTCGGCTTCCTCGGGTCCCCAGCTCCCCGACGCGTACGTGGCCGGCCTGCCGTGCGTGGCCCAGTACTCCTCGATCGGGTCGAGGATCCGCCAGGACTCCTCCACCTCCTGGTGGCGCGGGAAGAGGTTGGCGTCGCCGAGCAGCACGTCCAGGATGAGGCGTTCGTACGCCTCCGGGCTGGACTCCGTGAAGGACTCGCCGTACGCGAAGTCCATCGTCACGTCCCGGATCTCCATGGAGGTGCCCGGCACCTTGGAGCCGAAGCGGACGGTGATGCCCTCGTCGGGCTGGACGCGGATGACGATGGCGTTCTGGCCGAGTTCCTCGGTGGCCGTGGAGTCGAACGGGGAGTGGGGCGCCCGCTGGAAGACGACCGCGATCTCGGTGACCCGGCGGCCGAGGCGCTTGCCGGTGCGCAGGTAGAAGGGAACGCCCGCCCAGCGGCGGTTGTCGACGTTCAGCCGGACGGCCGCGTAGGTGTCCGTCGTGGACGCCGGGTCGATGCCGTCCTCCTCGAGGTAGCCGCGCACCTTCTCGCCGCCCTGCCAGGCGCCGGCGTACTGGGCCCGCACGGTGTGCTTGCCCAGGTCCTCCGGCAGCTTCACGGCCCTGAGGACCTTCAGCTTCTCGGTGAGCAGCGAGGCCGCGTCGAAGGCGGCGGGCTCCTCCATCGCGGTGAGCGCCATCAGCTGCAGCAGGTGGTTCTGGATGACGTCCCGCGCCGAGCCGATGCCGTCGTAGTAGCCGGCGCGCCCGCCGATGCCGATGTCCTCGGCCATCGTGATCTGGATGTGGTCGACGTACGAACGGTTCCAGATCGGCTCGAACATCTGGTTGGCGAAGCGCAGCGCCAGGATGTTCTGGACGGTCTCCTTGCCGAGGTAGTGGTCGATGCGGAACACCTGGTCCGGCTCGAACACGTCGTGCACGACCGTGTTCAGCTCCTGGGCGCTGGCCAGGTCGTGCCCGAACGGCTTCTCGATCACCGCCCGCCGCCACGAGCCCTCCGGGGCGTTCGCCAGGCCGTGCTTCTTCAGCTGCTCGACGACCTTCGGGAAGAACTTCGGCGGTACGGAGAGGTAGAAGGCGAAGTTGCCGCCGGTGCCGCGGGAGGAGTTCAGCTCCTCGACGGCGTCGCGCAGCTGCTTGAACGCCGCGTCGTCGTCGAAGTCGCCGGGGATGAACCGCATGCCCTCGGCGAGCTGCTGCCAGACCTCCTCGCGGAACGGGGTCCGCGCGTGCTCGCGCACCGCGTCGTGGACGACCTGCGCGAAGTCCTGGTCCTCCCAGTCGCGGCGGGCGAAGCCGACGAGCGAGAAGCCCGGCGGCAGCAGCCCGCGGTTGGCGAGGTCGTAGACGGCCGGCATCAGCTTCTTGCGGGACAGGTCGCCGGTCACGCCGAAGATGACGAGCCCGGAGGGACCGGCGATGCGCGGCAGCCGCCGGTCGCGGGCGTCCCGGAGCGGGTTGCTCCACACGGGGGTGTTCATTCCGCGTCAACTCCCTTGCTGTTCAGCGACTTGGTGACCGCGTCCAGGAGGTCCTGCCAGGCCGCCTCGAACTTGGCGACGCCCTCGTCCTCCAGCCGGGTGACGACCTCGTCGTAGGAGATGCCGAGCGCCTCCACGGCGGCGAGGTCGGCGCGGGCCTGGGCGTAGCCTCCGGTCACCGTGTTCCCGGTGATCACGCCGTGGTCGGCGACGGCGTCGAGGGTGGCCTGCGGCATGGTGTTGACCGTGCCGGGGGCGACCAGCTCGTCGACGTACAGCGTGTCCTTGTACGCGGGGTCCTTCACCCCGGTCGACGCCCACAGCGGACGCTGCTTGTTGGCCCGGGCACCGCCGAGGGCGGTCCAGCGGTCACCGGCGAAGACCTCCTCGTACGCCGCGTAGGCGAGCCGGGCGTTGGCGAGCGCCGCCCGCCCCTTCAGGGCGAGGGCCTCGTCCGTGCCGAGGACCGTCAGCCGCTTGTCGATCTCGGCGTCGACGCGGGAGACGAAGAAGGAGGCGACGGAGTGGATCGTCGACAGGTCCAGGCCCGCCGCCTGCGCCTTCTCCAGGCCGGCGAGGTAGGCGTCCATGACCTCGCGGTAGCGCTCCAGCGAGAAGATCAGCGTGACGTTGACGCTGATGCCGAGGCCGATGACCTCGGTGATCGCCGGGAGACCTGCCTTCGTCGCCGGAATCTTGATCATGACGTTGGGGCGGTCCACCAGCCAGGCGAGCTGTCTGGCCTCGGCGATCGTGGCCGCCGTGTCATGGGCGAGCCGGGGGTCGACCTCGATGGAGACCCGGCCGTCGCGGCCGCCGGTGGCGGTGTACACGGGGCGCAGGACATCGGCGGCGTCCCGCACGTCGGCGGTCGTCATCATCCGTACGGCCTCGTCGACCGTCACGCCCCGCACGGCCAGGTCGGCGAGCTGCTCCTCGTAGCCCTCGCCGGAGCCGATGGCGGCCTGGAAGATGGACGGGTTGGTGGTGACGCCGACGACGTGCCGCGTCGCGACGAGTTCGGCGAGGTTGCCGGACGTGATCCGGGTGCGCGACAGGTCGTCCAGCCAGATCGACACGCCTTCGTCGGACAGGCGCTGGAGTGCTCCCGCGGTGGCGGTTGCTTCGGTCACTGTGATCATCTTCTTTCTGGCGATCGGATCAACCACGCGCGGCAGCCAGCGATTCCCGGGCTGCGGCGGCGACGTTCTCGGGGGTGAAGCCGTACTCGGCGAAGAGGGTGCCGGCGTCGGCGGAGGCGCCGAAGTGCTCGAGGGAGACGATGCGTCCTGCGTCACCCGTGAACCGGTACCACGTCAGGCCGATGCCCGCCTCGACCGCAACGCGGGCCTTCACCGACGGCGGAAGCACGCTGTCGCGGTAGGCGCGCGGCTGCTCCTCGAACCACTCCACGGACGGCATCGACACCACCCGCGTGCCGATCCCCTCGGCCTCCAGCAGCTCGCGCGCGGCGACGGCCAGCTGCACCTCGGAGCCGGTGGCGATGAGGACGACGTCCACCGTGGCCGTCGAGGACTCCTGGAGCACGTAACCGCCGCGTGCCGCGTCCGGGTTGGGGGCGTAGGCCGGGACGCCCTGCCGGGTGAGGGCCAGGCCGTGCGGGGCCGGACGGGTGGCGTGCCGCTTGAGGATCTCCGCCCAGGCGATCGCGGTCTCGTTGGCGTCGGCGGGGCGGACCACGTTCAGGCCGGGGATGGCGCGCAGCGAGGCCAGGTGCTCGACCGGCTGGTGGGTCGGGCCGTCCTCGCCGAGGCCGATGGAGTCGTGCGTCCACACGTACGTCACCGGCAGCTGCATCAGCGCCGACATGCGGACGGCGTTGCGCATGTAGTCGGAGAAGACCAGGAAGGTGCCGCCGTAGATGCGGGTGTTGCCGTGCAGGGCGATGCCGTTCATCTCCGCGGCCATCGAGAACTCGCGGATGCCGAAGTGGACGGTGCGGCCGTACGGGTTCGCCTCCGGCAGCGGGTTGCCCTCGGGGAGGAACGACGACGTCTTGTCGATAGTGGTGTTGTTGGAGCCGGCCAGGTCGGCGGAGCCGCCCCACAGCTCGGGGATGACCGCGCCAAGGGCCTGCAGCACCTTGCCGGAGGCGGCGCGGGTGGCGACGGACTTGCCCGGTTCGAACACCGGCAGCGCGTCCTCCCAGCCCTCGGGCAGCTGACCGGCGACGACCCGGTCGAACAGCTCGGCCCGCTCGGGGTTCGCGCCGCGCCAGGTGGCGACCTGCTTGTCCCAGGCGGCGTGGGCCTCGGCGCCCCGGTCCAGGGCGGCGCGGGTGTGGGCGAGGACGTCGGCGGCCACCTCGAAGGACTTCTCCGGGTCGAAGCCGAGGACGCGCTTGGTGGCGGCGACCTCGTCCGCGCCGAGCGCGGAGCCGTGCGAGGCCTCGGTGTCGCGCGCGTTGGGGGCGGGCCAGGCGATGATCGTGCGCAGGGCGATGATCGAGGGCCGCCCGGTCTCGGCCCGCGCCGCCGTCAGGGCCGCGTACAGGGCGTGGACGTCGATGTCGCCGTCCTCGGTCGGGGCGATGCGCTGGGTGTGCCAGCCGTAGGCCTCGTACCGCTTCAGCACGTCCTCGGAGAACGCCGTGGCGGTGTCGCCCTCGATGGAGATGTGGTTGTCGTCGTAGAGCAGGACGAGGTTGCCGAGCCGCTGGTGGCCGGCGAGGGACGAGGCCTCGGCGGAGACACCCTCCTGGAGGTCTCCGTCGGAGACGATCGCCCAGACCGTGTGGTCGAACGGGGAGGCGCCCTCGGGGGCCTCCGGGTCGAACAGGCCGCGCTCGTAACGGGCGGCCATCGCCATGCCGACGGCGTTGGCGACGCCCTGGCCGAGCGGCCCGGTGGTGGTCTCGACGCCGGCGGTGTGCCCGTACTCGGGGTGGCCGGGCGTCTTCGACCCGTGCGTGCGGAACGCCTTCAGGTCGTCCAGCTCCAGCTCGTAGCCGGCGAGGAAGAGCTGTGTGTAGAGGGTCAGCGAGGTGTGCCCGGGGGAGAGGACGAAGCGGTCACGCCCGGTCCACTCGGGGTCCGCGGGATCGTGCCGCATCACCTTCTGAAAGAGCGTGTACGCGGCGGGCGCGAGGCTCATGGCGGTGCCGGGGTGGCCGTTCCCCACCTTCTGCACGGCATCCGCGGCCAGAAGGCGCGCGGTGTCGACGGCACGCCGGTCGAGTTCGGTCCATGCGAAGCTGTCCGGTGTCTGCGTGCTCATCTTCAAGAAGTCCTCGATACGAGCGAAGTGGCTGGTCTGACGCGTTCAAAAGTAAAAGTCTGACTTTTTCGCGGGAAGGTCTGCGTGTGTCAGGCTGTGGTGAAAGTGGGACACCCCGGCGGACGCGGGGGCGCGAACGAGGCGGCACAGGGCGGACATGGCGGACACAACGGTCCAGGACGGCGACGGGATCAGAACCTTCCCCTTCCCGGTCGGCCTCAGCGTCGCCGGCGTCGGCATGCACGTCGGCCCCGTCGGCGCCGCACGCGACTGGCACGCCGCGGACGCACCCCTGGACCGGGTGCACCGGATCGACTTCCACGTCGTACTGCTCTTCACCGACGGCCCCGTCCGTCACATGGTCGACTTCGCCGAGTACGAGGCCACGGCCGGCGACGTCCTGTGGATCCGCCCGGGCCAGGTCCACCGCTTCTCGAAGTCGAGCGAGTACCGCGGAACCGTCCTGACCATGCAACCCGGCTTCCTGCCCCGCGCCACCGTCGAGGCCACCGGCCTGTACCGCTACGACCTCGCGCCCCTGCTCCACCCCGACGACGCCCAGTTGGCCGGCCTGCGCGCGGCTCTCGCCCACCTGCAACGGGAGTACGAGGACACCACGACCCTCCCCCTCGCCCTGCACACCTCGGTGCTGCGGCACTCCCTGACCGCGTTCCTGCTGCGCCTGGCCCACCTCGCGGCCAGCTCCGCGGAGGCCCGCCGCCAGGCCGACACCACCTTCACCCTCTTCCGGGACGCCGTGGAGCGGGACTTCGCCACCAACCACAGCGTCAGCGCCTACGCCGACGCGCTCGGCTACTCCCGCCGCACCCTCGTGCGCGCGGTCCGCGCCGCGACCGGCGAGACACCCAAGGGGTTCATCGACAAGCGGGTCGTCCTGGAGGCCAAACGACTGCTGGCCCACACCGACCTGCCGATCGGCCGGGTCGGCGCGGCCGTGGGGTTCCCCGACCCGGCGAACTTCTCCAAGTTCTTCCACCAGCACACGGACACGACACCGGCGGCGTTCCGCGCGGAACTGCGCTGAACGCCGCCGGACGTGCCGTGCCGCTCGGCCGACGCTCCTGTCAGCGGCCGAAGTTGAACCAGTTCACGTTCACGAAGTCCGACGGCTGACCGCTGCTGAAGGTCAGGTAGACGTCGTGGGTGCCGGTGACCGGGGTGATGTTCGCCGGGATCGTCCGCCACGACTGCCAGCCGCCCGTGTTGCCCACCGCGAAACTCCCGACCGGCGCGTTGCTCCGGCTGTCCAGGCGCACCTCGACCAGGCCGCTGACGCCGCTCGCCGCGCCGCTCGCGACCCGGCCGACGAACTGGGTGGCCGCCGTCGAGCCGAAGTTCACGCCCCGGAAGAGCGCCCAGTCCCCGTTGGCCAGCGAGCCGATGTTCTGGCCGCCGCCGGTGTCGGTGGTGGTCTCGGTGCTCACGCCGGACTGGCCGTCGTGGGACTCGGCCTGGATGGCGGCGTAGGCGTCACGGTTGCCGGACGGGGGAGGCGTGGTACCGCCCCCACCGCCCGCCGCCTGGAGCACCTGCACGTAGTCCACGACCATGGGAACGCCCGAGCGGGTGTCCGCGTCCAGGCCACCACCGAAGGCGTCGGGGAAGCCGCCGCCCATCGCCACGTTCAGGATGATGAAGAAGCCGTGGTTGGTGGCGTTGTTCCAGGTCGTCGCGTCGACCATGGTGGAGGTGACGGTGTGGTAGTTGACGCCGTCGACGTAGAAGCGAATCGCCTCGGGGCTCACCGAGCGGTCCCACTCCATGGCGTAGGTGTGGAAGCCGGACTGACACGTGGTGTTGGGACAGGCGGTGGAGTTGCCGATGCCGCTGGTCTCGTTGCACGGGCCGCCGGGGTTGGTGCCGCAGTGCATGGTGGACCAGACCCGGTTCAGGCCCTGGACGTTCTCCATGATGTCCAGCTCGCCCACGGCCGGCCAGTTGTGGTAGTTGCCGCGGTAGGGGGCGCCGAGCATCCAGAACGCCGGCCAGTAGCCCTCGGCCGCCGTGCCGGTGACGTTGGGCATCTGCAGACGCGCCTCGACGCGCAGCTTGCCGCCGGACGGGGGCTGGAAGTCGGTGCGGTTGGTCTCGATACGGCCCGAGGTCCAGCGGCCGGCGGAGTCGCGCAGCGGGGTGATGCGCAGGTTGCCGTTGCCGTCGAGGGAGACGTTGTTCGTGCTGTTCGTCATCGTCTCGACCTCGCCGGTGCCCCAGTTGGCGGGGCCGCCCGGGTACGAGGTGCCCGTGGCGTACTGCCAGTGGGAGGTGTTGACGCCGGTGCCCGCGGCGCCGTTGAAGTCGTCGAGGAAGACCTGTGTCCAGCCCGAGGGGGGCGTGGGCGCGGAGGCGCTCGCGGACGGGGAGACGACCGTGGCGGCGGCCGCCGCGAGGCCGAGTGTGCCGACGACGGCGACGAGCGCCCGCCTCAGGGGGCGCCGCCGTCTGCGGGGAGTGCCGGAGGTTTCACTCATGGGGTGTGCCTCTCGGGTACGGAGTGGGGTGTGTGCGGGTGCCTTCGAGAGCGCTCTCGGCTGATGTGAGAGCGCTCTCAAAGTGGGCCCAATGTGCTCTCGGCCCCTCCGGTCGTCAAGAGGTGAAACAGTGAAAGTCCTTCTGAGGTAGGTGAGTTCACTCCATGAATGGCGCGAATCGGCTAAAGCGCGCTGCCGGCCTTCCATTCCGCCCAGGACAGGTTCCAGCCGTTGAGGCCGTTGGCCGCGTCGACGGTCCGCTCGCCGGAGTTCCGCACGATCACCACGTCGCCGAGCATCGAGTCGGCGTAGAACCGGTGGCCCGCCACGGAGGTGTCGCCCGCGCCCTTCGCGTCGCGCAGGCCGACGCAGCCGTGGCTGGTGTTCTCGGTGCCGAACACCGAGGGCGACGCCCAGTAGTTGCCGTGGATGAACGTGCCGGAGGTGGTCAGACGCTGGGCGTGCGGGACGTCGGAGATGTCGTACTCGTCGCCGAGACCGACCGTGGAGGACTCCATCCGGGTCTGCCGCAACCGCTCGCTGATCACCATGATCCCGGACCAGGTGGTGTGGTCGGCGTCGCCGCCGGTGACGGGGTAGGTGGCGAGGGTCGCGCCGTCCCGCCGCACCACCATCTCCTTCGCGGCCAGGTCGACGGTGCTGATCTGCTCGCGGCCGATGTGGAAGGTGACGTCCTTCGACTGTACGCCGTGGACACCCTCCGATCCCTCGACGTCCTTCAGCCGCAGGCCGAGGGTGATCGTCGTGCCGGCCGCCCAGTACGTCTCCGGACGGAAGTCCAGCCGGGTGTCGCTGAACCAGTGGCCGACGATCTCGACCGCCGGATCGGCGGTCACCGTGATCGCCCGCTCCACGGCAGCCTTGTCGGACACGGCGTGGGTGAAGTTGACCGAGACCGGCATGCCGACGCCCGACGTCGAGCCCGCCTCGGGTGTGCAGCGGCCGACGAAGGTCTCCCCGGGCGCCTTGGTAGTGAAGGTCGACGTCTGCGTCCCGGAGCCGTTCGCCTGCGCGGTGACCGTGTACTTCGTGCCCGAGTACGGGCTCCGGGCCGACGTCCACCGGGTGCGGGCGTCGTCGAAGGAGCCCTCCAGCGTGGAACCGTCGTTGCCGGTCACCGTCACGGACGCGAGGGTGCCGTCCGTCACGGTGACCTCGACCGGGCTGGTGAAGTCGGCCTTCTTCGTACCGTCGGCGGGGGAGACGGAGACAACCGGTTCCCCCGCGGGCGAGACCTGCGGGGCCGCCGTGTCCGTCCCCTCCGACGCGTGGGCCGACTCCGTACCGCACCCGGTCAGCGCGACGGCCGGCACGGCTGCGAGCACGGCCAGCACGCCACGCCGGGACCACCTCCCCGACTGCTGCTCGGACCGGTTCGAAATGTGCGAGACGCCCACGGCACGCCTTCCTGAGATGTCCACCTTTGCCGGTGCATCCTGCGACTCCTACCTGGGGCGACTCTGTGAATCAGCGGTTAGGAGCCTGAGATTTCCATGAGGATGCGCCGGGGGCGGGGATGAGGTGGAGGGGGCGAGGCGGCCGCTCGCGGACTCACCGGTGTACCCCCCCCGTCCCGCGCCTGCGCCGCGACGGAGGGCTCGTCGACCCCGGCCGACGGGCCCGGCGGGGGCCGCACCCCGAACCACCCGGCCGACGGTCCCGGCCGGGGTGACGCGGACCCGGCCGACGGTCCCGGCCGGGGTATTGCGGCCTCGATCTCCGCCGGGAGGACGTGTCAGACGCTCGTCGTCGCCGGCGGACGCGCCGCGGGCTCCTCCTCCCGCAGTCCGAACCGCTCGTGCGCCCGTCGCAGCGGAGCCGGGGCCCACCACGCCCGCCGGCCCAGCAGGGCCATTGTCGCGGGGACGAGGAGCATGCGGACGACGGTGGCGTCGACGAGGACCGCGAGGGTGAGACCGAGGCCGATCTGGAGGATGGGGGAGAAACCCCCGGTCATGAACGCGCCGAAGACGACGGCGAGCAGCAGGGCCGCGCACGTCACCACCCGGCCGGAGCGCCGCAGGCCGGTGACCACGGCCTCCTCGTCGTCGCCGGTCAGCTGCCGGGCCTCACGCATCCGCGCCAGGATGAACAGCTCGTAGTCCATGGCGAGGCCGAAGGCGATCGCGATGATCAGCGGCGGGGCGGTGAGGCTGAGCGAGCCCAGGCCCTCCGTGCCGAGCAGGCCGGCGAGGTGGCCGTCCTGGAACACCCACACCACCGCGCCCAGCGCGGCGCCCAGGCTGAGCAGCGTGGTCGCGATGGTCCGCAGCGGCAGCAGCACCGAGCCGGTGAAGGCGAACAGCAGGGCGAAGACGCCGGCCAGCACGGTCAGGGCGGCCCACGGCGCCCGGTCGGCGAGCATCGCGCGGAAGTCGACCAGGCGGGCCGCGGGCCCGGTGACCTGCACGGGCTCGTCACCGCGCAGGTCCCGTACGCGTTCCACCAGGGCGGTGGCGGCCTCGCCGTCGACGCTGCCGGCCGGCGGCAGCTCCACCACCGTCGTGCCGTCCGGCAGGGCGCGGGAAGCGGCGCGCGGGGACAGGGCGCGGATCCGGTCGGTGGTCGCCGAGTCCGTGCCCGGCTTCAGGACGACCGTCACGGGGGGGACGCCGGTGCCCGGCGGGAAGTGCGCGTCGACCGTGTCGTACAGCTGCCGCGCCTCGGTGTCCGACGGGAGCTGCTGGGCGTCCCCGAGGTTGATCCGCATGCCGGCGACGGGCAGCGCCAGCACCAGCAGCGCCGGGACGACCGCCGCGAGCACGGCGACCCGGTGGCGGGCGGAGAAACGGGCCAGTCGGGCGAAGACGCGGCCCTCCTCGCCCGCGGGGCGGACCTTCGCCGGGGCGATCCTCCCGCCGAACCGGGCGAGCAGCGCGGGCAGCAGCGTGACCGCCGCCAGCATGTCGACGACGACCACGGCGGCCACGGCCAGGCCCATGCTGCGCAGGAACGTGCTGGGGAACACCAGCAGCCCCGTCAGACTGACCGCCACGGTCAGCCCGGAGAACAGCACGGTCCGGCCGGCCGCGGCGACCGTGCGGTGCACGGCCTCGACGACGTCCCCGGTGTGCCGGCGCTCCTCACGGAAGCGGACCAGCATCAACAGGGCGTAGTCCACCGCGAGTCCGAGGCCCAGCATCGTCGTCACCTGGATCGCGTGGACCGAGATGTCGGTGACCTCGCTGAACACGAACAGCGCCAGGAACGCGCCCGCGATCCCGCTCACCGCCACGACCAGCGGCAACGCGGCCGCACGCAGCCCGCCGAACACCACGAGCAGCAGGGCGAGTACGACCGGCAGCGAGACCAACTCCGCGTTGCGCACGTCCTCCTGGGCCCGCTCGCCGATCTGCGTGCCGAGCAACGGCCCGCCGCTGACGTGCACGTCCGGCGCGTCGATCTGCTGGATGCGGGTCGCCGCCGCGTCGACCGCCTCCTGCTCGGCCTCGTCGTCGAGACCGCCGTCGAGGGTGACGGGGATGATCAGCGCCCGCCCGTCCTCGGCGGTCAGCCCGCGCGTCGCGTACGGATCGGGTACGGCGGCGATCCCGGCGATCGTACGGACCTCGGCGACGGCCCGCTCGACCTGGGCGCGCAGGCCGGGGTCGGCCACGGCGACGCCCTCGACGACCGCGGTGACCGACTCCCCGTCGGGGTCGACGCGGTCGAGGTACTGCGCGGCCGCCTCCGACTCCGTGCCCGGCACCTCGGGGACGTTGTCCGACAGGCGCCCGAAGACGCCCGTGCCCAGGCCGAAGCCGAGCAGCAGGAAGAGAACCCAGAGCAGGATGACGGTGAGCGGGCGGCGGGTGGCCGCCCGGGCGAGTGAGGACAGCACGGTCCCTCCCGGCGGGGCATCGGTCGACATGCCCCAAGCCTCGTGCGGGAGAAGTGCCCGGCGGATCGCCGGAGGGAGCGGTTTCCCCGCCTCCGTCGCACGGGGGAGACGGGGCGCGGCTCACTCGCGCGGGGGAGGAGACACGCGGGCCCGCCCCGAGGCGCCGGCCGCCCTGCGGGGCGACCCCGTTCGCGGAGCTGGACCGCTGGGGCGGGCCCGTCCGGCTACCAGTTGGGCGCCACGTCGGATCCGAACCCCCCACCGGCCGGGCGCTTTTCGAAGTGGAGATGGGGGCCGGTGGCATTCCCGGTGGAGCCGACCTCTCCGATCTTCTGGCCGGCCTTGACCGAACCCCCGTTCACGGTCCGCTCGGAGAGATGGCAGTACCAGTAGTCGTATCCGCCGGAGCGCAGCACGAGGAAACTGCCGAAACTCGGGTCGCGTCCGCTGCGGGCTATGGAACCGCTGCGCACCGCGACACAGGGCTTGCCTTGCGGAGCGGCGTAGTCCACGCCGGTGTGATAGCCCAGGGACCAGTGCGGCCCCCTCTTGCGGTGAGGGGTCGTGACCCCGTGTCCCGGGACGGGAGACGTGACGTGGGCACCGGCGGCTCTGGGCGCCGGGACGCGGAGCCGGTCCCATGTGGTCTTGCCGGGAATGCCGTTGGCGTCAGCTCCCCTGAACCCGAGTTTGCGCTGCCAGGCGGCGTACGACTGCTGATCGGCTTCGGTCCACTCGGGACCGGGACCTGTCCGGTACTTTCCGCACCCTTCCGCCACCAGGCGCCTGCCCATCGCGGCGATCACGGGGCTGCGTCGTCCCCTGCGGAAGAATGCCGTTCCTGGGAACGGAGCCAGCGCGGGCATGACCCTCGCTCCTTCCGGTGAGGCGCCGGGTCACGATGAGGGTTCGCCTGGTGAACACTGCGCGACGTCACCGTACCGGCGCCAGATGTACTTGACTGCTGCCCCGCACTGTCTGCCACGGTCCGCGGGGACACTCGTTCCGACTGCGGTGAGCGCGGTCCGAGCGGCCTGGACATCACGGCCGTGCGGGCCGAACCGCACGGAGGAGAGAGCCACCATCGTGCCTCCTCGACCCAACGGAGGCTGGTTGAGGAGCGCGCCTGCGTGCCGGCGCAAAAGCAGCGCCGCTGCCTGGAAGTGGCGCTGTCTTCCCGGACCGTGCGCCGCTCACCGTCACAGTCGCCCCCTGTTTCCACCATGCGCCCGACGGGAGTCGCACGCAAACGCGGCCCTGCGAGGACCTCACACCGCCCGGCTGCGACGGGGGAGTGCCCTACGCGAGGGGATAGTCGTAGCGGACGAAGCCGTTGAACCTCGCCAGCCTGTCGTACAGGGCGCGGGCGGTGGCGTTGCCCTCCTGGGTGGTCCAGTAGAGGCGGGCGACGCCGTGCTCGCGGGCCACCCCGGCCACGTGCTCGATCAGCGCCCGCGCCACGCCCCGGCCGCGCGCCGCCTCGTCGACGTACAGATCCTGCAGATAGCAGCTGTCCGCCATCCAGCCCGTGGCGTGGAACAGGTAGTGGGCGATCCCGACCAGTTCGCCGTCCGCCCGCGCGCCGACGGCCCGCACCTCCGCCCCGTCCCGCAGCCGCCGCCACATCTCCTCGTAGCCCTCGTCGGGCACCTCGGTGCGGTAGAACGTCTTGTAGCCGCGCGCCAGTACCTCCCAGGCGGCGCGGTCGTCCGGACCCAGCGAACCGGTCTCGATCATGGTCGCTCCTTCTCGCCGGGAGAGCCCGGCGTCACCAGCCCCGTCTCGTACGCGCAGATCACCGCCTGCACCCGGTCGCGCAGACCCAGCTTGCCCAGCACGTTGCTGACGTGGGTCTTCACGGTGTGCTCGCTGACGAAGAGCGTCGTGGCGATCTCGGCGTTGGACAGACCGCGGGCCAGCATCCGCAGGGTCTCCACCTCGCGGGCGGTGAGGACGTCGAGGCGCTGCGGGGTGACCTCGGCGGCGGCCTCCTCGTGGCGTCGGCGCACGATGTCCGCGACCAGCCGGCGCGTCACCGCGGGCGCGAGCAGTGAGTCGCCGGCCGCGACCACCCGGACGGCGTGCACCAGGTCGTCGCGCCGTACGTCCTTCAGCAGGAAGCCGCTGGCGCCGGCGTACAGCGCCTCGTACACGTACTCGTCGAGGTCGAACGTGGTCAGCATGACCACCTTGCAGCTCGACCCGGCGCAGATCCGCCGGGCCGCCTCCAGCCCGTCCACCACCGGCATACGGATGTCGAGGAGCGCCACGTCGGGCGTGTGCCGCTCCACCGCGGCCACCGCCTGCTCCCCGTCACCGGCCTCGGCGACCACCTCGATGTCCGGCTGCGCCTGGAGGATCATGCTGAAGCCGCTGCGCACCAGCTCCTGGTCGTCGGCGACCACCACGCGGACGCTCATCCCAGCGCCGCCTGCCGTCCGTCGGCGGCCGGCAGCCGTACGACGACCCGGAAGCCGCCGTCCGGCCCGCGCCCGGCCTCGGCCACGCCCCCGCAGGAGCCGGCCCGCTCGCGGATGCCGATCAGCCCGTGCCCGCCGTCCGCACCGGCCGCGGGACCCCGCCCGTCGTCCGTCACCGTCACCGTCAACGCGTCCTCCGTCCAGTCGAGTTCGACGACCGCTGAGGAAGCGTACGCGTGCTTGACGGTGTTGGTGAGGGCCTCCTGCACCACGCGGTAGGCGGCGACCTCGGTGTCCGGCGCCAGCGGGCGCGGCTCGCCCCGGGCGCGCAACTCCGTGCGCAGGCCGGCGGATTCACCGACCTGGCGGACCAGTTCGGCGAGCGCGGCCACCTGCGGCTGCGGCAGCCGCCGGGCGGCACCCACGCCCGGCTCCTCCTTCAGGACGCCGAGGATCCGCCGCAACTGGGTCATCGCGTCCCGTCCGGTCGTCGCGATCGCGTCGAACGCGGCCTCCGCACGCGCCGGATCACTGCGCACGACGACCGGACCGGCCTCCGCCTGCACCACCATCAGGCTCACGGCGTGCGCCAGGATGTCGTGCATGTCGCGCGCGATCCGGGCCCGTTCCTGCGCCCGGGCCCGTTCGGTGCCGGCGGTCCGCTCCCGTTCCAGCCTGCGGGCCCGGTCCTCCAGTTCGGCGGCGTAGGCGCGCTGGACCCGGGCCAGCACGCCGAGCGCGTACGCGCAGACCACGCTGAGCAACTGGAAGGCGTACTCGTAGGGGTCGGTGCCCTCCTTGTGGTGCATGGTGACCGACACGCCGGTCAGCCAGCCCACCAGCATGAGCCGGCGCTGCCCCGGCGTGGACAGGGCGGCCGTCGCGTGGAGGACGACCAGGCCGCCGTACATGATGTCCGGCGGCGGGGCGTGGTGGATGCCCTGCGCCGTGGTGGCCACCGACACCGCGCACGCGGTCGTGAACGGTGCCCGCCGACGCCAGATCAGCGGGACGGCGGTGGCGGCGCCGAGCAGCCAGCCCTGCGGGCTGAGCCGTTCGCCGCCCTCGTCGGGGAAGATCCACTGCAGGGAGGTGGCGAACAGCACCAGCGCGGCGAGCGCGGCGTCCACGGCGTACGGGTTCGCGGTGCGCAACCGGGCCACGGCGGACGCGAACCAGGGCCGGGCCGGCCGGTGAGGTGCGGGGCGGGGTGTTCCCCGTCGCGTCCGGGCGGCGGAGGGGGAGGCGGCGGGGGCGGGCGGCCGGGTGGGTGACGGCATGAGCGGCTCCTCGGGGCAAGGGCCGTCCCAGTATCGCGAGGCGTCCACGGCCGGGTCCTCACCGGTGAGAGGGATATGTCCCAGTGGTCGGTCCGGTTTCCGGCCGGTGCTCAGTCCGGCTGCCAGCCCAGCGCCCGGGAGATCCCCCGCGCCGCGAGCCGCACCGCCGGCACCAGCACCGGGACCTGGGCGTCCACGTGGGGCACCACGACCGACACGGCCGCGACGACCGCACCACCCGGCCCGCGCACCGGAGCGGCCACCGACAGGGCGTCCTCGGTGACCTGACGGCTGCTCACCGCCACTCCGCAGCGCCGCACGTCGGCCAGCACCCTGCGCAACCGCGCCGGGTCGGTGATCGTGTGGTCGGTGTAGGAGCACAACGGCGCCGCGCAGTAAGCCTCCTGGAACTCGGTGCCGCCGTATGCCAGCAGGGCGAGGCCGACACCGGTGACGTGCAGCGGCCAGCGGGCGCCGACCCGGATGCGTACGCCGACCGCCGAATGCCCGGAGAGCCACTCGGTGTAGACGACGTCGCGGCCGTCCCGCACCGCCAACTGCACGTTCTCGTGCGTGGCTTCGTACAGGTCCTCCAGGTAGGGCAGCGCGGCCTGGCGCAGGGCCAGTCCGCGTGGGGCGAGTGCCGCGACCTCCCACAGCCGCAGCCCCACGTGGTACGCGCCGGACCCGTCCCGTTCCAGGGCGCCCCACTCGGTGAGGGCGGCCACCAGCCGGTGCGCGGTGGTCAGGGTGAGCCCGGCCCGCCGGCTGATGTCGGTGAGCGTCAGCGACGGGTGGGCGTGGTCGAAGGCGGCGAGCACGGACAGCAGCCGGTCGGGCGCGGAGCGGGTGGTCATGGCAGGCGGTTCCTCGACGTCACTGTCCCTCCTCACGCGGGGTCAGGTGAGGCCGTCCTCCGCGATCCGCAGCAGCAGGGCGTGCAGCGTCTCGCGTTCGGCCGGGTCGAGCGGGGCCACCAGGTCGTTCGTCACCCGCAGGCCCGCCGCGTCGGTGCCCCGCAGGAAGGCGCGGCCGTCCTCGGTGAGGACGACGATCCGGCTGCGGCGGTCGTCGGGGGACGGGCGGCGCTCGGCGAAGCCCAGCTTCTCCAGGTCGTCGACCAGGCCGACGATCGCGCTCGGGTCGTAGCCGAGCCGCGCGCTCAGCTCGCGCTGGAGCGCGCCCTCGGCGGTGGCCAGGAACCGCAGCACCGCGTAGTGGCGCAGGCGCAGCCCCGACTCCTGCAGGAACGTGTTGAACAGCTGCCCCGAGCGCAGGCCCAGGCGGTAGAGCAGGTAGCCCGTGTCCGCGTGCAGCCCGCGCATCCACGGCTCGTCCGCGTCGATCGGGGTGGCGTTCACGGCATGGTGCTGGCGGGCGATGGCGGGCTCCCTGGTGTCGGCCCCGCGAGGGGGCGGTCGGTTTACCGGTTCCAGCATGACCCACCGGCCGGTGGGCAACAACTATTGACGACAACAATTATTGCTCTTAGCTTCGATCTAGCAGCCGCGTCGCGGCCGCACCGCAGTCCGCACCGCAGCCGCACCACAGGCGTCTCGCGACGGCGCGCCGTCACGCGTCCCCCGGGCCGCGACCGGCGCGCGCCCCGCGAGGTCGCCCGACGCGACCCGCGAGGCCGCACCCGCGCCGTCCGGCGAACCCGGTGCGTCTCAGGGCGGCCGCACCCCGCATGTCTCGAGCAGCACCACCCGTGTCACCGTGTGAAGGGACTCACCCGTGCCCAGCATCGATCTCTCCGGCAAGGTCGCCGTCGTCACCGGCAGCGGCCGGGGCCTCGGCCTGGCCTACGCGCAGGCCCTGGCCGCGCACGGCGCGTCCGTCGTCGTCAACGACGTCGACGAGGCCGTGGCCGAGCAGGCCGTGAAGACCATCACCGAGGCCGGCGGCAAGGCCGTCGCCGAGGTGGTCCCGGTCGGCCCGACCGAAGCCGCGGAACGCCTGGTGAACCGCGCGGTCGAGGAGTTCGGCCGGCTCGACGTCCTGGTCACCAACGCGGGCATCCTGCGCGACAAGGTGCTGTGGAAGATGACCGACGACGACTTCGACGCGGTGATCACCACCCACCTCAAGGGCACCTTCACCTGCGCCCGCGCCGCCGCCGTGCGGATGCGCGAACAGGGGGAGGGCGGCACGCTGATCCTGGTCGGCTCCCCGGCCGGCCAGCGCGGCAACTTCGGCCAGACGAACTACGCCGCCGCCAAGGCCGGCATCGCCGCCATGGCCCGCACCTGGTCCATGGAGCTCGGCCGCGCGAACATCACCGTCAACGCGATCGTGCCCGTCGCCGCGACCGCGATGACCGAGACCATCCCCGCCTTCGCCCCGTACGTCGAGGCCATGCGGAACGGCGAGCCGCTGCCCGACTTCCTGCGCAAGGGCGAGGGCTTCGGCACGCCCGAGGACTGCGCGGCCCTGGTCCCGTTCCTCGCCTCCGAGGCCGCCCGCGGCATCACGGGGCAGGCCATCGGCATCGGCGGGGACAAGGTGGCACTCTGGTCGCATCCACAGGAGATCCGCGCGGCCTACGCCGACGGCGGCTGGACCCCCGACACCCTGGCCGCCGCCTTCCCCACCTCGGTCGGCGCCGAACCCCAGACGGTCGGCATCCCGGCGCCCGAGTTCCCGGAGGCGTGATGGAGCGCTCGATGAACGTCGAGGAACTGGTCGCGATCGACGTCCACACCCACGCGGAGGTGTCCGCCAAGGGACACGCCTCCCTGGACGACGACCTGCACGACGCCTCCTCCGCCTACTTCAAGGTCGAGGGCAAGCGCAAGCCGACCCTGGAGGAGACCGCGGCCCACTACCGCGAGCGGAACATGGCGGCCGTGATCTTCACGGTGGACGCCGAGTCCGCGACCGGCACGGCTCCCGTCCCCAACGAGGAGGTCGCCGAGGCGGCCGCCGCCAACGCGGACGTCCTCATCCCCTTCGCCTCCATCGACCCCTTCCGCGGGAAGGCGGGCGTGAAGCAGGCCCGCCGCCTGGTCGAGGAGTACGGGGTGAAGGGCTTCAAGTTCCACCCCAGCATCCAGGGCTTCTTCCCCAACGACCGCGCGGTCGCCTACGACCTCTACGAGGTGATCGAGGAGACCGGCACCATCGCCCTGTTCCACACGGGCCAGACCGGCATCGGCGCCGGCGTGCCCGGTGGGGGCGGCATCCGGCTGAAGTACTCCAACCCGCTGCACGTGGACGACGTCGCGGCCGACTTCCCCCACCTGAAGATCATCCTGGCGCACCCGTCCTTCCCCTGGCAGGACGAGGCCCTCGCCGTCGCCACGCACAAGCCGGGCGTGCACATCGACCTGTCCGGCTGGTCACCGAAGTACTTCCCGCCGCAGCTCGTGCAGTACGCCAACACGCTGCTGAAGGACAAGGTCCTCTTCGGCTCCGACTTCCCCGTCCTCACCCCCGACCGCTGGCTCGCCGACTTCGACAAGCTGACGATCAAGGACGAGGTGAAGCCGAAGATCCTCAAGGAGAACGCCGCCCGCCTGCTCGGGCTCACCACACCGTAAAGGGGCACCCATGTGCTCTCCCATGGGCGACGACGGACAGGGGCAGACAGATGCGCAATGAGGGACTGGGGTCCTGGCCCGCACGCCGGGCCCGCAAGACCCCGCACCGCACCGCCCTGGTCCACGGTGGGCGGTCCACCGACTACCGCACACTGCACACACGGACCACGCGACTGGCGCACGCCCTGCGCGCCCGCGGCGTCCGCCGCGGCGACCGCATCGCCTATCTCGGTCCCAACCACCCCTCCTACCTGGAGACCCTGTTCGCCGCCGGCATCCTCGGCGCGGTCTTCGTCCCGCTCAACACCCGCCTCGCCGGCCCCGAGATCGCCTACCAGCTCGCCGACTCCGGCGCCAAGGTCCTGGTCTACGGCCCCTCGCACGCCGGCCTGGTCGCCGGTCTGCCAGGCAGCACCGACGTGCGGACGTACGTCGAGGTCGGTGCCGAGTACGAGGAAGCGCTCTCAGCGGCGGGGGACGAGCCGATCGACGAACCGGTCGGCGCCGACGACACCTGCATCATCATGTACACCTCGGGCACGACCGGCCGGCCCAAGGGCGCCATGCTCACCCACGGCAACCTCATCTGGAACGCGGTCAACGTCCTCGTCGACACCGACCTGATCGCCGACGAACGCGCCCTGGTCTGCGCCCCGTTGTTCCACACGGCGGGTCTGAACATGCTGACGCTGCCGGTGCTGCTGAAGGGCGGCACCTGCGTCCTGGTCGAGGCCTTCGATCCGGAGGCCACCTTCGACCTGGTCGAACGGCACCGCATCACCTTCATGTTCGGGGTGCCGACGATGTTCGACCAGATCGCCCGCCACCCGCGCTGGCCGGAGGCCGACCTGTCCTCCCTGCGCATCCTCACCTGCGGCGGCTCCCCCGTCCCCACCCCGCTGATCGCGGCGTACCAGGAACGCGGCCTCACCTTCCTACAGGGCTACGGCATGACCGAGGCCGCCCCCGGGACCCTGTTCCTGGACGCCGAACACGCCACCGGCAAGGCCGGCTCCGCCGGCGTGCCGCACTTCTTCAGCGACGTCCGGGTCGTGGGTCCGGACCTGGCACCGGTCGGGCCCGGGGAGACCGGCGAGGTGGTCGTACGCGGCCCGCACGTCATGCCGGGCTACTGGGGGCTGCCCGAGGAGACGGCCGCCTCCTTCGCCGACGGCTGGTTCCGCAGCGGGGACGCGGCCCGGGTCGACGAAGACGGTTACGTGTACATCGTCGACCGTATGAAGGACATGATCATCTCCGGTGGGGAGAACGTCTACCCCGCCGAGATCGAGGACCTGCTGCTCGCCCACCCCGACATCGTCGAGTGCGCGGTCATCGGCGTGCCCGACGACAAGTGGGGCGAGGTGCCGCGCGCGGTCGTCGTACCCCGCGAGGGCGCTGCGCTGGATCCCGACGAGGTGCTGGCCACCCTGGCCGGGCAGCTGGCCAAGTACAAGATCCCCAAGTCGGTGGTCATCGCGGACGAACTGCCGCGCACCGCCTCCGGAAAACTGCTCAAAGCCCGGGTGCGCCAGCGCTTCGGTACCAACTCCTAGCCAAGGAACGTCATATGAGCATCACGGTGAACGGCCTCGACGAGCTGAAGAAGCTGGCCGGAAGCGATCTCGGCGCCAGTGAGTGGATCGAGGTCACCCAGGAGCGCATCGACACCTTCGCCGACGCGACCGGGGACCACCAGTGGATCCACGTCGACCCCGAGCGGGCCGAGCACGGTCCCTTCGGTGCCCCCATCGCCCACGGCTATCTCACGCTGTCCCTGTTCATTCCGCTGTTCACGGAGCTGCTGGACGTCCAGGGCGTCACCACGAAGGTCAACTACGGGCTGAACAAGGTGCGTTTCCCCTCCCCGGTGAAGGTCGGTTCCCGGATCCGCCTGGTCGGCCGGCTCGCCGAGGTCGAGGAGGTGCCGGGCGGGGTGCAGATCACCGTCGACGGCACGATCGAGATCGAGGGCGGGGCCAAGCCGGCGGCGGTGCTGCAGAGCCTGTCGCGGTTCTACGCGTGAGGTGACGTCCGCGGCCCTGTAAGAGCTCCGAACAACAGGGGAGTCCGATCGCACGCACCAGGCGTCGCGAGCCGGGCGCCCCTTTTGTTCGGAGCTCCAAGGGCTGATGCGGTGGGGAACCCCGCGACCGTCGTGGCTCGTCGCGCGGTTCCCCGCGCCCCTTCGGGGCGCGCTTCAGCGGACGACGTCCACCAGGACGGGTTCGCGTGGAAGCAGATGTCTCACCTGACAGCCCTGCGGCCCACCGACCGGACCCTGCTGGTGATGTCTGCTTCTTCGAGGTCCTGGCCCACCTTCCGTGAGCGACCTGAAAGTCCCGCTACGGGCGGCGGTCGCCTGTCGACCGACCGGCATCGACACCGCGCAGGGAGAGAAGGATCAGCAGCGCGAAGGCCATGAACGCGGCACCCGTGCGGGCGTAGTTGAACGCCTCCCAGCGAGCCAGGATCCCGGCGTGATCCGCGGGCGCCGAGGTGGCCGCCCACTGCTTGATGCGGCCGTTGATCGGGACGTTGCCCAGACGGGTGATCAGGAAGGATGCCAGTGAGAGGAGCCCCGCACCTGCGGCCAGCCGCCGTGAGGCGCCACGCGTCATCGCGGCAAGCACGAGGGCGCTGAGCGTCGACACGCCCATGGCACCTTGCATGGTGATGCCGTTCATCTGCATCAACTGGGCGTGGAAGGACAGCCTCATGTCGAGCGGTACGGCGTTGAAGGTGGGGACGAGGTTGGCCGCTCCGTAGCCGAATGCGCCGGAGAGGGCGCCGGTGGACAGCAGGGCGAGGCCCTGGACGAGTCGGACGCGCAGGCGGATCACTTCCTCGTGCCGGCTTCGGTGACGGCTCGCGTGAGCTGCTCGGCTCGTCGCAACAAGCCGTCAGGGGTGAACTCCGCGAACATGTGGACTCGTGTGGACATCGCTCCGCCCTTGCGCATCCGGGCGTGGATCGTGAAGCGCGTCGCGATGCGGTCTCCGTCCGCGAGGGCCTCGTGCACCTCGAACCGGAACGCGCGCAGGTTCTTGCGCACCGGGCGGAGGTGAGCGACGAGGTGGTCCCAGTCGAGGGGGATGCCGTCGGCGACTTGAACGACGTCGCGGGTGCAGTACCTGGACATCACGTCAGAGGCGTCTTCCGAGCCATGGACCACGGCGTTGGTGAAGCTCGTGAAGAAGTCGGCGATGAACTGCTCGGGAGGCTTCGTGCGCAGCGGTTTCACCATGCTCCTCGCCATGCGTGCGGGGCTACCCCCCGGTGACGATCTCTTACATGCCTGTAAGATATAGTGGACTCTTAGTTCTGACAAGGGTGTAAGACTTGACTGCTTTCGAGACCCCGGGCGACTCGCCGCGGGTTCGGCCCCGTCGTCGCGCCGACGCGGAGCGCAGCAGGGCCGCGGTGCTGGACGCCGCGGTCCGCCTGCTGGCCGAGCGACCCGATGCCGGTATGGCCGCCATCGCGGCCGCGGCCGACGTCACCCGCCAGACCGTGTACGCGCACTTCGGCAGCCGTGACGCGCTGCTGGACGCTGTCGCCGGCCGGATCACGGACCAAGCCATGGCCGCGATGGACGAGGCGGAAGACAAGAGTGGTTCCGCCCTGGACGCGCTGCTGCGGCTGCAGGACATCGGCTGGCGGCTGTTCGAACGCAATCCGGTGCTCCTCCGGCTCGGGGGTACGGGCGCCGGCTCCGACGCCGACCGGGCCCGGCATGAGCCCGTCGCGGCCCGGCTCACCCGGCTGATCGAGAAGGGGCAGGCGTCGGGCGAGTTCGACCCCGCACCGCCGGCCACCTGGCTGGTGGCCGCGGTCACCGCTCTCGGCCACGCGGCAGGCGACGAAGTCAGGGCGGACCGCATGTCAGTGGAAGAGGCGGCAACATGGCTACGGGCCGGTACGCTCGCCCTCCTGACGGTCAGGCCGAGGAACTCGCAGTCGTAGGCGGCTCCGTCCGCCCGGAGAGCGCGCAGGGTGTGGGGCGGCCGGACCCGAAGGCGACCACAGCGTCGATCGGCTGGCGGGGGTTCTCGGCGCGGACCGCGAAAATCTCCTCATGCTCCAGCGTGGCACCGTGGGGGCGTGCCCGACGTCGGAGTTCTCGTCGGACACCATCCCGTGCCGAGAGCCCTTCCGGGTGGCGGAGGGGCCTGTTCGGGGACGCGTTCCCCCGGGCGGGGCGACCGCCCGGGCCGTCCCGGCGGCCGACCGGTGTCACGGCGGTGAGACCCCCGGCTCCTCCGTCTCGTCGGCGACCACCACGTCCAGTCCCTACACGTCCAGTCCGTACACGTCCAGTCCGTACACAGCCACGACGAAGTGCGCGTTCTCCCAGCAGACCCGGGCCCCGGCCGGTGCGGTCTGGACTGCCGATTTCGAGCAGAAGTGAGCAGGAGCCTGATCGAAGGCTACGAGTAGTGTTCACGACGTGCTGGCAGAACGACGACAGCAACGCATCCTGAGCGCGCTGCGCTCCGGCGGCCCCGCGTCCGTGACCGACCTCTCGGAGCAACTGGGCGGCGTGAGTCCCGCCACCGTCCGGCGGGACCTGGTCCGACTCGAGGAGGGCCCGCTCACGCGGATCCACGGCGGCGCCGTCGAGGAGGGCGACCAGCCCTTCGCCGAGGTCACCGAGGTGCGCGTGCCGGAGAAGGACGCCATGGCGGCGCACGCGGCGGCGATGATCGCGGACGGACAGTCGGCGCTGCTCGACGTCGGTACCACCAGGCCGGCGCCGCCCGTCCGCCCAGGGCACGGCGGACGCGCTGGCCCCCACCGGCTCGCCCGCCGGCTCCACGGCCGCCGCCTCACCGCGATCACCGGCAACCTGGTGGTCCACGAGGACGTCGCCGGCGACGGGAGCATCGACCGGGTGCCGCTCGGCGGCATGGCCCGCCGCGAGAACCGCTCCCTGATCGGCTTCCTCACCGAGGACACCCCGCGCCGGCTGCACGCCGACTGGCTCTTCCTCGGCACCAGCGCGGTGCGGCCCGGCGGGCAGGTGCCGGACACGACGGTCGCCGAGGTGCCGGTCGAGCGCGCCATGATCAAGGCGAGCGACAAGGTCGTCCTGCCGGCGGACAGGGCGAGGTTCCCGGGTACGGACAGGGTGAGGGTCTGGGGTCCCGAGGACCTGGGCGTGGTGGTGACCGACGCGCCGGTGTACGCGGCGACCCGCGCCCGCCCGGAGGAGGCGGGCGTCGACGTGGTCCTGGCAGGAGAGGTGCAAGCGTGAAACTGACGATTCTGGGCGGCGGCGGGTTCCGGGTGCCGCTCGTGTACGGCGCGCTCCTGACGGACCGCGCCGAGGGGCGGGTCACCGACGTCGTCCTGCACGATCTGGACGCCGGTCGACTGCACGCGGTCTCCCGTGTGCTGGCCGAACAGGCGGCCGACGTGCCCGACGCCCCCCGGGTGACCACCACCACCGACCTCGACGAGGCCCTGCGCGGCGCCGACTTCGTCTTCTCCGCGATCCGCGTCGGCGGCCTCCAGGGCCGCGCCGACGACGAACGGGTGGCTCTCGCGGAGGGGGTCCTCGGCCAGGAGACGGTCGGCGCGGGCGGCATCGCCTACGGCCTGCGGACGGTCCCGGTCGCCGTCGACATCGCGCGACGCGTCGCCCGCCTCGCCCCCGACGCCTGGGTCATCAACTTCACCAACCCGGCCGGCCTCGTCACCGAGGCCATGTCCCGCCACCTCGGCGACCGTGTCATCGGCATCTGCGACTCGCCGGTCGGCCTCGGCCGCCGTATCGCCCGCGTGCTGGGCGCGGACCCGCGCGAGGCCTTCATCGACTACGTAGGCCTCAACCACCTCGGCTGGGTGCGCGGTCTGCGCGTGGCCGGCCGCGACGAACTGCCGCGGCTGCTCGCCGACCCCGACCTGCTCGGCTCCTTCGAGGAGGGCAAGCTCTTCGGCGTCGACTGGCTGCGCTCGCTCGGCGCGATCCCCAACGAGTACCTGCACTACTACTACTTCAACCGCGAGGCCGTCCGTGCCTACCAGCAGGCCGAGAAGACCCGCGGCGCCTTCCTGCGCGACCAGCAGGCCCGCTTCTACGAGGAGATGCGCGACCCCGGCGCGGCGGCGCTGACCGCCTGGGACCGCACCCGTGCCGAGCGTGAGGCCACCTACATGGCGGAGAACCGGGAGACGGCCGGCGCCGGCGAACGCGACGCCGACGACCTCTCCGGCGGCTACGAGAAGGTGGCCCTGGCCCTGATGCGGGCCATCGCCCGCGACGAACGCACGACCCTGATCCTGAACGTCCGCAACAAGGGCACGCTCGCGGTGCTCGACACCGAGGCGGTCATCGAGGTGCCCTGCCTGGTCGACGCCAACGGCGCGCACCCGGTGGCCGTGGCCCCGCTCCCCGGCCACGCCACCGGCCTGGTCTGCTCGGTGAAGGCGGTCGAGCGGGAGGTGCTGGCCGCCGCCGCGTCCGGCTCGCGGGCCACCGCCGTGAAGGCTTTCGCGCTGCACCCGCTGGTCGACTCGGTCAACATCGCCCGGCGACTGGTCGAGGGCTACACCGCCGTGCATCCTGGCCTCGGCTACCTTGTGTAAGCGCTTTCCCTCCGCTTCCTCCCTGGAGACCCCTCATGCACGACGAACGCCGCCGGATCGAGGAGCGCGTCGAGCGCGCCCACACCCAGCGCATCCAGCCCGCGATCTACGCGGCCACCGTTCCCTTCGAGGTCGAGGCATGGCAGGCGCCGGGGGAGCCGGTCTCCTTCGAGGAGGCCGCGGCCGCGCGGTACGAGCCCTTCGCGATGGACACCCCGTGGGGTCCGCCCTGGGGCACCACCTGGTTCCGGATGCGCGGCCGGGTGCCCGCCGAGTGGGCCGGGAAGCGGGTGGAGGCGGTCATCGACCTCGGCTTCGTCGGCGGCTGGCCGGGCAACCAGGCCGAGGCACTGGTCCACCTGCCCGACGGCCGGCCGCTGAAGGCGGTCAACCCGCTCAACCAGTACGTGCCGATCGGCAATCCGGCGAGCGGCGGGGAGCAGATCGACTACCTGGTCGAGGCGGCCTCGAACCCCGACATCCTCGCCGACGGCTTCGCCGCGCCGACCCCGCTCGGCGACGTACGGACGGCAGGCGACCGTCCCCTGTACACCTTCCGTCGCGCCGACATCGCCGTCCTCGACGAGGAGGTCTGGCACCTCGACCTGGACCTTCAGGTCCTGCGCGGGCTCATGGTCCACCTCGGTGAGCACGAACCGCGCCGCCACGAGATCCTGCACGCCCTGGACCGGGCCATGGACGCCCTCGACCTGGACGACGTCTCCGGCAGCGCCCCCGCCGTCCGCGAGGTCCTCGCCCCCGTCCTGGCCAAGCCCGCCCACGCCAGCGCCCACACCATCTCCGGCGTCGGGCACGCCCACATCGACTCCGCCTGGCTGTGGCCCATCCGCGAGACCAAGCGCAAGACGTCCCGCACCTTCTCCAACGTCACCTCGCTCGCCGACGAGTACGACGACTTCATCTTCGCCTGCTCCCAGGCCCAGCAGTACGCATGGGTGCGCGACCACTACCCGCACGTGTGGGCGCGCATCCAGGAGTCGGTGAAGAGGGGCCAGTGGGCGCCGGTCGGCGGCATGTGGGTCGAGGCCGACGGCAACCTGCCCGGCGGCGAGGCCATCGCCCGCCAGCTCGTCCACGGCAAGCGGTTCTTCATCGAGCACTTCGGCATCGAGACCAAGGGCGTCTGGCTGCCGGACTCCTTCGGCTACACCGCCGCCTACCCGCAGCTCGCCAAGCTCGCCGGAAACGAGTGGTTCCTCACCCAGAAGATCTCCTGGAACCAGACGAACAAGTTCCCCCACCACACCTTCTGGTGGGAGGGCATCGACGGCACCCGCATCTTCACCCACTTCCCGCCGGTCGACACCTACAACGCCCGCTTCAGCGGGGAGGAGATGGACCGCGCGGTGCGCAACTACTCCGAGAAGGGTGCCGGTACGCGCTCCCTCGCGCCCTTCGGCTGGGGCGACGGCGGCGGCGGCCCCACCCGCGAGATCATGGAACGCGCGCGCCGGCTCGCCGACCTGGAGGGCTCGCCCAAGGTCGTCGTCGAACACCCCGACGACTTCTTCGCCAAGGCCCGCGAGGAGTACCCGGACGCCCCGGTCTGGAACGGCGAGCTGTACCTGGAGCTGCACCGCGCCACCTACACCTCGCAGGCCCGCACCAAGCAGGGCAACCGGCGCAGCGAGCACCTGCTGCGCGAGGCCGAGCTGTGGGCGACGACGGCGGCCCTGCACGCGCCGGGCTACGCCTACCCGTACGAGACGCTGGACCGCCTGTGGAAGACGGTGCTGCTCCACCAGTTCCACGACATCCTGCCGGGATCGTCGATCGCCTGGGTGCACCGTGAGGCGGAGGACGAATACGCGCGCGTCGCACGGGAGTTGGAGGCGCTGACGGCCGAGGCGGTCACCGCCCTGGGCGACGGCGGACCGCGGGTGTTCAACACGAGCCCGTACGACCGTGCCGAGGTGGTCCGTACGGCCGAGGGCGCACCGGTGTACGTGGCGGTGCCCGCGAACGGCAACGCGCCCCTCACCGACGCCGAGCCGCCGCAGCCGGTCACGGTCGGCGCGACACCGGCCGGCCGCGTCCTCGACAACGGCCTGGTGCGGGTACAGGTGGCGGACGACGGCACACTGTCGTCCGTACACGACCTGCGGGCCGACCGCGAAGTCCTCGCCGGCCGCGGCAACCTGCTGCGCCTGCACACCGACCTCCCGAACCACTGGGACGCCTGGGACATCGACAAGCACTACAGGAACCGCTCCACGGACCTGCTGGAAGCGGACTCGGTGACCGTCGTCGAGGAGGACCCCCTCGTCGGCGCGATCCGCGTCATCCGCACCTTCGGCAAGGGCTCGACCATCACCCAGACGATCACGGTCCGCGCGGGCAGCCCCCGTATCGACATCGAGACCGACATCGACTGGCACGAGACGGAGAAGATCCTCAAGGCGGCCTTCCCGGTGGACGTCCGCGCCCCGCACTCCTCCGCCGAGATCCAGTTCGGCCACGTCCAGCGCCCCACCCACACCAACACCAGCTGGGAGGCGGCCCGCTTCGAGGTCTCCGGCCACCGCTGGGTGCACGTCGGCGAACCCGGGTACGGCGTCGCCGTCATCAACGACTCGACGTACGGCCACGACGTCTCCCGCACGGTCCGTGAGGACGGCGGCACCACCACCACGGTCCGCCTCAGCCTGGTCCGCGCCCCGCGCATCCCGGACCCCGAGGCCGACCAGGGCCGCCACCGCTTCACCTACGCGCTCCTGCCCGGCGCGAGCATCGCGGACGCGGTCGCCGAGGGCTACTCCCTCAACCTCCCGCTGCGCGTGGCGGAGGCGGCGGGCGCGCCCGCGCCGGTGGTCTCCGTGGCCGGCGAGGGTGTCACCGTGGAGGCGGTGAAGCTCGCCGACGACGCGTCGGGCGATGTGGTGGTGCGGCTCTACGAGTGCCGCGGCGGCCGCGCCCGGGGCGTGCTGCGCACCGGGTTCCCGCTCGCCGGCGCCCAGGTCACCGACCTGCTGGAGCGGCCGCTGGACGACACGGACGTCGACCTCGACGGTGACGGCGCGGTCCTCGTCGCGCTGCGCCCCTTCCAGGTCCTCACCCTGCGCCTGAAGCGCGCCGAGGCGGGCTGACCGTGCCCGTGCGCCCCTGGTTCACCGACGCCAAGTAGGGGATCTTCGGCCCAACGTGCACCCACGCCGTCGACGGCGTCCAGGCGTCCCGGTCGTTCTGCGACGACAGCGTCCCCCACGACCGGTACCCGTCGCAGCTCGACCGCTTCACGGCGCCCCGCTACGACCCCCGCGTGGGCGGCGCCGGTCGCCCGCGCGGGCAGGGGTACGCCGTCCTCACCAGCCGCCACCACGACGGCGTCGCCGGGCTCCCGGCCGGGACCCACCGCGGGCCCGGCACGCTCTCCGCCGCCCCCCGGCTCCCGCCCGCCGCAACCGCCGCGGACGGCACGCTTCGGGCCGGCCGGTCGCTCCCCGTGACAGCGGCCGACCGACCCGATCCCCCGTTCCCCCGGGGATCCCCCGTCGATCCCCGTTTCCCCCCGTTGGTTCCCTGGTGCGGACACCGCTCCCACGGAGGTCCCCCGTGATCCCCCGTAGATCCCCCGGTCTCCTCCGTGGGCCTTCGGTGTTACACCCTTAAGAGCACGCACCCCGGCCCCTGATACACCCCGTACGAAAAAAAATCCCCCGGATTCTGCTCCGGGGGAGTCTTCCTGCCGACAGGCTCGGACGGGCAGTGGCAGCCGGGCCCTACAGCGGCAACGCCTCGGCCGCCGTGGCCGTCGCCGAAGCCCCGGACGGGGCTTCGACGGAGTCGGCCTGGGCGGGTACCGCCGGCAGCAGCGTCTCCGTCTCCTCGAGCCGCTGCGGCGGAAGCGACACCGGCCGCAGCGGACGCGGTCCCGACACCACGGTGTAGTCCTGTCCCAGGAACGGCGGCACGATCTCCCCGGGGTCCTCCCCGAGCGCCAACTGCACGGCGGCCCAGGGGGCGTTAATCCCGCAGAGGGACAGCTGGTGCAGTCCGCCGGCCGGACGCGTGTTGACGTCCATCAGGACCGGCTGCTCGCCGAACATCCGGAACTGGATGTTGGACAGGTAGTGCAGCCCGAAGCCCTCGGCGATCCGACGGGCCGGCTCCAGCCACTGCTCCTGGAGACTGAAGCCCCGGCGCCGGCCATTCTTGGTGCGGGCGACGGCGAGGCGGACCCGGTTGTCGGGACCGGTGAGGCAGTCCACCGACACCTCGGGCTGCTCCAGGCGCGGCATCACCATCCAGTCCACCGGCTCGTCGGCCTGCTTCAGCGCCTCCACGACCAGGTCGAGCTGGACGTACGGGCTGGGGAAGCCGTTGAGGTGCGTGAGGGAGATGGGAGCGCGTGTGATCACCCGGAAGCCGACCCCGCCCGCGCCGGACGCGGGCTTGAAGCACGCCTTGTGGCCGCCGGCCTCCAACTCCTCGACAGCGGCGAGGAGTTCGTCGGCCGTCCGGACCCGCCACCACGGCGGCACGGGCACGCCGATCGCCTGGACGGCCTCGTAGGCGATCACCTTGTCCTGGAAGACGGCGACGGCCTCGGGCGTCGGCGCCAGCAGCGCCGTCCCCACCGCCTCGAAGTCGGCGCGGTGTGCCACGATCGCCGCCTGGTGCAGCCGGGGCACGAACACGTCGATGCCGCGGCGCGCGCACTGGTCGAGCGCGTACTCCACGTACGCGGCCGGGGACAGGCCCTCCGGTTCCAGGTCGGCGGTGTCGGCGGCGGCGAGGACGGGCGAGTCGGCGTCCCCGTGGGTGGCGTGGATCTCGACGGCCCGATCGCTCGGATTTCGGCGGAGCTGATCCATGAAGAACACGTTCTCCGCGTACGTGCGGTTGAGCCAGACGCGTACGCGAGAGACCATGCGGGCCGCCTTTCACGGTTCGCGGGCAGGGCGGAGCAGGCCCGTGCCCGGGCAGGGTGGATGGAGGGACACCAAAGCGCCCCGTGCGACAGGGCGTTCAAAGCGGAGGTGTTGGGGCGATCATACGGCTTCCGGGGGGTGCCGCGTGCAACGCGCGCGTTACGGATTCTTCGATCATGTTCACCTCGGTCGCGGGTCGGGTAAAGGGTGGGGGCGCCACGTGGGGACGTTCTTGTCCCGCGCGCGTGAATGTGTTGTCGTGGTGCCCGTCGGTGTGCCCGTCGGAGGGCGCGCGGGGCCGAGCGGGAGCGGGGGAGCGGACGTGACGTCGACGGCCGGTGGTGCCGGACAGCTGCTGGCCATCAGCGATCTGCACATCGGGTATCCCGAGAACCGTGCCCTGGTCGAGCGCATGGCCCCGGAGTCCGACGACGACTGGCTGCTGGTGGCCGGTGACGTCTCGGAGAGCGTGGCCGACATCGGCTGGACGCTGAAGACCCTCGCGAGCCGTTTCCGCAAGGTCGTCTGGGCGCCCGGCAACCACGAACTGTGGACCCACCCCAAGGACACCGTCACCCTCAGGGGGGTCGCCCGGTACGAGCACCTCGTCGAGATGTGCCGCGAACTGGGCGTGGTCACCCCCGAGGACCCGTACCCGGTGTGGGAGGGCCCCGGCGGCCCGGTGGCGGTCGCCCCGTTGTTCCTGTTGTACGACTACTCCTTCCTGCCGACGGGCTGCACCACCAAGGAGGAGGGTCTGGCGTACGCGCACGGGACCGGGGTCGTGTGCAACGACGAGTACCTGCTCCACCCCGACCCCTATCCGACCCGAGAGGACTGGTGCCGGGCGCGGGTCGCCGAGACGGAGCGCCGGCTCGCCGCCCTCCCGGAGGACCTGCCGACGGTCCTCGTCAACCACTACCCGCTGGACCGGCACCCCACGGACGTCCTGTGGTACCCCGAGTTCGCCATGTGGTGCGGCACCCGGCTGACCGCGGACTGGCACCGCCGGTTCCGCGTCGCGGCCATGGTCTACGGCCACCTGCACATCCCTCGGACCACCTGGCACGAGGGGGTCCGCTTCGAGGAGGTGTCGGTGGGCTACCCCCGCGAATGGCGCAAACGCCCGCAGCCGCCGGGCCGACTGCGCCGCATCCTGCCGACGGAGGACACCACCACGTGATCGAGGAACTGCTGCCGGAGACGGTCGTCACCGTGGAGGCCTACGGCGAGGAGGGCGTCCGCGAGTTCGGGGACGGGCCGCTGTACCCGGAGGAGGAGGCGCTCGTGGCACGGGCCGTCGCCAAACGTCGCCGCGAGTTCACCCTCGTACGCTGCTGCGCGCGGCGCGCCATGGAGAAGCTGGGCGTGGCCCCGCAGGCCGTGCTGCCCGGCGAGCGGGGCGCCCCGCAGTGGCCGGCCGGCCTGACCGGCAGCATGACCCACTGCGACGGCTACGGCGCGGCGGCCCTGGTGCGCGCCACCGACCTGGCCTCCCTCGGCATCGACGCCGAGCCCCACCAGCCGTTGCCCGACGGCGTGCTGTCCGCCATCGCCCTGCCGGCCGAGGCGGAACGTCTGCGCGCTCTGGCCGCGCACCGGCCCGGGGTGCACTGGGACCGGCTGCTGTTCAGCGCCAAGGAGTCCGTCTACAAGGCGTGGTTTCCTCTCACCCGTAAGTGGCTGGACTTCAGCGAGGCCGACATCGACGTCGACGCCGGACTCGAGGACGAGACGCAGGGCACCTTCCGCGCCCGGCTCCTCGTCCCCGGCCCGGCGGTCGGCAGCCGCCGGATCGATCACTTCGACGGCCGCTGGACCGTGGAGCGCGGCCTGGTGGCCACAGCGATCACGGTCGCCCGGGCCTGACCCGGACACGCCCCACGGGGCGCTGCCGTCGGGGTGGGCCCGCCCGGACTCCCACTCCGGGCCCGCCCGGACTGCCGCCGCGGGGCGGCCCCGCGCCATCGCGTCCGGCTGTCAGACCGTCGGGTCGTCGGGTCGTCGGGCCATACGGTGCACGTGGCGTAGGCGGCGGACGAGGCCCACGCGGCGCATGCGGCCCGTGGCGCCGACCCCCGTCCTCACTCCCTCCTCCCTCAGCTCTCCGGGCACCAGCTGTGCAGCAGGCGGAAGAACTCCTCCTCGTTCCCCGTCAGACCCGCTGCCGCCAGAGCCTGTTCCGCCTCGGCCAGGACGGCGGGTGGGACCATGGGCGGCTGCCGGTCGTGCGGCGGGCCGGAGCCGTCGTCACCGAAGGCGGCGCGGACGGTGTGCAGCAGTCGCAGATAGGCCTGGACGGCGGTGCGCTCCCGGTCGGTCAGTACGGCAGTGGGCATCGGTCGGCTCTCCCCGCGTCGGCGTCGTCTCCCACGCGCCCTGACGGCGCGTACGCCACCATGTGGCGGCGCACCCCCCAGCTTGCCGTCCACCACTGACAATCCGGTCTCGCCCAGCGTCGGTTCGCCCGCTTAGCGGAGGCGAAACCTCATCGAAATCCCCTGGGGAAAACGGCCTCTACGCTGGTGTGAAGGGCTTTCGGGGGACGGCCGACGCCAGGGTGACGGGAGCAGGGTGCCGGGACACAGGGTGACGGGAGACGAGCGGGTGGCCGACGTCCCGCGGCGCCGCCCGGCGCGCGCCCCGCGGCCGCGCCGGGTGGACGACGGTGAACCGCACGTGCGCCACCGCGTGGTGCACGGCTACCGGCGCGCCTTCCGCATGGCGGGGAACGGGCCGGTGCTCGTCCTCATCCACGGCATCGGGGACTCCTCCGCCACCTGGGCCGAACTGATCCCCGACCTGGCCCGCACCCACACCGTCATCGCCCCCGACCTCCTCGGCCACGGCGCCTCCGACAAGCCGCGCGCCGACTACTCGGTGGCCGCGTACGCCAACGGCCTGCGCGATCTGCTCAGCACGCTCGGCATCGAGTCGGCGACCCTGGTGGGTCACTCGCTCGGCGGGGGCGTGGCCATGCAGTTCGCCTACCAGTTCCCCGAACGCACCGAGCGGCTCGTCCTCGTCAGCGCCGGCGGCGTGGGCCGCGAGGTCAACCCCGCCCTGCGGCTGGTGTCGCTGCCCGGCGCCCACCTCGCGCTGTCCGCGCTGCGGCTGCCCGGGATGCGTCTGCAACTGGGTCTCGCCGTGCGCCTGTTGAAGCTGCTGGACACCGATCTGGGCCAGGACGCCCCGGACCTGCTCACCCTCGTCGACGCCCTCCCGGACGACACCTCGCGCGATGTCTTCATCCGCACCCTGCGCGCGGTGGTCGACTGGCGCGGCCAGGTCGTGACCATGCTGGACCGCTGCTATCTGACCGCCGGCATGCCGACCATGCTGCTGTGGGGCGACCGCGACAGCGTGGTGCCGGTCCGGCACGCGTACCGGGCGCACGAGGCGATGCCGGGCAGCCGGCTGGAGATCTTCGAGGGCGCCGGCCACTTCCCGTTCCACACCGACCCCGCCCGTTTCCGCGCCCTGGTCGAGGAGTTCACCCGTACCACCCTCCCGGCCGACTGGAGCCGCGACCGCTGGCGCGCCCTGCTGCGCGAGGGCCGTCCCGGCGGGCGCTCGGAGCGGCCGGAGAGCGGAAGGGAGTTCCGGGAGGCCGGTGAGCGCAGTGCGACCTGAGGACCCGGGGTCGAACCCACCTGATCACGCAGCTTGATCACGCAGCTTGGTCGCGCGCTCTGATCACGCAGCTTGGTCGCGCACCCTGATCACGCACCCTCGGCACGCACGCGAGCGTGCCGGCGCTCAGGCCCCGCCCCGGTCCCGCCGGCCCAGATAGCCCAGCGAGGCCTCGATCCGGCCCGCCAGGTGGTCCCGCTGACCGCGCCCCCGGGCCGACGAACCCGCCAGCCACGCCCGGCACTTGCTGGCGAGTAACAGGCCGAAGCGCTCGGCGTCCCGCTCGTCGGCCTGGTCGAAGCGGGTGCGTGCCGCGACCTTGTGGACCGTCGCCTGAAGGTCCGCGCCGTCCTGCAGCAAACGGGCCGCGACGGCGGCGCCCTCGACGTGGTGGCTGCAGTGGCCCGCCTTCATGTGCCACAGCTCGTGGCCGAGGATCACCAACTGGTGGTCGGGGGCGGTGCGTTCCTCGATGACGACGAGGTCCTGGTCGGCCATGTCGAGCCACAGCCCGCTCGCGGTGCCGGGCGGGAAGGCGGCCGTACGGAAGTGGACGGGGCGGCCGCGGCGTCGGCTCATGCCGTCGCACAGGGCGGTGTACAGGTCGGCCGGAGCGGCGGGGGCCGGGAGGGTCAGCTCCGCGACCAGTTCGTCGCACAGGCGGCGCATGTCCTTGGCGATGCCCACAGTTCTCCCCCGGATCACGACTCGGGCCGCTTCACGCTCTCCAGGAGCATGTCCAGCCACTCGGCGACCTTGTCGCGGTGCTGGTCGGTGGGCAGCTGCGCGGCCCGCCAGGCGATTCCGCGCACGCCGTGGTCCTGCAGCAGCCGCTCCAGCGGGTCCTCGGCGGCCGCGGCCGCCTCCCGGGCGGCGAGCTTCTGCAGCAGTTCCTGCTCGATGTGCTGCAGGGCGCCCGCGAGGGCCTCGGGGTCCTCGGCGGTGAGGAAGCCGGCGTGGACGCGGAAGAACCGCTGGAGGGCGTCGCAGTGCTCCATCGTGGGCCGGCGGTCGCCGTTGATGAGGGCGCCCGCCTGCTGCCGTGACATGCCGGCGCCGTCGGCGATCTCCTGCTGGGTGTACCTGCGCCCGTTGGGCTTGAGCCGGGTGCGGCGCAGCAGGTCCAGGCGTTGCAGGAAGCGGGCCTGCACATCCGGCTCGCCGGCGGGCCGGCCGCTCAGCAGTGACTTGACCACGGGCTCCGGGACGCCGGAGGCGACGGACAGCCGTCCGGTGTCGAAGACCTCCGCGTGCGGCACGCCGAGCCGGTCGGCGAGCGCGGTGACACGGGCGACGACGGCCGACAGCAGCACCGTCGCCGTGGCGCCCGGAACCTCGAAGCCATCCGTCACCGACAGGTCTCCTACGTCTCTCACGACCCTCTCACAGGCGCACGGGATCGCCGTGAACTGACCGGAGAGTAGCGGGTCCTTCGAACTCACATCCAGGTCTCGCCACAACTGTGGCCAATTTCAGCCGTCAACGAGCGTGGAATGCCACGATAGTTGACATGCCGCGCGTCGGGGCAGCAGGATCGGGGCGCCGCGTGAAGGCCGCAGAGGCAAGAGGGGTGACCTCCCGATGGCATATCAGGCAGGTGGGCAGCGGTCGGTGCCGCGGCCCGTCCCCGAGCGTCCCGAGGCCCAGGCCTACCTCCAGGACTACGCCGTGTACCTGGAGGCCGTCCCCTTCCCGTCCGTCGTCCTCGACCACCGCTGGGACGTCGTCCTGGCCAACACCGCTTTCCGGACACTTTTCCGGGAGGTGGGCCCGCATCCGACGGCCCTGCCGGGCGACAACTTCCTGCGGTTCGTCCTCTTCCACCCGGACGCCGGGTCGGTCCTCGGCGACCACGAGGCCAGCTGGTGCCTGCCGATGCTGGCCCGTTTCGCGGCGACGCTGGAACGGCACGGCCACGACCACGGGCTGCAGGCGATCCGCCGTGAGATCGCCCAGGACCCGCTGATGGAGGCCGCCTACCGGCAGGGCCTGCCGCACTGGATCCGCGCGGTCGGCGAGGAGGCCGTCGAGCACGACGGAGCCGTCCGCCCGCTGGTCCATCCGGACCCGCGCTGGGGCGCCACGACGTGCCGGATCGTCGGCGAGACACCGAGGACGCTGCAGGACATGGGATACACACGGCTGACGATGGTGCTGCGCGAGGCCCCCGCGCCCGCGCCCCGCAGGGCCCGGCGGCCCCGCCGCGCCGCGGGACACCTCAGCGTGGTGCCCGCCCCCGAGGCCTGACCCCGGGCACCGTCGGCGTTCAGGTCGCCGGCGGCGCCCGGGGCGGCCGGGGCACTCACGTCACCGCGGGCGGCGTGTCCGCCGGGGCGGCCGTCTTGCGGAGTGTGGCGCGCTTCGCCGCCTGGATCTGCTCGTACACGTGGGTCCGCAGCTCGGCGAAGCGCGGGGCGACCCGGGTGTGCAACTGGTCGCGGTCCGGCGGCAGATCGACCTTCAGCTGCTCCTGGACGACGGTGGGCGAGGCGGACAGGACGACGACCCGCTCACCGAGGTAGACGGCCTCGTCGATGTCGTGGGTGACGAACAGGATCGTGATGCCCCGCTCCCGCCACAGGCCCCGCACGAGGTCCTCCAGGTCGGCGCGGGTCTGCGCGTCGACGGCCGCGAACGGCTCGTCCATCAGCAGCACGCGGGGCTCGTAGGCGAGCGCCCGCGCGATCGCCACCCGCTGCTGCATCCCGCCCGACAGCTGCCAGGGGTACGCGGAGGAGGCGTCGGCGAGCCCCACCGACTCCAGCGCGTCGGCGACCAGCTCCCGGCGCCGTGCCTTGCCCAGTCCCTTCTGTTTCAGCGGCAGTTCGACGTTCTGGCCGACCCGCATCCACGGGAAGAGGCTGCGCCCGTACTCCTGGAACACGAAGGCCATCCCGGGCGGCGGGCCGGTCACCTTCCGCCCCTCCAGCCGGACCTCACCGGCCGTCGGCGCGAGCAGGCCGCCGACGCACTTCAACAGGGTCGTCTTGCCGCAGCCCGACGGGCCGACGAGACAGACCAGTTCGCCGGCGTCGACGGTGAAGGTGAGGTCGCGTACCGCCTCCACCCGCCGTCCGGAACCCTCGTAGACCTTCTTCAGGCCGCGTACGTCGAGCATGCCCTGCCCTTTCGAACCGTTCGAGGACGTCACCGGGACCGCCGGGCGGCGGTGCGCAGACCGTGGTACCAGCCGAGCACGCGCCGCTCGACCAGCTGGAAGAGGACCGACAGGACGAAGCCGAGCAGGCCGAGCACCAGGATCCCGGTCCACATGCCGGGGATGGCGAAGCCGCGCTGGAACTGCACGATGGTGAAGCCGAGTCCGTTGCTGGCGGCGAACATCTCGCTGATGACCATCAGGATGATCCCGATGGACAGGGCCTGCCGCAGGCCCGCGAAGATCTGCGGGCTCGCCGAACGCAGCACGAGGTCCCTGATTCGCGCGACGCCCGTGATGCCGTACGAGCGGGCCGCCTCCGCCATCACCGGGTCCACCGCCCGTACCCCCTCGACGGTGTTGAGCAGCACCGGCCACACGCAGCCGACCGCGATCACCACGACCTTCATCGTGTCGCCGATGCCCGCGAACAGCATGATGACCGGCACCAGGACGGGCGGCGGCACCGCCCGCAGGAACTCCAGGACCGGCTCGCACACCGCCCGCACCCGGCGGTAGGAGCCGATGACCGTGCCCAGCGCGATCCCGGCGACGGCCGCCAGTGTGCAGCCGCCCGCCAGCCGCAGCACGCTCGGCACGACGTCCGATCGCAGCCGCTCACCCGTCCACACGTCCGGGAAGGTCTCCAGGATCGTCCGCAGGGGCGGCCAGTACACGTCGGTGCTGTTCGCGGAGCCCACCCACCAGAGCGCGACCAGCACGGCCGGCAGGGCGGCCACCAGCACCAGCCGGAGCAGCAGATACCTCACACCGCCACCTCCCCGCGCACCGACTGGTGCCAGGCCAGCGCCCGCCGTTCCACCGTCCGCGCGCCGACGTTGATCAACAGGCCGAGCAGTCCGGCGACGACGATCAGCGCGTACATCTCGGGCACCGCCTGCGAGGTCTGCGCGACCGCGATGCGCGCGCCCAGACCCGGGGCGCCGATGACGAGTTCGGCGGTGACGGCGAGGATCAGCGCGACCGCCGCCGCGAGCCGCACGCCGGTCATGACGTACGGCAGGGCGGTCGGCCACAGGACGTGCCGGACGCGCGCCCAGGGGCCGAGTCCGTAGGAGCGGGCCGTCTCCTCCGCGACCGGGTCGACGTCCTGGACGCCGTACAGGACCTGGATGAGGACCTGCCAGAAGGAGGCGTAGACGACCAGCAGGAGCACCGAGCGCAGTCCGGCGCCGTACAGCAGGACGGCCAGGGGGATCAGGGCGACCGAGGGGATGGGGCGCAGGAACTCGATCGTCGACGCCGTCGCCTCGCGCAGGTACGGGACGACGGAGATCACCACCCCGGCCACGACGCCCGCGACGGCCGCGATCGCCAGGCCCAGCGCCCAGCCGGTGAGGGTGTCGCCGAGGGCCGTCCAGAAAGCTCGGTCGGCCAGTTCGTCGCCGAGTGCCCCGGCGATACGGCTCGTCGGCGGGAAGTAGGCCTCCTTGACCAGACCGAGTCGCGGCACCGCCTCGCCCAGGGCGAGGAAGGCCGCGAGCCCGGCCGCGCCGAGCGCGAGGTTGACGCCCCTCACGGCAGCAGCTTGTCCAGGTCGGGGTCGGACGTGAACAGTCCGTCCTCGGCGCCGAGCTTCTCCAGCGCCTCGATGGAGGAACGGTTGGCCTCGGCCGGCCACTTGGGCAGCGTCACCTGCTCCAGCACCGAGGCCGGGATCTTGGTGTACGTGGTGACGATCTGCCGGACCTCGTCCGGGTGCGCGTCGGCGTAGGCGAGCGACTCGGCCGTGGCCTGCTGGAACTTCTTCACCACGTCCGGGTTCCGCCGCGCGTACTGCGTGGAGGTGAAGTACATCGCGACGGTGAGGTCCGGGGCGACGTCGACCAGGGGGGAGGCGATCTCCACGCCGCCCTGGCCCTTGACGGTGGCGAGGGCGGGCTCGACGACCATCGCGGCGTCGATCTGCCCGCCGTCGAGGGCGGCCGGCATCTGGTCGAAGGGCAGTTCGACGAACTTCACCTTGTCGGGGTCGCCGCCCGCCTCGCGCACCGAGGCGCGCACCGCGGTCTCGTTGATGTTCTTCAAGGTGTTGATGGCGACCTTCCTGCCCTCCAGGTCCTTCGCGGACTTGAGGGGGCTGCCCTTCTTCACGGTGATCGCCCCGAAGTCCTCGCCCTGCACGCCGGTCGAGGCGATGCCGTTCGCAACGGCCTGTACGGGAACGCTGTTGGACTGGGCGACCATGAGGGAGGTCATGTTGCTGAAGCCGAACTGGAACTGGCCGCTGACGACACCCGGCACGATCGCCGCGCCGCCCTGCGCGGTCGTGATCGACAGCTTCAGGCCCTGCTTGTCGTAGAAGCCCTTCTGGACCCCGAGGTAGACGGGCGCGACGTCGACGATGGGAATCAGGCCGAGCTCGACGGTGGTGGTGCCGCCGGACGACGTGTCCTTGCCCGACGAGCCGGAGCCGTCGGACGAGCCACAGGCCGCCGTGGCGAGCAGGAAGGTGCCGGCCGCGAGACCGGCGAGCAGACGACGCATGGCTCCTCCTGTGCAGACAAAGGTGTTCCGACAGGCTGTGCGCACACCGCACAGTAGTGCTCAACTGGCGTGCAGGGAACGGAGAACCACGCGTTCGACGGGGTCAATGGGTTTGGCTGACGAGATTGTTGACAGTTTGGGGGTGGTGATGTCCACCGCAGGGGCCCGGGCACCGCATTTCGTGAGGTCCTTCGAGCGGGGCCTCGCGGTCATCCGCTCCTTCGACGCCGAACACCCCGCGCGCACCCTCAGCGAGGTCGCCCGCGCCTGCGGCCTGACCCGCGCGGCGGCCCGCCGGCTGCTGCTCACCCTCGCCGACCTCGGCTACGTCCACTGCGACGGCCGCCTCTTCCGGCTCACCCCGCGCGTCCTGGAACTCGGCTACGCCTACCTCGCCGGCCTGACGTTGCCCGAGCTGGCGCAGCCGCACCTGGAGCGGCTCGTCGCCGAGGTGGGGGAGTCGTCGTCGCTGTGCGTCCTCGACGGCGACGACATCGTGTACGTCGCCCGGGTGCCGACCCGGCGCATCATGTCGGCCACGATCACCGTGGGCACCCGGTTCCCGGCCCACGTCACCTCCGTCGGCCGGGTGATGCTCGCCGATCTGCCCGAGGAGGACCTCGACGCCCGGCTCGCCCGCGCGCGGCCGCGGCCCCTGACCGCGCGCACCCTCGTCACCCCGGAGGCCCTGCGGGCGGAACTCGCCCGCGTGCGGCGGCAGGGGTACGCCCTCGTCGACCAGGAGCTGGAGGAGGGGCTGCGCTCGGTGGGCGCCCCGGTGCGGGACCGGGACGGCACGGTGGTGGCCGGCGTGAACATCGCCGTCCACGCCGGCCGCACCTCACCGGCCGCCGTCCGCCGAGATCTGCTGCCGCACCTGCTCGCGGCCGTGACGCGGATCGAGGCTGACCTGCGGGTCACCCACCCGGCGGGGCTCACAGATCCAGGACGAGGCGCCTGCCCCGGCACCGTGACACACAGATCATCATCGTCTCCCCGGCCTGACGCTCCTGAGGCGTGAGGACGCAGTCCCGGTGGTCCGGCGTGCCCTCCAGCACGTCCGTCTCGCACGTGCCGCACGTCCCCTCGGCGCAGGAGAACAGCACCTCCACCCCGGCGGCCCGGACGGTGTCCAGCACGGAGACGCCCGGCGCGACGGTCAGCGTCCGGCCGCTCCGCGCCAGCTCGACCTCGAACTCCGCGTCCTGGCCCGCCGGTCCCTCCCTCGGTTCGAACCGCTCGACGTGCAGCGCCCCGGAAGGGCAGCGCGCCTCCACCGCGTCGAGCAGCGGGCCCGGACCGCAGCAGTAGACGAGGGTGCCCTCCGGCAGGCCGTCGAGGACCGGGCCGAGGTCGAGCAGCCCGGTCTCGTCCTGGGGAGCGACGGTCACCCGGTCTCCGTACGCGGCCAGTTCCTCGGTGAACGCCATGGAGCCGCGGCTGCGGCCGCCGTAGAGGAGGCTCCACTCGGCGCCCGCCGCCTCGGCCGCCGCCAGCATCGGCAGCAGCGGGGTGATGCCGATGCCGCCCGCGACGAAGCGGTAGCGGGGCGCGGGGAGCAGGGCGAAGTGGTTGCGCGGACCGCGCACCCGTACCGTGTCGCCCTGCTCCAACCGTCCGTGCACGTGGGCCGATCCGCCCCGGCCGTCGGGCTCGCGCAGCACCGCGATCCGCCAGGTGCCGCGGTCGGCCGGGTCGCCGCACAGCGAGTACTGCCGCTCCAGCCCGGGGGCGAGGAGGACGTCGACGTGGGCGCCCGGTTCCCAGGCCGGGAGCGGCTCGCCCCGCGGGTGGCGCAGGGTGAGGGCGAGCACGCCGTCGGCCGCGAACTCCTTGCGCTCCACGACGAGTTCGGCTTCGTAGACGGTCATGAGCTGCTTCCTCGCGGTTCGTGTTCTCGCGGCTCGTGGCCTTGTGGCAAGTGGGCTTGTGGTTCGTGGTCGTGTGGTTCGTGTCCGGGCGGCCGGTGTCCTCGCGGGTGGGCGAGCATCCACTCCCACATCTCGACGGGGTCCTGCGAGGTGTGCTCGCGGCCGCAGTGACAGGTCCCGTGCAGGGTGTCCGTCCCCGGCAGCCAGTCGATGCGGTAGACCTCTCCGGTCGGCGCGGTCACCGGACCTTCTCCACGGGCTTCTCGCCCTGCTCGACGAGGCGGGCGAGGATACGGCGGGCGGCCAGACCGCCGGTGTCGATGTTGATGCTCAGCTCCTGGTAGCCGGTGCGCTCGGTGCCGAGCGTCCGCTGCAGCAGGTTGAGCGCGTCGACGTCCTGCATGACGACGGTGTGGTTGTTGCCGCGCAGGAACTCGGTGACCTCCTCGTCGTCCGTCGCCCAGTCCCGCGAGACCATCCAGAAGTCGTACACCTTGCCGTCGGACGACGGGGTGATCGCGTACGTGATCTCGGTGTGGAAGCCGTGCGGGTCGCTGCCGTCGGCCTCGGGCAGGACGCCCACCGGCGCGATCCGGCTGTGCAGGAGGTACAGGCAGGGCGCGTGGTACTCGATGTCCTGCCAGCGCGTGATCCGGCCCTCGATGCCGGTCGAGCGGGCGTAGAACGGCGGGCACTCGGCGTCGTCCATGTGGCGGCTCACCCGCACGATGCCGGCGCCCTCGTCCGCCTCGGTGGTGATCGGCGTCTCCGCGACCTCCGGGGTGCCGATGTAACCGCCGTGCAGGTACGTCTCGTGGGAGAGGTCGAGGAGGTTGTCGACGAGCAGCCCGTAGTCGGCGTCGATGGGCTCCATGCCGCGGACGGTGGTCCAGCCGGGGGAGTCGAGGTGGCGGGCGCGCGGAATCGTCTGCGGGTCGGCGAGCGCCGGGTCGCCGATCCACACCCACACCAGGGAGTCCTGCTCGACGACCGGGTAGGAGGCGACCCGGGCGGTGCGCGGGACGCGTTTCTGCCCCGGCACGTACACGCACGTGCCGGTCGTGTCGTACGTGAAGCCGTGGTAGCCGCACACGATCCGGTCGCCGTCGAGACGGCTCTCGGAGAGCGGGAACCGGCGGTGCACACAGCGGTCGTGCAGCGCGACGGGAGTCCCCTCCTGCGTCCGGTGGAGGACGAGCGGCTCACCGAGGATCGTCCGGCCGAGCAGCTCCTCGCGCCCGACCTCGTGACGGTAGGCGGCGACGTACCACTGGTTCCTGGCGAAGGCGGTCATGTGAGGCATGGCGTTCCCGTCCCTGTCGGCGGGGCGCCGTCGCCCCGCGTTCCGTGGTGGGCAACAGCGTCGTGACGCGTGCGGGGGCTCGGCAAGGCGGCTTCTGCCAGGCGGAAGAACTTCCGTGAAAGGGCTGGTCAGGGGATCGGTTCGGTCTTCCGGTGGTCGCCGATGCGGACGGCACAGTGGTGCTGTCGCGCCGTTCACGGCCCGAGGTGACCGTGGACGCCTGCGGCGGACGCGACCGCTCGCCACGCGGTGGAGTCGTAGGCGGTGGTGGTGACTTCTCCGGGGATGTGCACCTTCGCGCTCCGCTTCGACCTCGCCCGCCCCGGAGGGTTCTCCAAGCGCTCGATCGCTCCCCGTCCCGTCGCCCCGTCCGAGACCGGGGACCGCCTCGACCCCGAGCTGGTGCGGACGGCGCGGTGCTGATCCTCGGCGCCGTCCTCGCGCAGCTCGACACGACGATCGTCAACGTCGGTGTGGGCTCCATGGCCGACGGGCTGAAGGCGTCGCTGACCGCCATCCAGTGGGTCAGCACGGGACACCTGCCGGCCGTCGCCCTCGTGGCGCCCCTGTCCGGCTGGCTCGTCGACCGGTTGGGCGGCAAGCGGACGTGGCTGCTGTCGGTGGCCCTCTTCGCCGTGGCGTCCGCGCTGTGCCGGGCGGCCTGGCCGCCCGGCTCCCTGATCGCCTTCCGCGTCCTGCAAGGCCTGGCCGGAGGGCTCATGCAGCCCATCGCGCAGGCCGTCATCGCCCGGCTCGCCTGTGCACCATGACCGGCGGTGAGCGCGGCGACGTGCTCAACCCCCGCCTCGACCGGCCCGAGGTGTGGGCCGAACTCCCCGAGCTCCGCCGCCGCGAGATGGCCCGTGCCCGCGAGATCCTCGGCGTCGACCAGCGGTTCCTCGGGTTCACCGACTCCGGGCTGCCCAAGGACGGCGAGGCGCTCCCCGAGGGGTGTTTCGCCCTCCAGCCCCTGGAGACCGCCGCCCATCCGCTGGGGGAGGCCATGCGCGCCTTCCGGCCGCACGTCGTCGTCACCTGCGACGAGAACGGCGGCTATCCCCACCCCGACCACATCAAGACCAACCAGGTGACGGTGGAGGCCTTCGAGGCCGCCGGCGACCCCGGCCGTTGTCCCGGTACGGGCGAGGCCTGGCAGCCGCAGAAGCTGTACTACACCTGCGCGTTCGACAAGGAGTACTTCGAAGCTATCGACGCGGCCATGAGCGGGGCCGGACTCGAGTCGCCGGCTCGCGCCGTCCTGGACAACTGGCCCGACGCCTGGCCGACCTGGGAGGCGACCATCCGCGCTGAGTGCGCCGAGTACTTCCCCGTCCGCCGTGCGGCGCTCCTCGCCCACCAGACGCAGGTCGACCCGGACGGCCCCGAACTGTCCTGCCCGCTGGAGTTGGAGGCCGGGGCCTGGCCCACGGAGGACTACCACCTCGTCACCTCGCGCGTCCCCTCCGCGCTGCCCGAGCAAGACCTCTTCGCGGGGGTGTCCGCCGACGGCGGCTGACCGTCGACCCAGGCTCCGGGCGGGCTCGATCCGCCCCCGCGACGCCGGCCGCACGGAACACGACGGAAGGAGATCAACGGGAGCAGAAGCGCGCCATGGAGACCGAGGCGCTGCGAGCCCCCGAGGCCGGCGCCCCGGCCCGCCACGCTGCTGCGCGTCGGCATGCCGCACGGCCCCGGCGGCCGCAAGCCCGCCGAGTGGTGGTTCGCCAAGCCGAAGGGTTCGGCATGCCGTAGGGGTGGAGGCCCACCATGACCTCGGTCGGCCCCGGCATGCCCACGATCTCGGAGGTGACGGCGAGGACCTCGTCGACGGCTTCGGCCATCCGCCTGGCGGTCGGGACCTCGGAGTCGCCGATGTCCAGGAAGCGGCGGCCCCCTGAAGCCCGCGGCGAGTCGCGCCGCCTCGGCGATGTTGCGGATGTGCGCCGGGTGGAACCGTGCGCTCGACGGCCGCCCGGTGCGGCTGCTCGCGCACGGCGGCGCCACCAGCCCGGGCCCGGCCCGGGCATGGCGTGGCAGCGTACCGAGGCGATCGGTGTCGACTTCGCGGGCCTGCCGGAACGCCAGGCCTCTTCCATGCCCGCAGCATGCCGCTGCCCGCGTCACCGGGCGGCGACGTCGTCGGCCTCGTCAACGCAGGTCACAGCCTCATCGACCCGCACAAGCGCGGTCGGAAAGGGCGCCGGCCGCGACCGGACCGATCGGGCGACCCCGTGTCCCGATCAGTGACCGACTACGACCGCCCCGGGTCGAACGCCCAGGATCCGGGCACCGATGAAGGGACAAGCACACGCGCCTCCGGGCGGACAGGCCCGACACCAGGACGTCACCTACGGGAGAGGAAGACGATGGTCGCACCGGAACCGCAACCGCAACCCCAACGCATCGGTGTCCCCGCAGAGTCCACCGCGGGGGAGACCAGGGTGGCGGCGACACCGGCCACCGTGGGCCGGCTCGTCGCGCTGGGATACCACGTGGTCGTCGAACCGGGAGCGGGGGAGGCGTCCCGCTTCTCCGACGCGGCCTACGAGGAGGCGGGCGCCCGGCTCGGCGACCCCTGGTCGGCCGAGATCGTGCTGAAGGTCGACGCTCCGTCGAGCGAGGAGATGGGCCGGCTGCGTGACGGGGCGACGCTGGTCGCGCTCATCGGACCCGCGCTCCGTCCGGAACTCGTCGAGGAACTGGCGCGGCGGCCGATCACCGTGCTCGCCATGGACGCCGTCCCGCGCATCTCGCGCGCCCAGTCCCTGGACGTCCTCAGTTCGATGGCGAACATCGCCGGCTACCGGGCCGTGGTCGAGGCCGCGCACGCCTTCGGCCGCTTCTTCACCGGCCAGGTGACCGCCGCGGGCAAGGTCCCGCCCGCCAAGGTGCTGGTGGCCGGGGCCGGGGTGGCCGGACTCGCGGCGATCGGCGCGGCCCGCAGCCTCGGCGCCGTGGTCCGTGCCACCGACCCCCGGCCCGAGGTCGCCGAGCAAGTGCGCTCGCTGGGCGGGGAGTTCCTGACGGTGCTGCCCGACCGGGCCGGACAGGAGGTCAGCGCCGACGGGTACGCCAAGGCCACCTCGGACGACTACAACCGGCTTGCCGCGCGGCTCTACGCCGAGCAGGCCGCCGACGTCGACATCATCATCACCACCGCGCTCGTCCCGGGCCGGCCGGCGCCGAAGCTGATCACCGCCGGGGACGTCGCGCGCATGAAGCCCGGCAGCGTGATCGTCGACATGGCCGCGGCCCAGGGCGGCAACGTCGAGGGGACGGTCGCCGGGAAGGCGGTCGTCACCGACAACGACGTGACGATCATCGGCTACACCGACCTGCCCGGCAGGCTCCCGGCCCAGGCGTCGCAACTGTACGGCACCAACCTCGTCAACCTGATGAAACTGCTCACCCCCGGCCGGGACGGCCGGCTCGTCCTCGACTTCGACGACGTGGTGCAGCGGTCGATGACCGTGGTCCGCGACGGCGAGAGGACCTGGCCGCCGCCACCGGTGCGGGTGTCCGCCGCGCCCGCCCCCGCCCCCGCCGGAGCCCCGCGACCCGGCGCGTCCCCCGGCGTACCGGCGAAGCGCCCCCGCTCCGCCTACGCCCTGGTCGGCGCCGGAGCGCTCGCGCTCTTCCTGGTGACCGCCCTCTCCCCGCCGCAACTCATCGGCCACCTCACCGTCTTCGTGCTGGCGATCGTCATCGGCTTCTACGTCATCGGCCAGGTGCACCACGCGCTGCACACCCCGCTGATGTCGGTCACCAACGCGATCTCCGGGATCGTCGTGGTCGGCGCGCTGCTGCAGATCGGGCACGGCGACAGCGCGGTCACCGTGCTGTCGTTCGCCGCGATCCTGCTGGCGAGCATCAACATCTTCGGCGGATTCGCCGTCACCCGCCGCATGCTCGGCATGTTCTCGAAGGGCTGATCAGGGATGACCACCGTCACGGCCGCGGAGGCCGCCCACCTCGTCGCCGCACTGCTGTTCATCCTCAGCCTCGCCGGACTCTCGCAGCACCGGACCTCCCGCGCGGGAGTCGTCTGGGGCATCGCGGGCATGGCCGTCGCGCTGGCCGCCACCGTCGGTCTCGCCTCCCGGAGCATCACCGTCGGTGCTCTCGCGCTGATCGCCGTCGCCACGGCGGTCGGCGGGGGCATCGGACTGTGGCGGGCCCGGGTGGTCGAGATGACCGGCATGCCGGAACTGATCGCCCTCCTGCACAGCTTCGTCGGCCTCGCCGCCGCGTTCGTCGGCTGGAACGGTTACCTCGACGCCGAAGCCGGGGGCCACGCCGGGCAGGAGCTCACCGGCTCGCTGCTGCGCATCCACCACGCCGAGGTCTTCATCGGCGTGTTCATCGGCGCCGTCACCTTCACCGGTTCGGTCGTCGCCTATCTGAAGCTGGCGGCGCGCATCGAGTCCCGTCCGCTCCTGCTCCCCGGCAGACACGCCCTCAACCTCGGCGCGCTCGCCGCGTTCGCCGTCCTCACCGTGGCGTTCGTCGCGCGCCCGCACATCGGACTGCTCATCGCGGTCACCGTGGTGGCCCTCGCCCTCGGCGCGCACCTGGTCGCCTCCATCGGCGGCGGTGACATGCCGGTGGTCGTCTCCATGCTCAACAGCTACTCCGGCTGGGCCGCGGCCGCCTCGGGCTTCCTGCTCGCCAACAACCTGCTGATCGTCACCGGCGCGCTGGTCGGCTCCTCCGGCGCCTACCTGTCGTACATCATGTGCAAGGCGATGAACCGCTCCTTCGTCTCGGTGATCGCGGGCGGCTTCGGGGCCCCGGCGGCGACGGGCGGCGGCGGCGACCACGGGGAGCACCGGGAGATCAGCGCCGAGGACACCGCGGAACTGCTGCGCGACGCCTCTTCGGTGATCATCACGCCGGGCTACGGCATGGCGGTCGCCCAGGCCCAGTACCCGGTCGCGGAGCTGGCGCGCAAGCTGCGCGAGCGGGGCGTCGAGGTGCGCTTCGGCATCCACCCGGTCGCCGGCCGGCTGCCCGGCCACATGAACGTGCTGCTCGCCGAGGCCGGAGTGCCGTACGACATCGTCCTGGAGATGGACGAGATCAACAACGACTTCGCCGCCACCTCGGTCGTCCTGGTCATCGGCGCCAACGACACCGTCAACCCGGCCGCCGCCGAGGACCCGGCCAGTCCCATCGCCGGGATGCCGGTGCTGCACGTGTGGGAGGCGGCCGAGGTCGTCGTCTTCAAGCGCTCCCTGGCCACCGGGTACGCGGGGGTGCAGAATCCGCTGTTCTTCCGGGAGAACAGCCGGATGCTCTTCGGCGACGCCAAACAGCGGGTCGAGGACATCCTCCGCGGCCTCGACGCCACCGATGCGCCCGCCCCGGCCATGGCCGGCACGACCCGCTGAACCGGCCCGCCCCCGTCCGGGCGGGGACCGGCCACGGTGAACGACCGGTCCCCGCCCGCGGCAGTCGATGAGGATTGCCCCCCGCCGCGGCGGTCTCCGACACCCCCGCGGCCGCTTCGGCGCCGCGCCGGGGGAGGTGCCGAGCGAGATGTCGTTCACCGCGGCAGGGCGGAGCACGGGCGCCGCGCCGCCGTCGTGCGCCCTCACCCCGCTCAGCAGGGCCTGCGCCACACCCCAAGCTCCGGCTTCTTCAGCATCGACGACAGCCGCAGCCGGCGCGCCTCGGGGCAGAAGCCGGCCGTCGGTTCCGCGTACTCCACGTGGAAGACCGCCTTGCCGGCCTCGATGAACGGAGTGAGCCGCTCGCACTCGTCGTACTGGGCGCACTCCTCGTTGACCGCGAAGTCGAAGTCGGCCAGGAGCTGAGGGATCTGCGGGAGGTCGTTCTTCAGTCCCACCGACAGTCCGCGCTCGTGGGCGATGGCGGCGATCATGCGGTTGTAGCGGAGCTGGTCGCCGGCGGTGAGCGGGAAGCCGGTGTCGTTGCCGTAGCCCTCCACCAGGTCGGGCTCGACCGCGTCGAAGCCCTTGTCGCGGCACATGTCGAAGCGCCGTTCCATGATCGTCCGCAGGACGGTGATCCGCCGGATGTCCAGCCAGCGCTCACCCGCCCAGCCGTTGGGCCGGCCGAGCACCGAGCGGGGGAAGGCGTCTTTGTCGGGCCGGAAGTCCTCCCAGGCGCCGACGTTGACGTAGCAGATGACCTTGCGGCCGTCGCGGTGCAGACGGGCGACGTCCGCCGCCGAGTTCTCGAAGCCGTCGATGTCGTAGACGGGCACGTCGGCCGACGGGTCGACGGGGCCGTCGAGCTGCCACTGCCAGGCCAGACCGGGGCGCGGCTGCCAGCGGGCCTCGCCCGTCCCCAGCGCGGGGCCGTCCCCGCCCCGCGTGCCGGAACAGCCGCTCAGCGTCCAGGCCACCAGCGCGGCCAGGACCGCCAGGTACGCCACTGTCCTGCTTCTCATCGCCCCGTTCACCGCTCCGTCCCGTTCAGCGCGGGTGTCAACGCGGCCCACGGGTTGGGCGGCTCGCCCGTCACCGGCCCGCAGACCGCCGCGCCGCGCTCGTGCGCGGTGCGCACGGCGAGCGGCACGAGCGCCTGCGGAACACCGTAGACCAGGTGGCACAGCCGCTCGGGCGGGAGGCGGGCGGTCCACGCCGGCCGGCTGAACGCCGAGACGTACGTGGACCAGTGGCCCTCGAAGGTGACGGTCAGGTCGGCGAGACGGGCGTACCCGGGAGCCGGGTGCACCCCCGGGTTCAGCACGACCGTCCCCGCACCGAGCCGGCGCACCGCCCGCACCAGCCGGCGGCAGTCGGACAGTCCGTCCGGTGTCGCCGTCACCCGGTCGAGGAAGCAGCCGTCGGCCGCGTACCACTCCCGGTGCCGGCGGACGTCCTCGGCGACCTCGGCCCGGCCCCGCACGCCGTAGTCGGTGTCGACGTAGCCCAGCAACCGGGCGCCGGCCGCGCGCAGCGCCGCGGCGGCCGCGGTGAACGCCGGGTCGGGGCTCTCGCCCGGCCCGCTCGCCGGGTTCAGGACGACCCCGTAGGTGCCGGCGGCGGCCGTGATCAGACGGTGCCAGGCGCCCGGGTCCTCGGCCGGGTGGACGTACAGCGGGACGAGCAGGCTCAACGGTCGCCTTCCCACAGGGCGGCCAGCGCGTCGTCGAGGGTGTGCGCGGGCCGCCATCCGAGGGCCGCCTCGGCGGCGGTGATGTCGGAGCACTGCCACGACACCTCCGCCGAACGCGACGAGCCCGCTGATCCGGTCGGCCCGGTCGGCCCGGTGGGTCCCGTGACCCCGGACGGCCCGGTGGCCTCCTCCTCGATCCGCCCCGGGAAGCCCGCCCGCCGGATCAGCCCGTGGACCAGCTCACGCACCGGGACGGCCCGGCCCCCGCCGATGTTGAGGACCGGCGGCAGCCGGCCCGGGACGGTGACCGCGAGGACCGCCGCCCGCGCCACGTCGCGTACGTCGACGAAGTCGCGGTACGCGGACAGGTCGCCGAGCCGCAGCACCGCGTCCGGGTCCGGCCCGGCCGCGCGCAGCAGCCCCGCGAGCCTGCCGGGCAGACCGGACGGCGGCGCCCCCGGCCCCACCGGGTTGCCCACCCGCAGCACCACCGCGTCCAGGCCGGACGCGGTCACCGCGACCGTGCCCGCGAGCTTGGTGGCGCCGTACGGGCCGGCCGGGCGGGTGGCCGCCGACTCCGTGACCGGGACGCCGGGGACGCCGGGACCGTACTCGGCGGCCGAGCCCAGGTGGACCAGGCGGGCCGCGGGCGCCGCCTCGCGCAGCGCCGCGCACAGCACGGCGGGGCCGCGGGCGTTGACCTCCGCGAGGGTCACGGCGTCACCGCCGGTCGCCCCCGCGCAGTTGACCACGGTGTCGGGCGCCGCCGCCGCCAGCGCCTTCGCCAGCCGCTCGGGGCGCACGGTGGCGAGGTCGACGGGGAGGTCGGCGGCGGGCGAGCGGCCGCCGCCGAGGACGGTCGCGCCCGGCAGGGCACGCAGCCGCTCGACGACGTGCCGGCCCAGATAGCCGGTGTGACCCAGGACGAGAATGCGCATGCGGTGCTCAGGCTCCCTTGAGCAGAAGCGACTTGCGGGTGGTGAACTCGGCGTTGGCCCGGTCGTAGTCGTCCGGGCGGCCGATGTCCAGCCAGTAGCCGTCGAACTCGTAGGCGTGCGGCGGTCGCTGCGCCCCCAGCAGATCCAGCACCAGCTCGTCGAAGCCCAGCGGCAGTCCGGGCGTGTACCCCTCCAGCGTCGTCCGGGACAGACCGTAGACGCCCATCGAGACGCGGTAGTCCATGCTCGGCTTCTCGGTGAACGCGACGACCTTGCTGTCGGAGGTGGTCAGCACCCCGAAGTCGATGTGCACCGTGCGGGCGTACGTGGCGATGGTCAGCGGCGCGTCCGAGTCCCGGTGCCGGCGCAGCACGTCGGCGTAGTCGAGGTCGGTGAGGACGTCGCCGTTCATCACCAGGAACGTTTCCGGCAGCCGGTCGCGCAGGTTCAGCAGCGGGCCCATGGTGCCCAGCGGGCTGTCCTCGGTGGCGTAGTCGACGGCCAGGCCCCACTGGGAGCCGTCGCCGACGTAGGCGCGGATGATCTCGCCGAGGTGGCCGATGGCGATGGTGCAGCTGGTGAAACCGGCCGTGGCGAGCTGGCGCAGCACGATCTCCAGGATGGCGTGCTGGTCGCCGATGGGGACGAGCGGTTTGGGCAGCGCGGTGGTGTAGGGCCGCAGCCGGACGCCCTTGCCTCCCGCCAGGATCACTGCGTGCATGGGGCTCCTCCTTCGTGGATGTGCTTCGGACGTGCGTGCCGGACGGGTGTCAGATGTTGTAGATGCCGGTCTTGTAGCGGGCCAGGTTGGCCGGGTCGCGGAAGAACTCCACGGTGTGCGCGAGCCCTTCCTCCAGCGTGTGCGCGGGCTGCCAGCCGGTGGCGGCGGCCAGCCGGCTCGCGTCCGCCACCAGCCGCATCACCTCGGAGGTCGCGGGCCGGATCCGGGCGGTGTCCTCGCGCACGTCCAGGGCGGTGTCCATCACCTTGCCGATGAGCGCGACGAGGTCCCCGACCGAGATCTCGCCGCCCGTCCCGGCGTTGAAGGTGCGCCCGACGACCTGCTCCGCCGGCGCGGTGCCCACCGCGAGGAACGCCTGCGCGGTGTCCTCGACGTAGGTGAAGTCGCGGGTCGGGCGCAGGTCGCCCAGGGTGATCGTGCGTTCCCCGGCGGCCACCTGGCCGATGACGGTCGGGATCACCGCCCGCATCGACTGGCGCGGTCCGAAGGTGTTGAACGGCCTCAGCGTGACCACCGGGGTGCCGAAGCTCGCGTGGTAGCTGTCGGCCAGCCGGTCCCCGCCCGCCTTCGACGCCGCGTACGGCGACTGCGTGTTGATGGGGTGGTCCTCGGTGATCGGCACGGTCCGCGCGGTGCCGTACGTCTCACTCGTGGACGTGTGCACCAGCCGGGGGATGCCGAGGGCGCGCACGGCCTCCAGCACGTTCAGGGTCCCGGTGACGTTGGTGTCCACGTAGCTGTGCGGGGCCTGGTAGGAGTACGGGATCGCGATCAGCGCGGCCAGGTGGTAGGCGACGTCGGCGCCCTCGAGGAGGCCGCGGACCGAGCCGGGGTCGCGGACGTCGCCGAGGACGATCTCGACCTGGTCCAGGACGTCCGGGCGCAGGGTCTCCAGCCAGCCGTACGAGGAGAAGGAGTTGTACTGGGCCATGGCCCTCACGCGGTGTCCGGAGGCGACCAGGGCCTCGGTGAGGTGGGAGCCGATGAAACCCTCGGCTCCGGTGACGGCGGCGAGCGGTGCGGAGGTCAACTCGGGGATCCTTCCGATGGATGGTCGAGGGTGGAGGACGGGACGGGGAGCGGGGTCGGTGGTGGGCGCGGGCGCGGTCATGCCCTGGGTCAGGCGTGGGCGGCCGGCCGGCCGAGCAGCCGTAGCGCGCACGCCGTCAGGGACAGCGCGGCCGCGCCGCAGCACAGCGGCAGTGCCGCCGGGCCCGGTGGCAGGTGCAGGAGGGTGACCGCCCCGGCGCCGGCCGCCGCCGCGAGACAGACCGCGGCCGACGGCCAGGCCGCCCCGAACGCCTGGAGCAGCAGCGCGGTCCACAGCGCGGCCGCGAGCGGCAGCAGGACGGCCGGTTCGGCGCCGGTGAGCAGGGCGGCGGGCAGCAGCGGCAGGAGGTAGGCGGCCAGGCAGAGGCCGAGCACGCCCGCCGAGCGCAGCAGGAACCCCGCGGGGGTGGCGGTGGCGCGCAGCGCGGCGACCGACAGCCCCCGGTAGCGGTACAGCAGCCACTCCGCCGGCCCCATGCTCACCGTCAGCACGAGCACCGCGTACGGCTCCCGCCGTCCCTCCAGCAGCACCAGCACGCCCGCGGCCAGCCCGAACAGGCCGTACGGCAGGGACGGCAGCAGCGGCGGACGCGTGGCGCCGGGGACGGCGGGGGCGGCGAGGGCGGCGCGCAGGGCGTGGGCGGTGACGGCGAGGACCGCGAGCAGCGCCAGCAGCACGAGCCCCGCCCGCGGCCACGGGCCCGGCTCTGCCCACGGCAGCACCACGGCACCGGCGACCAGCGGGGTGAGCGCGGCCAGCAGCAGACGTTCGCGGCCCAGGACCAGCAGCACGCCCGCCGCCGCCAGGTACACCGACTGCGCGGCCGCCACCAGCGTCACCGCGCCGCCCCCGGCGGGCAGCGCGGCGGCCGCCGTGGCCACCACGGCCCCCACGGGCGTGCCGGCCAGCAGGGTGCGGCCCGCCTCGCGCGGCCCGGTCGCCCGGCGCAGATGGGCGCGGTGACCGAGCGCCTGCCCCCAGGCCCAGGACACCAGCCCCGCCACGACGAGGACGGCGGTGTGGCGGCCGGCGTCCCACAGCGGCGCGGTGAGCAGGTAGGCGAGGCCCGGCAGGGCGAACAGCGCGCCCCGCAGCAGACAGCGCACGGTGTCCGGGCGCCACGGGTCGGCCGCCGGCGCCGGCTCGGGGAACGTCCGGGGCACCCGTTCGTACAGCGCGGACGCGAGCGAGAACAGGTTCGGGTGGCCGTACCGCTCCTTGATCACGGAGGCGGACAGGCCCTCCGCCTCCAGCAGTGCGGCCACCTCGTAGGGGTGGACGGCGGGGCCCACGCGGTCGGCGAGGTCGGCGGCGAGGGCGCTGACCGCCTCCTCGTCCGGGCCGTGCCGCGGCAGCCGGACGGCGAGCGTGGTGTCGTCGACGGCCCAGCGCGGGCGGCGCCGCGCCGGGCGGGGGACGGCCAGCCGGAGCGCCAGCGTGTCCTGTTCGGCGCCGCCGGGTTCGAGGGACAGCGGCCCGCTCATCCGGCGAGGCTCCCCGTGACCGTCGGGGCGGGTGCCCCGACAGGGACCGGCATCACCGTCGACTCCTGGCGGACCAGGGGGAGTTCCTCGTAGATGGACCGGAAGGTGTCGACGGTCTGCCGCAGGGTGAACTGCTCGATCACCCTGAGCCGGGCCGCCTCGCCCATCGCCCGGCGCCGCGCCGGGTCGCCCAGGAGTTCCAGCGCCGCCGCGGCCATCGCGGCCGGATCACGCGGCGGCACGACCAGCCCGGAGTCGCCGACGGCCTCCCGCACCCCGCCCACGTCGGTGGAGACGGTCGCCCGGCCGCACGACATGGCCTCGATCAGCGTGAACGGGAAGCCCTCGCTGATGCTGGAGAGCATCACGACGGTGCCGGCCGCGTAGGCGTCCTTGATGTCGTCGACGCGGCCCTCGAAGGTGACGGCGTCCGCGTGCCCCAGCTCGGCGGCCAGCGCCTCGCACCGCTCCCGGTAGGCCTCCCCGCCGCGCGGTGTCCCGCCGAACAGCCGCAGCCGTACGTCGGGGAGCCGGTCCCGCACGAGGGAGAAGGCCCGGACGAGGGTCTCCAGGTCCTTGATGGGGTCGACCCGGCCCGCCCAGCTGAGGGTGAGGGCCTCCGGCTCCGGTCCGGCCGGCGGGAACGCGGCGGGGTCCACACCGTTGTAGACCGTGCGGATCGACTCCGGGTCGGCACCGCCCTGTTCCTCCCAGAGCCGGTTGTAGCGGTTGCCCGGGGTGATCAGCGCCGCCCGGCGGTACGTTTCTTCGGCCAGCAGCCGGAAGAAGCCCAGCACGACCGCCTTCACCGGCCAGCGGTACGGGGCGGTGCGGTAGCCCAGGTAGCGCTCCCGCAGGTAGACACCGTGCTCGGTCAACAGCAGCGGCACGCCGTGCCGTTCGAGGGCGGCGAGGCCCGGCAGGACCGCGACACCCCCGCTGACCGCGTGGGCGACCCCGTGCTCCGGGGCGGGCGCGGCCAGTGGGCGCAGCGCGTGCTCCAGCAGGGAGGTCGCGGTCAGCGCGTCGTGCACGGTCGGCCGGGCCTCGCGCACGGCGAGCCCCGGCCGGTTCCAGACGGCGGTCAGCAGGGCGAGGGCCCGGTCGCCGCGCAGGAAGGCGCTCAGGGCGCCGTCCGCCGCCGCCCGCGCCAGCACGTACAGGGCGGGCGCGAACCCGTCCTCGGCGCACGGGTCGAGCAGCGCGGTCAGGAACTCCTCGTAGGCGGCGGCGAGCCGGTGGTGCGCACGGCCCCGGGGCGGGCGGCCCTGCGGCGGGTCGCCCCACATCGGGACGGACAGCACCCGCGAGACGTGCGCGGGCAGCTCCCACACGAGGGGTTCGCGTCCGGTGCCGGTGACCGCGACGACGTCGAAGTCGATGTCGGGCATGCCGCGCACGAGCTGGTCGCACCAGACGCTCACGCCGCCGTGACTGTGCGGATAGGTGCCTTCGGTGAGCAGGGTGACGCGCGTTGCGCCGGGGCGTCGCGCGGCGTGGGGAACGTGCATCGATGTGCTCCACGGGCGAGGTGTGGGGTGGTTCGGGTGCGGGATGGTGCGAGCCGTGCTGCGGCACCCGGCGGGGCGGCCCTGGGGAGAACCGTTTCGCCGGTGGTGGCCCCGGCCGCGGGTGCGGCGGCCGGGGCCCGCGCCCGGTCAGTCGTGCGCGGCGGACGCCGGCAGCGTGAAGGCGAGCGGGGTGCCCGTGGCGGGCGTCCATCCGGACACCGCGCCCGCGTACGCCTCGCCGAAGGCGGTACCGGCCAGGGTGGTCCCGGTGGGCACGGTCGCGGTGACCGCGACCCCTTCCGGGGCCTCGACGGTCACGGTGTCACCGACGCGGTAGGCGGTCACGCCGCCGTCGCGCAGGGCGGCCCGCCAGGCGGCGCGGCGCTGCAGCTCGACGCCGATGTCCTTCATCCGCAGGTTCACCACCGGGGTGTCCTCGGCGAACAGGGCCGCGTAGCCGTCGAGGACGCCGCTGAGCACCGGGTAGGCGATCCGGTCCTCCGCCAGGTTCGACTGGTGGATGAAGTGGGGCTTCGGGTCGTTGGCGAGGACGTGTCCGAGGGCGATCCGCGTCTCCAGCGGCACGATGTGCCCGGTGTAGCCGGTGGCCGTGTCCAGCGGCGCCGCGAGACACGTGGTGGTGGCCGGGTTGTCCTCGCAGATGCCGCTGCCGCCCTGCGCGCGGCTGGTGTAGATCCAGTTGTACTCGTCGACCTGCTCGGCGGCCCGCCCCGCGTTGTAGAAGACGTTCATCGGGTGGCGCGGGACGGTCGTGGCGGGGCCGACCCGGCGCTGGGCGCCTTCGCGGGAGTTGTCCGAGCCGAGCCAGGCGATGTCGTTGTCGTCGAGGGCGAGGGCCAGGTTGGGGTTGTCCTCGGGCTGCTGCGGCAGCACCTTCATGCCGGAGTGCTCGCCGGTGACCAACTCGCCGTCGTCCAGTGGGAGTCCGGCCGCCAGGCCCCAGGCGCGGTTGGTGGCGATCTCGTCGGAGATCTCGTTGCGGCTCATCCACTGAGTGGAGCCGGCGGCGTCGGTGGCGCACCGCCACGGCACCACCGTGGTGTCCTGCACACAGCCCAGGAAGGCGTGCGTGTAGGTGTGGTTGATCCAGCGGAACGCGTCGCGGTCCGCGACCAGCTTGTCGGCGAGTTCGTCGGCGCCGCCGTTGTCCTCGCGGTGGTCGACGCTGCTGGCGCCGTTGTAGGCGAAGTCGAGGGTGAAGTTCTCGCTGTCCTGCCAGGAGACGGCGTGGTCGACGTCGGCGGGCGTCATCCGGATCGGGTCGGGCGTGACGTTCGGGTCGGTGCAGTCGACGTCACCGGGCGTGCAGTTGAGCGTGGTGTTCCAGCGGTCGTCGGCGGCGAAGACGTCGTCGACGTGCACGGCGAAGTAGTTGCGCGAGGCGCCCAGGTGCACGCCGCCCGTCATCCACTCCACGATGCCGCGGGCCAGCAGCCGGAACTGCTGCTGGTGCTGGTTGTAGACGAAGGTGACGACGAGCTCGCGCCGCCCGTCGTGCCGGTACTCGCCCACCAGCGAGCCCCGGTTGGTGCTCCCGGGGATCGGGGCGTCCACGTACGACGTGAAGTCGGCGCCCGCCGCGGGCGCCGACAGGTAGGCGTAGCTCTCGCCCACGGTCGGGTCGTTGTCCTCGAACGGCACCGCCCCGTCGAGGTAGCCGAAGGGGCCCTCCTTCCCGGCGGCGGTCACCGACGCCCGCACCCCGTCGACGCTGCCGGAGTAGCCGCCGTACACCGGGTACTGCAGACCCGCTTCCGGACGCGCGTAGGTGTAGGCGTCGACCTGGGGCACGGCGTACGTCCGCTCGTAGGCCGCGAGCGCCGCCATCTCGGCGGAGCCGGCCGGGAACGGGTCGTCGTCGGGCAGCACCACGGCCTGGAACCTCGCGCGGGGCCGGCCGTCCACCGTGTCCGCGAGGAACCCGGCGTCGATCACGGGCCGCCCCGCCTGCGTGAGGTCGACCTCGGTGTACGGCATGCCCGCCGCGTCGAGTTCGGCGGCGATCGCGGCGGTGGACGGGCCGCCGTCGCTGACCACCAGCACCCGCAAATCGACGCGGGGGGCGATGGTGTCGGCGTGGGCCGCGCCGGCCGGCAGGCCCAGAGCGGCGATGAGCGCGCCCACCGTCAGCACGGCGGTGCGTAAGGTCCGCTTCATGCGGTGAAGTCCCCTCCCCGGGCAGGGGTGAGCACGGCTCCGCGGAGCGGACGCACCCCCTTGCGCGACGCCGGCGTCCCCCTCAGAAGCCAGTCGGTCGCGCATCCGTCGCGTCACATGGTGATGTCTGTGTGTAGCTTTCGCGGTCATGTTGCGAAACATGACGGAAAAGTGCAGGTGTCCAACCGGTCGCCAGTGGAACCGAAATGAGCATGCGGTCGTCCGCCGGTGCGTCGGGGACCCGGGGGGCACGCGTGCTCGGCGTGCTGGTCCGGGCCGTGCGCGGCACGCCGGCGGACGACCGGGTCCGCCGGATGCGGTGCCAGTGGTCCACACCGGGGGGTGTGCCTGCTCGCAGGCCTGTTTCGGTCACCCCGGCCGCCACCGGCCCGCACCCGGGCGACCTGTCAGGCGCAGAGCACGCGGGTCTCGGGCGTGTACACCGGACCACCGCTGATGCTCGTGCGGTCGCTGAACTCGACGTAGAAGTACGAGTAGAAGCCGATGTTGCCGTTGCAGCCGGAGTCGGCGGCGACCTGGAGCGTCAGGGTGACGGTGCGGCTCTGGCCGGGCGGGACGGTGGCGCCGTAGTTGGCGCCGAGATCGGCGGGCCCGGTCCCGGAGCAGGGCGTCGGGCCGGCGGCCGTGGCCAGGGCGCAGCCGGTGAAGGTGTACTTCAGGTCGGGCCGCTGGGTGGTCAGCCAGGTCGGGTCGATCGTCTGGTACACGAACCAGATGTCGTAGGTCTTGTGGTTGGTGACCGTCATCGACAGGTTCACCGTGCCGCCGGGCGTGGTGGTGGCGCTGTCGGTGGTGAACGTCAGCTCGGCCGGCGCGGGGTCCGCGCTCGCCGTCGGGGCCAGGCCGAACACGGCGAGGACGAGGGCGAGGACGGCGCCGAGGCCGAGACGTCTCATGAGTGGTGATCGCATGGGGCGGGAGGCTAGGCAGGCGGCGAGGCCACCGTCTGCCCCACGGGCCGCGGCCGGGACGCGGATCGGCCGGAAGTGCGCGACACGTGAAGAAGGCGGAGGAGTGGTGTTCCCGCACGGTATCGGGGATGCGGGAGGGGGTGGCCGGTGGCGGGGAGCGTCGGCGCCATTGGCCTGTACCGGATCTGGCGGGCCGCACCCCGGACCCGGACGGTCCCGCGCCTTCTCGGCCATCCGCCGGTTTCCGGCCCGGCCTCCGCGGCTGCCGCTGCCCGGCGGGGCCCCGCCCCGCCCCCGCGACCCCGCCCCCGCGACCCCGCCGCCGCTTCCCGGCGCCCCGCCCCGGTGCCCTCTCGGCGGATCCCCGGCCCGTCCCGCACCCCCCGTACCGTCGCCCTTCACATCGGCGCCATCCGGCCCTTCCTCGGCGTTCCGTGCCCCTGGAACACTCCTTGCGCGCGCAGTCCGTCACCCAGCGGCCCGGCCGTCGAACCCCCTCGCACGAGAGGTCCCTCACCCATGCCCGAAGTCAACCGGCGCAGATTCCTCCAGATCGCGGGCGCCACCACGGCCTTCAGCGCGCTGTCGAGCAGCATCGAGCGCGCCGCCGCCCTGCCCGCCAACCACCGCACCGGGTCGATCGAGGACGTCGAGCACATCGTCGTCCTGATGCAGGAGAACCGTTCCTTCGACCACTACTTCGGCAAGCTGAGGGGAGTGCGCGGCTTCGGCGACCCGCATCCCGTCACGCTCCCGAGCGGAAAGTCGGTGTGGCACCAGTCGGACGGCACCAAGGAGGTGCTGCCCTTCCGGCCGACCGCCGACGACCTCGGCATGCAGTTCCTGGAAGGCCTGCCGCACAGCTGGCCCGACGGCCAGGCCGCCTACAACGGCGGCAGGTACGACCGGTGGGTGCCGTCGAAGGGCACCACGACCATGGCGTACCTCACCCGGGAGGACATCCCCTTCCACTACGCCCTCGCCGACACGTTCACCATCTGCGACGCCTACCACTGCTCCTTCATCGGCTCCACCGACCCCAACCGCTACTACATGTGGTCGGGTCACACGGGCAACGACGGCAGGGGCGGCGGCCCCGTCCTCGGCAACGACGAGCTCGGCTACGACTGGACGACCTACCCCGAGCGACTGGAGGAGGCCGGCATCTCCTGGAAGATCTACCAGGACGTCGGCGACGGCCTCGACGCGCAGGGCTCCTGGGGCTGGATCGAGGACGCCTACCGGGGCAACTACGGCGACAACTCCCTGCTGTACTTCAACGCCTACCGCGACGCGCGGCCCGGCGACCCGCTCCACGACAAGGCCCGCACCGGCACCGACGTCGGGAACGGCGACGGCTACTTCGACCGGCTGCGCGCGGACGTCCGGGCCGGCGAGCTGCCGCAGATCTCCTGGATCACCGCCCCCGAGGCCTTCTCCGAGCACTCCAACTGGCCCTCCAACTACGGCGCCTGGTACATCGCCCAGGTCCTCGACGCGCTCACCTCCGACCCGGCGGTGTGGGCGAAGACGGCCCTGTTCATCACGTACGACGAGAACGACGGCTTCTTCGACCACCTGGTGCCGCCGCTGCCGCCGGCCTCCGGCGACCGGGGCCGGTCCACGGTCGACGTCACCGCGGACCTCTTCCCGGGCAGCGACACCCATGTCGCCGGCGCCTACGGGCTGGGCCCGCGCGTGCCGATGCTGGTCGTCTCGCCCTGGAGCAAGGGCGGTTACGTCTGCTCCGAGACGTTCGACCACACCTCGATCATCCGGTTCATGGAGCGCCGCTTCGGGGTGCGCGAGCCGAACATCTCACCCTGGCGGCGCGCCGTCTGCGGCGACCTGACCGCGGCCTTCGACTTCGCCCGCACGGACACCCGGCCGGTCGCGCTGCCCGACACCGACGGCTACGAGCCGCCGGACCGCGAGCGCCACCCCGACTACCGGCCGACCCCGCCCGCCGAGGGCGCCCTGCCCCGGCAGGAGCGCGGCCTGCGGCCCACCCGCCCGCTCACGTACGCGCCCGCCGTGGACGGTTCGGCCGACGCGTCCGCCGGGACGTTCACGCTCACCTTCGCCTCCGGGCCCAGGGCGGGCGCCGCGTTCCTCGTCACCTCCGGCAACCGTGCCGACGGACCGTGGACGTACACCACCGGGGCCGGCAGGAAGATCTCCGACACCTGGGACTCGGCGTACTCCGACGGCGCGTACGACCTGACGGTGCACGGTCCGAACGGCTTCCTGCGGGTCTTCAGGGGACCCGGGAGGAAGGCCGGGTGCGAGGTGGTCGCCCGGCACGTCGGCGACGGCCTGGAGCTGACCTTCACCAACCGCGGGCCGGGCACCGCCGAGCTGAAGGTGGCGGACGGGTACGGCGGCCGCACGAGGACCGTCGAGGTACGCGTCGGCGCCGTCCTTCGGCGCACCGTCGACCTCCGCGCGAGCCGGCGCTGGTACGACCTCACGGTCACCTCCGCCGCCGACCCGTCCTTCCTGCGGCGGTTCGCCGGGCACGTGGAGAACGGGCGTCCCGGCGTCAGCGACCCGGCCATCGCGACGGAGTGAGCCGCCGGGTTTGAGGGCGATGCGCGGGTAAAGGGACGGTGAACACCGCCTCGTGGGGGCTGGTCAGGTCCTGGTGGGCTCGGGGTAGTGTGCCCCGGTGACCACGCATTCGAACACACCTGCAGGTTGGTATCCGGATCCGCACGGAGCCGTCCGGACCCTCCGGTACTGGGACGGCTCCCAGTGGACCGAGCACACCCACGCCGACCAGCAGGCACAGCCCCAGGCGCAGGTGCCGGCGCAGCCCCAGGCCCAGCCCGCGGCCCAGGTGCCGGCGCAGCCCGCCGGGACCGACCCGCGCGTCCAGCGCCAGGTGCAGCAGCAGGCAGGGGTCGCGCCGGGCGGCCCCGGCGGCGGCAGCCTGTTCAGCGAACCGGTGCTGGTGGTGAACCAGAAGGCCAAGCTGATCGAGCTGACCAACGAGTACAAGGTCATGGACCAGCAGGGCAACCAGCTCGGCTCGGTCGTCCAGGTGGGGCAGAGCGCGCTGCGCAAGGTCCTGCGCTTCGTGGCCAGCATCGACCAGTTCCTGACGCACCGGCTGGAGATCCGTGACGCCTACGGGCAGCCGGTGCTGCTGCTGACCCGGCCGCGCAAGATATTCAAGTCGCGGGTGATCGTCACCCGCCCCGACGGGCAGCCGGTCGGTGAGATCGTCCAGCAGAACGTCTTCGGGAAGATCAACTTCGCGATCAACGCCAACGGGCAGCAGGTCGGCGCCATCAAGGCGGAGAACTGGCGGGCCTGGAACTTCGCGATCGTCGACCACGCGGACAACGAGGTCGCCCGGATCACCAAGACCTGGGAAGGCCTCGCCAAGACGCTGTTCACGACCGCGGACAACTACGTCCTGCAGATCCACTACCAGCTGCCCGAGCCGCTGCTGAGCCTGGTCGTCGCCACGGCGCTGACCGTGGACACGGCGCTCAAGCAGGACTCGCGCGGCCTCGGCTGACCCGGCCGGGCGGTCCTACAGCGGTGTGAGGTGCCCCGGCCCGGTCGTCGGCCGGGGCAGCAGCGCGGGTTCGGCTGAGGCCGCACCCGGCTCCAGCGCCAGCACCGCCGCCACGGGATGCTCCTCGTCCTCGACGGCCGGTACCGGCTCCGGCGTCGCCCGGGACAGCACGACCACCCCCCACCCGGCGAGGCCCGCCCCCGCCAGCGCCGGCAGTACGCCCGCCGCCCCGCCCTGGAGCCGTTCGCCCAGCAGCGCGAGGCCGATCACCGCGGCGGCCACCGGGTTCGCCAGCGTCACCACCGCGAGCGGGGCGCCGAGGCCGCCCCGGTAGGCGGTCTGCGACAGCAGCAGCCCGGCCGCGGCGAACGCGGCCACCAGCAGCGCCACCCCGATCACCTGCACGCCGGGCAGCGGACCCGACCGGTCCGTCGCGGCCACCGTCACGGACTGGGTGAGCGCCGAGGCGACACCGGAGGCGACTCCGGACGCGGTCGCGTGCCGCAGCCCGGGCCGGGCGCCGGGCCGCGCGAGGAGACCGATCAGCGCGGTCGTGGTCCCCGCCACCGCGAGCGCCGCGGGCACGCTCAGCACCCGCTCCGGTGCCGGCCCGGCCGCCGTGACCAGGATCGCGGCCAGCCCCAGCAGCGTGAACGCGGTGCCGCGCCACTCGGCGGCGCGGACCCGCCGCCCCGCCGCCCGCGCGCCCATCGGCACCGCCGCGACCAGGGTGAGCGCGCCGAGCGGCTGGACGACGGTGAGAGGGCCGTACGTGAGGGCCATCACGTGCAGCAGCGCGGCGCCGCCGTTCAGTCCCACGGAGGCCCACCACGCGCCGCTGCCCAGCAGCCGCAGCAGACCGGTGCCCGCGGCACGGGAGGCGAGCCGCTCCTGGGCGACGGCGGCGGCCGCGTAGGCGACGGCCGAGAGCAGTGAGAGGACGACGGCGACGAGGGTGGCGTTCATCGGCCCGCCCCCACGAGCACCTGCTCCGGTGCCCGCTCCTCGGCCGCGAGGAGCCGCCGCGCCCCGCCTCCGGCCGTGGTCGTCGTGCGCCGCGGCGCGTGGACCGCCGCGAGCGCGAGCCCGAGCAGGGCGCTCGCCACGAGCGCGTCGAGCCAGTAGTGGTTCGCCGTCCCGACGATGACCAGCAGCGTGACCAGCGGATGCAGCAGCCACAGCCACCGCCACCGGGAGCGGGTCGCGGCGATCAGGCCGACCGCGACCATCAGCGCCCAGCCGAAGTGCAGCGAGGGCATCGCCGCGAACTGGTTCGACAGCTGGTCGGTCTGCGGCGGCCCGTACACCGACGGCCCGTACACCCGCGCGGTGTCGATCAGCCCCGTCGCCGCGAGCATGCGCGGCGGGGCGAGCGGGAACAGCAGGTGGAGTACGAGGGCGGCGGCGGTGACGGCGGCCAGGACCCGGCGGGCCCAGACGTAGTGCGCCGGACGCCGCAGGTACAGCCAGACGAGGAAGGCGGCCGTGGCGGGGAAGTGGACGGTCGCGTAGTAGGTGTTCGCGACGCGGACGAGGGTGTCTGCGTGCAGCAGCAGGGACTGCACCGCGCCCTCGCCGGGGAGACGGAGCCACCGTTCGGCGTCCCACACGCGGTGCGCGTCGCGGAAGGCCTCGGCGGTGTGGCCCGTGGCGAGCTGCCGGCCGAGCTTGTAGACGAGGAAGAGCCCTGCGACGAGCAGGAGCTCCCGGACTATGGGCGGCCGTACCGGCGTGGCCGGCTCCGCTTCTGCAGGCTCGGTGCGGGCATTCATCCCCCGGCCCCTTCGCTGGACGGTGGTGCGGGTGCGGTGCGGCGTGGGCCCAGGGCTCCTGTGCACACCATCGATACGGTGTCGTACCGATACGTCAGTGTACCGATACGCTTCAGTACCGGTACACTGACGTATCGATTGATGTGGGCCACACTGGAGACAGGCCACCGGCGGGGAGCCGTCGGACAGCGGGACCGGCCGACCCGACCGACAGCAACGAGGAGAGGGAAGCGATGACGTCGCAGGCCGCGGACGGACCGGAGCCGGTCACCGCCTCGCGCCGCTCCAAGCTCACGCCCGAGCGTGAGCAGGAGTTCTTCGACGCCGTCCTCGAACAGATCCGTGAGTGCGGGTACGAAGCCGTCACCATGGAGGGGGTCGCCACCAGCACCCGGTGCAGCAAGTCCACGCTGTACCGGCAGTGGAGGACCAAGCCGCAGTTCGTGGTGGCCGCCCTGCGCTCCCGCCGCCGCTCCCGCCTGGACGGCATCGACACCGGGACGCTCGCCGGCGACCTGCGCGAGGCCGCACGGGCCGCGGCCCGCTGGTCCACCACCGACACCAAACTGCTGCAGGCCCTCGGCCACGCCGTCACCCAGGACGAGGAACTCGCCCGGGCGCTGCGCGAGGCGCTCGTCGACCCGGAGATCGCCGCCCTGCGGGAGATCCTGCGGCGCGGCGTCGAACGCGGCGAGATCCCCGCCGGTCACCCGGCGCTGGAGTACATCCCGGCCCAGATGTTCGGCGTCGTCCGCGCCCGCCCCGTGGTGGACGGCACGTACGCCGACGAGGACTACCTGCTGCGCTTCGTGGAGGCCGCCGTGCTGCCGGCCCTCGGCCTCACCTAGGACCCAGGCCGCCGTCCGCGGGATGACCGGACGGTGACCTGCTCGCGCCGCACCGTGGGGACGGGGGCGGCGCGCACCCCCCGGCCGGGTGGGGTTCCCCTTGAGCGGAGGGGCGCCCCACCCGGCCGGCCGGTACCCGGGGCGGACCGGGCGTCAGACGTCCTGTCCGCTGCCGCCGCCCGTGGACACCTTGATGCCCTTGGTGATCGTGTCGATGACCGAGACGCTCTGGTCGGCGTCGACCCCGAACCGCAGCACCACCAGCCGTTCGGTGTCCGCGGGCGCCGGGAACACCAGCGACTCGACGTAGCCGTCGGCGCCCTTGCTGGTGACCGCCTTCCAGCGCACCAGGTAGCCCTTCTGCCCGGCCACGGTGACCGCCTTCGAGGCGAGTACCTGGTGGGAGGTGATCTCGCCGTACGTGGCGCCGCCGTACGACTCCTCGGCATTGGCCTCGATGTCCGCCTTCGCGACCTCCTCGGCGGTGTCCCCCTTGGTGCCCAGGGCCTCGGCCGGAGCCGAGTACACACCCCCCTTGGTGCAGGTCTTCGACGTGTCGCCGGGGCACTCGTAGGAGGAGTCGGAGGTGATCTGCGCGCCCACGCTCAGCTCCTGCCCGGTCCAGCCGTCCGGGATGGGGATGCTGATCCCGTTGAGCGCGTCGGTCACCGCGCCGCTCTTGATCTTCGGCGGCTCGGACTCGTCCGGCGCGGGCGAGGACCCGCCGGACCCGCCCGACCCGCCGGAGTCGCCGAACGGCCCGCCCTGTCCGCCGGAGCCGCCCGGACCGTCCTGGCCGCCCGGCCCCTGCGCGGTTTCGGCACCGTCGGAGCCGCCGTCGCCCTTGGTCAGCGCGTACACGCCGACCCCGATGCTGGCGAGGACCGCCACGGCCGCCGCGACCGCGATACCGGTGCGCAGCCCGCGCCGCCCACCGCCCGGGCCCGCCGGAGCCGAGGGATACGCCGGATACGCCGGATGGGCCGGATACGCCCCGGTGGCCGGCTGCTGCGCCGGCGGACCCCATGCGGCGGCCGAGCCCGCGGCGCGGGTCTGGTCCGTCCACGCCTTGCCGTCCCACCAGCGCTCGGTGGCGGGACCGTCACTTGTCTGCCCGGGGTCGGGGTACCACCCGGGAGGAGTCACCTGCGTCATGCCCCCACCGTATGAGGCGTCGGTGAAAGTCCGATGAGAGGGATGGCCGCCCGTGCGGCCGCCGGCCCGGCACACCCTGCCCGTCCGGCCGGAAACCGACGTCAATTCGCTGCGGGTCCACCGCCGTTGACGTCCCCGGGCCTCTTGCGCACGCCCGTAGGGCCGTCCCGGCACATCCCCGTCACCCGGTGGAGCAACACCTCGGCGGACCGGCCCCGTTCGGCCTCGCGGAGGACTACGCTCGAGAACTGTACGTCGTTCGGGCGACTTGGGGAGGTAGCGGGATGACGGAGGTACGGCCGGCGGCGGCCGCCTCGGCTTCCCTGTGGGAGCGCGACGAGGAAGTCGCCGCCGTCGAGCGGGCGGTGGAGACGCTCTGCGCCGACCGCTCCTCCTCGGGACGTGTGCACGTGCTGCGCGGCGAGGCGGGACTCGGCAAGACCGCCCTGCTGGCCGAGACTCGCCGCATCGCCGAGGCCCGGGGCTGCACGGTGTGGTCGGCCCGCGGCGGCGAGACCCTCAGATCCGTCCCCTTCAACGTGGTACGGCAGTTGCTGCAGCCCGCGCTGCTGTCCCTGCACCCCGAGGAGGCCCGCGAGTACCTCGGCGACTGGTACGACATCGCCGGCCCCGCCCTCGGCATAGCGGACCCGGTCGAGCGGCAGGCCGACCCGCAGGGCGTGTGCGACGGCCTGGTCGCCGCGGTGACCAGGCTGGCCCGGCGGGACTGGCCGCTCGTCCTGCTGGTGGACGACGCGCACTGGGCCGACCAGGAGACCCTGCGCTGGCTCGCCGCCTTCGTCGAACGCCTCGACGACCTCTCCGTCCTGGTCGTCGTGGCCCGCAGGCCCGGCGAGGTCAGGGGAGACAGCGCCCGCTACCTCGACGCCGTCGCCGCCGTCGCCGGACAGTCCGTCACCAGCCTGAGCGCCCTCACCCCGGACGCGGTCGCCGGCCTCACCCGCGCCACCGTGGGCGCACACGCCGACGACCCGTTCTGCCGCGAGGTCTGGGCCGTCACCGGCGGCAACCCCTACGACACCGTCGAACTCCTCGCCAAGGTGAGGGACAGCGAGCTCGAGCCGAGCGAGTCCTCGGCCCCCGAACTGCGTCCCCTCAACCGCGCGGCCCGCGGTGGCGGGCTCGTCGACCGGCTGGAGGAACTGGGCGTCGACGCCACCCGGTTCGCCATGGCGGCCGCCATCCTCGGCGCCGACATCTCCGTCGACGAGGCCGCCCGGCTCGCCGGCATGACCCACGACGACGCGGAGCGCTGCGCCGACCTGCTGCGCAACGCCCGCATCCTCACCGACCCCGACCCCGCGGTGGGCCCCGTCGCCGACGGCGGCGGACTGGAGTTCGTCCACCCGCTGATCGCCACCGCCGTCTACAACTCCATCCCCGAGGGCCTGCGCCGGGCCATGCACGGCATCGCCGCGAAGGTCGTCCTGGACGCCGGCCGGGGCGTCGCGGCCGCCTCCCGCCACCTCCTCCAGGTCCACCCGGACGACGACGAGGAACTCGTCGAGCAGCTGCGCGGGGCGGCCCGGGAACACCTCGCCGTCGGCGCCCCCGACGCGGCCCGCCGCTGCCTGGAGCGCGCCCTGGAGGAACCGCCCGGTCCCGACACCCACGCGCACGTCCTCTACGAACTCGGCTGCGCCACCCTCCTCACCGCGCCCGCCCGGACCATCGCCCACCTGCGGGAGGCGCTCGCCGTACCCGGCCTCACCGGCGACCTGCGCGTCGACGCCGTCTACCGCCTCTCGCAGGCCCTCCTGCACAACGACCAGCTGGAGGACGCCGTCCGCACGGTCGAGGCGGAGGCCGCCCGGCAGCCGCCGGGACCGGCGCGGATGCGGCTGCAGGCCGTGCAGTTCATGTGGGAGGGCATCCACGCCGGGGAGACCACCTCACCGGGCCGCTCGGAGAAGCTCGCCGCGCTCGCCTCGACCTGCACCGGCCGGGACAACGCCGAGCGCGCCCTGCTCGTCCTGCGCGGCTTCGACGCCATGACCCACGGCGAGAACGCCGAGATCGTCGTCGAACTGTGCGACCGCGCCCTCGTCAACGGCCGTCTCGCCCCCGGTCTCGGCTGGACCGACACCGAGTGGGGCATCGAACTGCCCATGATGCTGGCCAGCGCGTACGCCTACACCGACCGGCTCGACCGCGCCGAGTCCCTCTTCAACGAGGCCCTGCACGCCTACGAGTCCTCCGGCTGGAGCGGCGGCCACCTCGCCCTGGCCCACGCCTACGTCGGTCTCGGCCACCGCCGCCGGGGCCGGCTGAGGGAGGCGGAGAAGTCCCTGCGGGAATCCCTGCGCCTCGCCGAGCGCGTCGGCCGCGGACTGCCCCTGTACTGGTCCGCGACCTGCAACCTCGTCGACACGCTGCTCGCCCGCGGCCATGTCACGGAGGCCTGGCGGATCGCCGAGCAGTACGGCTTCGCCCCGCCCTACCCGTCCACGATCGTGCTGCCCGACCTGCGGTCGGTGCGCGGCCGCCTGCTGCTCGCCGTCGGCCGCGTCCAGGACGGCGTCAACGAACTGGAGGAGGCCGAGAAAGCGGCCGCCGCCCGTGGTCACCTCAACCCGGTGATGGTGCCCTGGGCGGTCGACCTCGCCCGGGCCCTCGCCACCGAGGACCCGGGACGCGCGGCCCGGCTCGCCTCCGACGTCCGCCGCCAGGCCGAGCGCTTCGGCACCGACACGGCCATCGGCGAGGCCCTGCGCTGCGCCGCCGCCCTGGAGACCGGACAGCGCGCGGTCCGGCTCACCGCCCAGGCGGTCACCTTCCTGGAGTCCTCGCCCTGCCAGTACGAACACGCGGCGGCCATCATCGAGCACGGCATCGCCGCCCGCTCGGCGGCCGAACTCAACCGCGGCCTGACACTGGCGCGTTCCTGCGGCGCGGACGGCCTGGTCACCGAGGCCCGGTGGGCCCTGGACGGACTCGGAGCACCCCAGATGGGCCTGGTGCCGGGGCAGGTAAGGGGCCAGGAGTAGCCCCGGCCGACGAGGACGGGCGCCCCCGCACCCGCCCACGGTGACGCCGGCGGATGTGCCGCCTGCCCTGCCCCGCCCCGCTGCTGCCGGGCGGGCGCACACCCGCACCCGCCGGCGGTGGTGGCGGTGGGCGCACCGCGTGCCTGCGGGCGGTGGTGGGGACGTGAACGCGGGTCAGGAGCCCAGGAGTTCGTCCGTGAGGCGTGCCAACCGTGCCCGCACCCCGGCGTCGTACGTCGCCTCGTGCGCCCGGGACGGGCGCGTGCCGTCGAAGAAACCGCCCGTGCCCATGTCCCGCGTGGCGAGGGCCAGGACGGCGGGCGCGCCGTCGGCGACCGTGCTCCAGGGGGTCACCCCGCCCTCGCGGACCATGGCCGTGTCCATGAAGGTCGCCGGGTGCACCACGTTCACCGAGACCCCGGTGCCCGCCAGCTCCTCGGCGAGGGCGAAGGTGTGGGCGGCGAGCGCGAACTTGCCGCGGCAGTAGGCGGCGAAACCGTCGTAGCCGCGCGTGAAGTCCGGGTCGTCGACGTCGACCGGTTCCTGGCCGAGCGAGCCGACGTTGACGATCCGCGCGGGCGCGTTCGCCCGGAGCACCGGCAGCAGCGCGCGGGTCAGGGCGACCGGCGCCAGGTAGTTCACCGCCAGCCGCAGTTCGTGCCCGTCGGCGCTCAGCTCACGGCCCGCGCCGGGCGAACCGGAACCCACCCCCGCGTTGTTGACGAGCACGTCGAGCCCGGGGTGGGCCTCGGCGACCCGCGCTCCCAGCTCGCGCACCCGCGCGAGGTGGGCCAGGTCGGCGACGAACCCCTCGGCCTCGCCCTCGGCGCGCAGCTCGTCGACGAGCCGCCGGGTACGGCCCGGGTCGCGGCCGTGGGCGAGGACGAGGTGCCCGGAGCGGACGAGTCCGAAGGCGACGTACCGGCCGAGGCCGGAGGTGGCGCCGGTGATCAGGATGGTCGACATGCCCCCACCGTAGGCACGCGCGGGGGAACCCGCATGATCCTTCCGGGGCCACGACCGGCGGAGCTACCCTCGGCCGGCCTCGTCCTCCTCGGCCAGCACCCGCTGGGCCGTCGCGAACGCCGAGTTGGCCGCCGGGACTCCGCAGTACACGGCCGTCTGGAGCAGGACGGCGCCGATCTCCTCCGGGGACAGCCCGTTGCGCCGGGCCGCCCGTACGTGCATGGCCAGCTCGTCGTAGTGACCGTGCGCGACCAGCGCGGTCAGCGTGATCATGCTGCGCTCGCGGCGGCTGAGGGTCGGGTCGGTCCAGATCTCGCCCCAGGCGTAGCGCGAGATGAAGTCCTGGAAGCGGGCGGTGAAGGGGGTCTGCCGCGCCTGCGCCCGGTCCACGTGCGCGTCACCGAGCACCTGGCGTCGTACCTCCATGCCCCGCTTGGCGCCCGTGCCGAAGTGGGTTCGCAGGGCGGTCAGCACGGCCTCCGGGCACTGCGCGGGAGCCAGGTGCGAGGCGCCGGGGATCTCGACCAACGCGGCGCCCGGCACCGCGTCCGCGATCTCCCGCAGATGCGCGGGCGGCGTCGCCGGATCCTCGCGGCCGGCGACCAGCACAGTGGGCACGGCGATCTCGGGCAGCCGCTCCCGCAGGTCGAACGCGGCGAGCGCGTCGCAGCAGGCGGCGTACGCCTCGGGGTCGGCGTCGCGGTGGTCGGCGACCAGCTCCGGCACGGTGAAACCGGGCGTGAACCAGCGGGCGTCGGCGCTCTCCGCCAGCCCGGCCAGCCCCTCGCGCCGCACCAGCGCGGCCCGCTCCTCCCACGGCTTCGCCCCGTTGAAGTGGGCCGACGAGCAGATCACCGCGAGCGACGACACCCGCTCGGGGTGGCGCAGCGCCAGGTGGAGCCCGACCGCCCCGCCCAGGGACACCCCGGCGTAGGCGAACCGCTCCAGGCCGAGGGCGTCGGCGAGGTCCAGCACCAGGCCGGCCAGATCGCCGACGGTGGCGCCGGGGCCGATCAGGTCGGCGGCGGAGCCCCCGTGCCCGGGCAGGTCCCAGCGGACGACCCGGTGCGTGATCGACAGCTCGGGCGCGACCTTGTCCCACAGGGCGTACGAGGTGCCCAGGGAGGGGCCGAGCAGCAGCGGGGGAGCGGAAGCGGGTCCCTCGGCGCGGTGGTTGAGGAGTTTCTCGGTCAACGTCGCTCCAACGCACGGTCGGTGAGGGCTCCGGCGGAGCCGGTGTAACGGGCGGGGTCGGTGAGGTCGCCGAGGTCGACGTCCTTCACCTCGGGTTCCTCGGCGAGGAGTTCGGCGAGAGGGCGGTCCTCGGCGTAGGTGCGCGGTGCCAGCCGCGTCAGGAGCTCCTTGGCGCGGGCGCGGCCGAGCACGGCCGACAGCTCGGCGGACAGCCGCTCGGAGACGATCAGCCCGTGGGTGAGACCGAGGTGCGCGCGCATGGCGTCCGGGTGCACGCGCAGCCCCTCCGCCAGTTCGGCGGCGTCCCGCGCCGCCCCGCCGGCCAGCCGCAGCAGGTCCCGCAGCGGCTCCCACTCGGCGTGCCAGGCCCCGGCCGGCCGTTCGTCCTCGGCCGCCAGCGACCCGTACAGCGTGGCCGCGAGCTGCGGGGCGCGCCGGGCGGCGGCCGCGATGAGCGTGGAGCGGACCGGGTTCGCCTTGTGCGGCATGGCCGAGGAACCGCCCCCGCTGCCCTCCGCGACCTCGGCGGTCTCGGTCCGGGCGAGGGCGAGGACGTCGACCGCGAGCTTTCCCAGCGCGCCGGCCGTGAAGGCCAGGCATCCGGCGAGGTCGGCGATCGGCGTCCGCAGCGTGTGCCACGGCAACCGGGGCTCGCGCAGGCCGAGTTCACGGGCGTAGGCGGCGGGCAGCGCGGTCGCGTCCTCGGCGCCGTACGCCGTGAAGGCCGCCAGGGTGCCCGCCGCGCCGCCGAGCTGGGCGGGCAGGCCGTCGCGCACGGCCGTCACCCGGTCCCGGGCGTCCAGCACCAGCGACCGCCATCCGGCCGCCTTCAGTCCGAAGGTCGTCGGTACGGCGTGCTGGGTGAGCGTGCGCCCCGGCATCGGCGTGTCCCGGTGCTCGGCGGCGAGCCGCGCCAGCGCGCGGCCGGTGCGGTCGAGGTCGGCCAGGACCAGGTCCAGGGTGCGGACCGCGACCAGCATGGTCGCCGTGTCCATGATGTCCTGGCTGGTCGCGCCCCGGTGGACGTACGGCCCGTACTCCCCGCCGACCGCCTCGGTGAGGTCCGCGACCAGCGGGATCACCGGGTTGCCGCCGCCCCGGGCGCGTTCGGCGAGCGACCGCGCGTCGAAGGCGCCGGCGGCGGCCGCCGTGACCGCCGCCCCGGCGCCCTCCGGGGCCAGCCCCAGGCCCTCCTGGGCGCGGGTCAGCGCGGCCTCCGCCTCCAGCAGCGCCCGCAGGAAGGCGCCGTCGCCGGTCGCGGTGGCCGCGGGGGAGCCGGTCCACCCGGGGGCGAGCAGACCGGCGTCGGACGGCATGTCGGATGGCACAGGTGTCACTGGAACTCCAGGAAGACCGTCTCGCCCTCACCCTGAAGGCGGATGTCGAAACGGTAGGTGCCCAGCTCGCCCTCGGCCGCGATCAGCGTGGCGCGGCGCGCCTCGTCGAGCCGGGACAGCAGCGGGTCCGCGGCGAGCGCGGCCGTGTCCTCCGGCAGGTAGATCCGGGTGAACAGGTGCATGAGCAGCCCGCGCGCGAAGACGCACACGCTGAGGTAGGGGGCGCTCTGCCCGCGCGCGCCGGGCCGCAGGGTGCGCGCGGCCCAGTGGCCGTTGGCGTCCGTCTGGATCCGGCCCCAGCCGGTGAACTCCACCCCGTTGCGGCCGAGGAAGCCGCCGCTGGCCGGATCGCGCCGCATGGAGCCGTCGACCTGTGGCAGGCGGCCGTCCGGATCCGGACCCCACAGCTCCACGAACGCGTCCGGCAGCGGGTTGCCCTCGCCGTCGTACACGTAGCCCTGCAGGGCGATGGTGTCCGGGTGGCCGGCCGGGGCGATGTCACCGCCGCCGGGGAACGGCAGGGCGTGGCCGTAGAAGGGGCCGACCGTGTGCGACGGCGTGGGCAGCACGGTCTCCGGACGGCTCGGGTCGATCTTCGTCATGGCAGGTCAGCGTCCCTCTTCGATCCAGGTGGCGTTCGGCCCGTCGAGCACGATGTCCCAGTGGTAGCCCATGGAGAACTCCGGCACCGACAGGCTGTGGTCGTACGTCGCCACCAGCCGCTGCCGGGCGGCGTCGTCCGTCACCGACTGGATGATCGGGTCGTACGGGAACAGCGGGTCGCTCGGGAAGTACATCTGCGTCACGAGCCGCTGGGTGAACGCCGTGCCGAAGAGCGAGAAGTGGATGTGGGCCGGCCGCCAGGCATTGACGTGCTGGCGCCACGGGTACGGTCCCGGCTGGACGGTGGTGAAGTGGTAGTGGCCGTCGTCGTCGGTGAGCGTGCGGCCGACGCCGGTGAAGTTCGGGTCCAGCGGCGCGTCGTGCTGCTCCCGCTGATGGGCGTACCGGCCCGCCGAGTTGGCCTGCCAGATCTCGATCAGCTGGCCGCGGACCGGGCGGCCGTGGCGGTCGAGCAGGCGGCCGGAGACGGTGATGCGCTCGCCGATCGGCTCGCCGTGGTGCTGCCGGGTGAGGTCGTTGTCGATCTCGGTGATGTCGCGCTCGCCGAAGGCGGGGGAGGACAGCTCCACCAGCTCCGGGTCCTTGCTCACGTCGATCGCGATCGGCGGCTGCTTCGGGTGGCGCAGCACCGAGGAGCGGTAGGGGGCGTAGTCGCGGCGCGGGTGGTGCTCCACGGGGGCGCCGTCGGCGACCCGCTTCTCGTACGCGGCGTGCTCGGCCGCGATCTCGAGGTCGATGTCGTGTTGCGTGAGGGTCATGAGCTTTCCTGGGGGTTCCGGACGGTCTCGTCGAGTCGGGCGCGGTGTCGCGCGCCTCGAGGGGCGCGGGGAACCGCGCGACCAGCCGTGGACGGTCCGCAGTGGGCGGACGGCATGGCCGGCGGAGCGCTCAGCGTTCGAGAACGAGGGCGAGGCCCTGGCCCACGCCGATGCAGAGGGTGGCGACGCCGGTGCCGCCGCCCCGGCGGGCGAGCTGGTGGGCGACCGTACCGGCGAGGCGGGCACCGGAGGCGCCGAGCGGGTGACCGAGGGCGATCGCTCCGCCCTGCGGGTTGAGGATCGCGGGGTCGAACTCGGGCCACTCGGCCACGCAGCCCAGCACCTGGGCGGCGAAGGCCTCGTTCAGCTCCAGCACCGACAGGTCGCCGAATCCCTTGCCCGCCTTGGCGAGGGCGCGGTTGACCGCCTCGACGGGGGCGAGCCCGAAGTAGTGCGGGTCGGTCGCCGACACCCCGGTGGCGGACACCCGGGCGAGCGGTTCGCGGCCGGTGGCCCTCAGGCCCTCCTCGTCGACCAGCAGCAGGGCCGCCGCGCCGTCGTTGAGGGGCGAGGCGTTCCCGGCCGTCACCGTGCCGTTCTCCGTGCGGAAGGACGGCTTCAGCCTGGCCATCGCCTCCAGCGAGGCATCGGGCCGAACGCTCTCGTCGGCGGCGAGGACCACCGGGTCGCCCTTGCGCCGCGGGACCGGCACCGGCGCGAGCTCCACGTCGAACAGGCCCTCCGCCTGTGCCTCGGCCGCCTTGCGGTGGGAGGCGAGCGCGAACTCGTCCTGCTGCTCGCGGCTGATCTTGTGCTTCTCCGCGATGAGTTCGGCGGACTCGCCGAGCGGGACGGTCCACTGCGGTTCCATCCGCGGGTTCACCATCCGCCAGCCCAGCGTGGTCGAGTACAGCTCCGCGTGTCCCGCCGGGAACGGCTTGTCGCTCTTGGGCAGGACGTAGGGCGCGCGGGTCATCGACTCGACACCGCCGGCCACGGCGATGGAGGCGTCCCCGACCGCGATGGCCCGGGCGGCCTGGATCACGGCCTCGAGGCCCGACGCGCACAGCCGGTTCACGGTCACGCCCGGCACGGAGGTCGGCAGGCCCGCCAGGAGCGCGGCCATCCGGCCGACGTTGCGGTTCTCCTCGCCGGCGCCGTTGGCGTTGCCCACGTACACGTCCTCGATCCGGGACGGGTCCAGCTCCGGTGCCCGGGCGAGGAGTTCACGGATGGCGTGGGCTGCCAGGTCGTCCGGGCGCACGCTCGCCAGAGCGCCGTTGTACCGGCCGATCGGCGTGCGCACGGCGTCGACGATGTAGACGTCCTTCACTTCGGCTCCCTCACTTCGGCTCGTCCGCGACGATCAGCTTGGCGTCGGTCTTGGCGGTGATCTCGTCGACACTCACACCGGGCGCGGTCTCGACGAGGACCAGGCCGTCGGCGGTGACGTCGAGGACGCCGAGGTCGGTGATGATCCGGTTCACACAGCCCCTGCCGGTGAGCGGCAGCGCGCACTCGGCGAGGATCTTGGGGCTGCCGTCCTTGGCGGTGTGCGTCATGACGACGATGACCGTACGGGCGCCGTGGACCAGGTCCATCGCCCCGCCGATCCCGGTGATCATCTTGCCGGGGATGGCCCAGTTGGCCAGGTCGCCCGTCTCGGACACCTGCATCGCGCCGAGTACGGCGACGTCGATGTGCCCGCCCCGGATCATCGAGAACGACAGGGAGGAGTCGAAGAAGGAGGCGCCCGGCAGGACCGTCACGGTCTCCTTGCCGGCGTTGATCAGATCCGGGTCGACCTGGTCCTCGGTGGGGTAGGGGCCGGTGCCGAGGATGCCGTTCTCCGACTCGAGGATCACCTCGACGCCCGGCGGCAGGTAGTTCGGGATCAGGGTCGGCAGACCGATGCCGAGGTTGACGTACTGACCGTCCCGGAGCTCGCGCGCGGCCCGCGCGGCCATCTCTTCCCGTGTCCAGGCCATGACTAGCTCACCGTTCCTCGTGCCGCGGGCGCGGACGTCGTGCGCCGTTCGATCTGCTTGTCGGCGGCCTGCTCCGGGGTGAGCGCCACCACCCGCTGGACGAAGATCCCCGGCAGGTGCACGGCGTCCGGATCGATCTCGCCGGGCTCCACCAGCTCCTCCACCTCGGCGATGGTCACCCGGCCCGCCATGGCGGCCAGCGGGTTGAAGTTGCGGGAGGACTTGTTGAAGACCAGGTTGCCGTGGCGGTCGCCCTTCGCCGCCCTGACCAGCGCGAAGTCGGTGCGGATACCCCGCTCCAGCACGTACTCGGTGCCGTCGAACTCGCGCACCTCCTTCGGCGGGGAGGCCAGCGCGACACCGCCGGAGCCGTCGTAGCGCCACGGCAGCCCGCCCTCGGCGACCTGCGTGCCGACCCCGGCCGGCGTGTAGAAGGCGGGGATGCCGGCGCCGCCGGCCCGCAGCCGCTCGGCCAGCGTGCCCTGCGGGATCATCTCGACCTCCAGCTCGCCGGCCAGGTACTGGCGGGCGAACTCCTTGTTGGCCCCGATGTAGGAGCCGGTCACCCGGGCGATCCGGCCCGCGGCCAGCAGCACGGCCAGCCCCGACTCCATGGCCCCGCAGTTGTTGGAGACCACGCTCAGGCCGTCGACCCCGCGCTCGTACAGCGCCTGGATCAGTACGTTCGGCACACCGCTCAGCCCGAAGCCGCCCACCGCGAGCGACGCGCCGTCCGGCACATCGGCCACAGCCCCAAGGGCCGTGGCGACCACCTTGTCCATCCGTGAAGCCCCATCCCGTACGAGCGCCCGTCGTGGCCCCGAGGCCAGCAATTAATCAGGGCACTGATTATTTCAGCGAGGTGTCTTCACGCTGCCACCGGGAGGCCCGGTCGTCAAGGTTTCAGTGAAAGACGAGGTCAGATCCTATGGGTGAGGCGGAGACAGTCGTCACGTCTCCGGGTATTGTTCAGTGCACCAACGAATATGACCTAGGGGGAGTACGCATGGCCGCGGTGGACCTCACCACCCACCCCGGGCACCTGGCCCGGCGGTTGCAGCAGGCGCACCACCTGCTGTGGAACACGATGGTCTCCGAGGAGATCACCTCACCGCAGTTCGCGGTCCTGAACGCGCTCGTCGCCGAGCCCGGCCTCGACCAGCGCACGGTGGGGGAGCGGGTGGGGCTCGACCGCTCCACCATCGCCGAGGTGATCAGCCGGCTGGGCCGGCGCGGCCTGCTCGACAAGGTCCGCGACCCGCAGGACGGCCGCCGCTTCCTGCTGCGCCTGACGGACGAGGGGCTGCGCACCCACCGCAAGCTCTCCGTGCGCACGGCCCGGATGAACCAGGTCTTCCTGGCCCCGCTCTCCGCCGAGGAGCAGGCCGTGTTCTTCGACCTCATCCGGCGGGTCGCGGACGCGGCCGAGGGGCTGCGCAACCCGGCGGAACCCGTCGCCACCCCCTCCTGACTCCCTCCCCCTGGCCCTCCCCCTGGCTCTCCCTCCTGCCCGTCCCCGGCGCCCTGCTGCCCGTTCCCGGCGTCCCGCAGGTCTCCCTCACGCCTTCACGAACACCACCCACACCTGGCCCTCGGCGAAGGCGACGCGTCGGCCGTCCCGGGTGGTGAACTCGGTGCCGTCGGCGGCCCCGGCCCGCTTCCAGGTCACGTCGTGGGCGCGTCCGTCGCGCAGCACCTGTGCCCTGCCCGAGCCCACCGTCTCGGTGTACGGGGTGTTGTTGCCGAGGAAGTCGCGGAAGGCCGACGGCCGCACCCTGACGTACTGGACGACCACCGTCGCCGGCGCCACCGGTCCCGCGTCGGTCGTCACGGTCGCCCGGCCGTCCGTCGACACCAGCCAGCGCTGCCGCTCCCCGGACCAGGTGAAGGTGAAGCGGACCGCCGGGTAGCGCACGGTCAGCGAGGCCTGTGCCGTGCCTGAGGCGGGCGCGGCGCCGTAGTGGAAGCCGGTGGTCAACGCGGCCGCCCCCGGAGCGGAGGGCAGGAGCCGGCCGGGGCGCAGATAGAGGTTGTGGGGTGCGGGCCTGTCCCAGCCGCGGTAGTAGGCGCCCTGGGCCTCGCCGGGCGTGACCGTCTCCAGCGGCGCCCGGTCGATCAGCGGCAGCAGCTTGCCCTGCGCCCCGGAGAAGGCCAGCATCGGCCGGTCGAACTGGCGCAGCAGCTCCAGATCCGACTCGCGGGCGCTGCGCACCGGCCCGACGGCCTTCGGCAGCTTCGTCGCGTACACCGCCATGAGCCGGCTCAGACCGCCCTCGACCTCCTCGACGTAGACGACGTCCGCGGCGTTCAGGCCGGTGTGCGGCCGGGCGGCGGGGGCGTTGTCGATCTTCACAGCGAGGACCGGTCGGGTGGTGGACGGAGTGACACCGCTGCTGCGGGCCGGCCCGCGGTCCGTGGCGCGTCCGTCGTCGGCCGGTCCGCCTGCCGGGGCACAGCCCGCCGCCAGACAGGCCACGACGGTCGCGAGGGCCGTGGCCAGGACGGTGGACGGAGTGCGTCTGCGGCGGGCCCTCCGGCGGGTCCGGCAGCGGGTTCCGCGGCCCGCTGTGCGCAGCGTGGTCGCCGGTGCCGTGCGCGTCGTTGTCAGGTCCATCGTCGCCACCCCGTTCTGTGCCTTGATTGTGCGCTTATCGGTTCGTTGGTGGCCATAGCTGACTGATGTTGATCGTTCGCACCACTGGCCCCGATCGGCCTGGTGCGGGCCGTTCAGGGCCGGTTCGGGTGGTGCGCGCGGTTCGGGACCGGGCCGTCGGGGGTACCCGGGCGGGACCCAGGACCAGGCCCCCCGACACGGCGGGACCCCCGGACATCGGTGGAGGGAGCACGGCACGATGAAGGCAGTGACCTGGCAGGGGAAGCGGGACGTACGGGTGGAGACCGTGCCCGACCCGACGATCCAGGAACCGACGGACGCCGTCATCCGCGTCACGTCCTCCGGACTGTGCGGATCCGACCTGCATCTCTACGAGGTGCTCACCCCGTTCATGACCCCGGGCGACATCCTCGGCCACGAACCGATGGGCATCGTCGAGGAGGTCGGCCCCGGCGTGCCCGACCTGAAGGCCGGCGACCGGGTCGTGGTGCCGTTCCAGATCGCCTGCGGCGCCTGCTGGATGTGCCTGAACGCCCTGCCCACGCAGTGCGAGACCACCCAGGTCCACGGCGAGGGCATGGGTGCCGCCCTGTTCGGCTACACCCGCCTGTACGGCGCGGTGCCCGGCGGCCAGGCCGAGTACCTGCGCGTCCCGCAGGCCCAGTTCGGCCCCATCAAGGTCCCGGAGGGTCCGCCCGACGACCGTTTCGTCTACCTCTCCGACGTCCTGCCCACCGCCTGGCAGGCGGTCGCCTACGCCGACATCCCCGAGGGCGGCAGCGTCGCCGTGCTGGGTCTCGGCCCCATCGGCGACATGGCCTGCCGGGTCGCCCAGGTGCGCGGCGCCGGGCGGGTGTTCGGCGTGGACCTGGTCGGCGACCGGCTGCGCCGGGCCCGCGCGCGGGGTGTGGAGACGTACGACCTGCGCAGCTTCGACAGTGAGAAGGAGTTGGTCGCCGCGATCCGCGACGAGACCGACGGCCGCGGCCCCGACGCCGTGATCGACGCCGTCGGCACGGAGGCGCACGGCAGCGCCGCCGCCCGCCTCGTCCAGAACGCCTCCGCCCTGCTGCCGCGCAGGATCGGCGGCCCGCTCGCGGAGCGCTTCAGCATCGACCGGCTCGCCGCCCTGCACACCGCCATCGAGCTGGTGCGCCGCGGCGGCACCCTGTCCCTGGTCGGCGTCTACGGCGGCATGGCCGACCCGCTGCCGATGCTCACCATGTTCGACAAGCAGCTCCAGATCCGGATGGGCCAGGCCAACGTCCGCCGCTGGACCGACGAGATCATCCCGTACCTCACCGAGGAGGACCCCCTCGGTGTCGACGACTTCGCCACCCACCGGATGCCGCTGTCGGAGGCGCCGAAGGCGTACGAGATGTTCCAGCGGAAGCGGGACGGCGCGGTGAAGATCCTCATGACGCCGTGACTCTCGTGACGTCGGGAGTCTTCCCGTGACGCCGTGAGTCTCGCGACGCCTGGAGTCCTGATGACGTCGTGAGTCCTGGTGACGTGGTGAGTCCTCGTGATGACGTCGTGCGTCCTCATGGCCCCTGAGTTCCCGTGCCCCGTGAGTCGCCGTGCGCCGTCAGGCAGGTGCCCTGACGGCACCGTGACGCAGGTGACGGCGTGCCGGCGCCGTGGTGACGTCGTGCGTCAGGTGCCGGCGGGCGGCGTCCGGGGCGGGGTGCCGAGGATCTCCGCGAGGTCGTAGCGCACCGGCTCCTCCAGCTGCGCGTACGTGCAGCTCTCCGGCATCCGGTCCGGGCGCCAGCGGCGGAAGCGGGCGGTGTGCCGGAAGCGCGCCCCGTTCTCCATGTGGTCGTACGCCACCTCCGCCACCCGCTCCGGCCTCAGCGGCACCCAGGAGAGGTCCTTCTTGCCCGACCAGCGGCTCGGCGCGCCGGGCAGCCGGGCCGTCTCGTGGGCGGCCTCGTCCGACCAGGCCGCCCACGGATGGCCCGCGACGTCCTGCACGCGCAGCGGCTCCAGCTCCTCGACCAGTTCCGCCCGGCGCTTCATGGTGAACGCGGCGGACACCCCGACGTGCTGGAGGGCGCCCCGGTCGTCGTACAGGCCCAGCAGCAGCGAGCCGACCACCGGACCGCTCTTGTGCAGGCGGTAGCCGGCCACCACCACGTCGGCCGTGCGCTCGTGCTTGACCTTGAACATGGCGCGCTCGTCCTGGAGGTAGGGCAGCGTCAGCGGCTTGGCGATCACACCGTCCAGACCCGCGCCCTCGTACTCCTCGAACCACCGCCGCGCCACCTCGATCTCAGTGGTCGCCGGGGCCAGGTGCACGGGCGGTGTCACCTCGGCCAGCGCCCTGGCCAGCAGCGCCCGCCGGTCGTTCAGCGGCACGTCGAGCAGCGACTCGTCGGCCAGCGCCAGCAGGTCGAAGGCGACGAACGACGCGGGGGTCCGCTCGGCGAGCGTGCGCACCCGGGAGTCCGCCGGGTGGATGCGCTCGGTCAGCGCGTCGAAGTCCAGCCGCCCCTCCCGCGCGATGACGATCTCCCCGTCCAGCACGCACCGCGCGGGCAGCCGCTCCCTGAGCGCCATCACCAGCTCGGGAAAGTACCTGGTCAACGGTTTCCCGGTACGGCTGCCCAGCTCGACGTCGGTCCCGTCGCGGAACACGATGGCGCGGAACCCGTCCCACTTCGCCTCGTACTGCATGCCCGGCGGGATCACCGTCACCGACTTGGCGAGCATCGGCTTCACGGGCGGCATCACCGGCAGATCCATGGTCCGATTCTGCGCTCGCTCCGTCCGTAATGCGAGGAACGCCCCGGTATGCGAGCGGCGGGAGGTGCGCCTACCGTGGCTCGCATGGGTGACGCGGTGGAACTCGAGGCGGGCGGCCGGACCGTACGGCTGTCCAGCCCGGACAAGGTCTTCTTTCCGGAGCGCGGCTTCACCAAGCTCGACCTCGCCCGGTACTACCAGGCGGTCGCCCCCGGCATCCTGCGTGCCCTGCGCGACCGCCCCACCACCCTCGAGCGCTACCCGGACGGCGTGGGCGGCGAGTCCTTCTTCCAGAAACGGGCCCCGAAGAGCATGCCGGACTGGATCCCGACCGCCCACATCACCTTCCCCAGCGGCCGCAGCGCCGACGAGATGTGCCCCACCGAGGAGGCCGCCGTGCTGTGGGCCGCCCAGTACGGCACCCTCACCTTCCACCCCTGGCCGGTCCGCCGCGCCGACGTCGACCGCCCCGACGAACTCCGCATCGACCTCGACCCCCAGCCCGGCACCGACTACGACGACGCCGTCCGCGCCGCCCACGAACTGCGCGCCGTGCTCGACGAGTTCGGCGGCCTGCGCGGCTGGCCCAAGACCTCCGGCGGTCGTGGCCTGCACGTCTTCGTGCCGATCGAACCGCGCTGGACCTTCACCCAGGTCCGGCGCGCCGCCATCGCCGTCGGCCGGGAGATGGAACGCCGCATGCCGGAGCGGGTGACCATCAAGTGGTGGAAGGAGGAACGCGGGCGCCGTATCTTCCTGGACTACAACCAGACGGCGCGGGACCGCACCATCGCCTCCGCCTACTCCGTACGGCCCCGGCCGCACGCCCCCGTCTCCGCCCCGCTGCGCTGGGAGGAGGTCGGCCAGGCCCACCCCCGCGATTTCGACATCGCGACCATGCCCGCCCGCTACGCCGAACTCGGCGACGTGCACGCCGACATGGACGACCACGCCTACTCCCTGGAAGCGCTGCTGGAACTGGCCACCAAGGACGAACGCGACCACGGACTCGGCGATCTGCCGTACCCGCCCGAGTATCCGAAGATGCCGGGCGAACCCAGGCGGGTACAGCCGAGCCGTGCGCGCAAGGAGCCGCCCGCGGCACCGTGAGCCGCCGCGGCCCCTCGCTCCGTCGCACCTCCCGCGGCCGCTACAGCTCCTTGATCCGGATGTCGCGGTACGACACCACGTCCGTCGTGCCGTGCACCTGGAGCCCGACGTAACCGGAGGCGAACCGCCGCCCGTCCGTGCCCGGGTCGTCCGCGCGCGGCGGGGAGAACGCCAGGCCGCCGATGTTGTCGAACTCGTTGATCAGCACGCCGTTGCGGTACACCGAGTAGTGCTGGCCGACCACGCGGATCTCGTAGTCGTTCCAGGTGCCCTTCTGGGTGACGCCGGCGCCGGCGAGCCCCACCCGGTCGAAGCCGTAGACCGAGCCCGTCTTGTACAGGTCGCCGTCCGGGCGGTCCAGCACCTGCACCTCGTGCCCGTACTTGATGGCGACCCACTCCGGACGCGGCTCCTCGGGATGACCGTGGATCCACGGGAAGCGCACGAAGACACCGGAGTTGGCGTTGCCGGTGCCCGGAGCGTCGTCACGCCACTGGAGCCGGAGGGAGAAGTCGCCGTACTTGCGCTGCGGGAACCACAGCATGCCGAGTCCCGGTCTCGTCGTGCCGGAGGTGATCGATCCGTCGGCGTTCAGGGCGAACGATCCGCCGCCGGCCTGCTCCCACCGCGCGAAGGACTCCGCGCTGCCGTCGAGGATCGTGCGGTAGCCCTCGGTCTGGCCCGGCTTGCCGATGCCGGAGGCGCGGGCCGCCTCGAGGACGGCGTCGTACTCCCGCTCGTCGACGACCCCGTCCCGGAACAGCCGGGCCAGGACCGACTTCACGTGCTTGAGGAAGAGCGCGTGGGACGTCCACTCCCTCTCGTCCTCGATCAGCTCGTTGATTCGGCAGCGGTTGTTCGTCACCCGGTTCGGCACGCCCGTGTCGACCGTGCCGACGATCACCGTCAACCGCTCGTCCCACTCGGGGCAGGCGGGCGCGGGCACCCCGCCACCGGCCACCACCGAGAACATGACGCTGAGCGCCGCGGAGGTGTTGCCCGCCTTGTCGCTCGCCCGGTAGGCCACGGTGTGCGTGCCGACACGGTCGACGACCACGGGGGCGGTGTACGCGATGTACGGTCCACCGTCGAGCGAGTACTCGATGCCGGCCACACCCGAACCTCCGTGGTCCGTCGCGCCGACGGTCACCCGCGCGCTGCCGACGTACGCCCCGGCCGAGTTGCGGGTGCCGTCGACGGTCGCGCCCGTGACCGGGGGAGTGGTGTCCTGCGGGGGCGCCGAGACGACGGTGAAGGTGACGGTCCTCTCGGGGGAGACGTTGCCGGCCTTGTCGACGGCGCGGTAACGGAGGGTGTGGGTGCCGGGCCGGTGGATCATGACGGGGGCCGTGTACGGGATCCAGTCGCCCGCCGGGCCGACCGCGTACTGTATGCGGTCGACGCCGGACCCCGTGTCGGAGGCCGTCACGGTGACGGTGGCCATGTCGACGTACGTCCCGTCGGCGTTCTGCTCACCGCTCACCGTCGCCGACGTCTCCGGCGGTGTGCCGTCGTCCGAGGGCTGGGGAACCACGGTGAACTCGACGCTCTTCTCCGCCGACACATTGCCGGCCTTGTCGAACGCCCGGTAGCGGTACGTGTGGCGGCCGAGCCGGTCGACGACGACCGGTGCGGTGTACGGGATCCAGTCGCCGGTGCCGCCGACCGCGTACTGGATCCTGTCGACCCCGGACCCGCCGTCGTCGTCCGTCGCCGCGATCTCGACGCTCGCCGACCCCACGTACTCACCCTGCGTGTTCTGCGTCCCGTTCACGCGAGCCGAGGTCTGCGGCGGCGTCGTGTCCTCACCGCCGCCCTCGGTCACCACGAGGATGCCCTGCATCTGGCCGTGGCCGGGGATCGTGCAGTGGTAGAAGTAGCGGCCCGGGGTGAGCGTGACCTCCGCGGTGTGGCGGCCGCCCCGGTCGTCGCCCGGGTTGGCGAGGATGTTCAGCTCGACGTCGCCGTTGAACTCGGGATCGGACGTCACGAACGTCAGCGTGTGCGGCATCCCGGTGGTGTTGCCGGTCGCCTCGCTGTTCTCGAAGACGATCGTCGCCGGTCCCGCCACCGCCGTCGTCGGCGCCGAGGTGTACTTCGTGATGTCGTCGCCGGCGGTCCAGGTGAGGACCTGGGCGGCGGCCCGCCCGGACGACGGTTCGGCCTGGCCGGACGCGGGCACCGCCTGCAGCCCCAGCACCGTCAGCAGCGCGGCCAGCAGGGCCGCCAGAATTCCTCGTCGCCGCGTCACCGGGCTCCCCCCACCAGGTGGCCGACGGCGGGCGTGGGCCCGCCGCCCGTGTAGGTGACCCGCCACAGCGCCGACTTGGCGTCGGAGGTGAAGAAGCCGCGGCCGTAGTCGAGGAGGTACAGGGCGCCGTCCGGACCGAACTTCCAGTCCATGAGGTTCTTGATGCCGTCGTTGCCGACCGGCACGATCCGCTTCAGCGACTCCGAGTGGACGGGCAGGCCGCCGTCGCCCTGGGTGGCCGGGTCCATCACGACCGCGTTGCGCGGCTGGTCGGCGTCGTAGAAGTCGCCGACGAACCACTTGCCGTCCCAGTACGCCGGCCACTTGGCGGTGCTCGCGCTCGTGGCGTCGTAGCGGTAGACGGGTCCGTTCATCGCGGCCTGCCCGCCGCCCTTGAGCCACGGCAGCCGGTAGGTGGCCTCCTCCTTCTTGTACGAGGGGACGCCGCTCGCGTCACGCGGGTAGTCGGGGGCGCCGCCCTGGGGCGAGTACCAGATGTTGTTGCCGGTCACCGGCGGCAGGTCGACGAGTCCGTCGTTGTTGGGGGACTCGTTCCTCGGGTGGTCGCAGTCGTACCAGCCCAGCGGCCGCGAGGGGTCCGGCAGGTTGCGGTCCCGGTAGGGCTGCTCGTTGCCCATGCAGTACGGCCACCCCCGGTTTCCCGCCTCGGTGATGACGGCGAACGTGTCGTACTTCGCCGGGCCCCAGGTCGTCGACGGCTCGCTCGCGTCCGGGCCGACCCAGCCCGCGTACAGGATGTCGGTGGTCCGGTCGACGAAGATGCGCGCGGGGTTGCGCACACCCATCACGTAGATCTCGCCGCGCGTCTTGCCGCCGCCCTCGTCGGTCTCCCGGCCCGTGAAGAGGTTCCCCTCCGGCAGCGTGTACGTGCCGTCGGGTTCGGGGTGGATGCGCAGGATCTTGCCGTTGAGGTTGTTGGTGTTCCCGGCGGTGCGGCGCGCGTCGGCGAAGGAGACGCCCTTGTAGTTCGGCTGGGGGTTGTTGCCGGAGTAACCACCGCTGAAGCCGCTGGAGTTGTTGTCACCGGTCGCGATGTACAGGTTGCCCCGGGAGTCCCAGGCCATCCCGCCTCCCGCGTGGCAGCAGCTGTGCACCTGAACCGGCCACTTCAGCAGCACCTTCTCGCTGTCGAGGTCCAGCCTGTTCGTGGCCTGGTCCAGCGTGAAGCGGGAGACGCGCCGCTCGGCCATCCGCGCCTCGCGGTCGACCCGGGCGTGGGGCGTGTAGTGGAGGTAGACCCAGCCGTTCTGCTCGAAGCGCGGGTCGAGTTCGATGCCGAGGAGACCTTCCTCCACCTTGACCAGCTCGTCGCCGCCGCCCTTGTTGCCGAAGACCGTCAGCTCGCCGGCCAGGGTGACCTCGCGGGTCTTCGGGTCGTAGACGTGGATCTGGCCCTTGCCCTTGCCGACGTCCGGGTTGTTCCAGTCGGTGATCACCGGCTGGGAGGAGTCGGCGCCGCCGCGGCCGATGTAGAACACGCGGCCGTCGGGGGCGGTGACCAGGCCGTGCGGTTCGCCGATCTGGTCGTTCCGACCCGGCTGGTTGGGCTGGGTGAGGCGTTCGGCCTTGTAGTTGCCGGTGATGGTGGCCTTGCAGTCGGCCTGCACCAGCCGAGACGTCCACAGCAGCGCGCCGCGCAGATGCGCCCGGAAGTCCGTCTCGTCGTACGACGACACGGTGCCGCCCATCCCCGTGTAGAAGGAGCGGCCGCCGTCGTAGTCGCGGCACCAGCTGATGGGGTGGTCCCAGCCGTTGGCGCCCGCCCCCGGCTGGTACGTCGACTCGCGCACCCGGGCGACGGTGTGCACCGAACCGGACGGATTGCGCACCCAGTTCGGCCACCGGTCGGGGCGCTTCCACTCGACCGGCAGACCCCGGGTGGCCGGATGCAGCCGGTCGCCGACCTCGACGGTGGCCCGCTGCGCGGCCGTCGGGCTCGACGCGGCTGGGCGGGCGCCGATCAGCCCGGTGAACCAGTCCGAGTACGGCTCGGCGCGGGCCGCGTCATGGATACCGACGAAGCCGCCGCCGGCCTCCATGTAGGCCTCCAGGCCCGCCTCCTGTTCCGGATCGAGGACGTCGCCGCCGCCGGTCAGGAAGACGACGGCGTGGTAACCGCCCAGCTCGGCCTCGCTGGTGAAGACGGAGGCGTCGTCGGTGGCCTCGATCTCGAAGCGCTGGTCCACCGGGCCGGACAGGCCGATCCGCTCGATCGCCTCGATCCCGGCGTTGACGACCGGCGACTCCTCACCGGCCGCCGCCGACCCGTGGAAGACCAGCACCCGTACGCCGGGGCCGCCCGGCGGCGACTTCACGGACATCGTTGTCGCGGACGGCTCCGGGGCCGGACGCGCGCTCGCGTCCGGCCCCGACAGCAGTCCGGCGGCGACCGCCCCGGCGGCCACACCGGCCGCCCAGACCCGTCTTCCCGGGCTCCTCGTCCTTCTCGCGCTTCTCCTGCGTGTCGTTCTCGTCGTGCTCCACCCTCGTAAGCGCATGGGCACCTCCTCGGTCACAGCGGCAGCGCCAAGGAAGCTAGACCCCTTTGCACGACCCGCCAATACCTATGACCGCAATGGCACGAACTTTGTCCTGGGTGTGGATGAACGGCGGAACGCCCGGTACCGTCTCACAGGTTCATCACAGGTACGCCTCCGCAAGTTCCTTACCCGGGTGGGGAGTTCCGCATGGACAGACGCAGTTTCAACCGGCGGGTGCTGCTGGGTGGCGCGACGGTGGCGACATCGTTGTCCCTGGCGCCCGCGGCCGTCGGCACCGGCGGACCGGCGCGAACGGCCCCGGCCGGGGGCGTGGTGCGACACCTGAGGCTGTACGCCGAGAAGCTCCCCGACGGGCAGGTGGGCTACGGCTTCGAGAAGGGCAAGGCCTCGATCCCGGGGCCCCTGATCGAACTCACCGAGGGCGACACCGTCCACATCGAGTTCGAGAACACCCTGGACGTGGCGGCGAGCCTGCACGTCCACGGCCTGGACTACGAGATCTCCAGCGACGGGACGAGGCTGAACCACAGCGACGTCGAACCCGGCGGCACCCGCACCTACACCTGGCGCACCCACGCCCCCGGCCGCCGTGCGGACGGCACCTGGCGTGCGGGCAGCGCCGGTTACTGGCACTACCACGACCACGTCGTCGGCACGGAACACGGCACGGGCGGCATCCGCAGGGGCCTCTACGGCCCGGTGATCGTCCGCCGGAAGGGCGACGTCCTGCCCGACGCGACCCACACGATCGTCTTCAACGACATGACGATCAACAACAGGCCGGCCCACTCGGGGCCCGACTTCGAGGCCACGGTCGGTGACCGTGTGGAGTTCGTCATGATCACGCACGGCGAGTACTACCACACCTTTCACCTGCACGGACATCGCTGGGCCGACAACCGCACCGGCATGCTCACCGGCCCCGACGACCCCAGCCAGGTCATCGACAACAAGATCGTCGGCCCGGCCGACTCCTTCGGCTTCCAGGTGGTCGCCGGGGAGGGGGTGGGCGCCGGCGCGTGGATGTACCACTGCCATGTGCAGAGCCACTCCGACATGGGGATGGTGGGGCTGTTCCTGGTGAAGAAGCCGGACGGCACGATCCCGGGGTACGAGCCGCACGGGTCGCACGAGTCGCCCGGGGCCGGTGAGACCTCCCGGACCCCCAAGGACCCCGCGTCGCACGAGCACTGAGGGATCATGGGCGGGTGACCCTCGTCCTGACGCGCGGCGACCTGGAGACCGTGCTGGAACCCGAAGCCTGCCTCGCCGCCCTGCGCGAGGGATTCCGCCGCGCGGACGGAGTGTCCGTGCCCGGGCAACGGGTCCGCACCGACCTGCCGTTCCCCGGTACGGCGACGGCGCTGATCCCTGGGCTGCTGCCCGGCATCGAGGCGTACACCGTCAAGGTCAACGCCAAGTTCCCCGGCGCCCGGCCCGCCCTGCGCGGGGTGGTCTGCCTGCACGGCGGACGGGACGGCGAACTCCTCGCCCTCCTCGACTCCGCGACGGTCACCGCCTGGCGGACCGGCCTCGCGGCGGCCCTCGGCACCCACGTCCTGGCTGGAGCGTCGGACGGACCGGTCGGGGTGATCGGCGCCGGCGCCCAGGCGGAGCTGGTGCTGTGCGGGCTGACCGTCCTGCGGGGGCGGCGCGACCTCGTCGTCCACGACACGGACGCCGGCCGGGCCGCCGCGTTCGCCGCCCGGCACGGCGGACGGACCGTCGGCTCGGCCGCGGAGGTGGCCGCGGCGGCCCACGTCGTCCTGCTGGCGACCTGGTCGCGGGCACCGCTGCTGTCCCTGGCGGACACCCGGGACGGCCAGCACCTCACCGGTCTCGGCGCCGACGAGCCCGGCAAGCAGGAACTCGCCCGCGACCTGCTGGAGACCGCGTTCCTCGTCGTCGACGACCGCGAACTCGCCGCCGCATCAGGCGCCCTGGCCGCCGCCGGCCTTCCCGCCGGGTCCGCCGACGCCACCCTCGGCGAGATCCTGCGCGGCGACCACCCCGGGCGCACGGACCCCGCCGCCCGCTCCGTGTACGCCCCCGTCGGTCTGCCCTGGCAGGATCTGGCGCTCGCCTGGCTCGCGTACGAGCGGGCCGGACGGGAGGGCGTGGGACGGCGGATCGACCTGCTGGCCTGAGCCCGGCAGGTCGTCAGCCGATGTCGTACACGGCCCAGTCGGTGAAGGGCTCCTCCTGGACGTAGAGGCGGGGGCCGCGGCTGACGACCCGGCTCCGGCCCGGTTCACCGCCGTCGGGGCGCAGCAGCCGGTCCTCGGTCACGGCTTCGACGGTGCCGTCCCCGAGGCGGCAGTCGACGAGGCGACAGCGCTCCTCGGCGTACCCGCCGAAGAACACGACCCGGTCGCCGTGCACGGCGAGGCCCCTGGCGCCCGGCACCGGCGTACCGCGCACCAGCGGCGGCCGGCCGTCGCGGACCTCGATGAGGGGGAACGCGGTGTACGGATACACCCAGGTCGCTCCGCGACCGACGTTGAGGGCGTAGCAGTCGACCAGCCGGCCGGCGTCGGGCAGCGGTTCGTAGGTCCACACGGGCGCGCCGGTACCGCTCCAGCACCGGACACCGGGAAAACCGAGCGGGTCGTCGCCGCACGTGCCTTCGTCGAAGTAGCCGACCCACAACCTGCCCGCGGCGTCGGCCAGCAGGTGCTCGATCCCGTCCCCCACGGCGAAGCCCCACGACGGGCGCCCCAGCGTGTCGAAGACCTGTACCTGTTCGTCGTCGCCCGGGCGCCGGCGCGCGTCGGCCACCACGAAGCCCCCGTCCGGCAGGGCGTCGAGCAGGGGGTACCGCGCGTGCAGGGAGTTCAGCTCCGTCTCGTACGGGCGGCCGTCGTCGACGGTCACGACCAGCGCGTCGTACAGGTCGCCCGGCCCGCGGGCGGTGCGGAGCAGCCAGTGGGCGCGCCCGAAGGCGTCGACGGTGCTGTGCAGGACGGTTCGGTCCCGGTACGCGCGGGGCAGCCGGGCGTACGGGGTGAGGAGGTCAGCGGCCACGGGCCTTTCTCGTCGTCATGCTGTGATCCTTGCCGGGGGACACCACCGCGCGCAAGCCGGTTCCGGGTGAGGAGAGCGCTCTCACCTCCGCCTGACCTCCGTCTCGTCGCGCGGTTATCCTGACCCCCACCCGTCCCGGAGGAGCCCCGCAGTGAGCAGGACAGCGCCACGTCCCACGTTGGAGGCCGTGGCCGCGCGGGCCGGGGTCTCCCGGGCCACCGTCTCGCGGGTCGTCAACGGTGGGGACGGCGTCAGGGAGCCGCTCGTCGAGCGGGTCCGGCAGGCCGTGGAAGAGCTCGGCTACGTCCCCAACCAGGCGGCCCGCAGCCTGGTGACGAAACGGCACGACGCCGTCGCCGTCGTCATCGCCGAACCGGAGACCCGCGTCTTCGCCGACCCCTTCTTCGCCCTCCAGCTCCGGGGCATCAGCAAGGAGCTGACGGCGCACGACAACCAGCTCGTGCTGCTGCTGACCGAGGGCCGCGACGACCACGCCAGGGTCGCCCGCTACCTCGCCGGCGGCCATGTCGACGGCGCCCTCGTCTTCTCGCTGCACCTCGACGACCCGCTGCCCGGCCTGATCCAGGGCGCCGGGGTGCCGACGGTGTTCGGTGGCCGCCCCGGCTGGAGCGACGGCACGCGCGACGTCGTGTACGTCGACAGCGACAACCGCGGCGGCGCCCGTGAGGCCGTCCGCCACCTGGTCGGCCTCGGCCGCCGCCGCGTCGCGCACATCACCGGCCCTCTCGACCAGACCTCCGCGGCGGACCGGCTCCAGGGGTTCCGCGACGTGATGGGCGACGCCGATCCGCGGCTGGTCGTGGAGAGCGACTTCACCCCCGGCGGCGGCGAGCGGGCCATGCGGCAACTCCTCGACCGCTGCCCCGACGTCGACGCCGTCTTCGCCGCCAACGACCTCACCGCCTCGGGCGCCCTGCGCGTCCTGCGCGAATGGGGACGCCGTGTGCCCGAGGACGTCGCCGTGGTCGGCTTCGACGACATGCTGCCCGTCGCCGAACAGACCGACCCGCCGCTGACGACGGTCCGTCAGAACATCGAGGAGATGGGCCGGATCATGGCCCGCCTCCTGCTGCGCGGCCTCGACCGCCGCACACCGCACGGCGCACCGGACGGCCCACCGCACGGCGCACCGGAAGACGAGCCCGACGGCTCACCGTCCGGTGTGGTCCTGCCGACCACACTGGTGCGCCGCGCCTCGGCCTGACCGGCAGCCCCCCGACCGGCCGCGCCCGCCGGGTGCTCCCCCGGAAGGCATCGCTCCGGGCCGCCGCCTCACGCCTGCTGCGGCGCGCTCCGGATCACCGCGAAGCGTGCCCCGTCCGGGTCGGCGAGACGGGCGATCCGGCCGACGCCCTCGACGTCCGTGGCGGCCAGCCGTACCGTGCCGCCCCGTTCCTCCGCCTGAGCGACCACCGCGTCCACGTCCGTGACCTCGAAATACGGCAGCCAGTACGTCCCCGAGTCCGGCTCCGCGGGAGCGTCGGCCAGCGGGACCACCCCGCCGAACACGGCGTCCTCGCCGGCGCCCGCCGGGTTGACGCAGGTGTAGCTGCCGCCCGGGAAGGAGACGGCCGACGTCTCCAGACCCAGGGCGGCCCGGTAGAAGGCGGCGGCCGCGGCTTCGTCCGGTGTGTAGAGCTCGACCCAGCACAGCGAGCCCGGCTCGCCCGCCACGTCCACACCCTCGGTCCGCCCGGGCTGCCAGAGGCCGAACGGTGCCCCCGCCGGATCGGCGAGGAGCGCCATCGTGCCCTCGCCCATCACGTCCATGGGCGGGAACAGCACTCTGCCGTGCGCCTGCTCGGCCGCCTTGCACGTGGCCTCCGCGTCCGGCGATCTGAAGTACACCGTCCACGACGGCGGGCCCTGCTCCGGCGTGGTCTGCATGCCGCCCGCCGCGGTCCGCGCGTCCAGCCGGAAGAAGCCGTAGCCGCCGGCGCCGGGCCCCGCCGACTCGAACCGCCACCCGAACAGGGCGCCGTAGAAGGTGGAGGCGCGGTCGATGTCGGTGGCGCCGACGTCGATCCAGTTCGGAGCGCCGTTGACGAAACGGGTGGTGAGCATCTTCGCCCTCCTCGTCGGAGTCCCGCCTGTGCACTGCCGAGTCTGGCACCGCCCTCTGACAATCGCTGCCGGAGCGTGGCGGTGGGCGTGGCGGAGGGTACGGCAGGGGGTACGGCAGGGGGTGTGGCGGAGGATGCGGCAGGGGGTGTGGTGGAGCGTGTGACCGTGGGATGGGCGGCCGGTGTGACCGGTGGGCGCGGCGGGGTGATCTCCTCGGCCCCTCCCGCTGGTCCCGCTGTTGCTGTCGTTCCCGCTGTTCCGCCGTTCCTGTCCCGTCGTTCCGACTGTTCCCGCCGTTCCTGCCGCTCCCGCGCGCCGCCGTGCGCCACGGTCCTCGGCGGGGGCACCATCGAGGCGGCCGGAGGCCTGCGGCCGCCGCGTATATCCGGCGTTGATCGAACGTTTTTCGCGGCGCGGCAAGCTCCTCGCCATGTACACCGACACGATTCCCACGCCCGACCTGGGCTGGCAGCGGGAGGCGCTGTGCGCGCAGACCGGGGCGGACTTCTTCTTCCCCGAGCCGGGCAGCTCGGTGCGGGAGGCCAAGCGCATCTGCGGCATGTGCGAGATGCGCTCCGCCTGCCTCGAGTACGCCCTGGACAACGACGAGCGGTTCGGCGTGTGGGGCGGCCTGTCCGAGAAGGAACGGTCGCAGCTCCGGCGTTCGTCGAGCTGAGCCCGCAAATCCGTGCGACCGCATCGCGGGGGTGCGGTTAGGATCCGGGGGCGCGTCCGGACGTAGCGCAGAGGCAGGCGCATCGCCTTGCTCAGGCGAATGACGCCGGTTCGAATCCGGCCGTCCGGATGCGTCTGCGGTCCCGTAGAGCAGAGGCAGACTCGCCGCCTTCTCAGGGCGGATACGCCGGTTCGAATCCGGTCGGGACCACGGCACGGCGAGCAAGGGGCGGGCAGGGCGGGGCGGGTACGGATGGGCGAGCACATCACCGGGACGAGCACGGGAGCGAGCGTCGGGCCGGTCGGCGACGTGGCCGCGAAGCCGACGCCGACCCACGAGCCGGTCACGGACGCGCTCACCGAGCGGACCGCCTTGCCGACCGCCGCGCCGGCCGGGCCGATCGCCGCGCCGCCGCACGAGCCGACCGCCGTACCGCCCCACGAGCCGGCCGGGCCGACGACCGAGCCGGCCGAGCCGGATCGGCCGGGGATCGCGGCCGGGACCGCGACGCCGGCCGCGGAGCCCGTCTCCGAGGCGGAGATGGCCGTCTTCCACGACCTCGTGGGCAGGCTGCGCGCCCTGCCCGTCGACGATCCCGTCCGGCTGAGGGCCGAGCAGGTCGCCGCGTCCTTCGCGCGCGACGGGCGGCTACGGCGGCGCAAGACGCGCGGCGCGCGGACATCGGCCGCGGACGCCGCCGCGATGGCCGCCACCGCGACCGGCGCCCCGGACCGGCGCGAGGACGCGCCCCTGGCCGGCACCGGCAGTCCCGGTGTCTTCCGCCGGCCGCGTACCTGCTACGTCTGCAAGTCCCCCTATCGACAGGTCGACGCCTTCTACCACCGGCTGTGCCCCGACTGCGCCGCCGACAACACCGCCCGCCGCGCCCTGAGCACCGACCTGAGCGGCCGCCGCGTCCTGCTGACCGGCGGCCGCGTGAAGATCGGCTTCCAGCTGGCGCTGATGATGCTTCGGGACGGCGCGGAGGTCTTCGTCACCTCCCGCTTCCCACACGACACCGTGCGCCGCTTCCGTGCCGCGCCGGGCAGCGGGGCGTGGCTCGACCGGCTCACCGTCCTCGCCGTCGACCTGCGCGACCCCCGTCAGGTGCTGGGCCTGTGCGAGGAACTCCGGGAGGAGGGCGCACCACTCGACGTCCTCGTCAACAACGCGGCCCAGACGGTACGCCGCCCACCCGAGTCGTACGCCCTGCTGGCCGCCGGCGAGTACGACGCCCTGCCCGAAGGGGCACGCCGCGCGCCGGGCTTCACGCCGATGCGGATGCTGGAGGGCCTCGGGGGCTGCGTCTCCGCTCTCCCCGCCGCCCTGCGCGAGGCCGACGAGGCGGGGCTGCTGCCCGACCCGTCCCCGGAGAACTCCTGGTCGGCCCGGCTCGGCGCCCTGGACCCGGCCGAGGTCCTGGAGACGCAGCTCGTCAACGCCCTCGCCCCCGCCCTGCTGTGCGACCGGCTGCTGCCCCTGCTCCTCGCCTCCCCGCGCCCGCGCCGGTACATCGTCAACGTCACCGCCGTCGAGGGCCGGTTCGCCGTGCGCCGGAAGATGCCCGGCCACCCCCACACCAACATGGCCAAGGCCGCCCTCAACATGCTCACCCGCACCAGCGCCGACGAACTCGCCGCGCAGGGCGTCCACATGTGCGCCGTCGACACCGGCTGGATCACCGACGAGAACCCGGCGCCCAAGAAGGCCCGCATGGCGGAGGCGGGCTTCCGCACCCCGCTCGACATCGTGGACGGCGCGGCCCGCGTCTACGACCCGATCGTGCGCGGCGAGGCCGGTGACCCGGTGTCGGGCGTGTTCCTGAAGGACTACCGGGAGGCGGAGTGGTGACCGAGGAGCCCCGGCCGGGGACGGAGCCCTCCCCGCGGCAGTCGCCCGGCTTCGCCGGTGTGCCGTACGTCGTCCCCCGCCCCCTGGCCGACCTCGCCCCGCTCCTGGACTGGCTGCGGGCCGGCCGCCCGGCGGGGGAGCGGCTGGACTTCGCCGCGGGCACCGCGCTGCCGGACGGACGCCTCGACCTGTGCAAGCAGGCGCTGGGCGCCCGGGGCGCCGCCCTGGTGGCCGAGGCCCTGGCCGACGGCCCCTCGCCGGTACGGCACCTGCTGCTGGGCACGGACGCCCTCGGCGACGAGGGCGCCGCCGCCGTGGCGGGCACCGACGCGCCGGTCGAGACGCTCTACCTCGGCTGCAACGGAATCACCGCGGGCGGCGCCTGCCGTATCGCCGACCAGCTGCGGGCCTCGCCGCAGGTCGTCACCGGCGTGTGGCTCAAACGCAACCCGCTGGGCAGCGGGGGAGGCCGGGCCGCGGCCGAACTCCTCGAGTCCGCCCGGACCCTGCGCACCCTCGACCTCGTCCAGACCGGCCTCGATCCGGCCGGTGCCGCCGTCCTCGCCGACGCGCTGCTGGCCGCCGCCGCCCACGGGCGGCGCATCGAGCGTCTCTTCGTCGGCGGCAACGCGCTGGGGGAGGCGGGCGCGGCGGCGCTCGCCGCGGTGGTCGCCGCCGGAGCGGTCGGCGAACTGTACGTCTCCGCCGCCCGGCTGGGCGACGCGGGCGCCCTCCGCCTCGCCGCCGCACTCGACGACGCCCCCCACAGACGGCTCGCGCGGCTGTCGGTCGCCAGCAACGGCATCGGCCCCGGCGCCGCCGCCCGGCTGGTCGCCGCGGCCGTCACGGCCGGCGTCACCCTGCTGGACCTGGGCCGGGTCCGGGCGGCGGCGGTGCTCGGCGCGGCGGACAACCGGCTCGACCTGGCGGCCGCCGAGACCGTCGGGCAGGCACTGGCCGCCTGCGAACACCGCCTCCACCACCTCGTCCTGCGCCACACGGGCCTGCGCAGCCGCGAGGCCCACCGCCTCCTCGACCACGCGACCCGCGCCGTCGCCCCCACCCGCTTCGTCCTCGGCTCGGGCGTCGCCGCCAGCATCAAACGCCGCCTGACGGACCTGAGCGGCCACCTCCCGCCCCCGGCCGTGCCCGCCGACGTGGCGGCCGTCCGCAGCGTGCACCGCACGGCACCCGCCGAGGAGTGACGGCCCTCCTCACCGTCGCATGTCGCCGAATACCCCCGTCCAGAACCTCTGCTGCTGCTCCGACGCCCCCACCAGATAGGTCGCCCGCAGCTTCGCCGGGAGATGGGCCACCAGGCGGGTCACCACCGCGCGGTGCTTCCTCAGCTGGGACAGCTCCGCGTTGGCGAGGATCTGGTGGACCACGTCGCTGTCGTCGGCTCCCTCGTCGGACCGCTCGGCGGCGCGGCGCAGCCGGGCCTCCCAACCGTCCGCGTCGCGGGCCAGCTCGCGCAGACCCGTCACCGGGCGGCCCCGGAACCGGTCGATCAGCGCGGACAGCGGCACGGGCGCGTACTCCCCGTCGCCGAGGTAGACCGTCGCCATCTCCAGCGGCAGCCCACGCCGGTGCAGCTTGATCAGCCGCTCCAGGGTGCGCTTGGTGATCCAGGCGCGACCCTCCTCGTCGATGTCGTGCTTCCACCACTCCAGCACCGTCTCGGCGTCCGGCCCGTACCGCGCCAGCAGCCACTCGTTGGCCGGGATGTCCTCCGGCGCCACCTCCAGCGAGGCCGTGAACCGCGTCGCCTGCGCGATGTTGTTCCGGGACACCAGCAGCTTGCGGCCCAGGTGGTACGGCGGGTTCTGCACGGCTATCTGCGCCCGCAGGTTCTCGATGCGCCGCCCGGCCAGCGACCACTCCTGGGTGATCTCCATCAGCTTGGCGAACGCGGCCCTGTCCTTCGGCCGGTTGTACTCGTCCCACACGATCGCCTTGGGCTCCGGCCCGGTGAACTTCGCGGCGAGGAGGTTGTCCAGCGTGCCGTCCGGCGACGGCACCGGCGCGCACAGGTCCTCCACGTTGGTCACCGGCAGCGAGAAGTACAGGGCGTCGCGGCCCAGCCCCTCGCGGACCGTCTCCCGCACCAGCTCCGTCTTGCCGCACCCGGGCGGGCCCTGCAGCAGCACCGTCCAGCGGTTGCGCAGCGCCGCCCGCACCACCTGCCGCACCGGGTCGGCGATCGTCGCCGGGTTGGGCACGCCCAGGGCCTGGGCGATCCGGTCGAGGATCTCGGCGGTGCGGTTCTGACCCGGTCTGCCGTCCGGGCCGGGCTCGGCCAGCCGCAGCCGCTCGCCGTCGACCAGGGGCAGGCCCCAGCGCAGCGGGAAGCCCTCGCGGGCGTTGGCCAGGACGTGGTCGAGGGTGCGCGGGGAGAGCAGCTCGCGCAGCGCCGGGGAGAGCGACGCCCACAGCGAGAACACCGGACGCAGGTCCCACGGCCGGTACCTGGCCGCGAGGTGCCGCCGCCAGGACGTGTCGTTCGCCGTGATCCGCATCGTGACCATGCGGTCCAGCAACGCCAGGTCGCCGCGCCGGGCGGACGTCTCCGCGAGGGACTCGTTGTCCGTGAGGAAGACGCCGACGCAGCCCAGGGCGCGCAGATCGTGCTCGCCGAGCGTCCAGTTGCAGGCGATCTGCATCAGCTGGGACTGGATGGTGTCCCCGGCCTGCAGCGAGTCGTCGATGAGCAGCACGAACGGCCGCCCCGGCTTCAGCTGGCTCATCACCAGTTGCCGCAGCACCAGCTCACCGGAGTCCGGGTCGCGCACCGGCGCGTTGACCAGCAGGTCGTCCGGTGTGAGGTTCGCCGCCGGCACGTACACCAGCGTGGTGTCCGGGCGGGCCCGCGCGACGTACGAGAAGAACGTGGCCGTCTTGCCGATGCCGTGCTCGCCGAAGACCTGACCGGTCTGTCCGAGGTCGATCATCGCGTCGATGAAGGCCTCCAGACGCGAGATTTCGGTGTGCTGCTCGTGGGTGGTCGAGGTGCTCATGTGCTGTGTCTCCGGGGTCGTTCACCGCGAACCTGTCGTGACGCGATGGCAGGCCATCGCCGGTGTGTGCGTCTCGGGCCACTCGCTGCCGCCCTCGGTGATCAGCCAGATCCACTTCTCCGGCTCGGCGGGCGTGACCGGCGGCGCGTACCCGTCGGTGAGGACGACGACCGCGTCCGGACTCACCTCGCACCGGCGGCCGTCCACCTCCGTACGGCCCTCCACGTAGTCCGCGACGGCCTGGAAGCTGGTGCCGCCACCGCCGTACACCCGCTCGCCCGGTCTGAACGGCATCACCACGGCGTCGAAGGACAGCCAGTGCGCCTCCACGCCGTCGATCCGGCCGACCAGGTCGGTCAGCCAGCGGATCACATGGTCCGGCATCGATCCCGACGTGTCGTACGCGATCACCAGGACCTTGTCGCGGACCGGGCCGCGGCGCGCCAGCACCGGGTCCTGGCCGAGGGCCGCGAGCAGCGCGCCCCGCTTCTTCGGGTACACCAGCCGCTCGCCGTCGCGCAGTCTCGAACCGAGGACGTCGACCAGCCACCGCTGCCACCAGTGGACCGTCCGGGTGCGCGTGATCTCGCCGCGCAGCGCGCCGGCGCCCAGCCGTCCCCAGAGGCGGGCGGCCCGCGCCGAGCCCTCCTCGGTGCGCCCCATGAGATCGAGCAGCTCACGCTCGGCGCCGGTGTGCCCGCGCCGGGCCGCCAGCAGGGAGTTGAGCAGCGCCGAGGACGTCACCGCGTCGACCGTCTCCTGGTCGGCGGGGACGCCGTCGGCCGACAGGTGCAGGCACAGCCGCCCGTCGGGTACCGGCGGGTGGCGCATCCGCTTCAGCTCGCCGTACACCCGCAGGTCGGTCTCGGTGAACGTCTCGTACGCCACCGGTTCCAGCCCGTGCGTCGTCAGGTCCTCGACGTAGGCGTCGTACACCTGCCGCGGGTCGACGCCCGTCGGGAGGCCGTCGAGCAGGGGAAGCTCCTCGCGGGCGAGCCGGACCAGTGTCACGTGGTTGATGGAGACCTCGGCGGCCAGCGTGAACACCGGGTCGTCACGCAGCTCGGGGTCGGCGAGCAGATGCCGGTGCACGAGATGGCGGGCCTCGTGGAAGAGGACGAACTTCACGCCCGCCAGGCCCAGTCCGACGAAGAAGTCCGGGTTGTACAGCAGCAGGCAGGTGCCGTCGCCGGAGGCGACCACGGCCGCCGTGTCCACCGCCGTCGTCGGGATCTGGTGGGGGCACTTGGCGTACAGCCAGGACGCCACCGCCGACTCGGTCAGCCCGAAGTCCAGCAGTGCGGCCTCCTTGAGCTGCCGCGCCTCCTCCACTACCGCCGGATCCGCCGGACGGTACGCCTCCAGTGCCCTGCGGTCGGCGAGGTCCACCACCGGCGGACGCCGCCGCCCCTGCTCCCCGTACCCCATGTCACGCCCCCCGTGCCGTGCTTCCCCCAGTGCCTCATTGGTATCAGGCCCCACTGACAACGGGCCAAGGCATTACCCTGAGCGGCAAGGGCGGGGTCGTAGCGCAGAGGCAGGCGCACCGGTCTCCAAAACCAGAACACGCTGGTTCGAATCCAGCCGCCCCGCCCCCTCGTCGCTCGCGGGGTCAGACGATGGCGCCCGCGGTGACCACCAGCTCCGGGGCCGTTCCGTGGAACGTGCCGACGATCTGGGCCAGCACCGCCCAGGCCTCCTCGTTCCCGCCCAAGTGGTCACGCACCAGCGGGCGCAGGGCCTCCTCGGCCTCACCGATCCGCGCCGGGAACATGAGCCGGCCCATCGCCAGCACCTCCAGCACCCGGACGGCGGGGCCGTGGTCCGTCGCGTACTCGGCCGGACCGCTCAGCACGCCCGCCTCGCGCACCCGGTGGGCGAACTTGGGGTGCGAGCCGAACTGGGAGCGCAGTGCGGGCGGGCAGTCCGGGCGGACGGACAACGCCCAGCGCGCGTAGCCGGGCAGCGGCGTCCCGGCGTCCGCGTCGGTGACCGTGCGCCAGTCCGCCGGGGTCAGCACCATGGACGCGGCCGCGCGGCCGGCGGCCATGGAACCGGCCTCGCGCAGCGCCCCGACGAGGCCGTGGCGGACGTAGCTCTCGGGGATCTCGGGTTCCTCGCCGGGCAGCCGGGGGTCCACCGGGACCGGCTCCGTGCGGCCGGGGCCGAACGGGATTCCCCGGGCGAGGGCCCGGCGCAGGCCGGCGTCGAGCCCGAGGTAGCGCCACACCACGGCGTTCAGCTTTGGGTCGTCCTCCTCCAGGATCCACAGCGTCAGCGAGGCGGGCACCCGGGGCCACGACCACACGCGGTGCAGCCGGCGCCGCGTCACCTCGGGGCTCTCCGGTTCGGGCGCGGGCAGCCCGATCCGGTCCCGGATCCGTCCGGCGGCGTCCTCGTCGGTCAGACCGAGCAGGAAACCGAGCGCCTGTCCGACCGTGTGGCTGTAGTACATGGCGGCATGATGCCGCAGGTCGCGAACGGCCCGCACCGGGAAATCGGTTCCCTGTGCGAGCCGTTGCCGTGCCGTCGTGCGCGGGGGTCAGCCGGCGGCGCGCGCCGCCATCCGCGCCTTGCGCGCCGCCAGCTTCTCGTCGAACTTCGACGCCTCCGCGTCCAGGCCGCCCATGAACAGGCCGAGTTCCTCCTGCGCCTGCCGCCCCTCGGAGCCGAGACCGTCGATCTCCATGACCTTGAGGTGGCGCAGGACGGGCTGGATGACGTCGTCGTGGTGGATGCGCAGGTTGTAGACCTCGCCGATCGCCATCTGCGCCGCGGCCCGCTCGAATCCGGGGATGCCGTGGCCGGGCATGCGGAAGTTGACGACGACGTCCCGCACCGCCTGCATGGTCAGGTCGGGGGCGAGCTCGAAGGCGGCCTTGAGCAGGTTGCGGTAGAAGACCATGTGCAGGTTCTCGTCGGTCGCGATGCGCGCCAGCATGCGGTCACAGACCGGGTCGCCGGACTGGTGGCCGGTGTTGCGGTGCGAGATACGGGTCGCGAGCTCCTGGAAGGCGACGTAGGCGACCGAGTGCAGCATCGAGTGGCGGTTGTCCGACTCGAAGCCCTCGCTCATGTGGGCCATGCGGAACTGCTCCAGCTTGTCCGGGTCCACCGCGCGCGAGGCGAGCAGGTAGTCACGCATCACGATGCCGTGCCGGCCCTCCTCCGCCGTCCAGCGGTGCACCCAGGTGCCCCAGGCGCCGTCCCGGCCGAAGAGGCTGGCGATCTCGTGGTGGTAGCTGGGGAGGTTGTCCTCCGTCAGCAGGTTCACCACCAGCGCGATCCGGCCGATCTCGGTGACCTGCGACTGCTCCTTCTCCCAGGCCTCGCCGTCCTCGAAGAAGCCGGGGAAGTTGCGGGCGTCGCTCCACGGCACGTACTCGTGCGGCATCCAGTCCTTGGCGACCTTCAGATGCCGGTTCAGTTCCGTCTCGACCACTTCCTCCAGGGCGTACAGCAGCTTGGCGTCGGTCCAGACGGAGGGGCTGCCGAGGTGCGGGGAAGTGATCGTCACGGGTACTCCAGGGGGACGTGATGCAATGCGGAAACCGTCCGGCAGGCGATGCCGGAACTTACGGGATCGTAGGCTACGAACCCGTAGGTTACGTAGCCGTAGGTTAAGAACACTGTAAAGACCGCTGACCAGTCCCGCTCCATGACGCTCCGAAGGGTGCTCCCGGGCATGCGAAGAAGCCCCGGAACCGCAGGTCCCGGGGCTGGAAGCGCCATCGGATCACCCGGTCAGGCGTACAGCTCCCGCAGGCGCACCGAGAGGCATGTCACACAGCCCTCGAGCTTCTCGAACTCACCGATGTCGACCACCACGGGTTCGTACCCGAGGTCGGCGAGCAGGTCGGCCGTCTTCGGCGCGCTCGCCGCCATCAGCAGCTTCGGGCCGCCCAGCAGCACCACGTGGGCGCCGGCCTCCTCGGGCACCGACAGGAAGCGCGGGAACAGCGACGGCCGGTCCACCTTCGGGATGTGGCCGATCACCGTGCCGTCGGGCAGCGCGGTGACGGCCGACTTCAGGTGCAGCACCTTGCTCACCGGCACGGCCACGACCCGCGCGCCCAGCGGCTCGAACGCCTCCCGCACCTGCTGCACGCCGGCCACGTTGGTACGGCCGCCCCGGCCGACGTAGATCGTGTCGCCGACCTTCAGCACGTCACCGCCGTCCAGCGTGCCCGGCGCCCAGATCCAGTTCACCGAGCAGCCCAGGGAGGCCACGGCCTCCTCGACGCCGGCGGTCTCCCCGCGCCTGGACTCGGCGCCGGGCCGCGTGATCAGGGCGACGTTCTTGTACATCACCACCGTGTCCTCGACGAACACGGAGTCCGGGCAGTCGTCGGCCGGATCGACCTCGATGGTCTCCCAGCCGTGCGTCCGCAGGGCCTCGGCGTACGCCTCCCACTGCTCCAGGGCGAGTCCCACGTCCACCTTGTCCCGCTCGAGGTGCGTCACCAGACCTTCGGCGAGGCGCGGGCTGGGGCGGCGGATGAGGGCCTTCTTGCTGGGCACGTCCAGGTCTCCGAGATCGGCGGTGGCTGACCGGCGCCCTTGACGCGGCGCCGGTCAGCCATCATGCAGGCCCGGTCCACGAGGACAAAACCCCGCCCGGCGGCTGTGTCCCTCCTGAGACCCGTGGGCCCCTACGCGGGGTCCACCGGTTCCAGCACCTCCTCCGCCGACGTCTCGCGCAGTTCCCCGTCCAGCAGCAGCCAGCGGGTGATGCCGACCGACTCCAGGAACGGCAGGTCGTGGCTGGCGACGATCAGCGCCCCCTCGTAGGACTCGAGAGCCGTGGTGAGCTGTCGGACGCTCGCCATGTCGAGGTTGTTCGTCGGCTCGTCCAGCATCAGCAGCTGGGGCGCCGGCTCGGCGAGCATCAGGGCAGCCAGGGCGGCGCGGAACCGCTCCCCGCCGGACAGGGTGGCCGCCTTCTGGTCGGCGCGGGCGCCGCGGAACAGGAAGCGGGCCAGCCGGGCACGGATCCGGTTGTTGGTGGCGGCGGGCGCGAACCGGGCCACGTTCTCGGCGACCGTCAGCTCGCCGTCGAGGACGTCCAGCCGCTGCGGCAGGAAGCGGAGCGGCACGTGCGCGCGTGCCTCGCCCGACACCGGGGCCAGCTCCCCGGCGATCGTGCGCAGCAGCGTCGTCTTGCCCGCCCCGTTGCGGCCGACCAGCGCCACCCGCTCGGGCCCGCGCAGATCGAAACCGCCCCGCACCCGCGCGCCGTACGCGAGTTCCAGGTCCAGGAGCGTGAGGACGTCCCGGCCCGGCGGTACGGCCGTGTACGGCAGGTCGACGCGGATCTCGTCGTCGTCCCGCACCGCCTCCACCGCCTCGTCGAGCCGCTCCCTGGCCTCGGCGAGCTTCTCCTCGTGCATGATCCGGTGCTTGCCCGCGGACTCCTGTGCCGCGCGCTTGCGCGCCCCCATGACGATCTTCGGCTCGCGCTTGCTGTCCCACATCTTCTGGCCGTACCGCTTGCGGCGGGCGAGCTTGACCTGCGCGTCGGCGAGTTCGCGTTTCTGCTTGCGCAGGTCGGCCTCGGCGACGCGCACCATGCGCTCGGCGGCCTCCTGCTCGGTGGTGAGGGCCGCCTCGTACGCCGAGTAGTTGCCGCCGTACCAGGTCACCTCCCCGCCGCGCAGGTCGGCGATCTGGTCGACGAGGTCCAGCAGTTCCCGGTCGTGGCTGACCACGACCATCACGCCCGGCCAGGAGGCCACGGCCGCGTACAGCCTGCGACGGGCGTACAGGTCGAGGTTGTTGGTCGGTTCGTCGAGCAGCAGGACGTCCGGGCGGCGCAGCAGCAGCGCGGCCAGGCGCAGCAGGACCGACTCGCCGCCCGACACCTCGCCGATCGTGCGGTCCAGGTCGACGTGGCCGAGTCCGAGTTCGCCCAGGGTGGCGAGGGCGCGCTCCTCGACGTCCCAGTCGTCGCCGACCGTCTCGAAGTACTCCCCGGACACGTCACCGGCCTCGATCGCGTGCAGCGCGGCCCGCTGGGCGGCGATGCCGAGGGCCTCGTCGACCCGGAGGGAGGTGTCGAGCGTGACGTTCTGCGGGAGGTGGCCCACGTCGCCGGCCACCCGCACGGTGCCGTCGGAGGGACCGAGTTCCCCGGCGATCAGCTTCAACAGGGTGGACTTGCCGGAGCCGTTGACACCGACCAGTCCGGTGCGGCCGGGGCCGAAGGCGACGTCGAGCCCCTCGAAGACGGGGGTGCCGTCCGGCCAGGCGAAGGAGAGGGAGGAACAGGTGATCGACATACTCAAGTGGGCCTCGCGGTTGCGTGTGCGGTCAGGGGCAACGCGTATCGAGACACCGAAGGGCGGCGACCACCGCGGGAGCGGGGGGAACGAGGGGGCACGGACACGGCCGCGCGGTCAGGTGAAAGGCCCTGCTCCGCAAGGACGGCTCGAACGCCGAGGTCGCACGCGGCACGCACACCCACAGGTGTGGCGCGGTGTCTCCAACCTCAGACGAGCAACGTCCTTCTCCGATCGACGGCAACAGAAGCGTTCTACACCGTAGGAGCGCGGCGGAGGGCTGTCAACGCATTATTCAGGCGTCCCGCATCAGCTCCGCCAGGTCGTGGTCGAGGTCCAGCTGGAGGTGTTCCAGGCCGGCCGGCACCAGTTCGCTCGTGGCGCGCAGGAAGCGCCGGATCTCCTCCGAGTGCACGTGGACGATCGCGGTGCCCTCGGGCGCGTGGAACTCCAGCACCGTACGGTCGTAGCCGTAGGGGCGGACGCGGACGTCGCCGTGTCCCTCGGCCTCGTGCAGCCCCGCGGAGAGCAGCTCGCGGGCGAAGGTCCAGCACACGTCCACGCCTTCGAGGGTCGCCGGGGCCGGGAAGGTCATGCGGACGGCGAACGGGTCGCGCCGGTCGTAGTGCAGTGTGGCGGGGATGCTCTGCATCCGGGGCGCGGCGGCGACCAGACGGGCCTCGACGGGCTGCTCGATGACGATGGACAACGCCTTGCTCCCTCGTGACGGCGGGACATACTTCCGGGCGGGTGGGCCGGACACTGGAAGAGACGCCGGAACCGGCCGATCCGTGCACACCAGATCCGAGTGACCTCGGTCACCGCCTTTCATGCACGCGAGTGACTCAGCTCTCCTGCCGTGCTCCGTAGGGCCCTTGAGGCGCTCGGGGCCCTCTGGACGCCATCCGGGCCGTGGGCTAGCTTCGCCCGCCATGAGGCGCTTGGGGAACTCGCGACGTACGGTCCGCACGGCACGGGTGAGGCGCGCAGGGCGGGTGGCGGCCGTCGCAGCGGCCTGTGGGGCGGCGCTGGCCGTCCTCACGGCCGTACCCGCGCAGGCGCACGACCCCGTGTGGGCGTACGACCCGGCGCAGGCGCACGGCCCGGCGTGGGCGCTCAAGGACACCGGCACCCCCTCCGTCCGCTTCCGCGGCCTGGCGGCGGTCGACCGGCACACCGCCTGGGTGGCCGGCAGCCAGGGCACCGTTGTGCTCACCACCGACGGTGGCCGCAGCTGGCGGAACGTCTCGCCGCCCGGCGCCGCCGCGCTGCAGTTCCGGGACGTCGAGGCGTTCGACGCGCGGCGCGCCGTGGTGCTCGCGATCGGCGAGGGCGAGGCCTCGCGCGTGTACCGCACCGACGACGGCGGCGCGACCTGGACGGAGTCCTTCCGCAACACCGACGCCCGGGCCTTCTTCGACTGCCTGACCTTCTTCGACCGCCGCCACGGCCTGGCGATGAGCGACCCGGTGGACGGCAGGTTCCGCATCCTGTCGACGAGCGACGGCGGCCGCACCTGGACGGTGCTGCCCACCACAGGGATGCCGCCCGCCCTGGACGGTGAGGCGGGGTTCGCGGCCGGCGGCCAGTGCCTCGTCTCGGCCGGCTCCCGGGACGTCTGGCTGGCCACCGGCGGTGCCGCACGCGCGCGCGTGCTGCACTCCGCCGACCGCGGACTGACCTGGACGGCCACCGACGCCCCGATTCCGGCGGGCGATCCCGCGCGCGGGGTCTTCGCCCTCGCCTTCCGCGACCGCGCCCACGGCCTCGCGGTGGGCGGCGACCACCGACCCGACCAGCCGTCCCCGCAGGCCGCGGCCACGACCGCCGACGCGGGCCGGACCTGGCGGCCCGCCACCACACCCCCGCCCGACTACCGCTCCGGCGTCACCTGGCTGCCGCACAGTCGCACCGCCGCCCTCGCGGTCGGCCCCACCGGCACCGACCTGACCACCGACGCCGGCCGCACCTGGCGCACGCTCGACACCGGCTCGTACGACACCGTCGACTGCGCCCCGGACCTCGGGTGCTGGGCCTCCGGTGAACAGGGGCGGGTGGCTCGGCTGGAGGGCTGAACCCGCGCGCGTCGCGCCCGTTTCGGGGTACCCGTCGTGCGAACGCGAAAGGAGTGAGCGCACATGCCACGCGGTTCCAGCCCCAAGCGGGAGCGCCAGTACGAGCACATCAAGAAGAGTGCGCAGGACCGGGGGGAGAGCTCCGAGCGGGCGAAGGAGATCGCCGCCCGGACGGTGAACAAGGAACGCGCCCGGTCCGGCGAGTCGAAGACCGCCAGCCGCACCTCCACGCAGGACATGTCGTCCGGGAAGCGCGGCGGGCAGCGGTCCGGCAAGGGCTCGCAGGGGCCCACGTACGACCAGCTGTACGAGGAGGCCAAGCGCCGCAACGTCCACGGTCGTTCGGACATGAACAAGAGCCAGCTGCAGCGGGCGCTGGGCAAGGGCTGACGCGGCCGCCGCGGACCGGGATCGCGGGCCGGCCCGGGGGAGCCGTACGCTCGTCCTCACCATGACGACGACCGTACGCATCCCCGCGGGCTGGCCCGCGACCGAGGAAGAGGCCCGCGCCGTCCAGGACGAACTGCGGGCGAGGGTGGTGCTCGACGACCCCGGGCCCCCGACCGGCACGGGCCGGGTGACGGGGGTCGACGTCGCCTACGACGACGAGCTCGACGTCGTCGCTGCGGCGGCCGTCGTGCTGGACGCGGCGAGCCTCGACGTCGTCGCCGAGGCCACGGCCGTCGGGCGGGTCTCCTTCCCGTACGTGCCCGGCCTGCTCGCCTTCCGGGAGATCCCCACCGTCCTGGCCGCGCTCGACGCCCTGCCATGCCCGCCCGGACTGGTCGTCTGCGACGGCTACGGCCTCGCGCATCCCCGCCGCTTCGGCCTCGCCAGCCACCTCGGGGTCCTCACCGGCCTGCCCACCATCGGCGTCGCGAAGAACCCCTTCACCTTCACCTACGACGACCCGGACGCCCCGCGGGGCTCGTCCGCGCCGCTGCTGGCGGGCAGCGAGGAGGTGGGCCGTGCCCTGCGCACCCGGGAGGGCGTGAAGCCGGTCTTCGTGTCCGTCGGCCACCGCGTGACCCTGGACACCGCCTGCGCCCACACCCTCGCCCTCACCCCCCGGTTCCGCCTGCCGGAGACGACGCGCAGGGCCGACGCACTGTGCCGTCGGGCACTTCAGGACGCGACGATCCGCCACTGACCGACCTCGCGGTACTCCGAGTCGTAGACCGCCGACCCGTCGCCGGGTTCCAGGGCGTAGTGGCGGAGGTTCCCGCCCCAGTACCGCAGGATGCGCCCCAGCTCACCCACCGTGTCCCGCGCCGACGCGCCTTCGTCCACGGTGACTTCGAGAACGAACTTCAAGCTGCTCACCTCCCTCCGCTCGTGCCCTTCCATCGTTTCATTGAAGTGCTTGTTGGCACTTCGAGGCCGATGGGCCCGGCCAGGACCGGGGGAGAGGGGCGGCAAGTCTCAAACGGGTGGGCAGGGCGGGGCCGGCCCCGGGCCCACGGGCCTTAAGAGCTCCGAACAAAAGGGGAGTCCGATCAGCTCGCGGCGTCCGGTGCGTGCGATCGCCAGGCGCCGGAAGGTCCTCGAAGCGGAGCTACCAGGGCCTTCCGGCAACGCGGCGAGCGTGCGTGCCGGGCGTCGCGAGCCGGGCGCCCCTTTTGTTCGGAGCTCTAAGTACGTCGTCTGAGTACCCGTACGGATGTGGGGCCCGGCCGCCGCCCGGCAGGCTGACGGCATGACGACGCACCGCTCCCCGAAGCCCCTCGCCGACCCCGACCGCCCCGTCGAGCGCGCCGTGAACGCCGCGCTGATCCTCGCCGTCCTGGCGGGACTGGCCTGGATCGTCGGGATGATCTACACGCTGGTGGAGTGGCCGGTCTAGGGGGGCGTCCGGGGAGGGCGGTGACGCGGCACAGGGCCGTCAGCGGCTCGCGGCCACCCGGAAGCGGATGCCGGCCGCGCGCAGCCGCTCGGTGAGCGCGTCGCCCATCGCGACCGCCGTCGTGACCTGGCCGGCCGTCTCCGGGAGGTCGTCGAAGGCCAGGGCGAGCGCCGCCTCGGCGAACATCTTCGCCGTCTCGTCGTAGCCGGGGTCGCCGCCCGACACCTCGGTGTACACCCGTCGGCCGCCGCCCTCGCCCACGAACCGGACGGAGAACCAGCTGCGCGCCCGCTTCTCGGCGCTCGGCCCCTCCCCGGGCTTCAGCCGGTCCGACAGCCAGCGCCGGGCGGGCGGCAGTTGGGCGGCGGCGAAGAGCGCCCCGACGGCCGCGGTGCCGCCCACCGCGACCGGCAGCCGCCGTACGGCCGCGTAGTGGCGGTAGCGGAAGTCGGGACCGTAGCGCTCCAGCGCCTTCGCGGACCGGCGCACGATCTGCGGGTCGATGGTCGGCAAGGGCAGCGCCCAGGCGCCGACCTCGGGGGCGAACCGGGGCGTCCCGGGCGGTGCCGTGGCCCGGCGGCCCATCAGCCGCGGCTCGTGCCGGTGCCGCTCCCGCGCCGCGGCCACCATCTGGCGGCCGCGGGCGAACTGGCCCAGCGCGGAGGCGAACGTGCCGCCCGAGAAGGTGGCGTCGGCGGTCACGAAGCCGTCCACGGTCAGCGGCACACCCTCCGGCAGCTGCCGGACGGTGAAGTACACGCCCAGGTCGTGCGGGACCGAGTCGAACCCGCACGCGTGCACCAGGCGCGCGCCCGTCTCGCGCGCGCGTGCGTCGTGCCGGACGTACATCAGGTCCACGAACTCCGGCTCGCCCGTGAGGTCGAGGTAGTCGGAACCGGCGTCCGCGCAGGCGGCCACGAGTTCCTCGCCGTACGTCACGTAGGGGCCGACCGTCGTCGCCACCACGCGCGCGTGCCCGGCGAGGGCGCGCAGGGAGGCCGGGTCCGACACGTCCGCGCGCAGCACCCCGGGCCGCGCGCCGCCGGGCAGCCGGTCGCGCAGCCGCCGCAGCCTGGTCTCGTCCCGGCCGGCGATCGCCCAGCGGAGGTCCTCGGGCGCGTGGGCCGCGAGGTACTCCGCGGTGAGCGTCCCGACGAAGCCGGTGGCCCCGAAGAGCACGATGTCGTACGGACGGTCCGTCCTTTTCAGCCTGCTCATGACACCCCTTGGTCGTGCAGCCCGCGCCGCTGTCGGTGGCTGAGGCTAGCGTGAGGAGTGCGGAGCCCGACGACGAGCCCGGAGGCAGCAGGTGGCCGTACCCAGGAACGCCCTGAACAAGTGGGCGACAGTGCGCGAGTTCGCCCTCGGTCTGCCGGGCGCGACCGAGGAGTTCCCCTGGGGCGAGACCGTCGCCAAGGTCAACCGGAAGGTGTTCGTCTTCCTCGGGGCCGACGGCGGCAGCCACCCGCTCGGCCTCACGGTCAAGCTCAGGGACGAGACGGCCCATGCCCACGCCCTCGCCTCCCCGGGCGCCGAGCCCGCCGGGTACGGCCTCGGCGGGTCCGGGTGGGTGAGCGTCCCGCTGGAGGGCCGGGGCGCCCCCGCGGCCGAGCTGCTGTGCGACTGGGTGGAGGAGAGCTACCGCACGATCGCGCCCAGACGGCTCGTCACGGAGCTGGACGGCCGCAGAGGCACGGCGGGCGCCCGGCCGTAAACTGGCTAAGCGCTTGCTCGCCCCACCTCTTGTCTCCACTGGAACACGTTCTTAGCATCACTGGTGTTACATCGGTTGTGTCACAGCGAGGGGGCTGGATGACAACGGCAGGGACGGCCGAAGGACCGGCCGGCACGGCTGGGCCCGGCCCGCTCGCCGGTGTGCGCGTGGTCGAACTGGCCGGCATCGGGCCCGGCCCCTTCGCGGCCATGCTCCTCGCCGACCTCGGCGCCGACGTCGTCCGGGTGGACCGCCCCGGCGGCCCCTCCCTCGCGATCGACCCGGCCCACGACGTCACCAACCGCAACAAACGATCGGTGATCGTCGACCTGAAGGCACCGGACGGCCCCGCGCGCGTGCTCGACCTCGCCGCCCGCGCCGACGTGCTGATCGAGGGCAACCGCCCGGGCGTCGCCGAGCGTCTCGGCGTCGGCCCCGACGCCTGCCACGCCCGCAACCCCCGGCTGGTGTACGGCCGGATGACCGGCTGGGGCCAGGACGGCCCGCTCGCCCACCGGGCCGGCCACGACGTCGCCTACATCGCCGTCACCGGCACCCTCGGCATGATCGGCGCCCCGGACACACCCCCGGCCGTCCCCGCCAACCTCCTCGGCGACTACGCCGGCGGCTCCCTCTACCTCGTCGTCGGCCTCCTCGCCGCGCTCCACCACGCGCGCGTGACGGGCACCGGCCAGGTCGTCGACGCGGCCATCGTCGACGGCACCGCCCACCTCTCCGCGATGATCCACGGCATGCTCGCCGCCGGCGGCTGGCAGGACCGGCGCGGCGCCAACCTCCTCGACGGCGGCTGCCCGTACTACGGCACCTACGAGACCGCCGACGGCGGGTACATGGCCGTCGGCGCCCTGGAGCCGCAGTTCTACGACGAGTTCGTGCGCCTCCTCGGACTCCGGGACGTCGCCGAGGCCCGCGGGGACTGGACCCGCTGGGGCGACCTGCGCGAGGCGGTCGCCGCCCGCTTCGCGTCCCGCACCCGCGACGAGTGGACGGCCGTCTTCGAGGGCTCCGACGCGTGCGTGGCGCCCGTGCTGTCGCTGCGCGAGGCCCCGCACCACCCGCACCTCGCCGCCCGCTCCACCTTCACCGACCACGGCGGCATCACCCAGCCCGCCCCCGCCCCCCGGTTCTCCGCGACTCCCACCGCCGTCCGCAGCGGTCCCGCGCTGCCCGGCGCCGACACGGCCGCCGTGGCGCGCGACTGGGACACGCCCCGTCTCGTCGACGACCTCCCGCAGGGCGACTGACCCGCTCCGCCCACCCTCCCCGAAAGGCCTACCAGTGAGCACCGAAGCGTACGTGTACGACGCGATCCGCACCCCGCGCGGGCGCGGCAAGGCGAACGGCGCCCTGCACGGGACGAAGCCCATCGACCTCGTCGTCGGCCTCATCCACGAGCTGCGCGACCGCTTCCCGGCCCTCGACCCGGCCGCGATCGACGACATCGTCCTCGGCGTCGTCGGCCCCGTGGGCGACCAGGGCTCCGACATCGCGCGGATCGCCGCGATCGCGGCCGGCCTGCCGGACACGGTGGCCGGCGTGCAGGAGAACCGCTTCTGTGCGTCGGGCCTCGAAGCCGTCAACCTGGCCGCCATGAAGGTCCGCTCGGGCTGGGAGGACCTGGTCCTCGCGGGCGGTGTCGAGTCGATGTCCCGGGTGCCGATGGCCTCCGACGGCGGCGCCTGGTTCAACGACCCGATGACCAACCTCGCCGTCAACTTCGTGCCGCAGGGCATCGGCGCCGACCTCATCGCCACCATCGAGGGCTTCTCCCGGCGCGACGTCGACGAGTACGCGGCCCTGTCGCAGGAGCGGGCGGCCACGGCCTGGAAGGAGGGCCGCTTCGACCGCTCCGTGGTGCCGGTGAAGGACCGCAACGGCCTCGTCGTCCTCGACCACGACGAGCACATGCGCCCGGGGACGACCGCCGACTCCCTCGCCGCGCTCAACCCCTCCTTCGCCGACATCGGCGACCTGGGCGGCTTCGACGCCGTGGCCCTGCAGAAGTACCACTGGGTGGAGAGGATCGACCACGTCCACCACGCGGGCAACTCCTCCGGCATCGTCGACGGCGCCTCGCTGGTCGCGATCGGCTCGAAGGAGGTCGGCGAGCGCCACGGCCTCACCCCGCGCGCGCGGATCGTCTCCGCCGCCGTCTCCGGCTCCGAGCCCACCATCATGCTCACCGGCCCCGCCCCCGCCACCCGCAAGGCACTCGCCAAGGCCGGCCTGACCATCGACGACATCGACCTCGTCGAGATCAACGAGGCCTTCGCGGCGGTCGTCCTGCGCTTCGTGAAGGACATGGGCCTGTCCCTGGACAAGGTCAACGTCAACGGCGGCGCCATCGCCCTCGGCCACCCCCTCGGCGCCACCGGCGCGATGATCCTCGGCTCGCTCGTCGACGAACTGGAGCGCCAGGACAAGCGCTACGGCCTCGCCACCCTCTGCGTGGGCGGCGGCATGGGCATCGCCACGATCGTCGAACGCGTCTGACCACCCCGGCGGAACCAAGAGACTTCTACGGAGACCCTGTCATGACACAGAGCACCACCATCCGCTGGGAACAGGACCGCACCGGCCTCGTCACCCTCGTCCTCGACGACCCCGACCAGTCCGCGAACACCATGAACCAGGCGTTCCGCGACTCCCTCGCCGTGGTCACCGACCGCCTGGAGGCCGAGAAGGACACCGTCCGGGGCGTCATCATCACCTCCGCCAAGAAGACCTTCTTCGCCGGCGGCGACCTGCGCGACCTCATCCGCGTCACCCCCGACACCGCCCAGGAGCTGTTCGACGGCGGCCTGGAGATCAAGCGCAACCTCCGCCGCATCGAGACCCTCGGCAAGCCGGTCGTCGCCGCGATCAACGGCGCCGCCCTGGGCGGCGGATACGAGCTCGCCCTCGCCTGCCACCACCGGATCGCCCTCGACGCGCCCGGCTCGAAGATCGGCTGCCCCGAGGTCACCCTCGGTCTGCTCCCCGGCGGCGGTGGTGTCGTGCGCACCGTACGCCTGCTGGGCATCGCCGACGCCCTCCTCAAGGTCCTCCTCCAGGGCACCCAGTACAGCCCCCGGCGGGCCCTGGAGAACGGCCTGATCCACGAGGTCGCCGTCACCCAGGAGGAGATGCTGGCCAAGGCCCGCGCGTTCATCGACGCCCACCCCGAGTCCCAGCAGCCCTGGGACAGGCCCGGCTACCGCATCCCCGGCGGCACGCCCGCCCACCCCAAGTTCGCGGCGAACCTGCCCGCCTTCCCGGCCACCCTGCGCAAGCAGACGGGCGGCGCCCCCTACCCGGCCCCGCGCAACATCCTCGCCGCCGCCGTCGAGGGCGCCCAGGTCGACTTCGAGACCGCCCAGGTCATCGAGGCCCGCTACTTCGTGGAACTGGCGGCCGGCCAGACCTCGAAGAACATGATCCAGGCGTTCTTCTTCGACCTCCAGGCCGTCAACTCCGGCGCCAACCGACCGCAGGGCATCGCGCCGCGCCAGGTCCGTAGGGTCGCCGTGCTGGGCGCCGGGATGATGGGCGCCGGCATCGCCTACTCGTGCGCCCGCGCGGGCATCGACGTCGTCCTGAAGGACGTCTCCCTGGAGGCGGCCGTCAAGGGCAAGGGCTACTCCGAGAAGCTGTGCGCCAAGGCCGTCTCCCGGGGCCGCACCACCCAGGAGAAGGCCGACGCGCTGCTCGCCCGCATCACGCCCACCGCCGACCCCCAGGACCTGGCCGGCTGCGACGCCGTCATCGAGGCGGTGTTCGAGGACACCTCCCTCAAGCACAAGGTCTTCCAGGAGATCCAGCACGTCGTCGCGCCGGACGCCCTGCTGTGCTCCAACACCTCCACCCTCCCCATCACCGTCCTGGCCGAGGGCGTCGAGCGGCAGGCCGACTTCATCGGCCTGCACTTCTTCTCGCCCGTCGACAAGATGCCGCTCGTCGAGATCATCAAGGGCGGGCGCACCGGCGACGAGGCGCTCGCGCGCGCCTTCGACCTGGTCCGGCAGATCAAGAAGACGCCGATCGTCGTCAACGACTCACGCGGCTTCTTCACCTCCCGGGTGATCGGCCACTTCATCAACGAGGGCGTCGCCATGGTCGGCGAGGGCATCGAGCCCGCGTCCGTCGAGCAGGCGGCGGCCCAGGCCGGCTATCCGGCGAAGGTCCTGTCCCTGATGGACGAGCTGACGCTCACCCTGCCCCGCAAGATCCGCAACGAGTCGAAGCGGGCCGTCGAGGAGGCAGGCGGCACCTGGCCCGGGCACCCCGCCGAGGCCGTCATCGACCGCATGGTCGACGAGTTCGGCCGCACCGGCCGCAGCGGAGGCGCCGGCTTCTACGACTACGTCGACGGCAAGCGGGCGGGCCTGTGGCCGGGCCTGCGTGAGCACTTCACCCGCGAGGGCGCGGAGATCCCCTTCCGGGACATGCAGGAGCGCATGCTCTTCTCCGAGGCCCTCGACACCGTCCGGCTGCTCGAGGAGGGAGTGCTGACGTCCGTCGCCGACGCCAATATCGGCTCCCTCTTCGGCATCGGCTTCCCCGGCTGGACCGGCGGCGTCCTGCAGTACATCAACGGCTACGAGGGCGGCCCCGCCGGATTCGTGGCACGCGCGCGTGAACTCGCCGAGCGTTACGGCGACCGCTTCACCCCGCCCGCGCTGCTGGTGGAGAAGGCGGAGAGGGGGGAGACCTTCACCGACGGCCGCTGAACACCGTCAGGGGGAGCCGCCTGTCCGCGGCTCCCCGAGCCATCCGCGCAGCTCCTTGCCGAGCGAGCGCTGGAAGGTCGTCAGCAGCGCCTCAACGACCAGCGGCTGCATGTGCGTGGACAGCGACCTCACGTCCTCCGCGCCGCGCTCGGCCACCGCGTCCCGCAGCAGCCGGGACAGTTCCTGCGCCGCCGCGCGCGAGTGCTCCAGCAGCACCTCGCGCGCCGCGAGGACCACCTCCTGCGACAGCGGTACGTCGAGCAGGGCGACGCCGAGCCGGAGCAGCCCCGCGTCGACGCGGAAGGAGCCGTTGTCGTCGGCGACGACGTCCATGGCGGCCAGCCGCCGCACGTCCTCGTCGGTCAGGTGCCGCCCCGCCAGCCGGTCCAGCTCCTGTCGTGGGACGGTCTCCACCGTCTCCGGCGCCCACGAGGCCACCACCGCGCGATGGATGGCGAGGTCCTGCGCGTCGAGACCGGGCGGCAACTGGTTCAGGTAGCGCTCGATCGCCGCCAGCGTCATGCCCTGCCGCTGGAGTTCCTCGATCAGCGCGAGACGCGCGAGGTGCTCCGGGCCGTAGTGCCCCACCCGGCGCGGACCGATCACCGGCGGCGGCAGCAGACCCCTGGTGCTGTAGAACCGCACCGTGCGCACCGTGACCCCCGCGCGGGCGGCCAGTTCGTCGACCGTGAGGGCCGGCTCCTCGGTCTCGATCGTCATGTGCAGCAGTATCGCTGTCGCACCGGTGCTGTGACACCGGAGGGGACGGCGGGGAAGCCGGCTGACCCCGTGACGGTCGTGTGAGAAGTAACGCTGTGTGATGTGAACCACCGCATGAGCGCGGACCCCTCTGGGAAGCTGCTGCCTTGGTCTGTGCCCCGACCCGGGTGCCGCGGGCCTTGACCGTAAGGACACCCGGGCGCACCACGCCCGGGCGCACCAGAGAGTGGAACCACCCGTGAGCAAGGACACCGTGCACACGGCCAGGGTCGCCGCCCACCCCCAGGCGACCGCGACACCCGCGGACGCGGGCGACGCCGGCTACAGCAAGGACCTCAAGCACCGCCACGTCAACATGATCGCCATCGGCGGCGCGATCGGCACCGGCCTCTTCCTGGGCGCCGGAGGACGCCTGAACAACGCGGGCCCCGCGCTCGCCCTCGCCTACCTCGTCTGCGGCGTCTTCGCCTTCTTCGTCGTCCGCGCCCTCGGCGAGCTGGTCCTGTACCGGCCGTCCTCCGGGTCGTTCGTGTCGTACGCGCGCGAGTTCCTCGGCGAGAAGGGCGCCTACGTCGCCGGCTGGATGTACTTCCTGAACTGGTCCACCACCGGCATCGCCGACATCACCGCGATCGCGCTCTACACGCACTACTGGAGCATGTTCACGAGCATCCCCCAGTGGGTGCTCGCGCTCATCGCCCTCGCCGTGGTGCTGGCCGTGAACCTCATCTCGGTGAAGATCTTCGGCGAGATGGAGTTCTGGTTCGCCATCGTCAAGGTCGCCACCCTCGTCGCCTTCATGTGCGTCGGCATCTTCCTGCTCGCCACCCAGCACGAGGTCGGCGGCCAGACGCCCGGCCTGCACGTCATCACCGACAACGGCGGTTTCCTCCCGCACGGCCTGATGCCGGTCGTCCTCGTCATGCAGGGCGTGATCTTCGCGTACGCCGCGCTGGAGCTGGTCGGTGTCGCCGCGGGCGAGACCGCCGAGCCGGAGAAGGTCGTCCCGCGCGCGGTGAACTCCATCATGTGGCGCGTGGGCCTGTTCTACGTCGGCTCGGTCGTCCTGCTCGCCCTGCTGCTGCCCGGCTCGGTCTACTCGGCCGACGAGAGCCCCTTCGTCACCGTCCTGTCGAAGATCGGCGTCTCCGGCGCCGGCGACGTGATGAACCTCGTCGTCCTGACCGCCGCCATGTCGTCCCTGAACTCCGGCCTGTACTCGACCGGCCGCATCCTGCGCTCCATGGCCATGGCGGGTTCGGCGCCGAAGTTCACCGCCCGCATGAACCGCAGCCAGGTCCCCTACGGCGGCATCCTCCTGACCTGCGCGGTCTGCGTCCTCGGCGTCGGCCTGAACTTCCTCATGCCGGACCAGGCCTTCGAGATCGTGCTGAACGTCGCCTCCCTCGGCATCATCAGCACCTGGGTGATCATCATGGTCTGCCACCTGGTCTTCGTCCGCCGCGCCAGGGCCGGCCTGGTCGACCGCCCCTCCTTCCGCCTCCCCGGCAGCCCCGTCACCGAGATCGTCACGATCGCCTTCCTGGTCGCCGTGCTCGGCCTGATGTGGAACGACCCCGAGGTCGGCCGCAGGACCCTCCTGCTCGTCCCGGTCGTCGCGGCGGCCCTCGTCGGCGGCTGGTTCGCCATCCGACGCCGGGTGGCGAGGACGGCCGACGAGGAGCTCTCGCAGCTCACCCAGTAGCCGGGCCCGAACGGGAGAACAGCAGCTCACGGCCGCTGTCAGCGGCATCGCCTAGGGTGGCGTCATGTCGGGGATCACGTATGTCCGGGGTGACGCCACCGTGCCGTCGGTGAAGGGCGTCAAGGTGATCGCCCATGTCTGCAACGACATCGGGGGATGGGGCAAGGGCTTCGTCGTGGCGCTCTCGCGCCGCTGGCCGGAGCCGGAGGCGGCCTACCGCGCCTGGCACCGCAACCGCGCGGCGAACGACTTCGGGCTGGGCGCCGTCCAGTGCGTCCAGGTCGAACCGTACGTCTGGGTGGCCAACATGGTCGGCCAACGCGGCACCCGCACGGGCAGCAAGGGCGTCCCGGTGCGCTACGAGGCGATCGACACCGCGCTGGCCCGCCTCGCCGGCAAGGCGGCGGAACTCGACGCCTCCGTCCACATGCCCCGGATAGGCTGCGGCCTGGCCGGAGGCAAGTGGTCCCGGATCGAGCCGCTGATCACCGAGCGGCTGGTGAAGCGGGGGATCACGGTCACGGTCTACGACCATGGGGAGGGTTCGAGTTGAGCCGTGACACCGACGTCCTCGTACTCGGCGGGGCGGGTGTGGACACCATCGTGTACGTGCCGGAGCTGCCGCTCCCGTACGCCGACAGCTACATGATCGACAGCGGCATCCGTCCCCGCGCGGGGCAGACCGGGGACTTCGTGGCCCTCGGGCTGAGCGCCCTCGGCCTGCGCACCCACCACCTCGACTTCCTGGGCGACGACCCCGAGGGCGAGCTGGTGCGTGCCCTGCACCACGAGAAGGGCCTCGCCCTGACCGCCATCCCGCAGCCCGCCGGCACCAAGCGCGCGGTGAACCTGGTCGGCCCCGACGGACGGCGCCTGTCCCTGTACGACAGCAGCCGTTCCCACCCGGACGACCGGTTCCCGCAGGACATCCTGGTACCCCTGGCCGAGTCGAGCCGGCACGCCCATGTCTCGATCACCCAGCCCTGCGCCCAGGCCCTGCCCGCGCTGCGTGCGGCCGGCGTGAGCATCTCGACCGATCTGCACAACTGGGACGGGGAGAACGCCTACCAGGAGGCGTTCGCCCTCGCCGCCGACGTCGTCTTCCTGTCCACGACGGCCCTGGCCGACCCCGAGCGGACCATGCGCCGCATCCTGGAGCGGGGCCGGGCCGAGGTGGTCGTCGCCACCGCCGGTGCCGAGGGCGCGTACCTGCTGACCGACGACGAGCTGACCCACGTACCGGCGGTGGCGCCCCCCGCACCGGTGGTGGACAGCAACGGCGCGGGTGACGCCTTCGCCGCCGGATTCCTCTACGGCCGCCTCACCGGCGCGACGCCCCGCACCTGCGCCCAGTACGGCGCGGTGGCCGGGGCGTACGCCTGCACGGTGCCCTCGACGGAGACGGACGCCATCGGCCGGGCGGAACTCCTGGCCCGGGCGGCCCAGGGCAGCCTCGCTCCCTGAACCGCCCGCCGGTCACTCAGTGCCCGTGCCCGTCCTCGTGCTCGTGCACCGCGTTCGTCGCCGCGATCTTCTTCCACGACCTCGGCTGCTCCACGGCGGCCGGGGTCCGGGCGACGGAGGCATCCGCCGCCGCGGCCGCCGTCGGCTTCGACGCCTGGAAGAGCCAGGTGTCGAACAGCGCGTCCAGCGACTTCCCGGACACCTCCTGCGCGTACCGCCGGAAGTCGGCGACGGTGGCGTTGCCGTGGGCGTACGTGCGAGGCCAGCCCTTCAGCACGGCGAAGAAGGCCTCGTCGCCGATCTCGTTCCGCAGCGCCTGGAGAGCCAGCGCGCCCCGGTCGTACACCGCGAGGTGGAACTGGTTCTCCGGCCCCGGGTCCCCGGGCCTCACCGTCCAGAACGGGTCGTCGGCCGGATGTGAGGCGTACACGTAGTCCGCGATCTCCTGCGCCGTGCCCTCGCCCTCGTGTTCGGACCACAGCCACTGCGCGTACCGCGCGAAGCCCTCGTTGATCCAGATGTCCTTCCACCCGGCGACGGAGACCAGGTCGCCGTACCACTGGTGGGCCAGCTCGTGCACGACCACGGAGGTGTTCGAGCCGTTCGCGAACTGCCGGGGGCTGTAGAAGGGCCGGGTCTGCGTCTCCAGCGCGTACCCGGTGGTGGTGTTCGGGACGTATCCGCCGAGCGCGTCGAAGGGGTACGGCCCGAAGGAGCCGGCCAGCCAGTCGGCGATCTCCCCGGTGCGTTCGATGCTGGCGCGCGCCGCACCGGCGTTGTCGCCGAGGTCCTTGCTGTAGGCGTTGACGACCGGGATGCCGCTCTCGCTCGTGCCGGTCGTGATGTCGAACCTGCCGACCGCGAGCGTGGCGAGATAGGTCGCCTGCGGCTTGTTCGAGCGCCAGCTGAAGCGGGTCCAGCCCGCGCGTGAACTCGTCGACTGCAGGGTGCCGTTGGAGATGGCCTGCGTGCCGTCCGGCACCTGTACCGACACGTCGTAGGTGGCCTTGTCGAGCGGATGGTCGTTGCTCGGGAACCACCACCAGGCCGCTTCGGGCTCGTTGGCGGCGACCCCGCCGTCCGGGGTGCGGTGCCAACTGGTGAAGCCGTACGCCTGCTTCGACGACGGGACCCCGCTGTAGCGCACCACGACGGTGACCGCCGTGCCCTTGGCCAGGGGTGTCCTCGGCGTGATCTCCAGTTCGTGCTCGCCCGAGGTCGCGAAGGCCGCCCTGGTGCCGTTGACCCGCACCTCGGCCACGTCGAGCAGGAAGTCCAGGTTGAACCGCGACAGGTCCTGGGTGGTCCTCGCCAGGATGGTCGCCGTGCCCTCCAGCTCGTCCGTGGCGGGCTGGTACCTCAGCCGCAGGTCGTAGTGGGAGACGTCGTATCCGCCGTTGCCGTAGTCCGGGTAGTAGGGGTCGCCGATGCCCGGGGCGCCGGGGGAGACGCTCGCGGCCGATGCCGGGATCGCCAGCAGGACGGACGCGGCGGCGAGTGCGCCCGGCGCGATGAATCTGCGGTGCACGAGAGCTCCAAGTCGTTGGGGCACGAAGTTCCGTTCGGAGCCTATTGACTCCCTGTGCCCACGACCTGCCCACAGCCACCGCTGTCACACGATCGCCATTCGGCCGTCATGACCTGACCTGAACCATGGACGTCTTCCGGCCACAGGCGACGCGCAATCGCCCTCTTCTGTAAGGGAGTTGGCCGCTGTACCGTCCCGCGCATGCCGACACGCACGCGCTTCACGATCTGGAGACCGCTCGCGACCGCCGCCGTCACCGCCCTGGTGGCCGCCCTCCTCACCCCGGCAGCGGCCCACGCCACCACCCCGCGCGAGAGCAGGCCCGTCCACTCCTACGACAACGCCGTCCGCGAGGCCGTCTGGGTGGACACCCGCCTCGACGGCGACGGCGACGGCAGGACCGATCGGGTCGCCGTCGACATCGTCCGCCCCCGCGAACCCGCCGAACAGGGCCGCAAGGTGCCCGTCATCATGGACGCCAGCCCCTACTACTCCTGCTGCGGACGCGGCAACGAGAGCCAGCGGAAGACGTACGACGCGCAGGGCCGCGTCGAGCAGATGCCGCTGTTCTACGACAACTACTTTGTCCCCCGCGGCTACGCCGTCGTCGGTGTCGACCTGGCCGGCACCAACCGCTCCGACGGCTGTGTCGACGTCGGCGGCCGCTCCGACGTCCTCTCCGCGAAGGCCGTCGTCGACTGGCTCAACGGCCGTGCCACGGCGTACACGACCCGCACCGGCACCACCACCACCGAGGCGGACTGGACCAACGGCCGCACCGGCATGATCGGCAAGAGCTGGGACGGCACCATCGCCAACGGTGTCGCCGCCACCGGCGTGAAGGGCCTGAGGACCATCGTCCCGATCAGCGCCATCTCCTCCTGGTACGACTACTACTTCCAGCAGGGCGCCCCGCTGTACGACTCCGGCCCCGACTGGCTGTCGCACTACGTGAACAGCCCCGACGCCCGCGCCAGGTGCGCCGCCGTCCAGCGGAAACTCGTCGAGGGGGCCCCGCGCACCGGTGATTGGACCGGTCTGTGGACCGAGCGCGACTACGTCGAGGACGCGAGCAAGGTGCGGGCGAGCGTCTTCCTCGTCCACGGCCTGCAGGACCTCAACGTCCGGATGAAGCACGTCGGCCAGTGGTGGGACGCCCTGGCGCAGAACGGCGTCGAGCGCAAGATCTGGCTCTCCCAGACCGGCCACGTCGACCCCTTCGACTTCCGTCGCGCCGCCTGGGTCGAGACCCTGCACCGCTGGTTCGACCACGAACTCCTCGGCCACGACAACGGCATCGACCGCGAGCCCATGGCCGACATCGAACGCCACCCCGACCAGTGGGTGACCTCCGCGGTCTGGCCGCCGAAGGGCACGCGGACGGCGACCCTGCGCCCGGCCGCCGGCGAACAGGCGGGCGTCGGCACCCTCGGCCTGCGCCCGGGCACCGGCACCGCGGCCTTCACCGACGACCCCCGGCTGGGCGAGACCGACTGGGCCGCGGCCGTCGACACCCCGACCCCCGGCAAGGCCGGCTTCGTGACCGGGCCCCTCGCCCGCGACCTGCGCCTGTCCGGCTCCTCGCGGGTGACGGTCACCGCCACGCCCACCACCGCGACGGCCCATCTGACCGCCGTCCTGGTCGACCTCGGCCCCGACACCATCCGTGACTACGCGGCGAGCGGCGAGGGCATCACCACCCTCACCGACCGCACCTGCTGGGGCGCGAGCACCACCGGCGACAGCGCCTGCTTCAAGGAGACCAGGGCCGCGACCACCGAGGTGGACCACACGGTCGTCAGCCGCGGCTGGGCCGACCTCGGCACCCACGCAGACGCCGGCAAGGGCGCCCCGCTCACGCCGGGCAAGGCGTACAGGATCACCCTCGACCTGGCGGCCACCGACCACGTCGTACCCAAGGGCCACCGCCTGGCCCTGATCGTCGCCGGGACCGACAGGGACCTGATCGACCCGCCCGCCGACACCCCGACCCTCACCCTGGACCTCTCCCGGACCTCGGCCCGCGTCCCGCTGGTCGGCGGCGCCCCGGCCTTCGCGCACGCCACGGCCGGCCACGCGGCGGCGGTGACCCCCGAGGCGGCCCCACGGGACGGCGTACGGGCACCGCGGGAGCCGTACCGCGTCCCGTGAGCCCTGACCGGAGCCTGGGGGGGGGGGGGGGGGGGGGGGGGGGGGGGGGGGGGGGGGGGGGGGGGGGGGGGGGGGGGGGGGGGGGGGGGGGGGGGCCCCCCCCCCCCCGGCCGGTCAGCACTCAGCGATCCGGCCGGTGCGGGCCCAGAGAACCTGCCGGTCCAGGTCTGTGAACCCACCGCTCCGGACCCGATGACCCACCGGTCCGCATCCCGTCACCCTGTCGGTCCGGACCTCCGGCCCGACCGGTCCGGATCCCGGACGAGAGCCGCTACGGGGAGTCCGCCGCAGCCACCAGGTCGGCCGCTTCCTCCGCACAGCCCCAGGCCACGGTCACTCCGCCCCCGCCGTGCCCGTAGTGATGCACGACCGTCCGCCCGTCCGGCAGCACTCCCCGCTCCAGCCGCACCGCGTCCCGTACCGGACGCAGCCCCACCCGGTGTTCCAGGACCCGCGCCCCGGCGACCTCCGGCCGCAGCGCGGCACAGCGCCGGACGATCGCCTGGGCGACCGCGGGGTCCGGCTCCAGTGACCACGCGTCGTCCTCCGCGGTGCCGCCCAGCAGCAGCCGCCCCGGCTGCGGGAAGAGGTAGGCCGGTTCGTCGTCCGGGCCGGCGGAGACGAGCCAGGTGTCGATCCCCGGGTTCTCCACGACGACCAGCTGTCCCCGCTGGGGCCGTACCGACGCGTCCCCGGCCAGGTCGCGGGCGCCCAGGCCCGCGCAGTTGACGACGACCGGCGCGTCCGCCTCGGCCAGCTCGGTCACGGTGCGCTCCTCGACCGTGCCGCCCGCACGCAGCAGCCGCTCCCGCAGCCACGGCAGATGGACCGTCATGTCGATCAGCGGCAGGCGCGCCCAGGTGCCGGTCCCGGCGGGGTACTCCCGCGCCGTCGCCCGGCGCAGCCCGGTCAGCCGCCCGGCCGTCCAGCTCTCGACGCCGGCCGGGTCCGTCCCTCCCAGGACGCCCTCGACCAGGCGCACACCGGTCTCCCCGGGCCGCTCGGCCAGGGCCCCGTACACCTCCAGCGAGCGCAGCGCCCACACCCGGGCCGACGCCATCGGCTCGACGTGGTACGGCCACCACAGCGCGCCCGCGACGGCCGAGGTGGTCCGCTCGACCGGCTCCCGAGTCCACACCCGTACCCGGCGGCCCCGCTCGGCCAGGACGACCGCCGTCGCCAGCCCGATGACCCCGGCGCCGACCACGACGACCTCGCCGTTTCCCCGCATGTCCACGTCCGGACGGTAGCCGATCCTCCCGGCGGGCGGCGACGGGGCGCAACCGGCGCGACCCGGGCACCGGGGGCCGACTAGGATCCTCCGTCTGTGACCGCCACCCTCGTCGCCAAGAACCTCGCCGCCGGGCACGGCGACCGCTCCCTCTTCTCCGGGCTGGACCTCGTCGTCGCCCCCGGGGACGTGATCGGGCTGGTCGGAGCCAACGGCGCGGGCAAGTCCACGCTGCTGAGGCTGCTCGCCGGCCTCACCGCGCCGGAGGAGGGGGAGCTCAGGCTCTCCCCGCCGACCGCGACCGTCGGCCACCTGCCCCAGGAGCCGGAGCGCCGCCCGGGTGAGAGAGTGCGGGAGTTCCTCGCCCGCCGTACCGGCGTCGCCGAGGCGCAGCGCGCGATGGACGAGGCCACGCAGGCGCTGGTCGACGGCGCGCCGGGTGCCGACGACGCGTACGCGACGAGCCTGGAGCGCTGGCTGGATCTCGGCGGCGCCGACCTCGACGAGCGCGCGGAGGAGGTCGCCGACTCCCTCGGTCTCGGCGTGGACCTCGACCAGCCGATGACGTCGCTCTCCGGCGGCCAGGCCGCCCGGGCCGGCCTCGCCTCCCTGCTGCTCTCCCGCTACGACGTCTTCCTCCTCGACGAGCCCACCAACGACCTCGACCTCGACGGCCTGGAGCGCCTGGAACGCTTCGTGACCGGCCTGCGGGCCGGCACCGTCGTCGTCAGCCACGACCGCGAGTTCCTCACCCGCACCGTCACCAAGGTCCTCGAACTCGACCTCGCGCAGCGGCAGATCAACCTCTACGGCGGCGGTTACGGCGCCTACCTGGAGGAACGCGAGGTCGCCCGCCGGCACGCCCGCGAGGACTACGAGGAGTACGCCGACAAGAGGGCCGCCCTCCAGGACCGCGCGCAGATGCAGCGCGCCTGGATGGACAAGGGCGTGAAGAACGCGCGCCGCAAGGCGGCCAACGACAACGACAAGATCGGCCGCAAGTTCCGCAGCGAGGCCAGCGAGAAGCAGGCCGCGAAGGCCCGGCAGACGCAGCGCATGATCGAGCGTCTGGAGGTCGTCGAGGAGCCGCGCAAGGAGTGGGAGCTGCGCATGGAGATCGCGGCCGCCCCGCGCTCCGGCGCGGTCGTGGCCACCCTCCGGGACGCCGAGGTGCGGCGCGGCGACTTCACGCTCGGACCGGTGTCGCTGCAGATCGACTGGGCCGACCGGGTCGCGGTCACCGGTGCGAACGGCACCGGCAAGTCGACGCTGCTGGGCGCGCTCCTGGGCCGTGTTCCGCTGGACGCCGGCCATGCGGCCCTCGGTTCGGGCGTCCTGGTCGGCGAGGTCGACCAGGCGCGTGAGCTGTTCCACGGTCCCGAGGCACTGCTCGACGCCTTCGGCGCGGCCGTCCCGGACACCGAACCGGCCGAGGTGCGCACCCTCCTGGCCAAGTTCGGGCTGAAGGCGGACCACGTGCTGCGCCCGGCGGCCACCCTGTCACCCGGCGAACGCACCCGCGCCGCCCTCGCGCTGCTCCAGGGACGCGGCGTCAACCTCCTCGTCCTCGACGAGCCGACCAACCACCTCGACCTGCCGGCCATCGAGCAGCTGGAGTCGGCCCTCGACGCCTACGAGGGCACCCTGCTCCTGGTCACCCACGACCGCCGCATGCTGGACGCGGTCCGCGTCACCCGCCGCCTGGAGGTCGCCGACGGCAAGGTGACCGAACGCTAGGCCCTGTCGTCACATTCCCGTCGTCGCCCGAAGGGCGGCCCTGCGGCGTCAGGTGCGTGCTCTCGGTGTGCCGGGCCCTGACCCTCGTACTGGATGTACTCGGGTCTGGGCCCGGTGGGGCGAGAGTGCGTGCATGGCGTCGCGGGGCAGACGGGAATGTGACGACAGGGCCTAGGGGGGTGTCCCGTGGATCAGGCCGGCTTCGAGTGAGGGTGCTGCTCGGCCGGGCCGAGCGGGGCCCGGTGCGTGCCCCCGCACGGCGGAGGAGGGTGTCGACGGGACAGGGGGCCCTCCGGCGCGAGCGCAGCCGACCGTGGGGGAGTCGGCAACCGACGACGACGCGGCGGAGGCGCCCGCCAGAGGCAGGCCCGCGCCCCCGGCACGATCCACGAGACACTGCCTAGACCCCGCCCGCCTCCCTGGCCGCCCGCTCGACGCGCTCGCGGTGTGCCTTCCACCACACCGCGTCGCCGTCGGGCGTGTTGACGCCGCCCGGCCGCTGTCCCGTCGCCCCGTCGAGCAACTCCCGGACGATGTCGGCGTGCCCGGCGTGCCGCTGTGTCTCGGCGATCATGTGGGCGAGGCTGTGATGCAGCGTCAGCTCGGCCCCCTCGTCCCCGGGCAGCCGGCCGACCGCGTCCAGCGGCAGCGCCGCGATCGTCTCGTCCGCGTGCGCGCAGGCCTTCCGGTACAGCCCGACGATCTCCTCCCGCGTCTCGTCGGGCCGCGCCCACAGGTCGGCGTTGGGCTCCGCGTCCCCCGTGATCCACAGCGGGGTCCCCGCGAACGGCCGCCCGTAGGTCGCCCCGAAGTACAGCGCCTCCGCCCCGGCCAGGTGCTTGACCAGCCCCAGCAGGTTCGTGCCGGTCGGCGTCACGGGCCGCCGTACGTCGTACTCCGACAGCCCGTCGAGCTTCCACACCAGCGCGTCGCGGGCGTCCTGAAGACAGGTCAGGAGGCCGGCCTTGGGATCCGATCCGCTCATACGGCCAGTCTGACGGCCGGATGATCTTCTGGGCAGGCGATTTCAGGCACGCCGCGACGCCAGCCCCGGGTAGTCGACGACGTACCCGTCCCGGTCGAACTCGATCTCGGCGCGGAACGCCCCGGACACGAACCGGACCAGGCCGCCGCCCCGCCCGGCCGCGCCGAGATACGTGTACGTCTGCCACGACGGCCGCACGGTCAACTCCGGCACGGACACCCAGGCCATCAGGAACCGCCGCTCGCCCGGCCCCCGGTGCAGTCCGTGCCGCAGGACCGGCATGGTGTTGGTGAGCGGGCACAGCCCCAGATCACAGTCGACGGCGCCCTCGAAACCGGGCAGGCGCTCCCCGTCGGCCGTCCACGCGCCCCGCCCGTCGTGCCGCAGATCGAGCGATCTCGTCCGCTCGGCGGTGTCGACCGTGACCCGCAGCCGCCGGGTCACGAACCCGTCGGCGGTGTCGAGTTCGTACGTCACCCAGTAGGGCTCGGGCACCGTCCCGACCGCCCGGCCGCGCACCCGCAGTTCACCCTCGCCGCACTCGGCCCACGCGGTCTCGTAGCCCCTGCTCGCCGTGACGTCCCACGTCAGGACACGCGAAGTGCTCATTCCGTCACTGTACGAGCGGTGGCCCGGTTCCGGCGCTCCGCCGGAACCGGGCCCGGTCTTCCTCAGCCGCGGCCCTTCTTCGGGTCGAGCAGCCCCGCCCGGCGCAGCGCGTCGGCCATCGCGCTGTTCGCCGGCGCCGGGGCCTGGCGCGCGTTGCCGCCCCGCTGACCGCCCCCGCCGCGCTGGCCGGAGCCGGACTGCCGGCGCTGCTGCGGCGGACGCCCGCCACCGCGCTGCGGCCGGCCCTCGTCGGAGGGGCCGCCCTTCGGGGCCGCCTCGTCGTCCAGCCGGAGCGTCAGCGAGATCCGCTTGCGCGGGATGTCGACGTCCAGGACCTTCACCTTGACGATGTCTCCGGGCTTCACCACGTCCCGGGGGTCCTTGACGAACGTCCTCGACATCGCGGAGACGTGCACCAGACCGTCCTGGTGGACGCCGACGTCGACGAAGGCGCCGAAGGCGGCCACGTTCGTCACGACGCCCTCCAGGACCATCCCGGACGACAGGTCGGAGATCTTCTCCACGCCCTCCTTGAAGGTGGCCGTCCGGAACGCGGGCCGCGGGTCGCGCCCGGGCTTCTCCAGCTCCTTGAGGATGTCGGTGACGGTCGGCAGACCGAACGTCTCGTCCACGAAGTCGTCCGGCCGCAGCGAGCGCAGCACCGAGGTGTTGCCGATGAGCGCGGCCACCTCCTGCCCGGAGGTCTTCACCATCCGCCGCACCACCGGATAGGCCTCGGGGTGCACGCTGGAGGCGTCCAGAGGGTCGACGCCGCCGCGGATCCGCAGGAAGCCCGCGCACTGCTCGTACGCCTTGGGGCCGAGCCGCGGCACCTTCTTCAGCTCCGAGCGGGACCTGAACGGCCCGTTGGCGTCGCGGTGCGCCACGATGTTCTCCGCGAGGCCGGAACTGATGCCGGACACGCGGGCGAGCAGCGGGGCCGAGGCGGTGTTGACGTCGACACCGACGCCGTTCACACAGTCCTCCACCACCGCGTCCAGTGAGCGCGACAGCTTCACCTCGGACAGGTCGTGCTGGTACTGGCCGACACCGATCGACTTCGGGTCGATCTTGACGAGCTCGGCGAGCGGGTCCTGCAGCCGGCGGGCGATGGAGACCGCTCCGCGCAGCGACACGTCCATGTCGGGCAGCTCCTGCGAGGCGAAGGCGGAGGCCGAGTACACCGAGGCGCCGGCCTCGGACACCATCACCTTGGTGAGCTTCAGCTCCGGGTGCCGGGTGATGAGGTCACCGGCGAGCTTGTCGGTCTCGCGGGACGCGGTGCCGTTGCCGATCGCGATCAGCTCGACCGCGTGCTCCTCGGCCAGCCGGGCCAGCTTGGCGATCGCCTCGTCCCACTTGTTCGCCGGGACGTGCGGGTAGATCACGTCGGTGGCGACCACCTTGCCGGTCGCGTCCACGACGGCCACCTTCACGCCCGTACGGAAGCCGGGGTCCAGGCCCAGCGTCGCGCGGGTGCCCGCCGGGGCGGCCAGCAGCAGGTCCCGCAGGTTCGCCGCGAACACGTTGACCGCCTCGTCCTCGGCGGCCGTACGCAGCCGGAGCCGCAGGTCGATGCCGAGGTGCACGAGGATCCGGGTCCGCCAGGCCCAGCGGACCGTGTCGGTCAGCCACTTGTCGGCCGGGCGGCCGCGGTCGGCGATGCCGAACCGGTGGGCGACCATCCCCTCGTACGACGAGGGTCCGTCGGTCGGCTCCTCCGGCTCCAGGACGAGGTCGAGGACCTCCTCCTTCTCACCGCGCAGCATCGCCAGGATGCGGTGCGAGGGCAGCTCGGTGAACGGCTCGGCGAAGTCGAAGTAGTCGGCGAACTTCGCGCCGGCCTCCTCCTTGCCCTCCCGCACCTTGGCGGCGAGGCGCCCGCGCACCCACATCCGCTCGCGCAGCTCACCGATCAGGTCGGCGTCCTCCGAGAACCGCTCGGTGAGGATCGCCCGCGCGCCGTCCAGCGCGGCCTGCGGATCGGCGACGCCCTTGTCGGCGTCGACGAAGGCGGCCGCCGCCGCGAGCGGCTCCACCCCCGGGTCGCCGAGCAGCCCGTCGGCGAGCGGCTCCAGACCGGCTTCCCGCGCGATCTGCGCCTTGGTCCGCCGCTTCGGCTTGTACGGCAGGTAGATGTCCTCGAGCCGCGCCTTGGTCTCGGCGCCGCGGATCTGCGCCTCCAACTCGCCGGTGAGCTTGCCCTGCTCGCGCACGGACTCCAGGATCGCCGCCCGGCGCTCCTCCAGCTCCCGCAGATAGCGCAGCCGCTCCTCGATCGTGCGCAGCTGCGCGTCGTCGAGCATCTCGGTCGCTTCCTTGCGGTAGCGGGCGATGAAAGGCACCGTCGAACCGCCGTCGAGCAGCTCCACGGCGGCCTTCACCTGCCGCTCCCGTACGCCGAGTTCCTCGGCGATCCTGCCTTCGATGGACCCTACTTCGATGGACCCGGGTGTCGTCACGATCCCGTACCGCCTTCTCCACTGAGGTTGCGCGGCAATTGTGGCAGGCGGCACCGGCACTCAGGGACCAGGGCGGATTCCCGGGCGGGCCGGGGAGGCGGCGGGGGCCTCGCCTCCCGGCGGCCCGGGCCCGCGGGTCAGGCCCTGCCGTGCCGCGTGGAGGCCGAGGCGCCGCCGAAGAGCCGGGCCAGGGCCCGGAAGGGCAGGGTCACCACGGTGGCGAGGGCGCCACCGACCTGCCGCAGTACGTCTGCGATCGCACGGAACACGTGACTCTCCTTTCCTCTCCCGGCCACCACGGCCGGGAGCGCACGGGTACCTCGCCGACGCCCGGGCATGCCCGCCGACCGCGAACGGCGTGGCAGGAAAGGTGGGGAGAAGGTCATTGCGGCCCCCTCACGAGGGGCCAAGAATCGACCGCATGGCGCAGCGAACCGTCCTCGTCGTCCTCTTCGACGGCGTCCAGAGCCTCGACGTCACCGGGCCGGTGGAGGTCTTCACGGGAGCCGAGAAGGCCGTCCCGGGCACGTACCGCATCGTCACCGCCTCCCTGGACGGCGCGGCGGTACGCACCTCCAGCGGCCTCGCCCTCGTCCCCGACGGACCCCTCACCGACACGCACCGCCCGCACACCCTGCTCGTCCCGGGCGGCCAGGGGACCCGTCGTCCGGACCCGCGCCTGGTCGAATGGGTGCGCGCGCGGGGGTCGCGCGCCGAGCGCCTGGTCTCCGTGTGCACCGGCGCGATCCTGCTGGCCCGGGCGGGGCTGCTGGACGGCCGCCGCGCCACGACCCACTGGGCGTACTGCGCCACCCTGGCCCGCGACCACCCCGCCGTCGAGGTCGACGCCGACCCCATCTACGTACGGGACGGGCACGTGTCGACGTCGGCGGGCGTCACCTCGGGCATCGACCTCGCGCTGGCCCTGGTCGAGGAGGACCTGGGCCGGGAGGTGGCGCTCACCGTCGCCCGTCACCTGGTCGTCTTCCTGCGCAGGCCCGGCAACCAGGCCCAGTTCAGTGCCCAGCTCGCCGCCCAGACGGCCCGGCGGGAACCCCTGCGCGACGTCCAGCAGTGGATCACCGAGCATCCCGCCGCCGACCTGAGCGTCGAGACCCTCGCCGCCCGCGCCCGTCTGTCGCCCCGTCACTTCGCCCGGGCCTTCCGCGCCGAGACCGGCACCACGCCCGGCCGCTACGTCGACCGCGTCCGCCTCGAACACGCCCGCCGGCTCCTGGAGGACACCGCGGACGGTGTCGAGGAGATCTCCCGGGCAAGCGGCTACGGCACGCCCGAGGCCATGCGCCGCGCCTTCCTCCGGGCCCTCGGCACGGGCCCGGCCGAGTACCGGCGCCGGTTCCGCCCCGCGCCCGTCCACTGACACCCACCGGAAGGAAGACCATGCAGATCGCACTCGTCGTCTACGACCGTTTCACCGCCCTCGACGCCGTCGGCCCGTACGAGATCCTCTCCCGCATGCCGGACGCGGAGACCGTCTTCGTGGCCAGGGAGCGCGGCCCCGTCCGCACCGAGACCGGGGCTCTCGCCCTCACCGCCGACAAGGCGCTGGCGGAGGTGCCGCGCCCCGACGTCGTGGTCGTCTCCGGCGGACCCGGCCAGCACGCGCTGATGGAGGACGAGGTCCTCCTGGACTGGCTGCGCGCCGCCGACGCCACCAGCACCTGGACGACCTCCGTGTGCAGCGGGTCGCTGCTGCTCGCCGCCGCGGGTCTGCTCGAGGGGCGCCGTGCCACCTCGCACTGGCTGGCCCTCGACCAGCTCCGGCCCTTCGGCGTCGAGCCCACCGGCGAACGGGTCGTCGTCGACGGCAAGTACGTGACCGCGGCCGGCGTGTCCTCCGGTATCGACATGGCGCTCACCCTGCTCGGCCGGATCGCGGGCGACGACCTCGCACAGGCCGTGCAGCTCGGCACGGAGTACGACCCGCAACCGCCCTACGACGCGGGCTCCCCGCAGAAGGCGCCCGGCCACCTCGTCGACATGCTGCGGGAGCGCAGCCGCTTCATCCTGACGTAGTCCAGGTGAAGCGCGGCTCCCTGCGCTCCAGGAACGCGGCGACGCCCTCCGCGGTGTCGCCGCTGCCGCGGGCCTGAGCGGTCCAGTGGGCGTCCCGGTCGGTGCGGCCGTTCGCGAACTCCTTCGCGGCGGCCTGCGTCAGCTGCGAGCGGGACACCAGCACGCGCGTGAACTCCGCCACCCGGCCGTCGAGTTCCCCGGCCGGCAGCACCTCGTCGACCAGCCCCGTGCGCAGTGCCCGCTCGGTGCCGATCAACTCGCCCGAGAACAGAAGGTACTTGGCGGTGGCCGGCCCCACCAGCGCCACCAGCCGCCGGGTCGCGGAGGAGGGATAGACGATCCCGAGCTTCGCCGGTGTCACCCCGAACAGCGCGCCCTCCTCGGCGAACCGCAGATCGCAGGCGGCCGCGAGCTGCGCGCCACCGCCCACGCAGTGTCCCTTCACCGCCGCCAGCGTCGGCTTCGGAAACGCGGCGAGGGCCTCCTCGGCGCGCCCCGCCAACCCCTGCGCCTCGTCGGGCGATCCCCGGAGGGTGGAGATGTCGGCCCCCGCGCAGAAGGTGCCCCCCGCACCGGTCAGCACGAGTGCCCGGACGCCCGGGTCGGCGGCCAGCTCGTCCAGCAACGGCGGAAGCGCCCGCCACATCTCGGCCGTCATGGCGTTGCGCTTGGCCGGGTGGTGCAGGACGACGGTGGCGACCGCGTCGGTGACGCCGTACAGCAGCTCGGGCTCCATGGGCCGGATGCTAACCGGCCGCCCGCGCGCGTGATCGACCGCCTCCGCCTGAGCGCCCCCGAACCGGCCGAACCATCGAGAGGCGACGACGGAAGCACCGAGAGGTACCGGCCGCAAGCACCGGAAGGCGACGACGGAAGCACCGGAAAGCAGTGACCGGAAGCACCGGAAGGCAGTGACCGGAAGCACCGAGAAGGCGGCGACCCGGCCACGGAGAAGGCAGCGACCGCGTCGCCGGAGGAAACATCGACGGAAGCGTCGAGGGCAGAAGGGATGAGAGGTGGGGTGGGAAAAGGGGAAGCGACCCGAGGAGGCGTCCATGGTCACGTCCACCCACCCGCGGGGCGAGGCGGCGAAGCTCCAGCGGGGGTTCGGCTGGCTCGCGGTCCTCGGGGTGATCCTGGTCGTCGCCGGGCTCGTGGGTCTCGTCCACACCGGCGTCGCCACCCTGACCTCGATGCTCCTGTTCGGCTGGCTGCTGCTGATCGGCGGCGTCGTCGGCCTGCTGCACGCGGTCCAGGCGCGCGGCACCCACTTCTTCTGGCTCGGCGTCATCGTCGCCTCCCTGAACATCGCCGCCGGCGTGGTCGTGATCGGCAGGCCCGACGCGGACGCCGCCGCGCTCGCCATGTTCGCCGCCCTCCTCTTCCTCACCGGCGGCCTCTTCCGGCTGGTCGGCAGCCTGGTCGTGCGTGGCTCGCAGTTCGGCTGGACGTTGCTGCTGGGCGCCTTCGACCTGCTGCTGGGCATCCTGGTGCTGGTCGACCGGCCGAGCAGCAGTCAGTACGTCATCGGCTGCTTCCTCTCCCTCGCGCTCCTCTTCGACGGCCTGGGGCTGATCGCCTCCGGGTTCGGCGGCCGGCGCATCGTCGGACTGGTCTCCGAGCGACTGGCCGGGGAGAGCGCACCGGGGGGACGAATCGGGCGAGCGTCACGCCAAACCCGTACAACCCGAATAATGCGCGAAGGTGGCGCGAAGGTGGCGGGAGTCGCCGAATCGCTGGCAGCCTTCGACATGAACGGTCGGAAACGCTCGATAAGTGCTGACTTCTGTTCAGTCATCGGGAGCCAAGCGCCTCGTTGCCAACACTCGACGTGTGGCGACAACCGAGCGCAAGGGTGGCGACCGGACGATGGACGATCACGGGCGTGGGTCCGGCCCGCGCCCAGAAGGCGACACGGGCGCACTTCCGGAGCCTTCCGAGAAGGCCCAGGCTCCCGGGCCCCCCGAGACCGACATGCCGCGGCCGTTGCCGTACGAAGGGGTCTGGCGGTTCACCGCCGCCGCCGTGGACGCCTCGGTCCCGCAGGCACGACACGCCGTTCGGGACCTGCTGCTGCGCCAGGGAGTGCCCGTCTCGGACGACCTCGTCCAGGGGCTCCTGCTGATCGTCTCGGAACTGGTGACCAACGCCGTCCGGCACGCGGCGCTGCTGTCGCCGGTGCTCGCGGTTGAGGTGGCCGTCGGCGCCGAGTGGCTGCGACTGTCCGTGGAGGACAGCCACCCCTACCGCCCGACCGCCCTGGAGACCGACCCCGCCCGCACGGGCGGCCGCGGACTGCTGCTGGTGCGGGAGATCACCAGGGAGGCGGGCGGAGTGTGCGACGTGGAGCACACGGCGAGCGGCGGCAAGGTGGTCTGGGTCGCCCTGCCGCTCAAAACCGCGGGCGCCGTCTGATCACCAGCCGGCCGACGGGCCCGTCAGTTCCCTGACCGCGGGCCGGACGGCGTCCAGCACGGTCATGAACCAGGCGGAGAAGGTGTCCTTCGCGTGCCGCTCGGCCAGTTCGGCGGGTGTCACGAAGGCCGTCTCGCCGACCTCGTCCGCGTCCGGCCGCAGCGGGGACTGCACCATCCCGACGAACAGGTGGTTGTACTCCTGCTCCACCAGGCCGGACGCCGGGTCCGGGTGGTTGTAGCGGACCGTGCCCGCCTCCGCGAGCAGCGACGGGGACACGCCCAGCTCCTCGAAGGTGCGCCGCGCGGCCGCCGCGAAGGGCGCCTCGCCCGGGTAGGGGTGACCGCAGCAGGTGTTGGACCAGACACCGGGGGAGTGGTACTTGCCGAGCGCTCGCCGCTGGAGCAGCAGCCGGCCGTACTCGTCGAAGAGGAACACCGAGAACGCCCGGTGCAGCTGCCCCGGCGGCTGATGGGCGGCGAGCTTCTCCGCGGTGCCGACGGTCACGCCGTTCTCGTCGACGAGCTCCAGCAGAATCGCGTCCGCGGTGCCGTTCGACGAACCGGTCGTCGTGGTGGCAGGTGTGATCGGCATACCCATCCTTAGCATCGGTCCTCGCGCCCCCAAGTCTGCCGTACGCGCCCGGCACTCCCGGCACTTCGCGCGAACGCCCGCATGTCCCGCGCACGGCAACGGGGCCCGGTGGCTGATCTTGCCCGGCGCGGTGCGCGGGGAACCGTCCTGAACGGGTGTGCGGATCCGTACGGCGCCCCGGTGTCCGGGCCGCTCAGTGGCAGAGCCGGGCCTCGTGCTCGGCGTGCCCGACCGGCTCCAGCTGGAACGTGCAGTGCGCCACGTCGAAGTGGTCGCCCAGGCAGCCCTGGAGCTCGTGGAGCATCTTCTCGTGGCCGATCGCGTTCAGCACGTCCGAGCGCACCACCACGTGCGCTGACAGCACGGGCATCCCGGAGGTGATCGTCCAGGCGTGCAGGTCGTGCACGTCCTCCACGCCGTCCAGGGCCAGTACGTGCGCCCGCACCTCCGCCATGTCGACGTCCTTGGGGGCCGCCTCCAGCAGGACGTCCAGGGTCTCGCGCAGCAGTTTGAGGGTCCGCGGCACGATCATCAGGCCGATGACGAGGGAGGCGATCGGGTCGGCGGCCTGCCAGCCGGTGGTCAGGATCACCGCCGCCGAGACCAGCACCGCCACCGAGCCCAGCGCGTCCGCCGCCACCTCCAGGAACGCGCCCCGCACGTTCAGGCTGTCCGCCTGGCCGCGCATCAGCAGCGTGAGCGAGACCGTGTTCGCGACCAGGCCGACCGCGCCGAACACGATCATCAGCCCGCCCTCGGTGGCGGCCGGCGTGAAGAACCGCTGCGCGGCCTCGTACAGGATGTAGCCGCCCACCCCGAGCAGCAGCAGGCAGTTGGCGAGGGCGGCCAGGATCTCCGCGCGGGCGAAGCCGAAGGTGCGGTGCTCGCTCGGGGGCCGGTTGGCGAAGTGGATGGCGAGCAGCGCCATGCCGAGACCGAGCGCGTCCGTCGCCATGTGCGCCGCGTCCGCGATCAGGGCGAGGGAGTCCGCGAGCACCCCGCCGACGATCTCCACCACCATCACGGTGAGTGTGATCGCCAGCGCCACCCGCAGTCTGCCGCGGTACGCCGCAGCGGCCGTACCGTTGGTCGGCACGTGCGCGTGCGTGTGGCCGTGGTCGTGCCCAGCGCCCATGGGAGAAAGCCCTCCTGTGTTGCGTCCGGGACCACAGTCAACTACGGGTGGGGGGTATGGGGCAACGCGGCACTGAACACCGTTGTCATCTGCCCTGACCTGCGGAAACCAACCGCAGGTCAGGGCAGCCTCACTTACCGTGCGGCGTCCTCGCCCGGCCGCCCCGGAGCGCGGTTTGTCGGCCGGGCCGCCGATCGCCCATGATGATCTCGGCACAGGCCGGTTCACACCGTGCTCTCCGACCGCGCGATCCGACCTGAACGGCCGGTGAACACGGCCTTCGCGGCATCCGATAGCCTCTGCCGACATGCCGCCCGCCTGGTGCCGCCAAGGGGCGCCCCCACCATGCAGATGACCGACGTGGACGCGTCGGTACCCAGGGAGTGAGTTCGGTTGCCGACCGCCATCCTCACCGGTCAGCCGGTCCCCGGATCGTCGATAGAGTCGGACCTGCGGTCCCTCGGTTTCGACGTCCGGGCCGCCGCCGACGCCGCCGACGCGGAGACGCTCCTCGCCGCGGTCCCCGGTGACGAGCGGGTCGCCGTCGTCGACGCCCGCTTCGTGGGCCACCTGCACGCGCTGCGTCTCGGCCTCACCGACCCCCGCTTCCCGCTCGCCGCGGTCCCGGGCGCCGTGACCGCCCAGGCGGCCGGCCGTCAGGCACTGACCCGGGCGATGGCCCGGGAGACCTCCGCGAGCGGCGGGACGGCGCTCGCCGTCGACAGCCTCGCCGACCGCGTCGTCGCCGCCCTGGACGCCGACGGCGCCGACGTCCACCGGCCCGAGCTCGGCACCCTGGTCGCGGAGGTCCCCGCCGACCCGCAGGCCCGCAACGAGGCACGGCAGGCGGTCGCGGCCGTCGACGACGAGGCCGTGCGCCTGAAGTCGGCCGTGAAGGCGCGCGACGGCTTCTTCACCACCTTCTGCATCAGCCCGTACTCGCGTTACATCGCCCGCTGGTGCGCCCGCCGGGGCCTCACCCCGAACCAGGTCACCACCGCCTCGCTGCTCACCGCGCTGATCGCGGCCGGCTGCGCGGCCACCGGAACCCGCGGCGGCTTCGTCGCCGCCGGCCTGCTGCTGCTCTTCTCCTTCGTGCTGGACTGCACCGACGGCCAGCTCGCCCGCTACTCCCTGCAGTACTCCACCCTCGGCGCCTGGCTGGACGCCACCTTCGACCGGGCCAAGGAGTACGCCTACTACGCCGGCCTCGCCCTCGGAGCCGCCCGCGGCGGCGACGACGTGTGGGCGCTGGCCCTCGGCGCGATGGTCCTGCAGACCTGCCGGCACGTCGTGGACTTCTCCTTCAACGAGGCCAACCACGACGCCACCGCCAACACCAGCCCCACTGCCGCCCTCTCCGACAAGCTGGACAGCGTCGGCTGGACGGTCTGGGTGCGCCGGATGATAGTGCTGCCCATCGGTGAACGATGGGCCATGATCGCCGTCCTGACCGCGGTCACCACCCCGCGGGTCACCTTCTACGCTCTGCTGATCGGCTGCGCCTTCGCGGCGACGTACACCACGGCCGGCCGCGTCCTGCGCTCGCTGACCCGCAAGGCCGAGCGGACGGACCGGGCCGCGCAGGCGCTGGCGGACCTGGCGGACAACGGGCCGCTGGCCGCCGTCGCGGGGAAGCCGCGCAGCCGGAACACCCGCTTGCGCGGCGGATCCCCGCTGCTCCTGGCAGTGATCGGCACCGTCGTCCTCGTCTCGGCCGTCCTCTCCGGCGAACCCTGGGCGGCCGTCGGCGGCGCGGCCGTCCACGTCGTCACCTCCGGGCTCGCCCTGTCCCAGCCCCTCAAGGGCGCCCTCGACTGGCTCGTCCCCCCGCTGTTCCGCGCCGCCGAATACGGCACCGTCCTGATCCTCGCGGCCCAGGCCGAGGTGAACGGAGCGCTACCGGCGGCTTTCGGGCTGGTGGCGGCCGTCGCCTACCATCACTACGACACGGTGTACCGCATCCGCGGCAACGCCGGAGCGCCGCCGGCCTGGCTGGTGCGCGCGGTCGGGGGGCAGGAAGGACGGACCCTGCTGGTCGCGGTCCTGGCGGCGCTGCTGACCGCCGAGCAGTTCACGCTCGCGCTCACGGTGCTCGCGGTGGCCGTCGCCCTCGTGGTGCTCGCCGAGAGCATCCGCTTCTGGGTGTCCGCTGGGGCGCCCGCCGTACACGATGAAGGAGAACCCGCATGATCGGCCTCGTGCTGGCGGCCGGCGCCGGACGGCGTCTGCGCCCCTACACCGACACCCTGCCGAAGGCGCTGGTGCCGGTGGGGCCCGCGGGCATAGAGGGCGAACCCACGGTGCTGGACCTGACGCTCGGCAACTTCGCCGAGATCGGTCTGACCGAGGTCGCGGTCATCGTCGGCTACCGCAAGGAGGCCGTCTACGAGCGCAAGGCGGCCCTGGAGCAGAAGTACGGCCTCCGGCTCACCCTCATCGACAACGACAAGGCCGAGGAGTGGAACAACGCCTACTCCCTGTGGTGCGGACGTGACGCCCTCAAGGACGGCGTGATCCTCGCCAACGGCGACACCGTCCACCCGGTCTCCGTCGAGAAGACGCTGCTCGCCGCCCGCGGCGACGGCAAGAGGATCATCCTCGCCCTCGACACCGTGAAGTCCCTGGCCGACGAGGAGATGAAGGTCGTCGTCGACCCCGAGAAGGGCATGACGAAGATCACCAAGCTGATGGACCCCGCCGAGGCCACCGGCGAGTACATCGGCGTCACCCTCATCGAGGGCGACGCGGCCGCCGAGCTGGCGGACGCGCTGAAGACCGTGTGGGAGACCGACCCGCAGCAGTTCTACGAGCACGGCTACCAGGAGCTCGTCAACCGCGGCTTCCGCATCGACGTGGCGCCGATCGGCGACGTCGCGTGGGTCGAGATCGACAACCACGACGACCTCGCCCGGGGACGGGAGATCGCGTGCCAGTACTGACCCGGCTCATCCCCTCGCCGCTCGTCGTGGACATCCGCCCGGGTGCCCTCGACGACGTGGCGTGCGTCCTCGCTGACGAGCGCATCTCGCACTCCGGCCGGCTGGCCGTCGCCGTCAGCGGCGGCTCCGGCGCCCGGCTGCGCGAGCGGCTCGCGCCCTCGATGCCCGGCGCCACCTGGTACGAGGTCGGCGGCGGCACCCTCGACGACGCCGTGCGGCTGGCGAGCGACATAAAGGCCGGCCACTACGACGCGGTCGTCGGCCTCGGCGGCGGCAAGATCATCGACTGCGCGAAGTTCGCCGCGGCACGCGTCGGCCTTCCCCTGGTCGCCGTCCCGACGAACCTCGCGCACGACGGACTGTGCTCCCCGGTCGCCACCCTCGACAACGACGCGGGCCGCGGCTCCTACGGCGTGCCCAACCCGATCGCGGTCGTCATCGACCTCGACGTCATCCGCGAGGCCCCGGTGCGCTTCGTGCGGGCCGGCATCGGCGACGCCGTCTCCAACATCTCCGCGATCGCGGACTGGGAGCTGGCCCACCGCGTCAAGGGCGAGAAGATCGACGGCCTCGCCGCCGCGATCGCCCGGCAGGCGGGCGAGGCGGTGCTGCGGCACCCGGGCGGCATCGGCGACACCGACTTCCTCCAGGTGCTCGCCGAGGCGCTGGTCCTCAGCGGCATCGCCATGTCGGTCTCCGGCGACTCGCGGCCGTCCTCCGGCGCCTGCCACGAGATCAACCACGCCTTCGACCTGCTGTTCCCCAAGCGTGCCGCCGCCCACGGCGAGCAGTGCGGACTGGGCGCGGCCTTCGCGATGTACCTGCGCGGAGCCCACGAGGAGTCGGCCTACATGGCCGAGGTGCTCAGGCGGCACGGACTGCCGGTACTGCCGGAGGAGATCGGCTTCACCCCGGACGAGTTCGTCCGCGCCGTGGAGTTCGCCCCCGAGACCCGGCCCGGCCGCTACACGATCCTCGAACACCTCGACCTCAAGACCGAACAGATCAAGGACATCTACGCCGACTATGTCAAGGCCATCGGTAGCTGAACTCAGACCGGTCGTCCACCCCCCGGGGGTGAAGGACCGGCGCAGCGGTGAGCACTGGATGGGACGCCTCTACATGCGCGAGGTGTCCCTGCGGGTCGACCGCTACCTGGTCAACACCAGGGTCACGCCCAACCAGCTCACGTACCTGATGACCGTCTTCGGTGTCCTCGCGGCCCCGGCGCTCCTGGTGCCGGGGATCCCGGGCGCCGTGCTGGGCGTGGTCATGGTCCAGATGTACCTGCTGCTGGACTGCGTCGACGGCGAGATCGCGCGCTGGAAGAAGCAGTACTCGCTCGGCGGGGTCTACCTGGACCGGGTCGGCGCGTACCTCACCGACGCCGCGGTGCTCGTCGGCTTCGGTCTGCGCGCCGCCGACCTGTGGGGCTCCGGACGGATCGACTGGCTCTGGGCCTTCCTCGGCACGCTGGCCGCTCTCGGCGCGATCCTGATCAAGGCCGAGACGGACCTGGTCGGCGTCGCCCGTCACCAGGGCGGCCTGCCGCCGGTCAAGGAGACCGCGTCCGAGCCGCGTTCCTCCGGCATGGCGCTGGCCCGCCGGGCCGCCTCGGCGCTCAAGTTCCACCGGCTGATCCTCGGGATCGAGGCGTCCCTGCTGATCCTGGTCCTGGCCGTCGCCGACCAGGTGCGCGGCGACCTGTTCTTCTCCCGGCTCGGCGTCGCGGTGCTGGCCGGCATCGCGCTGCTGCAGACGCTGCTGCACCTCGTGTCCATCCTCGCCTCCAGCAGGCTGCGGTGAGCGCCATGGCCTCCTCCTCCCTGAAGGTCGGCGCGGTCGTCATCACGATGGGCAACCGCCCCGACGAGCTGCGCGCCCTGCTCGACTCGGTCGCCAAGCAGGACGGCGACCCGGTCGAGGTGGTCGTCGTCGGCAACGGCTCGCCCGTCCCGGACGTCCCCGACGGCGTGCGCACGGTCGAGCTGCCGGAGAACCTCGGCATCCCGGGCGGCCGCAACGTGGGCATCGAGGCCTTCGGCCCCAGCGGCCGCGACGTCGACATCCTGCTCTTCCTCGACGACGACGGCCTGCTCGCCCACCACGACACCGCTCAGCTGTGCCGCGAGGCCTTCGCGGCCGACCCGAGGCTCGGCATCATCAGCTTCCGCATCGCCGACCCGGACACCGGCGTCACCCAGCGCCGCCACGTGCCCCGGCTGCGCGCCGCCGACCCGATGCGCTCCTCCCGGGTCACCACCTTCCTGGGCGGCGCCAACGCCGTCCGCACCCGGGTCCTCGCCGAAGTCGGCGGGCTGCCGGACGAGTTCTTCTACGCACACGAGGAAACCGACCTGGCGTGGCGGGCCCTCGACGCGGGCTGGATGATCGACTACCGGTCCGACATGGTGCTGCACCACCCCACGACCGCGCCCTCACGGCACGCGGTCTACCACCGCATGGTCGCCCGCAACCGCGTCTGGCTGGCCCGCCGCAACCTGCCCGCCCCGCTGGTCCCCGTCTACCTCGGAGTCTGGCTGCTGCTCACGTTGGCGCGCCGCCCCTCGGGGTCGGCGCTGAAAGCGTGGTTCGGCGGATTCCGGGAAGGGTGGACCTCGCCGTGCGGTCCGCGCAGGCCCATGAAGTGGCGTACGGTGTGGCGGCTGACCCGACTGGGCCGGCCTCCCGTCATCTGACAAGCTCGTCCCCGAGGGCCCCGGAGCGTGCCGTGGCCCCCCGGCTCATGCCAGACCCGTTCAGGTCGCGCATCCCGAAGACGAAAGTTTCCTACTGGTGAGTGAGACAACGCATGACGGCGGAGTCGCGGTGAGCGCGCCCCCGTCGCCCGACGAGGGCCTCACGGCGGCACAGCTGGCCGCCAAGTACGGGCTGGCCGTGAGCGGTGCCCGGCCCCCGCTGCGGGAGTACGTCCGCCAGCTCTGGGGCCGGCGCCACTTCATCCTGGCCTTCTCCTCGGCGAAGCTGACCGCCCAGTACAGCCAGGCCAAGCTGGGCCAGCTGTGGCAGGTGGCCACTCCGCTGCTGAACGCGGCCGTGTACTTCGCGATCTTCGGTCTGATCCTCGACGCGGGTCGCGGGATGGACAAGGACGTGTACATCCCGTTCCTCGTCACGGGCGTGTTCGTCTTCACCTTCACCCAGAGCTCGGTCATGACCGGCGTGCGGGCGATCTCCGGCAACCTCGGCCTGGTCCGCGCCCTGCACTTCCCGCGGGCCTCGCTGCCGATCTCCTTCGCGCTCCAGCAGCTCCAGCAGCTGATGTACTCGATGATCGTGCTGTTCGCCGTGGCGATCGGCTTCGGCAGCTACCCGGACGCCTCCTGGCCCCTGATCATCCCGGTGCTCGTCCTGCAGTTCTGCTTCAACACCGGCCTGGCCCTGATCTTCGCCCGGGCCGGCGCGAAGACCCCCGACCTCGCGCAGCTGATGCCGTTCGTGATGCGCACCTGGATGTACGCGTCCGGCGTGATGTTCTCCATCCCGGTCTTCCTCGCCGACAAGCCGCAGTGGATCGCGAACGTCCTCCAGTGGAACCCGGCCGCCATCTACATGGACCTGATGCGCTTCGCCCTCATCGAGGAGTACGGCGCCGAGAACCTCCCCGACCACGTCTGGGCGGCCGCGGGCGGCTGGGCGGCCCTGTTCGCCATCGGTGGCTTCGCGTACTTCTGGCAGGCGGAGGAGAGGTACGGCCGTGGCTGAGCAGGTACCGGGGCACCGGGTCCCCACCGTCATCGCCGACGACGTGCACATCGTCTACCGCGTCAACGGCGCGAAGACCGGCAAGGGCAGCGCCACCGCCGCCCTGAGCCGCATGGTCAAGCGCGGCTCCGACGACACCAAGCGCGGAGTGCGCAAGGTGCACGCCGTGCGCGGCGTGTCCTTCGTCGCCTACCGGGGCGAGGCCATCGGCCTGATCGGCTCCAACGGCTCCGGCAAGTCCACGCTGCTGCGCGCCATCGCCGGCCTGCTGCCGCCCGAGAGCGGCAAGGTCTACACCGACGGCCAGCCCTCGCTGCTCGGCGTCAACGCGGCCCTGATGAACGACCTCACCGGCGAACGCAACGTCATCCTCGGTGGTCTGGCGATGGGTATGTCCCGGGAGCAGATCAAGGAGCGCTACCAGGAGATCGTCGACTTCTCCGGCATCAACGAGAAGGGCGACTTCATCACCCTTCCGATGCGCACCTACTCCTCCGGCATGCAGGCCCGGCTGCGCTTCTCCATCGCCGCCGCCAAGGACCACGACGTGCTGATGATCGACGAGGCCCTGGCCACCGGCGACCGCAGGTTCCAGAAGCGGTCCGAGGAACGCATCCGGGAGCTGCGCAAGGAGGCCGGCACGGTGTTCCTGGTCAGCCACAGCAACAAGTCCATCCGGGACACCTGCGACCGCGTCCTGTGGCTGGAGCGCGGTGAGCTGCGCATGGACGGTCCGACCGACGAGGTCCTCAAGGAGTACGAGAAGTTCACGGGCAAGTAGTCCGGTGCGTCGAGGGCCCCGCCGGAACGGTCCGGTGGGGCCCCGCGTCTGCAAAGGAAGCGTCAACTCCGGCCCGTCGTAGGAATCTTGACGCCAATCGGTGTGTTGTTGTGATCTGTGGGACACCCCCGCGAACCCCGCTGCGTTGTACAACGTAAGCTGTACCGGTCCCGAATCACGCCAAGTGGGGCGATATGCGCGACACCCTCGGACGGGGCTGCCGTGCGGGCGGCTGGGCGGCGTGTCCGAAATAGTGGGTATCGGGTTGTCGGTGTAGAACGGGAGATGTGACGGCAATGGCTACGGAAACTCCCCAGCTCAACGCAGCATGTGCCGTCCCTGCCCCGGGCAGCCGACGATGACGGCCCCGGCCCCGTCGCGCCCGCTGGACGCGGAGCGCGACACCCTCGCCAAGGCCGCGCACGAGAACTTCCCGGTGGCCCCGTTCTTCCTCCCCCGCGCCTGGCGCGACGACCTCATGGCGGTGTACGGCTTCGCCCGTCTGGTCGACGACATCGGCGACGGCGACCTGGCCCCGGGCGGCGCCGACGCCCGGCTGCTCGGCGTGTCGGCCACCGACGCCGAGGACCGGCTCGTCCTGCTGGACGCCTTCGAGGCCGACCTGCGCCGCGTCTTCGACGGCACGCCCCGCCACCCCCTGCTGCGCCGCCTCCAGCGGACCGTCCGCCGACGTGCGCTCACCCCCGCGCCCTTCCTCGGCCTGATCGCCGCCAACCGCCAGGACCAGCTGGTCTCCCGCTACGAGACCTACGACGACCTCCTCGCGTACTGCGAACTCTCCGCCAACCCCGTGGGCCGGCTCGTCCTCGCCGTCACCGGCACCTCGACCCCCGAACGCGTCCGCCGCTCCGACGCGATCTGCACCGCCCTGCAGATCGTCGAGCACCTCCAGGACGTGGCCGAGGACCTCGGCCGCGACCGCGTCTACCTGCCCGCCGCGGACATGAGGCGCTTCCACGTCCAGGAGGCGGACCTCGCCGCCGCCACCGCCGGCGCGTCGGTGCGCGCCCTCGTCGCCTACGAGGCGCAACGCGCCCGCGACCTGCTGAATGAGGGCGCCCCCCTGGTGGGCAGCGTCGACGGCAGGCTGAGACTGCTCCTCGCGGGGTTCGTGGCGGGGGGAAGGGCGGCGATCGCCGCGATCGCCGCCGCCGACCACGACGTCCTTCCCGGCCCGCCCCGGCCCGGCAAGCTCCGGTTGCTGCGCGAGGTGGGCGTGACCCTGCGAGAAGAGGGGTGATCCGGACCGTGGACTCCGCGCCACCCGTGTCCGCGCCGGTACTCGCCGCCTACAGCTACTGCGAGGCCGTCACCGGACAGCAGGCCCGCAACTTCGCGTACGGCATCCGGCTGCTCCCCGCGCCCAAGCGGCGCGCGATGTCGGCGCTGTACGCGTTCTCGCGGCGCGTCGACGACATCGGCGACGGCGCGCTGGACGGCGACGTGAAGATCGCCCGGCTCGAGGACACCCGGGCGCTGCTCACCCGGGTGCGCGAGGGCGAGGTCGACGAGGACGACACCGATCCCGTCGCGGTGGCCCTCACGCACGCCGCGCGGGTCTTCCCGATCCCGCTCGGCGGCCTGGACGAGCTGATCGACGGCGTGCTGATGGACGTCCGCGGCGAGACCTACGAGACCTGGGACGACCTGAAGACGTACTGCCGCTGCGTGGCGGGTGCCATCGGCCGGCTCTCGCTCGGCGTGTTCGGCACGGAACCGGGTGCGCGCGGCGCCGAACGCGCGCCGGAGTACGCCGACACGCTCGGGCTCGCGCTGCAACTCACCAACATCCTCCGGGACGTCCGCGAGGACGCCGCGGGCGGCCGCACCTATCTGCCGGCCGACGACCTCGCGAAGTTCGGCTGCTCGGCCGGGTTCGACGGGCCGAGGCCACCGGAGGGCTCCGACTTCGCGGGCCTCGTGCACTTCGAAGTGCGACGGGCCCGCGCCCTTTTCGCCGAGGGCTACCGGCTGCTGCCCCTGCTGGACCGGCGCAGCGGCGCCTGTGTCGCCGCGATGGCCGGCATCTACCGCCGCCTCCTCGACCGCATCGAGCGCGACCCCGAGGCGGTCCTGCGCGGCCGGGTCTCCCTGCCCGGCCGGGAGAAGGCGTACGTCGCCGTGCGCGGGCTGTCGGGTCTGGACGCCCGCCACATGTCCCGGCTGACCGTCAGGAGGCAGATCTGATGGCCACCCGGGGCGGCGCGGTGGGCCCACGTGATGTCACCGGCGGGAAACGGCACGCAACCCTCCGGTGCGGCGCGGCGTCCCTGACTGCGGAGTCCCGCCGTGCACGGGTCGAGCGTCACGGCGGGCGGGCAGGGGAGGCCGCACGATGAGCGACGCACTGCACCCGGACACCGCGAAGGGGTCCGGGAGTTCCGGGCGGGAGGCCGTCGTCGTCGGCGGTGGGCTCGCCGGCATCACCGCCGCGCTGGCGCTCGCCGACGCGGGCGTACGCGTCACCCTGCTCGAAGGCCGCCCCCGGCTGGGCGGGCTGGCGTTCTCCTTCCGGCGCGGCGGACTCACCGTGGACAACGGCCAGCACGTGTACCTGCGCTGCTGCACCGCCTACCGCTGGTTCCTCGACCGGATCGAGGGCGCGGAGCTGGCACCGCTGCAGGACCGTCTCGACGTGCCCGTCGTCGACGTCGCCAAGCCCGAGGGGCGGCGGCTCGGCAGGCTGCGGCGCGACGCGCTGCCCGTGCCCCTGCACCTGGGGCGCGGTCTCGCCACGTATCCGCACCTCTCGCTCGCCGAACGCGCCCGGGTGGGCCGGGCCGCGCTCGCCCTCAAGGGGCTCGACCTCGCCGATCCGGCCCTGGACGCGCAGGACTTCGGTACCTGGCTGACCGCGCACGGTCAGTCGGCGCGTGCCATCGAGGCCCTCTGGGACCTGGTCGGCGTCGCCACCCTCAACGCGGTCGCGGGCGACGCCTCACTGGGGCTCGCCGCGATGGTGTTCAAGACCGGACTGCTGTCCGACCCGGGCGCGGCCGACATCGGCTGGGCGCGTGTCCCGCTGGGTGACCTGCACGACCGGCTGGCCCGCAGGGCGCTCGCCTCCGCGGGCGTGCGCACCGAGGTCCGGACACGCGTCAGCTCCCTCTCCGCGAACCAGAACGGGAGGTGGAGTGTCGAGGTGCCGGGCCATACGTTCCGGGCCGACGCGGTCGTCCTCGCCGTACCGCAGCGCGAGGCCCACGACCTGCTGCCGGACGGGGCGCTCGACGCGCCCGAGCGGCTGCTGCGGATCGGCACCGCCCCCATCCTGAACGTCCACGTCGTCTACGACCGCAAGGTCCTCGACGTGCCCTTCCTCTCCGCGCTCGGCACGCCGGTGCAGTGGGTGTTCGACCGTACCGAGGCCTCCGGCCTGCGCTCGGGCCAGTACCTCGCGCTGTCGCAGTCGGCCGCGCAGGACGAGATCGACGAGCCCGTGGCCGCGCTGCGCGAGCGCTACCTGCCCGAGCTGCGCCGGCTGCTGCCGGGCGCGCGCGGCGCCCGGGTGCAGGACTTCTTCGTGACGAGGGAGCGTACGGCGACGTTCGCCCCCACCCCCGGCGTCGGACGGCTCAGGCCCGGCGCCCGCACCAAGGCACCCGGCCTGTACCTGGCCGGAGCGTGGACCGCCACCGGGTGGCCCGCGACCATGGAGAGTGCGGTCCGCAGCGGTGTGAGCGCGGCGGACGCCGCGCTCGGCGCCCTCGGCCGGCCCCGCCCCCGCCACCTCTTCGAGTTCGAGAAGGCGGCTCACTGCATCGTTCCGGGGATCATCCCCCGGACCCCCGGCCGAGAACCGGAGGGAACCGGCGTCCCACTGCGAGGTGGGAACCGGTGAGGTTCGATCAGCACGGCTCGGCACATCCCCGCACCCCCTCCGGTAACGCAACAAGAGGAGAAACTGTGCCCACTGTGCCCCCGGCCTCGACGGCCGCTCGAAGGCCCGCGGTGGACGTGACCGCGCTCCTGGAGCGCGGCCGCACCCTGGCCACGCCGGTGCTGCGGGCGGCCGTCGACCGTCTGGCGCCCCCCATGGACACGGTCGCCGCCTACCACTTCGGCTGGATCGACGCCCAGGGCAACCCGACCGACGGTGACGGCGGCAAGGCCGTGCGCCCCGCGCTCGCGGTGCTCTCCGCGGAGGTCACCGGCGCCGCCCCCGAGGTGGGCGTGCCCGGCGCGGTCGCCGTCGAACTGGTCCACAACTTCTCGCTCCTGCACGACGACCTGATGGACGGCGACGAGCAGCGCCGTCACCGCGACACGGTCTGGAAGGTGCATGGCCCCGCCCAGGCCATCCTGGTCGGCGACGCCCTGTTCGCCCTCGCCAACGAGGTCCTGCTGGAGCTGGGCACCGTCGAGGCCGGACGGGCGACCCGCCGGCTGACCACCGCCACCCGCGCCCTCATCGACGGCCAGGCGCAGGACATCTCCTACGAGCACCGCGACCGCGTCAGCGTCGAGGAGTGCCTGGAGATGGAGGGCAACAAGACCGGCGCCCTGCTGGCCTGCGCCAGCTCCATCGGCGCCGTGCTCGGCGGCGCGGACGACCGCACCGCCGACACCCTGGAGAAGTACGGCTACCACCTCGGCCTGGCCTTCCAGGCCGTCGACGACCTCCTCGGCATCTGGGGCGACCCGGTCTCCACGGGCAAGCAGACCTGGAGCGACCTGCGCCAGCGCAAGAAGTCCCTGCCGGTCGTGGCGGCGCTCGCGGCGGGCGGCTCCGCCTCAGAGCGGCTGGGCGAGATGCTCGCCGCGGACGCCAAGAGCAGCGACTTCGAGACCTTCTCCGAGGAGGAGTTCGCGGCGCGTGCCGCCCTCATCGAGGAGGCCGGCGGCCGCGACTGGACCGCCGAGGAGGCACGCCGTCAGCACACCATCGCCATCGAAGCCCTGAACGCCGTCGACATGCCCGAGCAGGTGCGGGCCCGGTTCACGGCGCTCGCCGACTTCGTCGTCGTACGAAAGAGATGATCACTATCGGTCGAATAGCCCTCGCGTAGTCGCCGGCCGGTGCAGCGAGGCGAGGACCAGCACCGGCCGACGGCGGACCCACAGCAGCACGACTTCGCACGACTGCACGAAGGGGAAGCCATGACAGCGACGACCGACGGAAGCACCGGGGCGGCCCTGCCGCCCCGCGCTGCCGCGGCCAGCGAAACCGACATCGACACCCCCGTGGCGGCCGGGGTGCACGAAGCCGCCGAGCGCGCGGTGCGGCGCGCCACCGACTTCCTGCTCGCCCGGCAGGACACCGAGGGCTGGTGGAAGGGCGACCTCGAGACGAACGTCACGATGGACGCCGAGGACCTGCTGCTCCGTCAGTTCCTGGGCATCCTCGACGAGTCCACGACCCGGGCCGCCGCCCTCTTCATCAGGGGCGAGCAGCGCGAGGACGGCACCTGGGCCACCTTCTACGGCGGCCCGGGCGAACTCTCCACCACCATCGAGGCGTACGTCGCCCTGCGCCTGGCCGGCGACGCGCCCGACGCGCCCCACATGGCGCGGGCCTCCGCCTGGATCCGCGATCAGGGCGGCATGGCCGCCGCCCGCGTCTTCACCCGGATCTGGCTGGCCCTGTTCGGCTGGTGGAAGTGGGAGGACCTGCCCGAACTCCCGCCCGAACTGCTCTACTTCCCGAAGTGGTTCCCGCTCAGCATCTACAACTTCGGCTGCTGGGCACGGCAGACGATCGTCCCGCTCACGATCGTCTCGGCGAAGCGCCCGGTGCGGCCGGCCCCGTTCCCGCTGGACGAACTGCACACCGATCCGGCCCGCCCGAACCCGCCCAGGCCCCTGGCGCCGGTGAACACGTGGGACGGGCTCTTCCAACGGCTGGACAAGGTCGTGCGTGGCTACCGCTCGGTCGCGGTGCGCCGGCTGCGCAGGTCCGCCATGAACTCCGCCGCGCGCTGGATCATCGAACGGCAGGAGAACGACGGCTGCTGGGGCGGGATCCAGCCGCCGGCCGTGTACTCGGTCATCGCCCTGTACCTGCTCGGCTACGACCTCGAACACCCGGTGATGCGGGCCGGGCTGGAGTCCCTGGACCGGTACGCGGTGTGGCGCGAGGACGGGGCCCGGATGATCGAGGCCTGCCAGTCGCCGGTGTGGGACACCTGTCTGGCCACCATCGCGCTGGCCGACGCGGGGGTGCCGGCCGATCACCCCCAACTGGTCAAGGCGGCCGACTGGATGCTCGGCGAGCAGATCGTACGCCCCGGGGACTGGTCCGTACGGCGTCCGCAACTCCCCCCGGGAGGATGGGCGTTCGAGTTCCACAACGACAACTACCCCGACATCGACGACACCGCCGAGGTCGTCCTCGCACTGCGCCGCGTGAAGCACCACGACCCGGAGCGGGTGGAGAAGGCGATCGCGCGCGGCGTGCGCTGGAACCTCGGGATGCAGTCGCGGAACGGGGCCTGGGGCGCCTTCGACGTCGACAACACCAGCCGGTTCCCCAACCGGCTGCCGTTCTGCGACTTCGGCGAGGTCATCGACCCGCCGTCCGCCGACGTCACCGCCCACGTCGTCGAGATGCTCGCCGTCGAAGGACTCTCGCACGACCCGCGCACCCGGCGCGGCATCGCCTGGCTGCTGGCCGAACAGGAGCCGGACGGCTCGTGGTTCGGGCGCTGGGGCGTCAACTACGTCTACGGCACCGGCTCGGTGGTGCCCGCGCTGACCGCCGCGGGACTGCCCGCCCAGCACCCGGCGATCCGCCGGGCGGTGGCCTGGCTCGAGCGGGTGCAGAACGACGACGGTGGCTGGGGCGAGGACCTGCGCTCCTACCAGGACGCCGGCCGGTGGAGCGGCCGGGGCGCCTCGACCGCCTCCCAGACGGCCTGGGCGCTGATGGCGCTGCTGGCGGCGGGGGAGAGGGAGTCGAAGGCCGTCGAGCGGGGCGTCGCCTGGCTCGCCCGCACCCAGCGGGAGGACGGCTCCTGGGACGAGCCCCACTTCACCGGCACCGGCTTCCCGTGGGACTTCTCCATCAACTACCACCTCTACCGGCAGGTGTTCCCCCTCACCGCGCTCGGCCGGTACGTGCACGGAGAGCCGTTCGCCGCCCAGGCCCTCGTCGGCGCGGTGTCCGTCGAGGCCGAGGGGAGCTGATGAGCGCGCAGCCCGCCTCCGCCCCGCTGCTGATCGCCTGCGCGCTCGGCATCGAGCACCTCGCCCTGCGCATGGGTGACCGCGGCGGGGCCGGCGGGCCGGTCACCGTCCTGCGCACCGGCATGGGGCCGAAGGCGGCCGAGCGTTCCGTCACCCGGGTCCTGGCCGACCCGGTGCTGAGCGGCGCGGCCGTCCTGGCCACCGGTTTCTGCGCGGGACTCGCCCCTGGCATGCACCCGGGCGACCTGGTCGTCGCCGAGGAGACCCGCGACCGGGGCGGGACCGTGCCGTGCGTCGGCACCGAACTGCTCGTCAAGGAACTCGTGCGCACGCTGCCCGGTCGCACCGTCCACACCGGCCCCGTCACCGGCTCCGACCACGTCGTGCGCGGCCCCGAGCGGTCCGACCTGCTCGCCACCGGCGCGATCGCGGTCGACATGGAGTCGGCGGCCACGCTCCTGAGTGCCGTCCGTGCGGGGACGCGCCCGGTTGCGGCCGTCCGGGTGGTCGTGGACGCTCCTGAACATGAACTCGTCCGGATCGGCACGGTGCGCGGTGGAATATCGGCTTTCCGCGTCCTTCGTTCCGTCCTGCCTGCATTCTTCGAATGGCACCGTAACGTGCTGCTCCCCCGGAGGTGAGCCAGATGGCCATGCCGCTGCGCCAGTCCATCAAGGTCGCTACATACTTGGCTGAACAGAAGCTCCGCAAGCGGGACAAGTTCCCGCTGATCGTCGAGCTGGAACCCCTCTTCGCCTGCAACCTCAAGTGCGAGGGGTGCGGCAAGATCCAGCATCCGGCGGGAGTGCTCAAGCAGCGCATGCCGGTCGCCCAGGCCGTGGGGGCGGTGCTCGAATCCGGTGCGCCCATGGTGTCGATCGCCGGCGGTGAGCCGCTGATGCACCCTCAGATCCACGAGATCGTCCGGCAGTTGGTAGCGAAGAAGAAGTACGTCTTCCTCTGCACCAACGCGATGCTGCTGCGCAAGAAGATGGACAAGTTCCGGCCCTCGCCCTACTTCGCCTTCGCCGTGCACATCGACGGGCTGCGCGAGCGGCACGACGAGTCGGTGGCCAAGGAGGGGGTCTTCGACGAGGCCGTGGAGGCGATCAAGGAGGCCAAGCGGCGCGGCTTCCGGGTCACCACCAACTCGACCTTCTTCAACACCGACACCCCGCAGACGATCGTCGAGGTGCTCGACTTCCTCAACGACGACCTCAAGGTCGACGAGATGATGATCTCGCCCGCCTACGCCTACGAGAAGGCGCCCGACCAGGAGCACTTCCTGGGCGTGGAGCAGACCCGCGAGCTGTTCAAGAAGGCCTTCTCGGGCGGCAACAGGCGCCGCTGGCGGCTCAACCACTCCCCGCTCTTCCTGGACTTCCTGGAGGGCAAGGTCGACTTCCCGTGCACGGCCTGGGCCATCCCGAACTACTCGCTGTTCGGCTGGCAGCGCCCCTGCTACCTGATGAGCGACGGATACGTGCCGACGTACCGCGAGCTCATCGAGGACACCGACTGGGACAAGTACGGCCGCGGCAAGGACCCGCGCTGCGCCAACTGCATGGCGCACTGCGGTTACGAGCCCACCGCCGTCCTCGCCACCATGGGGTCGCTGAGGGAGTCGCTGCGCGCCATGCGCGAGACGGTCTCCGGGAACCGGGAGTGACCCCGTGACGGCCGTCTCCCTGGGCGTCCCCGAGGTACCGGCCCGGCCGATCGCCGAGCGCCGCGTGTCGCGGCGCGTCCAGGTCGGGCCGGTGGCGGTCGGGGGCGGGGCCCCGGTGTCGGTGCAGTCGATGACGACGACGCGTACGTCGGACATCGGCGCCACCCTGCAGCAGATCGCGGAACTGACCGCGTCCGGCTGCCAGATCGTCCGTGTCGCCTGTCCCACCCAGGACGACGCGGACGCCCTCGGGACCATCGCCCGCAAGTCGCAGATCCCGGTGATCGCGGACATCCACTTCCAGCCGAAGTACGTGTTCGCCGCGATCGAGGCGGGCTGTGCCGCCGTACGCGTCAATCCCGGCAACATCAAGCAGTTCGACGACAGGGTGAAGGAGATCGCGCGGGCCGCGAAGGACCACGGCACGCCGGTCCGGATCGGGGTCAACGCCGGCTCGCTGGACCGGCGGCTGCTGCGGAAGTACGGCAAGGCCACCCCCGAGGCGCTCGTGGAGAGCGCGCTGTGGGAGGCGTCGCTCTTCGAGGAGCACGACTTCCGGGACCTCAAGATCTCCGTCAAGCACAACGACCCGGTGGTGATGGTCGAGGCGTACCGGCAGCTGGCGGCGCGGTGCGACTACCCCCTGCATCTGGGGGTCACCGAGGCCGGTCCCGCCTTCCAGGGCACCGTCAAGTCGGCGGTCGCCTTCGGGGCGTTGCTGTCGCAAGGCATCGGCGACACCATCCGGGTGTCCCTGAGCGCCCCTCCGGCCGAGGAGGTCAAGGTCGGCATCCAGATCCTCGAGGCGCTGGGCCTGCGGCAGCGGCGGCTGGAGATCGTCTCCTGTCCCTCCTGCGGCCGCGCCCAGGTCGACGTCTACCGGCTGGCCGACGAGGTCACGGCCGGCCTGGAGGGCATGGACGTGCCGTTGCGCGTCGCGGTGATGGGCTGTGTGGTCAACGGCCCCGGAGAGGCGCGGGAGGCGGACCTGGGGGTCGCCTCGGGCAACGGCAAGGGGCAGATCTTCGTGAAGGGCGAGGTCGTCAGGACGGTCCCGGAGTCGAAGATCGTGGAGACCCTCATCGAGGAGGCGATGAAGATCGCCGCACAGATGGAGCAGGACGGCGTCGCGTCGGGGGAGCCGGCCGTCACCGTGAGCTGAACAGCACGGACCGAGAGGGGGCCCGAGCGTGACGATCCTGGAGAACATCCGGCAACCACGCGACCTGAAGGCGCTGTCCGAGGCGGAAGTCGGTGAACTGTCCGGCGAGATCAGGGACTTCCTGGTGCACGCGGTGGCCAGGACCGGCGGACACCTCGGGCCCAACCTGGGCGTGGTGGAACTCACCATCGCGCTCCACCGGGTCTTCGAGTCACCGGTCGACCGCATCCTGTGGGACACCGGCCACCAGTCCTACGTACACAAACTGCTGACCGGCCGGCAGGACTTCTCCAAGCTGCGGGGGAAGGGCGGGCTGTCCGGCTACCCCTCCCGTGAGGAGTCCGAGCACGACGTCATCGAGAACAGCCACGCCTCCACCGCCCTCGGCTGGGCCGACGGACTCGCCAAGGCCCGGCAGGTGCAGGGGGAGAAGGGCCATGTCGTCGCGGTCATCGGCGACGGCGCGCTCACCGGCGGCATGGCCTGGGAGGCGCTGAACAACATCGCGGCCGCCAGGGACCGGCCGCTGATCATCGTCGTCAACGACAACGAGCGGTCCTACGCGCCCACCATCGGCGGGCTCGCCAACCACCTCGCCGCCCTGCGCACCACCGACGGCTACGAGAAGGTCCTGGCCTGGGGCAAGGACGTCCTGCTGCGCACGCCGGTCGTCGGGCACACCGTGTACGAGTCGCTGCACGGCGCGAAGAAGGGCTTCAAGGACGCGTTCGCCCCGCAGGGCATGTTCGAGGACCTCGGCCTGAAGTACGTCGGCCCCATCGACGGGCACGACATCAAGGCCGTCGAGTCCGCGCTGCGCCGGGCCAAGCGCTTCCACGGACCGGTGCTGGTGCACTGCCTCACGGAGAAGGGCCGCGGCTACGAACCGGCCCTCGCCCACGAGGAGGACCACTTCCACACCGTGGGGGTGATGGACCCGCTGACCTGCGCGCCGCTCGCGCCGGCCGGCGGACCGTCCTGGACGTCCGTGTTCGGCGACGAGATCGTCCGGATCGGGGAGGAACGCGACGACGTCGTGGCGATCACGGCCGCCATGCTGCACCCGGTGGGCCTCGGCAGGTTCGCCGAGCGCTTCCCGGACCGGGTGTGGGACGTCGGCATCGCCGAGCAGCACGCGGCGGTGAGCGCGGCCGGACTCGCGACCGGCGGCCTGCATCCCGTCGTCGCCGTCTACGCCACGTTCCTCAACCGGGCCTTCGACCAGCTGCTGATGGACGTGGCCCTGCACCGCTGCGGGGTGACCTTCGTGCTCGACCGGGCCGGGGTGACCGGTGTCGACGGCGCCTCCCACAACGGCATGTGGGACATGTCCGTCCTCCAGGTCGTGCCGGGTCTGAGGATCGCCGCCCCGCGCGACGCCGAGCAGCTGCGCGCCCAGCTGCGGGAGGCCGTCGCGGTGGACGACGCGCCGACGCTCGTCCGCTTCCCGAAGGAGTCGGTGGGGCCGAGGATCCCGGCGATCGACCGCGTGGGCGGCATGGACGTCCTGCGCCGCGGAGGCCGGGCGGACGTGCTGCTGGTGGCCGTCGGCGTGATGGCACCGGTCTGTCTGCAGGCGGCCGAGCTGCTCCAGGCGCGGGGCGTCGAGTGCACGGTCGTGGACCCGCGGTGGGTCAAGCCCGTCGACCCCGCCCTGCCCGCCCTCGCCGCCGGACACCGTCTGGTGGCCGTCGTCGAGGACAACAGCCGTGCCGCCGGCGTCGGCTCGGCGGTGGCGCTGGCCCTGGGCGACGCCGAGGTCGACGTGCCGGTCCGGCGGTTCGGCATCCCCGAGCAGTTCCTCGCGCACGCCAAACGCGCCGAGGTGCTCGCCGACATCGGTCTCACGCCCGTCGAGGTCGCCGGACGGATCAGCGCGAGCCTGGCCGTCAGGGAGCAGCGGTCCGCGGGGCCGTCCACGACGGGGCGGGCCGAGGCGGGGCCGTCCCAGGAAGAGCTGTCCAAGGAGCAACAGCAATGACGACCGCGGAATCCGAGCCGGCCTCGTCCCGGGCGGAGGGGTTCGACCTCCGCGCGCTGCTGGCGGCGCGTGGAGCCGAGCGCTACGCGCTGCACGGCAGGTACCTCAACCACCAACTGCCGCGCGTCCTGCGCACGATCGGCTTCGACAAGGTCTACGAGCGGGCCGAGGGCGCCTACTTCTGGGACGCGGACGGCAACGACTACCTGGACATGCTCGCCGGGTTCGGGGTGATGGGCCTGGGCCGCCACCACCCCGTCGTCCGCCAGGCGCTGCACGACGTCCTCGACGCCCAGCTCGCCGACCTCACCCGCTTCGACTGCCAGCCGCTGCCCGGACTGCTCGCCGAGAAGCTCCTGGCGCACAGCCCGCACCTGGACCGGGTGTTCTTCGGCAACAGCGGCACGGAGGCCGTCGAGACCGCGCTGAAGTTCGCCCGGTACGCGACCGGGAAGCCGCGGATCCTGTACTGCGACCACGCCTTCCACGGTCTGACCACGGGCTCCCTGTCGGTGAACGGCGAGTCCGGCTTCCGGGACGGCTTCGCCCCGCTGCTGCCCGACACCGCGGTCCCCCTCGGGGACCTCGACGCCCTCGCACGGGAGGTGAAGAAGGGGGACGTGGCCGCCCTGATCGTCGAGCCGATCCAGGGCAAGGGCGTGCACGAGGCCCCGCCCGGCTTCCTGCGCGCCGCCCAGGAGCTGCTGCACCGGCACAAGGCCCTGCTCATCGCGGACGAGGTGCAGACCGGCCTCGGCCGGACCGGCGACTTCTACGCCCACCAGCACGAGGAGGGCGTCGAGCCCGATCTGGTGTGCGTGGCCAAGGCGCTCTCCGGCGGCTATGTGCCGGTCGGCGCCACGCTCGGCAAGGACTGGATCTTCAAGAAGGTCTACTCGTCCATGGACCGGGTGCTGGTGCACTCGGCGAGCTTCGGTTCCAACGCGCAGGCGATGGCGGCCGGTCTCGCGGTGCTGTCGGTCATGGAGAACGAGCAGATCGTCGCCAACGCCCGCGTCACCGGGGAGCTGCTGAGGTCACGGCTCGCCGCGCTCACCGAGAAGTACGAGCTGCTCGCCGACGTCCGCGGCCGGGGCCTGATGATCGGCATCGAGTTCGGCCGGCCGAGGTCGCTGAAGCTGCGCGGCCGGTGGGCCATGCTCCAGGCCGCCCGCAAGGGCCTGTTCGCGCAGATGGTGGTCGTGCCGCTGCTCCAGCGCCACCGGATCCTCACCCAGGTCTCCGGCGACGAGCTGGAGGTGATCAAGCTGATCCCGCCGCTGGTCGTCGGGGAGAAGGAGGTGGACCGGTTCGTCGGCGCCTTCACCGAGGTGATGGACGACGCGCACAGCGGGGGTGGTCTGATGTGGGACTTCGGCAAGACGCTGATCAAGCAGGCGGTGGCCAATCGGTGAGCGGATCCCGGCGCCTTTGCCTCTGAGGCAAGAAATTTGCCGCAGAGGCAAAGCTCGGGCTGAATGGAGGCATGAGCTCCTCCGCCGCCGAAGACGGCTCCGGCGCCTCGGCCGGTTCCGGCCCCGGCACCGCTCCCGGTTCCGGCGCCGCTCCCGGCCCGGACGACGCCCTGCCCGCCGTCGCACCGCAGTTGCGCGCCCTGCGCCGCCGGGCCGGACTCACCCTGGAGACCGCGGCCCGTGCCGCCGGTCTGTCGCCCGCCCACCTCTCCCGGCTGGAGACCGGGCAGCGCCAGCCCTCGCTGCCGATGCTGCTCGCGCTCGCCCGCGTCTACGGTACGACCGTCTCGGAACTGCTCGGTGAGACGGTCGCCGACCGGGACGCCGTCGTGCGCGCCGCCGACATGGAGCCGACCCACGCGGGTGGCTGGACGTACTGGCAGGCCGGCGCCCCCGGGCGGGGCATGCAGGCCCTGCGCGTCCGGGTGCCGTACGGCTCCCAGGGCGACATCGTGCGCGTGCACCCCGGTGAGGAGTGGCTGTACGTCCTCACCGGACGGCTGCGGCTGCGCCTCGGTGACACCGCCCACCTGCTCGGACCCGGCGACAGCGCGCACTTCGACTCGCTGACCCCGCACCGGATCGCCGCGCGGGACCCCGACGGGGTGGAGCTCCTCTTCGTCCACACCCTGCTGCAGAGCCCGACGGCCGCCCTGTGCCTCGGTCCCACCCCTGGAGAGACGTCATGAGCGACATCGAGGAGAGGTTCCCGCGCGGCCTGTGGATCCGGCTGATCGTCTACCTCGCCGTGGGACACGTCTTCGCGGCCTTCCTCTGGCTGCTCTTCGAGGTCGGCGCGAACAAGTAGCAGCCCCCCGGCGCCCACGGCGGCCGGCGGCTCAGTCGAGCATCCGCTCGCGCAGCCGCTCGCGGGTCTCCGGGGCGAGCCGCAGGCCCTGCTCCAGGTAGGCGTCGACGCCGCCCCACGTCTCCTCGATGGTCTCCATCGCCGCCGCGAGGTACTCGGCGCGGGCGTCGAAGAGAGGGCTGAGCAGCTCCATGACCTCGGGGGAGTAGGCCGAGGCGGAGGTGCTGCTGCGGTGCACCTTGTAACGGCGGTGCTTGGCGTTCGACTTCAGGTAGTCGTCGAGGATCGCCTCGCGTTCGACGCCGAGGGCGAGCAGGGTCACCGCGACGGACAGGCCCGCGCGGTCCTTGCCGGCGGCGCAGTGCATCAGGGCGGGGACGCTGTCCTCGGCGAGCGCGTGCACCACCTGGGAGTGCTCGGCGGTGCGCTCCCGGATGATCGTGCGGTAGGAGACGATCATCCGGTGCGCGGCCTTGCCGTCGGCGAGTATCTCGCGCAGCTGGTCGAGGTCGCCGTCGCGGACCATCTTCCAGAACTCGGCGCCGTCCGCCGGGTCCGTCAGCGGCAGGTTCACATTGCGCACGCCCGGCAGCTCGACGTCCGCGCCCTCCAGCTTCTGGTCCGCCGCGTTGCGGAAGTCGAAGATCGTGTGCAGGCCGAGGGAGGAGAGGAACGCCGCGTCCTCGTCGGTCGCGTGCGCGAGGTGGCCGCTGCGGTACAGCACGCCGTGACGCACCCGCCGTCCGTCGACGGTCGGCAGGCCGCCCACGTCGCGGAAGTTGCGCACAGCGGCCAGCTCGGGCTCGGTCGACGGAATCTGCTGCGTCACAGGGGCTCCTCCGGTCGTCGGGTCCCGGCCGGCGCGGCTCGGGTTGGCCGACGGAACACTTCCCCGACCATACGACACGGATGCATGGGCCACCGGGTTGTCCACAGGCGAGCGGAACGCCCGGCCCGGTGACCCAGGTTTGCCCAGCGGGACACCGGCCCCCGATGATGTTGGCGCTTGATCGCACCTGTTCGAATCAGTGGGGGTTTGATGCCCGAGTCCGCCGCCGACGGCCGTACCTGGCTCCTTTCCGGGCCCGGCAGCAGCTACGCCGTCCATGTCACCGAGGCCGACGAGCTCGTGCATCTGCACTGGGGCCCGCGGCTCACCCTCGCCGACGCCGAGGCGCTCGCCGAGCGGCCGCTGCCGGACTACTGGCCCTTCGAGTCGCCGCTCGACGGCCGGGAGGAGTACCCGGTCGAGGGCGGCGCCCGCTTCGTCCGGCCCGCCCTGTCCGTGCGCACCGCCGGGCGGCGCGGCACCGAGTGGACCTTCGGGGGGCACGAGGTCGTCGGCGACGAGCTGCGGCTGCGCTTCCTGGACGGCGGACTCGCCGTCACCCTGCACTACCGGATGCGGGGCGACGTCGTGGAACGCCGGGCGACCCTGCGCAACGAGGGCGACGAGCCGCTGGAGCTGCTCCGCGCCGACTCCGCCACCTGGACCCTGCCCGACCGCGACGGCTGGCGCCTGTCCCAGCTGCACGGCCGCTGGGCCGCCGAGTCCCGTCTCACACGGTCCCCCCTCACCTACGGCGAGAAGGTCATCGGCAGCCGCCGCGGCCACACCGGCCACCAGCACCTGCCCTGGATCGCCCTGGACACCGACGCGACCGAGGAGCGCGGCGAGGTCTACGGCTGCGCCCTCGGCTGGTCGGGCTCCTGGCGGATCGCCGTCGCCCAGCTCCCCGACGCGCGCGTGCAGATCACCGGCGGCGCCGGCTACGACGACTCGGGCCTGCTCCGGCTGGCGGCGGGGGAGTCCTTCACCACGCCCGTCTTCGCCGGCCTGTGGACCGACGCCGGCTTCGGCGGCGCGAGCCGCGCCTGGCACGCCTACCAGCGCGCGTACGTGATCCCGGACGCCGACCGCGACCGGCCCGTGCTGTTCAACTCCTGGGAGGCCACCTACTTCGACATCTCCGAGGAACAGCAGGCGGCCCTCGCGCGCCGCGCCGCGGACATCGGCGTCGAGCTGTTCGTGGTCGACGACGGCTGGTTCGGCGCGCGGACCGGCGACCACGCGGGCCTCGGTGACTGGCGGCCCAACCCCGACCGCTTCCCCCAGGGGCTGAAGCCCCTCGCGGACCAGGTGCACGCGCTCGGCATGCAGTTCGGCATCTGGGTCGAGCCCGAAATGGTCAACCCCGACAGCGACCTGTACCGGGCGCACCCCGACTGGGTGCAGTTCCAACCGGGACGGCAGCGGACGGAACTCCGCAATCAGCTCGTCCTCAACCTCGCGCGCGAGGACGTCCAGGAGTATCTCTGGCACCAGCTGGACACGCTGCTGTCCAGTGCGCCCATCGACTACGTCAAGTGGGACTTCAACCGTTGCTTCACCGACGCCGGCTGGCCCGACGACCCCTATCCGCAGCGGCTCTGGGTCGACCACGTGCGCGCCCTGTACGCGCTGCTGGACCGGCTGCGGGCGGCCCACCCGGGTGTCGCCTTCGAGTCCTGCTCGGGGGGCGGCGGGCGGATCGACCTCGGGGTCATGAGCCGCACCGACCAGGTGTGGACCTCCGACAACACCGACCCGCTGGACCGGCTCGCCATCCAGCACGGCTTCAGTCAGATCCATCCCGCGCGCGTGATGGCCGCCTGGGTCACCGACAGCCCCAACACCCAGCTCAACAGCCGGGTCAGCTCGCTGCGCTTCCGGTTCGTCAGTGCCATGGCCGGCGTGCTCGGTATCGGCGGCGACCTCTCCGAGTGGACCGAGGGGGAGCTCGCCGAGGCCCGGCGGTGGGTCGGCCTCTACAAGGAGATCCGGCCCCTCGTGCAGCACGGCGACCTCCATCGGCTGCGCCCCCCGGAGGGCGGGCTGAGCGCGGTGCAGTACGTGCGCGGGGGCGAGACCGTCGTCCTCGCCTGGCTCCAGGCGCAGCGGTACGGCGAGCCGGTGCCGTCCCTGCGTCTGCGCGGCCTCGACCCGACAGCCTCGTACGAATGCCTCGAAACGGGCGAAGTGCACCGAGGGGCGGTGCTGTTGCATCACGGGCTGCGTACCGGGCTGCGTGGTGACCTTGATGCGACGGTTATCCGACTGCGTCGCATCTGAGGTATCTGTCCGGATTGGAATCCTTCATTCCAACTCGCTGTGGAATAAAGGACCCTGGAGACGTGTCACGTGAGGAGCGTCATATTCGTGACCGTGTGTCGCCCGTCATGTTCACGTAATGGTGCGGGTTTTCCGGGGTGTTCGGTGAAAAGGCGGACTCTCGGCTCACGGACGGTGACCGGGATTCCTCGCGGCGGATCAAGAGAAAGGCGTTAACGGCACAACCTCTGCTTGTCCCCGTGCGTCTTGGTCGCTTACGTTCCACCCCAATCCGGGCGGACCGCCGAATCCTGCCGCCGCCCGGAGTCCGCACACTCACCCGTGCCCGGCAGGAGCGGGGGACCCACAGGCACAACCGCCTGGTCCGGTCTCCGGAACAGGCTAGGGGTAAAGCCGCGTCTCGGCGCGGCCGGACATCTCCAGTCCGCACCCGACAGCTCACCTCGCAGGCGCCGGAGAGGAATTCGCCATGCCCGCGAAGGGTAAGCACCGCCGTCCGAAGACCCAGCGTTTCACCCGCTCCATAGCCGTCGCCGGAACCGGGGGCGCCGCGCTCGCCCTTCCGCTCATGGGGGCCACCGGCGCCCATGCCGCGCCGGCGGAGTCGGCGGCCCAGTCGGTCTCCTCGGCCGCCGAGAAGGCCGTCCAGGCCGTGCCGGTCGCGCAGCGGACCGTCGCCGAGTCGCAGACCGCCGCGAGCACCCGCACCTACACGGTGCGGGCCGGCGACTACCTCTCGAAGATCGCGGACGAGCAGAACGTCAGCGGTGGCTGGCGCACGCTGTACGAGGACAACCGTGAGGCCGTCGGTGACGACCCGTCGCTGATCCACCCCGGCCTCGAGCTCTCGATCGGCAAGAAGGCCACGACCGGCGCCACCAAGAAGCCGTCCGCCGCGTCCGGTTCCTCCTCGTCGAAGTCCTCGAAGTCGACGCAGTCGTCGAAGTCGTCGAAGGCGTCGGAGTCCTCCGCCGAGTCCTCGTCGTCGCAGACGTCGGCCACCCTCACCGCCGGGAACGGCGGCACCTCCAGCGGTTACGCGCAGCCCGTGTCCGGCGCCACCGTCGGTACCCCGTACCGCATGTCCGGCAGCATGTGGTCCAGCGGTTACCACACCGGCGTCGACTTCGTCGTCCCGACCGGCACCTCGCTCAAGGCCGTCGCCGCGGGCACGGTCGTCTCCGCGGGCTGGGGCGGCGCGTACGGCAACCAGGTCGTCGTCAGGCTCGCCGACGGCAACTACGCCCAGTACGCCCACCTGTCCGCGCTGTCGGTCTCGGCCGGCCAGACCGTCTCCGCGGGTCAGCAGGTCGGTCTCTCCGGCGCGACCGGCAACGTGACCGGCCCGCACCTGCACTTCGAGATCCGCACCACGCCGGACTACGGCTCGGACATCGACCCGGTCGCCTACCTGCGCTCGCACGGCGTCTCCGTCGGCTGACCCCCGGTACGACCACCGCACCCACGCCCGCCTGACACGCGCGCCGAAGGCCGGACCCGATCCCCGGGTCCGGCCTTCGGCGCGCGTGCCGCCCGGTCCGTCCGCCCGCCCGGCCCCGGCCTCCGTCCCCGGCCGTCCGGCCCGCAAAGGCCTTCGCCCCCCGGCCGTGGTTCCTGACGGCCCTTCCTGACCGCCGTTCCTGACTGTCGTGTCGCGGTCCTGTGGCGGACCCGCGGAGGCGTCGACAAGGGCCGACCTCGACAACTCCTGGAACGCCGTCGACGTCCGCTCCCCGGACGACCTCTTCGCGACCCCGAGGAGCGGGGCGCTGGCGGAGTACGACCATCTGAAGACGTACTACGTCGGCTACGGAGCCAACACCAACACCACGACCCGGCTGCGCCGCTACGTCGGTCAGGCGGGGGTGCGGCCGCTCGTCCTCGACTGCACCGAGCCGCTCCTCGTCGCCAACGAGCCGAACCGTGTCCGCATCGTCTCCGACGGCTCCACCGTCCAGTGGTGGAACAACGGGCGGCTCGTCCTCGACCACGTCGACCCGGAGCCGTACACCGGTGGGCACTTCGCGTTCCGCACCACCTGGAGCCACTTCCGGATCAGCGGATTCCGGGTGTGGTGTCGACCCACCGGCGCGGCTGACGGTGGGTCTATTCCCTGATTGGCAAAGTCTTTAGGAGTGTCTTATCTCACCGCCCGTCAACCCTTGCCTACGGTCGCGTAAGTCACATTCGAAGGTGAATCATGAACTGCTGTGGCAGACGATTCGAAGAATGACAGCAGATCAGTGATCGGGTCGTACGTGGCGGTGGGGGACAGCTTCACCGAGGGCGTCGGCGATCCCGGGCCCGACGGGGCGTTCGTCGGCTGGGCCGACCGGTTCGCGGTACTGCTCGCGGACCTGCGGCCCGAGGGCGACTTCAACTACACGAACCTGGCCGTGCGCGGCAAACTCCTCGACCAGATCGTCGCGGACCAGCTGCCGAGGGCGGTGAAACTCGCGCCCGACCTGGTCTCCTTCTGTGCCGGCGGCAACGACATCCTGCGTCCCGGCACGGACCCGGACGAAGTCGCCGAGCGCTTCGAACGGGCGATCGCCGCGCTGACCGCCGCGGCCGGGACGGTCATGGTGACGACCGGCTTCGACACGCGTGGCGTTCCCCTGCTCAAGCACCTGCGCGGCAAGATCGCCACCTATAACGGGCACGTCCGCGCCATCGCCGACCGTTACGGCTGCCCGGTGCTGGACCTGTGGTCCCTGAAGTCCGTCCAGGACCGCCGGGCCTGGGACTACGACCGGCTCCACCTCTCCCCGGAAGGGCACACGCGCGTGGCGCTGCGCGCCGGGCAGGTCCTCGGCCTGGAGGTGCCGGCCGACCCGGAGCAGCCCTGGCCGCCGCTCCCGCCGCGCGGCACCCTCGAGATCCGGCGCGACGACGTGCAGTGGGCGCGCGAGTACCTGGTGCCGTGGATCGGGCGCCGGCTGCGTGGGGAGTCCTCGGGCGACCACGTGACGGCCAAGGGCACGCTGTCGCCGGACGACATCAAGCTGCGGATCGCCTCGGTGGCATGAGCCCCCGCCGGTGAGCGGCCGGCCGCCGACGCGTGGCGGCCGGCCGCTCCACCAGTGAGGTGAGCTCGCGGGAGTGGTGCGCCCGCGCCGGCCGGGCCGGGTGCTGGGATGACCGCACATCGTCCCCCTCCGCCCCGAAGGAACGGTTCCGCATGGCCCTTCCCCGTACGCCCCTCACCCGCAGGCCCCTTCCCCGCACGCCCCTTCGGGGCACGCCGGTCACCGCGGCCGTCGTCACCCTCCTCGCCCTCGGCCTTCCGGCCGTCGCCGCCCCCGCGGCGGCCGCGCTGCCGACCCATCCGGCTCAGCTCGCTCACCAGGCCCCGGCCCGTGTCGCGCCCAGCCCCGCCACCCTCACCGTGACCGGCGAGGGCAGCGCGAGCGCCGCCCCCGACCTCGCGGTCGTCGTCGCCGGCGTCGAGGCCGTCGCCGACAGTCCGCAGAAGGCCGTGGACGCGCAGACGAGGGCGGCGAACGCGCTGCTGAGGGCGGTGCGCGGCCGGGGTGTCGCCGAGCGGGACATCCGTACCGAGAACCTCTCCCTCAGCCCCGTGTACGACCACGCGGACGGCGCCTCCCGTCTGAAGGGGTACCAGGCCGCGCAGTCCTTCTCCGTGACGGTCCGTGAGGTGCGGGAGACCGGCGCGGTGGTGCAGGCGATCACCGACGTCACCGGTGAGGCGGCCCGTATCACCTCCGTCGCCTTCGCCGTATCCGACCCGGCCCCGCTCCAGGCCCGCGCCCGCCGGGCCGCGCACCAGGACGCCCGCGCGAAGGCCCTCGAATACGCCGGCCTCAGCGGCCGTCGCCTCGGCCGCCTGGTCTCCCTCAGCGAGGACGCCGCCGGCTACCCGCGCCCGGTGCCGGCGGCCGCGGACGCCATCGGCGCGAACTCCGGCGTGCCCGTGACACCGGGCGTGATCCGCGCGACGGCGACCGTGACGGCGGTGTACGAACTGGACTGAGACGAACGCGCGCGGACCCACCGGGGCCGACACGTCCTCCGGGGCCGGCGCCGACCTCCCGGACGGCCCGGCCCGTCGGTCCCTCAGCGCTCCTGGACGCTCAACGACCCTGTGCCCAGACCGAGTTCCCGTGTCAGGGCCTCGTCCGCCCATTCCCGTGCGCGGGCCCGGGAGACGGCGCCGTCGTAGGACGTCAGTTGCACGGCGAGGCCGTCGAGCAGGGCCGTCAGGCGCAGCGCGGTGCCGGACGGGTCCGGGCAGGGGAACTCGCCCGCGGCCACACCCTCCGCGATGACCTCGGCCAGCGCCGCCTTCCACTGCCGGTCGAGGTCGCGGGCGACCTTCCGCAGGGCCGGCTCGCGCAGCGACACCGCCCACCCCTCGATCCACAGGCGCCAGCCCTTGGCCTGGCCCGTCGGCGCGTACCAGCGCACGGCGGACCGCAGCCGGCGCAGGGCGGTGGTGCGGCGGCCGAGCAGCTTGCGCAGGTGCGCCAGGTCGTCCTCGGCCGCGTACGCGAACGCGGCGGCGACCAGCTTCTCCTTGGTCGAGAAGTGGTAGAGCACGAGCGCGTTGCTCACCCCGAGCGCCGCGGCCACGTCGGCGATCCTGACCGCCGCCACACCCCGCGCCTCGATCTGCTCGATGGCGGCCCGCAGCAGCTCCTCGCGCCGCTCGGCCACACTCAACCGGACTCTCGCCACGCGGTCACCCTACACAGGGGCCGCGACCTGCGCCGACGTCCTCACCGGTAGCGGCCGAACCGCTCCGCGATCACCGGCAGCCGCTGCGCGGCGATCGCGTGCGCGGCGGCCCGGGGCGTCGTCCCGTCGGCCTCCGCCCGCGCCAGCACCAGTTCGACCAGCGCCCGCATCGAGCGGCGCGTGTACGCGAACGCCTCGTCGGGGTCCGCGCCGATGTCGCCGAAGAGCGTCCACCACCACCAGGCGTTGGTCGCGGAGTTGACCACGACGTCCGGCAGCACGCGCACCCCGCGCGTGTGGAGCGGTTCCTCCGCCGCGGGCAGGACGGGCATGTTGGCCGCCTCGGCGATCCAGCGGGCGGTGATCCGCTCCTGCTCCTCCACCCCGATCACGTACGACACGGCCGCCGGCACGAGCACCTCCGCGTCCGTGGACAGCCAGGCGGCCGGCGGGAGTTCGCGGTCCCCGGGGCGCAGGACGGAGCGGTCGACGGTGCCGTGGGCGTCCCGCGCGGCCAGCAGCGCCTCCACGTCGAGCCCCGCCGGGTTGGCGATCGTGCCCTTGACGTCGGCGACGGCCACGACCGTCAGATTCGCGCGCGTGAGGAAGCGCGCGGTGGCCCCGCCCATCGTGCCCAGCCCCTGGAGCGCGACCCGCGTGCCGGCGTACGCCGCCCCGTCCCGGTCCAGGGCCGTGAGCACCGACTCGGCGACCCCGCAGCCCCCGACCAGCTCGTCCAGTCCGAGGCCGTCCACCTCGACGGCGAAGGCGTCCGCGAGCCGGCCGCGGGCCGCGGCCTCGTCGTCGAGCAGCGGGTAGACGGCCTGGACCGACGACACGAGCCCCGCCTCGGCGGCCGCCCGGTCGACCACGTCCTGCGTCAGCCCCAGATCCTCGCCGGTGGTCCAGCAGCTCTCGACGTACGGCCGGACCGCCCTCAGATACCGCACCAGCAGCCCGTACGCCCGCGGGTCCCGGGGGTCGCAGTCGATGCCGCCCTTGGCCCCGCCCAGGGGGACGTAGCGGGCGCGGGGGTCGTAGTGCAGGGCCTCCTTCAGGCTCATGCCGCGGGCGAGGCCGGTCACCTCGTCGAGGGTGCAGCCCTCCCGCATCCGCAGACCGCCGCTGCACACACCGCGCACGAGCCGGTCGACGACCAGGAAGCCCTGGCGGCCGGTGACGTGGTCGGTCCAGGTGAGGGAGAACAGGGGGGCGGTCATGCGGACTCCTCGACCGGAACCGTCACTGAACAGTGGGTCAGTTTCAGGAGTGTGCGGCCGCCGTGTCAACGCGGCGTCGCGGGGCCCTGGACGAGGGGGGTCCGGCATTGTCGTAAGGGCCGACCATAATGGGATCCTCAGCGACTCACCTGGAGGTACCGTGGCCGGTTCCCGTTCCCTGAGCTCCGGGCTCCGCGCGTTGCAGCCCGAGGCCTTCGGCGCGGACCCGAGCGGTGAGCGCCTGGCGCGCATCCGCAGATCCCCCCACTTCAAGGACGGGGTCTTCCAGAACCCCGGCGGCCCGGCCCGCACCCGCCCCTCGGGCTCGGCCCTCGACTTCGCCAAGGTGTTCTTCGACAAGGACACCCGCCCCCGCCGCGCCCCCGCCGGGACGGTCCCGGTGCACCCCACCACCGTCGCCGACCTGGCCAAGCCGCCCACCACGGGCCTGCGCCTGACCTGGCTGGGCCACTCCAGCGTGCTCGCGGAGATCGACGGTCGGCGCGTGCTGTTCGACCCGGTCTGGGGCGAGCGCTGCTCCCCCTTCGCCTTCGCGGGCCCGAAGCGGCTGCACCCGGTCCCGCTCCCGCTCGCCGCCCTGGGTCCGGTCGACGTCGTCGTCATCTCGCACGACCACTACGACCACCTGGACATGCCCACGATCAAGGCGCTGGCCGGCACGGACACCCTGTTCGCCGTCCCGCTCGGCGTCGGCGCCCACCTCGAGCACTGGGGCGTGTCCGCGGACCGGCTGCGCGAGCTGGACTGGCACGAGGCGACCAAGGTCGGCGGCCTCACCCTCACCGCCACCCCGGCCCGCCACTTCTGCGGCCGTGGCCTGCGCAACACCCAGCACACCCTCTGGGCGTCCTGGGTCGTCGCCGGTGACGAGCACCGGGTCTACCACAGCGGCGACACCGGCTACTTCGAGGGCTTCGAGGAGATCGGCGCCGAGCACGGCCCGTTCGACGCGACGATGATCCAGATCGGCGCGTACTCCGACTTCTGGCCCGACATCCACATGACGCCCGAGGAGGGCCTGCGGGCCCACCTCGACCTCCAGGGCGGTCCGGTGGGCAGGCTCCTGCCCATCCACTGGGCGACCTTCAACCTCGCCACGCACGCGTGGGACGACCCCGGCGAGGGCACCCTCGCCGCGGCCCGCGCCGTCGGCGCGCCCCTCGCGCTGCCCCGCCCCGGTGAGCCCTTCGAGCCGACCGCCGAGACCGTCCCGGACGAGCCGTGGTGGCGTGCCGTGGCGCTCGCACCGGCGGGTGGGCGGCGTCCTCCGGTCGAGGCGGCAACGAAGGCCAAAGCGGATACCGGCAGTGACGTTCCGGAGGGTGCGGCCGAGGACGGCCAGGCCCCGGACGCGGTTCCGGCGGGCTGATCGGGGCCGTCCGGGCGGGTGACGGTGAGGGTCGGGGAGCGGAGAGCCCCCGGCCCTCACCTTTTGTTTGAGACCGTCTCTGAACAGGCCTGATCGACCTCTTCTTGTCAGCTGTCGGAAATTGACGCGCGGTTATCGGTCTTTCGTGCGACGCCTCATACCAGAGCGGGACGCTCCCTGGGGGACTTTGTCAACTGCCCGCCGCACATGTGGCAGGGGCGACTACTGTGAGTGTCCGTCGGGCGACGTTCGGCCGAATACGCGGCCCTCTCGACCGACACCGCGATGGCGCCTGCCCGAGTCGCGCACCCCGCGCGAACCACCACGCCCGACGGACACAGTACGAGGACCCCGATGTCTCACCTCCGCGCACCGGCCGCACGCGCAGACCGCCGTGAGGGCGGACGGCACGGACGACCGGTCGCCCACACCGCACCCGCACCGGCCGAGACACACATACGGCCCCAACTCCTGCGGCTCGCCGTGCTCCCCCCGACCGCCGTCGCCCTCAGCGCCTGCGCGGCCGTGCTGTACGCCGTGCGCTCCACCGGCGCCCGGCCCGGCCCCACCCTGTGGGCCGTGCTGGCCGGCGCGCTCGGGGTGACCGTCGCGGGCATCCTGATCGCGGCCGTGGCCGCCGATCGCGCCGCCCGCTCGGTCAGCGACCGCATCGAGGCCCTGCGCCGCTCCAGCGCACGCGGCGAGGACGACCTGCGCAGCCTGCTCGACACCCTGCGCCGCGGCGAGGTCCCGCCCCAGCGCACCGCACGCGGCGGCCCGCCCGCCGACGCCGACGAGTTCGAACTGCTCGCCGCCGACCTGTCCCGCGCCCACGACGGGGCCGTCACCGCCGTCGTCCAGGCCGCCCAGCTCTCCAGCCAGGCCGGCAGCGAACAGAAACTGGAGGTCTTCGTCAACCTCGCGCGGCGCCTTCAGTCGCTCGTGCACCGCGAGATCTCCATCCTCGACGAGCTGGAGAACGAGATCGAGGACCCCGACCTCCTCAAGGGCCTCTTCCACGTCGACCACCTCGCCACCCGCATCCGCCGCCACGCCGAGAACCTCGCCGTGCTCGGCGGCGCCGTCTCCCGGCGGCAGTGGAGCAACCCGGTCCCCATGACCGAGGTGCTGCGCTCCGCCATCGCCGAGGTCGAGCAGTACTCCCGGGTCAAGCTGGTGCCGCCGATCGACGGCGAACTGCGCGGACACGCCGTCGCCGACGTCATCCACCTGCTCGCCGAACTCGTGGAGAACGCCACCGTGTTCTCCGCCCCGCACACCCAGGTGCTGCTGCGCGCCAACCTGGTCACCTCGGGGCTCGCCGTCGAGGTCGAGGACCGCGGCCTCGGCATGCCCGTCGAGGAACAGAGCCGGATGAACGCCCTGCTCGCCGACCCCGACCAGGTCAACGTCGGCCGTCTGCTGGCCGACGGCCGCATCGGCCTCTACGTCGTCTCCCAGCTCGCCCGCCGCCACGGCATCCGGGTCCGCCTGCAGACCAACATCTACGGCGGCGTCCAGGCCGTGCTCGTCGTCCCTCAGGTCCTCCTGGGCGCGGCGCCGGGCGCGCCCGTGCCGCAGCCCGAGGAGAGCGGCGGGGGAGCGGCGCCGGCCGGGGAGGGAGCGAGCGGCCGGGCTCCCCGGGAGCTTCAGGCCCACGCCGACACGCGGGCCGGGATCCGGACCGGGGCCGAGCCGCGGAACCAGCCCCGGATCCCGGCCCCTCGGCCTCAGGCCGTCCGTGCGGCCGGGCCCGCGTCGCCCGGGGCGCCGGTGCCGGCCGACGGCCGCCGGAGGGCCGACACCCCGCCGGCACGGAGTGATCCCGCCGCGGGAGGGCCGCCGTCGATCGCCCCGCCGCTCCACGAGTCCGGCGGGGAGCACCGGCCGCCGGCCCCGCAGGCCGTGCCGCCGAACCCCCAGGCCGGCCCGGCAACCCGGCACCACGGCGGGCCCGCCACACCACCCGGCCGGGCCCAGCACGACACCCCGCGCGGGAACGGCCGGGGCCCGGCGCCCCTGCCCGTCCGCGGCGCCCACGAGGAACGGCCCAACCCGGCGGAGGCCGTGCCCGGCGTCCGGCCCGGCGACCGGCCCGTCGTCGAGGGGCACGCGGGCCGCGCACCGACCCCGCGCGTGGGCGCGGTGCGCGGCACCATGGGCAAGCCCCAACTGCCCCGCCGCCGCGCCCAGGAGCACATCGCGCCCCAGTTGCGCGGCGGCCCTGCGCCCCGCCAGGACACCGAGCAGTCCGCCGGCCACGACCCCGGCCTCATGGCGGCCTTCCAGCGCGGCATCGGCCTCGCCGAGACCCAGCAGAGCCTGGAGCCGGACGTCCTGGAACCCGCCCCCTACCCCCCGGCGGACACCCTGGGGCCCCCGCCGCTCGCTCCGGCCGTACCGCCCCCGCCGCCCCTGCGCGCCGCACATCCCGCGCACGCGCCCGCCACCCCCCCTGCCCACGGCGCGTCCGGCCCCGACCACCACACCACCGCCCGGCACGACGGGAGCGCACCAGCCGGATGAGCACGCCCCTGACCACCCCCGCCCCCACCGCTCCCGCAGACCTTCGTACCCCAAGGAGTCGATCCACCATGGCGAGCGACGCGCCGACCGGCCATGTATCCGATCTCGACTGGCTGATGAGCGGCCTCGTGCAGCGCGTACCGCACACGACCAGCGCGGTCCTCCTGTCCTGCGACGGCCTCGTGAAGTCCGTCCACGGCCTCGACCCCGACAGCGCCGACCACATGGCCGCCCTGGCCTCCGGCCTGTACTCCCTCGGACGCAGCGCCGGCGTCCGCTTCGGCGACGGCGGGGACGTACGCCAGGTCGTCGTCGAACTCGACTCGACCCTGCTGTTCGTCACCACGGCCGGTTCCGGCACCTGTCTCGCCGTGCTCGCCGGCCGGGAGGCCGACGCCGCGGTCCTCGGCTACGAGATGGCGATGCTGGTCAAGAGCGTCCGCCCCTACCTCGTGACCGCGCCCCGGCAGCAGTCCGTCGAACCGTCGGTGATGAGGCCTTGAACGTGGCGGCGGCCGGCGACGGGCCCTGGCTCGACGACGCGGCCGGACGCCTGGTGCGCCCCTTCACGGTCAGCAACGGCCGCACCAGGCCCACCGTCGCCCTCGACCTCATGTCACAGGTGAGAGCCACCGGGGTGACCCCCCTCGGCTACCTCGGCCCCGAGCACGCCCAGGCCCTCGACCTGTGCCGCGCACCCGTCCCGGTCGCCGAGGTCGCCGCCCACCTGAAACTGCCGGCGGCGGTCACCAAGGTGCTGCTGTCGGACCTCGTCGACTGCGGGGCGCTGACCACCAAGCCCCCCGAGTTCCACCACCACCCCACCGACCGGGCCCTACTGGAGGCAGTGCTCGATGGACTACGACGACAGCTCTGAGCACGACGACGGCCCCGACCCCTTCCCGACCGCGCTGAAGATCCTGGTGGCGGGCGGGTTCGGGGTCGGCAAGACGACGTTCGTCGGCGCGGTCAGCGAGATCGCGCCGCTCAGCACCGAGGAGCTGCTCACCACGGTCAGCGCCGCGACCGACAACCTCGACGGCATCGAGAACAAGGTCGAGACGACCGTCGCGATGGACTTCGGCCGCATCAGCCTCGACCCTCGGCACGTCCTCTACCTGTTCGGCACACCCGGACAGGAGCGGTTCTGGTTCATGTGGGACGAGCTGTCCGAGGGCGCCCTCGGCGCGGTCATCCTCGCCGACACCCGCCGGCTGGAGGAGTGCTTCGCGGCCGTCGACTTCTTCGAGGAACGCGGCCTCGGCTTCATCATCGCCCTCAACGAGTTCGACGGCGCCCACCGCTACGACCCCGAAGAGGTGCGCGCCGCCCTCGACCTGGCACCGCAGATCCCCGTCGTGCGCTGCGACGCCCGGATCTCCGCCTCCGGCGTCCAGACGCTGCTCACCCTGGTCAGGCACCTCATCGCGCACGCACCGGCGGCACCCCAGCCGAGCCGCGGCGCCCACAGGTGATCCCCGCACACAACGCACCGGAGCCGCACATGCCGTACGTCCACAGTGACGGAGTTCGCCGATGAGCTACGACCCGCCGCGCCCGGCCGGTCGACTGCTGCTCACGCCCGAGGACAAGGACGCTCCCGCCCGCACCCTGAGACTGCGCCGACTCGGCCTCGGCGAGCGGCCGGAGCCCGCCCTCGACGCCTTCGCGGACCGCCTCGCCGAGCTGACCGGCGCGCCGTACGCCATGGTCAACTTCATCGACGAGGAGCGGCAGTTCTTCGCCGGGCTGCGCACCCCCGACGGCGGTGCCGCCGCCCGCCGGGGCAAACCCGAGGTGGGCCGCCGGCTGCCCCGCGACTACGGGTACTGCCCGCATGTCGTCGTGCGGCGCAAGGCGCTGGTCCTGGAGGACGTCCGCGACTACCCGCGCTTCGCGGGCAACCCGGTCGTCGACGAGTACGGCATCCGCTCCTACCTCGGTGCCCCGCTCATCGACACGACCGGCATGGTGCTCGGCACGGTGTGCGTCGCCGACCTCGCGCCCCGCCCGTGGGGCAAGTCCGGCCTGGAGACCATCAAGGCGACGGCCACCGACCTCGCCGTACGGCTCGAACGGCCGACGGCCGACGGGCTGCCGTAGACGGGCCGTGGACGGGCCGTGGACGGGTGGCGGTGGGGCGTGAAGGAAAGCTGTGGCGCCGCTTAAGAAATCCTCGATGGACCGCGCGGGGCGGGGTGGGGCAGATTGCTCCTCGAATCCACCCCTGCCCCCGGATGCGGGCCCCTTCGGCGTGCCCGGGACCTCACCACAGGAGCCGTAGCGTTGAAGGCGCTGGTCAAGGAGAAGGCGGAGCCCGGGCTGTGGCTCACGGACGTGCCGGAGCCCGCCGTCGGACCCGGCGACGTACTGATCAAGGTGCTGAGGACCGGCATCTGCGGCACCGACCTGCACATCCGGGCCTGGGACGGCTGGGCGCGGCAGGCGATCCGCGCCCCGCTCGTCGTCGGGCACGAGTTCGTCGGCGAGGTCGTCGCGACCGGGCGGGACGTCGCGGACGTCAAGGCCGGTGACCGGGTCAGCGGCGAGGGCCACCTGGTGTGCGGCAAGTGCCGCAACTGCCTGGCCGGACGCCGCCACCTGTGCCGGGCCACCGTCGGGCTCGGCGTCGGCCGCGACGGCGCCTTCGCCGAGTACGTCGCCTTGCCCGCGTCCAACGTGTGGGTGCACCGCGTTGCGGTGGACCTCGACGTGGCGGCGATCTTCGACCCGTTCGGCAACGCCGTCCACACCGCCCTGTCCTTCCCGCTGGTCGGCGAGGACGTCCTGATCACCGGCGCCGGACCCATCGGCCTGATGGCCGCCGCCGTGGCCCGGCACGCAGGGGCCCGCAACGTGGTGATCACCGATGTCAGCGAGGAGCGGCTGGAGCTGGCCCGCAAGATCGGCGCGAGCCTGGCGCTGAACGTCTCGCGGGCGACCATCGCGGACGGACAGCGCGCACTCGGTCTGCGCGAGGGCTTCGACATCGGCCTGGAGATGTCCGGGCGTCCCGAGGCCCTGCGCGACATGATCGCCAATATGACGCACGGCGGCCGGATCGCCATGCTCGGCCTGCCGTCCGAGGAGTTCCCGGTCGACTGGGCCCGCATCGTCACCTCGATGATCACGATCAAGGGCATCTACGGCCGGGAGATGTTCGAGACCTGGTACGCGATGTCGGTCCTCCTCGAAGGCGGCCTCGACCTCGCCCCCGTGATCACCGGCCGCTACGGCTACCGCGACTTCGAGGCGGCGTTCGCCGACGCGGCGAGCGGCCGCGGCGGCAAGGTCATCCTCGACTGGACCGCGTAACCCCCCTCAGCTTCAGGAGCTTCTTCGATGTTCGACTCCGTGCGCGACGACCTGCGCGCCACCCTCGACGAGATCCGGGCCGCCGGTCTGCACAAGCCCGAGCGGGTCATCGGCACCCCGCAGTCCGCGACCGTCGCCGTCACCGCGGGCGGCCGCCCCGGCGAGGTCCTCAACTTCTGCGCCAACAACTACCTCGGCCTCGCCGACCACCCCGAGGTGATCGCCGCCGCCCACGAGGCCCTGGACCGCTGGGGCTACGGCATGGCCTCCGTGCGCTTCATCTGCGGCACGCAGGAGGTGCACAAGGAGCTGGAGGCGCGGCTGTCCGCCTTCCTCGGGCAGGAGGACACGATCCTGTACTCCTCCTGCTTCGACGCCAACGGCGGTGTCTTCGAGACGCTCCTCGGCCCCGAGGACGCCGTGATCTCCGACGCCCTCAACCACGCCTCGATCATCGACGGCATCCGCCTGTCCAAGGCCCGCCGCTTCCGCTACGCCAACCGTGATCTCGCCGACCTCGAAGCCCGGTTGAAGGAGGCGTCCGACGCGCGCCGGAGGCTGGTCGTCACCGACGGCGTCTTCTCCATGGACGGCTACGTGGCGCCCCTGCGCGAGATCTGCGACCTCGCCGACCGCTACGACGCCATGGTCATGGTCGACGACTCGCACGCCGTCGGCTTCGTCGGCCCCGGCGGCCGCGGCACCCCCGAGCTCCACGGCGTCATGGACCGCGTCGACATCATCACCGGCACCCTCGGCAAGGCCCTCGGCGGCGCCTCCGGCGGCTACGTGGCCGCCCGCGCGGAGATCGTGGCGCTGCTGCGCCAGCGTTCCCGCCCTTACCTCTTCTCCAACACGCTCGCCCCGGTGATCGCCGCCGCCTCGCTGAAGGTCCTCGACCTGCTGGAGTCGGCGGACGACCTGCGGGTCCGGCTGGCGGAGAACACGGCCCTGTTCCGGCGCCGGATGACCGAGGAGGGCTTCGACGTCCTCGCCGGCGACCACGCCATCGCGCCCGTGATGATCGGTGACGCGGCGAAGGCCGGCCGCATGGCCGAGCTGCTGCTGGAGCGCGGCGTGTACGTGATCGGCTTCTCCTACCCGGTCGTACCGCAGGGCCAGGCCCGCATCCGCGTCCAGCTGTCCGCCGCGCACTCCACCGAGGACGTGAACCGGGCCGTGGACGCCTTCGTGGCGGCCCGTGCGGAGCTGGAGGCCTGAGCGCTCCGGACAAACTGAGAGAATCGGTCGCATGATCGAGGCGCGGCGGCTCCACATCCTCCGTGCGGTGGCCGACCACCGTACGGTGACGGCGGCTGCCGCCGCGCTGTACCTCACGCCCTCCGCCGTCTCCCAGCAGCTCACGGCCCTGGAGCAGGAGACCGGCCACCGCCTGGTCGAACGCGGTGCGAAGGGCGTACGGCTGACCCCGGCCGGCGAGATCCTGCTCGCCCACACGAACGTGGTCCTGGCCCAGCTGGAGCGGGCGGAGGCGGAGCTGGCCGCCTACGGCTCGGGGGCCGCGGGGACGGTCACGGTCGCCGCATTCGCGACCGGTATCGCCCTGGTCGTGGCGCCCGCGGTGGCCCGGCTGGCCGGCACCGCCCCCGGGATAAGGATCCGCGTCCAGGACGCCGAGGGCGACGCCAGCCTGCCCATGGTGCTGGACCGGCAGGTCGACGTCGCCGTCGCGGTCGAGTACCGCGGGGCCCCCTCCGCCGACGACCCGCGCCTCACCCACGTCCCGCTCTACGCCGAGCCCTTCGACGCGGTCGTCCCGGTCACCCACCGCCTCGCCGACACCGCCGAGGTGCCGCTGGCCGAGCTGGCGAAGGACCCGTGGATCGGGCCCTACCCCGGCAACCCCTGTCACGACGTGGTGGTCCTGGCCTGCGAGCACGCCGGGTTCCAGCCGCGGCTGGAACACTCCTCGGACGACTTCCGCGCGGTCGTGGCGCTGGCCTCCGCCGACGCCGGTGTGGCCCTCGTCCCGCGGTCGGCGCTGCGCGGCATGGACCTCAGCGGCGTGGTCGTCCGCCCGGTCGACGGGGTGGCCCCGACCCGCCGGGTCTTCGCCGCCGTACGGCGCGGCGCGGAGGAGCACCCGCTGATCCGGCCGGTGCTGGACGCGCTCGGCGAGGTCACCCCGGCCGCCACCGGCTGAGCCGGGACGGCGGGCGCCGTCACCGCATCTCCATCGAGTGATTCCCGGATCTGGGATACGATCCCGAATATGAAACAGCTTGGAGAGGTCGACTCCGCTCCCGACGCCGTCGACGCCCGGCTCGCGGCCCGGCTGGCCGAGCTGCGGGCCGAACGCGGATGGTCCCTGGGGGAACTGGCCGAGCGCAGCGGCGTGAGCCGCTCCACCCTGTCCCGCGCCGAGCGGGCGGAGATCAGCCCCACCGCGGCCACGCTCAACCGCCTGTGCCATGTCTACGGACGCACGATGTCCCGGCTGCTCGGGGAGGTCGAGGCGGAGCCCGAGCCGCTGGTGCGGGCCGCCGAGCAGCCCGTGTGGGAGGACCGGGCCTCGGGGTTCGTCCGGCGCTCGGTGTCGCCGCCGCACCCCGGACTGCGGGGTGAACTGGTCGAGGGCCGGCTCGCCGCGGGCGCCGACATCGCCTACGACCGGCCGTCCGTACCCGGCCTGGAGCAGCACATCTGGGTTCTGGACGGCGCCCTCGACGTCACGGCCGAGAACGTCGGCCATCACCTGGAGGCCGGCGACTGTCTGCGGCTGCGTGTCTGGGGGCCGACGCGGTTCCGGTGCGCGGGGGACGGGGACGTGCGGTACGTGCTGGCGGTGGTGCTGCCGTGACGACGACCCGTCTCGACGCCGGTCAACTGCTGGAACGCACGGGCGCCTTGGCCGACCTGCTGGTCGACGCGGTGGACGGCGGGGCCTCGGTCGGCTTCCTCGCCCCGCTCGACCGCGCCGAGGCCGTCGCCTGGTGGAAGGAGCGCGTGGCGGGCGTGGCCGCCGGACGGCTCGCGGTGTGGGCGGCCCACGACGGTGACCGTGTCGTCGGGACGGTCACCCTGGACTTCCCCGACAAGCCCAACAGCCGCCACCGTGCGGAACTCGTCAAGCTGATGGTCCACCGGGAGGCCCGGGGACGGGGCCTCGGGCGCCGTCTCCTGACCGTCGCGGAGGAGGCCGCCGCCGCGGCCGGCGTCACCCTGCTCCACCTCGACACCGAGACCGACAGCCCCGCCGAACGCCTCTACCGCACCGCCGGGTGGACGAGGGCCGGGGTGATCCCCGACTACGCGGCGAGCCCGGCCGGAGTCCTGCGGCCGACCACGCTGTACTACAAGCAGATCGGCGTCGGGTGACTGTCAGTGGCAGGCGCTACGGTGCGGAGCATGCCGGACGCCGAAGACGTACGCCGTATCGCCCTGTCCCTGCCGGACACCACGGAGAAGATCGCCTGGAGCATGCCCACCTTCCGGGTCGACGGGAAGATGTTCGCCACGCTGCCCGAGGACGAGACGTCCATCGCCGTGCGCTGCCCCAAGGAGGAGCGCGACGAGCTGGCCCTCGCCGAGCCGCGGAAGTTCTGGATCGCCGACCACGAGGCCCAGTTCGCCTGGGTCCGGGTCCGGCTGGCCGCCCTCGAGGACGAGGACGAGCTGCGGGACATCCTGGCCGACTCCTGGCGCCAGGCGGCCCCGCCGCGTCTGCTCGAGGCGTATCCGGGGCTGGGACTTCCCGCGCAGGGATGAGCCCTTTCGGGGACGGGTCGCCCAAGGGCCCCGGGGGTGGGCCGCCGTAAAGGGGTGCGCGACCACCGACCCGAGTGCGGTATTGTTTCCATGCGCGTTCGGCCGGGGGAAACCCCAGGTCAGACGGGCAACGGGACGTGGCGCAGCTTGGTAGCGCACTTGACTGGGGGTCAAGGGGTCGCAGGTTCAAATCCTGTCGTCCCGACTTTACGGAGTCGCAGGTCATGGGGCCGGTTCAGAGGACATCTGAACCGGCCCCATGATCATTTCGGGGGTCGGCGAAGTGAAGATTCACTTCCTGGATCACCGTGCATCCACTCTCAGCGCAGTCGGCGCAGTTCCCGCAGCTCCCCGACCCGCAGCAGCCGCGCCAGCGCGACGTACCCCACCCCCAGCGTGACGGTCCCCGCCGCCAGGGCGAGCGCGGTGGCCGGGGTGCCGTCGCCCAGCGAGGCCGCGCAGGCCCGGTCCGCCGCCCAGGCCAGTGCTGCGGCGAGGGACGCGGCGGACACCAGCCGGGTGTAGGTGCGGCGTACCGCGCCGTCGTCGAGGCGGCCGCCGGTCCGCCGGCGCAGCAGCCGCACGGTGAGGAGGAGGCCGGCCAGGCAGGACAGCGCGTAGGCGCCGGCCATGCCGGTGACCGACCAGCGGGCGGGCAGCAGCAGGTGGCAGGCCGTGGCCAGGGCAATGTTCACCACCGCGATCCAGACCGCCAGCAGGAACGGGGTGCGGGTGTCCTCGAAGGCGTAGAAGCCGCGCAGCAGCAGGTACTGCGCCGAGAACGGGATCAGGCCGAGTCCGAAGGCCTGGAGCATGTGCCCGAGCGGCTGGGCGGAGGCCGCGTCGGCCGCGCCGTGCGCGAACAGCAGCGTGGAGATCCGCGGGCCGAGGGCCAGGAAGAGGAAGGCCGCGGGCACGACGACGACGCCGCTCATCCGCAGGCCCCGGGACAGGTCCGCGCGCAGGTCACCGACCCGGCCCTCCGCGACGGCCCGGGTCATGCGCGGCAGCAGCGCGGTCACGAGGGAGACGGTCACCACCGACTGCGGCAGCATCCAGATCGTCTGCGCGTACGTGTACGCCGAGTAGCCCACGCCGGCGTCGGGCAGCGCCTGGTCTGCCGCGTTGGCGTAGTTGGTGACCACGGTCAGCGCGACGAGGTTCGTCAGGACGAAGAGCAGGGTCCACTGGGCGGCGCGGACGCCGGAACCCAGGCCGGAGCCGCGCCAGTCGAAGCGCGGACGGAAGCGGAACCCGGCCGCGCGGGCGAACGGGACCAGGGCGAGGGCCTGTACCGCGATCCCGGCCGTCGTGCCGATGCCCAGCAGGCGCACCTGGGCGTCGGTGATGTCCTCCACCCGTGCCGGCACGGTCATCAGGCCCAGGTAGGCACCGAACATGCCCAGCAGCACCACGTTGTTGAGGACCGGGGTCCACATCATCGCGCCGAACCGCTCGCGGGCGTTGAGGACTTGGCCGTAGATGTTGAACAGGCCGTAGAAGAAGATCTGTGGGAGCAGGAAACGCGCGAAGACCACGGTGAGTTCGTAGGCCTCGTGGTTGCGCGGGGTGTCGCGCAGGTACACCGAGACGATCTGCGGGGCGGCCCACACCGCCAGCGCCGTCCCGACGGCCAGGACGGACACGACCAGGGTGACCAGCCGCTGCTCGTAGGCGCGCCCGCCGTCGGGGTGGGTGGTCCGGGCGCGCACCAGCTGCGGCACCAGCACCGCGTTGAGGGCCCCGCCGATCAGCAGGGTGTAGAGGCTGGTCGGCACGGTGTTCGCCGTGTTGTACGTGGTGGCCAGCAGGCCGGTGCCCAGGGCGGCCGCCTGGAGGACGGTGCGGATCAGGCCGGTCGCCCGGGACACGACCGTGCCCAGCGCCATCAGCGCCGACGAGCGGGCGGCGCCGCCCCTGCGGACGGTGCGTGTCGCGGTCGTCGTCCCGTCCACCATCCGGCCAACCTACGTCACCGGGATCGGTGCGCCTCAACCACCCTGCTCAGGCGTCCGGTTGAGCAAGGTCCAGTGCCGGTGCGAGCAGCCTGAACGCGTGGTCGGCCAGGGCGGCCGGGTTTTCGGAGCCGTCGCTGTCGCTCCAGCGCTGCAGCACCGTGTCGAAGGCGGTGAGCGTCATCCCTGCGGCGAGCCGTGCGCGCAGATCGGGGTCGGGGCCGGATGGCAGACGGTGCGTCAGCTCCGCCGCGAGGTCGTCGCGCCACTGGGCCTGGCGCCCCAGGAAGCGGGCGCGCAGGGCCGGTGTGCGCAGGATCAACCGGACCACGCGCAGGGCCCGTTCCGCGTGGTCGGACCGGTCGGCGCACTCGGCGACCGGCACCTGGAGGCGGTGTGCCGCAGCGCGACCGAGGGCGGCTCGTCGGCGGGGCGGGCCGCCAGCTCCGCGCGCATCGCCTCGCCCATGCCGGACAGGAACTGGACGACTGGTCCGGGCCGGTAGCCGGGTCCGGCAGGGCGAGCGGCCGGGCGGTACGGGGGTCCGTCCGGGCCGGGGAGGGGGGAGCCGCCGGGCGTGACCGGTTGAGGTACGCCGGCACGCCGGCGTGCCTCGGCTGCGACGGGGCGTCTCGGCGGCCCTTCTCCGGGTCGCCCGGGCCCCGGCGGCTACCGGCGTCGACGAGCCGCCCGCGCCGCTCGGGGCGGGCTGACGAACTGGAGCTCCAGCGTGACCGGTGGCTCGGCGACGCCCGGTCCGCCGGCGGCCGCCCAGGCCGCGATCTCCTCCGTGCAGTCGTCGTCCATGGCGAACCCCACCCACGTGGCCCGGCCACCGGCCCGGCGTCCGGCGGCGGACGGCTGGACCACGATGACGTTCGCCTGGTCGCACGGGCCGAGACAGTCCGTCGTACGGACCTCGAAGCCGCCGTCGGACGCGGACGCGGCTGCCCGCAGGCGGTCCAGCTGCCAGGCGTGGTCGTAGCCGGGGTGCTTGCGGGCGTCGCCGCAGCAGCAGCCCCGGCACACGACGACGGTGCAGGGACGGCGGGCGGCGGCGCCGATGCTCACCGCACGCTGAGCCGGAAGTGCGGGACGCGACCCCACGCCGGTCAGGAGGCCGAGAGGCCGACGTGGGCCAGCGCCTGCCGCAGCAGGAAGCCGTGCCCGCCGGGCATCTCGCTCTGCACCGCGGGCGAGGCCGCCTCCTGCGGGTCGAACCACACCAGGTCCAGGGCGTCCTGCCGGGGCCGGCAGTCGCCCGTCACCGGCACGATGTAGGCCAGGGACACCGCGTGCTGACGCGGGTCGTGGTACGGGGTGATGCCCTGCGTCGGGAAGTACTCGGCGACGGTGAAGGGCTGGAGCGAGGCCGGGACGCGCGGCAGGGCCACCGGGCCGAGATCCTTCTCCAGGTGGCGCAGCAGGGCGTCACGGACCCGCTCGTGGTGCAGGACCCGGCCGGATACCAGGGTCCGGCTGACATTGCCGTCCGGTCCGATGCGCAGCAGCAGGCCGATGCTGGTGACTTCGCCGCTGTCGTCGACGCGCACGGGCACGGCCTCGACGTACAGGATCGGCATGCGGGCGCGCGCCATCTCGAGCTCGTCGGCGCTCAGCCATCCGGGTGTGGTCTCGGTCATGTCAGACATTGCTTGATCATACTTTCAGTGTCCGTCGGGAAGCCGGTAGACCCTGCGGGCGTTGTCCGCTCCGGCCCACCGCGCCAGCCGCAGCGCGTCGGGCAGGCCCAGTTCGTCGGCGTCCACGCGGTCCTGGAGGAGGTCTCCCAGGCCCCGGCGGAACGCCAGCGCGCCGAGCGCGTAGAACTCGGCGACACCGTAGGCGTCGGAGCCGTACAGCAGTTTGCGGAACGGTGTGATCTCCAGCGCCTCCTCCAGGACCGCCCGCGCCCGGGCCGGGCCGACGTGGTGCAGGGTGAGCCCCACGTCCAGGTACGCCTGCTCGAACACCGCGGCCAGGTAGGCGGCCTGACGCTGGTAGGGCCAGCAGTGCACGAGCAGTACCGGGATCCTGCCCGCGGTCAGGTGCGGCCAGTCCGTGAGGTGGGTGGGATCCACCCGGTGCAGACGGATGTCGTTGTCGCCGAAGCCCGTGTGCAGCTGGAGCGGGAGACCGAGGTCGACCGCGGTCCACAGCGGGTGCCGGAGAGGACGGGTTCGTCCAGCCGGCCCCCGCGCGCCAGCCAGTGCCGGGCCGCCCGCGTGACCTCCGCGTCCGGGGGCCGGGCCGGGTCCAGGTCGAAGCCGGTGCGGTACGCGGCCACCGACTGCACCGCCACCACCCCCGGCCCCCGCACGGCGTCCAGCGCGGCCGCCCGGAACGCGTCCGCGTACCCGCCCGCGTCGACGCCCCGCGCTACCACCGCCTCGGCGACGGCCTCCAGCCGGACCACCTCGTGCGCGATCCCGCCCGCCGCCCCGGCGAGTCGGCGGGCGACGTCAGCCGCCGCGGGACGAACCCGGTGTCCACGCAGAACACGCCGGTACCGGCGGCCGCCAGGAAGCGCCGGTTGACCTCCCGCGGGCCCACCTCGGCCCGCCGGGCCAGGTACGCGTCGGCGGGGGCGTGGCGCTCCAGGTCCAGCAGGGGCGCGCAGTGCCGCCGTACGGCGACCCCGGCCGGGGTGTCGAACGACGAGCTGCCGGGCCAGCGGTCGCCCTCGGTCAGCAGCGCTTCGAAGCCGGCCCGGTCGAGCGGGTCGGTGACGACGCCGTGACAGTGGTGGTCGACCAGCTCCAGCGCGGCGAGCGCCTCGTGGACGGGTCCGGGGCGGCCATGTCAGTACACCCAGCGGTAGGCCGCGGCCACCCGCTCGTCGTCCAGCCCGTCCACCGCCGCGATCTCCCCCTGCCGTACGGCGGTCACCGCGTCGGCGAGGACCGGGCCCAGCGTGGTCCGCAGCACCTCGTCCCGCGGAACTCCGTCAGGGCCTCGCCCAGTGACGTCGGCAGCCGGCGGACGTCCCGAGCAGCTGCCTGACCGGCGTCCAGCCGGGCCGGGTCACCGGTGGTCTCCTCGGGCAGGGTGGCGCCCGACGCGAGCCCGTCGAGACCGGCGGCGATGAGACAGCCGAGGGCGAGATACGGGTCGGCGGCCAGGTCCACGGGCTTGACCTCCAGGTTCGCCCGCTCGGCGCGCCGGCCCGCAGTGCCGCGCACCAGACGCACCGCGCTCTCGCGGGTCTCCAGGCCCCAGGCGGTGACCCCCGCCCACTGGGACGGCCTGAGCCGCAGATAGCTGGCCGGACTCGGTGCGGTCACCGCCGTCAGGGCCGTCAGGTGGGCCAGCACACCGGCCGCGAAGGCCTCCGCGTCGGCCGTCAGACCGTACCGGCGGTCGCCGCCGGCGTGCAGGTTGGCGCCGTCGCGCCAGGCGGAGAGGTGGATGTGACCGCCGTTGCCGACCCCCCGGGCGGCGACGGCGGGGGAGAAGGAGACGCGCAGACCGTGACGCCGGGCGACCGCGCGGACGGTCTGGCGCACGAGCACACTGCGGTCGGCCGCCGCCACCGGGTCGAGGGCACCGACGGCGATCTCGAACTGGCCGGGCGCGTACTCGGGTGGATCTGGTCGACGTCCACGCCCTGCGCCGCGCACGCCGCGATCAGGGCGGCGGTGTACTCGCTCAGCTCGATCTGCCGGGTCGCCCCGTACGCCGGTCCCGTGGCGGCCGGGACGAAAGCGCCCTCGGGGGCGGAGTCCGGCCCGAGGACCCACTCGATCTCGATGCCCGCCTTGAAGGTCAGGCCGTGCGCGCGGGCCGCGTCGGCGACGATCCGGCGCAGGAAGGTGCGGGTGCAGCCCGGATGCCGGGTCCCGTCCCGGGTCATCCGGTCGACCGGCGCCCACGCCCATCCGGGCTGCCCGGCCAGGACGACCAGCCGGTCGAGGTCGGGGTACAGACGCAGGTCGCCGTCCGGCGAGCCGAGCACGTCGGTGGTGACGATGTGGTCGTTCGCCAGAAAGGTGTCGAACACCGGGGACATGCCGACGCCCCAGGCCACCGCCGACGCCAGTCCGGCGACCGGCACCGTCTTCACCCGGCCGATGCCGGCGGTGTCGACGTAGGACAGCACGATCCCGTGGACGCCCCGCCCCGTCAGCTCCCCGCTCAGCGCTCTCGCCCGTTCGACGTCACCGGGGCGTCCGCCGGGCACGGGGTCGGCCGAGGGTGGTCATACGGCCTCCACGGTCACGGCCCGCACGGTCGCGGCGCGCACGGGCGGTCGACGGTCAGGGTTTCACGGCCACCGCGCCGTACTGCGGCACCACGGCCGGGGAGCCGGGCCCGGCCCGCCACCGCGAGCAGGACACCAGGCCCGGCTCCAGCAGCTCCAGGCCCGCGAAGAACGCGGCGATCTCCGTGCCGCTGCGCGCCGTGATCGGCGGGGTCGCGTTCTCGTTCCAGAACTCCATGGCCGGGATCTGGCCCTCGCCGCCCACCTCGCTGTCGTGGGTGGGGTGGGTCAGGACCAGGTGGCTGCCGGAGGGGACCTCGGCCATGATCCGCCGCACGATGTGCCGGGCCGCCTCGACGTCCAGCACGAAGTTCAGGATGCCGAGCATCATCACCGCGACCGGGCGGCCGAAGTCCAGCGTGCGGGCGGCACGCTCGAGGATGGCGTCCGGGTCGCGCACATCGGCGTCGACGTAGTCGGTGACACCGTCGTCGGTACCGGTCAGCAGGGTGCGGGCGTGCACCAGCACGATCGGGTCGTTGTCGACGTACACGACCCGCGCGTCGGGCGCGACGCGCTGCGCGATCTCGTGGGTGTTGTCCGCCGTCGGCAGGCCGGTGCCGATGTCGAGGAACTGCCGCATCCCCCGCTCCTCGGCCAGGAAGCGCACCGCGCGGCCCAGGAACCGGCGGTCGGCGCGGGCGATCTCCCGGATCAGCGGGAACATGGCGGCGACGTGCTCGCCGACCTGCTGGTCGACCTCGTAGTTGTCCTTGCCGCCGATCCAGTGGTTCCACACCCGCGCGTTGTGCGCCACGGCGGTGTTCAGCCGCGTCGGCCCGCCCGGCCGCGTATGGCCCTCGCCCACGTCACCGCTCCTCGCTCCGCGTCCTTACCGTCGCGGGCCATTGTGCCGCCGCGTGATCAGCGGTGTCCCCGGAACCGGCGCAGCGGTGGGGCCGGGGCCCGTGGGGCGCGCGGTGTCCCCCGGTAGGGTGACGATCCGGTCCCCCGTACAGGAAGCAGGACATGCCCTACTCGCACTCCCCCCAGCTGACCGCCCGCGAGCCGTCGGCCGAGCACGCCGACATCCGCCTCGTCGTCACCGACATGGACGGCACGCTGCTCGACGACGACAAGCGGACGCCGGACGGGCTGTGGGAGGTGCTGGCGCGGCTGCGGGAGCGCGGGGTGCTGTTCAGCCCGGCGAGCGGACGCCAGTACGCGACATTGGAGCGCGAGTTCGCCGAGGTCGCCGACGGGATGGTCTTCATCGCGGAGAACGGCACCTACGTCGTCCGCGACGGCGAGGAGCTGAGCTCCGATCCGCTGGCCCCGGACGTGGTCAGCGAGGTCGTCGGGGCGGTACGACGGCTCGTGGCCGGCGGCGTCGACGTCGGGGCCGTCGTGTGCGGGAAGCGGTCCGCGTACGTGGAGCGGGCCGACGAGGACTTCCTGGCCGAGGTGGGCCGGTACTACCTCCGCCACCAGGTGGTCGAGGACGCCGCCGCCGTCGACGACGACATCCTGAAGGTGGCGCTGTTCGACTTCGGGTCGGCGGAGGAGACCACCGCCCCGGCCCTGGCGTCCGTCGCCGACACCCACCAGGTCGTGGTCTCCGGCGAGCACTGGGTCGACGTGATGAACGGCACCGCCAACAAGGGCGCGGCCCTGCGCCGGCTCCAGCGCGAGCTGGGCATCACGCCCGCGCAGACCATGGTGTTCGGCGACTACCTCAACGACCTGGAGATGCTGGACGCCGCCGACTGGTCCTTCGCCATGGCCAACGCCCACCCCGAGGTCGTCCGCCGGGCCCGCCACCTGGCCCCCTCCAACAACGACAACGGAGTGCTGCGCACCGTCGTGCGCCTGCTCGGCCTCCCGGTGAGCGGCCTGTGACTCCTAGGCCCTGTCTGACAATTCGCGTCGGATCGGGCCGGGCGGGCCGGACACAAAGGGGAGGGGCAGACAGGCTCCAGGACGGACCCTACGGCCGGGCCGTCCCGTCCGGCACCGGCGTGGCCTGGTGGTAGTAGAGCCGGAATTCCCCGGCGGCGTCGCGGCGCCAGATCGACGAACGGCGGGCCTGTCGGTCCTCGATGCGGGTCTCGTAGGTGAGGTGAACGATCCCGGGGGCGAGGACCGTGCCCTCGAAGTGCTCTGCGGTGATGGAAGTGCTGTTCGCGGCGCCGCCGTGGAGCGTGGGCAGGGCGGCGACCATCTCCGCATGCGTCCACCGCCGCCCGGAGGCGCCGACCTCGATGAAATCGGGGTCGAAGAGGGCTTCGGCGAGGGGACCGGAGAGGCGGACGGAAGGGTCGTGGAGGCGTCGCTCCCGGACGATCGCCTCGGTGACGTCCGGATGCTGCGGGAGCGCCTCGGGCGCGTGCCGATCGTTTCGGATCATGGCGACATGATGCACGGTCGCGGCCGGTGGGCCCTCGGCGGCCGGGCGGCCTTCAGCGGTGGCGGGCCCTGGCGCCGCTGATAAAGATCTTGTGGTGGGTCGTGGTGAGCTGACGGATGCGGCATGGGCGCGGATAGCGCCTCTGCTGCCGGGTGTTGAGGGGCGAGGGCGTCCGTGGCGGGATCACCGGCAGGTGATCAACAGGGTGTTGTGGCGGTTGCGGACCGGTGCGCCGTGGCGTGACCTGCCGGAACGCTATGGGCCGTGACAGACGGCCTATGAGCGGTTCGCCCGCGGGGAGGCGGACGGCACCTGGGCCGACCTGCTCAAGCAGGTCCAGGTCCGGGACGACTCCGTCGGAACCGTGGAGTGGACGGTGTCGATCGACTCCACGATCAACCGAGCCCACCAGCACGCCGCCGGGGCCCGCAAAAAGGGGCGGCGGCGGTGGACGAACTGGAAGATCCGGCACGCGCGACGGCCGGCCAGGCGCTCGGCCGGTCCCGCGGTGGGCCTACCACCAAGGTCCGTCTCGCCTGCGATGGCCGCGGCCTGCCCCTGGCCGTCATCGTCACGCCCGGCAACGTCAACGTTTGCACCGTCTTCGACGCCGTCCTGGAGGAGCGGAGGGTCGCCCCGGGCCGGCGCCGGACGACCCCGCCGCAGGCCCGGCGCGGTCATCGCGGACAAGGCGTATTCGTCCCGGGCGATCCGCCAGTCCCTGCGGCGCAGGGGTATCCGGGCGGTGATCCCGGAGCGGGCGGATCAAGAGGCCAACCGCCTGCGGCGCGGACAGACCGGCGGCAGGCCGCCAGCCTTCGACCGAGAGCTATACAAGGCCCGCAATGTCGTCGAACGCTGCTTCAACCGCCTCAAGCAGTTCCGCGCGATCGCCACCCGCTTCGACAAACTCGCCGACCGCTACGAAGCCGGAGTCCACCTTGCCGCACTCATCCTCTGGCTCCGCGAAGCCACCCAAGATCCTTTGTCAGACAGGACCTAGGGTCAGCCGCGTGACCGCACGTGCCCGTGCTGCTGCCAGGCCCGGGCCGCGGCCTCGACGCGGTTCCGTGCGTCCCGCGTGAGCCGGACGCTGGACAGACGCGCCTCGACCGCGGAGGGCGAGACGTACGGTCCGGCGGCGATCTCGGCGTTGGAGTGGCCGAGGGGGATTGGACGGACCACGTCGGGCTCGCGGTCGTTCAGCGCTTCGGCAGGCTTCCCGGCGGGGGACACCGGGAGCAGTGGGCGTCCGGCCGAGGGGCCCGTGTGACGCGCCGGAGCAGACGGAAGGTGACCGAGGGAGAGACCAGCGCGTAGTCCGCCTGCCAGGCCGTGCTGTTGTTCCGGTGCGGTCCGGCCGGGCACCCGCCGGCCGCGGCCGCGCGGACCGTCTCCGTCAGGAGCGTCGGCCCGCAGTCCCGGGGCGCGGAGCGGGGTTGGGGGGGTCTCACCGGCGGACAGAGAACCGGGTGGACGCCTGCGGCGCCGACGCGTGCGCGGGCTGAGCGTCGGGCGGCGGTCCGACGCCGGCGCGGCGTCACGCCGGGGCACGGGGCGGCCCGCTCTCCTAGGCTGCGAGGTGGACCCGGCGTCCCGCGGCACACCGAGGTGCGCGCGTCCCGTACGCGGAGGCGGGGCACGAGGAGAGGGGAGCGGTATGAGTGAGCCGGCCGTCGTCGCGGGTCTCGCCCGTGAGGTGACCTCCGGACTGAGGACGGCGGACCTGGAGGACTTCTACCGGGACCTGCACCGCCACCCCGAGCTGTCCTTCGAGGAGCACCGCACGGCCGCCCGTCTCGCGGCACGGCTGCGGGCGGCCGGGTACGAGGTGACGGAGGGCGTCGGCCGTACCGGAGTCGTGGGGGTACTGGCCGACGGGGACGGGCCGGTGGTGTGGCTGCGCGGCGACATGGACGCGCTGCCGGTACGGGAGGCGACCGGACTCGCGTACGCCTCCACCGTCGAGGGCGTGATGCACGCCTGCGGCCACGACCTGCACGTCACCTGGCTCGCCGGCGCCGCCGAGGCGCTCGCCGCCGCCCGCGGGACGTGGTCCGGCACGCTCGTCGTGGTCGGGCAGCCCGCCGAGGAGGCGGGGGGCGGGGCGGCGGCGATGGTCGCGGACGGTGTGCACGAACGGTTCCCGCGCCCCGACGTCGTCCTCGGCCAGCACGTGGCCCCCGGCCTCGCCGGCTTCTATCCGCACACCCCGGGGCTGACCCTGTCGGCCTCCGACGACGTCGAGGTCGTCGTGCACGGCGTCGGGGGACACGGTTCGCGACCCGAGTCGGCGGTCGACCCGCTCGTGACGGCCGCGTACGTCGTCACCCGGCTGCAGACCGTCGTCTCGCGCGAGGTCGCGGCGAGGGACTCCGTGGTGCTGACGGTGGGGCGGTTCCACGCGGGGACGAAGCCCAACATCATCCCCGCCGAGGCCCGGCTCTCCCTGAACCTGCGCACCCAGGACCCCCGGGTGCGCGAGCGCGTCCTCGCCGTGATCCGGCGCGTGGTCGAGGGGGAGTGCCGGGCGGCCGGCTGCCCGGCGCCGCCCGGCATCACGGTGGTCCCGGGGTGCCCGGTGACGGTCAACGACCCGGCCCTCGACGAGGAGATCGCGGCCGTGCACCGCGAACTGTTCGGCGCCCACACGGTGTTCGACTTCGGCCAGGCGATGGGCAGCGAGGACTTCTCCCTCCTCGCGCCGGGCGGAGTTCCGTACGACTACTGGTACGTGACCTCCACGCCGGCCGGGGTGTGGGAGGCGGCGCCGGGCGGGGAACTGGCGGAGAAGCTCGCCGGCGTGCCCGGCAACCACAGCCCGCTGTTCGCCCCGGACCTGTCCGTGGTCGTCCCGGGCGTGCAGACGCTGGTGTCGGCCGCGCTCAGCCGCCTGACGTGAGCGGGTGGCCCGGGGCTCGGGCCCCGAGCGGCGCGGCTCGGGGGCTCAGGGCTTGAGCGGGTCGTGGCCGATCGTCATGAGGCGGTGACGCAGGCGGGTGTCCTCCGCCGCCGGCTCGTCCTCCAGGTCCGTCTGCGCCGTCACCGTGTCCACGACCCGGTACATCACCCGGATGTCGTCGTCGGTCAGGTCGGTGCGCCGCTTCTGCAGGATCGCCAGCACGTGCTGCCCGGTCGGGGTGCCGGCCTCCTCGGGCAGCGGCTCCGCGTTCTCGTCGGCGTCCCGCACCCGCAGCCAGGCGGCCAGCTCCTGCGAGGTCATGTTCACCACGCGGTGGAAGTCCGCCCACAGCGCGTCGAGTTCGAGGGCGTCGGTCATGGCGTGCCCCTTCCTTCGGTGGGTGCCCCTCGGGTCGGTGGGTGCCCCTCGGGTCGTGGGTGTCTCCTGGTCCGGTGGGTCAGTCGCGCGGCCAGTTCTCCGCCTCGAACATCCACCGCTGCTTCTCCAGGTCGGCGGTGATGCCGATCAGCAGGTCCTGCGTGACCGGGTCGGCCTTCTCGGTCGTCTCGATCCGCTCCCGCAGGCGTCCGATGGCCGCCCCCAGGGTCTCCGCGATCACCTGCACGACGTCCTCGTCGCGCAGCCAGCCGTCCTTCGGGGCCGGCAGGGTGAACGCCGAGGCGATCGTCTCCGGGCGGCCGTCCGGCGGCAGGCCGAGGGCGGCGGCACGCTCGGCGACGGTGTCCGCGTAGCTTCGGGCCGTCGAGACGACCTCGTCGAGCTGGAGGTGGATCGAGCGGAAGCGGGGGCCCACGATGTTCCAGTGCGCCTGCTTGCCGATCAGGGAGAGACCCAGCAGATCGACGAGGGTGCTCTGCAACGCGTCGAAGGTGACCTGACGGGCCGGTTCGGGAAGCGGGCTCTTCACCACAGTCATACCGGGGTACTCCTAGTCGCGTCGTATCGGGCGGTACGGAGCAGTTCGGCGCGTTCCTCCTCGGCCGTCCCGCCCCACACGCCCGACGTCTGCCCGCTGTCGAGGGCGAAGTCCAGGCAGGCGGCGGTCACCGGGCAGCGGGCGCACACGCGCTTGGCGTCCGCGGTGTCCCGCAGCGCCGGTCCGGACGTGCCCACGGGGAAGAACAGCTCGGGGTCCTCTCCCACGCAGGCGGCACCGCGCAACCACTCCATGGGGGCGCGGGTGCCCCGGGCGAACCCCAGCAAACACGGCGTCCCGCAGGTGGTGAGCAGGTCGGCCTCAGGGCGCGAGCACGCCGTCGACGAAGCGCGTCACGTCCGCGAACACCTCGGCCCGGTTCGTCTCGTGGAACACCTCGTGCCGGGCGCCGGGGTAGATCCGCTCGGTCAGCCGGCCGCCGCTGAGCCGCTCGACGCCCACCCGGCTGCCGTCGAGCGGGACCAGCCGGTCGTCGTCGCCGTGCAGCCACAGCAGCGGGAGCGAGCCGACGTCGCCGTCCCGGGCGACGGTCTCCAGGGTCCGTACGAACGCCTCGAGCGTCGGCCGTTTCATCGGCCCGTGCCAGACCAGCGGGTCGGCGCAGTAGGCGGCGCCCACCGCGGGGTCGCGGGAGAGCGCGGACGGGCTGATCGGGGTGTCCGGGATCGCGTCGAGGGCGAGCAGGCGCCCGGGCAGCTCCCAGGCGCCGATGACCGGCCCGGACAGCACGAGCGCGGCGAGCCCGTCGCCGTACCGCTGGGCGTAGCGGGCGGCGATCAGCCCGCCCATCGAGTGGCCGATCACGACCAACGGCAGCCCCGGGTGCGTGGCGCGCGCGAGCGCGGCCACGGTGTGCACGTCGGTGACCACGTCCTCGAAGTCCTCGATCACCACGCGGTCACCGGACGACCTGCCGTGCCCGACGTGGTCGACGGCGAACACCGCCGCTCCGTGCCCGGACAGCACCCGGGCCGGCTCGTCGTAGCGGCCGGCGTGCTCGCCGTAGCCGTGGACCAGGAGGGCGAGGTACCGCGGCCGCGGGTGCGGCCACTCGTAGGCGGCGAGCGGGCCCCGGGTACCCGTGAGGACGTGCTCCGTCATGTCTCCTCCGGCTGCGTCGGCGAGGTTCCCCGGGATCTTCCCAGCAGGCCGGTCACCGGTCTATAGTCCGAAACTAGCAGTGCTAATTAAGTGTTGTCGTGGCGATCCACGGCGTCGTCGGTCAGGAGTCCTGTCGTGCGTCCCGTCCACTTCGCGGCCGCCCGCCGCACCCCCGTCGGAAAAATCCGCGGTGCCCTGTCCACCGTGCGGCCCGACGACCTCGCCGCCGCCGTCATCCGCGCGCTCGTCGCCGACGTGCCGGCCCTCGACCCGGCCCGCGTCGACGACGTCTACTGGGGCGCCGCCAACCAGGCGGGCGAGGACAACCGCAACGTCGCCCGCATGGCCGCCCTGCTCGCCGGCCTCCCCGAGAGCGTGCCCGGCGCCACGGTCAACCGGCTGTGCGCCTCCGGCCTGGAGGCCGTCACCGCCGCCGCCCGCACGATCGCCGCCGGAGAGGCCGACGTCGTGCTCGCGGGCGGCTCGGAGTCGATGAGCCGCGCCCCCTTCGTCCTCGCCCGCCCCGAGGAGGCCCTCCCGCACCGCGTCGAGACCGTCGACACCCGGCTGGGCTGGCGCCTGGTCAACCCGGCGATGAAGGACCTGCACGGCCTGCTGTCCATGGGCGAGACGGCCGAGGAGGTCGCCGAGCGGTACGGCATCTCCCGCGAACGCCAGGACGAGTTCGCCCTGCGCAGCCACCGACGGGCCGCCCTGGCCCGCAAGAACGGCCACTTCGACGACGAACTCCTGCCGGTCACGCGCCCGGACGGCGTGGTCGTCGACGCCGACGAGGGCATCCGCGAGGACACCTCGTACGACAGGCTCGCCGCGCTCAAGCCGGTCTTCCGGCCGGGCGGCACGGTCACGGCGGGCAACGCCTCCCCGATGAACGACGGCGCCGCGGGCCTCCTCCTGGTCAGCGAGGAGGCCCTGGACGAGCTGGGACTGGAGTCCCTCGGCCGCTACGTCGCCGGCGCCTCCGCCGGCGTCCACCCCGACGTGATGGGCATCGGACCGGTTCCCGCCACCCGCAAGGTGCTCGGCCGCGCCGGATGGAGCGTCGACGACCTCCAGGACGCCGAGTTCAACGAGGCGTTCGCCGCCCAGGCACTGGCCTGCGTGGACCAGTTGGGCATCGACCCCGACCTGGTCAATCCCAGCGGCGGCGCCATCGCCCTCGGTCATCCGCTGGGCTGCTCGGGCGCCCGGATCCTGACCACCCTGCTGCACCGGATGCGCAGGACGGGCGCGGAGCGGGGACTGGCGACGATGTGCGTCGGAGTGGGACAGGGGAGCGCGGTGCTGGTGGAACGGCGGTAGGAGGAGCCCGGCGGAGGACGAGCGCGCGGACCGTCAGCCGGGACGCTCCTCACCGGTGCCGGTTGGTTGGCCGTAGCATCGGTCTCCGCATGAACACGATGACGCACCTCACCGGCTGGGAGTTCGCCGCTCTCGCCTCCGCGGCCCTGCTGGTCGGCTTCTCCAAGACCGCCGTGAGCGGGGCCAACACGGTCAGCCTGGCGATCTTCGCAGCCGTCCTGCCCGCCCGCGCCTCCACGGGCGTACTGCTGCCCATCCTGATCGCCGGGGACGTCCTCGCCGTCCTCACCTACCGGCGGCACGCCCACTGGCCCACGCTGTGGCGGCTGTTCCCCGCGGTCGCGGCCGGCGTGGTCGCCGGCACCGCGTTCCTCATGTGGGCCGACGACGCGGTCGTACGGACGTCGATCGGCGCGATCCTGCTGTTCATGGCCGCGGTCACCGTGTGGCGGCGCCGCACGGCGGAGGCGGCCGACGACCCCGACGCCGTCGTCACCCGGGCGGGCCGCCTCAAGGCCCGCTCCTACGGCGTCCTCGGCGGCTTCACGACGATGGTCGCCAACGCGGGCGGCCCCGTGATGTCGATGTACCTGCTCTCGGCGGGCTTCCGCAAACTCGGCTTCCTCGGCACCTCCGCCTTCTTCTTCCTGATCGTCAACGTCTCGAAGGTGCCGTTCAGCGTGGGCCTCGGCCTGATCGACGGCCACTCGCTGCTGCTGGACGCCGCGCTCGTCGTGTTCGTCGTCCCCGGGGCGCTGCTCGGCAAGTGGGCGGTGCACCGCATCAACCAGCGGCTGTTCGAGCAGCTCGTCATCGCGGCGACCGTGGTCGGCGGTCTGCAGCTGCTACTGCCCTAGGCCCAGCAGCCGCGGCAGATCCGCGAAGGAGTCGACGACCCGGTCCGGGGTGCCGTCGGCCGCCTCGAGCGTCTCCGGCAGGAACTTCCCGGTCCGCACCAGCACCCCGGGAATTCCCGCCCGCTGTGCCGCCAGCACGTCCGACTCGACGTCGTCCCCCACCATCAGCGCCTGGTCCGCGCGCACCCCCAGGTGCCCGAGCGCCGCCGCGAAGAACGCCGGCGACGGCTTCCCCGTCACCTCCGCCTCCACCCGCGCGGCCGCCTCGAGCCCGGCCACGAAGGCGCCCGAGTCGAGCCGCAGCCCGTCCTCGGTACGCCAGTACGGGTTCCGGTGCATCGCCACCAGCCGCGCGCCCCGCTGGAGGTGTCCGAAGGCCCGGTCCAGTGCCGCGTACCCGAACTCCGGGCCGGCCCCGCCGAGGACGACCACGTCGACGTCGGCGGCCTCCCCGGCGTCCCCGTCGTCGTCGATCAGCGTGACCCCGGCCAGGTCCTCGCGGACGTCACCGCTGTTCAGCAGCGTGCAGCGGGCGCCGGGGTGATGCTCGGCGAGGTACGTGGCGGTCACCGCGGGGGCCGTGAGGATGTCGTCGGCGTCCACCGGGAACCCCGCCTCCGCCAGCGTCCGGGCGATCGTGGCCCGGGTCCGCGAGGTCGTGTTGGTGACGAGGGCGACGCCGAACCCGGCGTCGCGGACCGCCCGGAGCGCCTCGACCGTCCCCGGCAGCGGCTTCCAGGAGACGGTGAGGACCCCGTCGACGTCGATCAGGACGGCACGCACCGCATCCACCCGCACTGCACCCATACCGGGACGATAACGCCGGGCTCGGCCGTCCGCCGGAAGGACCGTGCAGGCCGTGGCCGGGGTCGTGGCCGCCGTCATGGTCGCGGTCGTGGTCCTGACCGGGTGGGCGGACGGTGGGAGAGGGCTGCCCGTCGGCCGGTTCCCCCGGGCGTCTTCCTAGACTGACGGCGTGACGAACGGACCGAGGCGTGCGGAGACCACCGGATCCCACGGGCGTGCGCAACCCACCGGGACGCGATCCACCGGAACCCCGCACACCCACGTGCTGGTTCTCGGCGGCACCACCGAGGCACGGGAACTCGCCGCCGCCCTGGCGGCCCGCCCCGGCGTCCGGGTGACCTCGTCGCTGGCGGGGCGGGTGTCCCGGCCGGGGGTGCTCGCAGGGGACGTTCGGATCGGCGGGTTCGGCGGAGCGGAGGGCCTCGCCGGGTGGCTGCGCGAGCAGCGGGTGGACGCGGTGGTCGACGCCACCCACCCCTTCGCCACCGGCATCACCGCCAACGCGGCACAGGCCGCGACCACCACCGGACGCCCCCTGTTCGTCCTGCGCCGGCCGGGCTGGCGGCCCGGCCCCGGGGACCGCTGGCACACCGCCGCCTCCCTGGAGGACGCGGCGGAACTGCTGCCCGGTCTCGGCCACCGGGTCTTCCTGACGACCGGTCGGCTGGGCCTCGCGGCCTTCGCCCGTCTCACCGGACTCCACTTCGTCGTACGGTCGGTGGAGCCCCCCGAGCCGCCGATGCCGCCGGACGTCGCCCTCGTCCTGGCCCGCGGCCCGTTCACCGTCGCCGACGAACTGGCGCTGCTGCGCGAGCACCGCGTCGACGTGGTCGTGACCAAGGACAGCGGCGGAGCGGCGACGGCCGCGAAGCTCACGGCCGCGCGGGAACTCGGGCTGCCGGTCGTGGTCGTACGGCGGCCGCCGCTGCCGGACGCGGTGACCGTGGTGCCGGACGTGGCGGGGGCACTGGAGCGGCTGGGGCTCGACCGGCCCTGACCGCCGGTCTCAGCGTGCCGTGACGGAGGCGCGCAGGCGGTCGATCGCGCGGAGCACCTCCGCGCGGTTCTTGGCGCTCTTGATCCAGGCGGGGAGACGGGCCACGTAGGTCATCTTCCGGCCGTGCTCGTACCACGGGTCCCGCTCCCGCAGTGAGGCGGCCACGAACCGCCTGAGCAGGTCGAGGTGTTCCAGGTTGTACGCCCACACCACTCCGTGCCGGGTCCTGGTCCGCAGCCACAGGGGTGGCTGGAACAGCCGACCGGGAGCCGACGGTCCGGTGGAGACGCGGCACAGGCCGCAGGAGCGGCACACCAGACGGAGCTCGAATCCGCTCCGGCCGCGGGCGTCGGGGGCGAGGCCCGTGCGCCGCTCGAAGTGGGCGACGCGCCGGCAGCGCGGGCAGTGGACGAGCGCCGACGAGGCGTAGGCGCACGCGGTGGTGCCGGGGTCGTGGAACCGGACGGGGGCGGCAGACATGCGGTGAGTATGACGGCCGCCCGCCCGGCCCGGCACGGGATTTCGCAGGGCGCGGCCAGGGCCCGGGCCGGCTGCGCCGCCCGGCGGGGGAGGTCGTGGGCCGGCGCGGGCGGCCGCACGGCCGGCGGCGGTGACCCCGCCGGTCCTGCCGGTTCCCGGGTGGCTGTCACGAGGGCACGGTCACACCGTCCGCCCGGCACCGCGTGCGGGAACCGTCCGCCCGTGTCCCGCCCCCGTGCGCGCCGCCCCGTACACGCACGCCCCGTACGCGCCGCTCCTGGGCCTGTCCGGCGGGTCACGTCGCGGGAGACCGGCGAGGCGGAACATCGGCAGCCGACGACAATGCCGCAGACGGGCGTGCGGATCGCCGCGTCTGCGGCATGATCCGCCGGACGGGACAGGCCCTAGACGTCCCCGGGGTTGCGGCGCAGCAGGTACGTGTCCATGATCCAGCCCTTGCGCTCGCGCGCCTCGGCCCGCAGCCGCTCGATGCGGGGGCCGGCCTCGGCGATCGGACCGGAGACGAGGATCTCGTCCGGGGTGCCGATGTAGGCGCCCCAGTAGATGTCGACGTCCTCCTCCGCGTACTTGCGGAAGGCCTGGTGGGCGTCGAGCATCACCACCACGTCGTCCACCCCCTCCGGGAAGCCCTCCGCGAGCCGCCGCCCCGTGGTGATCTGCACGGGCCGGGCCACCCGGTTGAGTCCCGTGCGGTGCCGGGCGACGAGCGCCGAGACACTGCTGATCCCGGGCACGACGTCGTACGTGAACGCCACCGTGCCCCGCGCCAGCACCTCCTCCAGGATGGCGAGCGTGCTGTCGTAGAGCGCAGGGTCCCCCCACACCAGGAACGCGCCGCTCTCGTCCTCGCCGAGCTCCTCGGAGATCAGCCGCTCGTAGATGTCGGCGCGGGCGCTGCGCCAGTCGCCGACGGCGGGGGAGTAGGCCGCGCCGCCCGCACCGCGGTCACGCTCGGGATCGCGGGCCTCGACGACCCGGTACGTCCCCTCCGGTATGTGCGTGTCCAGCATGTCCCGGCGCAGCCGCGTGAGGTCGCTCTTCACCTCGCCCTTGTCCAGGACGAAGAACACGTCCGTGCTCCGCAGCGCCCTGACCGCCTGCAGGGTCAGCTGGTCGGGGTCGCCCGCGCCGATACCGATGACATGAATCTCTCGCACGACCACGAGTCTGCCGTACGCCACCGACAGTGACGGCACCGGATCCGCCCCTCGGTCACCGGGCGCCGGCGGCGGGCCGTCCTCTCACCGCAGGCGCGGTGCCGACTCGCGCGCGTCCACCGCGGTGCCGGCGCCCTCCACGGCCTCGGCCCGTTCCCGCGCCCACGCGGTGAGACCGGCGAGATCGAGCCCGTGCGGACGCCGCCGTCCCGTGTCCCGGGCCCACTCCTCCAGCGCCCCGGCTCCGCGCCGCAGCAGCCGCGCGCCGCCCGTGACGTTGCCGCGCGCCGCGTGGGTCAGGCCCACCGCGAGCTGCGCGAGCCCCCGCCACAGCGTGCGCTCCGTCTCCGGACCCGACTTCCAGGCGTCCTCGAACACCTCGTGCGCGTGGAACGGTTTCCCCGCGTCCAGCAGGGCCTGCGCCTCCTCGACCGTCTGCCGCGGCGTGCGCACGACGCCCTCGGGCTGCCGCTCCACCCCGGGCGTGCCGTACGGCAGGGGCCGCCCCAGCCCGTCGCGGGGCCTGGCGTTGCGTGCCCGCCCCTCGTCGTCCCGGTCCCGCACGCCGGAGAGCCGGTCGTCGTCCCTGCGTCCTGTGCTGCCCATGGGGCGATTGTCCCGCGCCGGCGCCCCCTTCGGCGCAGCGCCCGGTGTGGGGTAAAGTGCTGTTCGCGCGATCACGCGGAACTCCGCGGGGAGCGCACCGGGACGTGGCGCAGCTTGGTAGCGCACTTGACTGGGGGTCAAGGGGTCGCAGGTTCAAATCCTGTCGTCCCGACCAGCTTCATCGCAGGTCGGAAGCCGCTTTCTCATCACTGGGAAGGCGGCTTCGGTGCGTTCGGGGGCGGGCGTCGCCCCGGCGGCGACCCGGTCGGGGGGCAGGCCGCCGGCAAAGGGTCTTGCCTTGGAGCGCACTTCAGCATGAAGACTCCCGTGCGAGCCGGCGAGGACCGTCGGCCCGACGGGAGGGTTCCCCATGAAGTACCGCACCATCGGCAGCGACCCCGCCACCCGGCGCGAGGTCAGCGTGCTCGCGCTCGGCGCCATGCTGTTCGGGTCGGTGACGGACGAGAAGTCGTCCTTCGCGATCCTCGACCGCTACGTCGAGGCCGGCGGGAACTTCGTCGACACGTCCGACAACTACGCGTTCTGGGTGGACGGCGGGCAGGGCGGCCAGAGCGAGGAACTGCTCGGGCGCTGGCGGCGCAGCCGCGGCGTCGGCGACGAGATCCTCGTCGCCACCAAGCTCGGCGCCCGCCCGCTGGCCCCGGGCACCGGCTACACCGACAACGCGGAGGGGCTGTCCGCGCGGGTGATCCGGGAGTCGGCCGAGCGCAGCCGCGAGCGGCTCGGGGTGGAGAAGCTGGACCTGCTCTACGCCCACATCGACGACCACACCGTCCCGCAGCGCGAGACCGTCGAGGGGTTCGCCGCGCTCGTCGCGCAGGGCACGGTCGGCCTGCTGGGAGTGAGCAACCAGGCCGTGTGGCGCGTGGAGCGGGCCCGCGCCCTCGCCGCCGCAGCCGGCCTGCCCGGCTACGAGGTGCTCCAGTACCAGCACAGTTATCTGCGGCCCCGCTTCGACGTGCCCAGCGAGCTGTTCCCCGACGGCAGCCTCGGCCACGCGGGCGGCGAGCTCCTCGGCTACCTGCGGGCGGAGCCCGGCCTGACCCTGGTCGCCTACTCGCCGCTGCTCACCGGCGCCTACGTCCGCCCGGACAAGCCCCTGCCGCCGGACTACGACCACCCGGGCACGCCCGCCCGACTCGCCGTGCTGCGGGAGGTGGCGAAGGAGACCGGCGCCACCGCCAACCAGGTCGTGCTGGCCTGGCAGCTCGGCGCGGAGCTGCCGGTCGTCCCGCTCGTGGGGGCGTCCTCGGTGGCGCAGCTGGAGGAGAACCTGGCCGCCGTGGACCTGGAGCTGACGCAGGACCAGCGGGCGCGGCTGGACTCGGCGCACTGAGGGCGTCCGGAGCCGGGCGGCATGGCGCGGGTGCGGCGCGGATAGGCTGGGATCATGCCGTCCCCCCGCCGCACCGCCCGACAGGCCGACCTGCTGGAACGACTCGTCACGCTGGTGACGGCGGAGGGGTTCTCGGACCTCACCCTGGACGACCTCGCCGAGCGGCTGCGCTGCTCCAAGACCACGCTGTACCAGCTCGCCCGCAGCAAGCAGGGGCTGGTCGTGGAAGCGGTCAAGCATTATTTCCGCGGGGCGACCGAGGCCGTCGAGAAGCGGGTGGCGCAGACCGTCGACCCGTCGGACCGCGTGCGGGTGTACCTGACGGCCGTCGCCGAGCAGCTGCGCCCGCTCTCCCGACGGTTCCTCGACGACGTGGCGGAGTTCCCGCCGGCCCGTGAGGTGTACGAGGCGAACACGCGGATGGCCGCCGAGCGGGTGCGCCGGCTGATCGCGGAGGGCGTCGACGGCGGCGCCTTCCGCGAGGTGCACGCCGCGTTCGTCGGCGAGGTCGCCGCCGCGACCATGCGCCAGATCCAGCAGGGCGAGCTCAAGGCGCGCACCGGGCTGACCGACGCCGAGGCCTACGAGCAGCTGGCCTCGCTGATCGTGCACGCCGTCTCCTCCTGACGCCGAGGCGACGCCCACGCCGACGCGACGCGAAGTCGACCCCCCCGTTCCCCCACCGCCCGCGCCGGCCGCCCTCCCACCTCCACGGCACCTTTCCCGCCCCAGCGGATGCCGTGGTGTGTCCCGGTGCCGTACTGTGAATGATACGTTCGTACGCACTCCAGTATCACTCCCAGTACTCCAGTACTCCTACGTGGAGGTCACCATGCCTGCCACTCGCGCCCTGCCGACCGAGGAAGCCGTCGAACTCATCCAGCTCACGCGCACCCTCGCCGCCAAGGAACTCGCACCCCGGGTCGCCGACGCGGAGGCGGACGGGGCGTTCCCCCGGGACGTCTTCCGCACGCTGGGCCGCAGCGGGCTGCTCGGGCTGCCGTTCGCCGAGGAGGACGGCGGCGCCGGACAGCCGTACGAGGTGTACCTCCAGATGCTGGAGGAGGTCGCCGCGGTCTGGTCGAGCGTCGCCGTGGGCCTCTCCGTCCACGCGCTGTCCTGCTTCCCGCTGGCCCGGTTCGGCACCGCGGACCAGCGGCGCACGTGGCTGCCGGAGATGCTGGGCGGGGAACTGCTCGGCGCCTACTGCCTGTCCGAGCCGCACGCCGGCTCCGACCCGGCGGCCCTGCGCACGCGCGCGGTGCGCGACGGTGACGTTTACGTCCTCAACGGCGCCAAGGCGTGGACCACGCACGGCGGCTACGCCGACTTCTACACGGTGATGGCCCGCACCTCCGACGACCGCGCCCACGGCATCTCCTGCTTCCTGATCCCGGCAGACACCCCGGGTCTGAGCGCCGACCCGCCGGAGCGGAAGATGGGTCTGACCGGCTCGGCGACCGCCACCATGCGACTCGACGACGTGCGCGTGCCGGTCGAGCGGCGGATCGGGGAGGAGGGGCAGGGCTTGAGGATCGCGCTCGCCTCCCTGGACTGCGGCCGCCTCGGCATCGCCGCCGTCGCCACCGGCCTCGCCCAGGGCGCCCTCGACCACGCGGTGCGCTACGCCCGTGAGCGGGAGACCTTCGGCAAGCCGATCATCGAGCACCAGGGGCTGGCGTTCGTCCTCGCCGACATGGGCGCCGCGATCGAGTCGGCGCGCGCCACCGCCCTCGCCGCCGCCCGGCTGAAGGACCTCGGTCTGCCCTTCACCCGGGAGGCCTCCATCGCCAAGCTCGTGGCCACCGACAACGCCATGAAGGTGACCACGGACGCCGTGCAGGTCCTCGGCGGGTACGGATACACGCGCGACTTTCCCGTCGAGCGCTACATGCGCGAGGCGAAGGTCATGCAGATCTTCGAAGGAACCAACCAGATCCAGCGCATGATCATCTCCCGTGCGCTGGACCGGAACGAGGGCGGTGTGCTCACCGTCCTCGGCAAGGAGTGATGATGCAGCTCGAGAACACCGCCGCCCTCGTCACCGGCGGTGCGTCCGGCCTCGGCGCGGCCACCGCGAAGGCGCTCGCCGAGCGGGGCGCGCGGGTCTTCGCCCTCGACCTCAAGGACGGGATCGACAAGGCCCCCGAGGTTCCGGGCGTCACCTACGTCCCCGCCGACGTCACCGACCCCGAGCAGGTGCGCGCCGCCGTCGCCACCGCGGCGGGCGCGGGCGTCCCGCTGCGCACGGTCGTCAACTGCGCCGGCATCGGCCCCTCGATGCGGATCCTCGGCAAGAAGGGCGTCCACGACCTCGGCCTGTACGCCAAGGTGATCCAGATCAACCTGATCGGCACCTTCAACGTGCTCGCGCTGGCCTCGGAGGCCATCGCCCAGACCGAGGCGGACGACAACGGGCAGCGGGGAGTGATCGTCAACACCGCGTCCATCGCCGCCTACGACGGCCAGATCGGCCAGGCCGCCTACTCCTCCTCCAAGGGCGGCGTCGTCGGCCTGACCCTCCCCGCGGCCCGCGACCTCGCCCAGTACGGCATCCGCGTGTGCACCATCGCCCCGGGCGTCGTGGAGACGCCCATGCTGGCCACCGTCTCGGAGGAGTTCCGCGCCTCGCTCGCCGCCGGCGTGCCCTTCCCGCGCCGGCTCGCCCAGCCGGAGGAGTACGCCCAGCTCGCCCTGGCGATCGTCGACCACGACTACCTCAACGGCGAGACCATCCGGATGGACGGCGCGCTGCGGATGGCGCCGCGCTGAGCCCTCCTACGGGCGCACCAGCAGCTGGAAGTCGAACGCGTACCGGGACGCGCGGTAGATGTGCGTCCCGTACTCGACCGGCCGCCCGGTGTCGTCGTATGCGGTGCGCTGCATGGTCAGCAGGGCCGCCCCCTTCTTCTCCGTGAGCAGGGCGGCCTCCTCGGCGGTGGCGGAGCGGGCGCCGATGGTCTGCCGGGCGCTGTGCAGGGTGATGCCCGCCGCGCGCAGCAGCCGGTACAGGCCGGTCTCCTCCAGCTGTGCCGTGTCGAGGTCCAGGTGGGCCGGGGGCAGGTAGTTGCACAGGAAGGCCACCGGGTGTCCGTGCGTCGAGCGCAGCCGCTCCAGGAGCGTGACCTCGGTGCCCTCCGCGATCCCGAGCGCGGCCGCCACCCCGGCGTCGGCCGGGACGCGTTCGTTGCGTACGACGCGGGTGGTCGGCCCCTGTCCGGCCGCCTCGAGGTCGTCGTAGAGGCTGCTCAGCTCCAGCGGCCGTTTCACCTGGCTGTGCACCACCTGCGTGCCCACTCCGCGCCGGCGCACCAGCAGGCCCTTGTCGACCAGGGACTGGATCGCCTGGCGGACCGTCGGGCGGGACAGGCCGAGGCGCGTCGACAGGTCGATCTCGTTGCCGAGCAGGTTGCCGGGAGCGAGCGCCCCGTGCTCGATGGCCGCCTCCAGTTGCCGGGCGAGCTGGTGGTAGAGGGGCACCGGGCTGGTGCGGTCCAGCGTGAAGCGCAGCGCGTCGAGCGCGGAGCCGGACGCGGTACGGGCGCGGTCGCCGGTCCTCGCCATCGGGGCACCTCCTGGGGTGGTGGGTGACGCCCGTGCGCACGGGGTAAGGATCGTTCCTCAGGTGTAGGGCGCGGCGGCCCGCGTGTCAACAGTTTGTTCTAACATTCGGACCTGCTCGTGAAATGATGTCCTAACAAAGTATTGACAGTGGCCGCCCCAGGGGATTGGATCCCGTCCCAACAGCGGTACGGTCCCTACCCTCGCGGATCAGGGCTCCGGACCCGCGCACGTCGACTCCCCTTCCCCGTCGTTTCCCCTGTCGCACAGTGAGGTGCAGGAAAGATGGACAGCTCTCCCTCCCGCTCCCGCAGAATCGCCCCGGTCGTGGCCATGGCCGCGGCGGTGGCCCTGACCCTCGCGGGCTGCTCCAGCAGCTCCGGCGGCAAGAAGGCCGAGGAAGGGGGGAGCGAGGCCGCCGCGGGCAAGGCCACCACGCCCCGCATGACGGTGGCGCTGGTGACCCACCAGTCGCCCGGCGACACCTTCTGGGACATCGTCCGCAAGGGTGCCGAGGCCGCCGCGGCCAAGGACAACGTCAAGCTGGTCTACTCCGCCGACCCCAACGCCGGCAACCAGGCCAACCTGATCCAGAACGCCATCGACCAGAAGGTCGACGGCATCGCGGTCACCCTCGCCAAGCCCGACGCGCTGAAGGACGTCATCAGCAAGGCCAGGGCCGCGAACATACCCGTGGTCGGCCTCAACTCCGGTGTCAGCGAGTGGAAGAAGCTCGGTCTGCTCGAGTTCTTCGGCCAGGACGAGACGGTCGCCGGCGAGGCCCTCGGCAACAGGCTGAACACCCTCGGCGCCAAGAAGGCCGTCTGTGTCATCCAGGAGCAGGGCAACATCGGCCTCACGCAGCGCTGCGACGGGGTGAAGAAGACGTTCTCCGGATCCCTCGAGAACCTCTACGTCAACGGCACCGACATGCCCTCGGTGAAGTCGACGATCACCGCCAAGCTCAAGCAGGACAGCTCCGTCGACCACGTCATCACCCTCGGCGCGCCCATCGCGCTCACGGCCGCGCAGGCGGTGTCGGAGGGCGGCAGCAAGGCGAAGATCGCCACCTTCGACCTGAACAAGGACCTGACCGGCGCCATCAGCAAGGGCACCATCGAGTTCGCCGTCGACCAGCAGCCCTACCTCCAGGGCTACCTGGCGATCGACTCGCTGTGGCTGTACAAGAACAACGGCAACTACATGGGCGGTGGCGAGCAGCCGGTGCTCACCGGTCCCGCCTTCGTCGACGAGTCCAACGTCGAGGCGGTCGCCGGCTACGCCGCGAAGGGCACCCGGTGATGAGCATGACCCAGCATGCCGGGCCGGCGGTGACCACACCGCCGGCCTCCGGCCCGAAGGAGACCGACGGCCGAACCACCCGACGACCCCTGGCCCTGCGACTGCTCGCCCGTCCCGAGGTGGGTGTCTTCCTCGGCGCCGTCGCGGTGTACGTGTTCTTCCTCGTCACCGCCTCGCCCGTGCGGGACGGCAGCTCGATGGCGAACATCCTGTACCAGTCGTCGACCATCGGGATCATGGCGCTGCCCGTGGCCCTGCTGATGATCGGCGGCGAGTTCGACCTGTCGTCCGGCGTCGCCGTCATCAGCTCGGCGCTCACCGCGGCCATGCTCAGCTACCAGCTGACGCTGAACGTCTGGATGGGCGTGATCCTCGCCCTGGTGTTCTCGCTCGGCGTGGGCCTGTTCAACGGCTGGATGCTGGTGAAGACCGGGCTGCCGAGCTTCCTGGTGACGCTCGGGACGTTCCTCATCCTCCAGGGCGTCAACCTCGCGGTGACCAAGCTGGTCACCGGCAACGTGGCGACCGACGACATCAGCGACATGGACGGCTTCGGCCAGGCCAAGGCGGTCTTCGCCTCGTCCTTCGACGTCGGCGGCGTCCAGGTGAAGATCACCATAGTGTGGTGGCTGGTCTTCGCGGCGCTGGCGACCTGGGTGCTGCTGCGCACCAAGTACGGCAACTGGGTCTTCGCCGTCGGCGGCAACAAGGAGTCCGCGCGGGCCGTCGGCGTCCCGGTGACCTTCACCAAGATCTCCCTGTTCATGCTGGTCGGCTTCGGCGCCTGGTTCGTCGGCATGCACCAGCTGTTCTCCTTCAACACCGTGCAGTCCGGTGAGGGCGTCGGCCAGGAGCTGATCTACATCGCCGCGGCCGTCATCGGCGGCTGTCTGCTCACCGGCGGCTACGGTTCCGCGATCGGCCCGGTCTTCGGCGCGTTCATGTTCGGCATGGTGCAGCAGGGCATCGTCTACGCCGGCTGGAACCCGGACTGGTTCAAGGCCTTCCTCGGCGTGATGCTCCTCGGCGCCGTCCTCATCAATCTGTGGGTCCAGCGCACGGCGACCCGGAGGTGACCCCCATGACGACCGACAACACCGGCACGCACGGAGCCGTCCTCGCGGACACCCCGCCCCCGGACGCGGACCGCCCGCTGGTCGAGCTGCGGAACGCGGGCAAGTCCTACGGCAACATCCGCGCCCTGCACGGCGTGAGCCTCGCCGTCCACCCCGGCAAGGTCACCTGCGTCCTCGGCGACAACGGCGCCGGCAAGTCCACCCTCATCAAGATCGTCTCCGGGCTGCACCAGCACACCGAGGGCGAGTTCCTCGTCGACGGCGAAGCCGTCCGCTTCGCCACCCCGCGCGAGGCCCTCGACCGGGGCATCGCCACCGTCTACCAGGACCTCGCCACCGTCCCCCTCATGCCGGTCTGGCGGAACTTCTTCCTCGGCTCCGAGATGACCAAGGGCCCCTGGCCGATCCGCCGGCTCGACATCGACCGCATGAAGAAGACGGCCGACGAGGAACTGCGCAACATGGGCATCGTCCTCGACGACCTCGAACAGCCCATCGGCACCCTCTCCGGCGGCCAGCGCCAGTGCGTCGCCATCGCCCGCGCCGTCTACTTCGGCGCCCGCGTCCTCATCCTGGACGAGCCCACCGCCGCCCTCGGCGTCAAGCAGTCCGGCGTGGTGCTGAAGTACATCGCCGCCGCCCGCGACCGCGGCCTCGGCGTCATCTTCATCACCCACAACCCCCACCACGCCTACATGGTCGGCGACCACTTCAGCGTGCTGCGCCTGGGCACCATGGAACTCTCCGCCGACCGCAGCCGGGTCAGCCTGGAGGAACTCACCAACCACATGGCCGGCGGCGCCGAACTCGCCGCCCTCAAGCACGAACTGGCCCAGGTACGCGGCGTCGACGTCGAGGAGCTCCCCGAGGAGACGGACCTCACCGCCCCCGTGGCGGGCAGCGGTGAGGGGAAGCCCTGAGACGGCGGCCGCGCTGACCGCGTCCGGGTCGGTTCGGCCCCGGCTCCCCGGGCGTCCGGTCCCGGACGACCCCCGGCAGGTGCTCTGGGAACACTTTCTCGGCGAGGTCACCGAGGCGGGCTGCTCCTGGTCCTGACCGGGTCCGCCCGGCTACCTGCCGACCGGCCGGGCCCGCCTCACCGACGAGGTCCCGCGCCCCGGGCGGGCCTGAGCCCGCGTCACCTACGCTCAGGACATGGACGACACCGAGATACGCCTGGCGGCCGCCGGCACCCCGTCGGCCTCCGCCCTGCTGCTGCGCCCGTGGCGCCCGCGGGACGCGGACGGTCTGGCCGACACGTACGGGGACCCCGTGATGCGCCGCTGGTCGGGCGTGACCATGGACGACGCGGCGGACGCGGAGCGCTGGGTGCGGGAGCAGCGACGGGGCTGGCGGACGGGCGAGCGCCTCGCCTTCGCCGTCCTGGAGGACCGGCCCGGCGGCGGGGAGGGCCGGTTGGCCGGGCATGTCGTCCTCAAGACCCCCCACGGCCCCTCCCCGGAGGTCGGTTACTGGACCGCCGCCCACGCCCGCGGCCGGGGCGTGGCCTCGCGGGCGCTCGGCGCCCTGACGGAGTGGGCCTTCACCGCCTTCCCCGGGCTGACCCGCCTCGCCCTGCTGCACCAGGTCGACAACACCGCGTCCTGCCGGGTCGCGGAGAAGACCGGCTACGGACTCGACGGCGTGCTGCTCGCCGCGCCGCCCGCGTTCCCGCTCGACGGGCACCTCCATGTGCGGGTGCGCGGCGCGGGCGACGGGCCCGCCGGGCGTGCCGGGCAGGGCGGCGAGGCGCCGGCGGCCGGATTGGGCGCGGTCACCCCGTCAGGTCCCGCGTGAACACCACCCGTGGCTGATCCGGCCCGTTGTACTCCTCCTCCAGCCGTACCGCGAAGCCGAGGCGGCGGTGGAAGGCGAGGGAACCCTCGTTGCCGGGTGTCGTGATCGCCTTGAGGCGGACGGCGCCCTGGGCGCGGACCGCCTTCGTGAAGGCCTCGTACAGGGCGCGGCCCAGGCCGGTCCCGCGGGCGTCGTCACGGGTGGCGACGAGGTGGACGTAGCCGGTGCGGTCCGGGGTGACGAAGCCGATGAGGTAGCCGAGGACGCCGTCCGCGGTGCGGGCGACCAGACAGGTGGAGCCGAACTCGTGGACCAGCGGCAGCAGATGGAGCGCGCGCAGGTCGCGCTCGCCCCAGTAGCGGTGGTGGTCGTCGAGGGCCTGCCGGATGTCGGCGACACGGGCGGGGGTGATGGGCACGGACATGGCGCCGATCCTGGCAGAGGTGTCCGGCGGGGCGGCGCCCGGGCGTCTGCCCGGCGCACGCGGGGGGCGGCGACCGCGCCGACGGGCAGCGGCCCGGGTGCGCTCCTATGCTGGTGCCGTTGGGCCGCACGCGGCCCGTGCCCCTGGTGCGGCTGTGGCCTGCGGCGACGTCTCCTCGTGGAGGAGTGAGCCCATGACACGACCGTGCACGCGACTGCGCAGGGTGGCGGTGGTCGCCACCGCGGTGGCAGCGCTGGTGGCGCCGGGCGCGGGCGGGGCCGCGACCGCGCTGCCGTCCCCGGCCCCCGTCGGGCAGACGCCCTCGCCGTCCCCGTCCGGGGGCGAGGTCCGAGAACTCACCCCCGCCGTCCAGCGCCAGATCGACCAGGCCGTGCGGCGGGTCATGCGACAGGCGAACGTCCCGGGTGTGAGCGTCGGCGTCTGGACGCCCGACAAGGGCCAGTACGTGAAGTCCTTCGGTGTCGCCGACAAGGACACCGGTGAGCGGATGCGGCCGGACCTGTACATGCGGATCGGCAGCGAGACCAAGACGTTCACCGTCACCGCGGTCCTGCAACTGGTCGACCAGGGCAGGATCGGCCTCGACGACACCATCGACGAGTACATCGACGACGTGCCCAACGGGGACAGGATCACGCTGCGTCAGCTGGCCGGCATGCGCAGCGGACTGTTCAACTACTCGCAGGACGACGACTTCTACAAGGCGCTGACGTCCGACCCGCGGCGGTCGTTCACCCCGCAGCAACTGCTCGACTACGCCTTCGAGCACCCCGTGCTGTTCCCGCCCGGGGAGAAGTTCTCCTACTCCAACACCAACCTCATCCTGCTCGGCCTGGTCGTCGAGAAGATCAGCGGGCAGTCGCTCAACGACTACATCCAGGAGCACGTCCTGTATCCGGTGGGTCTCAACGACACGCTCTTCCCGGCCGGCAGCGAGTTCCCGAAGCCGCACGCGCAGGGCTACACGGACCAGACCGCGAGCGGCAAGGTCGAGGACACCGCCGACTGGGACCCGTCCTGGGCCTGGGCCGCCGGTGCCATGATCTCCACGCTGGAGGACCTGCGCCTGTGGGCCCGCACGGTGGCCACCGGCGAACTGCCGGACGGCGGGCGGCTGATCAGTCCCGCCACACAGAAGCAGCGGCTGACCGCACCACCGACCCAGATTCCCGGCGCCGGCTACGGACTCGGCATCTTCGACGTGCAGGGATGGATCGGCCACAACGGCTCGCTGCCGGGCTACGAGTCCCTGACGATCTACCTGCCGTCGGCGCGCACGACCCTCGTCGTGGTGCTGAACACCGACATCGACTACAAGAACGAGGAACCCAGCACCCTCTTCGGCGACGCGATCACCACGATCATCTCCCCGGACCACGTCTTCGACCTGCCGGCGGAACCAGCGGCCCGGTGACCACCGTTATGACGGGTGAGAAAGGGTGAGAACACCGCGGCGGGGAGGACACGTTGACGCACGAGGAGCACGAGGAGCACGAGGAGCACGAGGACGCCACCCAGGCGGAGGACACCGCGACGACCCTGCGCCGGGCCCGGTTCGGCGCACTGCCGGAGCGGATCCGCCCGGAGGACACGGTCGAGGAGAGGCCGGCCACCGCGCCGGACCCGGCACGGGACGCCTACAACCCGGACGAGTGGATGGTCCGCTACTGCCTGTGAGCCACGTGGGGGAGACGCACGGGACCACGCGCCTCCCCCACGGCCCGTACGTCAGGCCGAGCGCACCTCCGCGATCGTCACCGGCCGGTGCTCCCGCAGCGACAGCGTGCACGCCTCCGCGATCCAGCCGGCCTCCAGGGCGTCCTCGATCGTGCACGGCGAGGGCCGGGTGCCGGCCACCACCTCGGTGAACGCGGTGAGTTCGGCGCGGTAGGCGGCGGTGAAGCGGTCCATGAAGAAGTCGTGCGGGGTGCCGGACGGGAAGGTCGCACCGGGCTCCACCGAGCGCAGCGGCAGCTTGTCCTCCAGACCGACCGCGATGGAGTCCCGGAAGCCGTGGAGCTCCATACGGACGTCGTAACCCCTGCCGTTGTGGCGGGAGTTGGAGACCACCGCGATCGTGCCGTCGTCGAGGGTGAGGACCGCGCCCGTGGTGTCGGCGTCGCCCGCCTCCCTGATGTAGTCGGCGCCCCGGTTGCCACCGACCGCGTACACCTCGGTCACCTCGCGGCCCGTCACCCAGCGGATGATGTCGAAGTCGTGCACCGAGCAGTCCCGGAAGATGCCGCCGGAGGCGGCGATGTACGCGGCGGGCGGCGGCGCCGGGTCCAGCGTGGTCGAGCGGACGGTGTGCAGCGTGCCGAGCTCGCCCGCCCGGACGGCGGCGCGGGCGGCGACGAAGCCGGCGTCGAAACGGCGGTTGTAGCCGATCTGGATCGGCACGTCCTTGTCCTCGACGGCCCGGAGCACCTCGACGCCCTCGGCCATCGTGCGGGCCACGGGCTTCTCGCAGAAGACGGGTACACCCGCCGCCACGGCGGCGAGGATCAGCCCCGGATGGGCGTCCGTCGCCGCGGCGACCACCACCGCGTCCACCCGGGCGGCCAGCACCGCCTCGGGGGAGTCCGCGACCTCCGCGCCGAACCGCTCCGCGGCCGACTTGGCGGCCTCGGCGAACGGGTCGGCGACGACGAGCGACTCGACGGCGTCGAGTCCGGACAGGGTCTCGGCGTGGAAGGTGCCGATGCGGCCGAGGCCGAGGATTCCGATGCGCATGGGGGTGCAGCTCCTTGGAGGTCGTACGAGGAGGGGGAGGTCCAGGACGTGTCCGGCGGATCACGCCGCGCCGGTGAGTCACCACCGGTCTGCTGCGACGTGGTCCGCCGGACAGGCCCTAGTCGAGGCCGCCGAGCACGTTCTGGTCCCAGTCGATCACCGAACCGGTGACCACGCCCGACCGGTCGGACAGCAGGAACACCACGAAGTCGGCGATCTCGTCCGGCAGGCCGAGCCTGCCCATCGGCAGCCGCGCGGCCGCCTGCTCGCGCCAGTCGTCCCCGGCGCCGTGGAAGGCCCGCTGCGTCGCGTCCTCGCCCTCGGTCGCCGTCCAGCCGATGTTCAGGCCGTTGACACGGATCCGGTCGAAGCGGTGGGCGTGCGCCACGTTGCGGGTCAGACCCGCCAGCCCGGCCTTCGCGGCCACGTACGGCGCCAGGAACGGCTGCCCGCCGTGCGCCGAGGACGTGATGATGTTGACGACCGTGCCGGGCGCACCCCGGCCCAGCATGTCCGCGACCGCCGCCTGCATGGCGAAGAACGGCGCCCTGAGGTTGATCGCGATGTGCTGGTCGAACAGCTCGGGTGTGGTGTCCACCAGCGTGCCCCGCGAGGTCAGCCCGGCGGAGTTCACCAGGCAGTCGACCCGGCCGTAGGCCTCGACCGTCCGGGTGACGGAGGCCTTCGCCTGCTCGGCGTCGGCCAGGTCGGCGCGGAGGAACGTCGCCTTGCCGCCGGCCGCCGCCAGTTCCGCCACCAGGGCCTCACCCGGTTCCGGGCGCCGGCCGGTGACCGCCACGACCGCGCCCTCGCGGACCGCGGCCCGTGCGACGGCGGCGCCCACACCCTGGCTGCCGCCGTTGACGAGGACGACCTTGTCGTCGAGAAGTCCCATGAATGGGGTTGTCCTTTCCGTTCGCGCCGTTCGGACGTCAGCTCTCGCGCCGCTCGGCGCCGGCCCTCAGTGCGTCCCGCAGTGCCCGCGGGGTCCATGTCTCCCGCAGCGCCCGCCGTACCGTGTCCGCCGGGGAGGGCGGGGCCAGGCCGTCGACCGGCGGGTCGCTGTCGAGGTTGGTCGGGAAGGGGTAGCCCTCGGCGCTCGCGGCGACCACCCGCTCCAGCCAGGCCTCGTCCGCGCCGTCGGCCGCGCGCGCGAGCAGCACGGGGTAGACCGCGTTCGTGATCGCCTCGCGGTCCACGGTCTCCATGGCCCGCCCGAACGCGGAGGACACCTGGAGCAGGTTGGCCGTGCGCCGGATGCCGGTGGAGCGGTTGGTGCCGGCCGCGTGGAAGAGGGCCGGGTTGAAGAACACGGCGTCGCCCTTGGCCAGCGGGAGCTGGACGTGATGGGCGTCGAAGTACGCCCGGAACTCCGGCAGCCGCCACGCCAGGTAGCCGGGCTCGTACTTCTGCGAGTGCGGCAGGTACATCGTCGGGCCGGACTCGACGGGCATGTCGCAGTGCGCCACCGCGCCCTGCAGGGTGAGCACGGGGGAGAGGCGGTGGACGTGCGCCGGATAGGCGGCCGCGGCCTCGTTCGGGAGGAATCCCAGGTGGTAGTCGCGGTGCGCGGTCTGTGCCGCGCCGCCGGGGTTGACCACGTTGACCTGGGAGGTGACCTGGTAGCCGGGGCCGAGCCAGGCGGCCGAGACCAGGGCGAGCAGGTCGTTGGCGTAGTAGTCGGCGAAGGCCTCCGGGTCGAGCAGCGCGGCCTTCTCCAGGGCGTTCCAGACGCGGTCGTTGGCGCCCGGCCTGGCGAAGTGGTCGCCGGCGGTGGCGCCCGAGGCGCGCTGCTCGGCGATCAGGGTCTCGAAGACGGCCGTGAGCCGGTCGACGACCGCGGGGTCGGGGAAGGCGCCCCGCAGGACGACGATGCCGGGACCGTCGGCGAGCGCGCGGACCAGTTCCGTGCGCAGCGCCGGCCCGTCGGCGGCGCGCATCCGGTCGCCGTCGTAGACGGGGACGTTGCCCTCCACCGAGGTGGCGTGGGGGTGGTCGGCGAGGTCCGTGGCGCGCTCGACGAGCCCGCGGAAGGCGGCGAGGTCGCAGTCCCGTTCGCTCAGCCAGGCGGAGGGCGCTGCGGAGGTGAAGGACATCGTCGTCCCTTCGGTCACGGGGAGCCGGGCGGCTCTGTCATTCTTGTCAGTACAAACCCCTCGAACAACCGGCAGCGAGCCATCAAAAACCCCTCAGGAGCCTGCGGTGGGCCACCCCTTCCCGATCCGTGAGATCGCACGTCAGGCAGGTCTGAGCGAGGCCACCGTGGACCGGGTCCTCAACGGCCGGGGAGGGGTGCGCGCGTCCACCGCCCAGGAGGTGCACCGGGCCATCGCCGACCTCGACCGGCAGCGCACCCAGGTCCGGCTCGTCGGCCGCACCTTCATGGTCGACGTCGTCGTCCAGGCGCCGGAACGCTTCACCACCGCCGTGCGCGCCGCCCTGGAGGCCGAGCTGCCCGCCCTGCACCCGGCCGTGCTGCGCTCCCGCTTCCACTTCCGCGAGACCGGTCCCGTCGAGGAGCTGACCGCCACGCTGGACCGGATCGCCCGGCGCGGCTCGCAGGGCGTCGTCCTCAAGGCGCCCGACGTTCCCGAGGTCACGGCGGCGGTCGGCCGGCTGGCGGCCGCCGGCATCCCGGTCGTCACCCTCGTCACCGACCTGCCCGCCAGTGCCCGCCTGGCGTACGTCGGCATCGACAACCGGGCCGCCGGCGCCACCGCCGCCTACCTCGTGGGACAGTGGCTGGGCGAGCGCCCCGGCCATGTGCTCACCAGCCTCAGCAGCGGCTTCTTCCGCAACGAGGAGGAGCGCGAGATGGGCTTCCGCAGCGCCATGCGCGCCCGCCACCCCGAACGCTCCCTCGTCGAGCTCACCGAGGGCCAGGGTTTGGACGCCACCCAGTACGACCTGGTCCGCGCCGCCCTCGCCCGCGACCCGGACATCCGGGCCGTCTACTCCATCGGCGGCGGCAACATCGCCACCCTGCGCGCCTTCGCCGACCTCGGCCGGAAGTGCGCGGTGTTCGTCGCGCACGACCTCGACCACGACAACACGCGCCTGCTGCGGGAGCACCGGCTGTCCGCCGTCCTCCACCACGACCTGCGCCACGACCTGCGCGAGGCCTGCCACGTCGTGATGCGCGCGCACGGCGCGCTGCCGCCCGCGGGTCCCGTCCTGCCGTCCGCGATCCAGGTGGTGACGCCGTACAACATGCCTCCGGCGCCGCCGGGCTGAGGAGCGCGCCCGCGAGGTGACCGCGGCCGGGGCTACGACGCCCGCACGTCCACCCACGCCCCGCTCTGCGCCGAGCGGGTCATCGCGTCCAGCACGGCCGCGCTGTGCACGGCGTCCGCGAGCGTCGCCCCGTACGGCGTGCCCTCGGCGATCGAGCGCAGGAAGCGGTACGCCTCGATCACCTTCAGGTCGTCGTAGCCCATGGCGTTCGCCGCGCCCGGCTGGAACGCGCCGAACTCGCCGGCGTCCGGGCCGACGTACACCGTGCTGACGGGCTGGTCCTGGTAGGTCGTGCCGCGGCTGACGGCCAGTTCGTTCATGCGGCGGAAGTCCCAGAAGACGGCGCCCCTGGTGCCGTGCACCTCGAAGCCGTAGGTGTTCTGCTCGCCGACCGAGACGCGGCAGGCCTCCAGGACGCCGCGGGCTCCGGAGGCGAAACGGAGCAGGCAGTTGACGTAGTCCTCGTTCTCGACCGCGCCGAGGTCGCCGCCGGTGGCCAGGGTGTGGCCGGCGGTGGCACCGGTGGGCCGGGCGCGCCGCGGCAGGAAGACAGCGGTGTCGGCGGTCAGCGAGGTGATGTCACCGAGCAGGAAGCGAGCCAGGTCGGCGCCGTGCGAGGCCAGGTCGCCGAGCACCCCGCTGCCCCCGCGCTCCCGTTCGTAGCGCCAGGTCAGGGCGCCGTCGGGGTGGGCCGCGTAGTCGCTGAAGAGGCGGACGCGGACATGCGTGACCGCGCCGATCTCCCCCGAGGCGATCAGCTCGCGGGCCGCCTCCACGGCGGGCGCGTTGCGGTAGTTGAAGCCGACCGCGGCCTGGACGCCCGCCTCGGCGACCGCGTCCGCGACCGCGCGGGCGTCGTCGGCCGTGAGGCCCACCGGCTTCTCGATCCACAGGTGCTTGCCCGCCTCGGCCATCGCGACGCCGATCTCGCGGTGCAGGAAGTTCGGCGCGGTGACGCTGACCGCCCGCACGCGCGGGTCGGCGGCGACCTCACGCCAGTCGCGGGTCGTCGACGCGAACCCGTACCGCGCGGCGGCCTCCTCCGCCCGGCCCGGGACCTCCTCGGCGACGGTGACCAGCTCCGGCCGTACGGTCAGCCCCGGGAAGTGGTGGAGCACGCGCGCGTACGCCTGTGTGTGCACCCGGCCCATCCAGCCGAACCCGACGACCGCGACACCCAGCGCATCCCGCATGACGGCCCCTCTCAGTCCCTCTTTGGACCGATCCACATCCTGTGCAGGCCACCCTGGGGGCCGTTCGCCGCAGGTGTCAAGCCTTTGACAAGGGGGAGGAGTCGTGGAACGGTCCAATCATGAGACCGCCGACCATCCGTGACGTCGCCGAGCGGGCCGGGGTGTCCAAGTCGCTGGTCTCCCTGGTGCTGCGCGGCTCCGGCCAGGTGCGTGCCGAGAAGCGGGAGGCCGTGCTGCGGGCCGTGCGCGAGCTGGGCTACCGGCCCAACGCGGCCGCCCGCAGCCTCAGCGAGCAGCGCGCCCTCCCCGAGTCCCGGCCGCGTTCGAGCGGGGGGAGCCCCATGGTCGGCGTCCTCCTGAACGACCTGCGCAACCCCTGGTACGTCGACCTCCTCGACGGCCTCAACTCCCTGCTGAACGCGAGCGGCCGGCACATGCTGCTCGCCGACGCCCGTCTGAACCGCCGGGTCGGCCACGACCTCGCCGGCCCCTTCCTCGACCTCGGGGCCGACGGTCTGGTCGTCGTCGGGACGCTGCCCGACCCTGCCGCCCTGGACGCGGTCGCCGCCCGCATCCCGGTCGTCGTCGCGGCCGCCCGTGAGCCGGTGCCGGCCGGTGTGGACGTGGTCGCCAACGACGACGAGCGGGGTGCCCGGCTGGTCACCGAGCACCTGCTCGGCCTCGGCCACCGGCGGATCGCGCATGTCGCGGGCTACGGCGCCGTCGGCGAACTGCGCCGGCGCAGCTTCGAGGCGACGATGCGGGCGCACGGCCTGGACCGGCCGCCGGTCGAGCCGTGCGACATGACGGAGGAGGGCGGTTACCGCGCCGCCGTCCGGCTGCTGGCCCGCCCCGACCGGCCCACCGCCCTCTTCGCGGTGAACGACATGGCCTGCGTCGGCGCCCTGTCGGCGGCCGGGGAACTGGGCCTCGCCGTCCCGCGCGACCTGTCCGTCGCCGGTTACGACAACACGAGCGTCTCCCGGCTGCGCCATGTGTGGCTCACCACCGTCGACCACGCCGGCCACGAGGTCGGCCGCCGCGCCGCCCGCTGCCTCCTCGACCGCCTGGAACGGCCCGGGGGAGAGGGGCGGGTGCGGCTGGCGGCGCCGACGCTTCAGGTGCGGGGGACGACGGGGCCGCCCCGAGGGGGCGGCGACTGATCCGCGGAGTGGGGAGTGACGCAGGTCGTAGGCCCGGTGGTGCCGTCGCGCCACCGGGCCTCCGTCGTTCGTGCGGCCAGATTCGTCCCCCAATACAGCGGACAAAATTGTTGACAATCTTGTTTGGCTAGATTTAGGTTCGACAGGCACTCACTCAGGGAGGGCACACATGCCGAAAGAAGCCCGTCCGAGCACCGGGGAGCAGGCCAAACAGCACGCGCTCGCGCAGCTGAGGCAGGCGATCCTGCACGGCGAGATGGCACCGGCACAGCGGCTGGTGGAGAACGAACTCGCCGAGCAGCTCGGTGTGACGCGGGCCAGCATCCGCGCGGCACTCATCGACCTCGAGGCCCAGGGCCTCGTCGAACGGATCCGCAACCGCGGCTCGCGGGTGCGAGTGGTGACCGTGGAGGAAGCGGTCGCCATCACCGAGTGCCGCATGGTCCTGGAGGGGCTGTGCGCCGCGAAGGCGGCCGTCGGGGCCAGCGACGAGCAGCTGGGCGAGCTGAAGGAACTCGGTACGGCGATGACCAAGGCCGTGGCCGACGGCGAGCCGATGACCTACTCCGAACTCAACCAGGCCCTGCACGCCCGTATCCGGGAGTTCTCCGGCCAGCAGACGGCCGTGGACCTGCTGGAGCGGCTCAACGCGCAACTGGTGCGCCACCGTTTCCAGCTGGCGCTGAGGCCGGGGCGTCCGCAGCACTCCCTGAACGAGCATCTGGCGATGATCGAGACGATCACGGCCAGGGACCCGCAGGCGGCCGAGGCGGCCGTCCGCGCCCACCTCACCAGTGTGATCGAGGCGCTGCGCGACTGAGCGCCGGAGCACGCGAGGCGGGCGCGTCCACCTGTCACCAAGGAGATGTCAGCATGACCCAGGCCAACGCGCCCGCCACCCCACGATCGACCCTCGTCGTCACCGCGCACGCCGGGGACTTCGTGTGGCGTGCGGGCGGCGCCATCGCCCTGGCCGCCTCCCGGGGAGAGAAGGTCACCATCGCGTGCCTGACCTTCGGCGAGCGCGGCGAGTCCGCCAAGGCGTGGCGCGAGGGCAAGAAGCTCGACGAGATCAAGGCGATACGCCGGGACGAGGCCGAGCGCGCCGCCGCCACCCTCGGCGCCGAGGTCCGCTTCTTCGACGCCGGCGACTACCCGCTGGTCGCCACCGCCGAGCTGACCGACCAGCTCGTCGCCGTCTACCGCGAGACCCAGCCGGACGTCGTGCTCACGCACCCGACCGAGGACCCGTACAACGGTGACCACCCCGCCGCCAACCGCATGGCGCTGGAGGCCCGGGTCCTCGCCCAGGCCATCGGCTACCCGGGCGAGGGCGAGATCATCGGCGCCCCGCCGGTCTTCTACTTCGAGCCGCACCAGCCCGAGATGAGCGGCTTCAGGCCGGAGGTCCTCCTCGACATCACCGAGGTGTGGGAGACCAAGCGCAAGGCGATGGAGTGCCTCGGCGCCCAGCAGCACCTGTGGGACTACTACACCGACCTCGCCGTCCGTCGCGGCGTCCAGCTCAAGCGCAACGCCGGCCCGAACCTGGGCCTCGCCCACAAGACCATGGCCGAGGCGTACATGCGCCCGTACCCGCAGATCGCGAAGGAGCTGGCGTGAGCGGCGTGATCGTCACCAACCCGCCGAAGGCGGACCTGAAGGACGTCGACGCGCTGGCCGGTTTCGGGGTCGCGACGGTCAGCGAGGCGATGGGCCGGACCGGCCTGCTGGGCCCGGGCATCCGCCCCGTCCAGCAGGGCGTACGGGTCGCGGGCACGGCCGTCACCGTGCTCAGCTGGCCCGGCGACAACCTCATGATCCACGCCGCCGTCGAGCAGTGCGGCGAAGGCGACGTCCTGGTCGTCACCACGACCTCGCCGTCCACCGACGGGATGTTCGGCGAGCTGTTCGCCACCGCGCTCCAGCAGCGCGGGGTGCGCGGCCTGGTCATCAACGCCGGCATCCGCGACACCCAGGAGCTGCGCGAGATGAACTTCCCGGCCTGGTCGCGGGCCGTCTCCGCGCAGGGCACGGTGAAGGCCACCGGCGGGTCGGTGAACGTCCCGGTCGCCGTCGACGGCCAGGTGATCCGCCCCGGTGACGTGATCCTCGCCGACGACGACGGCGTGGTGGTCGTCCCGCGCGAGCGCGCCCGCGCCACCGTCGAGGCGTCCGAGGCCCGCGAGGCCAAGGAGGCGAAGTCCCGCGCCGCCTTCATCGACGGCGAACTGGGTCTGGACCGCTACGGGTTGCGCGACACGCTCAAGCGGCTCGGGGTCGAGTACCGGACCTACGAGGAGTACACCGGCGAGGGGGCGGGGTCGTGACCCGCGTGCCCGAGGAGGTGCCCTGCCTGCTGATGCGGGGCGGCACCTCCAAGGGCGCCTACTTCCTCGCCGGTGACCTGCCCGCCGAACCGGCCCCGCGCGACGAACTGCTGCTGCGGATCATGGGCAGCCCCGACGACCGCCAGATCGACGGGCTGGGCGGCGCCCACCCGCTCACCAGCAAGGTCGCCGTGATCTCGCCCTCGGCCGACCCGGACGCCGACGTCGACTACCTCTTTCTCCAGGTCGTGGTCGACCGGCCCGAGGTGAGCGACCGTCAGAACTGCGGCAACATCCTCGCCGGTGTCGGCCCGTTCGCCGTCGAGCGGGGGCTGGTGACAGCGGGGGAGGAGGAAACGTCCGTCCGCATCCGCATGGCCAACAGCGGCGACCTCGCCACCGCCACCTTCCCCACCCCCGGGGGCCGGGTCGACTACACCGGGGACGCCGAGATCTCGGGTGTGCCCGGCACGGCGGCCCCGGTGGTGATCGAGTTCCCGCCGAGCGCGACCCCGCTGCTGCCCACCGGCAACGTCCGTGACGAGATCGACGGCGTCCAGGTCACCTGCGTGGACAACGGCATGCCGACCGTGCTCATCGCCGCGACCTCGCTGAAGGTCACCGGGTACGAGACGCCCCGGGAGCTGGAGGGGGACGCGGCGCTCGCGGACCGGCTGCGGACGATCCGTCTCGCCGCCGGCCGGCTGATGGGCCTCGGGGACGTCTCGGACGCCACCGTGCCCAAGCTCACGCTCCTGGCGCCGCCCCGCGACGGGGGCGCGGTCACCACCCGCACCTTCATTCCCGTGCGCTGCCACCCCTCGATCGGGGTCCTCGGCGCTGCCAGCGTGGCAGCAGGCCTGCGGATCGAAGGCGGCGTCGGTGCGGACCTCGCGCGACTCGATGCCGGAGGTGACCGAGTCCGCATAGAACATCCCACCGGGTTCCTCGACATCGAAAGCAGCCTCGGGGCCACACCCGACGGCCTCCCCTCCGCCCGCCGCACCGCCGTGGTCCGCACGGCCCGCAAGATCTTCGACGGCACCGTGTTCCCCCGGTCCGCCGAGACGGCACCGATCCCCCCGCAACCCCAAGGAGGTCAACGATGACTCCGCCGCTCGGCGACATCGCCCACATCGGCCACGCCCAGCTCTTCACCCCGGACCTGGACGCCAGCGTCGGCTTCTTCACCGACTACCTGGGGCTCACCGTCAACGGTCAGGCCGGCGACACGGTCTACCTGCGGACCTTCGACGACTACGAGCACCACAGCCTGGTCCTCACCGCCCGCGAGCAGCCCGGCCTCGGCCGGCTCGCGCTGCGCACCTCCAGCGAGGAGGCGCTCCAGCGCCGTGTCGAGGCGGTCGAGACGGCGGGCGGCACCGGCACCTGGGTCGAGGACGAGCCCGGCCTCGGCAAGCTCTACGTCACCACCGACCCGGACGGCCACGAGCACGCCCTGTACTGGGAGAGCGAGTACTACCGGGCCCCCGACGAGCTGAGGCCCGCGCTGAAGAACCAGCCGCAGGCCAAGCCCAACCGGGGCGTGGGCGTACGGCGCCTGGACCACATCAACTTCCTCGCCGCCGACGTCCTCGCGAACGCCGAGTTCCAGCAGAACGTCCTCGGCGCCCGGCCGACGGAACAGATCCGGCTGGACAGCGGGAAGATCGCGGCGCGCTGGCTGACGTACACCGACAAGTCCTACGACGTCGTCTACACCTCGGACTGGACCGGCTCCGCCGGGCGGCTGCACCACATCGCCTTCGCGACCGACACCCGCGAGGACATCCTGCGCGCCGCCGACCTCGCCATCGACACCGGTGTGTTCATCGAGACGGGCCCGCACAAGCACGCCATCCAGCAGACGTTCTTCCTGTACGTCTACGAGCCCGGCGGCAACCGGATCGAGCTGTGCAACCCGCTCACGCGGCTCGTGCTGGCGCCCGACTGGCCGCTGATCACCTGGACCGAGGAGGAGCGGAAGAAGGGCCAGGCCTGGGGCCTGAAGACCATCGAGTCCTTCCACACGCACGGCACCCCGCCGGTCGCGTAGCGAGGGGTTCGGCACCAGGGGGGTGGGTCGCGCACGAGGTCGTGCGCGCCCGCCCCTTTGCCGTGTCCCACCCCGCTCATCACGGTTGCGGATCGCTGATGAGATTGTTGACAAAAGCGTTGACACTCCTGGGGTCGGTCCTTAGCGTCTAGCGCACCGGGTCAGCCGCACGAGCCGCGTCGACCCGCCTCATCGAGTCCCCTTCCAGGGAACGCCTCCTGGACGAGAGGAAAACAAAGATGTCCTCCTCCCCCGCTCTGTCCGCCCGCGGCAGCAGACTGGCCTTCCTGGTCGTCGGCCTGTGCTGGCTGGCCGTCCTCTTCGACGGCCTGGACATGTTCATCTACGGCTCGGTGCTGCCGCACCTGCTGGAGACGAAGACGTTCGGCCTCACCCCGGACCAGGCCGGTGACCTCGGCAGCTACGCCACCTTCGGCATGCTGGTCGGCGCCCTCACCGCCGGCACCGTCGCCGACCGGATCGGCCGCAAGAAGCTGATGGTCGCCTGTGTGGCCCTCTTCTCGCTGGCCTCCGCGGTGTGCGCGACAGCGGACAGCGTCGCGGTCTTCGGCCTCGGCCGGACCGTGGCGGGCGTCGGCCTCGGCGGTCTGCTGCCGACCGCGATCAGCATGGTCTCGGACTACGCCCCGCGCGGCCGCGGCGCCATCGTCATCGGCCTGCTGATGACCGCCCACCACGCCGGCGGCATCCTCTCCGCCTACGTCGCCAAGTGGCTGATCGACCCGGTCGGCTGGCGCGCGGCCTTCTGGGTCTGCGTGCTGCCGCTGCTGTTCGCGCCGGTGCTCGCGAAGTTCCTGCCCGAGTCGCTGAGCTTCCTCGTCGCCAAGGGCCGCACCGAGGAGGCCCGTGAGCTGGCCGCCCGCTACGACGTCGAGCTGCCCGCCGCCAAGTCCGGCAAGGAGGGCGCGGCCGACCGCTGGACCAACCTGCTCAACCTCTTCCGCGGCGGCGAGTGGGTGCAGACCGTGCTGTACTGGCTGGCCTCCTTCGGCGGCCTGCTCCTGGTCTACGGCGTCGCCACCTGGCTGCCCACCCTGATGCGGGCCGAGGGCTACGAGCTGGGCTCCGCCCTGTCCTTCGTGGTCGTCTTCAACCTCGGCGGCATCGTGGGCATGGTGGTGGCCGGCCGGGCCGCGGACCGCTTCGGCGCCCCGCGCATCTCGGCGATCTGGTTCGCGCTGACCGCCGCCGGCGTCTTCCTGCTCAGCGTGCACATGCCGCTGACGGTGACGATGATCGTCGTCTTCCTCACGGGCGTCTTCCTCAACAGCGCCCAGACGATGATCTACGCGACGGTCTCCATCCGCTCCCACCCCGACAGCCGCGCCACCGCCGTCGGCTGGACCTCCGGCATGGGCCGCTTCGGCGCCGTCTTCGGCCCGTGGCTCGGCGGCCAGCTGCTCGCCGCGAACCACGGCGACTGGGGCTTCACCGCCTTCGCGCTCGCCGGTCTCTCCTCCATGGTCTTCATCGGGATCGCCGCGCTGCGCACCCCGAAGGCGACCGGACAGAGCACCGGTCAGCAGGAACTCGTCGGGACGCACTGACCACCGCGACCGGACCGACCGGGGGTACGGACGAACGCCGGCCACCGCACGAGCGAGGTGCGGGGGCCGGCGTTCGGCGTGCGCGGCCGAGACCGTGAGGAGGGCGGGGCCTCTCGGGTGTCGGCGCCGTCGCGGCGATGCCGGGCGCGGGATCCGGGCGGCGGTCGGACAGCCGACGTGGTGCCCTTCTTCTTCGGTGGGTCTTCGGTGGGTTCGTTGCCGGCCGGAGGTGGGCGCCGGCGGGGAAGAGGGCGTGGCCGGGGGCGACGAGCAGGCGGAGCCCCCTCGTGGCCGACGAGGTCGGCGTCGTGCGGCTCGGGGAGACGAGGTCACGTCGTACGGCTCGGGCCGACGGGGTCACCGCCGTACGTCTCAGGGGCCGTGGGCCGGGCGCGCAGTCGGTGGGAGTCGGCCGCCGGGTCAGTCGTCCGAGCCCATCTGGTCCTCCGCCGACAGGTGTTCCACCGTCTTGCCCGTCTCGGTGAACGTGCGGGTCACATGGCCCGAGGAGTACACCCACAGGATGCGCAGCGGGCGGTCGCCGACGTTGCGGAAGAGGTGGGGGACGGGAGAGGGGATGTACGTGGTGTCGTACTGCTCCAGTCTGGTCGCCACGCCGTCGACCCAGACCTCGGCCTGGCCGTCGAGGATCGTCACGTGCTCGTCGCAGTTGTGCGAGTGCAGGGGCGCCCCGGAGCCGACCGGGTAGACGCTCATCCCGCTGGTGATCCGGTTCTCGCCGTTCGCCGACGGCGTGGTGATCAGCGGCGTCGTGACGACCGAGCCGCCGCGGTCCAGCAGCGGGACCGACGCGACCTTGATGATGGTGGTCATGCGGAGTTCCTCGTTCCTCTCCACTTCGCAGGGCATTGCGTCGAACGACGTTAGGTCGCGGCCCCGTGAATGGGGGGCCTCCGGCGCGCAGCTTTACCTTGCGTTCCGAGAAGGGTGAGCTGCTCGAACACGGCTGTACCTTCACCTGCACCGCACGGCATCACGACCCGTGCCCGTCATGCGCCGGAAAGAAAAGGCAGGTATCGGCCGATGAGGCTCCCCGTACTCGACGAAGAGGAAATGGATGCGCGGCAGCAGGAGCTGGCCGCCCGCATCGCCGGCCGCCGCGGTGCCGTCCGCGGTCCCTTCCGGGTCTGGCTGCACAGCCCGGAGATGTGCGAACGGGCGGAGTCACTCGGCGCCTTCGCCCGTTTCGACTGCAGCCTCCCCAGGCATCTGCGCGAGCTGAGCCTGCTGATGGCCGCCCGCAACTGGGACGCGCAGTACTCGTGGAACGCCCATGTGCACCAGGCCATCGAGGCCGGCATCCCGGAGGCCGCCGTGAAGGCGATCGCCGAGAAGCGGCAGGCCGTCTTCGACAGCGAGGCCGACCAGGCCTTCTACCAGTTCTGCCGCGAGATCCTCCAGGACCACTTCGTCACCGACGAGACCTTCGCCCGCGCCCACGAGCACTTCGGCGCCAAGGGCCTGGTCGACACCATCGGCGCGCTCGGCAACTTCACCATGCTCGGCATGTGCCTGAACACCTTCCAGGTGGACCTGCAGGCCGACAAGGAGCCCCCCTTCCCGGACATCCGCGGCTACGGGCGCGTGGCCCCCGACGGCGACCAGCCGTGACACCCCTCACGGACGAGAGCACGCAGGGAGGCACCGCTGTGACCCCCAGGACACCGGCCGGGTCCCCGGCCGACAGCGGCGCCGGCGCGGCACCCCGGGACGCGGTCATGCGCGTCCGGGGCGTCACCAAGAGCTTCGGTGGGGCCGCCGCGCTGAAAGGCGTCGATCTCGACCTGTACCCCGGTGAGATCCACGCGCTGATGGGCATGAACGGCGCCGGCAAGTCGACCCTGGTGCAGGTGCTGTCCGGCGTCCACCAGGCCGACGGCGGCAAGATCGAGGTCGACGGACGGGAGCAGCACGGGGTCACCGTGCGCAAGGCCCGCAAGCTCGGCATCGCCTGTGTGCCGCAGCGCCGCGAACTGGCCACGGGACTGACCGTCGCCGAGAACGTCATGCTCGGTGACCTGCCCACCCGCGGCCGTACCGTGCGCTGGAAGGAGGTCCGGGACGAGGCGCGCAGGGCGCTGACCGACCTCGGCATCGCCATCGACGTCGACCGGGTCGCCGGCACCCTCACCGTCGCCGAGCAGACCATGGTCGAGGTGGCCCGCGAGGTCCGCCGCGGCGGGCGCATCCTGATCCTGGACGAGCCGACCGCCTGCCTGAGCGCCAAGGACGCCCACCAGATCCGCTCCCTGGTGCGCACCCTGCGGGACGACGGTGTCGCCGTCGTCTACATCTCGCACTACATCGACGAGGTCATGGCCGTCGCCGACCGGCTCACGGTCCTGCGCGACGGGGCGGTGGTGACCAGCGCCCCGGCCGGGGCGATGGACCCCGCCTCCCTGGTGCGCAGCATGGTCGGCCGCGACGTCGTCTCACGCAGGCCCGAGCGCCCCGCGGCGAAGGACGAGAGCGGCCTGTCCGTACGCGGTCTGAGCCACGGCCGGGCCATCCAGGACTTCACCGTCGACGTGCGCAAGGGCGAGATCGTCGCCGTCCTCGGACCGGCGGGCGACGCCCAGTCGCGGCTGTTCGACCTGCTCTCCGGACGCCTGCGCCCGGACGGCGGCGAACTGCGGGTCGACGGCAGGGCCGTGCCCTTCGGCCGGATCCGCGCCTCGCTCGCCAGCGGCCTGCGCTGCGTCACCGGTGACCGCCGGACGCTGGGTCTGGTCCAGGGGATGTCCCTCGACGAGAACCTGATGCTGGCCGGCGACCGCTTCGCCCGCCGCAGGCTGCACCGCCGTAGTGAACTCGCCCGCCGCGCCGCCCCGTTGCGCGACAGCTACGGGGTGGTCTCCCTCGCCGGCAACCCGCCGGTGGGTGCGCTGTCCGGCGGCAACCAGCAGAAGGTCCTGCTCGGCAAGTGGCTGGAGACGGAGCCGGTCGCCTGCTTCCTCGAAGACCCCACCAACGGTGTCGACGTCGCCGCCATGGCCGACATCCACACCCTGGTCGACGACCTCGCCTCGCGCGGCGTGGCCGTGCTGCTCGCCTCCTCCTCCGCCGAGGAGGTCATGCGCCTCGCCGACCGTGTCGTCGTCGTCAGCGCCGGCCGCACGGTCGCCGAACACGACATCACCGCCATCACCCGCGACGAGCTCGTCGCCACTGCACTCGGAGGTCAGCCGCAGTGAGCCTCAAAGCCCCTTTCGCCACCCCGGACGTGGAGGCCGGCCCTCCGGAGCGCCCCACGCCCCGCCTGTCGGCGCAGGCCCTGCTGCGGATCCCGCACGGCGGTCTGATCGTCGTCCTCGTCCTGGTCGCGGTGTTCACCGCCGTCCAGGCGGACTCCTTCACCAGCTCGCAGAACCTGCTCAACGTGCTCCGCCAGATCAGCGTCACCGCCGTCATCGCGGCCGGACTGACCCTGCTGATGACCGCCGGCGGCATGGACTTCTCCATGGGCAGCAACGCGGCCGTGACCGTGTCGGTCGGTGCGACCCTGCTGCACGACGGCCGGTCCACCTTCCTGACCGTCGTCGTCACGCTGCTCCTCGCCACCGTGATCGGCCTGGTCAACGGCCTGGTGGTGACCTACACCCGGGTCGCCCCGTTCGTCGCCACCCTCGCCTCGGCGATGCTGCTGGACGGTGTCGCCCTGCTCGTCCTCAACGGCGAGTCCCTCACCATCGGCCAGCGGATGTGGGCGCTCGGCAACGACAAGGTGCTCGGCATCCCGTATCTGTGCGTCGTCGCGATCCTCGTGCTCGCGCTGATCGGGCTGGCGATGCGGTTCACCACCTTCGGCCGGGACGCCTTCGCCATGGGCGGCAACGAGCACGTGGCCCGCCTGAGCGGCATCAACGTCTCCGGACGCAAGCTCGCCCTGTACGCCCTCGCCGGTGCTCTGGCCGGTCTGGCCGGGCTCATGCTGCTCTCCCGGCTCGGCGCCGCCGCGCCCAACACGGGCGGCCTGCAACTGCAGTTGACCGCTGTCGCGGCGGTCGTCATCGGCGGCACCTCGCTCGCCGGCGGCCACGGCACCGTCGTCGGCACGGTCCTCGGCGTGGTCCTGCTCGGTGTGGTCGCCAACGCGCTGAACCTGCTCCAGGTCAACAGCTACTACCAGTTCGTCGTGACCGGCGGGGTGCTCCTCGTCGCCGCGATCATCAACGAGTTCCAGCGCACGTCCTCGCCGGGCCACTAGCGCCGTACGGACAGCAGCGCTCCGCCGGGCCCGCGCCTCCCCCTTCCCCGCCGCGCGCCCCCACGCCGTCGCACCACCACCTTCTCTTCGACGATGCAGGAAAGGCCCACCCCATGAAGCCCATCGCCCTCCCCCGCGCTCGAACGCACTGGCGCGGGGGAACCCCCCGCCGCACCGCCGCGGTCTCCCTCGTCGGCACCGCCGCCCTGGTGCTCGCCGGCTGCGGCCCGGCGAACGACGCAGCGGGTTCCGCCGAGGGGTCGGTCACCCTCGGATTCGTGAACGGCGCCAACACCCATTTCCACCAGTGTCTGCTCAAGTCCGTCGAGCAGACGGCCAAGGCGGAGGGGGCCGAGGTCCTCACGGCCAACTCCAAGCAGGACGCCGGTACGGAGCTGTCCAACATCGAGGACATGATCTCCCGGAGCGTGGACGCCCTGATCGTGCAGACGGTCAACGTGGACGCCCTCGAGGGCGACATCGCCAAGGCGAAGAGCGCCGGTGTGCCGATCTACCTGACCTCCGTCGCCACCTCCGACACGTCGGACGTCCTGGGTGTCGCCAAGGTCGACCTGAAGAAGGTGGGCGCACTGGACGCCGGCTGGATAGCCGAGGACGCGGCCGGCGAGGACGTGCAGGTCGGCATCGTCGCGGGCGCCCCGGGGGCGGCCTCGGACCTGCTCGTGGGCGGCTTCAAGGGGGCGCTGCCGGCCACCGCGAAGGTGGTCGCGAACCAGCCCGGAATGTTCAATCCCGCAAAGGCCCAGGACGTGGCCGAGAACATGATCCAGGGCAATCCGGACCTCGACTACGCCTTCGTCGCCAACGAGGAGATGGCCTTCGCCGTCCGCAAGGCGTTCGACGCCGCCGGTGCGAAGAACGTCAAGATCGTCACCGTGAACGGCACCGAGGACGGCCTGGCCGCCGTCAGGAGCGGCCAGCTGTCGGCGACCGTCGCGAACTCGGCGAAGACGATCGGCGAGACGGCCGTGAAGAACACCATCGCGCTTCTCGACGACAGGAAGGTTGACAAGATTGCTGACATTCCTCTTGTGTTGGTGACCAAGGACAACCTGAGCCAGGCCCCCCAGTACTGCCCGGAGTGACGACGTCCCGGGCACACCCGGTGGACCCCTTTGCTCCCGCCCTCGACGCCGCGGTCGGGAGCCGCAATCGGAGGAATCATGGACCGCTTGCTGCTGATGCACAGTTTCGTCACTGTCGCTCAGGCCGGAAGCTTCAACGGGGCCGCCAGGAAACTGGGCTCCTCGGGTTCCCTGGTCTCACGGCACGTGGCGGAGCTGGAGCGACAGGTGGGGGTCCGCCTGGTCAACCGCACGGCCCGCTCGGTGAGTCTCACCGAGCCGGGACTGCGGTACGCGGAATTCGCCGCCCGCATCCTGGACGAGATCGAGGCGCAGGACGCGGCGATCGCCGACTCGCACGACCGTGCGGAAGGCACGCTGAGCATCATCTGCCCGAAATGGATAGGCAGCCTGGACCTCGGTGACGCGATAGCCGCCTTCTCCGCCGCCCATCCGAAAATCCAGGTCCGTTTCGAACTCGGCGGAATGTCCGACCGCACCTACGATTTCCTGGACAGCGGATTCGACATCGCCTTCCACACCCGGGACCTGCGCGACTCCAGCGTCCGTCTGAAGAAGATCGCCTCCCTGCCCTTCGTCCTGTGCGCCTCGGCCAAGTACATCGAGCGGCGCGGCACCCTCGCGCACCCCAACGACGTCGCCCACCACGACTGCCTGGTCCACGTCAACGACCCGGTCTGGCGCATCGGCCACGGCCACGCCAGCACCCTGCACAAGATCCGCAACATCGCCTTCTCGTCCAACTCCTACCTGGCCCTGCAGAAGGCCGCCGTGCACGGCCGCGGCATCGCCCTGGTGCCCCAGCGGCCGGCCTACGACGACCTCGTCTCGGGTGCCCTGCAGGTCCTGCTGCCGGAACTGGCGGTCCCGGACCGCCCCCTGTACGCGATCTACGGCCCCGGCCAGGACACCCCGCGCAAGATCAGCGTGTTCCTGGACTTCCTCTCCGAGTGGTTCTCACAGAACCCGATTCCGGCGATCCGGTAACCCGGGCGTCGCCGCCGGTATCGGCGGCTGCGGCACAGGGGCGCCGGTGCGGGGACGCGGGCGCAACAAAGGATTGCGAGTTGTGCACAGCTCGGCCCATTGAGGCCCCGGCGACCCCGAACCTACGCTCACCAGGCGACCCGGAAACGAGGAATGCATGGGAATCCAGAGAATCGAATCGGTCACCTACGGCATCGCCGACCTCGACGAATGCGTCCGGTTCTTCGACGACTTCGGTCTGTTCCTGGTGGAGCGGACCGAGGAACACGCGGTGTTCGAGACGCTCACCGGGCAGACGCTCCACCTCGACACCGACCCGAGCCCGCTGCTGCCCCCGCCGGTGGAGGACGGCCCCACCCTGCGCGAGGTCGTGTGGGGCGTCGACACCCGCGAGGAACTGCGGCGGCTGGTGACCGCCGTCGGCCGTGACCACGCGGTGCGCGAGAGCGCCGACGGCGTCTTCCACACCGTCGACCGCAGCGGCTTCGGCGTGGGCCTGACCCTCGCCCGGCCGAAGAGGACGGCGGTCGAGCCCCGGCCCGCCAACACCCTCGGCAGCGTCAACCGCTGGAACACCGCCCTGGAGCCGCTCACCCGCGCCCACCCGCTGCGGATGTGCCATGTCGCCCTCAACATCGCCAAGGAGGGCAGGGGCGAGGCGGTCGCCTTCTACACCGACCTCCTCGGTTTCCGCCCCACCGACGTCGTGGAACCGATGGGCGTCTTCATGCAGGCCCCCGGCGACGACGACCAGCACACGATGCTGCTGTGCCACCGCCCCGACCGCGTGAGCGTGAACCACATCGCCTACGAGGTGCCCGGCTTCGACGACGTGATCGAGGGCGGCAACCACATGATCGAGCGGGGCTGGCGGGAGGCCCGCAGACTCGGCCGGCACACCATCGGCTCCAACGTCTTCCGCTTCCTGCACGCCCCGTGCGGGGGCCGCGTCGAGTACGCCGCCGACATGGACCGCGTCGACGACGGCTACGAGACCCGCGTCCACGAGACGACCCCGCCGCACCACATCTGGGCCCTGCGCACCCACCGCGACCAGGACGCCACCACCGCGCCCTGAGCCCCACCCGGCTCTCCCGCCGACCCTCTCCCGGCCGCCGAAGACCGGGGGAGCCCATCTCGCTCCGCTCGCCTGAGAGGGCACCCACCCATGACCACCGACCACGGTTATCCCGCCGTCCGCCTGTACATCGCGGGCGAGTGGTGCCAGGGCGGCACCGGACGTACCGCCCCGATCGTGAACCCGGCCACCGAGGAGGTGATCGGAGAAGTACCCCTGGCCACCCCCGCCGACCTGGACCGCGCGCTCGACGCCGCCGCGGAGGGCTTCCGTACGTGGCGCGCCACGCCCGTGGCCAGGCGCACCGCGATCCTGCACGCCGCCGCCGGCCTGCTCGCCGAGCGCGCCGCCGAGGTCGGGCGGATCATGACGCTGGAGCAGGGCAAGCCCCTCGTCGAGGCCACCGGCGAGACCCGTCGGGTCGCCGACACCCTGCGCTGGCACGCCGACGACGCCCGCCGCGCCTACGGCCGCCTCATCCCCTCCGCGCCCGGCACCGTGCTCTCGGTGCGCCGCGAGCCGATCGGCCCCGTCGCCGCCTTCGTCCCGTGGAACTTCCCGGCCGGCGGCCCGATGCGGAAGATCTCCTCCGCGCTCTCGGCCGGGTGCTCGATCGTGATCAAGGCCTCGGAGGAGACTCCGGCCACCGCCATGGAACTCGTGCGCTGCTTCGTCGACGCCGGGCTGCCGGCCGGCGTCCTCAACCTCGTCTTCGGCGAGCCCGCCGAGGTCTCCGCCCACCTGATCGCCTCCCCGGTGATCCGGCTGGTCGCCTTCACCGGCTCGGTGCCCGTCGGCAAGCTGCTCGCCGCGCAGGCCGGGGAGGTCATGAAGCCGTCCCTGATGGAGCTCGGCGGCCACGCCCCGGTCATCGTCTGCGCGGACGCCGACCCCGTGCGGGCCGCCCGCAGGGCCGCGCGGGCCAAGTTCGTCAACGCCGGCCAGGTCTGCACCTCGCCCAGCCGCTTCCTCGTCCACGAGAGCCTCGTCGAGGAGTTCACCGCCGCGTTCGTGAAGGCGGCCGAGGCGGTCGTCGTCGGCGACGGGCTGGCCGAGGGCACCACCATGGGCCCGCTCGCCAACGAGCGCCGGCTGAAGGCGCTGGAGCGGCTCACCGCCGACGCCGTCTCCCGCGGCGCCACGGTCCTCACCGGCGGGGAGCGCCCGGACCGCCCCGGCTACTTCTTCGCGCCGACCGTCCTCACCGGCGTACCCGAGGAGGCGGAGCTGCTGCGGGAGGAGCCGTTCGGGCCGATCGCGCCGATCCTGCCGTTCGCCGACCTCGACGAGGCGCTCGCGATCGCGAACGCGCTGCCGTACGGACTGGCCGCGTACGGGTTCACCGACTCCGCCGCGACCGCGGAGAGGCTGTCCGGCGAACTGGAGGCCGGCATCCTGTCGATCAACCACTGCGGCGGCTCCGTCCACGAGGCCCCCTCCGGCGGCGTCAAGGACAGCGGCTACGGCCGCGAGGGCGGGCCCGAGGCGCTGGACGCCTATCTGGTCACCAAGCGCGTCTCCCACCTGCTGGTGCCATGAGGTACGCACGGCTGTCGGTCGGCGGACGGGCGGTGTGGGGCCGGGTGGGGGAGACGGACGTGGAACTGCTGTCCGGCTCGCCGATCGACGGCGACCCCCGTGTCATCGGCACCGTCCAGCGCGAGACGGCCGTCTGGCTGCCGCCCGTCGTCCCTCCCGTCTTCTACGCCGTCGGTCTGAACTACCCCCGCCACATCGAGCACGCGGCCAGGCTCGGCAACGCGGCCGCCGTCCTGCCCGAGCGCCCCGAGGTCGGCTACCGCGCCAACAACGCGCTCACCGGTCATCTCCGTCCCGTCGTCAAGCCGGCGTCGGCGCAGGGGCGGTTCGAGGCCGAGCCCGAACTCGTCGCCGTCATCGGCCGCACACTCAGGTACGCCAGCCACGCGGAGGCCCGCGCGTCGGTCTTCGGCTGGACCATCGGCAACGACGTCAGCGCCCGTACCTGGCAGCACCAGGACCGCACCTTCTGGCGCAGCAAGAACAGCGACACCTTCAAGCCCATGGGGCCGTGGATCGAGACCGACGTCGACGCCCTGGCCCAGACGACCACGCTCCGCGTCAACGGTGAGGAGCGGGCCTCGTTCCCCACCGGCGACATGGTCTTCGACCCCTTCGACTACATCGTCGAGATCACGAAGCACATCACCATGCACCCCGGTGACGTGCTGTGGATGGGCGCCGAGTCGACCTGCGGGATCGAACCCGGGGACACCGTGGAGATCGAGATCACCGGCATCGGTGTGCTGTCCAACCCCGTTCACCTCGAAGGGAATCACCCGTCATGAGCGCAGAACCCCGCTACATCCACCACGTCAACTTCCCCACCACCGACCCCGACCGGACCGCCGAGTGGTACGCCAAGGTCTTCGGCATGAAGCGGATCATGCCCAAGTCCAACACCCGTGTGGTGCTGATGACCCGGGGCAACTTCGACCTCCACTTCACGCCGGTGGAGGAGATGGAGCGGATGGCTCCCTACCACTTCGCCGTCGAGGTCGACGACTGGGACGAGTTCCTGGCGCACCTCGAGGAGCTGGGCATCCGGCACACCCGCCCGATCCAGCGCCCCGAGAACCAGTCGAAGTTCTGCTACATCCACGACCCCGACCACACCATGATCGAGCTCGTCCACCACGCCAAGCGCCCCCACTGAGCCCGCACCCACAGGAGTTCTCTCCCATGCCCCTCGCCGACTCCGACGGCACCTCCCTCTACTACGAGCGCCACGGCAGTGGTCCGGCGATCCTGTTCGTGCACGGCAGCGGCGGCCACCACGCCGCCTGGTGGCAGCAAGTGGCCGCCCTGCGTGACGAGTTCACCGTGGTCACCATGGACCTGCGCGGCTTCGGCAAGTCCGACGCGCCCATCCCCGCGCACTCGTCCCGGCCCGTGTTCGACGGCCAGGCCTTCCCCGGTGACGTCGTCGCCGTCCTCGACCAGGAGGACCTCACCGACGTCATGCTGGTCGGCCAGTCCATCGGCTCGGTGGCCGCCCTGCGCGCCGGGCTGACGCGTCCCGAGCGGGTCTCCTCCGTCGTCCTCGGCCACTCCCTGGGCGGCATCAGCCACCCCGAGCTGAAGGAGCTCGCCGCCGCCGACCGCGCCGAGGCCGTCAAGCTCCCGGTCGTCGACCGCCTGCTGACCCGGCGGTTCCAGCAGGAGCGCGCCGACCTCACCTTCCTCTTCCAGCAGATGGGCACCTTCAACGTGGCCCGGATGCAGGACCTGCGCAACCTCGACACCGACGGCCCCTCCCTGGAGGAGATCGAGGCGTCGGGCGTGAAGGTCGCCTTCCTGGCGGGCGAGAAGGACGCGGTCCTGAGCGTCAGGACCGTCACCCGCGCCCACGAACTGCTGCCCGGCTCCCACCTGGAGATCGTCCCGGGCGCCCCGCACTCCATGTACTGGGAGACGCCGGGCCCCTACAACGCGGCGGTCGCCCGTCTGCGCCGCACCCTCACCGCACCGAAGGAAGCCGCATGAGCAGCCTGACCCTGGCCGCCGCCGAGGAGATCGTCGAAGCCGCCCACCAGCGGGCCCTGGCCGTCGGGAAGGCGGTGAGCGTCGCCGTCGTGGACGCCGGCGGCTTCCCGGTCGCCATCCGCCGCCCGGACGGCGCCCGCCCCCTCACCCCGGACATCGCCCGCGCCAAGGCCTACACCGCGGCGATCATGCAGCGCCCCGGCACGATGCTGAAGAAGTGGCAGGAGAGCCAGCCCGTCTTCTTCTCCCAGCTCTCCCAGCTGCCCGGCGCGGCGCTGCCGATCATGGCCGCGGAGGGCAGCGTCACCATCAAGAAGGACGGCGAGATCATCGGCGGCCTCGGCATCGCCGGCGGCACCGCGGACGAGGACCAGCAGATCGCCGAAGAGGTCCTCGCCTCCCTCGGCTACGAGCTGGAGTTCGCCGCCTGGGGCGTCGCGGGCCGGCCGGCCGGGTCCGGAAAGGACGCGTGACCCATGGCGGACACCTTCAACTACCGCATCGACCACCACGGCAGCCTGGTCCGCCCGGCCGAGCTCACCGCCGCCCGCGCGGCCGGTGACCCTGAGGCCCTGCGGGAGGCCGAACTCAAGGCGGTCCAGGACGCGGTCGTCCTCCAGCGCAGGCTGCGCTGCACCGTCGTCACCGACGGCGACTACCCGCGCGAGGACTTCCGCAGCGCCGTCCTCGACGCGGTCTCCGGCTTCCGCCGTACGGAGGATGTCGGCCCGGACGGCCTGGTGCGCTGGGTCGCCGAGTCCCTCCCCAAGGCCGACGGCCCGCTGCTCGCGGACTGGGCCGGCCGGCTCGCCGAACTGACGGTGATCGCCCCCAAGGCGTCCCTGCCCTCCCCGGCGTACCTGGCCGCCACCACCTTCCGGCCCGGCCTCGGCGTGTCCTCCGCGAGGGAACTCGGCGAGGCCCTCGCGGAGATCGTCCGGGCGGAGATCGCGCTGCTGGTCTCCCGGGGGGTACGGCTCGTCCAGCTCAACAACCCGCTCCTGCTCGGCCAGCTGGCCACCGACCCGGCCGGCCCCGGCGCCCTGTCCTTCGAGGACGCCCTCGCCGTGGAGGCCCTCGCCGTCCGGCTGGACGAGCGTCCCGAGGGCGTCCGCATCGGCCTCGCGCCCGGCTGGGCCGCGCCGGCGGAGGTGGACCGGGCCCGCGCTGAGAAGCTGTACGGCGAGGTCGGAGCCGACCGCTGGATCCTGCCGTTCGACCAGGGCACCCCGGCCGAGCTCGACCTGGTGCGGGCGTTGCCGGAGGGCCGGGACGTGTGCCTGGGCGTGGTGGACGCGACCGTGCCGGAACCGGAAAACATCGACACGGTCATGAGCCGCATCGACGCGGTCGGCGCGTTCAAGGACCTCGAGGACGCGGCCGTGTCCCCGTCCCGCGGCTTCGCCGACGTGGCGGGCCGGCCGCTGCTCGGCGCCGAGGACCAGCACCGGAAGCTCGTGCTGGTGGAGACCATCGCCCGCTACTGCTGGGGCAACGAGTTCTGACGACACGCAGGGCCGGGCGACTCGGGGGAGTGCCCGGCCCTGACGACGAAAGGACGGGCGACTCAGGGGACGGACCGGCCCTTCGCCCGTGCCTACAGCACCTCGGCGAACGTCACCGTCCGGTCCGTCAGCAGCGGCCACACCGTCTCCACGATCAGCTCCCTGAAGTGGTCGGCGGCCTTGTGCGCCTCGAAACCGGCCCGGTCGGCGTACCGCTCGTACAGCAGGAAGCCGCCGGGCCGCCCCTCCACGGCGTGCACCTCGTACCCCTCGTTCGCCGGTTCGGCGCGGGTGTGCTCGCGCACCTTCAGCAGCGCGGCGCGCACGCCCGCCTCGTCGGCGGGCTCGCAGCGGTAGTGGGCGACGACTGCGTAGGCCATCTCTGTCTCTCCTCACGTCCTAATCACCGTGCCTGTGGCCCGGTGATTCCAGCACGGACCCGGCCCTGTCCGACCCGCGCACGGTGCAACCAATGCCTGCTGCCCCGGGGCTGGTGGCACCGCCCCGACGTGGTGTGTTGTCGCTTCCGGCCCCAGCCCAGACCGCACGGCCCCGCACCGTGGCCGACGAAGGAAGTGACCCGACATGCGTACCGTGGAAACCCTCTCCGGCGGGGAGTGGTTGGCGACCGCCGAATGGATCGACGTCCTCGACCCCGCTGACGTCCGCACCCCGATCGCCCGCGTCCCGGCCCTCGCCGCCAAGGACGTCACCCGGGCCTTCGACCACGCCGAGCGCGGCTTCGCCGTCTGGAAGCGCACCAGCCCCTTCGAGCGGGCCCGCGTCTTCACCGACGCCGCCCGGCTGATCCGCGACCGGGTCGAGGAGATCGCCGCCGACGTCACCGCCGAGAACGGCAAGACCCTGGCCGAGGCCACCGCCGAGACCCTCAAGGCCGCCGACTTCCTGGAGTACTACGCGGGCCTGGCCCGCCAGGGCTACGGCACCCTCCTGCACGACGTACGGCCGCACCACCGCACCCACACCCAGCGCGAGCCGATCGGCGTGATCCTGGTGATCAGCCCGTGGAACGATCCGCTGATCACCCCGGCCCGCAAGCTCGCCCCGCTGCTCGCCGCCGGCAACGCGGCCGTGTTCAAGCCGGCCACCGAGACCCCGCTCTCCGGCCTGCACTTCGCGCGCGCCCTGCACGACGCGGGCCTGCCCGCCGGGGTGCTGAACGTCGTCACCGGCCGCACGGCGGAGATCGAGCAGGCCCTCCTCGACGACCCGCGGATCGCCGGCATCACCTTCACCGGCTCCAACGCGGTCGGCAACCGCATCCGCCGCCGCCTCACCGACCGCAACGTCCGCTTCCAGGGCGAACTCGGCGGCAAGAACGCGTCGGTGGTCCTCAGGGACGCCGACCTGCCGGCCGCCGCCCGGGCCGTCGTCGCCGCCGCCTTCGGCCAGGCCGGCCAGCGCTGCACCGCCACCAGCCGGGTGATCGTCGAGCAGCCGGTGTACGAGGAGTTCACCCGCCTGCTGGTCGCCGGGGTCGAGGCGCTCCGGGTCGGCCCGGGCAGCGACCCGGCGACCACCCTGTGCCCGCTGTCCAGTCCCCGGCAGCGCGACAGCGTCCTCGCCGACCTGGCCCGGGCCGTCGAGCAGGGCGCCACCGTCCTCACCGGCGGCGAGGCCGACACCGAGGGCGAGCGGGCGCACGGCTGCTACGTGCGGCCCACCGTGCTCGCCGACGTGACGCCCGGGACGGCGATCTGGCGCGAGGAAGTCTTCGGACCGGTGCTCGCACTGCGAGCCGTACCCGGCTTCGAGGCGGCCGTCGAGGCCGTCAACGACTCCGGCTTCGGGCTGGCCGCCGCCGTCTTCACCCGTGACCTCGCCGCCGCGTACCGCTTCGCGGACGAGGCCGAGTGCGGGCAGGTCGCCGTCAACACCACCACCACCGGGTGGGACGTCCATCTGCCGTTCGGCGGGTTCCGGGACTCCGGCACCGCCTACAAGGAGCAGGGCGAGGAAGTCCTGCGTTTCTCCACGCGCGTCAAGACGGTCGCCGTCCACTTCGGCGCCTGACGATCGGGAGCGGCAACACGAGAGAGGAGGATGCCGATGGCTGACGAGACGATCGGCGTCGTCGGCGCCGGGATCGTGGGTCTGGCCACGGCCCGCGAGATCGCCCTGAGCCGGCCCGGCACCCGGGTCGTGGTCCTCGACAAGGAGCGGGAGGTCTCGCTCCACCAGACCGGCCACAACTCGGGCGTCGTCCACGCCGGCATCTACTACACGCCCGGCAGCCTCAAGGCCGACCTGTGCGTGCGCGGCGTGTCCCTGCTGCGCGAGTACTGCCAGGAACGGCGGCTGCCCTACCGGGAGATCGGCAAACTGGTCGTCGCCGTCCGCGAGGACGAACTCGGCCGGATGAACGACCTCCACGAGCGGGCCAGGAACAACCACGTGCCCGACCTGAGGAAGATCTCCCGGGAGGAGATCCGGGAGCTCGAACCGCACGCCGGCGGCGTCGCCGCGCTGCACTCGCCGCGCACCGCGATCACCGACTACCCGGCGGTCGCCCGCGCCTTCGCCCAGGACGTCGTCGACGCGGGCGGCGAGGTACGGCTCGGCTTCCCCGTCACCGGCATCACGAACGTGCCGGGCGGCATCGAGGTGGCCTCCGGGCAGGAGCGGGTGCGCGTGGACCGGCTGGTCCTGTGCGCGGGCCTGCACTCCGACGCCGTGGCGCGGCTGGCGCGGGACGGACGGGAACCGCGGATCATCCCGTTCCGGGGCGAGTACATGCTGCTCAAGCCGGAGAGGACGGACCTGGTGCGCGGCCTGATCTACCCGGTGCCCGACCCGCGCTACCCCTTCCTCGGCGTGCACTTCACCCCCCGCGTGGACGGCTCCGTGGAGGTCGGCCCCAACGCGGTCCTGGCCCTGGCCAGGGAGGGCTACACACGGACCAGGATCTCCCCGCGGGACCTGCTCGCCCTCGCCGCATATCCCGGCGCCTGGAGGATGGCCGCCCGGCACTGGCGCACCGGCATCAAGGAGTACCGCGGCTCCTTCTCCACGGCGGCCTTCATGAAGGACGCCGGGCTGTACGTCCCCGGCGTCGGCGTCCAGGACGTCGTACGCGGCGGGGCGGGCGTGCGCGCCCAGGCCCTGGACCGCGACGGCACCCTGGTCGACGACTTCCGCATCCATCGGCTGGGCCGGGTCACCGCCGTCCGCAACGCGCCCTCGCCGGCCGCGACGGCCTCCATGGCGATCGCCGAGCACATCGTCGGCGCCGTGTTCGGGGACCCGTCCACCCCCTGACACCCCTGCGTGGAACGCCCTGCGTACAGCGCCTTTTCACGCAACAACAGCTTGCGCTCCCAGGGGCTCCGCAAGGCCGCACGGCCCGCCTAGCGTTCCCCCCGCAACGCCCCGCACGCGCACCATCCCGCCCGCTCCACCGAGAGAGAGAAGCACCGGACATGTTCGTCGTCGACACGCAGATCCACATCTGGAAGGAAGAGACCCCGGACCGCCCCTGGGTCCCGGGCGCGCGGGAGCGCATCCGCCTCAACGGCCACCGCGAGGACCCCTTCTCCTACGAGGAGGCCCTGGAGCTGATGGACGAGGCCGGCGTCAACCGGGCGCTGATCCTGCCGCCGTCCTGGGAGGGCGACCGCATCGACTACGCGCTCGAGGCGTGCGAGGCGCACCCCGACCGCTTCGGCATCATGGCCCGCATCCCGCAGAACAAGCCCGAAGAGGGCAAGGCCATGCTGAAGGACTTCGCGCAGAACCCGCACGTCAAGGGCACCCGCCTGACCTTCCACCGGCCCGTCGACCGCAACTGGATGATCGACGGCACCAACGACTGGTACTGGCCGGTCGCCGAGGAGCTGCGCATCCCGACGATGGTCCACGCGCCGATCTGGAAGAAGGAGCTCGGCGAGATCGCCGCCAAGCACCCCGAGCTGAAGATCATCATCGACCACATGGGCATCATGGCCCGCTGCGTCGACGACGCGATCGGCTACTGGGTGCAGGAGACCGCGGACCTGGCCGTCCACCCGAACATCTACGTCAAGGTCTCGGCGCTGCCCGGCTACTCCACGCAGCCCTTCCCCAACAACAACATCCAGAAGTACGTGCGCGAGATGGTCGACAAGATGGGCCCGCAGCGCTGCTTCTACGGCACCGACATCACCCGCCTGCTGGGCCACGGCATCACCTACACCGACACCATCGAGCAGTTCACCAAGCACTGGGACTTCACCCCCGAGGAGCTGGAGTGGATCATGGGCCGCGGTATCTCCGAGGTCCTGAACTGGCCGATCGAGGGCTGAGGAACCACCAGAGATGACGGACAGCGTGAACACGCCCGGCGGGGACGGCGGGGAGGCCGTCGTATCCGCCTTCGACGCCGTCGGCGCCGACTACCTCTTCTGCTCGTCGGGGTCCGAGTGGGCCCCGGTGTGGGAGGCGCTGGCCCGGCGTCACCGCGACGGTGAACCGGCGCCGGAGTACCTGGACCTGACCCACGAGACCGTCGCCGTCGGCATGGCCACCGGTTACGGCCTGGTCCGGCGGCGCCCCCAGGGCGTGCTCCTGCACGCGGCCCCCGGCCTGCTCCAGGGGTCGATGGCGGTGCACGGCGCGCTGCTGGCGGGCGTGCCGATGGTGGTCACCTCCTCGGAGTCGGCCACCTACGGCGACGCCCCGGGCCACGATCCGGGCGGCCAGTGGTACCGCAACCTGTCGATCGTGGGCGGGCCGCACGGCGTCGCGCAGCCGTTCACCAAGTGGTCCACCGAGGCCGCGAGCGTGCACACGCTGCCGACGATGATCACGCGGGCGGCGGAGCTGGCCTGGCGCGCCCCGGCGGGCCCGGCCTACCTCAACATCCCGCTGGAGATCCTCCTGGAGGACTGGGACGGCCGCGAGGCCAAGCCCGTCGTCGCGCCGGGCTCCACGCACAGCTCGCCCGAGGAGGTCGACCCGGTCGCGCAGATGATCCGGGAGGCCCGCAACCCCGTGATCGTCACCGAGACGGTCGGCCGTGAGGCGGGCGGCTTCGAGGCGCTCGTCGCCTTCGCCGAGGCCTGGTCCATCCCCGTCGTCGAGCCGGACTCGGCGGTGTGCGGCAACTTCCCGCGCACCCACCCGCTGCACGCCGGCAGCGACATCGGCCCCTGGATGGACACGGCGGACCTGATCCTCCTGGTCAACTGCCGCGCCCCGTTCTACCCGCCGTCCCGCCGCCCGTCCACGGCGCGGATCGTCGTCATCGACGAGGTGCCGCAGCGCCCGCACGTCGTCTACCAGGTCCTGTACGCCGACAGGTACCTGGAGGGCAACGTCGCCAACACCCTGCGCCAGCTGGCCAAGCGGGCGAAGGACCTCGACGGGCCGGCCGTGGCCGAGCGCCGGGCCGCGCAGGAGGCCCGGTTCGCCGCCGAGCAGACGGCGATCGAGCAGGCCGAGGCGAAGGCCGCGCGGGCCGAGGGCGTCGACCCGGTCCTGATCGCCGCCACCCTGCGCGCCCTGCTGCACGGCAGCAACGGCATCGTCGTCGACGAGACCATCACCCACAGCCGCGTCGTCAAGCGACACCTGCGGACGTCCGACCCCGACTCGTACTTCTACGTCCAGGGCGGACTGGGCCAGGGCATCGCGGTCGCCCTCGGCGTCAAACTCGCCGCGCGGGAACGCCCGGTGGTCCTCACCATCGGCGACGGCGCGTTCGCGTACAACCCGGTGATCCCGTCGTACGACGCCGGCAGGACGTACGGACTCCCGCTGTTGATCGTGGTGTTCAACAACCGCGTGTACAAGTCGATGAACCTGAACCACCGCAGGTTCTACCCCGAGGGCGCGGCCGCCGAGACCGGTGAGTGGCTCGGCACCGACCTGCACCGTCTGCCCCGACTGGCTGCCTTCGCCGAGCCGTTCGGGATGCACACCGAGACCGTCGACACGCCCGGGGCGCTGACGCCCGCGCTGGAGCGCGCGCTCAAGGCCGTGGCGGAGGGCACCACCGCCGTCGTCGACGTCCTCGTCACCCGCTGAACCAGGAGGCACCCGCCACCATGTCCGACACACCATCGAAGGTCCCGGTGTCCGCTGATGACCTGCGCACCTTCTCCGCGGCCCTCCTCGAGAAGGGCGGCCTGAGCGCCGAGCACGCCCGCACCACCGCCGACGTGTTCGTCTGGGCGGCGCTGCGGGGCGTCGACTCGCACGGCATCGCCCGGGTCCCCGCCTACCTGGACCTGCTGGAGAAGGGTGTCGCCAACGCCGACGCCCGGATCGCCGTCGAGTCCACCACCCCGGCGGCGGCCGTCCTCGACGCCGACCGCGCCCCCGGCCCGGTCGCCCTGTCCGCGGCCGCCGAGGAGGCAGTGACCCGGGCGAGGACGACCGGCGTCGCCGCGGTGGGCGTACGCCGCACGGTGCACACCGGCGCCATCGGCTACTACGTCTCGAAGATCGCCGAACAGGGGCTGGTCGGTATCGGGTTCGTCGCCGGCATGCCCAACATGGGATACACCGGCGTCAAGGGCGCTGCGGTCGCCACCAGCCCGCTCGCCATCGCCGTACCGGCGCGGCGGAACGCGCCGCTCCTCCTCGACATGGCCACCGCCACCATCGCCCTGGGCAGGATCCGCCAGGCGAAGGCGAGCGGCACCCCCCTGCCCGAGGGCGCGGCCGCCACCGAGGACGGCACCCCGACCACCGACCCGGAGCAGGCGGTCATGCCGCTGCCGCTGGGCGGGGCCAAGGGTTCCGGTATGTCGCTCGCGTTCGAGCTGCTGACCAGCGTGCTCGTCGGCGCGCCGATCTTCTCGTCCTTCCACTCGGACGACCCGGCCGGGCGCAAGCACCGCCAGAACGCCCTGCTCATCGCCGTCGACCCGGCGGCCTTCGGCGGCGCGGACGCCTTCACCGAGGCCGTCGACGCGACCCTGAGCACCGTGAAGGGCCTGCCGGCGGCGGACGGCGCCGAGGGCGTGTTCTACCCCGGTGAGCGCAGCGCGGCCGTGGCCGCGGAGCGGGGGGAGAAGGGCATCCCGGTGGCACCGAAGCTGTGGCGCGAGCTGTCGGAGCGCGCCGAGAAGCTGGGGGTGGCCCTGCCGCAGGCCGCCGGCCAGGGCAGGCGGCCGGCCTCCCGGGCGACGTAGGGCCGCTGCGGGAGGCCTGCGTCCGGGAGGTCCGTGTCCCGGGAGGCCTGCGTCTCGGAGGTCGTGTCCGGGGGCCCGTGTTCCGGAGGTCCGCGTCTCGGAGGTCCGCGTCCCGTGGGACGCGGGCACTCCGGCGCCCGTCCCGATCACGAGGCGAGGTGAGGCCGGCCCGGGGCGTCCGTCCGGCCCTGCCCCGTCCCCTCAGTCCCGCCGCGCCACCAGCCGGTACGCGTTGGACAGGCCCAGCCGGTGCGACAGCGGCCGGACCGCGAACCGGTCGAGGAGCGTGCCCGCGATCAGCGCGGGGATCCCGGCCACCAGCAGCGCCGCGCGCAGCGTGCGGCGCAGCGCGTTCGGCGGCCCGGGCAGCCACGGCGCGTCCTCGCGCGGCGCCACGTGGTCCAGTGCCAGCCACACGGCGGCCAGCAGGTCCACCGGGTCGTGCGGCTCGGCGTGCTGCTCCGTGACCACCGTGAACCCCAGCTCCGCCAGCCGCGCGCGCAGATTGGCCACCGGTACGAAGTGCAGGTGCTGCGGCTGGAGCCAGGGCAGCCACCAGCGGCCCAGCAGGCGCGCGTAACGGCTCTCCGGGTCCGGCACCTCGATGAGCAGATGCCCGCCCGGCCGGACCACCTCCCGGGCGGCGCGCAGCTCGCGGTCGGGGTCGGTGCTGTGCTCCAGGTAGTGGAACATGCTCACCACGTCGTAGCGGCCGGCCAGTTCGGGTGCCAGCTCGGGGAAAGCGCCCCGGTAACCGCGCTCCACGCGGCCCTCCCGCTCGGCGAGTTCCACGCCGTCGGTGAAGTCGAGCCCGTCGAACGTCGTCCCCGGCAGCACCTCGCGGGCGGCCGCGCAGAAGTGACCGTGCCCGGTGCCCACGTCGAGCCAGGTCTTCGGCCCGGGATCGTGCGGCAGCATCGACTCCGCCCGCCCCCGGTACATCGTCGTGCGCCCGCCGAAGGTGTCGCCCAACTTCTTCTCGCCGAGCCCGTCGTAGAAGTCGCGGTAGTAGAACTCCAGCCCCTCCGGGCTCAGTCGCGGGTTCTGGAAGGTGTGCCCGCAGCCCCCGCACCGGTCCAGGACGAAGCGGCCGGGCTTGTGCTGGAGCAGGTCGGTGGTGCGCAGCCGTGTCGTCAGCCGGTCCGAGCCGCACCACGGGCAGGTGGTGCGCCGGGGCTCGAAGAAACGGTCCGGGCCGGCCGCGAGATCGGCCTGGTAACCGGGGCGCAGCGCGGCGATCCGCTCGGTGGGTTTGCTCTCGTCGCTCATCACAACTCCCTGGCCAGCTCGTCGAGATGGTCGGCCGCGGCGGGCGCGCCGCCGGCGGCGCGGAACGCCGTACGGATCCGGTCGGCCGCCGCCCGGTACCCGGGTTCGCGCAGCACGGAGTCGAGGGCCGCGCCCAGCTTCGGCACGGTGACCCGGCCGAACCGCACCCGCACTCCGGCGCCGGCGTCCGCGACCTGCCCGGCCACGACCGGCTGGTCGTCGCGGATGGGTGCCACCACGAGCGGGACCCCGTGCCACAGGGCCTCGCACACCGTGTTGTGCCCGGCGTGGCAGACCACCGCGTCCGCGCGGGCCAGCAGGGGGAGTTGAGGAACGAAGGGCACGACCAGCACGTCCTTGCCGTCGTCCGCCCCGCCGAGGGTCGCGCCGGGGTCGACGATCACCCCCTGCACCCGGTCCGCCCGCTCCCGCAGCGCATCACGGCACACGTCGAGGAAACGGCCGCCCACGTCGGAGTTCGCGGTGCCGAGCGTCACCAGCACGGTGGCCCGTCCGGCGTCGAGCCACTCCCACGGGAAGCCGGTCGCGGAGGGACGGGCCGCGATGGACGGGCCCACCCAGCGGACACCGCCGACGGCTCCCGCCGGCCCCGCCGCGGGCACGGCCAACTCCGGTGTGCTGAAGGCGAGGACGAGATGCGGGGAGAACCGCGGGTCCGAGCCGCCCGCCGGATCCCCGATCGCCGCCCGCAGCCCGGCCAGCCGCTCCTCCAGCCACGCACGGACCCTGGGCAGCCCGGCCAGTGGGTCGGTGAACTCGGCCGACGTGGTCGCCGAGGTCGCCCACACCACCCCCAGCCGCTCCGCCACCAGCGCGCCCGCGAAGGCCTGCTGGTCGGCGACCACCACGTCCGGCCGGAACGCCTCGACGGCCGCCCGCACACCCGGCGCCATCGCCTCGGCCAGCGGCAGCAGATACCACTCCCACAGGAACCTCAGCGCCTCCGGCCCGCGCAGCTCGGGCGGCCGGCTCCCCTCGGCGGCCCCGGCACAGGGGAACACCCGGGCCCGGTCGCCCGCGAGCCGCCGGACCAGCGCGGGATCGGGGCACACCCACGCCACCCGGTGTCCGCGCGCGTCCAGTTCGGCGGCCACGCCGACGGCCGGATTGATGTGCCCGGTCAACGGTGGTACGACGAAGAGGAATCCGCTCACCGTGCCTCCGCCGCGCCCGTCGGCACGGCCCCCCGCACCAGCGCGAGGACGTGACCGCCCACGGTCCCCGCCGCCTCCACCAGGACGGAGTGCTCGTGCCCCGGGATCACCACCGTCCGGCAGTCGGGCAGCGACGACTCCAGCCAGGGCGCGAGGTCCGCCAGGTCGGAGTCACCGCCGTACACGCCGAGGACCGGGCAGCGCACCGCCCGGATCTCGTCCTCCGTCAGCACCCGGCTGGCCGGGATGTCCCGGCCGAGGGTGGTCTCCCGGGCGAGCCGCGCCGCGCCCCTGGCCAGGCGGGCGGTGTTGTGGCCGCGGTGCGCGGTGATCCAGGCGATCGCGTCGGGCTCGTTGTGCGCGAGCTCGGTGACCACCCGGCGCAGGATGCCGCCCAGCTTCACCGCCCAGGCGGCGGTGGCCGGTTCGGACTCGATCAGGGTCACGCTCGCCGCCCGCTCCGGGTGGCGGGCGGCGTAGCCGAACGCGATCGTGCCGCCGTAGGAGTTGCCGACCAGGTGCACCGGGCCGGTCACCGACAGGCGGTCGAGGAGCGCCTCCAGGTCGTCGATGCCGTGGTCCAGGGTGTAGCCGTCGGCGGGGCGTTCGCTGCGGCCGTGGCCGCGCAGGTCGTACATGACGACGTCGAGACCGGCGGCCGCGAACGCGGGGGCCACGGTGAAGTAGTAGCTGGCCAGGCTGTCGGTGAGCAGGCCGTGCACCAGCACCGCGGTGCCGGTGACCGGCCGGCCGCCCGGAGGGCCGAGCCTCTGCACGTGCAACCGGACGGCGCCGGTGTCGACCATCGCCATGGTCAGCTCGCCTCCGCGGCCTTCAGGCCGGTCACCACGTACTCGACGAGCCGGCCCACGGTCAGTTCGATGATCTCGTCGAACTCCATGCCGGCCAGGAACTCCGCGAAGTTGACCCGCTCGCCGTACCGCTCCTGGAGCATCCCGGCCAGGGTGACCAGGTCGATGCTCTCCAGCTCCAGGTCTCGGTTGAAAGTGGTGTGCATGCCGATCTCGACGTCGTCGAGGCCGTACTCGTCCTCCAGAAGGCGCGCCAGCATGCCCGTGAGGTCCGCGAGGACGGCCTCCTCGTCGGCGGTGACGGGGGTGTGGGGGGTCATCGGTCGTACTCCTTCGCTCGAGTGGGTCCCGTCCGCGTCGGTCTCGTCTGTGTGCGGCCTGTCCGCGTGGGTCCCGTCTGTGTGTGGCCCGTCTGTGTGTCGCCCGCCCGGGTGGGTCACGTCCGCGTGGGTCCCGTCGTCCAGGCCACGACGTAGGTGCGGTCCGGCAGGCCGGGCGGGTTGGCGGCGGGTGCGCAGTGCACGGTGTAGGCGCGCTCCAGGCGGCCCGACACGGTGAGCCGGTCGCCGTCCGGTGTCGCGTCGAGGACGACGAAGTCCCGCGGCCGGCCGCCGAGTCCGGTGCCCTCCGCCTTGGCGACCGCCTCCTTCGCGGTCCAGAAGCGGGCGAACCACACCGCCTCCGAGTCGCCGCCGGCGTCCGACAGCCCCCGCAGCAGGCGCAGTTCGTCCCCGCCGAGGGCGACGGCCAGGGTCTCCGCAGCGCGGTCGGTGACCTCCTCGATGTCGATGCCGGGGCCCGGGCCGGGGGTGTGGGGCCGCACGATCGCCACTCCCGCCTCCGCGCAGTGGGCCAGCGACACGTCGAGCGGGGGCAGGACACGGCCGTGCACGCCGGTGACGTACGGGCGGCCCACCCCGTCGTTGCGCACCCGCAGCTCCGCCGGGAAGACCGGGCCCTCGCCGTGGTCCCACAGCCACCGCCGTACGGCGTCCTTGGCCGCGATCCGGCCCAGCAGCCACTGCCGGCGCCCGCGCGGGGCGTGCTCGGCGTACTCCGAACGCTCCGGGCCGCCCAGTGAGTTGCGCATGATCAGCTCGCGTGAGGCCAGGTCCGGCCAGCGCTCGTGGAGCAGCGACCAGCCGCCCGGCCGGGTCTCGGAGAGCGTGTTGCGCTCCGGGAAGCGCTCCACGGGCCGCGTCCTCGGGTCGTTGTCGAAGCGGCGGTCCTGCCAGCCGTACAGCTCCGCCCACACCGTGCCGTCGACCGTCAGCTGGACGTCGGCCTCCAGGACGGTGTCGGTGAGCGAGGTGATCCGCACCAGGCACGCCACCTCGGTGCCGGGCGCGGGGTGCGGGCCGTAGAAGCGCATCTCCCGCATCCCGACCGGGAACACCACGGTCCGCTCGGTGCGCGTCGCCATGATCCAGTAGCCGAGGATCTGGCCGACGTTGTCCAGCAGGGCGCCGGGCGCGGGCGGGGTCGTGATCACCCCGCGCACATGCCGGTCGCCGATCGCGGTGAGCTCGGTGACGCCCTGGAACGCCGGGCCGTGGAACATCCAGCGGTCCGCGTAGAGCTGAGCGGCGGTGTGGTCGGGGACGCGCTCGCCGACGGGGTCCGTGGTCCAGGGCGCCGGGCCGGGGGACGGGTGGGCGGCGGCGAGTTCGACGGTGGCGCGGGCCCGGGGGCCGAAGGAGACCGCCAGCCGGTCCGGGCCCTCGGGGGTCGCGGTCACCGGGACGTCCACGGCGGGCGTGGCGGTGAGCCACTCCTCGAACCGCGCCCCGTGCACGGCGACCGGCACCCGGCCGGGGGCGGCCTCCCGCGCGGTGTCCATGATGTGCTGCACGATCGTCGTCGCCGGCACGACCGGCCACCGGTCGGCCACGTCCGGCCAGCCGGGCCGCTGCGGGAAGAAGCAGTGGTCCAGCAGGTACGGCATGGTCCGCGGGGAGACCCGGACGGTGGTCCGGCGGGGAGCCAGGGCGGGGGGCGGCGGGGGTGCCGTACGGGCCCGGGGGCGGACCGGTGCCGTCCCGGGTGCCGCCATGAGGGCGGCGGCCGTGTCCGCCGTCTCCTGCAGCAGGGCGCTGAGTTCGGCGGCGGCGGGGGAGCGGGCGCCCAGGGCGTCGAGGGCGTCGAGCGCGTTGCCGCCCGCGGGATCCGCCGTGCGGGCGGCAGGCCCCGCCGTGCGCGCGGGGCGCAGTGCGGGGCGCAGTTCGGCACGGAGCGCGGCCAGCCTCGCGGGCTCCAGGGAGACCAGGGCGCCGTCCATGTCCAGCCGGACCGGCGGCCGTGCGGGGCGTGGGCCGGCGGTCGGGGCGGCCGGGGCGGCGTTGGGCGACGGCGCCGGGCTGGTGGGGGCGGCCGGGTCCGCAGGGGCGGCCGGGGCTGCCGGGCCGGTCCCGGCCCCCGCCGGGGCGAGGCCGATCCCCGCCGCGGTGGTCCCGGACCCCGCGGGGCCGCCGGTGGTGCGGGGCAGTGCCGGGGCCACCCGGGCTCCCGCCGTCCACAGCGCCGTCGCCACCCGGCGGAGCTGGGCGAGACCCGTGCGGTGGGGGGAGTTGGCGGCGACCACCAGGTGATCGTGGCCGCCGAGGGTGTCGCCGACGAGGGAGCCGAGCTGACCGGGGCCGACCTGGACGTACACCCGGTGGCCCGCCGCGTACAGGGCCTCGGTCAGCCCGCGGAAGCGGACCGGTTCCAGCAGGTGCCGGACGAACAGGGCCCGCACCCGTGCCTCGTCCTCGGGGAAGGGGGCGGCGGTCGTCCCCGACCACACCGGGGTGTGCGGCGGGTGCAGCCGGAAGCGGTCGGCGGCCTCCTGGAACGGGCCGAGGTGGGGCTCGAGCATCGGCGTGTGGAAACCGGACCGGAACGGCAGCACCTGGCTGAGCACGCCCCGCGCCCGGAACGCCCGCACGCACGCGTCGACGGCCGCGTCCGGGCCGCACACCATCGACTGTCCGGGCGCGTTGTCGTGCGAGAGCACCAGGCCCGCCTCGGCCCAGCCCTCGTCGCGCAGCGCCGCCAGCACCCGCTCGGCGGGCGCCCCGATCGCGCCGAAGGCCAGACCCGGCACGGTCACCGCGTCCGGGTCGAAGTCCGCCATGAACGCGTCGACCTCGTCCCCGGAGTACAGCCCGCCCGCCGCCATGGCCGTCCACTCGCCCACGCTGTGCCCGGCCACCGCGTCGGGCACGATCCCCGTCCGGCGCAGCGCGGTGTCGAGGAGGCGTCCCACGGCGACGACACCGAGACCGTGCCGGCCGACGTCGCCCACCCGGTCGTCGGCGGCCGGCAGCGGGGTGAGCCCGAAGTGGGCGGCGACGTCGTCGACCCGCGGGGTGAACTCGCCCTCCAGCCCGGGGAAGAGGAACGCCAGCTTTCCGTGGCCGTCGCCGAGCAGGGGGCCCGGCCGGAACCAGACGTCGCTGCGACCGTGCCAGGGGCGCCGTTTGCCGACCGCGCGCCGGGCCAGGGCGAGCCGCTTGGCGGTCGGGTCGACGATGCCCAGCCGGGCGCCGCCGGCGTCCGGATGCGGGCGGGCGGGGTCGAGCCCGGCGGCGCGTACCGCGGCGTCGTCGGCGTCCAGCAGGGCGGCGAGGCCGTCGGGTGAGCCGGCGGCGAGGAGGAGGACCGGCTCGGGCTCGGCGACCCGGGCGGACGCGCGGGGCGGGGCCGTCGCGCGGCGGGGACCTCCGCGTCCCCCGGCGGATCCGCCGGCGCGGACCCCGGGTGCCTCCTCCAGCACCACGTGGGCGTTGATCCCGCCGAACCCGAACGCGTTGACCGCCGCCCGCCGCACCGGCTGGTCGGGGGTGGTCTCCCAGCAGGCCGCCTTCTCCAGTGCGCGGAAGCGGGTGCGGGCCAGCGCGGGGTGCGGGTCGTCGCAGTGCAGGGTCGGCAGCAGCGTCCCGTGGTGGACGGCGAGCGCGGCCTTGACCAGGCCGGCCACCCCGGCGGCGGGCATGGTGTGCCCGATCATCGACTTGACCGAGCCCAGCACGGCCTCGCCGTCCCCCGGACCGAACACCTCGGTCAGCGTGGCCAGTTCGGCGCCGTCACCGGCCGGGGTCGCCGTCCCGTGGGCCTCCAGCAGGCCGATGGAGCCGGGCGCGGCCGGGTCGAGCCCGGCGGCCCGCCAGGCCTGCCGTACGGCCTGTGCCTGGCCGCCCGGGTCGGGGTTGACCAGGCCGGCCGCACGCCCGTCGCTCGCCACGCCGGTGCCCCGGATGACGGCGTAGACGCGGTCGCCGTCGCGTTCGGCGTCGGCGAGCCGCTTGAGGACGACGACGCCCGTGCCCTCGCCGATCAGGATCCCGTCGGCGTCCCGGTGGAAGGGGCGGATGCGCTGGCTGGGGGAGAGGGCGCGCAGCTGGGAGAAGACGCTCCACAGGGTGATGTCGTGGCAGTGGTGGACACCCCCGGCGAGCATCAGGTCGCAGCGGCCGGTGGCCAGTTCGCCCACCGCCTGGTCGACGGCGACGAGGGAGGAGGCGCAGGCGGCGTCCACGGTGTACGCGGGGCCGCGCAGGTCGAGCCGGTTGGCGACCCGGGAGGCGGCGAGGTTGGGCACCAGGCCGATGGCCGACTCGGGGCGGTCCGGCCCGAGCCGCTCGGTGAACGCCTCCCGCACCCGGTCGAGTTGGCCCGTGGTCAGGTCCGGCAGCAGCTCGCCCAGGGTGTGCACGAGCTGGGCCGCCGTCCGCACCCGCTGGTCGAGCCGGACCAGACCGGGGGTGAGGTAGCCGCCCCGGCCGAGGACCACGCCGACCCGCCCTCGGTCGGGGAGGCGGCCGGCGCCGCCCGCGTCGTCGAGGGCGGCGGCGGCCACGTGCAGGGCGATGAGCTGGTCGGGCTCGGTCCCGGCCACCGAGTTCGGCATGATCCCGAACCGGGTCGGCTCGACCTGCGCCAGCCCGTCCACGAACCCGCCCCGCCGCGCGTACACCCGGTCCGCGACGGCCGGGTCGGAGGCGGTGCCGGGACGGTAGTAGGCGGCGTCCCACCGTCCGTCCGGCACCTCGCCGATCGCGTCCACACCGTCCCGCAGGTTCCGCCAGTACGCGTCCAGGCCGGCGGCGCCCGGCAGCAGCACCGCCATCCCCACGACGGCGACCGGGACCTGACGAGCGGTCACCGTGGTGGACACCGCGGCCGTCACCAGCCCGAGGCGGTGTAGACGACGGCGGTCGCGGACGTCTCGCCCCAGGCGAGCTCCCGCAGCAGGGCGGCGGTTCCCTCCTCCGGGTCGATCAGCCGGACGCCGCGCCGGGCGTACTCACGGGCCAGTTCCACCCCGACCATGCCGGCGTGACCGGCCGCGGGCGCCCACGGGCCCCAGTGCACGGTCAGCGCACGGTGCCCGGTGCGGGCGGCGAAGGCCGCGCCCAGGGTCTCCAGGGCGTCGTTGGCGGCCGCGTAGTCCACCTGGCCGCGGTTGCCCAGGACCGCGGCGATGCTGCCGAACAGCACCGTGAAGGCGGGCGCGGCGGGCAGCTCCTCCAGCGCCGTGAGCAGGGCGTGGGCACCGGTCGCCTTCGTGCCGTAGACACGCTGGAAGGACTCGGCGGTCTTCTCGCCGACGAGCCGGTCCTCGATCACGCCGGCCGCGTGGACCACGCCGTCGAGCCGCCCGTGCTCGGCGTGGATCTCCTTCACCGCCTGGCGCACCGCCTCCGGTTCGCGGAAGTCGACGCAGCGGTAGCGGACCCGGCTGCCGAGCGCGGTGAGCTCCGCCAGCGTCGCCCTGATCTCCCGCTGGGCCAGCAGGAGCCCGGTGGCGCGGTTGATCTCGGCCGGCGTCAGCCCGCCCCGGGCGGCGAGGACCGCGCGCAACTCGGCCGGGGTGCGCGCGGCGGCGGTGTCCGCGTCCTCGGGGCCGTCCGGCGCCGGGGTGCGGCCGAGCAGTTCCAGCCGGCAGCGGGCGGCACCGGCGAGCGCGGCGGCGAACTGCGCGGTGATGCCGCGTGCCCCGCCCGCCAGCACCACCACCGCGTCCCGGTCCAGGCCCAGAGCGGCGGCCTCGGCGGCGCCGTCCCCGGCCGGTCCGGCCCCCGTGCTGCCCAGTGTGCCGAGCGGCTCCTCCACCAGCTCGAACCCGTGCCGTCCGGCCGCCGTCCGCAGCACGACCGGCGTACGGTCCGGCGCGACGGCCTCCGCGACCACCGCGTCCGCGACGGCGGAGGGGGAGACGTCGGCGAGGCAGACCACCCGCGCCACCGTCTCGGGGTACTCCCGCGCCACCGTGCGGAACAGCCCGTGCAGCCCCGCCGAGCGGGGGTCCGGTGCCGGCCCGTCGGCGGGCCGCACGGCCAGCAGCCACCGCGGGGAGCGGGCCAGGGCCGCCTTCAGGACGGGGAACGCGTCCGGCAGCACCGGGTCGTCACCCTCCGCGAGCGCCCCCAGGTACAACACGCCGTCCACCGGCCCGTCGGCGTCGGCCGGCTCGTGGTCCCGGCCGCGCACGACGACGTGGGCGCCCGACTCCCGCAGTCGCGCGACGACGTCGGGACCCTCGCCGAGGACGGTCCAGTGGGTGCCGGCGAGGAGGGAGGACGCGTCGGCGGGGAGGTCCTGCGGGCCGTCGAGGGGAACGGGGCGCAGGACGTGGCGTCGGGGTGGTTCGCCGGTGACGTCCTCGAGAGCCGGGGCCTGGGCCGGGGCGTCGGGCCGGGGTGGGGTCAGGGCCGGTGCCGTGACGAGGGCCGGTGCGACCGGGGAGGCCGCTCCGGCCGGCCGCTCGGGTCCGGCGAGCCCGTCCGGCCCGGCCGTCCCCTCCCGTGCGGCCGGCTCGCCGAGCCGTGCCGTCAGCCAGTCGGTCACCGCGGCGGCCGTGCGCGCCTTCGCGAGGTCCTCCAGCTCGGCGTCGTCCATGGCGGCCAGGTCCGTGCCCTCCCCGGCCCCCAGCCGCCTGGCCAGCTCACCGGCGATCTCGGCGCGCTTGATGGAGTCGATGCTGAGGTCGGCCTCCAGGTCGAGGTCGGGCTCGATCATGTCGACGGGATAGCCGGTGCGCTCGCTGATGATGTCCAGCACCATCCGCCCGACGTCGACGGGGCCGGCCGGAGCGCTCACGGGCGCGGGCGCGGGCTGCAACTCCCTTTCCGGCGGGACCGGTCGACTCGTCACCGCCACCGGAGACACCTGCACCGCGGGCACTTCCGCGGGGACGGGCGGCAGGGCCGTCGCCCCGGGCGCCGCCCCGAAGTAGGTCAGCAGTACGTCCCGCTGGGCGGCGATCATCTCCCGGCTGGTGCGCAGGAACTCGGAGATGAGCGCGTCCCGGTCGGAGGGGACGCCGTGCGGGGGGTTGGTCGTCACAGTCGTCACAGTCCTTTCGCCGGGGTCCACGACTCGTCGGGCCGGTGCGAGCGCACCGGGCAGAAGGGCGCCGGAGGCGGTGCGGACGAGCTGTCCGTCCACCGTCCAGCCGGGCCGCCTCGGCGCGGGCGTGCGCACCGCGTCGACGGCGTCCCGTCCGCGCAGCAGCCGGCCGGTGCGCACCGCGAGCCCCGCGACGGCGAGCCGGGCCAGGGCGTCGAGCCAGCCGCGCAGGCCGCCGCCGGGGCGGGACTCGCAGGCCACCGCGGTGTGCGGGCGGTCCCCGAGGATCTGCCCGACCAGCCGGGTCAGCACGGACCCCGGGCCGGCCTCGACGAAGACGCGCGCACCCGCCTCGTACATCGCCTCGATCTGCTCGGCGAAGGCGACCGGGGCGCCGATCTGGGCGGCGAGCTCGGCCCGTACCGCCTCCGCGTCGGGGGCGTACGGGGCGGCCTTGCGGTTGGCCCACACCGGGAACTCGGGTGCGTGGACCGGGCGGTCCGCGAGCGCCCGCGCGAACCGGTCGCCGGCGGCGGCGACCAGCGGGCTGTGGAAGGCGCAGGCCACGGGGATGCGCTTGGCGCCGAGACCCGCCTCGCGCAGCAGCCGTACGGCCTCGACGACCGCCTCGGTCGGTCCCGAGATCACCGTCTGGGCGGGCGCGTTGCGGTTGGCGACGACGACGGAGTCCGGCGCGCCCGCCTCCTCGAGTGCCCGTACGACGTCCTCGGCGCCGGCCGCGACCGCCGCCATGGTCCCCGGGTCCTCCCCGGCGGCTTCGAGGACCGCCGCCGCCCGCTCGGAACTCAGCTCCAGCAGCGTCTCGGGGGCGAGGGCGCCGGCCGCGCAGAGGGCGACCAGCTCGCCGTAGCTGTGCCCGGCGGCCATGTCGGGCCGGACCCCGGCGGCGGTCAGCACGGCGTGCGCGGCGAGCCCGGCGATCCCGAGGGCCGGCTGCGCCACCCGGGTGTCGGTCAGCGCGGCCTGCTGCCGGTCACGCACGGCGTCGTCGAAGGCGGCCGGCGGATACAACGCGCCGGCGTGGGCCCGCCCGAGTTCCAGATAGCCCCGCAGCTCGGGCAGGGCGACGAACAGCTCGGCGAGCATCCCGGTGCGCTGACTGCCCTGCCCGGGGAAGAGGAAGGCGACCTTGCCGGGGGCCGCGCCACCGGGCGCACCCGGGCCGAAGTCCGTGGCCACCGGCGTGTCCCGGCCCGCCAGGTGGATCCCGCGGGCCGGATCGTGCGCGTCCGGGCCCGCGAGGACCCGCCGCAGCTTCTCCACCAGGTCGTCCACATCGCTCGCCACGATCGCGACCCGCGCCGGATCCGCACTCGCGTCGGACCGGTGGGCCGCGCCCAGGGCGAGGTCACGCAGGCGCCACGGCCGTCCCTCCGCCTCGGCGGTCCTCAGCAGTTCCTCCACCGCGCGGTGGGCCGCCTTCTCGTCCCGTCCGCGGAAGACGAACAGCTCGGCCGGCCAGGCGTCCAGGCCGTGCACGGGCGGCACGCCGCCGGCGTACGCGCCCAGCACGACGTGGAAGTTGGTGCCGCCGAAGCCGAACGCGCTGACCCCGGCGAGGCGTTCCCCGGCGGGCGCCGCCCACGGCCTGGCCTCGGTGTGGAAGGCGAACGGGCTGCTGTCCGCGTCCCAGGCCGGGTTGGGCGCCTCGACGTGCAGCGTCGGCGGGCGCACCCCCGTGTACAGGGCGAGGACCGCCTTGATCAGGCCCGCCAGACCGGCGGCGCACTTGGTGTGGCCGATCTGCGACTTCACCGAACCGATCACACAGCCGCCCGCCTCGGCGCCGGCGGCGCCGAACACCTCGCTGAGGACCCGCAGTTCGGTGCGGTCGCCCACCACGGTGCCGGTGCCGTGCGCCTCGACGAGCCCGACGCCGGCCGGGGAGACGCCCGCGTTGCGGTAGGCCCGTTCCAGGGCCGCCCGCTGCCCTTCGGGGCGGGGCGCGGTCAGACCCAGGGAGCGGCCGTCGCTGGAGGAGCCGAGGCCCTTGATGACGCCGTAGATCCGGTCGCCGTCGCGTTCGGCGTCCGCCAGCCGTTTGAGGACGACGCAGGCCACGCCCTCACCGAGGGCGATGCCGTCGGCCGAGCCGTCGAAGGCGCGGGAGCGGCCGGTGGGGGAGAGGGCGTGCACGGAGGAGAACAGGACGTAGTCGTTGATGCCGTTGTGCAGGTCGGCGCCGCCGCACAGCACCACGTCGCTGGTGCCGCCGACGAGCTCCTTGCAGGCGACGTCGACCGCGGCGAGCGAGGAGGCGCAGGCGGCGTCGACGGTGTAGTTGGCGCCGCCGAGGTCGAGCCGGTTGGCGATCCGGCCGGAGATCACGTTGGCGAGCATGCCGGGGAAGGAGTCCTCGGTGAGCCGCGGGAGCTGGTCGTCCAGGCCGCTCGGGACCCTGCCGTAGTACGAGGGCAGCACGGCCCGCAGCGTGGCCGCGTTGGACAGGTCGCTGCCCGCCTCCGCGCCGAACACCACGGAGGTGCGGGAACGGTCGAACTCCCGTCCCCCGTCGCCGTATCCGGCGTCCTCCAGGGCGCGCCGGGCGGCCTCCAGGGACAGCAGCTGGACCGGCTCGACGGAGCCGAGGGACGCGGGCGGGATGCCGTAGCGCAGCGGGTCGAACGGGATGGGCGGCAGGAAGCCGCCCCACTTCGACGGGGTGGACTCGCCGTGGTGGACGGCCGGGTCCCAGCGCTCCGGCGGCACCTCGGTGACGGCGTCGTGGCCGCCGACGACGTTCGCCCAGAAGGTGGCCAGGTCGGGGGCGTGCGGGAACATGCAGGCCATGCCGACGACGGCGATGTCGAGCGGCGCGGGCGCCTGCGGCGTCGTGGCCGGCGTCTCCTCGCCGAGTTCGGCCGCGCGCCGGGCCAGGAACGCGGCCGCTCCCGTCGTCACCGAGGTGTGCAGCGCGGCGACCGTCGTGGTCGCCGAGCGCAGCACGGCCACCTCCCCGGCCATGAACATCCCCTCGGCGAGCTGGCGCCGCTCGTCGACGGGAGTGAGCGTCCCGTCGGCCCCGCGGGTCACGCCCTTGCTGGCGATGCGCAGCCGGCCGACGTTGAGCCGCTCCAGTTCCTCCCAGATCCGCCGGTCGGGCACGCCCCGCGCGCGCAGCCGGGCCTCCTCCTCGCGGTACCCGGCGGCGAACGGACTGGGCACGCAACGCGTGGCGTGCCCCGGCGCCGACTCCAGCAGGGTGGTGCGCTCCGCGGCCAGCACCTGCCGCTGGAAGAGGGGCTGGATCGCGCCCCGCGCCACCGCCTCCTCGGTGAACAGGTAGGCGGTGCCCATCAGGACGCCGACGGCCGCCCCGCGCGCGGTGAGCGGCGCGGCGAGGGCGGCGACCATCGCCGCCGACCGCTCGTCGTGCACCCCGCCCGCGAAGAACACCTCCAGGTCACCCGCGTCGGCATCACCCAGGCAGTCCTCCAGCACGGCGAGTTGGGCCTCCCACAGCGGGAAGCTGCCGCGCGGTCCGACGTGCCCGCCGCACTCGCTGCCCTCGAACACGAACCGGCGCGCCCCGGTCTCGAGGAACTGCCGCAGCAGCCCCGGTGAGGGCACGTGCAGGAAGGTCCGGATGCCGTCCCGCTCCAGCGCCTGCGCCTGGGAGGGGCGCCCGCCCGCGATGATCGCGTGCGTGGGCCGCAGCTCCCGTACGGCCTCCAGCTGGGCGGCCCGTACGTCCTCCGGCGCGAAACCGAGCACGCCCACGCCCCAGGGCCGGCCGGCCACCGCGTCCCGGGTCTCCGCCAGCATCGTCCGCGTCCGCGCGCCGTCCGCCAGCGCCAGCGCGAGGAACGGCAGCGCCCCGTCCTCGGCGACCGCCGCCGCGAAGGCGGCCCCGTCGCTGACCCGCGTCATCGGCCCCTGCGCCACGGGCAGCCGTGTCCCGAGCGCCCGGCTCATCGGCGAGCCGGCCACCAGCGCCCGCCCGGGCCCGTCCTCCCCGTGCTCGGCGTCCTCCCGTACGGCGTCCCGCACCGCGTCCCGCAGGGCCCGCACCGTCCGCCGTACGTCGCCCCAGCGGTCGGCGAACCGGGCGGCGAGGAAGCCGTCCTGGCCCACCGGCAGGAGCTGGGCGCGTGGATCCTGCGCGCCCAGCAGCGCCGCGACCGCCTCCGGTCCGGCGTCGTCGGGGAGCCGCGGCGCGTCCGGGCCGCGGCGCAGCAGGACCCGGTGACCGGCCAGGACGACGGTCTCCGAGCCGTCCAGGGTGCGCAGCGCGGCGGCCGCCGGCTCGGGCAGCGCGGACTCCGCCAGCAGGGCGAGCTGGGTGTCGAGGACGACGCCGGCCGCCCCGCCGGCCACCGCGGCGGCGGCCGTGCGCGGACCGATGCCGCCGCAGGCCCACACCGGCAGCTCCAGGCCGGGCGCCGCCAGGAGCCGCTGGAGCAGTACGAAGGTGCTCAGTTCGCCGATCCGGCCGCCGCACTCGCCGCCCCGGGCGACCAACCCGTGCGCGCCGGCCCGGGCGGCCTCCCGGGCCCCCGCCGGATCGGTGACCTCCACCAGCACCCGGTGGCGCGCGGCGAGCTCGGCCATCGGCCAGGGCGCGTCCGCGGCCAGCACCACCGTGTGCGGGCCGTCGGCGGCGAGGTCGGCGGGGGACAGCCGGCAGCGGGGGCCGACTCTGACCCCGAACGCGCCCGGGGACTCCCGGCGCAGCCGGGACAGCGCCTCGCGCGCTCTTCGGTCGCCGTCACCCAGATCGAGCACGCCCAGCCCGCCGGCCCGGCCGACCGCCAGGGCGAGCCCGGCGTCGGGCTCGCCGAAAGGAGTGATGCCGATGATCATGTCCTCGGAACGCACAGTGAACGTCATGATTCTCCGAATCAAGGGTGAAACTGCACGGTGGGGGGTTCGGGACAGCAAAGGCGGCACAGTGGATTCCGGCGGGCAGGGATCACCGCGGAACACCGGTCTGAGCGCGTGCTCGAAACGCGCTTGAAAGGTAGTGCTGTGGTTACTCGCTGGTCAACGTTTGAACGGACGGCTGGTATGCGGCCGTATCGATCCGGTCAGTCGGCGGCCGACGGCCAGGTCGGAGGAAAGCGGATCAAATACTTCCCGCGAATGATCGAATTCACCGCCGGCTCATTTTGTTGAAACATGCATGACCGCTGGAAATGGGTTTTTTCGAACCGCATGTCCGTAACGGAGGTTCGCATTCCAGGCGCCGCGTGGCCTCGGGGAAAATTCTGCGTGTCGGACCCGGAGTGACCGGAAGGGGCGCGAGGGCGTGCGGGCCGTGGGGTCTTGACGTGGCCGGATCAGCCCCCAAGACTGGCCTGACTACGTAGTCAGGCCTGGTCCTCGGGAGGTCGTCGACCGGCTTGACTGCGTGGTCCGGAGGCGGCACGCACCGCCGGACACCTGGGCGGAGTGCTCGGACGGGGCCCGCCGGCGCGGCCCACGACCGACGGGAGCGCCTCATGGCGACGGCCGGACCCCGGCGTGGTCCGGGGATGACGGAGGTCGCCCGCGCCGCCGGCGTCTCGCAGAAGACGGTGTCGCGCGTCGTCAACGGCGAGCCGCACGTCAGCCCCGAGGTGCGCGAGCGCGTGCTGCGGGCCATCCGGGACCTGGACTACCGCCCCAACACCGCCGCCCGCGCCCTGCTCCTCGGCCGCTACCGCAGGATCGGCGTCGTCGCCCTCGGTTCCCCGCTGTACGGCCCGACCTCCCTGCTGTTCGGCCTGGAGCAGGCCGTGCGGCGGGCGGGTTACACCTTCGCCCTGGCGAGCACCGCGCGGAGCCGGCGCGTGACCGTCGCCGTGGAGTCGCTCCTGGAACACGGTGTCGACGGCCTGGCCCTCGTCGAACCGGTCGACGAGGGCGCCCCCCTGCGTCTGCACACCGACCTGCCGGTCGTCAGTCTCTGCGCCCCGGTGGACACGGCCGGCGGCCGCAGCGCCGTCGTCCGGGCCGACGGCGTCACCGCCGCCCGGCTCGCCACCGAGCACCTGCTCGCCCTGGGCCACCGCACCGTCTGGCACGTCCCCGGCCCGCAGGACTGGTTCAGCGCCCGCGAACGCGTCCAGGGCTGGCGCGAGGCGCTCGCCGCCGCCGGCGCACCGGAGCCGCCGCTGCCCGCCGGGGGCGACTGGACCCCGGCCTCGGGCTACGCGGCCGGCCGTCACCTGGCCCGGCTGCCCGACGTCACCGCCGTGTTCGCCGCCAACGACGACATGGCGATCGGCCTGGTCCGCGCCTTCGCCGAGGTCGGCCTGACCGTGCCGCACGACGTGAGCGTGGTCGGCTTCGACGACGTCCCCGTCGCCCCCTACCTCTCCCCGCCCCTGACCACCCTCCGCCAGGACTTCACCGCCGTCGCCGACCGGGCCGTCGGCGCCCTCACCGCGGCCATCGAGGGCCGCCCCCTGCCGACCGAACCCACCGACGTGGCCGTGGAGTTGCAGATCCGCAACTCCACGGCACCCGTGCGCGCCCGAGGGCCCAGACCCGGCTGACGATCCGTCATCCCCCGGGTAGCCGTCGGGCCTTGTCTCCCTGACCGATCCCTGCCCGGCGACCTCGACGGGCCCCCGGACGAGCACGGCACCCGCAACCGCCCCGGGCCACCGCCGCCCGCGCCGCTGCGGCTCCGCCCGGGTCACCCATGGCGGGACATCACCTGACGTGCCCTCTCCAGGGCGCCCTTTCGGACGGGTCGTGCCCGTCGATCCCGGCGGCCCCCCCTCCGGGCGTCACTGTCACCCCGGCCGACGGATGCGGTTCCCGCACCACTGGTCGTGGAAGCCGGTACGGCTCCCGGCCCCCGCGCCCGTCCTGCCCGGGGCCGTCGACGCGGAGGGCCTGTGACTCGGCACCGTCGACACGGAGGGCACGCGACGCGGTCCACGAACGGGCGGGGCGCGGACCCCACCCGGGGCGCGGACCCCACCGGCGACCGCGCGCGGGCCGAGGGTGCCGTCGGGGCCGACCCCGAGGCCCTGGCGGCGCGGGCTGAAGGGGCCGATGGGACCGACCCCGCGGCCCCGTCGGGCGCGACCGCCGCACCCGCACCCGTACGGTAGGGTTTACCTGCGCGTTCCCACGGTTCACCCGGCGCGGAGCGCGGCGGGACGTGGCGCAGCTTGGTAGCGCACTTGACTGGGGGTCAAGGGGTCGCAGGTTCAAATCCTGTCGTCCCGACCAGCTTCACGCGGTCGGAGGCCGCCTTCTCGAACGAGGAGGCGGCCTTGTTCGTACCGGTCGCGCGACCTTCGGCGCCGAGCGGGAGTCTGAGCGCGGGCGGCACCGAGGACGGAGGCGGTGAAGCCGACTCCGGTGTGGCGGCCGGCAGTTCGGCGGGCCCGCCGTCCCTCTGCACCTCGGCGGCCCCGAGCCGACCGGCGCCGACGAGTTCGGGGCGAGCGGGAAGCCCCGCACGTGAGACGAGGCGGCGCCTGCGGACGCCGCCGCCTGCGGGCCCACGCAAGGTCCTCGGGCGGTTCCGCCGTCTTCGGGTCCGCCCCCGAGGACCTCGCCCGGGCCGGCCAGGACATCTCCCCGCGCTCCACTCCGTGGACGCCCCCTTGACGGCGCCCGGTGGCCGATCGACACTCGGAGCGGGAATCCTAGTGAACAGGTAGGGAAACATGGGGCGCCTTGAGCCGGTCACCAGCCGAGCGAGCCGCACGGCGTGGTCGTCGCCCCTTCTCACCTCCCGCCGTCACATCGATCTGCTGCGCGTCTGCAGCGCGATCGACGTCCAGGGCTGAACCGGCCCGTTCCCGCGCCGAGCCGCACCGAAGGTGCCCCGCGCACCGTCCCTTCCGGCGCGCGGACCAGGGCCGCGCCCTCCCGTCAGACGCCGCATCCGCCGCGCGTCCCTCCGCGCGACCGCCCCCGGGGAGAGTCATGTCCGCCACACCGCCGGCCACCCACCCGTCCGTCCGTTCCGCCCCCGCCTTCCGCGGCCGCATCGGCCGTGACGCGCGCAGCGGCCACTACGCCGTCCCGCGCCGCTACCGCCTCCACCTGTCACCCGCCGACCCCGACGGCCTGCGCATCGCCGTCACCCACACGCTGCTCGGCCTGGACCGGGCCTGTCCGGTGACCTTCCTGCCCGCCGTCCCCGACTGTCCCGACGGCGGCCACTCGGCGCTGCGCCCGCTCTACGACGCCAGCGCCCACCGCTACACCGGCCCCGCCCTCGCGCCGGTGCTCAGCGACGACTGGTCGGGGCGCATCGTCTCCACCCACGGCCCCGACATCGCCCGGGACCTCGCCCGCCGTTTCGGCGGCGGCCGGATCGCGCTCCACCCGCGCGGCGCCGAGTCGGAGATCGAGGCCGTCGAGCGGATGTGCGCGCAGGGCATCGAGGAGGCCGCGCAGCGCGCCGGGGCGGCCGGGGCCGGGGAGGCGGAGCGCACCGCCGCCCTCGACGCCCTGCTCGCCACGCTCGGCGTGCTGGAGCGGGGACTCGCGGTCCAGCCGTACCTGATCGGCGGTCAGCTCACCGCCGCCGACGTGGAGTTGTGGGTGACGCTCGTCCAGCTCGACACCGTGCACCGGCACCACCTCGACGCCGCCGCCGTGCACCGCGTCGCCGGTCATCCGGCCCTGTGGGCCTACGCCCGCCGCCTGGCCGGGCACCCGGCCTTCGGCGGCCACCTCGACCTCGACGGCATCAACCGCCGCCACCACGCCCGCTGTCAGGGCCTGGAGGCCGCCGGGGCCGCCGTCCAGATCCTGGACTGGGAGGCCCACGCGACCCCCGGCACGGGCACGCGACCGCAGGTCAACCGGCCCTGACCCGGTCCACGCACTGGACGCACGTTGACATCCGTTCGGGTGAATGGCTTAACTTACGGCCCAGAACGGTCATGAGCGTCAGCGACAAGCCCTGGCTTGCTGACCGGCAACCCTCGCACCGCGGTGGGGTGCCCCAGGTGACGACCGGACCGGATGACGTTCGGTAAGCGCGAGGGCCCCACCGGGGCCGGACAGTGACGGTGACGGACATGTACGCAGCTCTCAGGACGGCGCCCCGCCGCCCCCGGGGCCGCGTACGCCCGTCACACGATCCGCTCGTCGCCGACCGCGCCGTCGATCTGCTCCGCGTGAACAGCGCACTGTGTACCGCACCGGGCCGTGCCCGCTGTCGGGGCTGAACCCCTCACACCCTTCGCCCCGCATCCGCGTTCCTGACGAACACCGCCCGAGCGGTGTGCCGTTGTCCGCCCCACCCCGGTTTCCGTACGCATCCGTGCGCCCCGCCGGCGCCGTGCGCCGCAGAGCGGTCCCCACCCCTCTGCCGCCGCACCGCCGCCGCCCGCGGCCGCCGTGACCCGGGGTGTCCGACTCCCGCCGGAGCCCCTCATGAGTGAACCCCCAGGCGCCGTGTCCCTCGCCGAGGCACCCGCCGCCGACACCCCGCCGACGAGGCTCACCGCACAGCGGGTTCAGCCGCTGCGCCGGCCCGGCCGCTGGATCGCCACCGCCGTCGTGCTGGTCCTGGTCGCCCAGTTCGTCCACGGCCTGGTGGCGAACCCCTTCTACCAGTGGGACCGCTTCGGCTACTGGTTCCTTCGGCCGACGATCCTCGACGGACTGCTCATCACCCTCGAAGTCACCGTCTACAGCGCGGTGCTGGGCCTCATCGGCGGCATCCTGCTCGCCCTCGCCCGGCTGTCGAGGAGTCCGGTGCTGCGCGCGGTCAGCTGGACCTACGTCTGGGCGCTGCGCTCCATCCCGCTCATCGTCGTCCTGCTCTTCCTCTACAACTTCAGCGCCCTGTACGAGACGCTGAGCCTGGGCGTCCCCTTCGGACCCGCGTTCGTCACCTTCGACGAGTCCCGGCTCGCCACCGACATGGCGGTCGCCGTCATCGGCCTCAGCCTCAACGAGGCCGCCTACGCCGCCGAAGTGGTCCGCGGCGGCATCCTCTCCGTCGACCAGGGCCAGCACGAGGCGGCCTCCGCCCTGGGGCTGCCGAAGGGCTACCAGTTCCGCCGGATCGTCTTCCCGCAGGCCCTGCGCTCGATCACCCCCAACTACGTCAACCAGCTGATCGGCCTGGTCAAGAGCACCTCGCTGGTCTTCTACGTGTCACTGCTCGACCTGTTCGGCACCGCCCAGGCCATGGGCTCCACCTACCCCGGCGACATCGTCCCGCTGCTGCTGGTCGTCACCGTCTGGTACCTGATCCTCACCAGCCTCGTGTCCGTGATCCAGTTCTACGTCGAGCGGCACTACGCCCGGGGCGCCACGCGCTCCCTGCCGCCGACCCCGCTGCAGAAGCTGCGCACCGGCCTGCGGGACCTCAGGGAACGCGCGCGCAGGGAGGCCGCCGTATGACCAGCGCCGAGATCACCCCGGTCGCGCTCGAAGTGCACGGAGTCCACAAGTGGTACGGCGCCCACCGCGTCCTGGACGGCGTCGACCTGACCGTACGGCCCGGCGAGGTCACGGTCGTCATCGGCCCGTCGGGATCCGGCAAGTCGACGCTGCTGCGGGTCATCAACCACCTGGAGAAGCCAGAGGTCGGTTACGTCAGTGTCGGCGGCGAGCCGATCGGTGTGCAGCGGAACGGGGAGCGGCTGAAGGAGCTCAGCGAGCGCGCCATCCTCGCCCAGCGCAGCCGGATCGGCTTCGTCTTCCAGAACTTCAACCTCTTCCCGCACCTGACCGTGCTGGACAACGTGGCCGCCGCCCCGGTGGCGACCGGAAAGCTCGGCAGGGCCGAGGCCCGGGAACTGGCCCGCGAACTCCTGGACCGGGTCGGACTCGGCGACAGGACGGGCGCCTACCCGCGGCAGCTGTCCGGCGGCCAGCAGCAGCGCGTGGCGATCGCCCGGGCCCTCGCCCTGCGCCCCGGCGTCATCCTCTTCGACGAACCGACCTCCGCCCTCGACCCCGAGCTCGTCGGCGAGGTCCTCGCCGTCATCGAGGACCTGGCGACCAGCGGCACCACCCTCGTCATCGTCACCCACGAGGTGGGCTTCGCCCGGGAGATCGCCGACCGGATCGTCTTCATCGACGGCGGAAGGATCGTCGAACAGGGCCCGCCGGCCGAGATCCTCGACCACCCCCGGCACGAACGGACGCGGGACTTCCTGAGCAAGGTGCTCTGACCGGCGGCCGACGGGACCCCGGCCCCGTGCCGCCCCTCCGCCTCCCCACCACTTCCCCCCACCGCTTTCCCTCACCCCTTCACCCCCCTCTCATCGCCTCTCACGACAAGGACGGCCATGCCTGCCCACTTCTCCCGACGCAGCCTGATACGCGGCATCACCGCGGCGACCGCCGTCGCCACCCTCGCCACCGGGCTCGCCGCCTGCGGTGGCGAGAGCGACGCCGCCACCACCACCGACAACGCCGCCTCCGGGAGCGTGACCGTCGCCCGGCTGTCCAACGGCGCCGGCAAGGAGACCACCCTCAAGGTCTCCGAGGTGAAGTCAATCAGCGCCCGTCTGCCCGAGTCCGTCCGCAAGAGCGGCACGCTGAGGATCGGCGTCGGCGCCCTGCCCGCCGGCTTCGCGCCGCTCGCCTTCGTGGGCAGCGACCAGAAGACCCTCACCGGCGCCGAACCGGACCTCGCCCGACTCGTGGCCGCGGTCCTGGGCCTGAAGCCCGAGGTGAAGAACTCCACCTGGGAGAACCTCTTCGTCGGCATCGACAGCGGCAAGGTCGACGTCGGCTTCTCGAACATCACCGACACCGAGGAGCGCAAGCAGAAGTACGAGTTCGCGTCCTACCGGCAGGACAACCTCGGCTGGGAGGTGCAGAAGGACAGCAAGTGGAACTTCGACGGGAACTACGAGAACCTCGCCGGCCTGACCGTCTCCGTCAGCAACGGAACCAACCAGGAGAAGATCCTCCTGGAGTGGAAGAAGAAGCTGGAGAGCGAGGGCAAGAAGCTCACCGTCAAGTACTTCCAGGACCGCAACAGCACCTACCTGGCGCTGAACAGCGGCAAGATCGACGCCTACTTCGGTCCCAACCCCGGCATCGCCTACAACATCGCCAAGACCGCGGGCACCCCGCAGGCCACCCGCAGCGCGGGCACCTACTCCGGCGCCGGTGAGACGCTCCAGGGCCTGATCGCCGCCACCGCCAAGAAGGACAGCGGACTCGCCGAGCCGATCGCCGCGGCCATCAACCACCTGATCGAGAACGGCACCTACGCCAAGTGGCTCGCCGCCTGGAACCTCTCCAACGAGGCCGTCACCACCTCGGAGATCAACCCGCCCGGGCTGCCGCTGGACAACTCCTGACCCCTCGTCACCATCGCCCGTCCCCACACCCGTCGCGTCAGAAGGGACTCCGCCTCCGTGGCCCACCCGATCGGCCTCCGCGGAGGCGGAGCCCCGTCCGCGGCCCCACCGAACCCCCTCGACAACGCCGTCGTGCGCACACCGGGAACATCCGGCGGGACCGGGAGGTTGTGACCCATGACGAGATGTGCGAGGCGCCGTCGCGCGCCCGGAAGAGGGAGGTGACGGACGTGGCCGCCCTGTCCCACGCCGTGCACCTGCACTCCCGGCCCCACATCGACCTCCAGCGCGTGGCCGGCGCGCTCTGTTGCTCCTGACCCGTTCCTTCGCCGTGCCCCCGTCCCGGGTGTGGCCGGCTTTCTCGTACGGACCTCCAGGAAGGCACCCTCGTGTCCCCGACCTCCGCTTCACCCCTGCACCTCGCCGTCGCCCTGGACGGCACCGGCTGGCATCCCGCCTCCTGGCGCGAGCCGGTCGCCCGCCCCCGTGAACTGTTCACCGCCGGATACTGGGCCGACCTGGTCGGCGAGGCCGAGCGCGGCCTGCTCGACTTCGTCACGATCGAGGACGGCCTCGGCCCGCAGTCCTCCCACTTCCTGGACCCGGACGACCGCACCGACCAGGTCCGCGGCCGGCTGGACGCCGTTCTGATCGCCTCCCGCGTTGCCCCGCTGACCCGCCACATAGGCCTGGTCCCGACGGTGGTGGCCACCCACACGGAGCCGTTCCACATCTCCAAGGCGATCGCCACCCTCGACTACGTCAGCACCGGCCGTGCGGGCCTGCGCGTCCAGGTCTCCGCCCGCCCGGCCGAGGCCGCCCACTTCGGCCGCCGCACCATCCCCCGCATCACGGCCTACGACGACCCGGCCACCCGGGACGTGGTGGCCGGCCTCTTCGACGAGGCCGCCGACTACGTGGACGTCGTACGCCGCCTCTGGGACAGCTGGGAGGACGACGCCGAGATCCGGGACGTGGCCACCGGCCGGTTCATCGACCGCGACAAGCTCCACTACATCGACTTCGAGGGCCCCCACTTCAGCGTCAAGGGCCCCTCCATCACCCCGCGCCCGCCCCAGGGTCAGCCCCTGGTCACCGCCCTCGCCCACGCCACCGTCCCCTACCGCCTGGTGGCGCGCGCCGCCGACGTCGGGTACGTCACCCCGCACGACACCGACCAGGCCCGGGCGGTCGTCGCCGAGATCCGCGCCGAGCAGGAGGCCGCCGGCCGCGCCGCCGAACCGCTGCACGTCTTCGCCGACCTGGTCGTCCTCCTCGCCGACGACCCCGCCGAGGCCGCCGCCCGCCGCGACCGGCTCGACACCCTCGCCGGCGAGGAGTACACCAGCGACGCCCGCGTCTTCACCGGCACCCCCGCCCAACTCGCCGACCTGCTCCAGGAGTGGCAGACGGCCGGACTGACCGGGTTCCGGCTGCGCCCCGCCGTCGCCGGCCACGACCTGCCGGCCATCACCCGGGGCCTCGTTCCCGAACTCCAGCGCCGCGCCGCCTTCCGCCGCGCCTACGAGGCCGACACCCTGCGCGGGCTCCTCGGCCTGGCCCGCCCCGCCAACCGCTACGCCGCCGCCTGAGCCGAGGGGAACCACGACCATGAGCAAGCCGCTGAAGCAGATCCACCTGGCCGCCCACTTCCCCGGCGTCAACAACACCACCGTGTGGAGCGACCCGAAGGCCGGCAGCCACATCGAGTTCAGCTCCTTCGTCCACTTCGCGCGCACCGCCGAACGCGCCAAGTTCGACTTCCTCTTCCTCGCCGAGGGGCTCAGGCTCCGCGAACAGGGCGGCAAGATCTACGACCTGGACGTCGTCGGCCGCCCCGACACCTTCACCGTGCTGGCCGCGCTCGCCGCCGTCACCGACCACCTCGGACTGACCGGCACCATCAACTCCACCTTCAACGAGCCCTACGAGGTGGCCCGCCAGTTCGCCAGCCTCGACCACCTCTCCGGCGGCCGCTCCGCGTGGAACGTCGTCACCTCCTGGGACGCCTTCACCGGCGAGAACTTCCGCCGGGGCGGCTTCCTCCCCCAGGAGGAGCGCTACTCCCGCGCCCAGGAGTTCCTCGCCACGGCGCGCGAGCTCTTCGACTCCTGGCGGGGCGACGAGATCGTCGCCGATCAGGCCACCGGCACCTTCCTCAGCGACGCCAAGGCGGGCGCCTTCGTGCACGAGGGCCGGCACTTCGACATCCACGGCCGGTTCAACGTCCCCCGCAGCCCCCAGGGCCGCCCGGTGATCTTCCAGGCCGGCGACTCCGACGAGGGCCGTGAGTTCGCCGCCTCCGGCGCCGACGCGATCTTCAGCCGGTACGCCGCCCTGGACACCGGCCAGGCCTTCTACACCGACGTGAAGTCCCGCCTCGCCCGGTACGGCCGCCGCCCCGACCAGTTGCTCATCCTGCCCGCCGCCAGCTTCGTCCTCGGCGACACCGACGCCGAGGCCGAGGAGATCGCCAAGGAGGTCCGCCGCCGGCAGGTCAGCGGCGCCACCGCCCTCAAGCACCTGGAGTTCGTCTGGAACCGGGACCTGTCCGCCTACGACCCGGACGGCCCCCTCCCCGACATCGACCCCGACCCGGGCGAGCACCACATCGCCCGCGGCCGGGCCCAGGTCCGCATGTACCGCGACCCGCTGGCCACGGCCCGCGCATGGCGCGAGCTGGCCGAGGCCAACAACTGGTCCATCCGCGACCTGGTCATCGAGACCGGCAACCGGCAGAACTTCGTCGGCTCCCCGGCCACCGTCGCGCGGACCATCAACGAGTACGTGCAGGCCGACGCCGCCGACGGCTTCATCCTCGTCCCCCACATCACCCCGGGCGGCCTCGACGAGTTCGCCGACAAGGTCGTCCCCCTCCTCCAGGAACAGGGCGTCTTCCGCGCCGACTACGAGGGCACGACCCTGCGCGACCACCTCGGCCTGGCCCACCCGGACGCGACGGGCGGCATCGGGCGGGCGGCGTCGTAACCCCTCGCCGTCAAGTGACCGGCGGGCGCGGGACCGGCTCGCGCCCGAGCGGGCGTTCCCGCCGGGCACGCGCGGTGCGGCCGGGGACGTCACCCTCCCCCGAGTGATGACGTCCCCGGCCTTTCCCCCGGCGCCGGACTGCGGTCTGTGCGCCCGCGCGGCGCTTCCCCCCGGGGCCGTCACCAGCACATGACGGCCGTCTCACCCGACCCCCAGCCGGAGTACAGGCGGACGCGGACGAAGTAGCGGCGGCCCCTCACGAGCCGGGCCGTGATCGTGGCGTTGTGCGGGGTTCCCCCGTCGTCCCGCCCCGCGAGGAAGCGGGGTTCCCCGTCCCGCTCCTCGAAGACCACGACGACCGCGTCGCTCGCGCCGAAGGTGCCGACGGTGTACTCGCGGGTCTCCCGCGGTTCGACGGTGAAGTCGGCCTGCTCGCCGGACCCCAGGGACAGCGGCACCGAACGGAAGGGGACCAGCCCGGGCGGCCGCGCCGCGTCGAGCGGCGGGTACCAGCGCAGCGCGAACTCCTTGTCCAGCGGCGACAGTCCGCCGGGCGGGTGCACGCCCCCGCGGAACTGCTCGGGCTCCAGGATCAGCCCCGCCGCGAACGGGTACTCCATCACGGACTGCGGATCCCACACCGAGCCGTTGACCTCGGCGGGGTCCAGCTTGCGCAGGACGTTGAAGAAGGTGCGGTCCCGGCTCCAGAAGTTCGGCGGGCCCGCCAGGTCGGCGTACACGGCCTCGTCGTCCCAGTGGATGCCGGCGAACGGGCTCTGGTGCTCGTGCTGCATGCCGAGCGCGTGCCCGATCTCGTGCAGGGCCGTCGCGCGCTCCCCGGGCGCGGTCAGGTCCCAGCCGAAGTTCATGGTGCGCTCGTTGAGGCCCGCCCGCAGCGCGTCCCGGCCCACCGCCGACCAGGAGCCGTCGCCCCGCTGGAAGCCGATGCGCAGCTCGGCCTCCGAGCGGTCGCCGACCTCGGTGAACGTGACCCCGATACCGAGGTCCTGCCACGCGCGGAAGCCGTCGCGCACCACGTCCCGCTGGTCCTCGCCGCCGACCCAGGACACCCACCGGGTGCCCGCGGAGGCCGGGGGCGCGATGACCGACCCGTCGTTCTCGCCGTCGAAGAAGCAGTAGTGCAGAACGGTGCCGTTGACCCACATCCGGTGTCCGCTCATGAGCGCGCCGAGCCGCTCGGCGGCCAGCCCCGGGGCGAACGCGGGGGCCGACTGCTGCGCGAGCGAGCAGTAGCGGGCGGTCATGGGCTCCAGACTGCCGTGCGGGACCGCCCCGCGACCTGAGTCGGGAGCTACTCAAGTCGCCCTGTATCAGGAGTGAGTAGGCCGACTCCTGTTGATGTGACGACTTCTGTACGCGACGCCCTGACCCCTCGGCCGCCCCGCTCACGGCCCGTACGGCAGCCTGTGCCGGAAGCCGTGCGGCGGCCCGCGCCGGACGCTGTACGCCACCCTGCGCAGGAAGCCGTGCGGCAGCCTGTGCCACGGCCCGCGCCGGAAGCCGTGCGACCTCCCGTGCCCCAGTCCGTGCCGTATCCCCTGTCGTCGCCGCTGTCGGTGCCCTGGCCGTTCACCGGCCGGGAGGAGGAACTGGAGCTGGTCCGCCGTTCGCTGGCGGCCGGCCGGCCCGGCATCGTGGTGACGGGACCGGCGGGCTGCGGCCGCACCCGCCTGGCCACGGAGGCGGTCCGTGGCACGGACCGCGTGAGGGTGGCCGGCACCCCCGAGACCCGGAACACCCCCTTCGCCGCGTTCGCCCCTCTGCTTCCCGAGGACGTCACCCTGCACCGCGCGGTCCGGCTCCTCGCCGGGGTACGCCTGTTGCTGGTCGACGACGCCCAGCTGCTGGACGACACCTCCGCCGCCCTGCTCCACCAGCTGGCCGTCCAGGGCCGCACCCGCCTGCTGGTGCTGGTCACGGACGACGTACCGGCGCCCGGCGCCGTGACCCGCCTCCGGACGGGCGAACTGCTTCCTCGCCTGCCGCTGGAACCCCTGCCCCGCGAGGAGACGGCCCACCTGCTGACGGCCGCCGCCGGCGTTCCCCTCGAGGCGCTGACCCTCGACCGTCTGCACCGCCTGTCCGGAGGCGACCTGCGCCTCCTGCGCGATCTGCTGGACGCACTGCGCGAGCAGGACCTGCTCACCCGGGTACCGGACGGCGACGAGTGGAGGTGGCGCGGCCCGGTCCCGCCGACCCCCGCCCTGCGCGAACGTGCCGCCCCCGTCCTGGCCCGCACCGCCCCCGACGAACGCGAGATCCTCGACCGCCTCGCCTTCGCCGAGCCCCTGCCGCTCCCCGTCGGCACCCTCGACCTGCGCATCCTCGAACGCCTGGAGGCGGACGGCCTGATCCACGCCGTCGACGACGCCACCGTCCGCCTCGCCCACCCGCTGCACGGCCCGATGCTGCGCGCGGCGGCGGGCCGGCTGCGGGCCCGGCGCCTGACCGGCATCCGGGCGCCGTACGCACCGGCCCTCGTCGCGGAGTCGACCGAGCTGGCCGACCGCATCGCACGCCAGGACGTCCGCGCGACGCCCACACCGGTGGGGGAGTGGCTGGTGGCGGAGGGGAAACCGGTGCCACCGGCCTACGCGGCCGTCCGCGCCCGGTTCTCCCGGCTGCGGGGAGAACTGCGCGAGGCGGCGGCCTGGGCGCGGGAGGGTCTGGCCTCCGCCCCGGACCACGCCGCCTGCCGCCGCGAACGCGCCCTGTCCGCCGCCCAGTCGGGCGAGGCGGGCGGCGACCCCGACCGGCACACCGCGAACACCGCGAACACCGCCCAGGGTCCGTACGCGACCCAGGATCCGTACGCCGCCCACGACCCGTACGCCGCCTACGACGCCGTACGCCTCGGCGTCCCGGAGCGGGCCGCGGGCCTCCTCCCGCCCGACGGCGTCCTCGCCCGCCACGCCGAAGCGCTCGCGCGGGGCGACGGACCCGCCCTCGACCGGGTCGCCGAAGAGCTGGCGGACCGTGGCTTCCTGCTGTTCGCGGCGGAGGCGCACGCCCAGGCCGTACGAGCCCACCGCGACCCCCGCGCGGCCCGCACCGCCCGTACCCGCGCGGTCGCCCTGGCCCGCCGCTGCCAGGGCGCCCGCACCCCGGCCCTGTCCGGGCTCGTCCTGGGCGAACTCACCGCCCGCCAGCGGCAGATCGTCACCCTGGCCGCGGCCGGACTGAGCAACCGTCAGATCGCCGAGCGCCTCACCCTCTCCGTCCGCACCGTCGGCAACCACCTCTACAGCGCCTACACCCGCCTCGGCGCGAGCGACCGGGGAGCCCTGCCGTGGCTGGTGGAGCTGCCCGAGCCACAGCCGGCCTGACCGGGAGCCGGCGCTCCGCGGAGCCGGGCGTGGGGGACGTGCGCCACCGCCCGAACGCCGTGAACTCCACCTGGTGGGGCGCGCGCCGCCGCCCGAGGCCCTGAACTTAACCGGGTGGGGTGCGCGCCGCCCGAACGCCGTGCGGGGCGCCGGGGGAGACGATCACGTCGGCCGCATGCCGCGGAGCCCGCCGGGAAGGGCGTTCACGCCGCTCCGAACGCCGTGAACGCCCATCCCGTCGCCTGGTGCACCGCGTCCCCCGGCAGCGCCGCCCGCGCGTCGCGCAGTGCCTCCGCCAGGGACAGGCCGCTGCTCAGGCCCTTGTGCAGGGCGAGCATCAGCGCGACCACCGCCTCGTCGTTCACCGGCGCGCTGCTCGCCACCACGCCCGCCGTGCCCAGCGGCAGCAAGGCCGTGACCAGGCCGAGGAGTTCGTCGGCGCCGACCGAGGCGAGGCGGGCGGTGTCGCAGCTGGAGAGGATGATCCGGTACGGGCTGCGGTCGAGGCGTTCGAAGTCGTGGACGATCAACGGGCCGTCGGCCATCCGCAGGGACGAGAACATCGGGCTGTCGGCCCGGAAGGTGCCGTGCGCGGCGATGTGGGCGAGGGCGGCACCGTCCAGCTCCTCCAGCACGCGGGGCACGCGCGCGTCCTCCTGCTCCAGCACCGTCGGCCTGCCGTACCGCCCGGCGACCTCCGGCACCTCCGCCCCGCCGGTCGCCAGACCCGGCCCCCGCACCAGGACGTGCCGTCCGCCCGGCGGCGGCTCGGTCTCCCGGGCGCGCAGCCAGCTGCTCGCCGACGGCGACACGCACAGCACCCGCTCCCGCAGCGAGGGCAGCAGGGCCCACGGCACGCGGTGCAGCCGGGCCGGCGGCACCACCACGACCGGCCCCCGGCCCAGCTGCCCGGCCGCCTCGCCCAGCAGCAGCTCTTCCAGCCGCCGCCCCGCCGCCTCCACCACCGGCAGCCGGCCGTCCGCGCCGGGGTGGGCGAGCCGCCGCAGCCCCGCCTGGACGTGCTCGGCCTCCCGCTCCGCCTCGGCGATCAGCCCGCCCGCGAACCGCCGTACCCGTCCGCCTCCGCACAACAGGACCTGCACCCGCCCGTCCAGCACGGCCAGTTCGACCAGCCGTCCCTCGCCGAGCCGCTCCAGCAGCCGGCCGACGTCGAACCGGTGGCCGTCGCCGGGAGCGTCCCCGCGGATGTGCAGGGTGCGGGAGCGGATCTCCCGCTCCAGACGGCGCTGCTCCCGCTCCAGGGTCGGTACCGGACGGCCGTCCATCCGCGCGCTCTCCGCGCGGGCCGCGATCTCGCGGAACGCCGTCAGTCCGCTCAGCAGCGCCGGATCGGCCGGCGGCCGGGTGGGCGGCGCCGACAGCACCGTGGCCCGCCACCGTTCGCTCCACACCAGCAGCTGCCGTGGCCCGCCCCGCTCCAGGCTCACCTGCTGGGCGAGCGCGGCGAGTTCGGCGCCCTGCGCGGTGGCCCGGGCCCGCAGCTCCGAGGCACCCAGCGTCGTGCGGTGGTCGTCCAGCACGTCCAGGCCGCGCCGACAGGCTTCCAGGACGCCCCGCCCGGACCCGGTCGCCCGCGCCCACAGCGCCTGTGCCGCCCAGCCCGTCATCCGCGCCAGCGGCGGCCCGCTGCGCCGGCTGCGGGCGGCGACCGCCAGATACCGTTCGGCGTCGGCCGTCCAGTTCAGCTCCAGCGCGATCCGGCCCGCCAGCAGCCACGCCTCCGGCGCGGCGGGCGCCCCGAACCCGGACAGCCGCTCCGCCACCCGGACCGCGTCCGCCACCAGCCGTCCCGACCCGCGTCCGGTGGCGACCCGCGCCTCGATCAGCACCAGCTGGGCGTGCGCCTCCCACCAGGTGCGCCGCTGCCCCGCGAAGAGCCGTACCGCCAGCGCGGCGCGCGCCGTCGCCGTCCCCGGATCGCCCGCCAGCCGGGCCGCCCGCGCCGCCGCCAGCAGCAGCTCCGCCTTGCGGGTGGACTGCCCGCCGATGCCGTCCAGGACCGCTATCGCCGCGTCCGCCTCGGCCAGCGCCTCCGGCGCGAGACCGGCGGCCATCAGGACCTCGCAGCGCCGGATGTCGAGCATGAACGTGGGCGTGCCGAGCTTGGCGTACCGCTCCTCGGCCTCGTCCAGCAGCCGCAGCGCCGCCGGGACGTCCCCCGACCGGAACGCGGCCAGGCCCCGGCTCTCCACCGCGTCGGCCTTGTCGTGCTCCTGGCCGGTGGTGTCCCAGAGCGCCTCGGCCGCCGTGAAGTCCGCGTCGGCCTGCTTGATCGCCCCGAGGGCCAGGTGCACGGTGGCGCGCAGGGTGAGGGCACGCGCCGTCCAGATGACGTCGTCCGCCTGCCGCAGGACGGGGATCGCCCGGCGCACGTCCTCGAGCGCCTCGCGATGGTGGCCGAGGACCCACCAGGAGTAGGCCCGCCGGTACAGCACGCGCGCGCGGGTGTGCCCGGTTCCGCGCCCGACGCCCCGCTCGAACGCGGCGAGTCCCTGCCGGGTGCGGCCCGCGTGCACCAGCGCCACTCCGAGCGTGGCCAGCACGTCCGCCTCCCGTTCGGCGGAGTCCGCGCGGGCCGCGAGTTCACGGGCGCGCCGCAGGTGGTCCAGGGCGAGGCGCATGTCGCCCCAGTCCCGCTGCCAGATACCGATCACCTGGTGGGCGACGGAGGCGTGCAACGGTGTCGGATCGGTGTCGAGCACTCCCTCCGCCCGCGCCAACGCGTCGTTGGGGGCGGCGAACACCATCGGCAGCAGTTCGAGAACCGTGTCGTTTCCCGCTGTCACTCCACGGATGGTAGTGGGCCCGCTCGTATGTCACACGGGGTTGGCGGCGTATCAGGTCCAGTCAATGGGACATCGCGTCCATACCGTCGGCGCGCAGGTAGGGCGCATACGGACGGCGCGCGACCGCAACCGCACCACCCTGCCCTGTCGTCGCACCACCTGTATCAGACGACGGCCTCGCCGCTCTGACTGACGACCACCGGTCTCAGGGGAGGACACGCCATGGCACCACAGCGATTCCACGAGCAGTTCCACCAGATCCAACGCGCCCTGCCGGACGTCCCGCTGGCGATGGGCCCCGACGACTCCGCCGAGTTCATCTACGAGAAGGGCGTCGTCCTCGCCCGCGACGGCGAGGAGGCCCAGGTGGTCGAGGACGCCGTCCGCACGCACTTCACCGAGGCACCCGACCTGGTCCCCGACCAGGTGCGCCGGGCCGGCCCGCAGGCCAACCGCTCGGGCATCACCCGCATCCGGGTCGCCGACCCCGGCGAGGGAGCGCCCGGCGCCGACCGCGCCGTCGCCGGCGCCCTGCGCGCCCTTCGGGGAGCCGAGAACCGCACGGGCCGCCGGCTCGTCAGCCGCAACCACGTGGTGTCCATCGCCGTCAACGCCTGCCCCGGCGACGAACCGGTCCCCGCCTCCGAACCTCCCAACCCGGCCCCGGCCCAGGCGGACCACGACCCGGAGGGGGCCGTCGGCGTCCTCGTCGTCGACACCGGCCTGATGCACGACTACCGCTCGTACCCGCTGCTCGCCCACACCGAGGGTGACGCACAGCTGCGGGAGACGGACGAGCACGGCATCCTCCAGCAGTACGTCGGCCACGGCACGTTCATCGCCGGACTCGTCGCCGCCGTCGCCCCCAACACCGACATCACCGTGCGGGGCACGCTCAACGACGCCGGCGCGATCCTGGAGTACGACTTCGGCGACCGGCTCTTCGAGGCCGTCGAGCAGGACGGCTGGCCCGACATCATCAGCCTCTCCGCCGGCACCTCCAACGGCCGCGTCGACGGCCTGCTCGGCGTGGCCGCCTTCATGGAGGAACTGCGCACTCGCCACACCCTGTTGGTCGCGGCCGCCGGCAACAACGCCAGCGCCACGCCGTTCTGGCCCGCGGCCTACGCCGCCCGGCCGGAGTACGCCGACGCCGTCCTGTCGGTCGGAGCGCTGCGCGGCGACGGCGAGTTCGGCGCCTGCTTCAGCAACCACGGCCCGTGGGTGCGGGTCTACGCCCCCGGCGAGCGCCTCACGAGCGCCCTCACCGGCTTCGACACCCCCGTCCCGTACGTCTACCAGCACTCCACGTACGACGACTGCCGCTACGGCTTCACCTACCCCTGCACCTGCCGGTCGCCGCGCCACACCGGTGTGCTGAGCGAGCCGCGGGCGGCCGGCGCGGGCAAGCCGGACCAGGTGATGTTCGAGGGGCTCGCGTCCTGGAGCGGCACGTCGTTCGCGACGCCCGTGGTGGCGGGGATGGTCGCGGCGTACATGACGGCGCACCAGGAGACCGACCCGCGCGCGGCGGCGCGTCAACTGCTGCACGCCGGCGCGGAGTTCGCCGAGGTGCGCGGTTCCCACGTGGCCGCGCTGCACCCGCCGACCTGGCGTCCCGCCCCCGTCGCGCAGCTCGCCCCCTCGCTGTGAGGCCCGCATGAGGTCCGAAGCCGCACCCGCCACGGCGTACGATGACAGGCCGTACACGAGGGGTGGGACCGTGGACCGTAGTGAAGTCGGCGCGCTCGTCCAGTCCGCCGTCGACGGTGACACGGCGGCCTGGAAGGCGCTCGTCGAGGGGCTGAGCCCCCTGGTGTGGTCCGTCGTGCGCGCGCACCGGCTCTCCGAGGCCGACGGGCACGAGGTGTACCAGACCGTGTGGTTCCGCTTCGCTCAGAACCTCGGGCGGATCCGTGAACCGGACAAGACGGGCTCCTGGCTGGCGAGCACCGCGCGCAACGAGTGCCTGAAAGTGATCAAGAGCCTGCGCCGGCTGACCCCGACGGACGACCCTCAGCTGCTCGACCGCGTCAGTGAGGACCGTACGCCGGAGCAGTCGGTGCTGGACTCGGAGGAGGCGGCGGCGCAGAGCGAACGCGTCCGCCGTCTCTGGCAGGAGTTCGAGGCGCTCGGTGAGCGCTGCCGGCAGTTGCTGCGGGTGCTGATCTCCTCGCCGCCGCCCAGTTACCAGGAGGTGTCGGCCGCGCTGGGGATCGCGGTCGGCAGCATCGGGCCGATGCGCCAGCGATGTCTGCGCCGCCTGCGCGCCCGACTCGACGCACGGGGAGCACTGTGAACAGCATGGACGACAGTCACGACCGGCACGAGCGCCACGACGGGGACGACATCGACGGCGTCCTCGGCGACGGGGGCGAACTCGGCGACGAAGCCTTCGACGACGAGGAGTTCGACCACGGCAGCCTGGAAGAGGAGTTGCGCGAGGCCGCCGCCATCCTGGACCCGGTACCGGCCGAGCTGCGGCAGCTCGCCGTCGAGGCGTACGCGCTGCACGACCTCGACGCGAGGATCGCCGAGCTGACCTTCGACTCGCTGGTGGACGCCATCCCGGTCAGGGGAGCCGTGGACGTGCCGCGGATGCTCACCTTCCACTCCGGCGGTCTGACGGTCGACGTCGAGGTGACCGCCCAGGGACTGATGGGCCAGCTGCTGCCGCCCCAGCCGGCCTCGATCGAGGTCCTCCACGGCCCCCGGGCCGGCGCGGCGCTCACCGCGGACGACATGGGCCGCTTCACCAGCGAGGCCCCGCCCGCCGGTCCCTTCGCGCTGCGCCTGCGCACCGGCGGCGAGGTGGTCGTCACGGAGTGGCTGCGCGCCTGAGCCACCCCGCCGGAGACGGCCTCAGCCGGAGACGGCGTCGACCAGTTCCGCCAGCGCCGAGGCGAGCCGGGACACCCCGGGTCCCGCGGGCCCGCCCGGCTCGCTCATGTACGTGTCCCGCCGGATCTCCACCATCAGCGCGGACACCCGCGGCTCCCTCCCGTAGTACTCCAGCGGTACGTACGTCCCGGCGAACGGGCTGTCCAGCCCCGTCTCCCCGACCGCGGCGAACGCCTTCCGCGCGGCGGCCAGCAGTCCGGACGGGGTGTGGAAGGAGTCGGTGCCCAGGCACACCGGCGGCCGCGGGCCCCCGCCGTGCAGCTCGTACGGCAGCGGCTCGGTGGGGTAGGAGTGCACGTCGATGACGACGGCCCGCCCGACGGCCGCCAGCCGGTCGGCGACGGCGTCCGTCATGGCCCGCGCGTACGGCCGGAAGTACCGCGCGACCAGCGGCTCGGGGTCGACGTCCTCGCCCCGCAGCACCTCCCGGTGCGTGGTCCGCGTGTACACGGCTCCCATCCCGACGGCCCGCATCTCCTCCCGCTCGTCGGGGAACCGCTCCGGGTCCACGACCAGCCGCGACAGCCGGTTGACGAACCGCCACGGCGCGACCGCCGACAGCTCGGCCGCCTCCCGCGCGATCCGCTCGGTGTGCGCGTCGGTGATGTGGTCCAGCTCCCGCTCCAGCGCCCCGTCGTCCAGCACGATGCCGGCGCGTACCTGAGCCGGTATCCCGCGCGCCGAGTGCGGCACGTGCAGGATCACCGGGGAGTGGGCGGCCCCGGGCAGGAGGGAGAAGGAGGGTTGGTCAGGGGTCACAGGGGCTCCCGGGGGGTGTTCTGCGTCGTCAGGGACATGAGGGGCGCCCCGGAGGAGGCATGAGGGCCTGCTTGCGGAAGGGGCATGAGGGGTCGCCCCGAAGGGGCATGGCGTCCGCCCCCGGAAGGGACATGACGTCCTCCCGGAAGGCGGACGGTCCTCACCCCGGACACACCTCCGCCCCGACCGGGCGGTGCACCGGTCGGGGCGGAGGGGGACAGGGCGGGAAACCGGAACCGGCTTCTCAGCCCTCCGGCGTCAGCTCAGCGAGGCCAGCGTCTCGTTCCACGTGGCCGACGGGCGCATGACCGCCGCGGCCTTCGCCGGGTCGGGCTGGTAGTAGCCGCCGATGTCGGCCGGCTTGCCCTGGGCGGCGATCAGCTCGTCGACGATCTTCTGCTCGTTCGCCGCGAGCGTCTCGGCGAGCGGGGCGAAGACCTTGGCCAGGTCCGCGTCGTCGGTCTGCCGCGCCAGCTCCTGCGCCCAGTACAGGGACAGGTAGAAGTGGCTGCCCCGGTTGTCGATGCCGCCGACGCGACGGGTCGGGGACTTGTCCTCGTTGAGGAAGGTCGCCGTGGCGCGGTCGAGGGTGTCGGCGAGGACCTTGGCGCGGGTGTTGCCCGTGGCCGTGGCGTACTGCTCGAAGGAGGGGACGAGCGCGAAGAACTCACCGAGGGAGTCCCAGCGCAGGTAGTTCTCCTTGACCAGCTGCTGGACGTGCTTCGGCGCGGAACCGCCGGCGCCCGTCTCGAACAGGCCGCCGCCCGCCATCAGCGGGACCACCGACAGCATCTTGGCGCTGGTGCCCAGCTCCAGGATCGGGAAGAGGTCGGTGAGGTAGTCGCGCAGCACGTTGCCGGTGACGGAGATGGTGTTCTCGCCGCGGCGGATGCGCTCCACCGACAGCTTGGTGGCCTCGACCGGGGCGAGGATGCGGATGTCCAGGCCCTCGGTGTCGTGCTCCGGCAGGTAGGCGTTGACCTTGGCGATCAGGTTGGCGTCGTGGGCGCGGGTCTCGTCCAGCCAGAACACCGCCGGGTCGCCAGTGGCGCGGGCGCGGGTGACGGCCAGCTTGACCCAGTCACGGATCGGCGCGTCCTTGGTCTGGCAGGCGCGGAAGATGTCGCCCGCGGAGACCGGCTGCTCGATCAGGACGTTGCCGGCCTGGTCGACCAGGCGGACCGTGCCGGCGGCCGGGATCTCGAAGGTCTTGTCGTGGGAGCCGTACTCCTCGGCCTTCTGCGCCATCAGACCGACGTTCGGGACGGAGCCCATGGTCGACGGGTCGTAGGCGCCGTTGGCGCGGCAGTCGTCGAGGACGGCCTGGTAGACGCCGGAGTAGGAGGAGTCCGGCAGCACCGCGAGGGTGTCGGCCTCCTGGCCGTCCGGGCCCCACATGTGGCCGGAGGTGCGGATCATGGCCGGCATCGAGGCGTCGACGATGACGTCGGACGGCACGTGCAGGTTGGTGATGCCCTTGTCGGAGTCGACCATCGCCAGGGCGGGGCCCTCGGCCAGCTCGGCGTCGAAGGAGGCCTTGATGGCGTCGCCCTCGGGCAGCGACTCCAGGCCCTTGAGGATGCCGCCGAGACCGTCGTTCGGGGAGAGGCCGGCCGCGGCCAGCGTCCGGCCGTACTGCTCGAAGGTCTTCGGGAAGAACGCGCGCACCACGTGACCGAAGATGATCGGGTCGGAGACCTTCATCATCGTCGCCTTCAGGTGCACGGAGAACAGCACGCCCTCCGCCTTCGCCTTGGCGACCTGGGCGGCCAGGAACTCGCGCAGCGCGGCGACGCGCATCACGGAGGCGTCGACGACCTCGCCCTCGAGGACCGGTACCGACTCGCGCAGGACGGTGGTGGAGCCGTCCTCGGCGACCAGCTCGATCTTCACGGAGCCCGCCTCGGAGATGACGACGGACTTCTCGGTGGAGCGGAAGTCGTTCTCGCCCATGGTCGCCACGTTGGTCTTGGAGTCCGAGGACCAGGCGCCCATGCGGTGCGGGTGGGTCTTGGCGTAGTTCTTGACCGACGCGGGCGCGCGGCGGTCGGAGTTGCCCTCACGCAGGACCGGGTTCACGGCGGAACCCTTGACCTTGTCGTAGCGGGCGCGGATCTCGCGCTCCTCGTCGGTCTTCGGCTCGTCCGGGTAGTCCGGCAGCGCGTAGCCCTGCGCCTGGAGCTCGGCGACCGCGGCCTTGAGCTGCGGGATCGACGCCGAGATGTTCGGCAGCTTGATGATGTTCGCCGCGGGCGTCTTGGCCAGCTCGCCCAGCTCGGACAGCGCGTCCGGGATGCGCTGCTCCTCGGTCAGGTACTCCGGGAACACGGCGATGATGCGCCCGGCCAGCGAGATGTCCCGCGTCTCCACGGAGACACCGGCCTGCGAGGCGTACGCCTGGACCACCGGCAGGAAGGAATACGTCGCCAGGGCCGGGGCCTCGTCAGTGTGCGTATAGATGATGGTCGAGTCAGTCACCGGGTGCTCCGCTCCACGTCTGCAACATTGCTCGACATCAAGATATCTCGTGATCGACCTCGACTCGACAGCGGACCGCACACACGTGCAGGAGTCGTACGGAAGAACCGGTTCCGGGCAACCGGACGGGCCGGTCCCGCGGTCATGAAGGGTGATCGCCCACTGATCCGGCGGCCGGCCCGACCATCCGGCCGCCCGAGCGAAAGCGGACCATGAGACATCGCACCAGAGTGACGGCCCCGGCGGCCGCGCTGTTCGGCACGGCGGCGGCGCTGACCGCGGGCGCCACGGCGTACGCGGCCCCGGGGAACAGCGCCGCCCCGGACACGAAGGAGCCGCGGGCCGGCGCGCCGGGCACCGCGGACCACTCGGCGGGCCCGGCCCCCGAAACCCTCGGCGACCCCGTCTTCCCCTCCCTCGGCAACGACGGTTACCGCGTCCTCGCCTACCACCTCGACCTCTGCTACGACGCCACGACCGCCCTCGTGGACGCCACCGCCACCCTCACCCTGCGCACCACCCGGGCCCTCACCCGCCTCTCCCTCGACGCCCTCGGCCTGGACGTCCGGGACGTCCGCGTCGCCGGGCGCAGAGCTGTCTTCGAGCAGGCGGAGGAGAAGCTGCGGCTCACACCCGCCCGCCCGCTCCCGGCGAAGGCCGTGACCACCGTCCGCGTCACGTACACGGCGGACCCGCGCCGCACGCTCGCGCACACCGCCTGGGTGCCCACCCCGGACGGCTTCGCGGTCTGCCCCCAGCCGAACTCGGCGCACACCGTCTTCCCGTGCAACGATGACCCGTCGGACAAGGCCGGCTTCACCTTCCGGATCACCGTCCCGGCCACCCTGCGCGCCGTCGCGAGCGGCTCGCTCGTCCGCACCGAGCACCTGGCCGGCGACCGCGTCGCGTACACCTACCGCTCGCGCGCGCCCATCGCGACGGAACTGGTGCAGATCACGGTCGGCGACTACGTGATCAGGAACCGGCGGGGCCCGCACGGGCTGCCGCTGCGGGACGTCGTGCCGACCGCCCGCGCCGAGGCGCTGGAACCCGCCCTCGCCCTCACCCCGGGCCTCGTCGAATGGATCGAGGCGCGCCTGGGCGCCTACCCCTTCGAGACGTACGGACTGCTGCCCTGCAACTCCGACGACCCGAAGGCCTTCGACTTCACGGGCCTGGAGACGCAGACCCTCACCCTCTACAAGCCGAACTACCTCCTCCAGGAGGAGCAGAAGATCGGCTCGCACATGATGCACGAGCTGGTCCACTCCTACTTCGGCAACAGCGTCAGCCCCGCCACCTGGGCCGACCTGTGGCTGAACGAGGGCCACGCCGACTTCTACGGGCTGCTGTACCGCTACGAGCGGGGCTGGGCCGACTCCCTCGGCCTGACCAGCCTGGAGGCCCGTATGAAGGACACGTACGCGCGCGGCGACCAGTGGCGGAAGACCTCGGGCCCGGTCGCCGCGCCGAACGCGGCCAACCTCTTCGACAACCAGCGCTACCTGGGCGGCGTCCTCGTCCTGTACGCGCTGCGCCGACTCGTCGGCGAGGACGTCTTCCGCGCCGTCGAGCGGACCTTCCTGGCCAGGTTCCGCGACGCGTCCGCGTCGACGGACGACTACATCGCCGTCGCCTCGCACGTCAGCGGCCAGGACCTGACCGGCTTCCTGCGCGAATGGCTGTACGGGACGACGACCCCGCGGATGCCCGGCCACCCGGACTGGACGGTCGCCCCGGTGCCGCCGTCGCTCGTCGCCCCGAACCACCGAAGCGACGGGCAGCACTGGCACGAGAACTCGGCGACGCTCTGAGCGCTCCGGACAGCGGGGTCACCCCTCGAGCCGGGCGGAGGGCACTTCGCCCGGCTCGCTGCGCTGCTGCGGAATCACCACCGTCCCCTGCTGGAGCGACACGTTGCGGGCGGGGGCCGGGATGCGGATGCCCTCCTCGCGGAAGCGGCGGTGCAGGCGCTTGATGAACTCGTGCTTGATCCGGTACTGGTCGCTGAACTCGCCGACGCCGAGGATCACGGTGAAGTTGATGCGGGAGTCGGCGAAGGTGTGGAAGCGCACCGCGGGCTCGTGCTCCGGGACCGCGCCGGTGATCCCGGTCATCACCTCGGCGACGACCTCCGTCGTGACCCGCTCGACGTGCTCCAGGTCGCTGTCGTAGGCGACGCCCACCTGCACGAGGATCGTCAACTGCTGCTCGGGGCGCATGAAGTTGGTCATGTTCGTCTTGGCGAGCTGCCCGTTGGGGATGACGACCAGGTTGTTGGAGAGGTTGCGGACCGTCGTCTGACGCCAGTTGATGTCCTCGACGTACCCCTCCTCGCCGCTGCTCAGCTTGATGTAGTCGCCCGGCTGGACGGTCTTGGAGGCGAGGATGTGGATGCCCGCGAAGAGGTTGGCGAGGGTGTCCTGGAGGGCGAGCGCGACGGCCAGACCGCCGACGCCGAGAGCGGTGAGCATCGGCGCTATGGAGATGCCCAGGGTCTGCAGCACCACCAGGAAGCCGATGGCCAGGACCAGGACCCGGGTGATGTTGACGAAGATCGTCGCGGATCCGGCGACGCCGGAGCGGGAGGTGGTCACCGTCTGCACCAGCCCGGCGACCACCCGGGCCGCCGACACCGTCACCACGAAGATGAGCAGCACCGTCAGACACTGGTTGACGGTGTGCTGGACGGCCCGGGTCAGCGGCAGCACCGCGGCCGCGGCCGCCCCGCCGCCCACGATCGCCGCCCACGGCACCACCGTGCGCAGCGCGTCCACGATGACGTCGTCGCCGCTCCAGCGGGTGCGCTTGGCGTGCTTGGCCAGCCAGCGCAGCATCGTGCGCGAGAGGAAGGCCACCAGCAGCCCCGTCGCCAGGGCGATGCCGGCGAGGACGCAGTCGTCCAGGGTCAGCGCGCGGTTCACCGGTCACCTCCGGGACGTCGTTCCGCGGCGAAGGCGGCCGCCGGCGGCCGGATGTGAAGTCTCGTCACGTTGTCACCTGCTCGAAGTGCGGGAAGTGCGGTCGTGTCCGTCCGAGGACGGACGCGACCGCTCATCCTGCCGTATCCGGAACGGCAGTTCGCACCCGGCGGCCGGCCGGGAGCACTCCTTCGGCCACGGACACGGCGGCACCGCACCACGGGCTGGGGCACCGGACCGTGGATCTCGACCTCCGCAGGGCCCGGTGCTCCGGCCCGGACTCGCTCCGGAGCGGCTGCGGCGCCTGAGGCCACACGTGCCTCACACCTGAACCGAGTCGGTGATCCCGTCCTTCCGGGGCGGTCCTCGAACCGGTCGGCCGGGTACTCCCGGGCCGGCCCTCGAATCGGTCAGCCGGGTACGCCCGCCCGGTCCAGCAGCGCCGTCATCTCGCCGACCGGGAGGGTGGGGTTGGCGGCCGCGGCACTGCCCACCCATGGGTCGTCCAGCAGTTCCAGCAGCCGGGGCAGGGGCAGGCGCGGGTCGAAGGCGGCAGCCGACCGCACGCTCGCCGACTCGTCCCGGCTCAGCCGTTCGACGAGTTCGGGCATCGTCTCCGGATCGCGCAGCGCGAGGGCCCGTTCCCGCGGATCGGCCGCGTCGGCACATCGCCGTGCGAGCCCGGCCGAGGGGAACTGCGGCCTCGCGGTCAGCATGCCCACGGCCCGGTGCGTGCCGTGCAGAAAGAGGTCGAGCAGCAGCTCCGGCGGCGCCTCGGGGTGCCGCTCGGCGAGCAGCAGGCGTACGCCGAAGTCCTCGTCGTCGGCGAGGAGTCGCACACAGTCGTCCGGCAGAGCGGGGCACACGGCGGCGCTGCGCCGCAGCCAGGTGTGCGCCGACCGCGCACACCGGCGCAGCACCTCCTCGTCCTCACGGGCCCGCCACACCCACAGCAGGGTGTCCAGCCGGTCCTCGGGCCGCACCTCCCAGTCGATCGCCGCCCGTTCCTCCTCCGAGAGCTCGGGGCGGGCGGAGACCGCGAGACGTACGGCGGGGTCCTCGTGACGGGCGAGCGGGGCCGCGAGGTCCGCGGGGAACGTCGGGTTGCCCACGAGCCGCTCGAGGTGCGTCCCCTCGGTCAGCAGGCGCTCGGCGAGACCACGCTCCAGCTTGCCGTACGCGAGGATGTCCCACCGCCACAGGTTGGCCGTGGAGGCTCCGACGAGCCAGGCGGTGCGTTCCTCGTCGTGCTCCATGACCTGCAGCGCGGCGTACGTACGTACCTCCGGGTCCGGGTCGTCGAGGAGTGCCTCGCGCACCTCCCGCGTCAGCTCGCCCCAGCCGCGGCGGCAGGCCGCCAGCCGGAACAGCCGGTCCTCGTGCGTGGCGAGCGGCAGCAGCACGTGGGCGGGCGTGGAAGGCGCGGCGACCGTCTCGTACCGCACGTTGCTGTTGGCGTGGTTCAGCAGCCGATCGTAGGCCCGGTCGGGCAGCGGCGGCGCCGTCGTGCCGTACGGATGCGGGCCGACGGCGACCAGGATGGCGTCCGACTCCGGCCCGTCCAGCAGACGGGCCCGCAGCCCGGGATCGGCGTTCGCGCTCTCCGCCAGCGCCGAGCGCACCCGGCGGTCCGGGTGGGCGAGCATGGCCTCGGCCACCTCGTCCGGCACCGACGTGCGCCAGGACAGCCGGGTCACGACGTCCGCGTCGTACTCCAGCTTCAGCAGCCGCAGCAGAACCTCGGCCGGCGCCGCCGCGTTGGCGGCCAGGCCGGGTATCGCGTCGCGTGCCGTCATGTCCGCCCCTTCGCCGACGTTCCGCATACGCCAGAGGCTACGGGTCAGATCACTCTCAGCCGCACCAGGGTCCCCAGCGTCAGCGCCCCCGGGAGCAGGGGCAGCCACACGGTGATGACGCGGTAGGCGAGGACCACGGCCGTGGCGACCGCGGGCGGGCCGCCGGCCGCCACCAGCGCCACGGTCAGCGCCGCCTCCACCGAGCCGATCCCGCCCGGCGTGGGCACCAACGCGACCGCCACGGTCGCCGCCAGGTACGCCACCGCCATGTGCGCCGGCGGCACCGGCAGGCCCAGCGCCCGCCCCACCGCGGCGAGGGAGGCCGCCTGCAGCGCCGGGAACGCGAGGGAACCGCCCCACAGGGCCAGCGCCCGCGCCGGGCGCGTGTGCACCGAGCGCGCCTCGTCCAGCGCGGTGCGCAGGAACCCGCACACGGCCGACCGCAGCCGCCGTACGCACACCAGGGTGCCCGCCGCCACCAGGACGGCCGCGCCGAGCACCCCGAGGAGCGGGCCGAGCGCCCCCTCGGGCAGCAGGGCGCCGAGCCGCAGCGCGCCGGGGAAGGCCAGGAGCAGCGCGGCCAGCAGGCCCACCCGGGCGATGCCCTCCGCCAGGAGGTACAGGGCGAGCGCGGCCGAGGAGCGGGCCGGCGGCACCCCGCACACGGCCATGAACCGCAGGTTGACCGCGCTCGCGCCCAGGCCCGTCGGCAGCAGGTGGTTGGCGGCGCCCGCCGCGAACTGTGCGGCCAGCAGCCGCAGCCGGGGCAGCCGCTGCACGACGGCGCCCTGCCGGGTGACGGCCGCCGCGACCCACGTCAGACAGGTCGCCCCGGCCGCGGCCAGCAGCCAGGGCCACCGGGCCGTGCGCAGATGACCGAAGCCCTCGGCGAGGACGGACCAGTGGCGCGCGGCGACGTACCCGACGAGCACCAGCGGGAGCAGACACAGCGCCCGGCGGACGGGCGGACGCCGACGGGACCGCACGCGGGGGAGCGGGTCCGGGGGGAGCGGGCCCTGGGGAGGAGGCCCTGGGGGAAGGTGAACCGCGGTCACACCGGAAGAGTCTTTCCGCGCCACGTCAACGACGGGTGACCGCGGTGTGGACGGCGGCCGGGGAGGAGACGTCGCCGTCTTGACCTCAACCTTCCTCGAGGTCCTAGCGTCGCTTGCATGAGTATGGAGACCACCGCCTGGACGCAGCTCTACAGCGTCATGAACGCCCAGCACGAACGCCGCCCCTTCGACCGCGCGACCCTGCGCCGCATCGGCGCCTTCGCCCGCCCGCACCGCCGCCGTATCGCCCTGTTCGTCCTGCTCGGGGTGGCGACCGCGCTGCTCGCCGTCGCCACGCCCGTCCTCGCCGGGCGGGTCGTCGACGCGATCGTGTCGCACGGCGACGCCGCCACCGTCGTCCGGCTGGCGCTGCTCATCGCGCTGATCGCGCTGCTGGAGGCGGCGCTCTCCATCCTCGCCAGGAGACTCTCGGCGACGCTGGGGGAGGGGCTCATCCTGGATCTGCGCACGGCCGTGTTCGACCATGTGCAGCGGATGCCGGTCGCCTTCTTCACCCGCACCCGTACGGGCGCGCTCGTCTCCCGGCTGAACAACGACGTGATCGGTGCCCAGCGCGCCTTCAGCAACACGCTCTCCGGAGTGGTCAGCAACCTCGTCACCCTGCTGCTCACCCTCGCCGTCATGCTCACCCTGTCCTGGCAGGTCACCCTGCTCGCGCTGGTCCTGCTGCCGGTGTTCGTGGTGCCCGCCCGCCGCGTGGGCCGGCGGATGGCCGGCATGCAGCGGGAGGCGGCCGCGCTCAACGCGGCGATGGGCACGCGCATGACCGAGCGCTTCTCCGCGCCCGGCGCCACCCTGGTCAAACTCTTCGGCCGCCCCGAGCAGGAGTCGGCGGAGTTCGCGGCCCGCGCCGCCCTCGTCCGGGACATCGGCGTGCGCACCGCCACCGCCCAGTCCGTGTTCATCACCTCCCTCACCCTCGTCTCCGCCCTGGCCCTCGCGCTGGTCTACGGCCTCGGCGGCCGTCTCGCGCTGAACGGCACCCTCGACCCCGGCGCCGTCGTCGCCCTCGCGCTGCTGCTGACCCGCCTGTACGCGCCGCTCACCGCGCTCGCCGGGGCGCGCGTGGAGGTGATGAGCGCCCTGGTCAGCTTCGAGCGCGTCTTCGAGGTGCTCGACCTGAGGCCGCTCATCGAGGAGAAGCCGGACGCCCGGGACGTGCCCGAGGGACCGGTCTCGGTCGAGTTCGACGACGTCCGCTTCGGCTACCCGTCCGCCGACAAGGTCTCCCTCGCCTCCCTGGAGGAGGTCGCCACCCTCGACACCCGCGGTGGCGCCGAGGTCCTGCACGGCGTCTCCTTCCGCGCCGAACCCGGTCACACGGTCGCCCTCGTCGGCTCCTCCGGCGCCGGCAAGTCGACCATCGCCCAACTGCTGCCCCGCCTCTACGACGTCGACGCCGGCGCGGTCCGCATCGGCGGGGTCGACGTCCGCGACCTGAGCGCGCGGTCCATGCGCCGGACGCTCGGCATGGTCACCCAGGACGGTCACCTCTTCCACGACACCGTCCGCGCCAACCTCCTCCTCGCCAGGCCCGAGGCCGGGGAGGACGAACTCTGGGACGCCCTGCGCCGGGCCCGCCTCGACGACCTGGTCCGCTCCCTGCCCGACGGCCTCGACACGGTGGTCGGGGAGCGCGGTTACCGCCTCTCCGGCGGCGAACGGCAGCGCATGACGATCGCCCGGCTGCTGCTCGCCCGCCAGCGCGTCGTCATCCTCGACGAGGCCACCGCCCACCTCGACAACACCTCCGAGGCGGCCGTCCAGGAGGCGCTCGCCGAGGCCCTGGCGGGCCGCACCGCGGTCGTCATCGCGCACCGCCTGTCCACCGTGCGCTCCGCCGACCTGATCCTGGTCGTCGAGTCCGGCCGGATCGTCGAACGCGGCACGCACGAGGAACTCCTGGCGGCCGGCGGTCGCTACGCCGAGCTGTACCGGACGCAGTTCGAGCAGCCGGAGGCGGTGGCCGGGGTGGTCGCCTGAGGGGGAGCGCGGGCGCCCGGGGCGTGTGGTCCGGCTGACCGGGCTGTGCGGGCGCCCGGGAGGTGGGGCCCGGAGCGTGGGGCCCGGCGCCCCTCGGCGTGGCCGGGCCCCAAGACACGCCGCCGGATGGTCCATCCCGCCTGCCCGCGGACCATCCGGTCCTATGGTACGGAATATGACGAAATGCCACATTGTGTACCTCGCGTGCACCGCAGCCATCGTCGGGACGGGGCTCGGTGCAGCCCCGACCGCCGCCGCCCACACGACCCATGTGGTCCACCCGGGACAGTCGATCCAGAAGGCCGTGGACGCCGCCAAGCCGGGCGACACCGTTCTCGTGGCCGCCGGCACCTACCGTGAGAGCGTCAAGGTGACCACGCCGGACCTCACCCTGCGCGGGGCGGGCGCCGACACGGTGATCCGGCCGAGCGTCAAGAAGGCCGGCGCCGGCACGGCCGTCAACAGCTGTGCCCAGGCCGGCAACGGCATCTGTGTGGAGGGCACCAAGGACCGCCGCCTCAAGGGCGTCACCGTCGCCTCCCTCACCGTCACCGGCTTCACCAAGTCCGGAGTCTCCGCCGTGTGGACCGACCGGCTCAGCGTGCGGAACGTGACCGCGGTGAAGAACGGCGTCTGGGGCATCGCGCAGGAGCGCTCGCTGCGCGGCGAGTTCCGCAGGAACACCGCCCGGGAGAACGGCGACGCGGGCCTGTTCCTCGCCAACACGATCACCGCCGAGGAAGGCGCCATCGACACCAAGGGCGCGGTGGTCGCCCGCAACCACCTGGAGGGCAACCGGATCGGCCTCACCGTCCGGCGCCTGCGCAACCTCACCGTCAAGAAGAACCACCTCACCGGCAACTGCGCCGCGGTCTTCGTCGTCGGCGACGAGAACAAGCCCAGGGCCGGCGCCCTGACCGTCCGCGACAACCGCATCGTGCGCAACAACAAGTCCTGCCCGAAGACCCCGCGGCTGCCTGCCCTGCAGGGCTCCGGCATCGTCCTGACCGGCGCCGAGGACACCGTGGTGACGCGGAACGTGATCACGGACCACGCGGGCACCTCGCCGCTGTCGGGCGGCATCGTCCTGTTCAAGAGCATGGTCGGGGCGACCAGCGAGCGGAACCGCATCAGCGACAACACGCTGCGGCGCAACTCGCCGGCGGACCTCGTCAACACGGACACCGGCAAGGGCAACACCTTCGAGCGCAACTCCTGCCGGGTGTCCAAGCCCGCCGGACTGTGCTGACCGGCCTCCCGGAACCTCCGTATCCGTAGTCCCGAGAAAGAAGGAAGGCGGCACATGACGACCGCTGAGACTGCTCCACCGCCGTCCATGCGACTGAGGGAGCTGGCGTTCGGGGCGGCGTGTGCCGCCGCCCTGCGCGCCACCGCCCGGCTGGGGGTCGCCGACGCCCTCGGCGACAGCCCCATGTCCGTGGAGGACCTCGCCGCGGCGGTGAAGACCGAACCCCGGCCGCTCAGACGGCTGTTGCGGGCCGTGTCCTGCTACGGCGTCTTCACCGAACGCCGGGACGGCACGTTCGCGCACACCGACATGTCCCGGCTGCTGCGCGAGGACGACCCGCACAGCCTGCGCTACATCACCCTGTGGTGCACCGAACCGTGGACCTGGGACGCCTGGCCGCAGCTCGACGAGGCCGTGCGCACCGGCCGCAACGTCGTCGAGGACCTGTACGGCAAGGAGTTCTTCACCTACCTCAACGAGGACGCCCCCGAGTCCGCCGAGGTCTTCAACCGGGCCATGACGACCTCCAGCAGGCAGTCCGCCCGGGACGTCGCCCAGTTCCTCGACCTGTCGGGGAGCTCGTCGGTCGCCGACATCGGCGGCGGCCAGGGGCACGTGGTGGCGAGCCTGCTGGAGAAGTACCCGTCGCTGCACGGAACCCTGCTCGACCTGCCGCGCGTGGTCGAGAACGCCGACCCACGGCTGCGGGCCGGAGGCGCGCTCGCGGACCGGGTGCGCATCGTGCCCGGTGACTGCCGCGCGGCCATCCCGGTCAAGGCCGATGTGTACGTCATCAAGAACATCCTGGAGTGGGACGACGACAGCACCGCCCGGACCCTGCGCAACGTCATCGAGGCGGGCGGGCCCGGGACGCGGGTCGTCGTCATCGAGAACCTCGTCGACGACACACCGTCCATGCGGTTCAGCACCGCCATGGACCTGCTGCTGCTCCTCAACGTCGGTGGCGCGAAGCACACCACCGAGAGCATGGTCCGCCGGCTGACCGACGCCGGGCTGGTCATCGGCGACGTCCGCCCGGTCAACCCCTACCTGCACGCGTTCGACTGCACCGTCCCCCGCTGACCGCCCGGGGCCCGCACCCCGCGCAACCACCCGTCGCCGGGGGGGCGCCCCCCCCCGGCCCCCCCCCCCCGGGGGGGGGGCGGGCGGCCGCCCCCCGGGGGGGGGGGGGCCCCCCCGGGGGCCCCCGTGGCCCAAGCCGGCGAGGGGGCACCCCC